>CAWCMU010000048.1:0-169796 GCA_963796695.1 uncultured Acidobacteriaceae bacterium | reverse complement strand
ACAGAGCGTCGGTTGAGGCGATGGGAAACCGGGTCCCGGCAAATCCGCCCGGCGTGGATTCGTAAGAAGGTGAGCGGGCGTTGCGACGTCCCTCATGGTGTCATCCTGAGTGGAGCGAGGCGCAGCCGAGCGTAATCGAAGGACCTGCTGTTGCTTCGTGACGCCTCAGGCCTGCCGCCCCTGAAGGGGCTCTGGTTTAAAAAATACGCTTACCCAGCGCTGAAGCACTGGGCTATCATCTTGCGTCTCACTTCGTGAGACTTGAGCGTCGTGTCGGAAATCGTCTCGCGTCGCCGAAGCCGCAGGAGCCAAGCGCCGAGAAGGAGAAGGTCTCGAGTTCGCGGGTGGGGCGAGCGTCGCGTTTTGAGAGATCGCAGCGCGGCGTTCAGCAAGCTTCACGACAAATGATGGTAGAGCCTTCAGGCCCGCGGGTAGCGACGCCATCTCATCTTGTCATCCTGAGTGGAGCGAGGCGCAGCCGAGCGCAATCGAAGGACCTGCTGTTTTTCCGTGACGTGTCCGGTCATCCGCCGCGTTCGAACGCGATCGCCACCCGCGACCCCGTCCCCCGATTTCTGCTACAAACTAGACACCAGAATGCGAAGCGCGCGCGAAATCCTGTTTCGCCTCCGGCAGGAGGCGGCCAATGCAGTCTTGTCGATCGCTGCTGCGCCGCAAAATTTGCGCGCAGCCTCGCCGCTCGCTGTGCTTCCATCACCGAACGCGATCGCCGACGCGCTTCGCCCTACCGCTTATGCCGCCGACTTGATCGCGATCGCCGACCAGGTGCTCGCGGGCCACGTGCCCATCTTCGCTACGACGATCGATTACGGTGCGACGCCGGCATGGCGGCGCGATCCGCAGCGTGGCAACGAAACGCCGAAGCGCTACTTCCGCCGCATTTCGTATCTCGATCTCACATCCGCCGGCGATCACAAATGGATCTGGGAGCTGAACCGGCATCAACACCTGGTGCTGCTGGCGCAGGCGTTTGTGCTCACCGGAATGAGCGCCTACTGCGACAAAATCTTTCGGCAGCTGGAGCACTGGCGGGCGGAGAACCCGTTCCAGCAAGGCATTAACTGGACTAGCGCGCTGGAGGTCGGGTTCCGCGCGCTGTCGTGGATTTGGATCTGGCACCTGGTCGGCGAGCAGATGTCGCCGCCGTTCCGTCAGCGTTTTCTCGGCGAGTTGTACCGGCACGGGCTGCATCTGGAGTACAACCTGTCGGTTTACTTTTCGCCGAACACGCACCTGCTGGGCGAGGCGGTGGCGCTGCATGCCATCGGGCGGCTGTTTCCGGAATTTCCGCGCGCGAAAAAGTGGCGCGAAATTGGCCGCGTGACCGTTCGCGAGCAGATGCGCAAGCAGGTCAAGGCCGACGGCAGCCACTTCGAGCAGTCCACGTACTACCACGTTTACGCGCTCGATTTCTTTCTGCTGCATGCGTTGCTGGAAGACGTCACTGACGAATATCGCGACGGGCTTTCGCGCATGGCTGACTTTCCGGCTGGGATCGTGAACGGCGACGGCACTCTTCCCTTGCTGGGCGATGACGATGGCGGCCGGCTGTTTCATCCTTACGGCGAACGAAAGCGATTTGCGCGCGGCACGCTGGCGACGGCCTCGCTGATAACGGGCAACGCGGCGTTTGCCTACACGGAACGAGACGCCGCCGAGATTGCGATGTGGTGGCTCGGCCCCGAGAAGTGCGGCGAGGCCGCGACCCCAGCTAGCGAGCGTAAGTCGCAGAGGTTCGCCGATGCCGGACTGGTTGCTCTGCATCGCGGAAGGATCTCGGCGTTGTTCGATGCCGGACCGATGGGGCCGTGGAGCGCGGGGCACAGCCATGCCGACGCACTGTCGCTGGTGGTATCGGTCGGCGGGGACGAAGTGCTGATCGATCCCGGAACGTACTCGTATCTCGACCCGGAGTGGCGCGAGGTGTTTCGCGGTACGGCCGCTCACAATACGGTGAGGATCGATGGACGGGACCAGGCCACGCCGGACGGCCCATTTCGCTGGCGGGACAAGCCCGAAGTGCGATTGCTTGAATTTTCAAGCACTGCGGAGCGGGACCGCGTGGTGGGGGTCTGCCGGTACGGAGGCTTCACTCATACCCGGACCGTGGAATTGCGTGACGGAAAACTCCTGGTCACCGATGACTTGGACGGTCCGCCGGGCGAGCACCTCATGGAACAGTTTTGGCATGCCCGATCGGCGATAGTGCAGAGGGAACCAGGAGTTTGGTTGATCGGAAGTGTGGCTGAGCTGCATGTTGAGGGCGGAGAGTGCGAACAGGGTTGGACGTCGCAAGCGTTCGGAGCCAAAGCCGCGGCGCCGGTGATTGTGCTGCGCAAGAGGGTGATGTTGCCTACGCGGTTCGAGGCGACGCTGGTGATTGGGGGATAGTCGCTGAGTGGGGAACAGGAGGTCCCTCGGCTGCGCCCGGGATGACACCATGTGGGAAATAGCAGGTCCCTCGGCTGGGCTCGGGATGACACCATGTGGGGGCTGCGCTCGGGATAACACCCTAAGATAGGGCGCGGAAAGCGCTGCCAAAAACCCAAGCTTGTCCGCAATCTCAAACCCCATTGCCACCGCAGGCTTGTGGTACTCTGAGGAACTGTTCAGCGCCTTCGCGCATGCGCCGCCGAAGCCCGAATCGACAGAGCGGGAAGCCTGAATCAAACCAATCCACCAAGAGATAACTACGTTTCTTAGGGACCATACATATGCAGACCGCGGAAAAGAAGGCTGTGACCTTCGAGAGCCTGAAGCGAAAGATCGAAGACAAAACTGCCCGGGTAGGAATCGTCGGGCTGGGCTATGTCGGCTTGCCCCTGGCGGCCGAGTTCGCCAAGGCCGGCTTCGAGGTTACCGGCATCGATGTGCAGGACTCGAAAGTCGACGGCCTGAACCGCGGTCTATCGCATGTGCAGGATGTTCCCTCGGCGCAAGTTGCGAAGATGGTCAGCGAAAAGCGGTTCGGCGCCACCACAGATTTCTCCGTAGTGCGCGACCTGGACACCATCAACATCTGCGTTCCCACGCCGCTGCGCAAGACCAAAGACCCGGACATGAGCTTCATCGTGTCCGCCGTGGATGAGATTGCCAAACACTTCCATCCCGGACTGCTGGTGATTCTGGAATCCACTACTTATCCCGGAACCACCGACGAGCTGCTGCTGCCCACCTTCGAAAAGCTGGGCTACAAGGCGGGCGAGGATTTCTTCCTGTGCTTTTCACCGGAGCGGGTTGATCCCGGCAATCCCACCTACCAGACGCATAACACGCCCAAAGTGATCGGCGGCATCACGCCTGCCTGCACGGAGATGGGTCGCCTGTTTTTCTCCCAGGCCCTCGAGCATGTGGTTCCGGTCGAGAACACCCGGGTCGCCGAGATGGTGAAGCTGCTGGAAAACACCTTCCGCATGATCAACATCGGACTGGTCAACGAGATGGCCCTGATGTGTCACGGCATGGGAATCAATGTCTGGGAAGTGATCGACGCGGCTGCCACCAAGCCGTTCGGCTTTATGCCCTTCTATCCCGGACCGGGTCTGGGCGGGCACTGCATCCCCATCGACCCGTTTTACCTTTCCTGGAAGACGAAGCAGTCGGGCATCGAGGCGCGCTTCATTGAGTTGGCCGGGTATATCAACGGCAACATGCCGCATTTTGTCGTCGACAAGGTACAGAACGCCCTCAACGATCACGGCAAGTCGGTAAAGGGCTCCCACGTACACGTGGCCGGCGTGGCTTATAAGCGTGATATCGACGACATGCGCGAGTCGCCTGCCCTCGACGTGATTCTGCTGCTGAAGAAGCTGGGAGCTTCCATAACTTACAGCGATCCGTATGTGCCCAAGCTCAGGCTGGACGGTTTGACGCTGGAATCGACGCCGCTGCCCGAATCAGCTGCCCAGGCCGACTGCGTGGTGATCGTCACCGACCACAAGGGTTTTGACTACAAAGGGCTGCTGGATTCGGCCAAACTCATCGTTGACACCCGGAATGCCATGAAGCAGTTCAAGTCGGATAAGATCGTTCGGCTGTGATGCGGCTAGCCGAATGTCCGCTAATTCCCAAACCGTGAGTGAACTCTGCTGGACTGGATGTGCAAACTTTTGCAGTCGTTGCGTCTATTTTTTGCGTCTATCGCGCAGATAAATCGCAAGCAATTGATTTTCAGCAGCTTACAATGACGGCAATATGCCATTCTCGGCTAAATAATTGCACATACCGTTGAGGCTCTCCGACAGAAGTCCAAATTGGAGTTACGACTAGTGGCGCTTGCTGGCACCAAGACCTCGGGTACTGCGCTGAATCCTCCGGCGGCAGAAGAAGTTCGGTCTGCCCCAAAATCGGCCTCCTTCGTGACGTCCGTTTCACGAGCGTCGACCTCGTTCTGGCAAACACTCAAGCCCTTCGGCTGGCAGGGACTGCTTCTGGTGGGAGTGCTGGCAGTCTTATATGCGCCAGTGGTCAGGCTGCTGGTGTACCAGTGGTACAGCGATGCCGATTACTCGCACGGATTTCTGGTTCCAGTATTATCGGCATACCTGATCTGGCAGCGGCGAGATTCCCTGCGACTGGTTCCACGTCGCCCTTCGCCCTGGGGCATGGTCATCGTACTGTTCTCGCTGGGAATGCTGTTTCTCGGCAGCCTGGGCGCAGAGCTGTCGCTGGCCCGGCTATCCATGGTGGTTACCCTGTGCGGGCTGATCGTGTATTTCCTCGGAAGCGCGATGTTGCGGGCGATGGCATTTCCGGTCGCGTTCCTGCTCTTCGCCATTCCTATACCGACCATCATCTATAACGAGATTGTTTTCCCGCTCCAGTTTATTGCGTCCCGGTTTGCTACCCGCACTCTGGAGATGCTGAACCTGTTCCCCATCATGCGGGAAGGCAATGTGCTGGTGCTGCCACACATGACGTTGCAGGTAGTGGAAGCCTGCAGTGGAATCCGTTCGCTGATGTCGCTGCTTGCCTTGGCCGCAGGATATGGATATCTTGTTGAACGAAGTGTGACCGTGCGCTGGATCTTACTGATTGCCATGGTGCCGCTGGCGATTATCAGCAACGGAACGCGGGTCATGATCACCGCCATCATGGCGAACTACATCGGACCCAAGGCTGCGGAAGGGTTCATGCACGAGTTCTCAGGATGGGTGATTTTTGTAGTGGCAACCGTGATGTTCCTGCTTTTGCATAGCCTGATATCGTTCATTCGCAGGAAATTCTCCGGCGGAGACAGCGGGTTGGGCGCCGCTGCCCAGGTGGCCCGATGAAGGCAGGCGGCCGTTACTGGGTTATGGTAGCTGTGCTTTTGGCCGCAACCCTGGGAATGAATCACCTTTCCCATGGCGAGGCGACACCTCCGGCCAAGCCGTTGTCGGAATTTCCCGCAAAGATTGGACCTTACGCGCAGGTCATTGAATGGCCGCTGGACAAAGAAACCCTGGACGTACTGGGCGTGACCGACTACCTGGATCGCGGATATTGGGAGCCGGGCATGCAGCAGAACCTGCTCAACTTGTACATTGGATATTTTCGGAGCCAGAAAACCGGCGCTACCATTCACTCGCCTAAGAATTGCCTGCCCGGCGCAGGCTGGAATCCGGTGCAATCGAGTGTCTACCAGCTGCCTCTGGCCGACGGAACCAAGGCGCCGATTAATCTTTATATCCTGCGCAAAGGATTGGACGAGCAGCTCGTCCTGTATTGGTACCAGGCGCATGGCCGGATTGTGGCCAGCGAATATTGGGGAAAGTTCTATCTAGTTTATGACGCGCTGCGTTTAAATCGAACCGACGCTGCCCTGGTTCGTATCAGCGTGCCGGTAGATAACGGAGATGAGGCCAAAGCCAAAGAGCGGGCCCTTTCCTTCGCAACACAGATTACAGGTGATGTCGACAAGATCATCCCTCGGTAAACCCAGGAGAAGTCTCATGCGGAATCGCTACCTCGTTCCTATCGTAATGACCATGCTGGCCGTCTTCTTTGCCGGTTGCAGCCAAAATCCGGATGTCGCGAAGAAGAAGTATCTGGAAAGCGGCATGAAGTATATGGATCAGCAGAAGTACGATTCTGCGATCATCCAGTTCAAGAAGGCCCTGCAAATCGATCCGAAATTTGCCGAAGCCCACTATCAACTGGCGGAAGCCGACCTGAAGCTGGACCACAACCAGGACGCTTTCAAGGAAATGAGCCAGGTGGTGGAGCTTGATCCCAGTCACCTGAAGGCTCGCGTGGCCCTGGGCGGAATGTATCTCGCCTCCGGCCCGCATTTCTACAGCAACGCGGAAGAGCAGGCGCGCTACGTGGTCGATCACGACCCGAACAACGCCGAAGCCTACCTGCTGCTGGGCAACGTGTTGCTGGCCCAGAAGCACCTGGACGACGCCCTCAGCACCTTCAGCAAAGCTATCGCTCTCAAACCCGATACGGCTGACGGATACATGAATCGCGGCGCGGTTTACGCTTTCCAGCATCAGGACGAGCTGGCATTACAGGACTTCAACAAGGCCATCGCTCTGGATCCGCACTCCTTGCAGGCTTATTCCAACCTGGCCGGCTATTACTTCTACAAGAAGGATTCCAAGAAGGCGGAAGAGGTTTATCGCCAGGCAATCGCGAACAATCCTGAAGCCTCGATCCCGTATCTTCGTTTAGCCGGTTTGCTGCTCCAGGAAGGCCGCAAGCAGGATGCCGAAGATGTGGTGCAGCAGTTGCGCATCAAACAGCCGAGTTCGCCGGAAGTGGCTACCGCCATCGGCGACTTCTATCTGGCCGCCAGAAATTCCGATGCCGCCCTCAAGGAGTATCAGCGCGGCCTGAATTACGATCCTAAGAACTCGCAGCTCCAGGTTCGCACCCTGGAACTCTTGATCAACGGTGGCAAGATCGACGAAGCCACCAAGATGACCGACCGGCTGCTGAAAGAGAATCCGGGCGACATTACTGCCCGCATGACCCACGGCCGCCTGCTCTCTATCCAGGGCAATACCCAGGAATCGATCACGGTATTGCGCGAGGTGGTAAAAGACGCACCTGAGAATGCGCAGGCGCACTACGTTCTCGGCCAGGTGCTGCGGCTGTCTGGCGATATTCCGGGCGCCAAGAGCGAATTGCAGGAAGCTAATCGGATTCAGCCTGCCAACCCCATGGTGTTGCAATCGCTGGCTGAAGTTTATCGCGACTCGCGTGACTGGGATACGGCCCGCGAATACGCCGCGCGTCTACAGAAGCTGAATGAAAACAATCCCATGGCGCACTTCCTCAACGCCACCATCGATCTGGGCGCGAAAGATTACGACCGCGCGATGGATGAGTTGAAGGAAGCGCAAAAGTCTTCTCCCAACGATCCCATCCTGTTCCTCAACATGGCGTTCGCTTATGCCGGCCAAAAGAAATATGCCGATGCGGAGAAGAGCTTCCAGTCCGCGATCCGCGTAGCTCCCACGTTCGATCAGGCCTGGGCCAATTACATTGCGTTGATGTTCGCCACCAACGAACCGGCTAAGGCCGTCAACCTGGCGAGCCAGTACGCCACCGCCAATCCCAAGCGCCCGCAAGCCCTTTTCATCTACGCTTCCGCACTGGCCACCACCAAGAAGTACGATCAGTCACTGGCCGAATATCAGAAGGCGCTGGACATCGATCCCAAGTCGGCCGCCGCCTACGTACATATGGGCCAGATCTACGAAGCCACCGGCAAACCCGATCAGGCTCTGGATTCCTACCAGAAAGCGCTGGCGATTCAGCCGACCTCTTCTACCATCAACAACGCGATTGGCAATGTCTACCTGCAGAAGGGCGACATGAAGTCGGCGGGTAAGTACTTCCAGGCCAGCCTTTCGCAGAATGCACACGATCCCATCGCAGCCAACAATCTGGCGTGGGTCTATGCCGAGCAGGGTGAAAATCTCGACATGGCCTTGAGCCTGGCTACCCAGGCCAAACAGATTGCTCCCGAGATGGAAGCGGTCAACGATACTTTGGCGTGGATTCAGTACAAGAAAGGCAACTTCCGGGTTTCCGTTTCCCTGGCCGAAGATGCGGTAAAGAAATCGCCGGATAACGCCGACTTCCGTTACCACCTGGGGATGGCGCTGAGTGGAGCGGGTGAACGCGACCGCGCTCGTACTGAGTTGCAGAAGGCATTGCAGCTGAACCTGAAAGGTGCCGACGCTCAGGAAGCGCAGAAAACCCTGGCATCGCTGCACTAAACAGCCGTCTGAATTACAAAGTGAACGCGTATGGAGCGGCTTGGCGAAGGTCAGGCCGCTTTTTTATTGCTTGGAAAAAAGTTTGCTTTGAAGGGGAGGTTGCACATCGATTCGGCTTCACAGTTTGCTGAAAAAATCGACTGTGGTGGTATGTCGGGTAGAGCTGGCCTTCAGGCCAGCGTCTAAGTCGTTTATTTATGGTTTTCATAGCCGGCTTCACAGACTGCTGAAAAACTCGACTTTGATCCGTCTTTGAAGGGGCGCACCTTCAGGTGCGCCGTACAAGTCCTTTTATTTTTGTGATTCCGAGTGGGCTTTCAGCCCACGAGGAATCTGCTTTCGCGACTTTTTCAGCAAACTGTTCAGCCGGCGTCCCGGGCGTTACGAGTTTTCCAGCGCACTGTTCAGCTGCGGCGGGAACTCGGTTTCACGTATTCAGAGTTTTAAGTGAACGCATACTGCACCGGCTTGGGGAAACTCTTATTGCGACCAGGCACGTGACTCGCGTGCTTCGGACAGCCGGTGAGGGCCAGGGCGTTCGCGCGCGAACGCTCGTCCTTCCCACCGTTCGCCGGCGAGAGGACGTTTCGCAATTCTGGTTTGATTACCTACTACTGGCCGCCGCCTACTGGGCTTTCTTCTCGTGGACCCAGCGGCTCGTCATGCTCTTCTTCATTCCCTGGGTCTTCTGGTTCTCGACTGCTTCCAGCGCGTTGCCGCCATCGATGAGGCTATAAGTCACGATGTCGGTCGCGGTGGTGCCATCGCTGGCGGTGATCTTCTGGTCGAGTATCAGGGAGCTACCCTCCCAGCGGGCGCGGATGTTGGCCGTGTAGAGCGGGGAAGTCTGCACCACTTCCTTCTCGCCGTCGGCCACGATGTCGAGTTTCCAATTGAAGCTCTGATCGCCATAAACCTGGGTGCGCGCGAACTTGACCTGGGGATCGTTCTGATCGATAACGAACGTAATGCTGCTGGGCGGATCTTGCTGGAGCTTGCTCTTCTGAGCATTAAAGATCCAGGTTCCCGACAGATTCGGTTTAGACGGAGATTGACCAACGGCAGAGACGGCCAGAAGGGTAGTGAGCGCCAGGAGCAGGGAGCCTATGGTTCGAGTCATGGTGCCGGATTCTAACATCCCACTTATAAAAATTTTATAAAAACGGCGGGACGGACGGCGAGCGGGAAGTTGTCGGTTGCAAGCTTTCAGCGGTCAGACATCAGTTGTCAGTTGTCGGTTGTCAGCCGTCAGCCATCAGCCATCAGCTGAAAGCTAAAGGCCAAAGGCGAAGCAAAGTCTCAACAACTGCATTGCCGATACAGAGCGGCACTTCAGCGCCGCGTCGACGCAGCTTTGAACGTGGAAGGTGGCTTCAGACACTGGGTCGCGAAATCGCGGATGTCATCTCGCGCATCAAAGCCGGCGGGTACGACGTGAACACAAGCGGAAATTTTCGATTGGAAAAAGTGTTGCGGCGGAACAAACTAGCCGCGTAGCGGCGGGATGGGGTGAGCCCGGGGTGCAAACCCCGGGGTGGGAGTGGGGAAATGTTTGGAGCCGCGGAGCGGCGACACCCACTCGCGATCCAGTCCCTTCGGAGCGAACGGACCTGCGGTTTTGTCCTCCCGCCTGCAAACCCTGGTCTCAGAACAAGCCTTCGCGCTGTCATCCGGACCGAAGGCTTCGACGTATGCGTGAGAAGTTCTGTCGTCCCTGCAGTGTCTGTGTCGTAGCTGTGCCGCCGCTCCGCGGCTCAATTATTTTCCTCACTCCACCGCGGGCTAACGCCCACGGCTAACACAAATGTCGCCGCTGCGCGGCTGATTCGATCTAAAACGTAATGGCTTCTCCCACAGACAGTCTGCTTGTTTCCAGCCAGCCACTCTGCTAATATTAACTAACCGGTTAATTAAAATGCAGAAGCAGCTTCATCCCGTTGCCCAGCGCCGTGGCAGCCGCCGTCAGCCCCAGGCCAGCCGCAATGCCATCCTGCAAGCGGCCCTGGCGGAGTTCGCCAGCGAAGGCCTGGCCGGCGCCCGCATGGATGCCATCGCCGAGGCGGCCGGCGTCAATAAGGCGCTGCTCTATTACTACTTTCAGGACAAGGACACGCTCTACGGGGGAATCCTCGACGCGTTCTTTGCCCAGTTGCTTACTCGCATTACTGCGGTGTGCGACCAGCCAGGCACCGCGGGCGAGCGCTTCCTGAAATACGCAGCCACCCACTTCGATGCCATCGCCGAGTCGCCGTATTACGCCCACATCTTTATGGGCGAGATGATGACCGCCGGCCGCGGCCGGCCCACGCACCTGGATCGCATGTTCCCGCTGTACCTGCGGCCCATTGGCGACCGGGTTCTCAAGCTGCTGGAAACTGGTTTGAAGAGCGGAGAGTTCCGTTCGGTGGATCCGGTGCACTTCCTGCCGTCTGCCATCGGCTCCATCGTGCATTATTTTTTGACCGCGCCGCTGCGCAGCAAGTTCATGAACGAGAATCCCTGGGCCAGGCACTCGATTCCCGAGCGGCGAGCTGCGGTGCTCGACTACATTGCCGCCGCGTTGTTCGCCGATCGCGATGCCGGGATCAAGCTCGCCGCGCGCATTGCCGCCCAAGACAAAGACAAATCAGCCAAACAACATTCGGACCACACTCATACCGTCGTGCATCGGGTTCGAGGGAAACGCAAGTGAAACCGCACAAATTTTTCATCTTCTTATTTTTTCTGCTGCTGATCGCCGCCGGGTATTACTTTTTCTCGACCGACCGCACCAGCGATACGGTTTTGATCGGCATCGTCGATGCGAACCAGGTGATTGTCAGCTCGAAAATCATGGGCCGGGTCGAGAAGCTTTATGTCGACGAAGGCTCCAAGGTAAAGGCCGGCGACCTCATCGCCGAAGTCGATTCCGCCGAACTCGAGGCGCAGAAGAACGCTGCCCAGGCGACCATCAACGCTTACGACTCGCAAGTCTCATCCATGCAGGCGACCGAGGCGCAGACTCTGGGCGAAACCAACAGCGGCGTAGTGAACGCACGGGCCCGACTGGCGGCGAGCAAGGCGACGCTATTGCAGGCCCAGGCCGACCTGGTTCGCATCAAGAGCGATTCGGAACGCATGATCGCGCTGGCCAAGGCCGGAGTTGAGTCCGAGCAGGACCAGGTTCGCGCGGAAGCGCAATTGAAAGCGCAACAGGCCGTGGTGGAGAGCGCGCAGGAGAATGTCGATGCCGCGCAAGCTGACTTGAACACCGCCAACGCCCGACTGCACCAGCAACGAGCCGCAGCCAGCAACGTCGCCGCTAACCAAGCGCAGGTTGCCAACGCCAAGGCACAACTTGCCGAGGCCGACACCCGCCTGGGCTACACCAAGATTTACGCGCCGGTGTCAGGCACTGTTTCCGTGCGCGCCACTCGGCAGGGCGAAGTAGTGAATCCGGGGACGCCGATCGTCACCATCGTTGACTTCGGCGATACCTGGGTGCGCGCCGAGGCGCCCGAAACCGAGAGCCGCTTCGTCTCCGTGGGTGACAAGTTGCAAGTGCGACTGCCGGCAGGCAAACCCATCACCGGCGAGGTCATCTTCAAGGCAGTCGAGGGCGACTACGCGACGCAACGCGATGTGAGCCGCCGCAAGCGCGACATCAAGACCATCGGCCTCAAGCTTAAGGTCGATAACCCCGACGGCGCGCTGGTTCCAGGCATGACCGCCGAAGTCCTGCTGCCCAAGGACCTGACCAAGAATCTGGCAAGGGGCGAGTGATGAAGAAGGATCTCATTGTCAGGTTGAAGCCGGGGCCGCAGGCCTTGTGTTCTGTAACGAACGGCTTCACAGATCGCAGAAAAAATTCGGCTTTGAACGCCTTGTATCAGGGCACTGAAGCCCCATGATTTCTTTATGGACGCAATTACAGAACGACTAAGAGTCGTGCCCTGTTACAAACCATGATCAAGACAAACCACGCATAAGACAAACCGTGATCAAGACAAACCATGACCAACCATGACCAAGACAAACCATGCGTCGATCCAAGCGCGCTGCTATCAGAATGTGTAGGGAAATGAGTATCCGATGAGCTGGTTTCGTAACGACACCAGGTCGACGCCCGCGACTCCGTGCGACGCTCCCGTCACCGGCGACGCCATCCTGGTCGATCACATTACCAAGAAGTACGGCGACTTCACTGCCGTTGACGATGTTTCGTTTGCGGTGCAGCAGGGTGAAATCTTCGGCCTGCTCGGTCCGAATGGCGCAGGCAAATCCACGCTCATCCGCATGATGACCACGCTGCTGCCGATTACCGCCGGGCGCGCGCTGATCAACGGCTTCGATGTTGCCAGGCAGTCCGACGCTGCGCGCCACTGCATGGGCGTGATTCCGCAGGCGCTGACCAGCGATATCGATCTCACGGTCGAGGAGAACCTGAACATCTACGCCAAGCTATACGGAGTTTCCGCCGAAGACCGCAAGCGCAACATCGAGGATCTGCTGAGCACAGTCGATCTGCTGAAGTGGCGTCACGCGCAGACCAAGACCCTGTCGGGCGGTATGCGGCGGCGGCTGGAGATTGCGCGCGGCCTGGTGCATAGCCCCAAAATTTTCTTTCTCGACGAGCCCACCACCGGTCTCGACCCCGTATCGCGCGTCGCGGTGTGGGAGATGCTGACCGAAATCAAGAACAAGCGCGCCCTGACCATCCTGATCACCACGCACTACATGGACGAAGCCGACCGCCTGTGCGATCGCATTGCCATCGTCGATCACGGCAAGCTGGTAGCGCTGGATTCGCCGGCGGCGTTGAAGGCCAGCGTGCCGGGAACCAACGTGATCGAAGCGCAGTTCTTCAACGCGCCTGCGAATTGGCCGGACGAGTTGCAGGCGCTCGATGACGTGACTTCGGTGCAGCCGGAGGCGGCCAACATGTATCGCATCCTCACCAGCAACGGCTCCAAGACCACGACCGAACTGGTGGAACTGGCGGTGCGCCAGAACGTGCAGGTGAAATCCCTCTCGGTGCAGAACACCACGCTGGACGACGTCTTCGTTCATTTCACCGGCCGGCAGCTGCGCGATGAACAGGTCAAGGCGTTCAGCTTCGTGATGCCGGATCGTCCGGGGATGCGGCCATGAATCGAATGTCGGCAATTGTCGAGCGCGAGCTGCGCAAATTTTTCCGTTCTCCCGCGCTGATGCTGGTGGCCATGGTCTTTCCCTTGGTCCAGCTCATCGTGCTGGGCAACGCGTTTGGCGGCAAGATCAAAGGCGCGCGGCTGGGGGTGGTCGATCAGGATCGCGGTACGCAAGCGGTGAAAGTCCGCGAGGCGCTGGCGGCGGTGGAAGCCAACGCGAAAACGTTTTATCCGGTGGATTACGACAGCGATAAGCAGGCAATGGAGGATGTGCGTACCGGGCGGCTCGACGGCGCGATCATTATTCCGCCGGAATATTCGCGCAGGGTGTATGAGGAGAACCATCCCCGCATCGCGCTCATTGTCGACAACACCGACAACTTCATGAGCTCAACCCTGGAGCAGGAATTCAGCGACCTGGTGAAGGCGCTGAACAATCCTGACGTGGACCCGTCGCGCATCGTGCAGCAGATTTCGCTGGACACGGTCGAACTGTATCCCTACATCGAGTACATGAAGTATCTGCTGCCGGGCTCGATTGCGCTCGCCATGTTCGTCTCGGTCATGATTGGCGGCGGCATGCTGTACATCGACGATAAGGCGCGCGGGGTGCATGAAGGCTACCTGGTAACGCCGATCACGAAGTTTGAGCTGGTGGCCGGGCTGAATATCGCCGGCGCGATCAAGGCCATCATGGCGGGTGTGGTGATTACGGCCCTGGGCTCACTGCTCTCCGGATTGGGCAGCGTCTTCACCCCGCTGAATATGTTCTACGTGCTGCTGATGATTGTGGCTACGTCGCTGGCCTTCAACACCATGATGTTCCTGATGATGGTGCGGGTGGAAGACCCGCTGGTGCCGCGCGCAACGTTCGGCATTTTGAACACGCTGCTGTTCTTCCCCAGCGGCGCGATTTATCCCATCAAAGCTTTTCCGCCGTGGCTGCGCTGGATCGCGTACATCGACCCGTTCAGCTACTCGGTACACGGCTTCAAGGCGATCCTGCTGAAGGATGCCGGCTTCGTCGCCATCCGAATGGATCTGCTGTATCTGACGCTGGCGGCGGCCATCATGATCACCATCGCAACCACGCTGTTCAAGCGAACGCTATAGGCGGTCGGCAAGCAAGCGATTGAGCAGCTCCTGCTTCCCGGAAGAGGCGTCACTGTTTCTGCGAAAACTTTGTCGCCATGCAAGGCAAACTCTCGCCTGCTCATGGCGCATCTCTACTAGGTAAGCCTATGTGCCTTTGTTGGTCGTGGCCCATCTTGAAATCAATTACGAGTCTTAGGAGGAAGTGATGAAAAGTTTTCTTATTGGGCTGGGGGTGGGCGTGGGTCTTGGCCTGATGTTTGCTCCCATGAGTGGAGAAGAGACCCGCAACAATCTTGCCGACCGCGCCAATGATCTGGCAAATACGGCGCGCGAGACCTATACCGAGAAACGTGAGAGCGTGCAGCGAGGCGTGAAGAACATTCGCAACACCGCGGAGCGCGCCATGGGCCAGGTCCGCAACACGGTCAGCTCGACTGTCAATGATACCGTTCGCGCCACCGGCACCGAAGGTGCGATGGGCGGGTAGCTTCTTAGGAAATACGAGTGTCCCACGCATCCGCGGTTTTCGGATGTGTGGGAACCAAGTGTGCTGATCAGGGCTTCCGATTCCGGAGCCCTGATTTTTGTTTTGGGTGAAAGATTCTTGTCGGGTTGATCTTTATCCTTCCTCATCGCGTTGGTCCGACGGCGCCCGCTGAACACACTCGCGTCCCGGTGAGTTATTCTTAAAGCTCATTCCAATCATCGAAGAGGGACTCATCATGCAGGTAATGGAGAACTGGCAGCCCAACGGGGTCACGGTTTACATGGACGACAAGCGCTTTGTGAATTGCATTCTCACCGAATGCAAACTCATCTACGGCGGCGGCGACGTGACTTGGGAGAACACGCAGTTCGTAAATTGCCAGCTCACCTTCGACGGCTCAGCGCAGCGCACCGTGGCCTATCTGCAGAACTTCGGGCTCATGCGTCCGCCGGAGAAAACCGGTCCTATCGTCCAGTCGAACTCAGGGGTGAATTGAAGTAAAGCCGGGTGCCCCAGACATTCGCGTTTTTCGAAAGTCTGGGACCGAGGGACGACGTGGCCTGTCGTCCCCGGGGGACTCAAATGGAGATGGTGCACCACCCAGCGCTGAAGCGCTGGGCTATCATCTTTCGTCCCGCTCCGCAGGACTGGGATATCCCTTGCAGTGAGTCTCCCTTTGGCGGCAGAGTACATCAGCCGAGGGACGTAGCGCCATAGGCGCGGAATAGTCTAGCCCAGCACGCAGCCGAGCCGGGACCCGATTCGCGCCGCTTTTGCGTGAATTGGGGAGACGGCGGAGTGCTGGGTAAAGCAGAAAATGATGCGAGTCCCGTAGGGACGGCAGAGGTTCTTCTTCAGGCAGCAAACCAGATTGGCGGCCAAATGTCTCGCCATCGCTTGACCCAACCCGCAGGTAAAATTCGAGTCGCCGCCTCACTCCGCTCTGGGCTGGGGCTTCACCACCGCCTTCAACAACTCGGTCCCGCGCACGGCTTCGACCTCGCACGCGACGCCGCTGCGCTCATCGGTCAACAGCCGATGCAGGTCGTCGACGTTGGTGATCGAGTTTCCGGCAAAGCGCACGATGACATCGCGCTCGCGCAGTCCTGCCTGTTGCGCCGGCGAGCCGGGAACAACGGTCAGCAGTAGCAGCCCGCTCTCCGACGGAAGATCGTAGTAACGCACCAGCCGGCGGTGCAGCGACACACCCTGCCCGGTGACGCCAATGTAGCTGCGGCGGATGCGGCCATCGCGAATCAGCCGCGAGGCGACGAACTCGGCAGTGTCCGCGCCAATCGCGAAGCAAATGCCCTGCGCGCCCATGATGGTCGCGGTGTTCACCCCGATCACCTGCCCCTGCGAGTCGACCAGCGGGCCGCCCGAGTTGCCGGGATTGAGTGCGGCGTCGGTCTGAATCACGCCATCAATCAGACGGCCGGAGCGCGAACGCATCGTTCGTCCCAGCGCGCTCACCACTCCCGCGGTGACCGTGTGCTGAAAGCCCAGAGGATTGCCGATCGCGATCACCAGTTGACCGACGGTCAATTTGCGCGAGCTGCCCAGCGGAACCGATGGCGCTCCTTGCGCGCTGCGGATCACGGCCAGGTCGGTGTCGGGATCGTCGCCCACAACTTCGGCGGGAAAGCGTTCGCCCACCGAGGTCATAACCGATACCTCCGAGGCATCATGCACCACGTGACTGTTGGTCAAGATGAAGCCGTCGGGAGTGAAAACAAATCCCGAGCCTGAACCGGCGCCGCGGCCCTGCCGCACTTGGATGTGCACCACCGCCGGGCCCACGCGCTGCACCGCTCCCACCACTGCGCGCGAGTAAGCGTCCAGCAAGCCGAGATCGGGATTTTGCAGCAAGTCCTGCTGCGGAGAAAGAGGGCTGGTCAGCGAATCCTGCGCCAGCCAATCCAAAGAAGCCATAGCACCTCGTGTCATGTGGATGCTGGGGTGGCCTGATTCGATTCGAGGTGGGTGAAGCGGCTATAGGGGTCCTTCGACTGCGTTCGATCGCGGTCGCGATCTCACTGCGCTCAGGATGACAAGGTTTGTGGCTGGTGTAGAGGTCCTTCGACTGCGTTCGATCGCGGTCGCGATCTCGCTTCGCTCAGGATGACAAGGTTTGTGGGCGGCTATAGGGGTCCTTCGACTGCGTTCGATCGCGGGTCGCGATCTCGCTGCACTCAGGATGACAAGGTTTGTGGGCGGCTATAGGGGTCCTTCGACTGCGTTCGATCGCTGTTCGCGATCTCGCTTCGCTCAGGATGACAAGGTTTGTGGCTGGTGTAGGGGTCCTTCGACTGCGTTCGATCGCTGCCGCGATCTCACTTCGCTCAGGATGACAAGGTTTGTGGCTGGTGTAGAGGTCCTTCGACTGCGCTCAGGATGACAAAGTTATGGAGCGGTCCGCGGACTCATTCGCTGCAACGTCTTGCAACAGGCGGTGCTGTCCTATTTCATCAGGACACAGCCCAACAGCCGATGGGAATTCATCCTCCCTTAACCTGCTGTTAATGATGCGACGCATCTCGGCGTAGTACCTTTCGCCGACGAGTAGTTTTCTCGGGCACTCAAACAAATTTAGAACCGAAAAGGATACCCATGGCGACTGCCTCGCCGCTTCCTGTTACGCCGTCGGCCGCGCCCTCCAGTGCGGTTCACGCTAAGCTTTCCAAGTCTCCCGGCAAGATTGGCACCGCCATCTTCATCGGAGTGCTGGCTATCGGCTTCGTCTACGCCGGCTATCACCTGATTTCCGATCTGTCGGTCGTACATTCGGCGTCAATCTTCCCCTACATATTGCTGGGGCTCGCCCTGCTGGTCGCCTTGGGCTTCGAGTTCGTCAACGGCTTTCACGACACGGCTAACGCGGTGGCGACGGTCATTTACACCCACTCGCTTGATCCGCACATCGCAGTGGCGTGGTCGGGCATTTGGAACTTCGTCGGCGTGGTGCTTTCCACGGGAGCGGTGGCTTTCGGCATCATTTCGCTGTTGCCGGTGGAACTGATCCTGCAAGTCGGCAGCGGCGCGGGCTTCGCCATGGTATTCGCGCTGTTGACCGCGGCCATCATCTGGAACCTGGGCACCTGGTATTTCGGCATCCCGAATTCCAGTTCGCACACCCTGATCGGCTCCATCATCGGCGTCGGCATCGCCAACCAGTTGATGCAGGCGCGGACTGCGACCAGCGGCGTCGATTGGGGACAGGCGCTTAACGTCGGCAAGTCGCTGCTGTTTTCGCCGATCGTCGGCTTCGCGCTGGCGGCAATGTTGCTGGGCCTGTCGAAAGTTTTCATCCGCGATCCGCGGCTTTATAAGGCGCCGGAGAGCGATGCTCCCCCGCCGCTGTGGATTCGCTGCCTGCTGATCCTGACCTGCACCGGTGTCAGCTTCGCGCACGGCTCCAACGATGGGCAGAAAGGCATGGGCTTGATCATGCTGATCCTCATCGGCACGGTGCCCACAGCCTACGCGTTGAACCACGCCATCACGCCCAGCCAGTCGGCGGAATTCGTAGCCATCTCACAGCAGGCGGCCAACGTGCTGGATAAGTACGTGACCCCGGGAGCGGTGGTCGGCGATCCGCGTGACGACGTTTCCGCGTACGTCCGGACTAAGGATTTCACGCCGAATACCATGCTGGCGATGCGCAGCCTGATCAATGGCATCAGCACCGAAGTCGTGAACTACAAGGAACTGCGTTACATCCCGCAAGACCAGGTGCGCAACTTCCGCAATGACATGTATCTGGTGAGTGAAGCTCTGCGCATCATGCAGAAGTCCAAGCACGCCGAGGTCTCGGCGGCTGACGCGGTGGTGCTGGCCAATTACAAGAAGCAAATCGATCACGCGACCAAGTTCATCCCGACGTGGGTGAAGGTGGCCGTGGCCCTGGCTCTCGGGTTGGGAACCATGATCGGCTGGAAACGCATCGTCATCACGGTCGGCGAAAAAATCGGCAAGGACCACCTGACCTACGGACAGGGTGCAGCGGCCGAAATTACTGCCATGATCACGATTGGCGCAGCTGATATGTATGGCTTGCCGGTAAGCACGACGCACGTGTTGTCGTCGGGCGTGGCGGGTACGATGGCAGCTAATGGCACCGGGCTGCAATGGGCGACGGTGCGCAACCTGGTTATGGCCTGGGTGCTGACCTTGCCGGTCGCGATCGTGTTGTCGGCCTCGCTGTTCTGGTTGTTTGTGCGCATGTCGTAAGCTCGTTGGTGCGCGTCTCGTAAGCTAGCGAGCGGCGGAGGAAGGTTACCGCCGCTCGTTTTCGTTGTTCGGTACGATTTTGTCATCCCGAGCGCAGCCGAGGGATCTGCGGTTAGGTTGCGGCGGGAGGCTGCTGGTCAAACCCTCCATTCAACGCTGGGACCGAA
The DNA here is from genome assembly GCA_963796695.1 of uncultured Acidobacteriaceae bacterium. Lineage (GTDB taxonomy): Bacteria > Acidobacteriota > Terriglobia > Terriglobales > Acidobacteriaceae > Bog-257. The sequence goes on along the minus strand of CAWCMU010000048.1, from coordinate 150,454 downwards.
GTGTCTGCGTGAGGACTCTGCCGTCCCCACGGGACTCAATATGAATTTTCTACCTACCCAGCACTCCGCCGTCCCACCCCAATTCGCGCAAAAGCAGCGCGACTTGGGGACCCCGGTTCGGCTGCGTGCTGGGCTAAGCTGTTTCGCGCCTACGGCGCTGGGTTCTGGCCCGATGTGTTCCTTCGCCAATGCGAAGCTCTAGTTCTCACGCAAGCTAAAGTTCCTTCGCACTAATTAGCCTGGACGCGGCGCTGAAGCGCCGCTCTACCTGCAACGCAGTTTCCCCGCGTCTTGCCGATAGCTGATAGCTGATAGCTGACGGCTAAAAGCTAAAAGCCAAAAGCCGCATTCACAGTGTCCCTCCCTGATTACTCTTCCTCCGGCGCTCCCGCGTTAAGATTCAGACATGAAGAAACTTCGGGTAGGCGTGCTGTTCGGCGGGCGCAGTGGCGAACATGAAGTTTCGTTGCTGTCGGCCGCCTCGGTGCTGAATGCCATCGACAAGAAAAAGTATGACGTAGTGCCCATCGGAATCACTAGAGAAGGCCGCTGGCTGACAGCCTCGCACGCTGAGCGTCTGCTGCAAGGCAAGCCGGCGGACGCGCCTGAAGCGCGACAACTGCGGGCGGGCGATCCGGATGCGACCTCGGCTGCCGCGGTGCTGGCGCGTGGGGAAGGCGTGGTGGTGCCGCCGATGCCGGGACAAGATCACGCATCGTTGATGCCTTTCGAGACGGACGCCAGCCAGCTGCGCGCGGCCGTCGATCCCGTCGACGTCGACATCATCTTCCCCGTGCTGCATGGAACGTTCGGCGAAGACGGCACCATCCAGGGGCTGCTGGAATTGGCTGATATTGCCTACGTCGGTGCAGGCGTGCTGGGCTCCGCCGCAGGCATGGACAAGGACGTGATGAAACGGCTTTTTCGCGACGCCGGGTTGCCTATCGTGAAGCATGTGACCGTGCTGCGCACTGCGTGGCGCGAGCAGCCGAAGAAAGCTCGCAAGCAGGTCGAGAGCGCGCTGAAGTATCCGGTGTTTGTGAAGCCCGCGAATCTGGGTTCGTCGGTCGGCATCAGCAAGGTGCACCAGTCAGGCGAACTGGCGGCGGCGATGGACGAGGCGGCGCGCTTCGATCGCAAGCTGGTCATCGAGCAGGGTGTCGGCGGCGCGAAAGGAAAGGCGCGCGAGATCGAATGCTCGGTGCTGGGCAATGACAAGCCAATCGCGTCGCTGCCAGGCGAGATCGTGCCCATCAAGGAGTTTTACGATTACAGCGCGAAGTATCTGGTGGAGGGATCGGAGTCGATCATCCCGGCGAAGATCGGCAAGGCCAAGCAGAAGGAAGTGCAGCAGCTCGCGGTGGCCGCGTTCCAGGCGGTGGACTGCTCGGGCCTGGCGCGCGTGGACTTTCTGATGGATCCGCGCAGCAGCAAAATGTTCGTAAACGAGATCAACACCATGCCCGGCTTCACCTCGATCAGCATGTATCCCAAGATGTGGGCGGCCAGCGGCATCCCCTATCCCGAACTCATGGACCGGCTGATTCAGCTTGGGCTGGAGCGCCACGCCGAGAAGAAGCAGAACCAGTACAGCCGCTGAGGCGTAAGCGAGTCCTGCGAAAAAATACGAATGAGCGGCGCTATCCTCCGCTTAATTGGCAGCCGGCCCAAGCGGAATCGCGGTTCTTGATTACTCAGGATATTGACTTTTCTGACATCAGGGTTTGCGCTCCCGGCACGCATAACGGGATGTTTCGTCTCCGGCGTCGCTTAGTACGCGCCGCCGTGCCCGGTGGCGTTTTCGGCGTTGACCTTCGAGGTGATTTCGTTGCGCACATCCCACAGCGCCCGATACAGCGGATACTCCATGCGTTGCTTCAGCACTTCCACAGGCGTGCCCATGGTGCCGACCACGCCGCCTCCGATGATGCGCTGCGCCAGCTTGAGGTGCGCGTAGCGGAACAGCTGGATCTGCTCATCGTAGTCGAGCAGTTCCTCGGCAATTTCGTGCAACTCGAAGAACTCGGCGTGCCGCCGGTAAAGTTCTTCCAGCGTCAGCCCGGCTTTACTTACCTGCTCGAGAAACGCTTCCCCCAGGCGAGGCGCGATGTGCAACAGCGCCAGAAATCCCGGCGAGTCCAAGCCGCTGCCATGTCCCAAGCCCGCGCGAATGACGTGATACTCGTACGGCGTGATGGTTTCCAGCAGGGCCAGCATGCGCAGGGGATGCACCAGCATTTTGTTGGCGCGGCGCAGCAGACGCGCGGCGTTCTTGTAATCGCCTCCCAGCAGGCAATGGCGCGCGCGATCCAGTTCCCAGGCGGCGCCTTTCATCAGCAGCTCCGACGCCTGATGGGTGACCTGGAACGTGAGTTCGTCGGGGTGCAGCATCTCCTCCGGCGATTTCTGCAAAGCCAGCAGCTCGTCGGTGCGCAGATAGCGCTCGTAATCGGATGCGGCAGTCCCCGGCAAAATCGGGGAGCGCATGTCTTCAGTCATGAGCGTGGCTCCATTGCGGATCTTTTTCCGGGGGCACGATGGACCCATCGCGCATGTGGATGATGCGATCGCCATAGCTGGCGGCTTCTGGATTGTGCGTGATCATCAGCACCGTCTGTCCCAGTTCCTGATTGGATTGGCGCAGCATGTTCAGCACGATCTCCGAATTCTCCGAATCGAGATTGCCGGTGGGCTCGTCGGCCAGCACGATGGCCGGCTGATTGACCAGCGCGCGCGCCAGCGCCACCCGTTGCTGTTCGCCGCCGCTCATCTCTGACGGGCGATGGTCCAGCCGCTTGTCGATGCCCAATAGCTGGGTAATACGACCAATGTATTCGCGGTCGGCGGGTGTCTCCTTGCGCCCCGCGATGTCGCGCGCGATGGCGATATTGCCTGCGGCTGTCAGCGTGGGCAGCAGGTTGAATTTCTGGAAGACGAAACCGATTTTCGACTTGCGCATGCGGGTGCGCTCGGAATCCGACAGCGCCGTGAAATTGACATCGCCGATCAGCACCCGGCCGGTGTCGGCGTGCGTGAGTCCGCCCAGAATGTAGAACAGTGTGGACTTGCCGCTGCCTGACGGGCCGACGATAGTGACGAACTCGCCCTTTTTCACCTGCAGCGATACACCGCGCAAAGCCTGAACATCCACTTTGCCTATGCGGTAGGTCTTGCGCACATCTTCTGCTTGGATCATCCACCCCATGCGAATCCTTGATATTACACGAAACCGCGGCCTCTTCGGGCGGGCCGGGTTGCGAAGAACGGTCGCTGAGCAGGCCCCCTGTCGGTTACTCCCCACGGCGCCGGAATCCAGTTACAACATCATCATGGCGAAAGTGTCTTCGCAGATGAAGCATGCCCAGCTGGTAGCGCGGGCGGCGGACTGGCTGCGTCATAAATATGGATGCGGGATCGTGTTGTCGGAGCAGTACTGCGTGACCGGCGAAGTCCCGGACGTGATTGGGTGGAAGGCTTCGTGCCAGTCGGTGCTGGTGGAATGCAAAGTTTCGCGTGCTGATTTTCTGGCCGACGCCGGCAAGCCGTTTCGTACACATCCGGAAGAAGGCTTGGGCAGCAAGCGTCTGTACCTGGCGCCCGCCGGGATGATCGCGCCCGCGGAATTACCGAAATATTGGGGCTTGCTGGAGTGTACAGGCCGTGAGGTGACGCTGGCGGTGAAGCCGGGCAGGCTGGATTTGCGCAGCCCGATTGGCTTGATGAAGGAGATGAACCTGCTGCTGGCGAGTTTGCGCCGCGTCGAAGTGCGCATCGAGCCGCAGACCATCACGGACTTTTTGAAGTGGAAGAACCGCATGGCCGAATACAACGGAGGAAGGTTGCCGGAGGGGATTGCGGCACCCGCAGAGGAGAAAAATTCATACCTGGCGGAGAGGGAAATCGTGGGCAGCGTGAGTTGAGGCCGTAGGCACGACAGCCAAGTGTGTGTCGCCCCTGAAGGGGCTCGGATTTTCCTTGACGCTTACCCAGGACTGCGCTGCGCTTCGTCCTGGGCTAACGACATCGCCACCCCTGCGGGGTTCGGACGTCCGCCGTTGCCGCCATGACGCGCCGAAACCGCTGAGCAGTCGCATGTGGAGCGATCGTTGCCACGGGAGTTAGGACATCGACCGTTGCCCCCCATGACGCGCCGGCCATTCGGAGCGATCCCGCCCGAAACCTGGCTCCGCTGCATCGCACCACACTCGTGACGCTCCCGTCCCGCTACTGCGGGACGACTCAGCTCAGCCCAGGACGCAGCGAAACGGAGTCCTGGGTAGCGTGTATGTAAGTGGGCGAGTGCCGTAGGCACGGCAGCCTCTCACGCAAACTTCTTGGGCTGGCCTTTGGCGGCAAAGAACAGGATGTACAAATAGCAAATTACCGGCAGGATGAATGCGTGATGAATTCCGATTCTGTCGGCGATAAACCCCTGCACCAGGGGGATGATGGCCCCGCCGACGATCGCCGTATTCAGCAGGCCGGAACCTTCGCCGGTCAACGGTCCCAGGCCCTCGATGCCGAGCGTGAATATGCTGGGAAACATAATGGAGTTAAAGAGTCCCACCAGAATCATGCTCCACATCGCGACCGTCCCGCTGGTTGCCATGGACGTGCATACCAGCAGGGCGGCAACAGCGGCATTGAAACCTAAAACCACTCGCGTCGGTATTTTTTGCAGAATGGCAGAGCCGGCAAACCGCCCGATCATCGCGCCAAACCAATATCCAAAAGCAAGGTAGGCGCCGGCTTTGGCATAAGAGAGATTTCCGATCTCGGGCTCGTGCAGATAGTTCACCAGGAAACTTCCGATTGCGACCTCCGCGCCTACGTAGGTGAAAATGCCGACTGCGCCGAGAAGCAGATTGCGGTGCTTCCAGATGCTGTCGGCAGTCTCCGCTGCTGCGTGGCCGCCTTCTGCTTCGGGGATCTGCGGTAGTTTGAAACGAGCGATGATGAGTCCGAGCAGGATCAGGGCGATGGCGATGATCAGATATGGCAATTTGACGGTGGAAGCCGCCTGTACCCGATAAGCGTGCAACGCCTGTGGAGTCATCAGGTGAAGCTGCTCGGCGGTGAGGGTAGCTGCCGATCCCAGAATGACGGCGGCGCCGAGTCGTGGTCCGATCACCGTGCCCAGCGAGTTGAATGCCTGGGTGAAGTTGAGGCGACTGGAGGCGGTGCGCGCCGGCCCCAACACCGACACGTAAGGATTCGCAGAGACCTGCAAGTCGGTAATTCCGGTCGCAAGAACTGTCAGCGCAATCAGGAAGAGCGGGAACGAAGGAACCATTGCGGCCGGGATAAACAGCAGAGATCCCAGCCCCATGATGAAAAGGCCCGCGACCATACTTTTCTTGTACCCGATGCGCTCGATAACAAAACCCATGGGAATCGAAAACACCGCGTACGCCAGAAAGAAAAAGAACTGAACCAGCATCACCTCGAAATAGTTCAGATCAAAAACTGATTTCAGATGAGGGATGAGAATGTCGTTGAGGCTGGTGAGAAATCCCCACATGAAGAACAGCGTGGTCACCATGGCCAGCGGGCCGCGATAGTTGTGCGTGGTCTCGGTTGTGGTGACGGTGCTGGTGTTCTGCTGCGGGCTGATTGCCATGCTCACCTGCAAATCTTAGATGTCAAATCCGGCCTACCACGTTCTCTGCATGGGATGCGCCTCGGTGTTAAAGACGGTCTTGTGCAGGTCGAGCGTCGACTTGGGCGCATACAGCAAGTAGAGATACTTTAATGTCTCGGCCAGGAAAAAGCTTTCCATATCATCGCGCTGCTGCTTGGTTTCCACGCTGACCAGCGCCGCATAGCCGGCGTCGGTGCGGCAATATTTGTTGCAGGCTATCGGCGAAGGTCACGCCCATATCGAGATAGCGCGGATCGTCGGTGAAGAAATGCAGGTAGTAGGTGGACTCGATAATCTCGGGACGAAGCTCGTAGCCGGGATACGTGATCTTCATGGTCGAGTAGTCGAACTCTTCCGGCTCGACGCCGAAAGTTGTCCACATCTTGTAGCTGGATTCCTGTAGCTGCCGGGCGCGAGTCAGATCGCCGGACAGCGCCAGCACCGCGGGGAAGAAGGCGTCCAGCGCGCCGTAGTGGGTCCCGACGCGCTGGCCGGTGTTCATGTTGACTTGCGCATACCACAGGCCCGTCGGGGTTGGATCGGCCACGTACTTGTTGAGCGCCGCGATGCTGGTTTGCCACATGCGCTCGCAATCCTTGTCGCCGAAAAGAATGGAGCACTTCAGCAGGTATTCGTAATAGGAGTCGATGCCTCCGCTGATGTGGCTGACGGGATCGATCCATTTGCCGGTTTCGACATTGATGGTTGAGCCGACGAGGCCGATGGGCGAGCGGCGCTCATACACCGCGACCAGCGCCTTCTTCGCCTTTTCGTAATAGAACGGTTTGCCGGTCAGCTTGCTCAGCGTGCCGAACTCGATGAGCAGGGTTCCGATCTCGGCCGGATTGCTCTCGACGCCCTTCACCGCGCCGGTTTTCAGGTTGACGAAGACATAGGGCATGCCGGTTGGCGAGTTGAACACCGGCAGCAGACGCGCGCCCAGGTCGTCGGCGAGCTCCAGCAGGCGCTTGTCGCCGGTGAGCTGGTAGCTGCTGAGCAGCCCGCCCAGCAGGCGAATCGTGATCTCAAAATTCTTGACGTAAATGTCCTTGTCGAACGACAGCTCGGTGTCGATGAGCTTGCGGTCTTCCTTGGCCTGCTGCTTCAGGCCCATCAGGACCATGGTGTCCAGCGCGTCCACCGGCGTCATCAGCAGCGACGTGCCGTACCAGTCTTTATAGGTCTTGGTGAGCGGACGCAGCTCGTCGTGTCCCCAGGCATATTGCTTGTAGCCATTCCAGGCATGCAGAAAATCCTGGCGCGCGGCTTCGGCCATTTCGGCTTTGCGCTGGTCCGTCCATGGAAGGGGCGCTTCGTTTGCGGCAGGCTTGCTGGCCTTGTTCGCCTGAGGCTGGCTGGATGCGGCGCCCTGCGACGACTGCCGGAAGGGCGACGCACAGCAGCAGGACAAAGATCAAGCCTCTCGCGATCGTTCGGGCGATCGATTTACAACGCAAGCAGTGCCTCCTTCATGCGGCGAACGTAGTCCCGGTCCGTCAGCTCATAAACGGATTCATCGGGAGTTGCCGGGTCTCCGAAGCGCAAACTCGGATTGCCAAGTGTTGACGTATCGCGGCGTTCGGCAAAGGCGGTCATATGGATCTGGGTGCATCCGGTGTCCGCGAGCAACTGGCGGACATTTTGTAGATCGATGCCGGCCCCGGGCAGCACCTCAATTCGTCCGCGAGAGTGCTCGATCAGGCGTCTGATGAGATCAGCTCCTTGCGGCGCGCCGGCTTTTTGTCCGCTGGTAAGCACTCGCGTGATGCCAAGATCAATCAGCTGATCGAGCGCGAGAAAAGGATCAGGCGTTAGGTCGAAGGCGCGATGAAACACCGCCTGCCGTGATCCGATGCGCTCGCGTAACGCGCGGCTGCGTGTGACGTCGACAGTGCCATCGGCATTCAGGATGCCGAAGACGATGCCGTCGGCGCCGTGCTCCAGCAGCAACTCGGCGTCGCGCTCCATCACGGCAAATTCGGTCGCGGAGTAGCAGAAGCCGCCGGCGCGTGGACGGTTCATCGCCATCACCGGAATTGCGGTCGCTGTTTCACTTCCAGCAGCGAGCCGAGCGACGGGGTGAGCCCGCCGAGAAATAACGCCGAGCAAAGCTCGACGCGGTCCGCGCCGCCGGCGCCGCTTCGATGGCGTCTTCGGCCGAGCCGCAACAAATCTCCAGCAATGTCTGTGCCATGTCGAAAGAAAGCCCCAGCCGGAACGTTCCCGGCTGGGATTCTACTTTAACAAGTTAGTGGCCGACAGGTTCCGCGTCCAACTCGTCCGCAGTTTCCTTGGCGGCGTCGGAGTCCTTTTGCGTGCGAAAGCCGGCCGGCTTGGCTGACGTGGACGACAGCGGCAGGATGTCGATCGCCAGGTCTTCCATCTGCTTCCAGGTAGGACGCGTGCGGTCCATGTAGCTGGAACATTCGTACACCTTGAAGGGAACCACCAGCAGGCGGTCGTAAGAGAAAGTGCAGTACACGGCTTCCTCACTTTCGCGGAAGCCGCGCAGGATGTGGGCATGCTGACAGGAGGCGCACTTGGATTGGCTCTCCGACGGCGTGCCGTTCTTCACGTAAATCGTGGTCATCGTCTCTTTCCATTCGGCGCGAAGCCGAGAATATCCTGTCGCTCAGAAAGTTCGTTTCCGAGCAAAAGTTTTCGTAGGTTGAGTGGGCGATTACGGCGAGACCGTTACGCGATCTTGATCACCGTGATCCTCGCCCTCTTAGGCTGCGCCGGACGAACGAAGCCCACAGTACGGTCGGGCTTCGGGATGCGGCGGTCGCTGTAGGCCGTGCACTCGCACACCACAAACTTCAGTTCGCGCACTCCGCCACCCAGGCAGCACGAGATGAGTTCCTCGCCATCGGCGCCTTTCTGCATCACCGAATAGACGCAGGTCGGGCACAGCGCCTCACGACGCATGGGGCCTCCGAGGATGTTTAACGTCAACATAGCTCACCTCAAGACTGTGGCATTCGGAAGCGACGGAGGACCGCGCTTCCGACGGCGGAAATAGCTATCGAATACGGATGAGACTTACAGCTGCTTCCGATAGCAAGAATTGCGAACGCGTTGGCACTGGATGCAAATCCAGCTGCATTCAAAGCTTGTGGTTGTGCGAAATACCGGGCGAACTAGCGGAAAAGATCAGTGACCATGAGCGGAGTCTGTCCGGAGCGCATTGCCGGCAAGTGCTGCCCGCAATCACTCGTGCATCGAAATGTGATTAACGATTGCATGGGACATTCTCCAAGGGAGTTTCTAAGATGCCACAAGTCCGAATTGGAACGCAAGCAGGAAATCCATGTGTGGTTGCCGGGATAACGCGTTAAGCTCGCGTTATCGGCTCGTTGTTTAGGTCCGCAGGCCATGAACAATTCAAGAAGCTTCGATCCTTATCTCGAACCTCGGCTCATCCAGCGCGTTCCGGCGCTTGCTGGCTATTCGCAACAACTCGCGGAATTTTACGAGTGGGTACGCACCGATGTGGACGCGCAGGCGAATTACACCGACCGCTACGCGCCGCCCGCACTCGAGACCTACGATCGTGGCGGAGAGCTGGTGAATCGCATCGTCGCCAATCGCTGGTACGAGGAGCAGCATCGCGATCTTTATCGCCGCGGCATCATTGGCTTGCCTTATGCCGAGAAAGCTCCGCACCTGCTGACCTTCACCATGGGCTACGTGCTGTCGCAATCGGACATCAGCCTGCATTGTCCGGTCACGCTGACCGGCGCAGTGGCCTACGTGCTCGCGTCCCATGCTCCCGATGAGTTACGGAACAGATATCTGAATGATGTCGTTCGCATGGACGGGCTCGCCAAGACCGGAGGCACCTGGGCGACCGAGCAGCACGGCGGCAGCGATATCGGGGCGACGACAACACTAGCCGTCCGAAGTGAAGACGGCTTTGCGCTGCATGGTCTGAAGTGGTTCACCAGCAATGCCAACAGCGGATTGGCAGTGGCGACGGCGCGTCCTGAAGGCGCTGCTCCGGGCTCGTCTGGACTGGGGCTGTACCTGGTGCCCAGTCATCTTGAAGATGGCAAGCCCAACCACTATCGCATCCGGCGACTGAAGGACAAGCTGGGCACCAAGGGCCTTCCCACGGGTGAAATTGATCTGCTGGGGGCAGTAGGGTTTGAAATCGCGCCACCGCCGAATGGGTTCAAGCTGATGATGGAGGCCTTGGAATACAGCCGCGTCCACAACGCGGTGGGGTCGGTGGGAGTGCAGCGCCGGGCATTGCGCGAGGCGCTGGCTTGGGCCAAAACGCGGCAGGCCTTTGGCCATCTGCTTTCGGACTATCCCATGGTGCAGGATGAGTTGCTGCGCATGCGCGTGCAGTTCGAGGCGGGAGCGGCGCTCGCCTTCGAAGCCGCGATTGCGTTCGACGAAACGCAAAAGAACGCCGATCAGCGTACCTGGCTGCGCCTGTCTACCGCGCTGGCGAAATATCTCACGGCCGAGTACGCCATCACGTCCGCACGGGCAGCCCTGGAGTTAATCGGCGGCAACGGCTACACCAGCGACTATCCCGTAGCTCGCCTGCTGCGCGATGCGCAAGTGCTTACGGTGTGGGAAGGTCCGGCTAACATCCAGGCGCTGGAGTTGCTTCGCCTGCTCAGCCCCCGTTATCACGGCTTGTACAAATACCAGGCGCGGGTGCAGAAGATCCACGATGGTCTGCCGGAGGTGTTGGGTAATCTGCGGCGCGGGTTGCAGACAAGAATCCACGGCGACACTGAAGCTGTCACCATTACCATGCGTGACCAGCAGAGCTCGCAACGCCACGCGCGAAAATTGCTGCATCGTCTCAGCCAGAGCCTGGCCTTTGCACTGCTGTGCGAAACAGCAGGAGAGGAGCATCAGCGCGGCAACCCTCTGCAGGCGCTTTCCGCCTGGCGATACTTCGAGGAGATTGAGCCGCGTTCGTTCGGTAGCGAGGACGAAGCTGCGCGTCGCGGAGTGCTGACGCTGCTTGAGGAAGAGTCGGTCGAGACGAAGAAATCGTAGTCGGTTCAGACGAAAAATCTTGGCGAGGCGGAAGACTTACGCCGGTGCTCGCTCGCGCCGTGCTGCCACAATCTCATCCCATCGTACCCAGGCGATATAAATCACGACCAGAATATTGATGCCCAGGATGATCCAGTGCAGCTCGTTGGGATGACGGACCACCTTGTACACTTCGAAGGGAATGTAGATGCATCCCGAGATGATGGCCAGCCATTCCGCCCAGGCTCGCTGCCTCCAAAGGCCGTATCCCTCAAAGAAGCGCAGCGTCGCATAGGCAACGGCGAGCCCGATAATCATAGCGATGCTGGTGCCGGAAATTTTGTCGGCAGCGCTGAGTACTTGCTGCGACCAGCGATGATGACTGGGATCAATGTGGATGCGGAACAGGATGTGCTCCGCGGCCTCCCCGAAATCGACATCGTGCTTGATCATGCCGATCAGAACATAGGCGCCGAGTAGGGCGAGAAGTCCTTTCAACGCCTCCACGAACGCTACCGTCCGCAATCCGGCGCGATGAGAGTGCCGTCGGACCGCCTCGCGTTTGTGTGTGGTTGTGATACTGCTCATCGCTTGCGTGAACCGGCCGCAGACTTCCGCATCCAGTACCTTACCAAATTATTGCGGAACGCCCCTGAGATTGTGCTTCTGCTTGGATTCCAGAAGAAGGTCACCGGTTCTCTTTGACAGTTAGATGGCGGCAATCGGATGGTCGGCGCGGGTTAATGGAGAGGAACTTTCAGGCTGATCGAAGCTGGCTCGTCTGGGCTACATCCAACATCTCACGTTGGTCGCGAAACTTCGCGCGACAGCAGCCCGCGGGTGCGCCGGCCAGTTCGGCCTGGTCGATGCGCCGCCAGCCTGCATAATCGACCCAACTCGCTCTCCGCTGTTCCAGCAGGCGTTGCAGACCTTGGCTGCCTGCACGTGCTCCGTCTGTGAGCTCGCCGGCAATTTTCTGCGCCACCTGTTGAGCTTCCGCGCGATTCGTGGGAATTGTTCCTGACGGACCGCGTTTGGCCCAGCCGATAACATAGAGCCGTTCGGCGATTTTGCCGGCGTCGTTGGTGAACACGCCGTTTGCCGGAATCGCTGTGCAACAGGGAAGCGCCTGGTAGCCGATACAGGTAACAGCCAGCTGCGCCGGGATTTCCCGTAGCTCTCCGTTGGCAGCTCGGAATTGCACAGCGGAAAGCTTCTGGTCGCCGAGAAACGCGGTAGGCACGAGGCTGAAATGGAAGTGGATGGCGACCGGGGTATCGCGTTCGGCGGCTTCGGCAAAGCCGCGAAAGACATTTACGACGGCGCTGTCGCCGGCCAGAGATTCAGGATTGCTGACAAGCGGACGCGCTCGCTGCAAGGTGCCGAGCTCCGCCAGTTCGTGGTCGTTGAACCTTGCCTCCGCAGCACTTCGTCTGCCGACGATGTGAATGGTCTCGATTGGGTGGGCCGCGAGCCAGCCCATGACTTCCGGCGAAAGGTCCGAGCCCGCTAGCTCTTCCGAACGCTTTGCCAGAATGCGAGCGACATCGAGGGCGACGTTGCCATTGCCGATGACCACAGCCGATTGCAGGTTGCTGACTGGTGGCTCCTGGCTGTGCGGATGACCGTTGTACCAGCCGACGAACGCCCCAGATCCCACAACCCCAGCCAAGTTCTCGCCCGGAATTCCGAGCTGCCGATCGCGGCCGGCGCCCGTGGCCAGAACGACGGCGTCGTATAGCTCCATCAGTTCCTGCAAGCGAACGTCGCGGCCAACCTCGACATTGCCGAAGAAGCCGACACGGTCACGCGCCAGCACTCGCTCGAAGACGCGAGCCACGCCCTTGGTGTTCTGATGGTCGGGGGCAACTCCGTAGCGGATCAGCCCAAACGGCACCGGAAGCCGCTCCAGAATATCGATCGAAGCATCAGGAACCAGGCGCAGCAAATGGTCGGCGAGATAGCATCCCGCCGGACCACTGCCGATGATGGCGATGTGTTTCATGAAAGCCGCTGTTCGCTATTCGCCTTTCGCTGGTTCAGTTCTCACCGAGGGGTTGGCAAGGCACGTAGCCGCCAGCCTTTGCTAGTCCCAAATCCCTCAGTCCCCATCCCTGCTTTAGTGCAGTTTTACATACTCGTAATCCACCGGATTGTTGTTGATGCCGCGATCGGGAGGAGCAATCCAGGCCGCCATCTTCCCTTGCTCGTGCACACCGTGCATCAAGCTGAGGACGTATGCCTGATCGCCTTCGCTTGGCAACCAACCCGCAATCTTCGCATTGAACTCATCCTGCGTGATCGGCTTGCCCGTCGGATCAGTCGGAACGTTGCCCCACACGCCGATGGTGCGGCGGAAGCGCGTGCTGGGCAGCGACAGGCGGAACGAATAGCCGGCCTTTTCGATGATGCGGTTCCAGCGGGTCACGCCAATCTCGCAGTCGCGAACGTACGAGCCGCGGGTGACGTCGTTCATGGCGTTGCGCATGGGAATCTGGTCGGTCTTCACGCCGCCGTTCCCGTCGGGAGCTTCCAGGTTGTAGGCTTGCTCGACAGCAATGTGATCTTCGTAGCGCCCTTCGTCGGGACGGCCCTTCAATCCGTTCGCGAAGTAGGATGCCGCGTTCGAGGAAGTTTCCGAGCCGAACAGGTCGAGCGATGAGCTGAACCAGAAGTTCAGATATTTCTGGATCATCGGCAGATCGATCGCACCGGCGTTGCGGATGGCGATCGGATCTTCGGTGCCCAGTTCTTTCATCACCTCCAGCGTGCGGCGGACCACGCGATTGATGCCGGTATCGCCGACGAACATGTGGTGCGCTTCTTCGGTCAGCATGAACGAACAGGTTCGCGCCAAGGGATCGAAGCTCGACTCGGCCAGCGACTTCAGCTGGAATTTGCCGTCGCGATCGGTGAAATAGGTGAACATGAAGAAGCTGAGCCAATCGCGAATAGGCTCGTTAAAGGTGCCCAGAATGCGAGGCTTGTCGGCGTCGCCGGAGTGCCGCTCCAGCAACTCTTCCGCTTCTTCGCGGCCATCGCGGCCGAAATAAGCGTGCAGCAGGTAGACCATCGCCCACAGATGCCGGCCTTCCTCCACGTTCACCTGGAACAGATTTCGCAGGTCATACAATGAGGGAGCTGTATGCCCCAGCATGCGTTGCTGTTCCACCGAAGCTGGTTCGGTGTCGCCCTGGGTAACGATCAGGCGGCGCAGGGTAGCGCGATACTCGCCTGGAATCTGCTGCCACACTTCCTGCCCATAGCTGTCGCCAAATCCGATGCGGCGCTCGGGATTGCGATCGGCCAGGAAGATGCCCCAACGATAATCCGGCATGCGCACGAATCCGTAGGTGGCCCAGCCTTTCGCGTCCACCGAAGTCGCGGTGCGCAAGTAGACATCGGCGACTTGAAAATCACGTGGGCCCAACTCCTGCCACCAGTTCAGAAACTCGGGCTGCCAATGCTCCAGCGCGCGTTGCAGCGTGCGATTCGAGCCCAGATCCACGTTATTAGGAATGCGGTCCTGATAATTAATCGACATTACGAAACTCCTTTTGGTACTGGCCGGCGGGTAAGGCCGCGATGAATAAGTTTGCAATAGTTATCGTAAGTTGCACCGATCGCGGGAAGCTGCGTCGTCGACGAACCCTGGCGGACACAGCGATTCGCGCTACACTCGCTCCCAATTGAAGCGCGCCTTCGATCCCGTGCCGAAGAGTTTTAGTGCGCCATGCTCGCCGGTAGAATTCGGCCGGATGAACACCCAGTTCTGCCACGCCGATAAGCGGCCGAAGACCTTGGTCTCCAGCGTTTCGCCGCCGGGGAATCGCAGACTGGCTTCCATGCCCGTCAGCGCATCCGGCGAGAGGCTGGCTCGCTCTTCGATGGCGATGCGTACCTCGTCTTTCCAGTCGAGATCGTCGGGGGCGAAAGTGATGAGCCCGAGCTGCAACGCTTCCTCAGCCGTCTGCAGCTTGCCCTTGGCTTCAATCGCGGCGCCCAGGTGAGAAGCGTCGCCGCTGAAGCGTGTCTCCAGGCGGCCGCGATCATTCACCGCAGGAAACAGTCCGAAGTTGCATTCATCCAGCGCGATGTGCGGGGCGTCAGCCTCGCCTTCCGCAAGAGCCAGCATGTAGCTGCGATCGGCGGCGAGCGCCAGCTCAAACAGAATTCCGGCAAAGCAGGAGCCCGGCTCGATGATGGCGTACATCGTCCGCGACGAGACATCAAGCCGCGCTAACGTGCGGCGAAGCATCCCGATGGTCTCGCGGACCAACCAGTCGTTCTGATTAGCGAGTACCACAATGTCAGAGGCCAGCACAGCCTGCGGATCGCCGGCGGTCTTCAGCAAGAGCAGCCCCAGCTCCAGCTCGTTAATTCGCAGCATCAGGATGGCGTCGTCGAGTTCACGCGCCATGGTCAGCGGCCACCACTGATCGCCGGCAGCATGAATCTCGGCAACAGTTTTCGGCTGCTCGCCTTCTGGTGCTCGTACGGTGAGGGTCACAGTCCGTGCTCCGCGGTCAAAGGTGACATCGACATACTTGTAGTGATAGCCGCTGTCGTCGATCTTGCGATCGAGCGGACTTAGCTTGATGCCTTTGGCGTCGGCAGAGCGGGTCGAAATCGTTGCCAGAGCTTCTGCGCGGGTGCGAACCGCGTCCTGGAATTTCGCCGGAGGGGCGATCTCGTCTACCAGGCCCCACTCCTTGGCACGCTCGCCCTTGACGCCGTCGGGATTGGTGCAGAACATGTCAGCCAAGTCGCGGCGCACCTTGCGCTTATCGACCACACGAGTCAGGCCGCCGGTTCCCGGCAGCACGCCGAGCAGCGGGACTTCAGGCAGGCTCACGGCACTCGACCGGTCGTCGATCAGCACGATCTCATCGCAGGCCAGCGCAAGCTCGTAGCCGCCGCCCGCGGTGGTGCCGTTCAGCGCTGCCAGAAATTTTAGGCCGTCGTGACGACTGGAGTCTTCCATGCCGTTGCGGGTCTCGTTGGTGAACTTGCAGAAATTCACCTTCCAGGCGTGGGTCGAGGTGCCGAGCATGTAGATGTTGGCGCCGGCGCAGAACATGCGATCCCGGGCGCTGGTGAGCACCACGCATGCGACTTCCGGGTGCTCAAAGCGGATGCTCTGCAAAACGTTGTGCAGCTCGATGTCGACCCCGAGGTCGTAGGAGTTGAGCTTCAGCTTATAGCCGGGACGCAGGCCCGCGTCTTCGTTGACGTCCATGGCCAGCGTGGCAACGCGGCCGTCAATGGTCAGCCGCCAATGGCGGTAGTCTCCTGGAGCCACGTCAAAAGTGACGAGCTCCGCTTCCTTCAAGTTAGGCATGCAGGTAGAAATCTCCTCAAAGCGAGCGCCGGTTGGCGATCAAATCCCCACAATGGATAGATGCATTATAGTGCATTAAAGGCAGGGTTGAATAGGAAATATGGTGCAGGTGATACTGGCGATCGCTTATCGGTAGATTTCCCGCCGGTGCCCAACATCCAAAACCAGAACTAGGAGGCGCTCCTCCTCAATCTTGCAGATGGCCCGATAATCCCCTATCCGAAATCTCCACAGCCCACCCTTGTCACCGCGCAACATTTTCCCCAGTTCACGGGGATCATGGGCGGTCAAGACACGATTGCGAAAGTAGGAACTAATGCGCTGCTGAATAGGACGGTCAAGCTTAGCGATCTGAATTTGCGCGGTATGTAGAAATTCAACTGTCTAAGCCAAGCTCGCGCTCCAGTTGATCGAGAGAGATCGAGGATTCGTTTCTTTCAAGGGCGGCTAGGCCTTTCAGATAATCCTCGCGATCCTCAAGAAACTGTTTAATAGCGAGCTCGGCATAGTATGCCTTGCTGCGGCCGGTCTCACTGGCCAAACGCTCCAATCGGTCATCCAGCTCCGGATTCAAGTCAATTCCCAACGTAAGTCCCTCGACATTTGGATGATAGGCCTTTTCATCTGAAATCTGAACCATATAGATTGTCACGATTCGCGAAGGTTGCGGCCTACTTCTTCAGCCGCGTCCTCAACGCGTCCCTTGCTGGTATCGATGGTCAAATCGGCCTTGCGGTAGAGCGGCTCGCGCACCTCAAGAATGCGTTTCAAATCCGACATCGACTCGCGGTTGTCGGCCATGGGGCGCATGTCGCCCTGGGCGATGACCCGCTCCATATGCTCCTCGGGCGTAGCGCGCAGCCACACGGTGTAACACTTGGTAAGCAGGCGCTCGAAGGTCGCCGGCTCGGAAACCAGGCTGCCGCCGGTCGCCAGCACGAATCGCGGATAACGCTCGATGACCTGATCCAGGCAGCGGCGCTCCAGACGGCGAAATCCGCCCTGGCCATAGAGGTCGAAGATGGCACTCAAGCTGACGCCGCTTTCTTGTTCGATCAGCCGGTCGAGTTCGACGAATGGAACTTCCATGCGATCGGCCAGCATCGCGCCCAGAGTCGACTTTCCCGCACCGCGCAATCCGATTAGCGCAATGCGGCCGCGTCGCGCCTCCAGATCGACACCGCCGAAGTGCTGCACCAGCAGGCGTCGCGCCTCGGCCAATTCTGCGGCAGGCATGCTGCGCAAGAACTCCGTCGTGTGAACCAGGTCGACAGGCGGCTCGGCGCCTTCCAACACTAAAGCTTCCAGTGGGATGTCGAGCGCCTTAGCAATTTGCCGCAGCAGGAGGATAGAGATATTGCCCTGCCCGGTTTCGAGTTGCGCAAGGTAGCGCTCAGAGACTTCCGAATCGCGAGCCAGCAGCTTGCGCGTCATGCCGCGGCGGGCGCGGGTCTGGCGAACCCGTTCGCCGAGCAGCCTGAGGTAATCGGATTCCGCAGCCGTTTCGCCGCTTTCGGATGCGTCGGGCAAGTCGGGCGGAACGACGGCGCGATGATTCTCTTCGAGATGCATTATGTCGCGCTTTTTGGCCACGGTGGATGCATTATACTTCCGTAACGGCACGTATAATAGTGCCAAGGTGAGGAGAGAGTTCGTGCTGCAAGCAAGCTTCGCTGTGGGGACGAGGCCGTGGGCATAGCCATCACTATTCTGGTGGGCACCATGACCGGGACCGCCGAGATGGTGGCGCAAGAGGTCCAGCAAGCGCTGGAGACCGCGGGCCATCAAGCCGACATTCAGGTGATGGACAACCTGGACGCCAGCGTTTTTCAGGGTGGCGGCATCTTCCTCATTTGCACTTCGACATACGGCAATGGCGACGTGCCGGACAATGCTCAGGCACTGTTTAGTAGTTTAGAAACTGAGAAACCTGACTTGAGCGCGGTTACCTACGGCGTGATCGCGCTAGGGGACACAACTTACAAAGACACTTTCTGCCACGGCGGCATACGCTTCGACAAACTGCTGACTGAACTCGGCGCTAAACGCGCGGGCGACATGCTGATGCACGATGCCAGCTCCGGCACCTTGCCCGAAGAAGAAGCTGCGCAATGGATTGTGCCCTGGGTAGAACAGCATCTGGCTTCATCATCGGAGATTGCATAATTTATGGCTACAACTGTAGAAAATCGGATCGCGTCGGAAGCCAAGGTGCTTCAAAGCTACCTGGGCGGCAAATGGCAGGCTGGCAATGAGCGTGGTACTGCGCTGGTATGTCCCACAACCGGGGACACCGTTGCCTGGGCAAGCTCGAAAGGGCTGGATCTGAAGGCCGCCCTGGACTACTCCCGCAATGTGGGAGGTGCGGAACTGCGCAAGCTAGCGTATGCGCAGCGCGCGGAACTGCTGGGCAAGATTGCCGACACCCTGGCTGCACGTCGCGACGAATGGTTTGAGATCGCGCGCCAGAATTCCGGCAACACCAAAGCCGATGCGTCCATCGATGTCGATGGCGCGATCGGCACGCTGAAGTTCTTCGCCAAGATTGGCGGGAAGCTCGGCGCAGCGCGAGTGCTGCGCGACGGCGCTCCCATGCGCCTGGCTCGCGATGCGAATTTCCAGGGACTGCATATCGGCGTGCCGCTGGATGGGGTTGCGGTGCACATCAACGCGTTTAACTTTCCTTCCTGGGGATTGTGGGAGAAGGCCGCAGTGAGCCTGTTGGCGGGGGTGCCGGTGGTGACTAAGCCGGCGACCTCGACTGCATGGCTGGCACAGGAGATGGTCAGCGCCGTAATCGAAGCCGACATCCTTCCGCCCGGGGCGCTTTCGATTCTTTGCGGCTCGCCCAACGATCTGCTCGATCATCTTCGTCTCGGCGACGTAGTTGCGTTCACCGGTTCAGCCGACACTGGCGAAGGAATTCGGCAACACGCGAACATTCGCAAACAGAATGTGCGGGTCAACATCGAGGCCGACAGCCTGAATTCCGTGCTGCTGGGTCCCGACGTCGCGCCCGACTCGACGGAGTTTGGATTTTTTGCCCGCGAAGTTGTCCGCGAAATGACGACCAAGGCTGGGCAAAAGTGCACCGCGATTCGGCGAGTGCTGGTGCCGGCAGATAAGGCACAAGCCGCCATCGACGCCATTGTCGCGCAGTTAAAAATGACGGTAGTGGGCGACCCGGCAAACGCGCTGGTATCTATGGGGCCTCTGGTGAACATGGCGCAGCGCAAGAGCGTAGAAGACGGGATTGGTAAGCTTCGCCAGCAGGCCGATGTGGCGTATTTGCCGGAGAACTTTGCTGCGCTCGATGCGCAAATCGATCGCGGAGCGTTTGTGGCTCCGACGTTGTTACGGTCACGTGACGCCAATGCTGCGGTGATTCACCAGCTCGAAGTATTCGGCCCGGTTGCAACGGTCGTGCCTTACAGCAACAAGGACGAGGCCTTTGCGCTGGCCAAGCGCGGTGGCGGGTCGTTGGCAGCATCGGTTTTCAGCGCTGATACGGCGTTCCTCGCAGAGGCCGCAATCGCTTTGGGCACAACCCACGGACGGCTGCTCCTGATCGATCCTTCAATCCAGGAAAGCCACACTGGCCACGGAATCGTGTTGCCCTCGCTTATGCACGGTGGTCCCGGGCGCGCCGGTGGCGGCGAGGAACTTGGCGGCTTGCACGGATTGTGGTTCTACCATCAGCGCGTCGCGCTGCAAGGCTCGACCGCAACGTTGGCGGCCATCAGTGAGGGAGCGGCGGATCCGGGCGAATGAGCAACGGTAGTCCGCCGCCCAGCGCAGTTTCCGATCTAGTCACTCGGAATCCAGACGTGCCATCCGAGTTCTACAACGCGACTGTCGAACTGATCGACCGCAACCTGACGGCGGAGCGCGCGCGAAGGATCGCTGTCATCGACGCGACCGGATCGCATAGCTACGGGGAATTGGCGGAGCGCGTTAATCGATGCGCGAATGCGATTCGCGAGCTCGGGATTCAACCGGAGCAGCGCCTCCTGCTCTGCCTGTACGACAGCATCGATTTTCCCGCATGCTTTCTGGGCGCGATCAAGGCCGGAGTTGTTCCTGTTCCCATCAACACTATGTGGTCGGCAGCCGACTACGCGTTCGTGTTGCAGGACAGTCGCGCCAAAGCAGTTGTGGTCTCCGAAGCGCGATTGCCAGTGATGGAGGAGGCCGCCCAGATCAGCGGTTGGAAGGGAACGATGGTTGTCGCGGGCACTTCGGACCACAGGTATCCGCAACTGGCTGCCTTGATGGCCTCTGCGTCCTCAAGTTGCGAGGCGTATCCAACACGGCCGGACGATGCGTGCTTCTGGCTCTACTCTTCCGGATCGACGGGAAGGCCGAAGGGCGCGGTGCACGTGCAGACCAGCTTGCTACAGACAGCGCAACTCTTCGGGCAAGGCGTGCTCGGAATCACCGGCGACGACGTCACGTATTCTGCTCCGAAGTTATTTTTCGCGTACGGACTAGGTAACGGATTGACGTTTCCTTTCTCTGTGGGAGCGACGTCGGTGTTGTTTGCTGGAAGGCCAAAGCCGGAAGCGATCAACGCTATCTTGCGCGAACAGCGGCCAACTATATTTTTCGGAGTGCCGACGCTGTTCAGTTCGTTGCTGGCTTCACCCGATCTGCCTCGGCGCGGCGAGCACCGATTGCGGCTGTGCAGTTCGGCCGGCGAAGCGCTTCCGGAATCGGTTGGCCGTGAGTGGACGCATCACACTGGCGTGGAGATAATCGACGGAATCGGTTCGACCGAAATGCTGCACACATTTATATCGAATCGTGCCGGCAGCGTGCGCTATGGCACGGCTGGCTTGCCGGTGCCGGGTTATCGGGTGCGGCTGGTCGATGAGAGCGGAGCCGAGGTTCCGCAGGGCGAAATCGGCGAATTGCAGGTGAGCGGCCCGACAGCTGCAGCGTGCTACTGGAACAATCGCGAAAAGACGCGAGCAACGTTTCTGGGTGAGTGGATGCGCACTGGCGACAAGTTTCGGCAAGATGCGGATGGCTATTTCGTTCACTGCGGCCGCAATGACGAGATGCTGAAGGTGAGCGGCATCTGGGTTTCACCGGTGGAAGTCGAGTCGGCGCTAATTGCGCACGCAGCGGTGCTGGAGGCCGCGGTAATTGCGAGTGCCGACGAAAACGGATTGGTCAAGCCGAAGGCGTTTGTCGTTTTGAAGGATACGTTGCCGGGCGACGATGCTCTGCGTCATGAATTGCAGGAGTTCGTGAAAGCACGCCTGGCTCCGTACAAGTATCCGCGCTACATCGAGTTTGTCAGCGAACTGCCGAAGACCGCGACTGGCAAGCTGCAGCGCTTTTTGCTGGTCAGGCGTGAAAAGGAACGGCTGCAACAGGAGAACCGTAAGGGATGAGTACGGCAACAACACGCACAGGCGAAGTCATTGCGGGTGGAAAGCGCTTGGAGACGCTGTGGATCGATCCGGCGGAACGGGCGGCGCGACCATTGTCATGCTGCATGAAGGGCTAGGCTCGGTCGCCTTGTGGAAAGATTTTCCCCAGCGCCTGGCGGCGCGAACCGGTTGCGGCGTGCTGGTCTATTCGCGGTACGGTCACGGCAATTCCGACAAGCTGCTGGAGAAGCGGCCCGTCAGCTTCATGCATCATGAGGGCGAGGTTGTGCTGCCGGAATTGCTCGCCAAGTTGAAGG
This sequence comes from uncultured Acidobacteriaceae bacterium, assembly GCA_963796695.1. Lineage (GTDB taxonomy): Bacteria > Acidobacteriota > Terriglobia > Terriglobales > Acidobacteriaceae > Bog-257. The sequence continues at coordinate 128,776 of CAWCMU010000048.1, read as the reverse complement.
TCGAACAGCCGATTCTGTTGGGACACAGCGATGGCGGGTCGATTGCGCTGATCTTTGCCGGCAAGTATCCCGATGCAGTGCGCGGATTGATCCTGGAAGCGCCGCATGTATTCGTCGAAGACTTGAGTGTCGCCAGCATCACGCAGGCCAAAGTGAATTACGAGACGAGCGATTTCGCCAGCAGGCTGGGCCGGTATCACGCGCATGTGGACGCGACCTTCTGGGGATGGAACGATATCTGGCTCGATCCGGCCTTTCGCTCGTGGAACATCGAGGAATATGCCTCGGCGATTCGTTGTCCCATCCTGTGCATTCAGGGCGAAGACGATGAATACGGAACCAAGGCACAGGTGGATGCGATCAAGAGGCGGGCGCCGCAAACGAGGATCGTGATGCTGCCGAATTGCAAGCACTCGCCACATCGCGATCAGACAGAAAAGACGCTGGATTTGATGGCGAAGTTTGTGGCTGCCTGCGCAAATGCGGTTTCGACCGAGTTGAAAACCTCAGCAAGCGATTGGGTGTCGTTGCCATAGGGGTCCTTCGACTTCGCTCAGGATGACAGAGGGTGATGAGGTGAGTGTGAATTGGGCTGGCAAAACGTACCGTCCCGCGCGGGGAGCGAAAGCAAAACGTACCGTCCCGCGTGGGAAGCGAAAGCACGCATGATGCACGAATAGCGCGGAGCGGCGAAGAGGCAAAACGGAATAGCGAAAAGCGCAGAGCGAAAAAGCGAACAGCGAACAGCGGCATTCAAGAAAGGGCAATCATGGCGGAATGGGTGCACACATTTAAAGGCGCGGTGCTGGCTTCGGAGTACGACTTTGCCAGCCACATGAATTCACGCATGTATGTTTCGCGCTTCGACCAGGCGACTTGGTTTCTGCTGCACGCCATCGGCGTGACGCCTGCCTCCATGAAGCAGAAGAGCCTGCGAGTGGCGATCGTGCGCCAGAACTATCAATTCCTCGAGGAGCTGCGCGGCGGCGAGCTGGTGGAGATCAAGAGCGGCTTCCTCGCGGTCGGCGAAAAGTACTTTCGCTTCCTGCACCAGATGTATGACGACGAGACGGGAAAGATGGTCGCCACCTGCGACAGCGTCGCCGTGCAAGCCAGCCTCGAGTCCGGCAAGAGCGTGCCGCTGACCGCAGCGCTGCAGGAGAAGGCCAAGCGGTACCTGGTGACGTCGAATGTGCCAGTGGATTCGCAGGTGGGGTGAGTTGGCTGTGCCGTCCCTACAGGACTCGGCTGCGTAATGCGCTAACCCAGCATTCCGCCTGCGGCTCCATGCTGGGCTAGAGTATTTCGCCCTAGCGGGCTCGGCTTTTCTGCGAGCGTCGCAGTGAAGCAGGGCAATTCACGAGTTTCCAGCGAGGATGACGCGTCAGGCCGTTTCTTCCGCGATCCACAGACCCGCCTGGAGATGCAGCGAAAAGAAAGACAACCTAACAAGCACCCCGATAGCAGAAAGCCCGGACCATCCGCCGGTTCAGGCTCTTGCCTTCGAGTTGTCGCGCGCCAGCCGTTAGCTGGTGTGATGCGAGTGGTGATGTCCTGAATGATGATGGTTATGGTGATGATGGTGGCTGGCGAAGGCCGGCACAGACATCGCTACCATCATGAAGAGAAGCAGCGGCAGCAACAGCTTTTTCATGGCCAGGATTTTAGCTCAGTTGCGCGATGATGCAACTGTTACGCCTCGAAGTGAACCACGCTAGGAAACCTTAGAGCGCCATTTCGAGCAAACCGCGTGCGATTCGAAGGTCTTGTCATTTGGAGGGACACCGCGCGCGACCCGGAGATCACGCATCTCGACGGATCGAGGCGACTCGCAGATCACGCCAGGTCCGGCTGGCCGGTCGCCGTCACCACGGACGCCCACTCTTCGCTGGATAACCGCTTGCGCTGCGTGGTGGCCATGGGAATCGGCACATGGATGAAGACGCCATGTTGCAAGCCGACAATCATGTCGGTTTTGCCGGCCATGGCGGCGTGAACGGCGTGCCGGGCAAACGAATCGGACAACATCGAGTCGACGGTAGAAGCGGGCACGCTGCGGATGTAGTAGCTAGGATCGAAGTAGCGAATCACGGCGGGAAAGCGCTGGGCGGCAAAGTGGTCGCGAATCTTGCGATGCAGGAAGACGCCGATATCGCGATGCAGGCGATTGCCGGAGGCGTCGCGCTCCTCAGACGGGGGCAGCAGGTGCTGGCCCGCGCCTTCGGCCACCACGATGACGGCGTGATGGCGCTCCAGCATGCGGCGGTGCAGAACGGCTAGCAGGCCGCGCTCGCCTTCTAACTGGAACGGCACCTCGGGTACCAGCGTGAAATTCACTTCCTGGCTGGCGACGGTGGCGCCAGCGGCGATAAATCCCGAGTCGCGCCCCATGACTTTCACAATGCTGATGCCGTTGTGCACGCAATGCGCTTCCACGTGCGCGGAATCGATGACCTCCTTCGCCTTCTCGATGGCCGTGAAATAGCCGAAGGAGCGATTCACGAACTGCACATCGTCGTCGATGGTCTTGGGGATGCCGATGACGGAGATCTTGAGCTTGCGGCGCTGGATTTCGGCGACAATGTCGTGCGCACCCTTTTGCGTACCGTCGCCGCCGACAGTGAAGAGGATGCTGACGCCGCGCTGATCGAGGAAGTCGACTACGATGTCGGCGCTGACCGGGCCGCGCGAAGTGCCTAGCAGCGTGCCCCCGAGCTGATGAATGTTGTTGACCATCTCGGCGTTCAGCCACAGGGGTGCGACCGCTTCCGAACCGAAGCCCGAGTACCCGTAGCGGATGCCCATGACGGCGGGTACGCCGTAGTGATAGTGAAGTTGCAGATAGACCGAGCGGATAACGTTGTTGAGCCCAGGACACAGGCCGCCGCAGGTGACGATGGCGACCTTAGTACGCGCCGGCTCGAAGAAGAGTTTTTCGCGCGGGCCGGCGAGTTCGAAAAGCTGCGGCTCGCCTTGCAGCGGATCGCGATAATACAAGCCGTCGTGGATGAACGTGCTCTCCAGCGCGCCCACCGGCCCCATGCGCAGGGGCGAAGGAAATTCGCTCGGGCCGTGATTCGCGATGGCAATTTTTTCGTTCATGAAATGAGCGGCATGACTAAATTCCCGCAGGTTTCTCGAATGCGTGTGACGTGATGCCGCCCAGGCCGACGATCCCATGTGTAGCAGATCGGCACAACCTACGCGAACATTGACCTTGTTCGATGGTACGCGGCCAACCTCGGATGAATTCGGGAGGTATTGCGGCCCATTCCCGAATTGCTTCGCCTCGGCTATTTCGCTTTCGGCTTCCGGGGCTTCATCATCTCCCAGGCAGCGTCGGGCAGGCGGCGTCCAATCATGCTGAAGCTGCTGGAGCCGGCCAGCATCTCGCCTCCGTCCATGTATACCATCTCGCCATTGATGTAGCCTGCCTGGTCGCTGACCAGGAAGGTGGCAAGATTCGCGATCTCTTCCAGCGTACCAAAGCGATGCAGCGGGTTGTGCTCGAGTAGAGCTTTCTCCAATTCAGCCGTGGGCAGCAGGCGCGAGAACGCGCCTTCGGTGCGGATCGCGCCCGGCGCGATGGCGACGAAGCGAATGCCGCGTCCGCCCCATTCGACCGCGAGGCTGCGCATGAGAGCGGCGACGCCTGCCTTGGCGACAGCGCTGGGAACGACGAACGCCGAGCCTGTGTCCGCGTAGGTAGTGGTGATGCTGAGGACGACACCCTTATGTTGCGAACTGAGCCAGCGGCGTCCGCAGGCCAGGGTCAGGTTGATGGTGCCTTTGAGCACGATGCCAATGACGGAGTCGAAGGCATTGACGGAAAGCTCCTCGGTGCGCGCCAGGAAATTCCCAGCTGCGTTATTCACCAGGATGTCGATGGGACCGCCGGCCCAGATGCGCTCGATCAAGCGGCTCGACATCTTCCGTGTAGCGGACGTCGCAGGCGAATCCTTCGATGGTGCCGCCGGTCGCAGCCGACAGTTCCTTCGCGGTTTGTTGCACCACTTCGGCGCGGCGGCCGCAGATATAAACCGTGGCGCCGAGTTGGAGAAAGCGTTCGGCCATGGCGCGGCCCAGTCCGGTGCCGCCGCCGGTGATGAGTATGCGTTTGCCCTTCAGCAGGTCGTTGCTAAACATGATGTCCTCGCGGAATCGTTTACCGTATCACGCGTGTCGAGGGGATGTCAGTGAGGGGGCGGGGGGCCGCTGTTCGCCATTCGCTCTTCGCTCTTCGCTTTTTCCGGTGAAGTTCACTTGTATCTTGACTTCGGCTTGCGAGTCCGCAGGTTGAGCGAGTCGCCGCTACGCGGCTCCCGAGTCGGATCAATGGTCTGTCCCGGGGCTTGCGCCCCGGGCTCACGACGCAAACGCCCCTGCGAGGCTTGAATGAGGACAAGCAAAACAGAGCCACAATGGAACCGGGCAAGGCGTCAAACAGAAACAGCAAGACCGAAAATTCCTTGCCAACTCTGAGACTACAGAAAGCCCGGAACCCGAAAAGCGAAGAGCGAATGGCGAATAGCGACCGGCGGTCTTTCTACACCTGCGCGACGCGGATGCCCGAAGTGCGCTTAGGGGTAGCTGTCACAGGCAGCGGCAATCGCAGATCAACCTGCAGGCCGTGCGGCAAGACGTTCTTCGCCGACACCGATCCGCCGTGGATGGCGACGGCATTGCGCACGATCGCCAGCCCCAAACCCATGCCGCCGGTGTTGGTGCCGCGGCTGTCGTCCACGCGATAGAACGATTTGAAGAGCAAAGGTAGTGCTGCCTCGGGAACGCCCGGTCCGTTGTCGCGAACCGAAACGACCGCGGCGTCGGGCTCTTTACCCACGCTCACCTGGATGGCTCCGCCATGCCCAGAGTAGAAGATGGCATTGCGCACCACATTCTCGATGGCGCTGTGCAGCAGGCCGGCATCGCCTTTCAGTTCGAGATCTTCCCCGTGTTCATACGTGATGGTCGAACCGTTGGCTGCGGCTTCGAAGTTAGCGTCGTGCAGAACGTCGTCAACCACCTCGTTGAGTGAGAGCCGTTCGAACTGCGGCTTTTGCTGACCGCTTTCCAGGCGGGCGACGGTGAGGATGCGCTCCAGCATGGAGTCGAGCTGGATGGTGTCCTGTTCGATGCGGTCGAGCATCTCGGCGCGTTCATCGGCGGCAGCTCCGCGAGCCAGCGTCAACGCCAGCCGAATGCGGGCGATAGGTGAACGCAGTTCGTGGGAGACGCCGCTCAGCAGATTGCGCTCGCTCTGGATCTGGTTGCGCAACTCGCCGGCCATGGTGTCAAAATCGCGGACCAGGTCGGCAATTTCGTCCTGGCGATTGCCAAGATTCTCCCCGGCGCGGATATCGAGGTTGCCGCGCGCCAACTCATGGGTGGCGTCGCGCAGACGCTCAATCGGTTTGGTAAGCGAGTGCGCGATCAATAAGCAGACGATGGCGGAAAAAATGGTGCCGAGCTTAAGCGTCCAAAGAATGTCGCCGGGAACGCGCTCGGATAATTTGGGCGGCACAAATTCGGCAATGAGCAGGTATTGCCCTCGCGACGTTGCTGGCACGCGCGGCCAGCACGTTGGCTTCGAAGGAGTGATATAGGCCTTCATGCTTTTCTGCGGCGGCGCCACCTCGCAACACGCTATCGGAAATCGGCTTTCCCGAAAGCTCGCGGCCGCTGGAGTCTATCAGCCAGAATTGCGAGCGGTCATGGAGCGCCAGATCGTCAAGTAGTTGTGACAGTCCGACTTTTCCTTGTTCTTCGAAGCGCTGCGCAGCCAGACTTGCCAGCACCGGCATTTCGCGGCGCTCCGGCTGGATCCACCAGGGATGCTCGGAGGTGATGCGGTAATGCACGCGGAGATAGAGTGCGCCGAGCAAGATGGCCTGCGAGACCCAGAAGGGAAGAAAGATTTTCCAGAACAGCCGGCGATTCATACCCGACTCTTTTCGGGAGCTTCGGCGGCGAGGAAGTATCCGACCCCACGGATGGGGCGAATCAACTCGTCGGTCGAAGGGCAGGAGCTGAGTTTCTTGCGCAAGCGGCTGACGTGGACATCGACGCTGCGGTCGAAGGCGTTCAGCGGGCGGCCCAGCGCAACTTCGGCAATCTGCTCGCGAGTGACCACGGTTCCGGCATGACGCAGCAAAAGCTCCAGGACATTGAACTCCACCGAGGTCAGGTCAACCGGCGCGCCGGCGCAGGTAACCGTGCGATTGGCCAGCGACATGTGAATGTCGCCGACGGTGATGGCGTCTTCGTGCTCGGGGCGGGGCGCTCCGGCTGAGGCCTCGCGGGTACGGCGAAAGATGGCGCGCACCCGGGCAACCAGCTCACGGGGATCAAAGGGCTTGGCCAGGTAATCGTCGGCGCCGATTTCAAGGCCCAGGATGCGATCCACGGCTTCGCCCCGGGCGGTCAGCAGCAGAACCGGGACCGAGGACTGCTGGCGGACGGACTTCAATAACTCGAACCCAGTGCCCCCGGGAAGCATCACATCGAGGATAATAAGTTCGTGCTCGCTGGCAAGGGCGGCGCTCAATCCGGAGGCATGGTCATAAGCTGCGTCGACATGAAAGCCTTCGCCTTCGAGAAAGCGTTTCAGCAGGTTGACCAATCCATGATCGTCGTCGACGATGAGAAGGCGATTCACGGGATTTATTTTGCCTTTTCCCGTGCGAGCTTGCGGTGAAGAATTGTTTCGAGATGTGCTGTCGCTCTTCACACTTCTTAACCTTCCTTCACCTTCTCTTAACGGCTGTCGCTACCCCGATCCGGTCTAATAGTATGGATGTAATACTACTGCAACCGGTGCGCCCGGTTGCATTTAGGTAAGTACGAGGGACCAACCGCGATAACGCTTGGGTATCGCGTGCGTCGCTACTGCTGATGAGGAGGAGTACGTGGAGAGAAGGGCATTGCTTTGCCCCGCAAAGCGCCAGGTGCGCGCATTTCCGGGAACCCTATTGGGATTGGGGGTGATGCTGGCGATCTCCGTCATGCTGGTGGGGTGCAGTTCGCAGCAGGCGAAAAGCGCCAAGGCCAGCGCGCCGCCACCAGCTGTCCCGGTTGGAGTTGCCGCCGTGCAACAGGGAGATTTCAACGTTTATCTGAACGGGCTCGGATCGGTCCAGGCATTTTATACCGTGTCATTAAAGACCCGCATTGATGGCCAGATCATGCAGGTGAATTTTCGGGAAGGCCAGGACGTGAAAGCTGGCGAATTACTTATCCTGATTGATCCTCGTCCCTACCAGGTAGCGTTAGCGCAGGCACAAGCCAATCTGCAAAAAGATGAAGCTCAACTTACCAACGCGAAAGCGCAATACGAGCGTAACAAGGTGCTGTATGAGCAGGGCGTAATCGCCAAGCAGGACCTGGACACGCTGGAAGCATCATTCGGGACCTACGAGGGTACGATCGCCAGCGACAAGGCTGCGATCGATAGTGCGAAGTTGAACCTAACCTATTGCCGCATTGTTTCCCCGGTGGATGGCCGGGTGGGCTTGCGCCAGGTGGATCCGGGCAATTATGTGACGGCTGCCGGCGGAACGCCGATGCTGGTCATCACCCAGCTGCATCCAATCGCCGTGGTGTTCACGCTGCCGGAAGACCAGCTGCAGGAAGTGGCGCAGCAGATGAAGAAGGGGCCGCTGGAAGTCGATGCCTACAGCCGCGACGACCAGCAGAAACTGGCCACCGGAAAGCTGCTGACTATCGATAATCAGATCGACCAGACGACGGGAACCGCCAAGCTGAAGGCGGTATTCCAGAATCAGGAAAACAGCCTGTGGCCGAACCAGTTCGTCAATGCGCATTTGTTGCTGGAGGTCCGCAAGAACGCGGTTACCGCACCGGCCAGCGCAATACAACGTGGCCCGGATGGCAGTTTTGTTTACCTGGTGGACACCAACAACACCGCGCAAATGCGACCGGTGCAGATTGCTCTGACGCAGGGCAGTACTGTGGTCATCGCCTCTGGTTTAAAGGGTGGCGACAAAGTAGTTACCGACGGGCAGGAAAAGTTACAGGCCGGCATGCGGGTAGCTCCGCAGGCTCCCGCTCATCAGAAGAGCGGCTCGTCTAGCGGCAATATTGGTTCGCAGTCATGAGTATTTCGCGGCCGTTCATTCTCCGGCCCATCGCGACTTCGCTGTTGATGGTGGGACTGCTGCTGGTGGGCATCGTGGCTTACCGGCAGTTGCCGATTTCGGCCTTGCCACAGGTCGACTATCCCACCATCCAGATTGTGACCTTTTATCCGGGAGCAAGTCCCGACGTCACCGCGTCCTCGATCACGGCTCCGCTGGAGCGGCAGTTTGGTGAGCTTCCCGGGCTGAGCCAGATGACCTCGAGCAGCTCGTTCGGCGCCTCGGTCATTACCCTGCAATTCGGTCTGGAAGAAAACATCGATGTCGCCGAGCAGGAGGTACAGGCGGCCATCAATTCGGCGCAGACGTATTTGCCGAACGATCTTCCCACCCCGCCGATCTACAGCAAAGTCAATCCTGCCGATGCGCCGATTCTGACGCTGGCCATGACCTCTGACAGCATGCCGCTGCCGCAAGTCGAGGATCTGGCCGACACAACCTTTGCGCAGAAGATCTCGCAGCTGCCGGGTGTAGGACTGGTCAGCATCAGCGGCGGGCAAAAGCCCGCGGTGCGCGTAATGGCCAACCCGACGGCGCTGGCGTCGTATGGCATGAGCCTGGAGCAGTTGCGCTCGGTCATCGCCCAGATCAACGTCGATCAGGCCAAGGGACAGCTACAGGACAACCGGCTTTCGTTCACCATCGGCGCTAACGATCAGTTGCTGAGCGCGCAAGGTTATGCGAACTCGATTGTCGCTTACAAGAACGGCAATCCGGTGCGCCTGTCCGACGTGGCCACGGTGGTAATGGGCGCGGAGAACGTGAACCAGGCGGCGTGGATGAACACCACGCCCGCAGTCATCCTGAACATCCAGCGCCAGCCCGGGGCCAACATCATCAAGGTAGTGGACAGCATCAAGCTGCGCCTGAAGCAACTACAGGCGAACCTGCCGGCTTCGGTGAAGGTCACGGTGCTGACCGACCGCACCAACACCATTCGCGCCAGCGTAAAGGATGTGCAGTTCGAGATGATGCTCACCGTCGCGCTGGTGGTGATGGTCATCTTCATCTTCCTGCGGACGCTGGCGGCCACCATCATCCCCAGCGTGGCGGTGCCGCTCTCGCTGGTGGGAACCTTCGGGGTGATGTACCTGCTTGGCTACTCGCTCGACAACCTGTCGCTGATGGCACTGACCATCTCCACCGGCTTCGTGGTTGACGACGCGATCGTGATGATCGAGAACATCGATCGCTACATCGAGGAAGGCCACTCGCCGCTGGAGGCAGCGCTGCTGGGCGCCGGGCAGATCGGCTTCACCATCGTGTCGCTGACTGTTTCCCTGATTGCCGTGCTGATTCCGCTGCTGTTCATGGGCGACATTGTTGGCCGCCTGTTCCGCGAGTTCGCGGTAACCCTGAGCGTGACAATTCTGTTGTCGGCCATCATCTCGCTGACCTTGACGCCGATGATGTGCTCGCTGCTGTTGCGGCACCGGGATGAAGGCAGCCGGGGAAAGTTTTACGACTGGTCGGAACGCATGTTCAACAACACCATTGCGTTCTACGGCCGCACCGTAAAGTTTGTCCTTAAGCACCAGACGATAACTTTGCTGGTCACGATCGGGACGCTGGTAGCCACCATCTTCCTGTACATCACGGTGCCGAAAGGCTTCTTCCCGGTGCAGGACACGGGGGTGATCATGGGCATTTCGGACGCGCCGGAGAGCATCTCGTTTAAGGCGATGTCCCAGCGCCAGGAGGCTTTGGCAGCCGCCATTCTGAAGGACAAGGATGTCGAGAGCCTGTCGTCTTTCATCGGAGTCGACGGCACCAACACCACGCCTAACAGCGGCCGCCTGCAGATCAATTTGAAATCGCGCGACGAGCGCAGCGACGATGTGACCACCATCATGAAGCGGCTGCAAAAGGAAGTCGCCGGGGTCGAAGGCATCACGCTTTACATGCAGCCGGTACAGGACCTGACGGTCGAGGACCGCGTCAGCCGCACCCAATACCAATTCACCTTGGAGGATGCCGATCCCAAGGAGCTGGCGACTTGGACCTCTAAACTGGTGGCGAAATTGAAGCAATTGCCCGAGCTGCGTGATGTGGCCACCGACCAGCAGAACCAGGCCGCGCAAGCGAATCTGGTTATCGACCGCGACACTGCATCGCGGCTTGGAGTCACGGCCAGCGCCATCGACAACACGCTGTATGACGCCTTCGGCCAGCGGCTGGTCTCAATCATGTTCACCCAGCTCAACCAGTATCACGTGGTGCTGGAGGTCGATCCGACGTTCCGCGCCGATCCCGATTCGCTGAAGGACATTTACGTTCCGGCGGGAAACTCGCAAAGTCCGTCAACCCAGATTGGAGCAGCGACGAGCTCGACTGCGCAGGGCGCAGCGGTTCTGGGCGCGAATGCCTCGCAGGTTCCCCTGAGCGCAATTGCGCACTTCGAAACGACCACCGGTCCGTTGACCATCAGCCACCAGGGGCAGTTTCCCTCGGTGACGATTTCGTTCAACCTGGGTGGCGAGGCGTCACTGGGAGACGCAGTGAAGGCCATCCAAAAGGCCAGCGACGAAATCGGAATGCCGCCCAGCATTCAGGCGACCTTCCAGGGCACCGCCCGGGCGTTCCAGGCTTCACTGGCGAATGAAGGCTGGCTGATTCTTGCGGCCATCGTCACCGTGTACATCGTTCTGGGCGTTTTGTACGAGAGCTACATTCACCCCATTACGATTTTGTCCACGCTGCCTTCAGCCGGCGTAGGCGCGATCCTCGCGCTCAGCCTGTTCCACATGGATTTGGGGGTGATGGCCTTAATTGGCATCATCCTTCTCATCGGTATCGTGAAAAAGAACGCCATCATGATGATCGACTTTGCGTTGGAAGCCGAACGCAAAGAGGGCAAGAAGCCGGTGGACGCGATTTATGAAGCCTGCCTGCTGCGCTTCCGTCCCATCATGATGACGACGTTCGCTGCGTTGTTTGGCGCCGTACCGCTGGCGCTGGGCTCAGGTACCGGATCGGAGTTGCGGCGTCCCCTGGGTATCACCATTATCGGCGGTTTGCTGTTCAGCCAGTTGCTGACGCTCTACACGACACCGGTGGTGTACTTGTGGTTTGACCGGTTGGGCGAGGCGTTGCGCCATCTGCGCGCTCCCAAGCCGGCGGAGGCTGTTGGGGACTGAGTATGAATGTTTCCGCTCCAGCCATCGCGCGGCCAGTAGCAACCACGTTGCTCACCATTGCCTTGCTGCTCGCGGGCGTTCTGGCTTATTTGCAGTTGCCGGTAGCGCCGCTGCCGCAGATCGACTTTCCTGTGATCTCGGTAGGCGCATCGCTACCCGGCGCCAGTCCGGAAACCATGGCATCGGCGGTGGCCACGCCGCTGGAGCGGCAGTTCGGCCGCATCGCCGGTATCAACCAGATGACCTCGTCGAGCCAGTTGGGCTCGACCGGCATCACCATGCAGTTCGATCTGGACCGCAACATCGATGCGGCGGCGCGCGACGTGCAAGCCGCCATCAATGCGGCTCGTGGCTACCTGCCCGCGAATCTGCCCAGCAATCCGACTTATCGCAAAATCAATCCCGCTGATTCTCCGGTCATCATTCTGGAGGCGACCTCCGATGCCATGACCCAGGATCAAATGTACGACGTGGCCGACTCGATCATGGGGCAAAAGCTGTCGCAGATCGAGGGTGTAGGCCAGGTCTTTGTCTGGGGATCGTCGCAGCCCGCGGTTCGCATTGAAGCGAATCCCAACCAGCTGAACAACATGAATCTTGGGCTGGAAGCCCTGCGCACGGCGGTGGCGGCGGAGAACGCCAACCAAGCCAAGGGGTCGCTCGACGATGGCAGCAAGACCTGGATCATCCGCGCGAACGATCAGCTGAAGAAAGCTAAAGATTACAAGAACCTGATCGTCGCTTACCGCAATGGCGCCCCGGTACGCCTGAGCGATGTGGCGGATGTCGAAGATTCGTACTCGAACGTCAACAATGCGGGCAGTTTCAACGGCAAGCCCAGCGTCCTGATCGTGATCTTCCGCCAGCCGGCGGCGAACATCATCGCTACCGCCGACCGCGTGATTGCGGCGCTGCCTTTCCTGAAGGCGTCGCTGCCGCCCAGCATGCACCTGGAAATCGGCCTGGATCGTACGACGACGGTGCGTGCCTCGGTCAACGACGTGCAGCGCACCCTGGTGATCTCGGTCATCCTGGTCACGCTGGTGGTTTTTGTCTTCTTGCGCGAAGTGCGCGCCACCCTGATTCCCAGCGTCGCCGTTCCGCTGGCGATTGTCGGCACCTTCGGCGTCATGTACCTGTTCGGCTACTCGCTGAACAACCTGTCACTGATGGCGTTGACCATCTCGACCGGCTTCGTGGTGGACGATGCCATCGTGGTGCTGGAAAACGTAATGCGCCACGTGGAATCGGGAATGAAGCCGTATCCGGCGGCCATCCTGGGTGCGCGTGAGATCGGCTTCACCGTGGTCTCCATGAGCACGTCGCTCATGGCTGTGTTTATTCCCATCCTGCTGATGGGCGGCCTGGTGGGACGGCTCTTCCACGAATTTGCCGTGACCCTGAGCGCGGCCATCGCGGTCTCGATGGTGGTTTCGCTGACCACTACGCCGATGCTGTGCGCCCGCTTCCTGAAGGCACACGACCCGAACAGTCACGGAACGCTATATCGCATGAGCGAGCGTGGCTTCTACTGGCTGACGCGTGGCTACAGGGTTTCTCTGGGATGGGTGCTGCGCCATCGCAGGCTCATTTTCGCGCTGGCCATCATCATGGTCTTCGTCAACGTCTTCCTGTACATCATCGTTCCGAAAGGCTTCTTCCCGCAGCAGGACACCGGACGCCTGGCAGGCATGGTGATGGGCGATCAGGATGTCTCGTTTTTGGCAATGAAAGGGAAGGTGAACCAATTCATCCACATTGTCACCCAGGACCCGGCTGTAGAAAACGTTTTGGCGTTCGTGGGCGGCAATGGCGCGCAGAACCAGGGCCGAATGTACGTGGTGCTGAAGCCTCTGAATGTGCGCAAGATCAGCGCCGACCAGGTGATCGCCCGCTTGCGGCCGAAGCTGACGCACATTCCCGGAGCTTCGCTGTATCTGCAATCGGTGCAGGATTTGCAGATCGGCGGACGCCAGTCCAATGCGCAATATCAGTACACCTTGTCAGGTGAGAACCTGGATGAGTTGTACGAGTGGGCTCCGCAGTTACTGGCCCGCTTGCGCAAAATTCCGCAACTCAAGGACGTGAACAGCGATCAGCAGGTCAGCGGCCTGGAAGAAAACGTGGTCATCGATCGCGAAACTGCATCGCGCCTGGGCATCACGCCGCAGCAGATCGACGCCGTGTTGTATGACGCCTTCGGACAGGAACAGATCTCGACCATCTACCAGACCCTGAACCAGTATCACGTGGTGATGGAGGTTGATCCGAAGTATCAGCTGAACCCGAGCGCCCTGGACAGTGTGTACGTCATCACCAGCGCAGGAGCGCAGGTACCACTGTCGGCGTTTGCGCATTTTGCGCCGTCGAACACGGCGCTGTCGGTCAATCACCAGGGACAATTCCCGGCGGTGACCATCTCTTTCAACCTGGCGCCCGGCGGCGATCTGGGGAGCGCGACCCGCGCCATCAGCACTACCGAGACAGAGATGCGGATGCCCGCCACCATCCACGGCAGCTTCCAGGGCACGGCCGCAGCCTTCCAGGACTCGCTCTCGTCTGAACCGATCTTGATTCTGGCGGCGCTGGTTGCGGTTTACATCGTGCTCGGCATGCTGTACGAGAGCTACATTCACCCCATCACGATTTTGTCGACGCTTCCATCGGCGGGAACGGGCGCGCTGCTGGCGCTCCTGCTGTTCCACATGCAGTTGGATGTTATTGGTCTGATCGGCATCATCCTGCTGATTGGCATCGTGAAGAAAAATGCCATCATCATGATCGACTTCGCGCTCGAGGTGGAACGTTCCGGCAAGTCAGCGGAGGAGGCCATCTACGAGGCGGGACTGATCCGCTTCCGGCCGATCATGATGACGACGGCTGCGGCCTTGCTGGGCGCACTCCCGTTGGCCCTGGGCCATGGTGTCGGCTCGGAAATCCGGCGTCCGCTGGGCATTGCCATCGTCGGCGGGCTGATCGTCAGTCAGATGTTGACGCTCTACACCACCCCGGTCGTCTATCTCTACATGGATCACTTCAAAGACTGGGTACTGGATCATCTTCCCTGGCGGAAGAAAGCTCTCAGCAAGGAAGAAGTTCCAGTCTTCGCCGACTGATCGAGCCGGTACTCTCTCGAACAGACAAGTCGACGCGTGGCTTTCCGTCTGCGTGGCTCTCCCACCGCGCAGCGCCGCTTTAGCGCCTGCTCACAGAAAACAACCGACGATTTTATTGTTTGCGGAACGTTGCGAAGTGCCCGGCCTTTTCCAGATCGACGCGTATGTTGCATTGCCCCGGGCCAGCATGTTCCAAGCCGACGCTGAGCTCCGCTTCGGGAGTGGGTAGCTCGCCCGAATCCATCGGGACTCGCACCAGGTCCTGCTTCTCGTCATAGGCCCCGGTCATGTCAGTGCTCTTGGATACGATCAACGTCCATTGCTTCGAACCCGGAATCAGAAAGAGGGTATAAGCGCCGACCGAAAGGTTGTGGCCTCCGATCTCGACCGGGGTATTGGTGAAGAAGGTCATCGGCTTGCCGCCGGGAGCCCAGGGCTTTCCGTCCCGTATCTGTTGGGACAGCGGCTTCTTCAGGTTTACAGTAACGCGCTGATAATCGACGACCAGTTGCTTGTTGTCGTCGATGTTGCAGGTTGCCGTGGCGGCGGCAGGAGCAGTCTGCGCAAAAGCCGCGCAGGCGAGGAAGAAAAAAGTCAGTATCGAGCAGGATGAAATGACGCGACGCATCGCCAAGCCTCCGAATCGTAGAGTCTAACCGCATTGTCACTACAAGTCTGTGATCTTAAACCGGTAAATTGTCCTTGAAAATGCCACAATTGATAAGGAGGTGCCGACCAGGCAAGCGTGGTGCGCCGGCTCCGCAGCGATTTTGGCGATAAAACACACTTTCGGTTTCCCGCATCTCTCAAGTGGTACCCAGTTTTGCGCTTACCCCTCATAATTGAAACGGAGCACTACGCGCAGTGGTGTCCGGATAACACAAGAAGATGACGCAGGAGCAGAAAACCTTTAGCAGCGCGTGGCAGGAGCGCATGTCGGCAATGCGCAACCTTCCCCCTGTGCTCAAGATTGTGTGGGACTCAGGGCCGGCGGTAGTGGTGCTGGGGTTCGTGTTCAGGCTGCTGGCAGCCTTGCAGCCTATCGGCTTGCTTTACGTGAGCAAGCTGATTATCGACACGATTGTAAATATTCTGCAAAAACACCAGCCGGTGCCGCACCGCCTGTGGTGGCTGGTGGTGGCCGAATTCGTCATCGCGGTGCTGGGCAACATCTTCACCCGTACCATCGACTACACCGACTCGCTACTCGCCGACAAATATACCCGTTACGTCAGCATCCAGGTGATGAAGCATGCGGCAGAGCTGGATGTCATCGCCTACGAAGACCCCGTCTTCTACGATCGCCTGGAGCGGGCGCGGGTGCAGGCCACCGACCGGCTGGCCATGATCCAGATGCTGGGCCGGCTGATCCAGCAGGTCATCACCACCATCACCTTGTCGGTTTCTATCGTCTACTTCTCGCCGTGGCTCCTGCTGCTGCTGATTGCGGGCGTGCTGCCTGCGTTCATGGGCGAAAGCCACTTTGCGTTTCTGGGATACGCGAAGAATTTTCGCCAGACGCCGGTCCGCCGCCAGCTCGATTACCTGCGCGTCCTGGGCGGCAGCAAAGAAGCAGCCAAGGAGCTGAAACTTTTCGGGTTAAGCAACTTTTTGACTGAGCGCTTTACCCGGCTGTCGGACGAGGTGTACGAGGAGAACGTCGCGCTCTCCAAACGCAAGCTGATTGCTGGAGTGTTCCTTTCCATCATCGGCTCGCTGGGTTACTACTCCGCTTATGTGTATGTGATCTGGCGTACGGTGATGGGCGCGCTCACCATCGGCTCCCTGTATTTCCTGGCGGGAGCGATCCTCCAGGCCAGCACAAACATTCAGATGATCTTCTCGACGCTGTCCGGTGTGGCCGACCAGGCGTTGTTCCTGACCGACCTGCTGGCTTTCTTTCGAGATGCAGCCGACCATCCGCTCCAAGCCGAACGCGTTGCCGGCGCCTCGTCCGATCCGGCGCGGCTTCGAGTTCCGGAATGTCTCGTTTGCGTATCCGGGGAGCTCGCGGCGAATCCTGAAGAACCTCGACTTCACGCTGCATACCGGCGAACGCGTGGCGCTGATCGGTGAAAACGGCCAGGGCAAGACCACCATCGTCAAGCTGATCACCCGGCTGTATGACCCCACCGAGGGCCAGATCCTGCTGGACGGCGTCGACCTGCGCGAATACAGCTTGGAAGATCTCTACCGCGAGATCGGGGTAATTTTTCAAGATTTTATGCGGTACGAGATGACTGCCCGCGAAAACGTGGCGGTTGGACGCATCGAAGATATAGGCAACCTGCAAGAAATAACTGACGCAGCTCACAAGAGCCTGGCGGACGAAGTGATCGCCAAGTTGCCGGGGCAATACGATCAGATGCTGGGTCGCCGCTTCGAAAATGGTGTCGATCTCTCGGGCGGCGAATGGCAGAAATTGGCGTTGGCGCGGGCATACCTACGCAATGCGCAATTGCTCATTCTGGATGAGCCCACGGCCGCGCTGGACGCGCGCAGCGAATACGAGGTTTTCGAGCGCTTCGCCGAGCTGACCGGAGGCAAGATGGCGTTGTTCATCTCCCATCGGTTTTCGACGGTGCGCATGGCGGACCGCATTGTGGTGCTGGCCGACGGCCAGATCGTCGAGGACGGCAGCCACGAAGACTTAATGTCACTGGGCGGCCAGTACGCCGAGATGTTTGAGTTGCAGGCAGCGAGTTATCGCTAACAGAATTCTTTCGACGCAACGGGTGCGAAAAAGATGGCAGGCACGAACCATAGAGATGTCCTGGTGGAGATGGTGGATCGCGCCGAGCCTCGTCCGGCTGAAGCGCCGCGTCACGAC
This sequence comes from uncultured Acidobacteriaceae bacterium, assembly GCA_963796695.1. Lineage (GTDB taxonomy): Bacteria > Acidobacteriota > Terriglobia > Terriglobales > Acidobacteriaceae > Bog-257. The sequence continues at coordinate 111,537 of CAWCMU010000048.1, read as the reverse complement.
CAGGAACTGGCTCAACGTGCGCGCGACTGGGCGCAGTCGCTTACCTGGCTGCCTGCCACACGGGAGTCAGGCTATTTTGCGGAACGCCTGACGGTGCTGAATCGCCGACTGGAGTCGCTGCTTACCGAGGTCGATTTCCCGCTCGGTCCCGACGAACGCCTTCCCGAAGACTTGCAATGGATGCACGACAACGTCAGGCTGGTGCGAGTCTCCTATAACGCGGCGAAAGAAGGTGCGCCGTCATTGCGCCGCGTGCCGCATGTGCGCACCCCAGAAAAAGTCGTGATGCCGCGCGTGCTGGCCATTGCAGAAGATCTCTTGCGCGCGCTTGATTACCGGTATTCAGATCACGCCTTCCGGACCTATGTGGAGGCGTTTCAGACCGTCACCGGCCTCAACATGAATGAGTTGTCGCTGCTGGTGCCCGCACTGAACCTGGTCGCGCTGGAGGAGTTCACGGCGCGCGGCCAGAAAGTGCTGAAGGGATCAGAAGAGCAGCAGCGGATCAGCGACCTGATGGGGACACTCCGCGAGCTATCGGAAGCTCCGTGGAAGGAATTGCTGGAGCCCCTGATCGTATTCGAGCAGGTGCTGGCGACTGATCCGGCAAGAGCCTACGGGCGCATGGATTTTCAGAGCCGCGAATTCTATCGCCATACCATCACGCATTTCGCCGAACACTCGGACTGCTCAGAACTGGAGATCGCGCAGCTTGCCATCGAGATGGCGGTGGAATCGACAAGACATCCCGCCGGCGATATGCGATTGGCCTGGCGTAAATCTCATGTCGGCTATTACCTGATTGGCGAGGGGGCCAAGGCCCTGCGGGCGCGCGCCGGAGTGCAGTTGCCCTGGGGCGAACGCTTCCAGGATTTTCTGCGCCACAACGCGGAGGAGTTTTACCTGGGCGGGGTCGAGATCCTGACCCTGGTGATCATCATCGCGATCATGAGCCCGGTGTTCAACGCCTTCAACACCTTTCTGGGGCGCATCTTCGCCATCCTGGTTTTGCTGTTACCGGCCAGTCAAAGTGCTGTCGAAGTGATGAATTACCTGACCACGGCGCTGCTGCACCCACACATTCTGCCTAAGCTGGATTTCGCCGAAGGTATTCCGAGTGACTGCGTCACCATGGTCGTGGTTCCGACGCTGCTGTTGAATGAAAAGCAGGTTCGCCGGCTGGTGGAAGACCTCGAGATCCGTTATCTAGGCAATCGCAGTCGAAACCTGCATTTTGCGCTGCTCACCGATATGGCTGATTCGGCCGAGACTCCGAATGAAGACGATCCCCTGGTGGAGCTTTGTTCCGAGCTGATTCGCGAACTCGACCAGAAGTACAAAGCCGATAACCTGGGAACCTTTGCGCTGTTTCACCGTCACCGAATCTTCAATCCACGCGAAGGCGTGTGGATGGGATGGGAGCGCAAGCGCGGCAAGCTGCTCGATTTCAACCGCCTGATCAAAGGCCACTATGACAGTTTTCCGGTCAAGGTCGGCGATCTTTCCCTGCTGCCCAACGTTCGCTTCGTGGTTACGCTCGACAGCGATACCGAATTGCCGCGTGGCACCGCCCATCGCCTGGTCGGAGCGATGACGCATCCGCTGAACCAGGCGATCATCGACCCGCACGACAACATCGTGGTAGCGGGCTACGGAATTCTCCAGCCTCGCGTTGGCATCAGCGTGCAGAGCGCGTCGCAGTCGCGGCTGGCCAGTATCTACTCCGGCCAGACCGGCTTCGATATCTATACGCGCGCAACCTCAGACGTGTACCAGGACCTGAAGGGCGAAGGCATCTTCACCGGGAAAGGCATCTACGAGGTTGAGACGCTTAGCCGGGTTCTGGAGCATCGTTTTCCACGCAATGCCTTGCTCAGTCACGACCTGATCGAGGGCGCCTATGCGCGCGCGGGGCTGGTGAGCGACGTTGAGGTAATCGACGATTATCCCTCGCACTATAGCGCGTACAACCGGCGCAAACATCGCTGGCTGCGGGGTGACTGGCAGATTGTGAGCTGGTTGTTCGGAAGCGTGCCGGATGAGTCTGGCCGCCGTGGTCCGAACCCCATCTCGTTTTTCTCGCGCTGGAAGATTCTTGACAACCTGCGCCGCAGCCTGGTGCCTCCGGGAATCTTCCTGTTGTTTGTGCTGGGATGGACGGCGCTACCGGGCAGTCCGCTGTATTGGACGCTGGTGACCATCGCCATCCTGTTTGTGCCGCCGTGGTTCCAGTTCGCATTCTCGGTTGTGCGCACCCTGGCTTCGGGACGGCTGCGACCGATTCGCGACGCGGCCGCCGGACTGGGTACGGCGATGGTCAGCGTTTTCCTGACGCTTACCTTCCTGGCGCATCAGACGATGATTTCTGTGGATGCGGTGTTGCGCACCTTCTACCGGCGCATGGTCTCCAAGGAGCGGCTGCTGGAATGGGAGACGGCTGCCGAAGCGGAACTGGAGGCCGGCAAGCGTACCTTCGTCGATCTGCTGCTGAACTGGACGCCGGTGGTCGCGCTGGTAGTGGGCGCCCTGGTATATGCGTCGCATCGGCATGCGCTCTACGATGCCCTGCCCATCTTGCTTTTGTGGGCGTGCAGCAAGCCGGTATCATTCTGGCTGAACCGGCCGCCGCGACCCGTACACAAAGAAATCACCGTGCAGGATAAGCGCTTCCTGCGCCGCTCGGCGCTGCATATCTGGCGCTACTTCGCCACCTTCAGCAATGCCGAACACAACTGGCTGATTCCTGACAACGTCCAGGAAGAACCGGCAAAAATCGCAGCGCGATTGTCGCCAACGAACTTGGGCTTCTTGTTCAACGCCAGGCAGGTGGCATGCGAATTTGGCTACCTGACCACACCGGAATTCGTGCAACTGACGCAGCGCACTCTGGATACGGTCGCACGGCTGCCGAAAGAACGCGGCCACCTCTATAACTGGTATGACACGCACACGCTGGAGGCGTTGAGTCCACGCTTCGTGTCGACGGTCGACAGCGGAAATTTGGCGGCATCGCTGATCACGTTGCGCGGCGGATGCTTCGATTTGCTGCAACGGCCGCTGCTGAACTCCGCGCTCCTCGACGGCTACGCCGACCATCTCTGCGCCCTGGCGGAGCTGAAGGTTATTTCCAAGAAGGTAGCTCGGTCATTCGAAGACGAGGATGAGGCTCCTTGGCTGGATCGACTTTTATCGCCAGTCGAGTTGCCGGATGCCGGCGAGGGCGATGCGAACACGCAATGGTTCGTCACGCACACCAATCAACTTACGGCTCAGGTGCGGGACGCAGTCAGCCAGTACATGCCTTGGCTATTGCCGGAGTTTGCGGCCTTGCGCAGCGATGCGGCAGATCCTTTGCTGTCGAAATGCGATGCGATCCCACTTGGAAGCTTGCCGCAATGCATCGAACAGTTGCGCCTGAAGCTGGGGACTGCTGCGACCAAAAATGCGGACGTGGTGGAATTGCGCAAGAAGCTGTTACTGCGGTTGGCCGACGCGCACCGCAACCTCTTGAAGCTGATTGAAGGCTTGCGTAGCCTTGCCCAACAATGTGAGCGCCTGGTGCGAGAGATGGAATTTGGCTTCCTGCTGGATCCCCGTCGCAAATTGCTTTCGATTGGATACGACGCTGAGGCGGGGAAAGTGCACGCTGCGTGCTACGACCTGTTGGCGTCGGAGGCGCGCATCGCGGCCTTTATTGCCGTCGCGAAAGACGAGATCCCACAGGAAAGCTGGTTCTTGATGAGCCGCTCCCACGTTGTGGTAGAAGGCCGCCCAGTGTTGATTTCCTGGACCGGAACCATGTTCGAATACCTGATGCCGATGCTTTGGATGCGCTCTTATCCGGACACCATGCTGGAAAACAGCAAAGAAGTGTCAGTGCTGGCGCAGCAGATTTATGCGGAGGAGAAACACATTCCGTGGGGCGTGTCGGAGTGCGCGTTTGCCAAGGTTGATGATACGGGAACGTATGGTTATCGCGCTTTCGGCGTGCCGCAGCTTGCTTTGCAGCAAGACGAAGACCGGCTGGTGGTAGCTCCTTATGCGACCATGCTGGCGTTGGGTATCGATCCGGGCCAGGCGGTAGCGAATCTGCGCTGGATGACGAAGAAGAACTGGTTTGGCACCTATGGCTATTACGAATCGGCGGATTTTACACCGGATGTTCGCCCGTCGCGGAAACAGCACTTTGCCCTGGTGCGCTCGTGGATGGTCCATCATCAAGGAATGAGTTTGCTGGCGATCGCGAATTTCCTGAAGAATGGTGTGGTGCAACAGTGGTTCCGTCGCGATACGCGGGTGCAGGCGACAGAGCTCCTGCTGCAGGAGCGTCCGGCGGGAAACATCGCAGGCAAGCCGGCAAAAAAATCACGCTCCAAGGCAGCAGCCCGGAAGACGCGAGCCGCTTAACTGTCAGCGATTTAGGGGCCTCTCAGCCGTTTTCGGCTTGCGACGCAGTTACATGGGCAGGCAACAGTCCCTCCCCTCCGGCTTTCTAATCAAGCAGAATCGCAAGCACAGTTTCGGCGCAATCGAGGGAAACGGCATGGATGCCGTTCGGCCCATTCCGCGATACTATTTGCAGATGGAGGATCGACGATGAGTGATGAACGAAACGATTTCGCAAGTGAAGGCGAGTACCGCGCCTCGGATGGCAATGGCACCATGGCTCTGACCTTGCTTTTTGTGGGCCTGGCGTTTGGTGCGCTGGCCGCTTTGTTGCTTGCGCCGAAGACTGGCAAGCAAATGCGTCGCACGCTACGCCGTAAATACGAAGATGCTCGTGAAGCGGTAGAAGATTTCAGTGATCAAGCTGGCGACTGGATCGATCGTGGTTCGGAGTGGGCGGACAAGGCGAAGAGCCGGGTAGCTCCCCTCAGTAAACCATTCCGCCGCTAAGGCTTCGCCCACTAGGTCCGCTAGGTGCTCAGTTCACGCCCGAGTGCGCGGGGTCCGATCCAGTTGGCCGCAGGCGACATTTTCAAGGCTTGCCAGGAATTGGCGAACTGTCAGCCAGCCGAGTTTCGTCTTCGAATTGAAACGAAAAGCATTCCAAAATCACCTATAATGTGACCCCAAGCCACGGGGTTGCTTTCACTGGCGCTTGCTCCCGGGAAACTACCAGTGTGCGTCCATCCTCGTCATATTGTGCTCGATGCTCACGAGTCAGCAGGATTCGTGTCTAACTACCAGACCGGGAACACTGGTTAGTTGGGCCCTCGGGTTTGAGAAATCCTGCGGAAAGGACGCTCGTCCTGATGCCAGACGACCACGAATCTTCGACCACCCTGGTCGGTGCACCCAGCCCGATCTTTTCTCCGGGTACCGTCATCTGCGAACGATATGAGGTCATACGATTTATCGCGCGCGGTGGCATGGGGGAAGTGTACGAAGTTGAAGATCGTGAACTGAAAACGCGCGTCGCGCTCAAGACCATCGCACCATCTCGAGCTTCTTCTCCACGGCAGGTCAGCAGGTTTCGTCAGGAAATTCAGCTGGCCCGGCAAGTGACTCATCCCAATGTTTGCCGCGTCTTTGACCTGGGCCGAGATTCACGCGATTCGAACGTCGACGTTCTGTTCCTGACGATGGAACTTCTAGAGGGCGAAACGCTGGCTGCGTTTTTGCAGCGGCACGGGCCCGTGACCTGCGAGGAAGCGCTGCCCCTGGTTCGGCAGATGGTGGCCGCGCTGTCCGCGGCACATCAGTCGGGCATCGTGCATCGCGACTTCAAGCCGGGAAATGTGATCTTGCTGGAGATCCCACGCGGAACCGAAGTGAAGGTCACGGACTTTGGTTTGGCTGTGAGTCCGGACGGAGACGAGACTGCCTCGGGTTCGCTGGCCGACATCGTGGGAACTCCCGAGTACATGGCGCCGGAGCAGTTCCAGGGACAATGCAGCGTTCGCACAGATGTTTACGCCCTAGGCGTGACCGTCTTCCAGATGCTTTGGGGAAAGTTGCCGGCGTCGCACGACACACCGTTCAAAACCGTTTCCAGCCACACCACGAAGCGGGTGATGACGCGATGGCAAGCAGCAATCGCCAAGTCTATCTCGATCAATCCAAGCGCTCGGTTCGAGAGCGTGGAGGAATTCTGGCGGGCGCTATCGGGGGAGAGTCGGGCTTGGCATCTTGGGCGCCGCGCCTGGGTAGCAGCGGCTGCGCTGGTTGCGTTGGTAATAGCGGGCGGCTTCTTGCTGGGCGCCGGCGTGTTCCCAATCCCTTCAAGCGGCTGCCTGAGCAGTAACACATCTCGGTGCTGCCATTCCAGAACATCGGCAATAACGCCATGAACCAGGCATTTGCCGATGGAGTAGCCGATAGTCTGACCAGCAAGCTATCGCAGCTGGAGCGCTATCAGAAATCGTTCTGGGTGGTGCCGTCGAGCGATACCCGCAATGTGAAAAGCTTGAACGATGCGTATCGCAACCTCAGCGTGACACTTGCGGTGACAGGCAGCATTCAGTGCACTCCGGAAGGGGTTGACCTGACCGCTAACCTGGTCGATCCCAAGAATCATCGGCAGCTGGCTTCACGCTCGATGCACGTGAACTCCGCCAACTTGGACGAGATGCAGCAGCGCGTTTGGGAGTCCGTGGCCGACATGCTGGACCTGCAAATCAGTCCGCAGATGAAGGAGGAGCTGGCCGCCGGCGGCACAACCCAGCCCGGCGCGTATGAACTGTATGAGCAGGGAGTTGGGTATTTGCAACGATATTCGTTAGAAAACGATGACCGTGCAATAGCTCTGTTCAACGAAGCACTCAAGGCGGATCCGCAATATGCGCTGGCATACGCTGGATTGGGTAGCGCTTATGCGAGCCGATATCGATTTACGAAAGATCCCCAATCGATCGAGTACGCTATTAGAAATGCGAACCATGCCGTCGAACTAAACGCTGAGTTGCTTCCAGCTCGTGTCGCCTTGGCTGCCGTCTACCAGAAAACAGGCCAAGTCGACAAAGCACTGCAGGAATATCAGCAGGTCCTCGCGAAAGATCCTTCCTTCGTCGGCGCTCAATTGCAAATCGGGGAGCTTAACGAAGCCAAGGGCGAGTACGGGAAAGCCGAGGAAGCTTACAAACGGGCGATTGCCCGTCGCCCAAATTATTCGCAAGGCTACAGCGAACTTGGCGAACTTTATTACCGTAAAGGGAGATTTGGTGAAGCAGCTGCTGAGTTCGAGACTGTAATTGAACTTACTCCTGACAATCCCTTGGGCTACTTCGACCTCGGTGCTGCGTATCTTGGGCTGGGCAGGAACGAAGACGCGATTAGAATTTTGAACAAAGGACTGGACATCGCTCCGGATTCAAATGCCTGGACTAACTTAGGATCGGCATATATGTATGCCGGTAAGGGAGAAGAGGCCATCGCGGCGATGAAAAAAGCCGCCGAGCTTGAGCCTCACAACCACGTAATGTGGCGCAACCTTGGCGATAGTTACGATCAGTTCCCCGCTCATCGCGCCGAAGCCAGGCAGGCTTACGAGAAGGCCTTGGACGCCGCCGTCGCGCAGCTCAAAGTAAACCCTAATGACGCGGAGGTGTTGAGCGGCATAGCACTTTATTATGCACACCTAGGCAGGACGAAGGATGCACTAGACTATATAAACCGTGCTCTCGATTTATCGTCCAGAAATAGCGACACGCTATTTACATCAGCTCTGGTCTATGAGATTATCGGCAACCGCCAGAAAGGCATTGAGTCGGTCAAGGAAGCGGTCAAGACAGGATATTCCATCGATGAGATAGAGAAGGAGCCCGAACTCAGGCACCTTAGAGCCGATCCTCGATACCAGCAATGGTTGAAGCAAAGGAAAGACGGTCCGAAGATCTCAGCTGAGCAGCGTAGACCGGAGAAAACTCATGATTTTCAGACCAGCAGGCCGCTTTGTACTTAGTTGCCTGATTGCTTTCCTTTCGATACCTCTCATCGTTGCCCATGCCGACTCGGGCGCTTGTAGTACTGCCGACAAGAAATGCGATAAGACAAATATCTGTAACTCGGCCGGAACCTGCGTCTTATCTGTTAGCCGCAACGGCAGTTCTGTGAAAGTCCAGGCTTTGGTTCGAGGTCAATTTGTGGACGTGTCCTCGTCAACTGTTTGCGTCAAACAGAATTCGACCTTGTCCTGGACAACCATTGACGGCGAGTTCTTTAGCGTGCGTTTCAGTCCTGGGGCCGTTAGCTCAACACCCCTTGCTGATAACCAGGTTTCTGTAACGGGGGACGCCGATACTCCGGGAGCGGCTAAGGCCGCGGCTGCGGATTGTTATCCATACTCAGTGACAGTTTGCGACCTCGCGAGCGCCCATACGTGTGCGGAAGTGATGCGAAAGTTGTTGTCCAGGGCGGTGGGTCGATCGTTAAGCGTTAGCAGGCAGATCTCGATGGATAAGTGGGCCGAAAAAAGTTGCCGAATTCGTCGAAGGAGCAAGCCGATGAAACGCAGGAAACTTCTACCTCGTGTACTTGCGCTGCCCCTGGTGCTCTTCGCCTTTTCCGTACTGGGCTACAGCGGAACCAAGTGCGACGGCACAGAGTCTACCAAGTGCACAGCTGCCAACACCTGTCAGATCGGCACCGACTGTATTGTTATTCTGAGTCGCGATGACAACAATGCAATCGTCCAACCTTTCGTTAATAACACCTTCACGCCAGTGGGAGCATCAGACTTCTTCTGCGTTAGCGAAGGCACTTCCATTCACTGGACTGCCACGTCCAACGAATTCTTCGATGTGCGCATCAATACGGACCCTGACGGGAGCCCTTTCCAATCAGTGTCGTCTCTGGGCGGGGACGCTAATGCTCCGGTCAGTCTGCAAGCGATAAACGAAGGGTGTTTTCCTTTTCTTGTTACGGTCTGCGACATTCCACCCAATGCAGCCGCTCCGGTCACATGCAAGATTCTCGATCCCAAGGTAGTAGTTCAGGGTGGAGGTATGCACTACGAGTAAAGAACAGGCAAAGAAACGAGAGGCATTCAGCGGATACAGCTAAGTGATTTTAGTACAGCCGGAAGTTTACTTCGACGTTGATCATGACGGGCACAGGCTGCCCATCTTTTTTGGCCGGTTCGAAGCGCCACTGGCGCACCGCTTCGATTGCCTTCTCATCCAGACCCATGCCTAGCGAGCGCTGCACGCGGATCTGTTGCGGCTTGCCTTCAGCGCTTACCACCAGCCACAACACCACGGTCCCTTGATACTTGGCCTTGCGTGCTTCCTCGGAGTATTCCGGGTCAGGCTCGTAAAGAACCTTGGGAGCGCTGACGCCGCCGCCTACGCGATAAGCTCCTCCGCCATAGCCGCCACCATGACCTGGACCGACGCCCGGACCTGTGCCCGATCCCACGCCGCCTCCGCTGCCGCTACCGATGCCGCCGCCTGATCCCGTGCCATTCGACGGCGGTCCCAACACCCTCGACAGCGGATCCCCCAACGCGCCCACGGTGGGCAGCTTGATCTCCGGCGGAACGACCACGGAAGGCGTCACCGCTAACTTGGGATTATCGTTGCGAATGACGATTGCCGGTGGAACGATCTGGTCTTTGGAGAGCTTGGGCAGCACGCCCTTGGGGGCGTTCAGCTTGTCGCGGTCACCGCCGCCGCCTCCGCCGCCAGCTCGGGTCTTGGAGACCTGCATCGGCATATAAGGGCTGATGTCGGTGACAACACCGATGACTTGTTGCTTAATCTCGTCCTGGTGAGTGAAAACCCAGGTGCCCGACCAGATGAGGAAACCGACAACCAGCATGTGGCCGGCGAACGAATAAACGAACGTGGCTTTGCGCTGCGGATATAGACCTTCGCCCTCGCCGAATAGCGCGGGGATGACCTGATCCTGCGGCGCAACCTTGGGAATTTCCTGGGTCGCCGGTTTTGTGACTACGGGCGTGGACATCGGCTTCCTAACAGTATAGACCCAAGCCGTTGCGAGAAGTTCCACAAAAAATGCCGTAGCACGAGGAGCGGTATCCCGAAAAAGTTGCAGATCGGGCCGGCCGCGAGTTCGACGGAAGACTCCTGCCAGCAGCGGCTTAGGCCGCCACGTTAGGACGCAAGTTCGGACGCAACAATGACCCGCAGCGCCTCTCGCCGTACTCCAATTTCAACTGGAGTGGTGCAGATAAATTCGCCATCGGCGAAGACTTCCGTCACCGGATCGGTGGCGATTCGCAGCCGCGCCGTCCTGAAGTATTCCACTTCGCGCATGCCGATGTGACCGCCCCGATAGACGACGCGAAAGAGGCGAAGCAGTCTCAGCTTGCTCAAGCTGCGGACAAAGCACAACTCGAGGAGACCATCGTCCATCTGCGCGTCGTGTGTCAGCCTCATGCCGTTGCCGTATTGCGGGCCATTGCCGGCGGCGACGAGAAACCCCGGCTCATCGAGGCGCGTCTCCCACACTCCTCCTGCTTCGACGGAAACCGTAATATGCGGCGGCCGAAAGCTGGCTAAAGTCTGAACCAGAGCCACGACGTAGCCGCCATGACCACGCAACCAGCGTGGCTGCTTCAGAGTGATCCGGTTGATCGCAGCGTCCAAACCTGTACCAGCGATGCAGGCGAAGAATGTTGTACTCGCGATCTCGCGCTCGGCTTCGGTCATGCGGCGCAGTTGCGATTCCATGATGCGCTGCCCCATCTGCGGCAGGTCGCGGCGCGGACCGTCAGGAACGAAGTGCATACTCTCCAGCGCCTCGTTCTGCCAGGGCAAAGGTTCGGCCGAGTCGTCGGAGTTCGAATGCAATTGCCGAATCGTTCCCAGATCGATAGCTTTTACATTGCTGCCGTCGGCGCAGAAAAGTTGCCACGCGGCCAGAGATTGCTCGACCGAGTCGATGCCGATGGACTGCGCAAAATCGTTAGCACTCCCGGTAGGAACGATGAGCGTGGGAATCTGCTTCAGCGAGAGTCCCGCCAAATGCCGATGGAGCGTTCCGTCACCTCCAAAGATGAGGGCTGCATCGGGACTATCCGTGGGATCGAGTTCGTTGCCGGAGAAAAGATTGACCCCAGCCGCTTCGAAGGGCCGCATGTGGTGTTCTCTGGCGTGAGGTCCAAGCAGGGCGACTGCGCGCACCGCGCTACTTTCGCACAGAGGCAGCAAAAATCAAAATTTCATACGGAGCGCTTTATCAAGCCGACCGACTTATCAAGCCGATCAACAGGTTTCCGGCTATGAAGGCGTGACAAGAAAGACCGAAGCCGAAGTTCCATGCCTCCGGCTTCGGTTCACGCGCATGTTGGGCCGCCGGGAGCAGCGGCCCAGCATGCGAAGTGGGCGGTGCAGTTAAGGATTGACCGCTGGAACCAGTTGAATCTGGGCGTCGCCGACAATGACGTCCAGACCTATGGGCAGACCCAAGGTGTTGTTCTGATTCACGACCAGTTCCAGACTTCGCACCTCCACACTGTGAGGATTCGGGTAGTTGTTGATCACTCGTTTGAGGTACAAGGTTCCCAGGCCGGCCAGGGAGACGCTCGTATTGTTAGGTACGTTGTCGGTGATTTCTGGGTGGCCGGCGACGGAGATGCCCACCAGAGAATCAACTCCGCTCAGTATGTAGTTGGTTGTATCGTTGGCCGCGGCATTCACTTGAGCTCTCATCAGGGTGGCACTCACCAGCCCATTGAGAAGGCTCAAGCCCTGGACCGTCGATATGTTTTGCCCGGTAGACCAGGAATTCGTCAGGTTGGATTCCACCGAATCGCTCACCGTACCGGAAGAAAGAATACCGGCCAGATTGACTCCGCCGAGCGTGTTGGTCTCCACCGTGCCTGCGGTTCCCAGGCAGGGAAGCACTTCCGGAACGGTAGGACTGGAAGCAAGCAGCGGTCCCGTGACCTGCGTTCCATAGGACTGCCCGGTAACGATGGCAGGCGCGTAGACGCGTAACAGGCCGCTGCTGGCGTTAGAGACAACGATATCCGTCCCTACTTGCAGGCCGAGCAGGTTGATCCCCGTGATGTGGATGTGAATCATGTTCACGGTGAGATTCGCTATCGAGTTGCCGACGTTCGAAGTCTGCTCGTTCAGGACGACGTATCCGAGTAGCGGTAATACGATTCTGGTGTTGGCTGGGACAGCGCCGTTGTACACATGACCCAGAATGACCAGGTTGTTGAAGCTTGATCCACTCGAAGTGACTCCCATTACACCGTTGGAATTCACGGTAGTGGTGCTGACCGCCTTGATCGCCTGGGCAGAAATCAGGCCGCCCAGCAAGCTGATGGTTGCCGTATTCGAAACCGCTTGCGCGCTCTGCGCTGAACTGGAAACATTGGTATTCACTGCTCCGCCACTAACCAGCGGCGCGAGATTGATCCCAGCTCCAGTCGCGGTAAGATTTAGAGGCTGTTGCGAAGTGCCGCACGTGCCTCCCAACGATACCGGCGCCGTCTGGGCGACCAGGAGAGTGTTTCCCACGAAGGCATAGGTGCCGTACGCCGTACCTATATAGCTTTGTGAAAACGGCGGATTAGCCGCAAAGCCATTAATTGGAGCGAAGGTGATCACCAGCGCCAGCACGACGCCGGCTGCGAATACTGCGCGAAAAACTGGCGACCGCTTGGTTGCAAGTCTCTGTTCCAGGCATGACATCATTTCCTTCTCCTTTTGCAAAAAAGAGCCCTGCCTCGTTGAGTAGGCTGCGGGCGCCGATCGCGACAGGATTGCCGCAAGCCAGCAGCAGGTCCGACAACGAGGGAGTAGTCAGTGAACGTTGGACGACCTCCGCTAGGCGACCGCGCAGGGGTGGCGGAACAGGTAGCGGAAGACGAGGATGGCGTTTCGCAAAGTTTTTCATGAGCCACATACTCATGAAATTCAGACTTCTCGCGACCTATCCAGTGCAATCATCTTTCCATACCTAAGTGCAGGCTAAGTCGAGCAGAGCAGCCCGGCAGGGTATGTAGGAAGTGCAATGAAATGCTATTAAGTGGTCAATAAGTAATTCTCGACTGCGGGCGATTTGTATAAGAAATTCACATATCTGACAATGTCAGACTGCGGAGATTAGGCAGCATTTAAGCAGGGTTCGGGCTAGTTTAATCAAGTTACCTTACTTTTTGTTATTATCTGACAATGTGGTACTAGCCAGGATATGCCCGATGCAAGGCTCTTAGAGAAGTATTTCTCTATAGCGTCGGGTAGTACCACAATCGGGGAGTTACTGTTTTGCCGGTAAGTTGCCGGGAATGGATGGATGCCAGTTCGCTCTGCTGGCGTGGCGGGACATTGTCGGGCCCGGCAATCGAGCACACAACCGCCGCGAACATCCTGAGGTAAGCGATTGGTGGGCGATTAACGCGCAGCTCTGCTGGGGAAGCAAGCACGCGGTGGATTCGCAGTTATCGGGAAGGCGAGGAACGATTCAGCGGGAGGGGATAGCGGCTCGGTAACTGACCGGGCCGCGGATTTACCTGCGACGATTTGCCGGGGATTCCCTTACCCGGCTTGTCGGGGACGTATGTCGTACTGGCGAATTTTGTAGAGCAGTGCCTTGTAGCTGATATTCAATTTAGTGGCGGCGCGCTTGCGATTCCAGGCTGTCTCTTCCAAAACCTGGGCAATGACTTCCATTTCGGCGCCATTTTTCAGATTGCGCACCATCTCTTTGAGGTCAGGCTGGGGATGTGGCTGCTTTTCTTCGATGGAAGAGACAGATCCGCCGGAAGATTCCCGCATGGTGCTCTTTTGCAGTTCCGCGACGGCAGCCGATTCATCACCCAACACCAGGTAACGCTTCACGAAGTTTTCCAGCTCGCGTATGTTTCCCGGCCAGGGATAGTTTTCGCAGGCTTCCACCAGCCGTTGCGAGACGCTGAGCGGCGCGCAGGCGTAGCGGTCGGCCAGGTGGATCATGAAGTGCCGCAGCATCATCGGAATTTCCTCGCGACGTTCTCGCAGCGAAGGCATGCGTAGCACAAAACTGTTCAGCCGGTAATAGAGGTCCTCGCGAAAGGTTTTCTGTGCGATGGCCTGCGGCATGTTGATATTGGTCGCCGCCAGTACGCGTACGTCTACCTTCACGGTGTTGCGTCCACCCAGCCGGGAGAACTGGCCATCCTGCAAAACTTGCAGGAGCTTGGCCTGAAGCGCCGGCGACATTTCTCCGATTTCGTCCAGCAGCAGCGTGCCTTTATTGCAAAGCTCGAACTTGCCGGGCTTGGCTTTGTTGGCGCCGGTAAAGGCTCCAGGCTCGTAGCCGAACAGTTCGCTTTCCAGCAACTCGCTGGGCACGGCCGCGCAATTGACCTTCAGGAAGGTGCGATGCGCGCGATCGGAATATTTGTGGATGAGGTGGGCCAGAACTTCCTTGCCCGTGCCGCTCTCCCCTAACAACAGAACGGGAAAATCGAAGCGGGCGACCTGCATGGCCTGGCCGCGAAGCAAGCGCATCTGCTGGGTCGCGGAAAAGAAGTAAACGCCTTCGCTGACTTCGATGGCCTCACCTGCCCCAGGACCGCCGGGCTCGGTGTTTTCCATGCAGAAGCGCAGGACCTCGTCCATTTCTTCCTTCTGCACCGGCTTGGAAAGGTAATCCTGGGCGCCCAGGCGCATGGCTTGCGCGACTTTACGGGTATCCCGCACGCAGGACAGCATGACCACCTTGGTCGAGGGACGAGCTTCGCGGATGCGCTGCAAGGTTTCCAGACCGTCAGCGCCGGGCATCACCATGTCGAGCAGAACCAGATCAGGCGTCTCGCGCTGGACCTTCTCGACAGCTTCCAGGCCGTTAGAGGCGGTCGTCACACGATAAGAGTCCAGCTCCAGTACCGTCTGGAGATACCGCAACATGCTCGGCTCATCGTCCACCACAAGAATGTGGCCAGCGCTCATTGCTCCTCCGCAATGTGTTTAGGTGAGGGTTTCAGCAACACAAGAAACGAGAACTTGCTGCCGGATCCGGGCTCACTCTCTACCCAGATCTTTCCGCCTGCTGACTGCACCAGCCGGCGCGCGATCGCCAGACCAAGTCCATAGCCTTCGGCTCGCGTACCCTGCGGGGTCAGACGGAAGTACTCGTCGAAAATCTCCTGCTGAAATTCGGGCGCGATGCCCGGCCCGGTATCTGAGACCGAGATGCGGCAGCAGTTGGGAGCGTGCACGGACTGCTTGCGGCGCTCCACCAAAGGGGGGCGCTGCACAGCTCGGCGCTCCCAGAAATAGGGTTCGACATGCAGCCATACGGTGCCCGACGCAGGCGTGTACTTCATCGCGTTATCCAGCAGATTCGAAACGACGTGCTGCACTTTGTAGTAATCGAAGGGGAACGCTTCCAGCTTCTCGTTGGGCAGAAAGTAGAATGCCAGCGCTTTGTCCTGGAAGCGCTGCGCCCAAACCTCGGCGATCTCCCTGGTGCAGGCATTGATGTCACCCACTTCGTACTGCATGTCGAAGCGGTCGACCTTGAGAGCGGTGTAAGTCAACAGGTTTTGGATGAAATTGGACAAACGAACCCCATTGGCCTGCATTTCGGTGAGCACTTCCATTTGGCGCGGGTTCAAAGGGCCCAATTTCTCCGTCAACAGCAGGTGCAGATACCCTCCCATGATAGCCAGAGGCGTCTTGAGCTCATGCGCGGCAGACGCCAAAGCGTCACGGCAGCAACTGCAATGCTCGCCCGTAACTGGCTCTAGCTTATGTCTTACCGCAGACATTTCGGCTGGTTGCATGGGAACGGCTCCCTTACTGGCCATAAGCGGCTGGTGTATCGAGTTCTCCGCGTTCTTAGGAATGATTCCCGATCTTTCATCCACAGGCATACTCTCGACAAAAGTCAGCCTTTGGTTTAGTCAGTTAGCAATCCTCGGGAGAATAGAGTGGAAACACTCTACAGGGGGAGAACTGATCTTACCGCAACCCCGTTTATTGTCAACGCCAAACTGAATAAAATCAGGTAAATGTGCAAACAAGTTCTTCTTTCAGGAACGAGTTTCCATCTTCATCGGGCATTCGTGTTCTTCAGAACCGCAATAGATTGCACCAGCGCCTCCCGCCACTAGTCGCCTCTGCCAGAGGTATGTTGCTCAAACATATGCCGTTAGGCGATAAGGTACCTTTGGCTATCGAGGTGCGTCCTAAAACCGCATCGTAGGAGAACGCAGGTGCGTCGAACCGTATCCGTCGCTGAGCGCCGCGGCTGGGACCGGCTACCTATCTCCATCCCATTCTTCGTCCGTGGGACAAGCGCTAAAGGCGAAGAGTTCTTGGAGTTTGCTACCGCGCTGAATATTTCAGCGGGCGGACTGCTGCTCGCCACCCGGCGTTATCTTGATCCCGGGACGCAAATCTCGCTTGAGATTCCGGTTGCGCTGGTCAACAAGGCGCAACTTCCACGCTCCATCTCCCTGCTGCATGCCACGGTTTTGCGCTGTACCGCTGATCGACAGTACTTCCTCCTCGGGCTACAGTTTCATGAGCCGCTGTTGAACCATTCTTCGGGATTAGACCACAGCAAGGATCGGGGAGCAGGGAAACTCAATTCCTCAGAGTGAAAATGTTTTCACACTTTTAAGCGCAATAACGTTCTCTTTTGGTCCGTTTGGGGTTGCCTCGCATTGTATCGAAATCAAATTAAATCAAATTAATCCAGCAGCTTACATTCGATATGCGCATTTTTTTGCGATGTGCAGGAACTTGGCGCAAGAAATGCAAATCATTTGTACTGTTTACCCCTAGAGGCCATACGAGGACGAGATGCCACCAATACTGGCGGGCTCGAACAACGAAAGCGCGATCACTGCCCACCAACTCCCCCCGGAGCCGGTGATCTTTGGCCAAACCCCGGCCATGCGCGACGTTCGCCAGAAGCTGGAACGGGTGGCTGGAGCTAATCTTTCGGTCCTGATTTCCGGCGAAAGTGGTACAGGCAAAGACATTGTCGCCCGCTTGCTGCACCTCTACTCCCCCTGGGCGGCGGGTCCTTTCGTCAAGGTGAATTGCCCGGCTATCCCTGGCACCCTGCTGGAGAGCGAACTGTTTGGCTATGAAAGGGGAGCATTCACCGGCGCCTTCAATCCTAAGCCGGGGCGGGTGGAGATGGCCCATCGCGGCACGCTGTTTCTCGATGAGATAGCCGAACTGGATGGCACGCTTCAGGCGAAGCTTCTGCAGTTGCTGCAAGATGGGCAGTTCAGCCGGATTGGCGCGCAGGAAGACAAGAAAGTGGAAGTCCGGATTGTGTGCGCCACTAACCGCGAACTGCACGAAGAGATTGAGCAAGGCAATTTTCGTCCCGATCTGTTCTACCGTATCGCGACCATGACCATCCATCTGCCGCCGTTGCGTGAGCGGGCGGTGGATCTGCCCATCATCTGCGACTACCTGTTGCAGCACTACAACGAGAGATTGAATGGGAAGGCGACGATGGTTCGCCCGGCCCTGATGGCAAAAATGCAGCGCTACTCCTGGCCGGGCAATGTCCGGCAGTTGGAGAACCTGGTTAAGCGTTACGTAGTCATGGGGACCGAGGACGTAATCCTGAGCGAGTTGCTGGAGCCCAACGAGCGGGACACGGTAGATGGTCTGATTCTGGACGGGCCGGTATCCCTGAAAAAGCTGACCCGGCAGACGGTCCGCAAGCTAGAAGCACGTATTATTTTGAATGCTCTGCACGCAAACAATTGGAACCGGAAGAAGGCGGCGCGTTCGCTGGACATCAGCTACCGCGCGTTGTTGTACAAGCTGAAGGAGGTCGGCATTCCGCAGCGGCGCTCCAGTTCCACGACGAAGCACGAAGAAGATAAGGCCGAGTAACCCAGACGAGGTGAGAGATGTATTCGCTAGGACAGACGGTTGCAAGACGAGTTTTGATAATGGCCTTTATGACGCTGCTGGGCGTTGGGACGCTGGCAGCCTACGGGCAAGACGCATCTGGGCAGGGCTCGGCATCCGACAACGCCAAGCCGGCTTTGCCTGCCAGCGGTAACGCGAACGATTCCGGCAAGAATGAGGCCAAGGCCACTGAGCTTCCGACTACGGATGCTCCTTCTACCCGTGTTGCTCATGTTCGCCTCGACACCTACATCATTGGCGTTGGTGACGTCCTGGACGTCAACGTATGGAAGGAGCCCGAACTCTCCCACCCCGTTCCGGTTCGCCCGGACGGCATGATCACCATGCCATTGATCGGCGAAATCAAGGCTGTCGGCCTGACGCCGGTACAGTTGCAGGATCAGATTACGAGTGGGCTGCAGAAAGTGATGTCGGAGCCGCAGGTCACGGTGATGGTTTCATCGGTGAACAGCCTGAGCTTTAACATCATGGGCCAGGTGAACAGGCCCGGTTACTATCCGATCACCCGTCCAATTACTATTCTGGACGCGATCGCATTGAGCGGAGGGTTCCGGGATTTCGCGAAGCAGACCAAGGTGTATGTGCTTCGCACTGCGCCTGACGGCACGCAGGAGCGGCTGAAGTTCAATTACAAGCAGGTAATCAAAGGCCGGAACATGGCGCAGAACATCATGCTCCAGCCTCACGACACGTTGGTCATCCCGTAGAGGTTTCGCGTGGTGCGGAGTAACAAGGAGGATGCGATGAAGCGGCAACTCGGACCTATTCTTGTTGTCTTGGCGCTGATGTGCGCGCCTGCGGCCTGGTCGCAAAGCGGTTCCACGGATCAATCTCAAAGTGGCTCAGGTGATTCATCGCAAAGCAACTCGCCGCAGGGCGACTTGCCGCAGAACGGCACGCCGGATTCATCGCAAAGCTATCCGGGAAGTTCTGGCGACACGTCGCAGGATTCCTCCACCCTGGGGCCGCAGGCCACGTTCAATCATCCGGAACAGCTTCCTCCCTTGAATCTGCTCAACGAAGTTACCGCCCAGACCGGATTGAGACTCAACTTTCAGACCGGTGAAGTGGCAGATTACGAACGCGGCAACGGAACGTACAACAGCAGCTACTGGCAGAATCTGACGAATTTTTCCGGCGGCCTGCACATCACCCAGATCCGTCCTACGCTGCTCTGGTCGTTCGGTTATAACGGAGGCGTCACCCTTACCTCCTTGTCGACGAATGTGCCGGGCTACGAGTCGCTCAATCAGAACGGGAACGCCAGTATTAACTGGCTGTTCGCCAAGCGCTGGCAGTTTCGGGCCAAAGACAACTACATGTACACGAATGACCCGTTCGAACCGTTTCTGAGCGAGAACATTCAGCCGACGTACAACAATCCCAATCCCCTGATCTATGTACCGCAAGCGGTGGTAGAGACCAACTTCGGAACTGCCGATGTTTCTTATCAACTAGGTGCGCATGATGCTCTGGATTTCTCCGGGAGTGAGAGCTTCCAGAGGTTCATCAGGGGCACGTACGGTTTTCAGAATTCCTACACCTGGGGTGGAGCGGCTTTTTACGAGCACGACTTCTCGCCGCGACTTCAGGCCGGCGGCGGTTATAACTTCACCGCTCTCGATTTTGGGCATGGCCAGTCGCGCGCAGGTATCCAGATGTTTGAAGGTTTCGTCAGTTACAAGGTCAACAAGTCCCTGGTCGTATCTGGCTGGCTGGGACCTGAGTTGACCAATACGAAGGACGAGGTCCCCATTCTCTGCGTGCCGCCTTACGGATGTCTTTATGAGATCCAGCACAGCAGTCAGTTCAATCTGGCTGAAGGCGGGACTCTGGCCTGGACCAGGTCGCGGGATGGCGTGCGTCTCCGGGCAAGTCATCGAGTGACCAACGGTGGAGGTCTGCTGGGCGCAGCCACGTTGTACCAGGCAGATATATCGTATCTGCGCATGTTGACCCCTCATTGGAGGTTTCGCATCGGCGGTGCGTATAACAACAACGTATCGATTTCGCCCTATCGAGCCGATCAGTACCTGAAGTCGTTCCAGGGTGCGATTGGTTTCAGCCGCAAGATTTCCGAAGCCTGGGACGCGAATCTCTTTTACGCCTTCATCCACCAAAGCGATAACTACTTTGGCGGGCCAGCTTCGTTGACCACAAATGGTATAGGAATCACGCTCCGGTACGGTTGGGGCCACACACTTGGAAGGTGAGTAATGACGGAAGAATTTGATGATCAGAAATCAATGCAGGGTATTGATGACTACTGGGCGATAGTCGTTCGTCGCAAGTGGTGGATCCTGGGCCCTCTTTTCTTTGGCTGGCTGCTGGTGTTTGCTTCGGCCTGGATTATTCCGGCGAAGTACACCTCGGAAAGCGTTGTTCTTGTGGAACCGCCGAAGGTGCCCAGCACCCTGGTCGCGCCCAACGTGCAAGTCGATCTGGCGGACCGCGTACAAAGTATGAGTACGCAGGTACTGAGCCGTACCCGCCTGCTGGGCCTGGTGCAGCGCTTCAAGCTGTATCCCAATGACGCGAACTCGCCCGACGACCAGGTCAAGAACATGCGCGACGACATCAAGATGGACCTGGTTCAGTCGCCTGCCGTGAACGGAAAGCAGGAGTTGGTTGCGTTCAAGATCTCCTATGCGTCCAAGGACCCTGCCGTGGCACAGAAGGTAGATATCGCGTTGACCTCGTTCTTCGTTGACGAGAACGTTCGCGCCAGCCAGGAGCAATCCGAAGCGACCACGCTTTTCCTGGACTCGCAAGTGCGAGGACTCGGACAGACTCTGGCCGACCAGGAATCCAAGCTACGGGCCTTCGAAGCCCAGCATGACGGATCGCTGCCCCAGCAGTTGCAAAGCAACATCCAGATCCTCAACGGAATTCAGGCTCAAATGCAGGCTGCTCAAGCCACCCGTGAACGGGCTATCCAGCAGCAGACGTATCTGAATTCTCTGCAAAATCAATACCAGTCTCTGAGTGACTCGGCGGGGGTCTCCAACACAATTGATCAGCAACTGGAGAGCGCGCGTGCCAGTCTGGCCAGCATGGAAGCTCGCTACACGGACGATCATCCGGACGTGAAGAAGCTGAAAGAAACGATAGCCAGCCTGGAGAAACTCAAGAAGGATCTGACTACCGAGGCGAAGGACAATATGGAGTCCAATAACGCCAGCCCGCAGCAGATTCAGGCGCAAGCTCCTCTGGTGCAGTTGAAGAGCCAGTTGAAGATCAACCGCATGGAGATTGAGAACAGCGAACGTCAGATTCAGCGCTTGGAGCAGGCTGCGCAGGTCTATCAGGCTCGCCTGAACGCTACTCCGGCGGTCGAAGCTGAGATGGGCGACATGGCTCGCGACTTCGGCAACATGAAGAAGGAATACACCGAGCTGCTGGCCAAGAAGCAAAACTCCGCACTGGCCACCAGCCTCGAGCGTCAGCAGCAGGGCGCGCAGTTCCGCATCGTCGATCCGCCAAGTCTTCCGGATAAGGCCAGCTTCCCTGATCGCTTCCGTTTCTCGCTGGGAGCCATCGCAGCCGGGCTGGCCCTTGCAGTGCTGTTTGGATTCGGATCAGAAGTGCTCGACGACAAGATCCGCAACGAACAGGCTCTCAACGATACGGTGAATCTGCCGGTGCTCGCGGAGATTCCCGCGCTGCCGACGCCGAAGGAAATTCGGGCGGCACGCTGGAAGCCATGGCTGGCCGTAGCCGCAGCCTTGATAATCCTGATCCTGCTTCCTTCGGGTGTCGTCTACGCCTACTTGTGGGGATAGTGCATGTATAAACAATTCTTCGGGTTGACGCGCAATCCTTTTGAGATTAGCCCCGACCCGTTTTTCTATCATCCAACGCCCCGGCACAACGAAGCTCTGGCCAACCTGCACTACGGAGTTGGCCGACGGAAAGGCTTCATCGTGATTACCGGTGAGGTGGGGACGGGCAAGACGCTGCTGGTGCGCTGCTTGCTTTCGGAGCTGCGCAAGAACAATATCGCCTTCGCGTATGTGTTCAACCCGCTGCTGCCCGTGGTGGAGTTCTTCCAATACATCATGGCGGACTTCGGGCTACCTTATGCCGGGCGCACCAAAACCGAGATGTTGCTTGATCTGAATCGCTTCCTGATTCAGCGCCACGCACGCGGACTCATCACTGCCCTGGTGGTGGATGAAGCTCAAGCGCTGCGCGCCGATTTGCTGGAAGAGATTCGCTTGCTGACCAACCTTGAAACTTCGCAGCAGAAGCTGCTGCAGATTGTCCTGATGGGTCAGCCGGAACTGGAGCTGGTTCTGGACTCACCAGAACTGCGGCAACTGAAGCAACGAATTTCGTTGCGCTGCCAGCTGCTGCCGTTGGACGAGCCTCAGACCCGAGCCTACGTTCTGTCGCGTTTGGAGCGAGCTGGAGCGCCGCCGGAACCGCCCATCTTTTCCGATGAGGCACTGGAAAAGCTGTTCGAATATTCGCGCGGCATCCCGCGCATTATCAACAACCTTTGTGAAAACACTATGGTGAGCGCGTTTTCCTCAGAGCAACGGCCGGTGACTGCAGAGATGGTCACCGATGTTGCGGCCGACTTCCGGTTGATCAATCCCTCCTTGCCGGAAGAGATCCCGCTAGCAACCGCTGCGCGTGAGGAAAATAACGAGAGCCTGCTGCGTTCGTTGTTCCGCATGCTGCGCACCATGGATAACCAGGAACTCGAAGCTGACAAAACTATGCAAACCACTGCCGCGAGGAGAATTTAGCCATGAGTCGAGTGTACGAAGCGTTACAGAAATCCCAAGGTGACAATCCAAGTGCCTCGCCTTTGGTTGCAGAGCCATCCGAACACATCAGCGTCGGAGCGGCTGCAGCTTCGCTTGCTGCCGAACCGGTTGATGCCACCTGGCTGAAGGTACCGGCCGATCGTGTTCTGCATCCGGTGCCCACCCCGGAACAACGCCTGGTATCGATTGCTGCGCCGGAGAGCACCGGAGCCGAGATGTTTCGCGTGCTGGCCACCCGTCTGGCGCACATGCAGAACAAGCGTCGCTTGCAGAAGATACTGATTACCAGTTCCACCGTCGACGAAGGTAAGTCGGTGGTAGCTGCCAACCTGGCGCTGACGCTGGCGCGCCGTCACAATCAGCGCACGCTGCTGATCGAAGCAGACTTGCGCCGTCCCACGGTTGCTACGTTGCTGTCAAGCAGCTCGCTGCGGGGAATTTCCGACTGGGACGAAGGCAAACTTCCGCTGGAAGATTCTTTGTATCAGGTTAGAGATCTGCCTCTATGGTTTCTGCCGGCTGGCAAATCGATCCACGAGCCTACGCCTCTGCTCGAATCCGAGCGCTTTGCCAAGATGCTGGAAACGATTTCGTCGAGCTTCGACTGGGTCCTGCTGGATGGGACACCGATGCTTCCCATGGCTGACTCGGCTTCGCTGGCCCGCCACTGCGATGGCGTCCTGGTGGTCGTGCGCGAAGGCTTTACTCGCCGCAAGGTGCTGAATAAGGCGGTTGACTCGATCGAGAAGTCGAAACTGCTGGGCTTGGTATTCAACCAGGCTTCGATGTTGAATATCGATTACGACCACTATTACGGGAGCGACAGCACTTCGGGCAAGTCGAAGAAAGAACTCAAAGAGGCGAAGAAGGAAGCTAAGAAAGAAGCCAAGAGAGAAGCGGAACGGGTCAAAGCGGCCTCTGCATGATTCGTCTGTTCAACGCCTATTTCCCCACCAGAACACTGCTGCTCACGGTGACCGAGGGATTGCTTGTCACTCTCGGCTTCGTGGCAGCGGTGATCTTTTGGTCGGAAACACCGGCGGACGCCAACATTTACCTGCTCTATGAGAACGGCTTCGGCCGCATCTTCCTGGTTGTAGGCATCTTCCTGCTGTTGATGTACTACTTCGACCTTTACAACACCATCGTACTGTCGAATCGCCGCGAGGTAGTCACTCGCCTGGTGGGCGTCCTTGGCGGCTGCTTCGTGAGCCTGTCGATCCTCTACTATGCTTTTCCGGATGTCAGGCTGGCCGGCAGCATTCTGTGGATCGGTGTGGCCATTGTTGCGATCACCGTTCCCGCATGGCGCAAGCTCTTTGCCGTCCTTAACCGGTCAGCGCGTTTTTCCGAACGTGCCATCCTCTATGGCGATGGCCCGCTGGCGGGCTCGCTGATGAAGGAGATTGGCAACCGTACGGAGCTGGGCGTGCGCGTGGTTGGGTTTGTCGGACAGAGTGAGACGGGAGTTCACACCATCCCGCGGTTCGATGAAGATAATCTGGAAGAGCTTGTACTTCAGCAGGGCGTGCGTCGCATCGTGGTGACCATGGGTGACCGCAGGGGCAAACTGCAAGTGCAGAATTTGCTTCGCCTGAAAGCTCGCGGCGTCTACATCCAGGATGGACCGGAATATTACGAAGGCATCACCGGAAAAATCCCGCTCGATTCTCTGCGTTTGAGCTGGCTCCTGTTTTCTCCCGGATTCCATGTGCGGGCTGGGCTTCGCGTTTACAAGACGGCTGGTATCGCTCTTCTTGGGCAGCTTGGCGATCCTGCTGACTTCGCCATTGATGCTGCTGGCAGCAATCGCGGTTCGCCTGGACTCGCCGGGTCCGGCCATCTTTCGTCAGAAACGCGTAGGCGAACACGGCAAGCTGTTTACCGTCTTTAAATTCCGCTCGATGTATGACGGCTCTGACAAGAAAGCGTTGACCCCGGCCGAGCACGAAGACGCGCGCGTGACTCGCGTAGGCAAGTGGCTGCGGCGCCTGCGCATCGACGAGCTACCGCAGTTGTTCAACATCATCAAAGGCGACATGGCATTTGTCGGCCCACGTCCCTTCGTTCCCCAGCAGGAAGAAGAATGCGCTGCCCAAATCCCGTTTTATCGAGAGCGCTGGCTGGTGAAGCCCGGCGCCACGGGATGGGCCCAAATCAATCGCGGCTACAACGTTACCCTGGAAGACAATCGCGACAAGCTGGCGTATGACCTGTTCTACATAAAGAATGTATCTTTCGGGCTCGACCTGTTCATCATGTTCTCCACGATCAAAATTCTTCTACTTAGGACGGGGAGGGCGGTAACGCCTGTCACTCTCCGTAACTTCTCCCCCGCGACCTTCGCTCCGATAAGATATTCTTTTACTGGCAAGCAGCACCGTCGAGGCTGATCCTGGCTGGCATTATTGCCACCCAGACTGGATCGCGCCTCAGGAGAAATTCGCCATCATGAAGAAAGCAATCATCACCGGAATCTCCGGCCAGGACGGTAGCTACCTTGCCGAGTACCTACTTGATCTGGGATACAAGGTCTACGGATTGGTACGTCGCGAATCCGGAACCATGCGTTGGCTCTCTCATGTTCAGGATCAGGTCGAGGTCCTGTACGGCGACATGCGCGACACCGTATCGCTGGAGGTTGCATTCGCCAAAGCTGATCCGGATGAGGTTTACAACCTGGCTGGCCAGGTTTTTGTACCCACCAGCTGGCAGCTTCCAGCCGAGACCTTTGACATCAATGTCGGCGGCCTAGCGCGCATGTTGAATATCGTTGAGCGCCTTAAGCCGGACACGCGTGTCTATCAGGCATCCAGTTCGGAGATGTATGGCAATCTGAACGGCCTGCGGAACGAAGACACGATTATGGCGGCGACGTCGCCGTACGGTGTGTCCAAGACGGCGGCGCACCGTCTCTGCGAGGTCTATCGCGCTCGCGGCGTTTATGCCGTCGGAGGCATCCTCTTTAATCACGAGTCGCCGCGGCGTGGTCCGGAGATGGTGACCCGCAAGATTACTTTGGCAGCCGCTGACTGGGCGCAGGGCAAGAAGAACAAAGTCAAACTCGGCAACATGCAGGCTCGCCGTGACTGGGGATTTGCCGGCGACTACATTCGTGCCATGCACGCGATGTTGCAGCAGGAGAAGCCGGCAGACTACGTGATCGCGACCGGTGAATCACATAGCGTGTATGAATTTGTGGTTGAGGTGCTTCGCTGCCTAGACCTCGTGCCCGAGGGAAGTAACGTCGCCGATGTAGTGAACGACTACGTCGAAGTCGATCCGAAGCTCTTTCGGACCGGCGAGATTCACGACTTGCGGGGCGACGCCACCCGGGCGCGGGAGTCCTTGAAGTGGCAACCTGCCGTGGACTTTAAAGGCCTAGTGCGCATGATGGTTGAGTCGGACACTAAGTCTGCGAAGAAAGCGCCTCACGTCGCGACAACCCGCGCTTAACGGCCTTATAATGTTTCTTGCGCTCCAGCATCGCGTCGATCAAACCTGCCAGCGTCTGCGCCTGCTTTCGGCCGTCGAACTCAGAAGAGAATCGCTCACTTACCTGAACGGGATCGCTCGGCATGTCCAGGAACTCGATCATGCGAGCATCGATTGCCGCCTCGTCCATCTGAGGCGCGAGGCCGACGAACGGAACTCCGCTGCTGGTGAGTATTCTTTCGACTGGTGACCCCGCGGCCGTGAGCGCCAGAATCGGACGCCCGACGCGAACATACTCGAATAACTTGGCGGGCACAGTCTGGCCGATGCCGGAATCGTTATTGTCCGCGAGCAGCAACTGGTCCGCCTCCATCATGGCCTGAAGGGCCTGCGCCCGAGGCAACGGCGCACAGGCATTCCAGGCAGCCCTTCTCGGTCAGCCGATCGAACAGCTGCCGATTCTTTTCCACAATAGCCGGCTCGATCGAGCCGATCAGCCGCAGCCGAAGCCGTGCTGGATCAATCAGTCCACGGCCGATGAGCCTGTCGATCGACGACATGGGCAGCACCGGAGTGCGTCCGCCATACAAGCTGCCGAAATGCGCGAGGACGCGATATGATCGCTCTGGTATCGGCCTCGGCCCAATGTCTTCCTCGGGATCAAACCCATTCCACAACACGGCTGTCTTGTTTTCGACCTCGGGCCAGCGCTGAATGAACTCTTGCCGCACGTAATCTGTGACGGTCAGCAAGAGGTCGGCAGACTTGAAGAAGTGCTTCTCCATGGTGCGATCCATCCAGCCCGGCAGGCCTGTGGATGGGCGAAACGGACTGCCGACGGTGGGGTCGCGATAGTCGGCGACCCACGGTACGCCTGTTCTCTTCTTCAGCGCGTATGCGACTGTGTGCCCGTGAATTGGAGGGATCGTTGAAAGAATCGCGTCCATCGGTGTGTCCGCGAGCAGTCGCTTGCCCGCAGAAATCGCAGGATGAGTCCATAAAACATCATCGTCAACCGGAAATAAAAATTTTCGCAGCACCCGCTCGCTGAATGAGACACCCGGTGCAGGAGTGAATGTAACTCGGGGCCAAGGCTTCTCCGGCCGCGTAGCCGTCAGTACGTATGTCTCATATCCGAACTCAGGGAGATATTTGTAAAAGCGCCAGGGCCGCGCCGCTCCAGGAGCTGGAAAGGGAGGGAACGCATAAGCGATGATGAGGAGTTTGCGCATCGAGCGGTAGAAAGCTGCGAGACAGAGCTCAGGACGGGGTCGCGGCGTGGCGGCCCTGAGCCGGTATCGGAGCAGCTTTTGTTAAGTAAAGTTGACGCAGAACTTCGCGGCAGCGAGCACCTGCCTCGCCATCCCACAATGGAGGAGTTTCGCGCTTCGAAGGCATCTCTTGCATCTCCTCCCACGCTGTCAGAATGCTGACTTTACTCGTGCCGGCAAGCCGATTTGTTCCGAGCTCAATCGTCACAGGACGTTCGGTGTTATCCCGCAATGTCAGACAATTCACGCCAAGCGCAGTGGTCTCCTCCTGCACGCCGCCGGAATCGGTCAACACGACAGCGGCGTTGGCCTCCAGGCACAGGAAGTCTAAATACCCGAGAGGCTCGAGAATTCGCAGTTCCGGCGAAAGCGAGATCCCGCTGGCGGTGATCCTGCTTCGCGCCCGGGGATGCATGGGCCACATCAGAGGCAGAGTTTCTGCGATAACGGAGAGAGCGCCGAGAATCTCAGCCAAAGCATTGGGGTCGTCGACGTTAGCCGGTCGATGCAGCGTAACCACGCCATAGGACTTTCCTTTGACGCCCAGCCGCTCCACGATGTCCGACTGGCGGGCTTTCTCCAGGTTCTGGCGCAGTGAATCGATCATTAGATTACCCACCAGATGGATCTTCTCCGGCGCGATATTTTCCTTCAGAAGATTCGTGCGTCCACTCTCCTCCGTGATCAGAAATAAATCCGCGATGGAATCAGTGACAATGCGATTGATTTCCTCCGGCATGGAGCGATCGAAGCTGCGCAACCCGGCTTCTACATGTACAACATCGATCCCAAGCTTCTTCGCCACCAAGGCTGCAGCGGCGGTGGAATTCACGTCGCCGACGACAACAACCGCGACCGGCTTGACCTCCTGGAAAACTGGCTCAATTCGCTTCATGACTTCAGCCGTCTGCTGGGCGTGGGTTCCGGATCCAACCTCAAGATGATATTGCGGCGCTGCGATGCCTAACTCGCGGAAGAACTGTCCCGACATGTTGTCGTCGTAGTGCTGACCGGTGTGGATTAGAGTCACGTCGAAATCAGGATCGCTCGCCAACGCCTTCATTAACGGCGCGACTTTCATGAAGTTCGGGCGCGCGCCCGCGACCATCGCCAGCCGGATCGGATTTGAGACATTCCTCATGAGAGTTACGTTTTCGTGGGGGTAGTCTCCGCCCTTGTATTTGCCGGCGCAGCGAGCTGTCGCGGTCCGGCGTCGCTTTGATCTGGAGTGTCTGACGCTGTGGGAGCTTCGCTACGTACCACCCGCGCCGGGCTCCCCACGGCGACTGAGTCAGCCGGGATGGGCCGAGTCACGACCGATCCAGCGCCAATAGTGGTGCGTGCCCCAATGTCAGACATGACAATGGCTGCCGCTCCAATCCAACAATCGGCGCCGATGGTGACCGGAATGAAGTCTCCTGCCTGGTGAAACGCGCCGGAATTCTCGCGAATGTGTTGATGCTGGCCACTCAGAATCTGGACCGCTGACGAAAGCTGCGTGCCCGAACCGATGACCGTCTTCCCGAGAATGCAATAGCTACCCACGTACACTCGCGAGCCGACGCGGGCTTCGGGATGAGCGAAAAATGAGCCAAACGAGATACGGCTCGACATTCCGCACTCGGCGAGCGTGAGATGGTAATAGGCAACGCGCAAAAAGTCGCCGACACCTCCCGGAATCATGGCGTACGACTGAGCGAAGAAAACATAGACCGGCTTAATGCGACCGAAGCCCGACACCAGCGCGGCGGGCAGCGCTAAGACGAGAAACACGGCATCCAGACATTTCTTGATCGCTCGTCGCATCACACCCTTATTGCATCCATCAGCTGCGCAGCGCGGCCGATTTTTCAAAGACGAATTCGTTGCAACCCAGGCTTCCGCCGCACGTCAGCAGCCTCGTAAGGACAAACCCTCGCTGGCGGTAGAAATCGAAAATCTGCTCGGGCTGCGCTACCTCAAACGGATAGCCACCCACCCAGTCGATCAAGTCTTGCCGGAACGACATGCCGCGATTCTGCTTGCCGTAGTCCCGAATGGTCTGGAAAGGCCGGCCACGCAGGAAGTCTTTCGCCAGCCGGCGCCAATAGAGCACCCAGAAGGAAGGCCATACTGCCAGAAATCGCAAACCGCGAGGAGCATCATTGTAAAACTTCTTGACTCGCGTCCAGCGTCGGCTCGCGGTTCCCTGATCGTTGTAGATGGCGATGAAGAGCTTGCCGCCGGCACCCACCAGCGTGGCGGCATTCGCCAATGCGGTCCACATATCGCCGGTATGGTGCAGCACGCCCCAGGAGTAAACCACGTCGAATTTTCCCAGCGACTCAAGGTAATCGCGATCCAGGGCGGACCCGGACTCCACCACCCACTGAGGATCGTCGGGGAAGTAACGGCGTTTGAGTTCTGCAGTGCAGCTTACCGAGTTGGGGTCGTAGTCGAAAGAGTGAACCCGGGCGCCCAGTTTCCGAGCCGCAAGACTGAACAATCCACTGCCGGATCCAATGTCGAGAAAGGTTTTGCCGGCGAGTGTATCCACCTCGAGCATGTTTTTGACAGAAACGACGGCCTCATTGATCTTTTCGTCGGTAAGAGTCTGTAAGAACCATGTCCAGTTCTTGCCAAACTCGAACCGTTCGCCGGCGGCAACTTCCGTCGCGTGTTGACTCATGCTAGAAAGGTTCCCCAGGGTATCTATGTCGGAACAGGCATTCATTGTCGCATATCCCAAAAACGAAACGGAGAAGGCTGAATCAGGTGGCAGCGCCCCGGGCGGAGAGCTAGAAAAAACATCGGGATCGGGCCGGTCGTTTCCAGTTAGCGAACCGTTCCGCCTCAGTGATAGCATCTGTATTACATGTGCGGGATTGCTGGGTTTCTCCTTCGAAACAGCCAGGCGCAAGTTGCAGACGTGCGGGCCATGTGCGACGTCATCCGTCATCGCGGACCGGATGATGCCGGCTACTACGTCGATGGCGGCTGCGGTATCGGCATGCGCCGCCTCAGCATCATCGATCTCAGTACCGGTCATCAGCCGATTTCAAACGAAGACGGCTCCATCTGGATCGTCTTCAACGGCGAGATCTATAACTACAAGGAGTTGCGCGACGATCTAATCTCGCGTGGACATCAGTTTCGCACCAACAGCGACACGGAAACGATTGTCCACCTTTACGAAGAGGAAGGCCCGGAAGCGCTGAAACGGCTGCGCGGAATGTTCGCCTTCTGCATCTGGGATGCAAAGCAGCGCAAGATCTTTCTGGCGCGCGACCGCTTTGGCAAAAAGCCTCTTTACTACGCACAGACTCCATCCGGCTTTTACTTTGGCAGCGAGCTGAAGTGTTTGCGAGTGGCCGGCGTCCCGCTCGATCTCGATATCGAAGCGCTGCGGCTTTACTTCCAGTTCACCTACATCGCCGATCCGTACAGCCCGTTTCTTGCCATACGAAAGCTGATGCCGGGCTGTTGGATGGAGTGCTCAGTCGATGGCGATGTGAAAGAAGGCCGCTACTGGAGGCTGCCGCCCTTCAGCGAAGAGAATCAGAACGGATTGACGGGGCCGCAGACTTGCGAACGGTTGCGCGAGCTGTTCGATGAGGCCGTGCGTATTCGCATGATTGCAGATGTTCCGCTGGGCGCGTTCCTGAGCGGAGGAATCGATTCCAGTCTCGTGGTGGCTTCCATGGCCTTGCAAAGCCGCCGAGCCGATCAAGACGTTTTCCATTGGGTTTGAGGAGGCGGCTTACAACGAGCTGGCCTATGCCTCGTTGGTTGCAAAGAAATATAAAACTGACCACCACGAAATTGTAGTTCGTCCCGACTCGGTGGAACTGCTGACGAAATTGGTTCGGCACTACGATGAGCCGTTCGCGGATTCGTCAGCCATCCCGACCTACATTGTGTCGGAGTTTACGGCTCGACATGTCAAGGTGGCGCTCAGCGGCGATGGAGGCGACGAGTTTTTCGCCGGTTATTCCATCCTGAACCGCATGGAAAAGCTGAAGTTCCTGGGCCGCGTTCCGCGACCGGTGCGGAAGCTGATGCGGTTTACTTCGAACCTGCTGCCGTACTCGGCCTATGGCAAGAACTTCCTCCACGGAGCCGGCTCGCCGACGAGCTTGGATCTCTATTTCAACGCCAACTACGTCCCCTATTTCCTGCGCAAGCAAATGCTGAGTCCCGACTGGATGCTGCCGGCCGATGCCGCGTTCCTGCAACGCATGCTACCGGACAATTTCCTGCCCGAGGGGACGGATATTCGGTCGCAGTTTATGTATTTCGAGGCGACGAATCTGCTGACCGGCGACTTCCTGACGAAAGTTGATCGCGCCTCGATGGCGGCGTCGTTGGAAGTGCGCTGTCCTTTGCTGGATCACCGTTTCGCGGAGTTTGCCACTCGAATTCCTACCAGCTGGAAATTCAAGAACGGCAAAGGAAAACAGATACTGCTGGAAGCGTTAGGTGACCGCTTGCCGCCGGAGCTACTGACACGATCTAAGATGGGCTTTGGCGTGCCAATCGACCACTGGTTCCGCGGCCCGCTGCGGGAGTTGACTCACGATACCTTGCTGGGGACACCGTTTCTAAGCCGCGGCATCGCGTCGCCAGAGTTTGTGCGTTACTTGCTTGACGAGCACGCCAGCGGACGTCGCGATAACCATCACCAGATTTACGGGCTGCTCATGCTGGAGCTGTGGTTCAAGAATCTGGAGGAGCCGATAGCGCCTGAGCTGTCGAACCCCTGCACGGCAGCCGTGAACTGAGTGCTCGCGGAAGGAAGTCGGCGACCAGGGCAGTAGGCCGTCGCTACTTCGTGTACTCCCGGATGTTGTTCGCCGCGCCAGGGTATTGGGCGATCAGAGCCTCGCGATCGGCATTCTCGTAATCGGCATAGTCGAAGCCGGGAGACATTGTCGTTCCCATGAGCGCCCATTTTCCGCCGGGCGCGAGTCTACATCCTTGCCACACCTGCCCCCGGACGACGACCTGGGGTTGTTGACCGTTCGCCAAGTCCGATCCCAGAGTGATGGTGCGAGATGTGCCGTCAGACAGCAGTTGGAGCATGATCACCGGATCACCAAGGTAAAAGTGGAAGACCTCGGTTCCGGGCAGGCGATGCAGAGCAGAAAAGGTTTCCGGCGTGATCATGTAGTAGATCGCGGTGCCGATGGAACGCGAGCCGCTAACGCCGTCGGGTAAGTATTCTGCGGTCACCCTCCAGTGGGAACGATAGGTCTCGCGGAAGAATCCGCCTTCGATCGCGAGCGGCGTCAGTTGCAGCAGTTGCTTAACTTCATCAGCAGTCATGACCACACCAGCGTAACACCAAGCCAGCTCTAGACGGTTACGCCCCGGAAGCTGCCGACAAATAATCCATCAAGCTGACATTGCTCATATCGGCAGCAGCTTGAACGGTGGCTGTGCGCGCTGCTTCTGCATTCGTCAAGTTGGTGGCGGCCACGTTCATATCAACCCCGATAGTCGAATTCTGCTGCTGGCTTAACTGCACCTGTTCGCTATTCACGAAGTCCTGGCTGCTGAGCACCTGGTCCACCGTACTGCCGTAGAAAGTTCTCGCCGAAGTCAGCTGGTCATAGGCGTTTCGTATCTCGGTGGTCGCGTTGCCGATGTCGTCGGTGGTGCTGGCCGGATTTTGCAATGCGGCGACGAGGTCGTTCAACGACTGAAAAACATTGGCTCCCGCCGCCGAGAATAGCTGGCTGCCAGGCTGATTAATGGCGATGGTTCGTCCGGTTTCAATTTCGACCGAATTCACATTGTCGTTGCCCTGGTAGGTCACGCTGCCGGTTCCATCGGCTACGTAAGGCGGTTGGGAATTGGCGGTCCCGCCGAAAACGTAGTGTCCGTTGTAGCTGAGGTTAGCGACACTTAGCACCTGCTGCTGGATGCCGGTCACCTCTTGAGCCACGGTGTCACGGTCCTGCTGCGACATCGTGCCGTTGGCGCCTTCGGTGCCCAGCGTGATGGCACGCTGCAAGGCGGTCACAGCCGAGTTCAGCGACGAGTCGGCCGTCTGCAACTCCGAGTAGACGCTGGACATACTGCGTGAAAACTGATCACAGCTGTCGATCTGGTAAGCAATATTCACCTCCAGCGCAGCCGCCGAAGGATCGTCAGAGGCGACGTTTACCCGCTTTCCGGTGGTCAATTGGGAAAGCGCCGTTTGTTCCTGCTGGTCGGAAATACGCAGCGCATTGAGCACGATTTCGGAGGTCTGGGGAGAGATTCTCATGATGTCTTCATATTGATTGCGGTTTCCAACATCTGATTGACGGTTGAGATCGCCTCAGCAGCGGCCTGGTAGGCGCGCTGATAAAGCAAAAGGTTCGAGGCCTCTTCGTCCTGCACGGGATGGATGTCGGGGTAGGCCACATAGCCATCTTGGTCTGCGTCCGGGTGTCCTGGTTCATAACGGCGAAGTGCAGGCGCCGGATCCGCGACCACCTGGCTCACTTCGACTCCGCCCGCCGGGGTTGCGCCGGATCGAGCCAGCGAACCGGTCAACAGCAGGTGGAAAGAGGATGCCGGTTGGCTGCGAAAGACGACCATCTGGCGCTGGTAAGGTCCTCCCTCAGGAGTGCGGGTAGTCTCCGAATTGGCCAGGTTGCTGGTTACCACCTCGGCGCGCAGCCGCTCGGCCGTGAGCGCCGTTCCGCTGATCTGGAATAGGTTGAACAGGCTCATTGCCCGCCTCCAGTGATCGCCAATTGAAGGCGATTGAATTCGGAGTGCAACAGCTGAGCCGCTGTCTGAAATTGCAGCTGGTTCTGCGCCATCAGCAGACTCTCGCGATCGATGCTCACGTTGTTGCCATCGGGACGTTCAATCAATCCCGAAACTTCGCGAACCCAGGGCGCGCCGGCCACATCCTGATCCAGCGATGCGGCGCGTTCCAGCTCCTGGCGGAAATCAATGTCTCGGGTGTGATAGCCGGGAGTATCGATGTTGGCGATGTTTTCACTCACCAAGCTTTGTCGCTGGGCTATCAGGTCCAGCGAATGACTCAGAGCTACGACGAGCGGGGTGTCGAGCAAACTCATAGCAGGCTCCGGGGCGGCAGCCCATGTTCACGAATTTTGTTTCTCACCGTCCGCAGGCTCACGCCCAGCAACTCGGCGGCGTGCGTACGGTTTCCGGCAGTAGCGTTCAAGGTGATTTCCAGCAGAGTTTTTTCCAACTCGCGCAGAGACAAGCCGGGTTTCAGCCAGGGAACAGACAAGGCTGTCGTGGTTTGCAGCAGAGGCAAAGCCTCCGTTCCAATTTCGATGCCGTGGCAAAGCGCCACCACGCGCTGCATCGTGTTGGCCAATTCGCGAACGTTGCCTGGCCAGGAATACTGACGAAGTGCAGCCCGGAAAGGCTCTGTCAGACGCGGAGGAATCGCCGGAGAAGCGAACTTGGCGGCAAAGTATTCGGCCAGTTCGATAACATCCTCCCCCCGTTCGCGCAGAGGCGGAAGCGACAACGGAATCACGTTGAGCCGGTAATAAAGGTCCTCACGGAAGCGCCCTTCGCGCACCAGGATTTGCAGGGAACGATTGGTGCTGGCAATCACACGCACATCGACGTACAGCGGATGAATGTCTCCCAGGCGGTAAAACTCCCGCTCCTGCAGCACGCGCAGCAGCTTGGGCTGTACCGGAGGCGGCATCTCGCCAATTTCATCCAGCAGCAGAGTGCCGCCATTGGCCAGAGTAAACTTTCCCGGACTAGTGGACAGCGCGCCGGTGAAGGCGCCGCGAACATGGCCGAACAGTTCACTCTCTAACAGGGTCTCGGGGACGGCGGCGCAGTTAATCGCGACAAATGGGCCAGCGGCCCGGGTACTGTCATCGTGGATCAAGCGGGCGAGCAATTCTTTGCCGGTTCCGCTTTCCGCTTCCAATAAAATGTCGGCAGCGCTGCGGGCTGCCTGGCGTGCTCGATCAAGCGCCGCCAGCAAGGCGGGCGAGCTGCCAATGATCGTGTTCCGCGGGTGGGCAACTCCAGGCCTGGCAGCAGTGCCGAAGGCCTTTGCTGACTTCGTCCCCGGTTGCTCAACTCCGAATTGTGTACTGGGCAACATCTGCCTATCACACCGCACAACGGCTGCCGATCGTGGCAGCCGACGATTAAATTTTTCTCACGCGAAATGGGTGCCCGGGAACACTTGCGAGGACTCGCTTCCGTCCAGGCCCAGATGTTCGGGAAGTATGGGGGCGCCTTCGGCGAGAATGGATGCTCTCTCGATGACGTGCTGCAGTTCGCGCACATTACCTGGCCACGAATATCGCTCCAACACCCGCACAGATTCCGGCGGCAGTGTCTGCTGTTCGTCCGGCACCTGCAGTTTCTCCAGGAAATGCCGTGCCAGCCGGGCCACGTCCTCGCGACGCTGTGACAAGGGAGGCAATTCGATGGGAAATACTGACAGGCGGTAGTAGAGGTCCTCGCGGAAGAGCTTATTCTTGGCCATTTCGCTCAGGTTGGCATTGGTTGCCGCGATCACTCTGACGTCCACCCGAAATACATCCGAGCTGCCCAGTCGCTGCACCTCGCCTTGATCCAGGAAACGCAACAGCTTGGCCTGTATACCCAGCGGAAGCTCACCGATTTCATCCAGAAACAACGTCCCGCCGTGCGCGCTGTGAATGCGGCCAATCCGGGACTGAACCGCTCCGGTAAAAGCACCACGAACGAAGCCGAACAATTCAGACTCCAATAAGGCCTCGGGAATAGCAGCACAGTTGATAACCACGAAAGGTTTGCTGGCACGGGGACTCAAGCGATGAAGAGCTGTCGCAACTACTTCCTTGCCCGTGCCGGTAGCTCCCGTGATAAGGACAGGAGTGTTTCGGATTGCTACCAACCGAGCCATCCGATAGACCGCTGCCATGCAAGGCGCTTCCCCAATCATGTCAGGCAACGGCTCCATGGCCACGTGAGGTTTCGTCGAGTACGAGGTAGCCGGTTTCTGCCAGCGATCGATACTTTCAAACAAGTGACAGGCGCCGGGGCTACGCCACTGCGAGGGAATTGCCGGAGTGCCGGACTCATCGAGCAGAAGAACGTCGATTCCCGGGTACTGCCGATTGATGGTCTGCAGGAGTTCTTCGGCGTCCAGGTCGGGCAAGCGCCGATCCAGCAACAGCAACTGGCAGTCGCTGCTCTCCAGTTGTCCCAAGGCATCGGCTCCGCCCATTGCTTCGGCGGCGCTTATGCGCGACGACAGGAAATTCTGCAAGATCTGCTGCCGGAGCAGCGGGTTGGAACTGGCGACGATCACGGCCGGATCAGCCGGTCCAAAGGGGGTGGTTGCGCTAGTCATGCAGAGGTTGTACGCCGGGGATCTTAAGAAAGGATTAGTAGAAGATTAGAAGATACAAATGAACTGAAGAAAGTGGGGCATAGTGACGAGAGCCTGGCAGCCCTGTGCGCAACGATTCGGCAACCAGCCGATCGCTAACGCCAAAAATCACAAAATGCGACCTTGGGGGCCTGCCGGCGAGTACCGGTGACCCTAGCTCAAAGAATCGATCTGAACATCCAAATCCGCCAAAGTCCGCCGCAACAGGTCCGAATACCGCTCATTGCTGCTGCTTTCCAATTGCTGAAGAACGCGCCTGCGAGATAACAGCAGGTCTTTCTTCTTAAATTGGGTTTGCAGGTCCTCAGCGGAAAGAACGTTGTCTGGGTTTGAGGAAGGTGAGGAATCAGATTCTTCTATTTGAGCTTCTACAGATTTACTTTCCCAACCACGCGCCATAGTTAAATTATAGCGCTGCTCCGCTGTTTTCCCGCCTGTAAAAGTTCGGAGGATCCATTCTCAACTACCACTTTCCCGTTATTGGCGGTCACAGTTCATCGACTCAACCACCTCCGGCCCCACGGAGGGCTTATAAGCAAGCAGGCAATGTTGTGAATTCCTTTACTTGACGTTCCCGATTCGGCATTTTCCCCATGCAGGAAGAAAACAGATGTTGACGCGCGTGGGCTTAGGCACCAACAATTGAGGTAACCACCTAACGGTTACCTGGATGCGTATTTTAGTTGTGGAAGATGACGCCCCGCTGGCGAACTTCGTACGGAAGGGTCTGGAGGCGGAGCACTATGCGGTCGATCTGGCCCCGGATGGGGAACTGGCTCGCACCATGGCTTTGGAGAGCGAATACGATCTGGTGATCTTGGACCTTAATCTGCCCAAACTGGATGGGATCTGTGTCCTAAACGCCATTCGCCCGCAAAAGCCTTCTCTGCCGGTCCTGGTGCTGACGGCGCGTAGCCGCATCGAGGATCGCGTGCAAGCGCTCGACTCCGGCGCGGACGACTGCCTCATCAAACCCTTTTCCTTCACCGAGCTTTCCGCGCGGGTAAGGGCGTTGATGCGGAGAGGGCCGCGAACCGTAGAGACCGTTCTGCACATTGCCGATCTCGAACTCGATCGAGTGGCCCGCCGCGTGGAACGAGCGGGTAAGCGAATTGACCTCACGTCCAAGGAGTTCGCGCTTCTGGAATACCTCATGCGCAACGCCGGCCGTCGAGTTACACGTGCCATGATCGTGGAGCATGTTTGGAATCTCTCGTTCGATACGATGACGAACATCGTCGACGTCTACATCAACTATCTCCGAAAGAAGATCGACGGCGATTACTCGCCCCATCTCATCCACACCGTTCGCGGGGTGGGATACGAGCTAAGCGCCCGGACCGAAGGAGTGGCTTGAGGGGCACGACGGACTTGGAATCCGAGCCACAGCGTGCCTTCATCTCTGAAGTGTTTCACAATCTGACTCAGCCGCTGAACGCACTGTACTGTTGCCTTGAGCTTGCTTTGCGCCAGGATGAAACAACGGAGGCGTTACGCAGCAGCCTGGGGAATGCCCTGCGAAGTGCCGAACTCCTGCGGCAGCGCCTGCTGCTGCTGCGCGCCCTGAACGACGCTGACGATCCGGGCGATCTGT
Source organism: uncultured Acidobacteriaceae bacterium (assembly GCA_963796695.1). Lineage (GTDB taxonomy): Bacteria > Acidobacteriota > Terriglobia > Terriglobales > Acidobacteriaceae > Bog-257. The sequence goes on along the minus strand of CAWCMU010000048.1, from coordinate 73,291 downwards.
CCAAGTCCACCGACCTCATTAGCTTGTTTAACGACCTGCGCGACGACCTTCTTCCCCTTTTCGATTCTGCGAACCGGAAATTAATTCTCACGACAAGGTGCGAAACATCAGAGATTCGCGGCGATCGGGCCAAGTTGACTCAGGCCTGGTTCTGCTTTCTGGAATATCTCTTCCGGCACTCTCGCGAGGGCGAGACGACCAGCATTGACATCTTTGCAGCCGAATCGAATCACGTAAACACCCGCATTTCGGCGCCCGTTTGCTTGCCCAGCAACTTCCCAGGTCAAAAGGACTCTGGCCCGCAGTATGCTTGCGAAATCGAACTGGCTCGCCGCACCTTGCGCGCAGTAGGCGGGGAACTCAGCTTGGTATCGAGTGACGGCGATCGCTGCATCTGGGTAGCTCGCCTGCCGCTCGCGCAGGGTTGACTTTCCCTGCCTTCCACTCGACCTCACATCGCTCTGTGACTGCGGTCACGGAAGCCGGTTTATTCCCAACCGACAATGGAGCCAGAGGTGAGGTATGCCAGTCCTCGTGATTGCAGTTGTTTTCTTCGCGATTTTCCTGGTGATGGGCATCATGGGCGTGACCGCTATGGTAGCCGAACACCGTGGCAAGTTGTTCAGCGGAACCTGGAGTGACGAGCCCAAGGCGATCAAGCGCTAAGTGGGTATCGCCTAATCGGGAGTCTTGGGTGGGACGAAGCCTTGCTATGTCTAGACGGCTTGCACCACGCGCGCCAGGCAATCTTCGCAGAAGCCGCTGTCTTTAATGTCAATCCACTCCACCGCATGAGACGGCGCCATCGCGCACTGGTAATCGTGGCAATGGGTGAGACGCAGCGTGTGTCCCAGTTCATGCACCGTTTCGACCAGCAGCCGGTTCGCCAGCAAGTCCATATCTTCGGGCAATCCATAAAACTGCTGCTGTAGGCGATGGTAGGAAACGACGGCCGAAGGTCCGCCTAGCTGGGCCTCCCCAAAAACGAATGTCAGAATCGGAATATATAAGTCCAGCTGCGTCACCCCAAGCAAGCGCCAAGTGTTGCCTGTGATGTAGCGTTGCATCTTTCCCAGAATTTCGGAAGAGTGGTATTGCTGCCGCTCGGTGTGTAGGGCGAACGATGGATCCAAAGGCGGGTCGAGGATTTCCGCCTTCACGCGAAATTTCTCGTACAGCGATTGCCCCAGCCACTCAAGCAGTTGAGCGTCGACAGGGCCGATCGGGAGTAAGTGAAGATACTTCATAGCGGCTGGCTCGTAGCTCGTGCCTAATTGGTGGTCGCCAATTCTTTGCGATTCCAGCCGTACTTCTTCAGCTTGTGATGCAGCGTCACGCGGTCGATACCAAGAACCTCGGCAGTTCGGGTTTGATTGCCGCTGCATTCATCCAGAACACGCAGGATGTGCGCCTTCTCCACGTCGTCGAGACTGCGAACATCGCCCACGCCAAGACCGAAGCTGTTCTTTGCTTTCAACGTGAAATCCTGCTCGCGCAGTTCCGGTTCCTGCGAAACCACCATTGCCCGCTCCACTGCGTTCTCCAGCTCGCGAACATTGCCCGGCCAGTTGTATTGTTGCAGCCCGTTCATGGCAGCCGGCGACACCCGGGTGATTTTCTTGCTCATCTCGCGCGAAAACTTGCGCACAAAATAATCGACCAGTAGAGGAATATCTTCCCGGCGATCGCGCAGCGGGGGCACCTCGATGTGAAATACATTCAGCCGATAAAAGAGATCAGGCCTGAACTTGCCTTCCTCAATCAACTGCTCGAGATTTTTGTTTGTGGCAGCGACAATCCGAAAATCTACCTTAATGGTTTGATTGCCACCCACACGCACAATCTCTCGTTCCTGCAAGACTCTCAACAGATCTGTCTGGGTCTTCAGGCTGATGTCACCGATTTCATCGAGAAACACAGTGCCGCCCTCGGCGATTTCAAACTTGCCCTTCTTGCGGTACTGCGCGCCGGTAAACGCGCCCTTCTCGTGGCCGAACAATTCGCTTTCCAGCAAGCTCTCCGTCAACGCTCCGCAGTGAATCACGACTAGCGGATGGAAGCGTCGAGGGCTTCCGGAATGAACTGCCCGTGCCACCAGCTCTTTTCCGGTGCCGCTTTCCCCGGTGACCAGTACGGTAGCGTCGGTAGGCGCAACCGTTTCGATCGCGTCGAAGATGCGTTTCATGGCCGCACTCTGGCCAATGATGTCGGAGGGAGGAGTGATCTCGGCCACAGTCTCTTTCAAACGCGTATTTTCCTGCTGGGTACGCCGGTGCGCCATCGCCTTCGCTACCAGGTGGGCGATCTCATCCGGATCCAGCGGCTTGTTGACGTAGTCGTAAGCGCCATTCTTAAGGGCTGCAATCGCCGTCTCGACCGAGGCATAGCCGGTCATCATGATGACCAGCATGTCGGGATAAATCTCGTGCAGCCGACGCTGCAATTCGATGCCATCCGTGCCTCGCATCTTGATATCCAGCAGCGCGACATCAAAACTCTGCTCGGCCACGCGGGTAAGAGCTTCATTGGCGCTTTCTGCCGAGGCCACCTCGTAGCCTTCCTCCGCAAACCATTTGGCAAGCGAATCTCTTACGCTGAGTTCATCGTCAACAATTAGCAGTTTGCCTTGCGTCATTCTGATTACCTCGTGTTCGCCAGCGCTTTATCCGCGTCGCTAGTGATCGCGGGTCCCTGGCTGTCAACCGGAAGCAAAATCTTGAAAGTCGTGCCTCTTCCAACGGTCGAGTCCACGGCAATGTTTCCGCCGTGCCGTTCCACGATGTTCTGGCTGATGGCCAGACCTAATCCGGAGCCGCCAGATTCCTTGGTCGTGTAAAACGGTTCGAATATGTGAGCGAGATGCTCATCCGGAATGCCCATGCCGTCATCACGAACCACGAGTTCGATCGCCGACTGCGTCTTCAGGCCAGTGGTAATCCACAAGTTTCCACCCTGCGGCATGGCATCGATCGCGTTAATGACCATCGCGAGCACAACTTGCTCGATCTGAGCGGGATCGCAATGGGCCATCGGCAAGTCAGCCGCGAGATCGAGATTGAGCTGGATATTGCCCATATCCATCTTGTGCTGCACCAGCCGAACGCAGCGGTCAATCACCTGGTTCAGGTCGCTCCATTCCAGGTTCATGGGCGACACACGCGAGAAGCTCAGCAGGTTCTTGACTAAGTCGCCGCAGCGCTTACTCTCACTGGCGACCAGGTCGAGCGATCCCCTCATCTCTTCCTGCTTCGTCGAGGCGGCGGTGTTCTTCTCGATCCAGCGCTTGACCAGCTTGGAGTAGGTCAGAATTCCCGATAGCGGGTTGTTGATCTCATGCGCCACGACCGCAGCCATTTTGCCGATGGCCGCCATCTTCTCCACATGAAGCATGTGCTGATGGGCCTGCTTCAATTCGCGGGTCTTTTCGTCGACCCGCTGCTCCAGAGTGCGCGCCCAGGCCGTGATCTCCGCCTCCGCCACTTGCAGCTGATTGCTCATGTCGTTGAACGACTGCGCTAACTCGCCGACCTCGTCATGCGAGCGAACAGGAATCTGATATCCCAGGTTGCCTTTCGTAATGCGTTTGGTCCCATGTTCCAGTTCGCGAAGAGGTTTATCCACAACGACCCATACGAACAGTCCGCTCAGGACGACGACGGCGATCAGACACACGGCGGTGAAGGCCAGCATCTCGCCGCTTTCGTGCTTGAGGCTCTGATCGACTTTGGCCAGCGACAAGTTGGTGTCGAGTACGCCGAGAACCTGCTGGTTCGCTGGGTGCGCGTGGCAGGCAGCGTTGGAGCAGGCTGGCTGGTTCTCGATGGGAGTAATGACGCCGAGCACCCGGCTCCCGTCGGTCCGATAGACACGGAACCGATCGGAGCGGTTCAGTCGTTGCAGGGGTTGCGACTTCTCGTGACACTTGTAACAGGCCTCGGCACCCTTATCGACCATGGTGCCGACTTCCGAAGGCTCAGTGGAATAACTGACCACGCCGGCGGGATTCATAATGCGCACTCGCACCATGCCCGGCTGGTCGGCCATGTTCAGCATCGTTTCGTAAAGACCGTTGCGGTCGTTGTTCAGCATGTAGTGCGAAACGCTGCGGCGCAATACCTCGCTCTGCTGCTCGGCGCTCACCAGGGCCGCGTCTTCCAGATGCTTGCGTTGATCTTGAATACTGAAGTAGCCCAGCAACGCAAAGATGATGATCATGACGACAAAAATCGAGATCATCAGCTTTGTGCTGATGCTTTGCCCAAGACGCCGAGACCAGTTGCGGGGCAATGAACCAGGATTCTCCTCAGGCTTTACAACAGAGGAGGCCCCGTTCAAGTTGTCAGTCACCTGCATGGACAGGCACCGCGAATTCGCTTAATACAGTTTGGGGCGGGTTGAGTGTCGGGACGTGCGCTTTCTCTTCAGGGAAGATTGGCAGATACTTCGCCACAAAGCCAAAGATTGCGAAGCCCAGCGCAACGAACATGGCCGTGATCACCACCTCGGTCCACTTCGGCGTGTAGCGAGCGCCCACTGCGTTTTCCACTCCGGTGATAGCCACGTTCAAGCGATTGGTCACGAAGCCCAGCAAGGTCAGAACGGCCGCCAGATAAAGGCCCTGCGCGCTTTCCCGAATCTTGGGAACCAGCAGCAGTCCCAAAGGAATCAGTACTGAAAGAAAGATTTCCAGCAGGAAGAAATGTTGTTCGTAGCTGGAGATGAACAACAGTTTCAGAATGCCGCGATGGTAGAAGTCTTCGAATTTCAGGATTCCGTAGAGCGCCAGCACCACCACCAGAACGCGGCCTAAGTCCCGCAGGATGGGAAGTTCCAATTCGCGGCCGAAGTACTTGGAACTCATGGATGACTCGAAGATGGTCATCGCCAGGCCAACCGCAATCGCCGACAAGAAGAAGAACACCGGCAACAGCGGGCTGTACCAGAAGGGATGCAGCTTGTTCGGCATGATGAGGTACAGCGTGCCCAGCGAAGACTGATGAAGCGTGGAGAGCAGCACTCCCAGGATGACAAACACCACCATCACACTGCGCACAATCCTTAGCGGCTTCTGTAGATTAAAGTGCTCCAGAACGATGGGCGAGAACTCCAGCGCCAGCACCGTGGTGTACAGCATCACGCAATAGGCAACTTCAAACATCACCGAGTGCGGATTGCGCATGACCAGTGGATGCCAGATGTTCCAGGGCAGGCCGAGGTCGTACATCAGCGCGGCACTCACCAGTAGGTAGCCCAGAAACGCAGTCAGAATCGTGGGCCGGATGATGGAGTGAAAACGCTTGATGTTGAAGATCTCAACCGCGGCAGTCAAAGTGAAGCCGCCAGCCGCCAGCATCACGCCACACATCACGTCAAAGCCGATCCAGAGTCCCCAGGGAAACTGGTCGGTAAGATTGGTGGAGGCGCCCAGGCCGTGATAGAAGCGGACGAAGGTGCAGTAGATGCCGGCCACCATGATGACGAGGAAGACGGCCTTCCAAAAGGTGAATCGAATACGAGGAACGGTCATCGGGAACCGCCTTTAGTTTCTTTTTCGTGAGCTTCCGCTTCGGCAACGTCTTCACGACGATGGGTGATCCAGTAAATTCCGCCCAGCAGCGTGCCGAACAGCGGCACAAAATCAGGAATGCGCGACAGGACCTGGTACGTGTAGAGAGGAAGAGCGCGTTCGGTCAGGTCTGTTCGGAAGCCAAAGTTGTTGAAACCGATCGACGACAGCAGCAGCACTGACGTTCCGCCCACTTCGGTTTCGCCGAAGATGTGAGGCAGGTAGGTGTCCGGACTGTCATGGATGCGCTTCTTGGCTTCTTCCAGCAGTTGGTCGCGATCACCGAACTTAGTCGCGCCCGTGGGACAAACCTCGGCGCAAGCCGTCTGCTTGCCTGCGACTACGCGCTTGCTGCACATAATGCACTTGCGCACGCCGGGGATCGCTTTCTCCCATTCGTACTTGGGAATCCCAAACGGGCAGGCTGCCATGCAATAGCGGCAACCCATGCACTTGCTCTTGTCGTAGGTGACCGGGCCTAGGCTGGTTTTCTGCAACGCACCGACCGGACAGACCGAGGCACACGCCGGGTCGTCACAGTTCATGCAGAGACGCCGCATGAACTTGTCATCCCTGGTCAGGATGGTGGTGTATTTGTGAGCGGAAGTTACTTCCTGCGCTGCAATCTTCTCGTCGTAGGGGAGACCGTTCTCAGTGGCGCAGGCTTGCTCGCACTGCCTGCATCCGATGCATTTGGTTGCATCGTAGAGGATTCCCTTGCTCATGAGCTTTCTCCAGGGCCGGAGGCAGCACGAGTAATTTGCGCTGGTCGGCCAGATCACCCAGGCGGTTCTCCACCCCCAAGATGGCAAAGGCGGCCAACCTTGGGGCCGGGCCCTTTCGGACCTCGGCGGGAATTCGGCGCCGATGGAGCAGCGCCGTCGGGCGATCAAGCAATCGGGGGAGGGGCAGCACTCCAGACCGGCCACAAAGTACAAACCGGTCTGAAATGAGTGCAACCGGATCTGAAATCTACTTCAGGGTTTTTACGTAGGCAGCCAGCTTGCCGGCTTCGGCAGGGGTGACGCCTTTGTTAGCGAAAGCGTGCATGGCTTTCTTTTGCGGTCCGCCGTTCTCAATGAAATCGGCTAGATTTGCATCAGAAGCTTTCTGCACGGTCGGGGATGAGAACTCAGGAGCTCCCATCTTCTTACCGGCGGCAGTACCCTTGCCGTCAGCACCATGGCAACCGGCGCACTTCGCTTTGTAAACGTCTTCCTGCGCCCAGGACAGATTCGGAAGCGCCAAAAACAGCGCAAATGCTAGAGCCAAAACAGCTAAGATGACCTTCTTCATCACATCTCCCAGTGAATATATGTATAAAAACTGGACTCAAATCCCGTTATTTTGGGCAAGGGCCGCCTTGCTTGCTTTAGCGACCCTTATGAGCACAGTTGCATTGTGAGACTTGGAGTTAAGAGACGCTGTGATGGGGGTCACTTTCCGGCGTGATGGATTTCGCAACAGGGTGTGTCGGCTGTCGCCATAAGAATGAGGCGGTTTGCCGCACTGGCTGATCTGGGACTGTACAAGTGAGGCAATATTCAGCAGAGCGGAACGCCCCGGCTGTTCTCCAGTGATGCGTTTCTAATCAGATGATCGGCTTAAGAAGTTAAGTCCTAGTCTCCGCTGGGAACGAGGGCAGGACTGCCCGAAGGTTTCTTGCCGGTTCGGCTGGGATCGAAGAAGTTGAGGACTCCACGAATAATCCAGTATGCCAGAGCCACTCCCATGACGAACGCGGCCAGCAGCGTGACCAGGAACAAGATTGCGAGCAAGAAGGATGTCATATCGTGCAGAGTTCCTGACGCAGCGGCCGACTCTTCACTTCTGCCGCCGATCAGATACTTTGATGTTGCCACTTTACCGCGCGTTGACGCCAACCGGTGTTGACAACTAAGATACGTGAGTAGATCTGCGCTCTCCCTCTTCCGGACTTTCCAGAGCCGTTCACGCCTGAAATCGGGCCTCGGGGACTCTCCCCGATGCCGGCCTAGGTGCCTCGGCGAGTGGCCGGAAGCGAGTTTGCGCAGCGGGTTGAGCAGAATCATCCATGGGTATCAGCAGCATCAGCGTACGTGGGGCACGCCAGCACAATCTCAAGAACATTCACGTCGAGATTCCCCGCAACACCTTGACCGTGATCACCGGCCTTAGCGGCTCGGGCAAGTCGTCCCTCGCGTTCGACACGATTTATGCCGAGGGGCAACGGCGTTATGTTGAGACACTCTCCGCCTATGCCCGGCAGTTCCTCGATCAGATGGAGCGGCCCGACGTCGACAGCATCGACGGCCTCAGTCCGTCGATCGCCATCGAGCAAAAGACTACCAGCCGCAGCCCTCGTTCCACGGTAGGAACGATCACCGAAATCTACGACTACTTAAGGCTGTTGTATTCGTCGATCGGAGTACCGCATTGCCCGCAGTGCGGCCGGCCGATATCGCGGCAGTCAGCGGATCAAATTGTGCAGCAGGTGATGGAGTTGAAGCCCGAAGATCGGGTGATGGTGTTGGCCCCAATCGTTCGAGGGCGCAAAGGCGAGTTCAAGAAGGAGCTCGACAAGCTGGCGCAGCAGGGATACACGCGCGCCCGCATCGATGGCGAGCTGCGTAACATTGCCGACGACGAGATCAAGCTCGACAAACGCAAGAACCACACCATCGAGTTGGTAGTTGACCGTTTGCTGGTCAAGCCTGATATTGAGCGCCGCCTGGCGGCCTCGGTTGAACTGGCGATGAAGCTGGCGAATGGGCTGGTCCAGATTGCCGTGGTTGGCGGCGAGGAGCGAATGTATTCCTCAAAGCTGGCGTGTCCGGAGTGCGGCATCAACGTCCCGGTGCTGGAGCCGCGCTCGTTCTCGTTCAATAGTTTGTACGGCGCGTGTCCAGAATGTAATGGCCTGGGCAGCAAGTACGATTTCGATCCCGCGAAGGTCATCAGCGACTGGTCGAAACCGCTGCTGGACGGCGCTCTTGGTCCGGGCTCGGCTTCGCAGAATCTGATTCGCATCCTGCAACTCGCGGCAGAGGCCTATGGCTTCAGCCTGACTACGCCGTTTGAGAAGCTATCGCGCAAAATGCAAAGCCTCATCCTTTATGGGCCTGAACCGAACGAGAAAAAGCGGGGCGGTTTTCTGGGAGTCTTCGCGTATTTGCGGCAGGCGATGGAAGAAAGCTCCTCGGAAACCTATCGCGACTGGTTGCTCGATCATATGTCGGCGACGACTTGCCCGGCGTGCCACGGAAAGCGTTTGCGGCCGGAGAGCTTGGCAGTGAAGGTAAATGGCATGTCCATCGCCGACTTTACCGCGCTGCCGGTAGCGCGCGCGGTGGAAGCGGCTGCTGGGATTAAACTCTCCGATCGCGAGAATCGCATCGCGGGCCGCATCCTTAAGGAAATTGCCGAGCGCCTGGGATTTTTAAATGCCGTGGGACTCGGCTACATCTCGCTCAATCGTTCAGCTGCGACGCTCAGCGGTGGCGAAGGTCAGCGGATTCGCCTGGCAACCCAGATCGGATCAAAGCTGCGCGGTGTGCTGTATGTGCTCGATGAGCCGTCGATTGGCTTGCACCATCGCGACAACGATCGTCTGTTACAGGCATTGGAATCGCTGCGTGACCTCGGCAACACCGTGCTGGTGGTCGAGCATGACGAGGACACGATTCGTCGCGCAGACTACGTGATCGACCTCGGTCCGGGTGCGGGACGCCATGGCGGTGAGGTTGTCGCCAGTGGAACGCCGGAGCAGATCGAGGTAGCGCCGCGTTCGCTGACCGGCCAATACATCTCGGGACAGAAGCAGATTACGTATCGCTTCGCGCGACGTCAGCCGAACGGCAAAGCCATCGCGATTCTTGGCGCGCGCGAGAACAACCTCAAGCACCTTGAGGTCAGCTTTCCCTTGGGCGTGATGACAGTGGTGACCGGCGTGTCCGGTTCGGGAAAATCGACGCTGGTGAACGACATTCTGTACCGTGCGCTGGCGAAAGCGCTTTACCGTTCGCGAGAAGAGCCCGGCGAGCACAAGTCGATCAGCGGCACCGAGTTTATCGACAAAGTCATACGCATCGACCAATCGCCGATTGGCCGCACACCGCGTTCGAACCCCGCAACCTACACCGGAGTGTTCACGCAGATCCGCGACCTATACGCCATGTTGCCGGAGTCGCGTGAGCGTGGTTACAAGGCCGGACGCTTCTCGTTCAATGTTGCCGGCGGACGTTGCGAAGCTTGCCAGGGTGAAGGCCAGCGGCGCATCGAAATGAACTTTCTGCCGGACGTTTACGTGCTCTGCGAAGTGTGCGGCGGCAAACGTTACAATCACGAGACGCTGGCGGTGAAGTACAAGGGATATTCGATCGCCGATCTGCTGGAAACTCCAGTGGCGGACGCGCTGCCCGTCCTGGAAAATATTCCGCAGATCAAACAAAAGCTGCAAACGCTGGTCGATGTGGGGCTAGGCTACATTCACCTGGGGCAGTCGGCGGTTACGTTGTCGGGCGGCGAGGCGCAGCGCATCAAGCTGGCGCGCGAGTTGAGCAAGCGGCAAACTGGCAAGACCTTGTACCTGCTCGATGAGCCTACGACCGGGCTGCATTTCGACGACGTCAGCAAGCTGCTGGAAGTACTGCATCGACTGACGGATCTGGGCAACAGCATTATTATCATCGAGCACAATATGGACGTGATCCGCAACGCCGACTGGATTATTGACCTGGGCCCTGAGGGCGGTGAGGATGGCGGGCGTATCGTTGCCCAGGGAACTCCGGAGCAGGTGGCGCGGATCAAGAAATCCTACACCGGACAAACATTAGCCAAACTGCTGGTTGCAGCGTCCAATGAAAAGGGCAATGGAGATGCCGGCACGGCGATCGCGAGATAGTTGAAAGCTGCGAACCGGCTCGTACCGTACTCCCAAAATTGCGCCACAGATAACACTCATGTCTTTGCCACCAAATCCGATACCTGACCCCGTCGAGAGCCTGCCAGCATCCGCTCCGGCACTTGTCGACTTCACGGTGAGCGCTCCCGCCGCGGAGTCGATGCCGATCCCGCCGGAGAAGCCATTTCCGTCCTGGTCGGGCAAAGATGTTCTCGCCATTCTGTTCTTTACGCTGGTGGCGATCTTTGCTTTTACGTTGATCGCGCTGTTCGTGGCGCGCGCTGTTCCCGCTTACCGCAACGCTTCCTTCAGCGAGTTAGCCACCGACGCCAGGGTGATCATCGGCGCCCAAACCGCGGCCTACCCGGTTGTTCTCCTCTTCATATTCTTTCTGGTGCGTACGCGCTCGCATGAGCGATTCGGCAAAGCCATTCAGTGGAACTGGCCCGGCATTTACGCTCCGGGCTTTCTGGTGGGCGGCAGCGTACTGGCGGTCGTCATCGAAAGCCTGGCGCGCTATCTGCCCATACCGAAGTCGCTCCCCATGGACACATACTTTCACGACGCTACCAGCGCCTACATGATGGCTGCGTTCGGAATCACGCTGGCGCCGCTGCTCGAGGAAATGTTCTTCCGCGGCCTGCTCTATCCGCTGCTACGTCGCTGGCTCGGATTGCTGGCGGCGGTGTTGTTGACCGCAGCCGCTTTCGCCGCAATTCATGGCGCTCAACTAGGCTACGCCTGGGCGCCGGTCTTGAGTATCTTCGTCGTCGGGGTGGTGTTCACCGTGGTACGGGTGAGAACGAATTCGGTTGCCTCGTCGTTTCTTATGCACTGTGGCTACAATTTGGCTTTATTCGGGCTGCTCTGGGTTGCAACCGACCACTATCGCCACCTGGAGAAGATCGCCGGCTAACGGTGGTATCGTCAAACTATGGCAGCGAACTCACATGAAAAACTGTTGGCCTTGTTGGCGGAGAAGTCGTTCCGGCTGGGACAGTTCAAGCTTTCCAGCGGCGGCACTAGTGACTACTACATCGATTGCCGCTTGACTACACTCGATGCGAGCGGAGCTCTCGCCACCGGCGAAGCCGTGTTGCAGGAAATCCATAGTCGCGGCTGGAAAGCCGATGCCATAGGCGGACTTACGATGGGCGCCGATCCGATCGTGGTGGCGACGTCGGTGATCAGCGCGCAGCACGGCAAGCCGATCAACGGATTCCTGGTTCGCAAGGCAGAGAAGACGCATGGCACGGGCCAGCGGATTGAAGGCTTTCGGGCTACGCCATCGCGAGTGGTGATTGTTGACGACGTATGCACCACCGGCGCTTCGACAATTCAGGCGATCGAGGCAGCGCGCGAATATGGTTTCGAGATCGTCGGAGTGATGTGCCTGGTGGAGCGGGAAGAGGCTGGGGGCCGCGCCAACGTCGAGAAAGCCGCGGCTCCGGCGCCTTTCATCGCGCTGTTCACCGCCAACGATGTCCGCGCAGAACATGTGAAGATGGGTCCGCCTCCGATTTTTGCGGTGAGCGCGAAGTGCGATTTTTGCGATCGGCCCGCGGTGACGAACACGCCGGGAAATCGCTGCGAGGCCCATCGCCCGTAGTGCCGGCTCAGTTGTACCAGGCCTTTGGAATTATTAAACACAATGATCAAGACTGTGGAATGGACAGATGCGGGCGTGCGCTTCATCGACCAGACGAAGCTGCCCACCGAAGAAACCTACGTCACCTGCACAACCTATCAGCAAGTCGCCGACGCGATACGCACCATGATCGTCCGCGGCGCTCCGGCTATCGGGGTTACGGCGGCAATGGGAGTCGCGCTAGGCGTTCGCGATTCACAGGCGAAAGACCTTGCAGAATTGACCCGGGACTTTGAGCGGATATCCGCTGAGTTGGCCTCCACCCGCCCGACCGCGGTGAACCTCTTCTGGGGAATCCGCCGCATGAAGGATAAGTTCGAGCAGCTCAGCTCGCGGCCGATTCCCGAAATCAAGCAGGAGCTTGTTGCCGAAGGCCAACGGATGCTGGTGGAAGACATCGCCGCCAATCAGGCGATGGGCCAACATGGAGCGGTGCTGCTTCCCGCCAGCGGCGGCATTCTCACACACTGTAACGCGGGAGCACTGGCCACTTGCGGTTACGGCACGGCACTTGGCGTAATTCGTGCGGCTGTAGATTCGGGAAAGAATCTTCAGGTCTTCGCGGATGAGACGCGCCCTTTCTTGCAAGGCTCACGTCTGACAGCGTGGGAGTTAATGAAAGACAACATTCCCACCACCGTCATCTCTGACAATATGGCAGGCGCCATGATGCGGCTGGGAAAGATCAATGCCGTCATTGTGGGAGCTGACCGTATTGCGGCCAACGGCGATGTCGCCAACAAGATCGGCACCTATACCGTCGCCGTACTGGCGAAGGAACACGAGATACCGTTCTACGTTGCTGCACCTTTTTCTACTGTCGACCTCGAAACTCCCGATGGAAGCCAGATTCCCATTGAGCAACGTTCTGCCCGGGAAGTCACGCACATGGCAGGCAAGCAGATCACACCCGACGGCGTAAAGATTGAGAATCCGGCGTTCGATGTGACCCCGCACCGCTATGTGTCGGCGATTATTACGGAGCGAGGCGTGGCCCGCGAGCCATACGCAGAATCCTTGCCGGCATTGGCAGGAGAAACCGTGAAGGCGTAGTGCTCAACCCCGGCACCCGAACGCTGCAAGGAAATGGAAGTAGCGCTCTCACCGCCTAAACAAAAGGCAAGGGGCCGCGTCGGAATCGGTGGCGATTATTACTGCGGTGGATTCTGGTTGGCCGGATTCAGCTGTTGTTGATATTGCTGCTGCTGTTGCTGCATCTGTTGCAGTTCCTGCATTAACTGCTCCGGAGTTTTAACCACATTCTGAGATTCACCCGGACCAAACGGAGAGCCTGGTTCTCCCACCGGCTGACCGCCACCCGGCATTGGACGCCGAAATCCACCCGGTGGCGGCGGGGCTTGCTCAGGCTGGTTCTCTGCCGACGTGTCCGCCACAGGCATACCTTCATCCGGCTGCGGTTCCTCCTCGGAGGAAGGACCCTGTCCGGCGTTAGGGGAGCTATTATTCTGCGCGGTGTTCGTGGGCGCAGCGCCCGATGCCTGACGCGGAGTGAGTATCACTCTCTGCACAGCTCCCGGATTGCCTGTGACCCCTAGGATCACGTAGTCGAACTTGGATCCGTTAAGCAATGTGTTCAGAACATCGCGAGGCTGCCCCGGACCAAGTTGTGCGACTACGCGGTCGTTGTTAGCACCGGAAGGAATATCCATGGTTGCCCCGGTCTGTGCCTGCACTCCTCGCAAAACTTGCGAAAGCGTGGAGTTACGAGCGTCGATAGTCAATTGCCCGTTGCGATAGCTGATCTCTGGAGGCGTAGGCGCGGATTGCTCCAGGGTGGGGGGCGGTGGCGGCGCTTGAGGCACTTCCGCCACGGCCGGCGTTTTCTTGCGGCGGGAATGCGTTCCAGCCGGGTGTGCCATTTTAGCCGGAGATGTTGTCGGCGCAGTTGATGCTGCGGCGGGCGGAGAATTACCCGGAGGTCTGACTGACTGCGGGGCCATAGTGGCGGCAGGTGCGCTCTGGGGATTTGGGGTCTGCGCGTTCGAACGCGCCGCCGACGCCAGCACCCCTACTGCGAGCAGCAGAGCGCATCCGAGAATTCTTCGAGGGCGTACCATAATCTATTGGACGGCGTCAGGTCGATTCGGTTTTTGCCGTATGCCTATTCTAAACCCCAATCATGCCGCACGAGTTGCTAACGGCCGAGATAACCTTTACCAGACAGCCGACTACCTAAGCGTCTTTCGACCGGCAAAGCAGCATCTTACGCTTCAGCAGGCGACACAAACGTCGGCTATCATTGAGGTAATGCCATGATCCCAATGCTCCGCTTTCGTCTATCGCATAAATTCCGGGTGCTGTCGCAAATATTCTGCCTGGCGCTATCAGCGGTTGTTCCGGCGCTTCAGGCGCAGACCTGCTCTACCGGCGCCGACCTCGACGCCGCCACCAAGAGCGCCATCGAAAGCGCTGCCAAGCAGTATCTCGCGATGTCCAAGAATGGAGATGTCGCCGGGCTGAAGGCGAATGCGATCCCGCAAATTACCGGTGACTTCAGCGGCATCGAACAGGCCGTGGTCACCAACAAAACATATCTTGCCGATGGGCAGGCTTCCATCGTTGGAACCTACCTGCTCGACGCCTCGCAAGCGAAGGCCACGCTCCCGCGCGCGGATTTCTACTGCGGCATCTACAATTCCTCCGACCGGCAAGCCTTCTCTATTCCCAATCTTCCGCCGGGACGCTATGCCATCGTGATTCAGAAGGTAGATGGAAAAGATCCCATTACGCTGACCCTGATTCTCCAGAATGTCGGAGGAGCGTGGAAGCTGGCGGGCTATTATCCGCGGCTGGATTCAATCGGTGGCCACGATGGCCAGTGGTACCTCACGAAAGCGCGGGATTTTAAATCCAAAGGTCAGTTGCATGATGCCTGGTTTTACTATCTGACAGCGTGGGACCTCACCGCTCCGGTGAATTTCATGAGTACGCCGCAACTCGACAAAATCGCCGACGAGATGCAGAGCGCACGTCCCGGTGATTTGCCGACCGGCACCTCGCCTCTGAGCCTAACCGCGAATGGCAAGACCTTCAAAGTCACCGAACTGTCGCCGGTGCCCGGCGATAAGGGAGTCGACCTGCGGATTCGCTATGAAAATCCTGACGCTGGCAATTCCGCGGTGGCGTTTCAGGACAACATGGCCGTCATCAAGGCGATCGTCGCCAAGTATCCGGAGCTGCGCGATGCCTTCACTTCCGTGGTCGCACGGGCGGTAGATAACAGCGGTCACGATTACGGGTCACTGCTGCCAATGAAGGATGTGAAGTAAGGCCTGGATTACCTGTTATCGTTACGCCGGCTCGCCCGCTTCCGCTTTCTTCACTTCGGTAGCGGCGTTGGCGGCGCGTTCGAATCGACATTCTTTCGGATTCTTGTCGAGTCGCAACCCCTGAAACACGGGCGCTCGCATCTTCACTCCGCCACTCTGTCCCTCGTGCGTCCATTCCGTAAACTTGATCTCCGCCACCAGTTCCGGCTTGACGTAGTGAACCCGTCGATCGCTCTCAACCTTGCCCACGAATGGACTCCGCGGGGTTTGCAAAGCCTCCAGTCGCTTCCACATGGTGGCGTGCGTCTGCTCGTTAAAGCCGCTGCCGGCCTGGCCGACGGGAATCAGGCGATCCCGCTCGTCATAAAGGCCTAGCACGATCGACCCAAAATTTTCGCGCGAGCCGCGAGGATCGGTGTAGCCTCCAATCACGCACTCCTGCCGCTTCACAATTTTGATCTTCAACCATTCGCGAGTCCGCTTTTGCAGATAACAGCTGCCGCGTCGCTTCGCGATGATTCCTTCAAGCCCGCTTTGCGCAGCCACGTCAAATAGCTTGGACCCGTTGCCGACATAATGATCCGAATAACGGACAAGGTCGGTGGGAGTCAGAATCGTAGAGAGCAGTTGCTTGCGCTGTTCCAAGTCGGCTTGCATCACATCGTAGCCATCCAGGTAGAGCAGGTCGAAGACGTAATAGACAACCGGGATGTCGTCGCGGGTTCGGCGAATGCGCCGGCCACCTTCACCGACTCCGGTGCGCTGCTGCATCAGGCTGAACGACGAGCGACCCTGTTCGTCCAGAGCCACAATCTCGCCGTCGAGGATCGCTGTCTTGCCCTTGAGGTATTTAGGAATGACGTGCAGCTCGGGATAAGCTGCCGTGAAGTCGTTCTGATTGCGCGACACCAACCGGATCGAATCGCCATCGACGAACGTGACTGCACGATAACCGTCCCACTTGATTTCGTAGAGCCACTCCTCGTCGTCGAAGGGCTTATCGACCAGCGTGGCCAGCATAGGACGAATCGCGTGTGGCATCGGGGCTTTGCGACCGAGGCTCGCGGGCGACAGGCTTACGCTGTCTTTTTCACCTTTGGCTTTTTTTTTACAGCTGCGGACGCGCTTTTCGTGCTGATCAGCCGACTTCGTCTTGGCCGTTTTGACGGCAGGAGAGGTTGTTGTTTCGCGCTGAACAGCGGCGAGCTTTCTTGGCCGCCCTTCGCCTTCTTCGCATCGGCTTTCGCGATGGAATCGGCTAACCAATCGTTCTTGCCGGAGCCTCCGCCGCGAAGCGGCTTTTCGGTTGCTCTGCCATTCAGCAGAGCCTTCATCGCCGGCAATCTGCTTTATCGAACGCTTGGTCAGCGCCGAGAAATCGTATTTGTCGATGTCGTAGCCTGCCTGATCGTAGGCGTCGCGATGCTTGATCAGCAGCCACTCCGTGCCCTTGCTTCCCGGCCGCCGCGCCTTCATGTGGATGAGCGCAAATCGCCCTTCAACTTCTGGCCGTTCAGGCGGAACTTGAGGTCCCCCTTGCGCATCATCTCGCCGACGTCGCCTTGCGGCTCCCACGTTCCGACGTCCCACACCATTACCGTGCCAGCGCCGTAGTTGCCGGCAGGGATGCTGCCTTCGAAATCGAAATAGGAAACAGGATGATCTTCCACCTGCATGGCCAGACGCTTGTCTGCCGGATCGAGCGACGGCCCTTGGGCACGGCCCACGACTTCAACACGCCGTCCATCTCCAGGCGAAAGTCGTAGTGCAGACGAGAGGCACGATGCTTCTGCACCACGAAGCGGCGTTGCTTGCCTCTTTCAACTTTTGGTGGCGGCTCGGGCGTCTGCTTGAAATCACGTTTTCGCTTGTATTCTTCCAGTGCCATGGCCATTTAGATGAACATAGAAGGCCGCTGCGCTGCAAGCGATAGCCGCAGAAGGGGAATTGCCCAATAGGGAGCGCAGCAGTATGTAGGGATCGCGGAATTGTGCTGCATCGACTCCGCTGAAACCGACCACGGCAGCCGGTCACGTTGGTTTCCGAAAGAGCCGATCGGCCGCCGAAAGGCGCTGCTAGCTTTTGCTACAATGCAAATACCGCGATCTGGGCGCTTAACTCAGCGGTAGAGTGCCATCTTCACACGGTGGAAGTCACAGGTTCGAATCCTGTAGCGCCCACCAATGTTTTCTGGGGTTTAGAGAGAATCCGCGAAAACGGGCCAACCAACAATCCAACCAACACTTTCATTGCACTAACTCCGATGCCAGGCCCATCTCCCGAAGGAATGCGCCTTGCGCGGCCCGTGTTTCGTCGCCGTCACCTTGTGTGTAAAGGTCGAGCGTCGTCTGGATACGGCTGTGGCGAAGCAGGCTCTGTACCGTCTTAGGATCGGCCTTGCCCTTATTCACCAGCCAGCTTGAAAGCGAGTGCCGGAGATTGTGTAGGCCGAAACGGTAGCCGTCCGGTACACCAAGCCCAGCCGCTTTGGCTGCTGGCCGGAGGTGATCAGCTACGAATACGGCAGGCGATATGGGAACCTTGCCGTCTGCCTTGAGCGAGGGAAACAGAAAATCCGTCTCCTTCGCGAAGGGCGTCTTTTCCTTCCAAGCCTGCAGTAATTGCGCGAGGGCCGGGTGCATAGGCACATGACCTTCGCTCCTGCGGGTCTTGGTGGGTCCGTCACTTCCACGCCACCAACGCTTCGTTACCGCAATCCGGTTTTCGTCCCATAGAACGTCTGCCCAGCGCAGCGCGAGAAGTTCCGATGCGCGGAGCGCGGTAGCAGCGCAGGTGAGGATGAGAATGCGGTGCAGTGGATTAGCAAGGCTCTCGATGATTTCCCATGTCTGTTTAGGAGTTACCAGGATGGCCTTGTAATCGGTAGTGGAGCGAGTCTCGACGGGAAGCACCGGGTTATTCTTCACGAGCTGGTGCAAGGCACCGATGCGATAGATCCGAAGCATGATGCCACGAACCTTCGATACGGTCGTCCACGCCAAGCTCTTATCGGTGTGAAGCATTTTGAGCCAGTGCTGTATGTCGAGGGGTTTTATCTCGTCCGCTATGCTGTCACCCCATTGGGGAACAAGATAGGTCCAGACGATTTGGTTGGTGTTGAGGGCCGTGCGCTGGGACTTTGGTCGGAGCGCATCGGGACCTACGTCATGAGTGAGGTAATGCTCCGCTAGAGCGCGAAAGCGAATGCGATCGTCGAGATGCTGGGCATTGATGCGCAGCAGGAGGCCTAAGCGATCGACCTCTCGCCATGCATCTTTTTCTTTGGGGAAGTCGCGAACGAGGCCAACGGGCAGGTCATTTTGAACCCGTTTGCCCTGGTCCCTGATTTCCCGATACCGCAGCACCCAGATGTCTCCAGCCTTGCGATGAAGTTTCACTAAGGATCCGCGCTGATAAGCCATGAAAAGGTCTCCTCAGCGGGAACTGCCTGCCCGAATCGTATCGCGTTTTTCGGTTCTCGGGGTTGTCAGATTCTGTTCTACGGCTGCGGCAAGCTCGGAAAGCCTGAATACCCACACCTTTCTTAGGGTTCCCGTTCCGAGCGGATACGCCCCAGATAAGCCTCTACGTGCCATGGCGAGAAGCTGGCGCCTCTTCACGGACAGGAACCGTGCGGCCTCCCCGGCTGAGACGAAGGGTTCGGGTGCTTTGACGGTGTCAAAGGTGATTTGGGAGGGGTTAACAACATGGAGCGTTCTACGCCCGTCCAGTAATGACTTGGTTTCAGACATCTTCTGCTCGCCCACTGCCAGAAGAACCAGCGGCTCTGAGATCTGAGAGCACCTCGATCAGTTCGCTGAATCGAATGCCCCGCCTCCGAACCCGTAATCTGGCATTACGGGTGAGCGCCATCGAGCGGACAGCAGTCCACGCGACGCGCTCGTCGCTGTCAGACGTGAATAGGTTCTAGAACTGCAAGTAGCGATTGCCCGAGGGGAGCGAGTCAGGAGGAATCAGCGGATGATCCCTCCCCGATTCGCCGAGCGGACCAAATACGGCCGCACTTAGTGACCTGCAACCCAGAGATGCAGGTGAGCATTCAACGTCGTTGAGCAGATTGAAGTGAGTGAGTACCAGAGTCGAACAACGTGAGCGTTTGGTGCTCACGGGACAGGCCGAAAGCCGCGGCGTGCTGCAGCCCCCGGAGGAAGAATCGAAGTCACGGTGCTCCGTGATCGTCAACTCTTGTGCGCAACACTTAAAACTATTTTGGGTTCGAACGCAAGAGAAAAGTTGCAGTGACGCGCAACTTTCGAGAGTTGCTGGATTCCGGGCCTGTGAAATTGTTCTTTCGTGCCTTTCAATTTGCCAAGTCTGCCCCTTCTGTCGTAACGTGCCCTTCGCGATGAGTAGTCGAGAAGTTAACCTCAGGACTCTTCAACGGTCGTGGGCACGGCGTCCTGAATTCGCCATCCCTCTTCCACCTCCTGCTCAGGTCCAGTATTCCTGTCCAACATGTGGAAGCGAAAACACGCAGCGGCTTTCTACGGTGTATATGTCGGGTGTCTCTCGGTTCTCAGCGGTGACGAGCGGATTCGGATGGG
Organism: uncultured Acidobacteriaceae bacterium; assembly: GCA_963796695.1. Classification (GTDB taxonomy): domain Bacteria; phylum Acidobacteriota; class Terriglobia; order Terriglobales; family Acidobacteriaceae; genus Bog-257. The sequence goes on along the minus strand of CAWCMU010000048.1, from coordinate 53,340 downwards.
CGGGAGGGCCTGCCGGAGGTAGCGGCAGGACGGAAGGGACTTCACAGACTCAGTTGAGTCTGTTCACATCCCCTCCTACGAAGCGCAGTTATTGGCCAGGTGTCGGCCTGATTGCAGTCAGCCCGTTGCTTTCAGCGCTAGCCGCCGAAGGCATTCGCAGGATTTCTGGCCGGGCGCAATTGACCTTCCGCTTTGAAGATCTTGCAACAGGTTCATTCTTCGTGCTCGCTGTCGTCGCTTTCCTCCTTCTGATGAAGGCTTTCAGATACAACCGACGGACGTTGCCGATGCTTTTGCTCCGTTGGAACATGAGCTTCATATGCTCCAGATGCGGTCAGGTATTCATTCCTGGCGTCGGCCCGTGAGGCACATTTGCCATTTAGCTCCGAGACGTTCGGCGATCTGTCAGTTCTGCACGCTCACAAGCGAAGGTGAATGCAACCTGTGTCCAAAAAAAAGAACCCATCTGGCCTCCCTCATTTCGACGTGCCTCCGTGGCAAGCTCTTCAGGAGAAAGTACTAGGAACTATCAACGACTTCTCCGAAGAGAATCCGCATGTTCCGAATGCGCTGTTGCTGACGGGAGCCGGGCTAGCATATGTGACATTTGCAACGACTCGGTATGGTTCGGAAGCATTTCAGTATGTGTACGAAAACGTGCGATCGATTGTCGAGCTATTTCAATCGATCATCGACGACGAACGGAAGCACATTTCCAAGAGTACTGTTGGCAACGTAAAGAACAGCAAGAAGATGTTGGAGCAGAAATGGATGCTCTTGGAGTCTATCCGCGAGAAGGTAAACAGACTTATTGAGCAAGAAATCAGCCGACTTCAAGAGAGCGAAGAGAAGCCCAACTAAAGAGCCCACGGGAGTTGCTGACCTTGCATAAACAAGTCCTGGTAAATGCCGTCGCCTGAGTGTCAGCGGACCTCTCTGCATCGAATTACTCAGCCGATTGATTACTAGAATTCTGAGGCCCTTAATGTTCAGCAAAACTGTTTTGTCATCCTTCGTAATCGCGATCCTTCTCCTGACGGCTTGCCAAAAGGCCGAGATGCCTGTTCCAACCGAACAAGATGGAGCGCAGGTGTGGCACGATCTCCTCAAGAACGACCACGGAATTGAGCTTGTGTCCTTTAAGAAAACAAACGGACGCATGGACGGCAGCCATTATCTTTTGGACTTTGAGGCACAGGTTCGGTATCTCGACAATGGAATTCATGACCCTGCCGCAGCTCCCGGCGTGGGGATCCGTGCCAATCGCAAAGGGACTGTCGAGACGGTGAAGGGATCTTACGAATTTCAAAAAACGGAAAATGGCTGGAAAGGCCAAGATGGCAACGTCTACGCGTTTAAGCAGTAGGCCCGCGGGCTTCCCAAAAGCGCAGGAGCAAGACACCGTTCAATTTGACGCAACTCCAGAATGTTCCTAACCTCCTCCCACCCTGACATGGGGCGGGAGGAGGTCTAGGGGTGTTTCAATCATCCGAGCACGTGCATCTAGCGCTCACGGATATCGGGTATATCACCGATTCTGTGACGGCCACGGCCGTCTACCTAGCGGCCAGTTTACAAAAACCATTACTGCTGGAAGGGCCTGCGGGAAGCGGCAAGACTGAACTCGCTTACGCGGTGGCACGAGCAATCGGCACCCCGCTGGAACGCCTGCAGTGCTACGAGGGCATTACCGAGGAGAAGGCCATTGGCAAGTTCGATGAGGGCTTGCAGAGGCTGTATCTGGATACAGTCACTCGCGGATCGGGCGTTTCTGATTGGGTCTCGCTGGGCAAGCAACTCTCCGCCTTGGATTTCTTCGCAGCGGGCCCCCTGCTAAAGGCATTGCAGTATCCATCCCCTTGCGTCTTGCTCATCGACGAGTTGGACAAGGTAGATCACAGTTTCGAAGCAACACTCCTTGAGGTCCTCTCCGTGTGGCGCCTGTCCATCCCCCGCCTTGGAACGGTTCCTGCCTCCTCTATTCCATTCACCGTTCTGACCTCGAACGAGGAGCGCCGATTGGGCGATCCCATACGCCGACGCAGCCTGTACGTGCGGGTCGAACACCCGACAGCGGAGCGCGAAGGCGAGATCGTGGCACGGCGCACACCGGAAGCGGGAGCGCCAGCACACCGGCTGATCGCCGGCTTCGCCAAGGCATTAAGGGCCTACAGCCTGGAAAAGCCGCCATCCGTGTCCGAGATGATCGATATGGCGTTATCGCTACGGCATTTGGGGATCGATGAGATCACTAACGAGCATCGCGACGTGCTGCTTCCACTGCTGGCGAAGACAGAGCGCGACCGTCAGCGCCTGCTGCTGCGAGACGGATTTGCAAGCATCATTCATGCGGCCCGGCATTATGCGGAGTCGATGGAAACCATTGAGATTCAGCACACGCTCGAAGAGTCTGAAGCGTTGGCAAAAGGGGCTGCGGCATGAGAAGAGTCTCGCTCCTATTGCCGGTCCTCACCGTTGTTCTCGCTACTCGGAGTTGGGCTGCCGACCGTGCTGAGGCTGCCTACTATGCCGATGCCTATGCGCGGCACTATCACGTTCCACCGGAGCTGGTGCGAGCGATCATTCGCCAGGAATCGAACTGGAACCGGGGTGCTATCTCTGAGCAGAATGCTCGTGGATTGATGCAGCTGATGCCGGGTACCGCAGAGCGCTTCGGCGTGCGGAACTCGTTCGACATCAGCCAGAACGTAGGGGGCGGCGTCCGGTACCTCCGCGATTTGCTCGCTCAGTATCACGGCGATATTCGACTGGCTGTAGCCGCCTATTACGCTGGGGAACACAGAATCCATTCCCTGAAATACAGCAATACAGACGTCATCCGTTACGTACAAGACGTCAGACGACGCTACCTGCAAGAGCTATCGGCCAAACACACATCGAAGGAGTTCCAGCGATGAAGGGTCTCATCACAACGATCGCATTCGCTTTGCTGGTCCCGTTCGCCTGCATAGCGGGTTACGCACAGGAAGCTGCAGCCAGCCACGAAGATGTTCAGCCTGTCATTTCGAATCTGACCATTTCTCCGGATACGGTAACCGATCTGCGGCTCAAGCCCCTCTATGCGGCCACGATTCGCATGCCTGAGCCGGTCTCATCGGTGGTCGTCGGTGCTCCAACCTTCTTCCAGGCTGAACACAATGAGCACGAACCGGAACTGGTGATTGTTAAGCCGATCACCACCCAAGCTGCGGCGAGTAACCTGTTGATCGCTACCAAGTCAGGCCAGGTAGTCAGCCTCAGGCTAATCAGTGATGGCGCGGTCAGCAGCAATACCAAACCCGTAGATTTCGTACTTACCTACAAGCAACGAAAGGGCTTTCTGATCGGTCCATCAGACGAGACCTCGGCGGCAAACTCAGCTTCAGCCAAGCACCCCTCGGCTTACGAATCCGCTTACCGGCAGCAGGCTTTTGTCTCGAGCCCAGATTGGGCTACCAGCCGCGGTGATTTATCAGCGAGCCTCGGTGCCGTCACCGAAGATGGCCCCGACGCGATTGTCGCCTTTTCGGTCCTGAACAGCAGCCAGCATTGGGTAGAACTGCTACCACCACAGGTGGAGTTGGGCAATCCGAATGGGAACGGGAATCAATCCACCGATGATCGGAGCAAGAAGAAGGTGCTAGCCGACCAGGTTGCAGTCCGCGATTACCGCTTCACCCAACGCAGGCTTGCTCCCGGAGCGCGCGCCGATGGCGTTGTCCGCTTCGTTCGTCCTGATTTCAAGCAGTATCAGGAACACATGCAACTGGTTCTGGCAACCGCCGATGCAGTGAATCGGCCGCTCCTGGTCGATCTGCCATTCACAGCCCCTACAGCTACCGCAAGCAACGCATCCGCCAAGTAATGGAGAGGGTTTCATGTCTCAGATGAATCAAGACACAAACAACGGTTCGCGGAAGGCTCATACGCTTTACATCACGGAACTGGAGCGACAGGCACAAGAGGTTCAGGACAAGGAGCCAACGAATGAAGCGGCGCAAGAAGTAGCCGCACCAAAGCGCAGCTTTCGCATGGCGAAGGACGACAAGACCGTAAGATTGCTAATCGGATTCGCAGGTGTGGTTGCGGTTGCGCTCGTCATGCTGATCCTGTTCTCAGACAAAGGCAAGCCGCGCACGAAGAAGAACGCTGAGGCAAGCTTGGGTCGTCCCAAGACGGCGGACACAGTTGCGCCGACTGAAAACGGCTCTGTCGTTCCGCAAGGTGCCATGCAGCCTATGCGGGATGACCAGCCACAGCAGGGACAGGTGAATGCGAACGATATCGAGAACACAAAGAAGGCCCGGGTTGGCGCAGGCGAGACAAAGTCCGGGCAGGCAGATGTTCCGGCAAAGAACCTCGGGCAAATCCCGGAATTCCCGGCATCAAACAACAGCGGAGATGCCTGGGCGCCACCACCCTATGGTCAGAAGGACTCCGCAGACACAGGGTCGGCACCAGTGCAGGACAAAGCGCTTGACGCGCTAGCCAAGCCGTCGCTGGTGTTTACGGCGAGTACGGAGAAATCCTCCCAGTCCGTTCCAACTGACCACGACATACCTCTGCTTGATATGGGTACCGGTTCCCGGTTAGCAGCCAGGCTGGCTTCGGTGGTCACGACTGCCGTGGATCAGCCAGTGATCGCCATCGTCGAGTACAGCTATGAACACGACGGACAACTCATCGTGCCCGCAGGCTCCAAGGCTGTCGGTTCCGTGCACCAGGCCGACCGGAGTGGCTATCTACAAATCCACTTCGATCACTTGGAGACGCCGGATGGCTCGTCGATTCCGATCGATGCCCTCGCGACCGACACCAATCTCGGCCCATTACGCGGCAAGGTGACGGGCACTGGACGCGGGAAGAACTTCGCCGTGCGCGCAGCCACTGGGATCGGACAGATGAGCGCAATGCTGGTCGGTCAAAACAACCTGAATGGCGCGATTAGCGAAGCGGACCTAATGCGAATGCAGTTGGCGGAGAATGTCGGCCGCGCCGGCGATGAAGAGATCAACCGCATGACCCTGATGGAACACCCTATCGTTACATTGCCCGCAGGTCTGCCGATCTATGTGGTGTTTGAAAAGGCACAGAGTAACCTCACGGAACGAGCAAACGGGCTGCAACGCAGCTTCGGCAACAACATTTCGCGAGTCCCCACCGATATCAACCAACCGATCTCTCCCTCAGCCCCGTCCGCGTGACGGGGCTTTCTTTTGCCATCTCGAAGCAACGAATTAAGGAATTCCCCGTTTTGACGATTCCGGAATTGAGAACAACATCGCACCTCTGACGATTCCGGAATTGTCAGTCTGCCGATTCCGGAAACGAGAACAATATTCACCAGCGAGTGGTCCGCGAATTGAGAACAACATGTCTTCCGACGATTCCGGAATTGTCATTTCATTTTTCCGCAACAGAGCCACATTCTCGGCCGGAGAATACACAGCAGTTGGCCGGTCTTGCTGGTGAAAAGAAAAAGCCGTGCTCTGCTGGGCCTCACAAGCAAATAGCCGGAACTTCGCGGGAGAAAGTAGCCCCGAGAATTTGAGGCAACTCGGAAGAGGCCATACATTCCGTTCACCCGGCGGAATTACCGCCTCGGAGAGAGAGCCTCATGACCAACTCACGACCCATGACCTGGTACGGCTCGCCCCTGATCCGGGCGATCGGTACCGCCCTCCTGTTCTTCAGCTTTGTCTCTGTCCCCATCGTCACTTCCGCACAGAACTTGGGCAAACAGCCGGCGACGGGACAAGCCGTGCAGGGCGAGCAAGCCAGCCAGCCTGAAGGCGCCTTCCTGAACCTCGTCAACTGGATCGGCAACGTGATCTGCCCGGTGGGAGCGGCGCTGGCCATCGTCGGCTGCGTGATCTCGTGGCGGCAGGGCCGCGGCTTCATGCCCTGGGCGCTCACGGCTGGCGGTCTCCTTGCCGTGTCAGCTCTTACGCGCCTGGTCGAATTCTTCATCGCCAACGGACAGCAGGTCGGCTAACGGAGCATAACGATGTCGCTGCCTCCATTCCTCGGGAACGTGATCGCTCTTCTGCTGGCGCTGATGGTGCCTGCCGCACTGGGCTGCCTGGTGCTGGCGGGCCTGTCGCTGCGGGCAGAAGGCGGGATCAACTACCAGGTTGGAGGCAGCTTCCTTAAGTACATCCTTTGGGCAGCGATCTTTCTGACCGTCCAAGGTATCGGCAGCTGGTTCGCCAGCCTTGGACTCGGATTGAACGGCATCAACGGGAACTACGGCACAGGATTTCTTGCCCCAGTCGTGATGGTTGCGACGAAGTTCATGCAGGACGTTGTACTGGCGCACCTGATCCCGGTCATTGCAGCCGCGCTGGTACTGAAAGCCATTCTCGACACGGCGGAGGGGCATAGCCCACTGGCGTCGATCATCTCGGCATTATTTCTTCTCGGTGTTCAAGGCCTGTTCACTATGTTCCAAGGCTGGAATGACGGCACCCAGTTCGCGACCACGGATTTCCTCGTCAACGCGTGGAACTACCTGGCTTCACAGCTCTGCCCACTAGCGGCCGCGCTGGCCATTGGTGGAGCTGTGCTGGCCTATGTACGCAATCGCAACTGGATGCGGTATGCCGCGTCTTCTTTCGGACTGCTAACCGTGTCAGGTCTCTGGTACCTGATCAAAGCCATGGCGGGAGCGTGATCACGATGCAAGCTCAAAACACAAAACAAAGAGTGCTGTTCGTCGGGCTGATGTTCACTGGTCGTGCTGTCTGCACGATTGCTCGTCATGAGTCGTGCGGGAGCTTTCCTGCTGGCCATCGTGATCGTCATCTTCCGGCCTTTGTATTGGTTTTCGAATGGTCGAACGACTGGTTGCGGCGATGTGGAAGCTAGCAGGACTGATGGCCACCAAGTTCTTCAGCAAGCCGGAAAGACTGGCAGCAATCGACCCCAACCGCCTCGGGAGCGAGTGATGGGCGATCTGCAGCCGGGCCTTCTGAACCTAGCGAACTGGACGGGCAACGTCGTTCTGCCCATCGGTGCTGGGCTGATTCTCGCCTGCGGCATCTACCAGTTCTCCAAAGGCTCAAGAGCTTGAGAAGTACGTGTACGGCGCCATGGGAGCTCTGATGGGCTCCGGGCTTCTTCGACTGGCGGAAGTGATTTCGCAGCAAGCGACCGATGCCGACCAGTACATGGTCATGCTGCTGACGCTCACCAACTTTGTCGGCAACGTACTGCTGCCGTTCTACGCCGCCATCGAGATTGTGAGGCTGGTGCTGGGGCTCGGCGGTGTTTTCGAACGCTTATATGTCGGGCGACGACTGGCTGCGACACCTTATGGCAGCTATGGGAGCGCTGATGGTTTCCGGACTGTTGCGACTGCTGGAACATTTCGTGGCGGCGGCTTGAAGGGAGAGAACGATGGCACTGAATTCATCGCCGGTATCGCGGAACCTGCACCTGAAGGTGACGATCCTGTTTCTGGAGCTGGAAGACCTGCTGGCCATCATGCTGGCCGTGAGCGGAACGATGCTGGTCGGCAACTTCCTGTTCTCCGACCGCTACATCTTCCACCTGCCCATGAACTACTTCCTGCCGCTGGCGATCCTGCTGGTCGGAGTCCCAGTGCTGATGATCTTCAAGTACGGCAAGCCGCGTGGCTACTTGCTCGACCTGCTGCTTTTCCATGCCCGCCCGCAGCAATACTGCGCCGGCACCCAAGAGACACAGATTCAGACGACTTACTTCAAGGAAGAAGAGGCCTAGATGCCGACGACGTGGACACAACATGAAAAGAGCCTCAGTGAACCTGGGCTCTGCGAGCTTTTGCCGATTCGCGACTTCCTCGACGGAGTGATGGTGCGCCTGCCTGGCGAGCTGGTTGCCGGCTACGAACTGAAGGGCGCAATCAGCTACTTCGCGGATGATGCCGGGCTGAACACGATCAAGACGCACCTGGAAGCGCTTCTGCGGACGATTCCCGAGGAAAGCATGCGCCTCCAGTTCCGCTTCGAGGTTACGGAAGACCTCGGAGACCTGCTGCAGCGATATCAGAGATTCCTCCAAGAGTGAAAACGAGGCCACGCGGGCGATGGACCAACATCGCCTGGCCATGTGGCGGCAAAAAGAATCGGCCGGCGAATACCTGCGGCGGATGACGCACTTGTACCTGATCTGGGACCCGGAGAAACATCACCGGGTACTTGCGACCTCTGGCAAAACCGCGAAGCGCGACCAGTACGGCACGGCATTCGGCCTGTCGAGCCGGAAGATCATCCAGCGCACGCTCAAACAGCATGTTGACCTGGTCAGCGAGTTCGAGAGCCTGTTGAACGGCATTGAGTCGGCGATGATCGCCGCAGGACTCGACCCGCAGCGAATGGATGAAGAGGAACTGTTTCTCGAAACCAAGCGGGCGCTCTCCCCACAACGACCGGACCGGCTGCCGCTTGCGGCAGTACCCATACTCGCAGCGTTACGTCAGCTCCTCGCGAGCAGTGTTCGGTTGCCAGCATCCTGGGACAAACGGAAGACTACATCAATATCGACGGGCTGCTGTGGAGCTTCATCACGTTCAAGGCCCCGCCCGATGCGACCTATCCGGGCATACTGCGCAGTCTGCTGACGTCAGGACTTCCACTTGTCGTCAGCACCCAGGTTTCGATTCCGAACCAGTCGAAGGTGCTGGAGCGCTTCAAGAAGCGCCACAAGAAGATGATGGCGGCGCAGCGGGATGCCAAGGGCAACCTGCGCATCGACGTCACTGCCCAAGTCGCTGAAGCCGAGTTGCTGCGCATCCAGCAGGACATCATCGCCAGCTCGCTGAAGGCGGTGAAGGTGAGCCTCACCATCGGAGTACGCACCTCGCGTGCCGCTCACACCACTGCTGAATACGAAGAAGCCGAGCGCGAGATTGCCAGCCGCAAGCAACAGGTCCTGCACATCATCAGTCGTATGAATGGCGCGGCCGGATTGACCGAGGACATTGCCCAACGGCGCATCTTCATTTCCTCGCTGCCCGGGTCTGGCGAGTGATGACAAACGCGAACTCGACCTGCTCAGCTGCCACGCTGCCGATCTTCTCCCGTTGGAGATGCCGTGGACCGGCACGCCACGGTCACCACAGATCCTGATCGAAACGCCTTACCGGCAGCTCATTCCGTTCTCACCCTTCGATCCCGACTTCTCCGACGCCAACATGCTGATTGCGGCGGCCAGCGGCCATGGAAAGAGCATGATGACCGGGCAGTTGCTGCTGCAGGCAGCGCGCCAGGACACGCGGGTGTCGATCATCGAGCGCGGAGATTCCTATCGCAATCTGGTCGAGTACATGGGCGGCGAGATGATCACCATGGCCCTCGATTCCGACCAGACACTCAATCCGTGGGACCTGGAGGCCGGAGAATCTGAGCCTAGCCGAGAACAAGTGGCATTCCTTAAGGGGCTCACTCGCCACATGCTGGGGGACGTCGAAGTCTCCGACGTGTCTCGACAACGTCTTGGTCGATGCTATCGAGCGGACTTACCGCCGGGCTGCGATGCGTCCGGGCAACACCATCCCGACCTTCGGTGATCTTCGTGACGAGTTGCAGTACTACCAGGACGCGGACCGGAACGAGCGTGTCATGGAAGAGGCTCGTATGGCGGCGTTCAAGCTGCGCAACTGGGTCGCGCCCGGAGGCGTGTACGCCAATCTCTTCGACCGCCAGACCAACCTGAAGCTCGACTCGCCCTGGATCTACTTCAACATCGAGAAGCTCAAGGACGACGCTCGGCTGGAATCGGCAATGAGCCTGCTCATCGCATGGGCGACGACGAAGCGAGCCTCGGGTAAGAGCAGCCACAAGAGCATCACGGTGCTGGAAGAATGCTGGATGCTGCTGGAGTCCCCGTTCCTGGCCGACTTGGTTGTACAGCTTTACCGCACCGCCCGCAAACGAAACGGCGGCGTCTGGGGTGTGTCGCAGGCGATTGAGGACTTCACCGGTACCACACAGGCTCCGAATCCATTCGGAGCGGCCATCCTGAAGAACACGACCATCAAGATCGTTGGCCGGCAGACCGGGAATCTGGATGTCCTTCGCGAGTTTCTCCATCTAAACGAAACCACACTGAACGAGATCAAGAACCTCGGCCACACGCAGAAGGGCAAGCGCAGCGACTTCATCGTGGTCATCGGCGAAAAAGCGGAAACCACGCACGTGCTTCGAGTAGTTTTGTCGCCCATCGAGTACTGGATCATGACCACCTATCCACGCGAGCGCTGGTACCGCGCCTGGTGGATGAAAAAGAACAACGGCGTTCCAGTGTATGAACGCTATCGCCTGTTGGCCGAGCGATATCCGCAAGGTATCGCCGCACTGGACGAGTTGCCGGAGGAGCAAAGCGGAGAAGTCTACGAGATCGAGCACCATGTGCGAGCGCAGCAGGCGAAGGCGCGAGGAGTAGGTCGATGACCAAGCCGAAAAGCAAACTGTCTCTCAAGGTAGTCAGCTTCATTTTGTGTCTCGCGCTGTTCGCGCCGGTTCCAGCCCATGCCGGTTTGGGCGACTTGTTCGCGGCGATCGACTCGACCATCTCTGACCTGATCGGCGGCACGTTAACGCTAATCACGACCGTTCAGACCAACATCCGGTCGCTTTATGAAGAAGTCGTGTGGCCGATTGGGGTGATCAACAGTACGCGCATGTGGTCCAGGAATCTGGTGGGCCAATACCGCGGCTGGATGTCTCTGGTCTACCACCTGCCAATCCAGAGCGCTCAGACCATGTCACCGCAGAAGCTGGAAAACGTCATTCTGAGCGGCCAAGTAGGCCAGCTGGGGAACCTTGCGCCGTCCTACAGCAGCACATACGGGTTGCTCCCGACTGATCAACAGGCGCCTCTGGATCTTCGCCAAATGATGGACATGAACGACTCGCTGGCGCAGGACGCCCTCAAGCAGACGGTGGCTTCCGATCAAGCGAACGAGAGTCTTCTGAAGATAGCCGATGACATGGAAAACAATGCGACTCTCGCTCCCGGAACTTCAAGTTACGTTAGCGCGAGTGCCTATACGGCTACGCTGCAAACACTCGCATACCAGCACAAGTTGCTGGCTGCACAGTTACGTGAAGAAGGCGCGCATCTGGCGCATCAGTCGGCCGACATGAAGCGGGACACGCAGCGCACAAACGATCTTCATCAGTCGATCTTCAACATCCTTTCCACGCGTTAAGGGGCAATCATGATGGTGAGAGTGTGGACGAAGTTTCCGAAGAACACGGTTCAGAATGTGGGGAAGAAAGCAGTTGCTGCCTGCGTGATCTGCCTCTTCTTGTTAAGCATTCCGCGGCAGGCGCAGGCGCAGTTCGGCTTCGATTTAGCCCTGATCCTTGCCGGATTGAAGCAGATCAACAGCCTTTTGACCAGCCAAGTCGCGGCCCCGCTGAAAACCATCCAGCAGATCGAAAACGAATACACGCAGTTTCAGACGCAGGTCATCTATCCGCTTACAGCGATCAACCAGCTTAAGAATGCTGTGCTCAGCTTCCGAAACGAGATGATCGCCATGAACGGGCTGATGAGCAAGCAGTACGTGAGCGCACAACTGCCAGCCACCCAGCGACTGGAACAGCTGCTCATGTCGGGCGATCCGAACGCAGTCAAGCAGGTCGGCGGGAGCTTCCAACAGGTCTACGGAGTTCTGCCGCCCGAAACCCAGGCTCCACAGTTCATTCGTTACAGCATCGACATCTCCGACGCGCAGGCCCAGGACGCGATGAAGCGGGCGATCGAACTGGACGCCTTGGCCCAACGCGAGATGGAAGTCAGCGAACAGCTACAGGACCAGATAAGGACGGCCACACCGGGAACGGCTCCCATGGTAGAGGCAATAGCGGCAGCCTGGGTGGTACGTGCAAATGCCTATTCGCAATCAGCCATGGCGCAGCTGATGAGAGTTCGCAGCTCCAGTGTGGCCAACCAGAGCGCAGTCTCGAAGTGGGCGACCAGCAACACAAACCATTTGACAGATGCGATCGGCAAGATCGCCAGGAACCAGTAGAGGCGCGTATGGGCACGGGTTCTAGCTATCTCGACATTCTGTTTACCGCTTTAACCGGCATCGATAGCACGGTAATGCCGATCATATGGTTTGTTGCCAATTCGATTCTGACGGTGACATTCCTGTGGGGAGTTTATGACGCATTCGTGCGAGGTGGCGATGTTCGCTCACTCGGGATCACCTTGCTGAAGTATGCGGCGGTAGCATTGATTCTCCTCACATGGGCGGCGGCATTTAGAGATCTAACCCGCAGTTTTGATTATGTGAGCAACTACATCTATGGCACGTCGGGTCTGGGTGATGTGATTAATGCTTGGACCAACGGCCTCGCAACCGTTTGGGATGCCGACGGCAAGATCACGTTGTGGTCACTGATTCGGGGCGGTTTTTCCGCATTGATAACAGAGTTCGGGATAATCGTCGGCTACATAGTCCTCCCGTTCAGCCTAGCTATCTTTGCCGCCTGTTACGTCTTCTGGGGATGCATCCTGTACGTAGTCGGTCCGCTCGTTCTAGCCACGATGCCAAGCTCAACGTTGGGACGGTTTCACTCGCGCTGGATTGAGAATCTGTTTGTCTGGAATTGTTGGCCGCTATTGGTAAACACGCTGTGGAGCCTCATGGCAGCGGTTCATCTGAATAACCCTCAATCCATCCTTGCTCAGGGAGATTTCTGGGGGTCTTTTCGAGGAGTGGAATCAACGCTGCTCCTAAGTCTCGCAAGCATAATCTTCGCACTCCTGATTGCAACGATACCCATGACAGCTCGCCGAATTCTCCTTGGCGAATACAGCCCCGTGGGCGCTGCCATCGCCTGGGGACGAGCCGCGGCCTCCAAGGCGCTTGCGGGCGGAGCGGTGGCAGCAACCGGAGGAGCCGGTGCTGTGGCAGGCGCAGCCGCAGGCGGCGGTTCGCTTGCTGCTGCTAGCGGTTCATCGGGAGCTTTGGCAGGTGGAGGCACTCTCACTTCCGCAGGCGGTGCGGTTATGGCAGGCGGGGGCGGCGTCATCCCCGGTGTGAATGCGCCGTTGACGGCGCCGCCCCACACACCACCGGCGTCCGGTGGCACTCGTTGGTTCGGAGTACTGCCTGCCGGAGGCAACCAGCCGCACCTGGTTCGGGATGTCCAGCAGAAGAAGAAGATCCTCGACGTGCTGGAATCCGCCACACGTGGGTTGCGACGCATGGAATCGGTCCTCGATCGCGTTCCCGAGCGACAGGTCAGTGCCTTGCTGGCGAAGCTGCAAGCTCCACCCCTCAATGAGATCGCCGACATGCCCACGCTGGTCCAGGTAGTCCAGGGACTGGAGGGCATCGTCAACGGTTCCCACCCCAGCGCAGCCTGATCGAGGCTGTCCTTCCAAGAACACGGGAGACGCACAGGCATTCGTGTGTCTCCCGTGCCTGTCTTGCTTTGAGGTTCAACGATGGTGACGAACAGGCGTGTCAAGCTCCGTTTTCCCAGTTGAATGTCATGGCTATAATAGCCATGAAGGAGGGTTTCCATGGTTAGCGTCAACGTTGCAGAGCTCAAGAATCGCCTGAGCAAATACCTGACCTTTGTTAAAGCAGGCGAGGAAGTCGTCATCCGGGACAGGAATTTGCCGGTGGCCAAGCTCGTTCCATTCCCCACGGAAGGCGCAAGCGAAGAGGAGCTGGTGCTGGTTGCAAACGGGAAAATGCGCCTGCCGAAGTCATCGGTCAGTGTCGCCGCACTGCTAAAGATTCCCACTGGTAGGGTCGCAGACCGGGAAGGAACTCAGGCTCTTCTTGACGAGCGGGAAGAGACGCTATGAGCAAAGTAGCCGCCTACTGGGATTCCAGCTCCTTGGTCCCCTTGTGTGTGCAGGAGGCAAGCAGCCGCCAAGCTCAGTCACAGTTGCGCAAGTCTATGCCGGTGGTCTGGTGGGGCAGCTTGGTAGAGGTGCACAGCGCGATTGCACGCTTGCATCGACTGGGCAAACTGAATGATCTTGGGAGAAAAGGTGCGTTCTCTCGCCTAGATCTTCTAAGTCGGGGCTGGAGAGAGATACTCCCCGGCGACCCGCTCCGTGATCTTGCCATGCGACTTCTGGACGCGTACGAGCTACGCGCCGCCGACAGCTTGCAACTAGCGGCAGCCTTAACCTGGTGTCAACAGCGTCCTGCCAGGCGAGTCTTTGTCTGCGCTGATCAGCGTCTTTCGAGTGCGGCCAAATCGGAAGGCTTCGCTGTTTTCGAACTCTGACCTACCAGACCGTAGCGTTCTTCCTTCCTAGTTTCACCTACGCTTTCTAAATCCTGGTTGAAGCTCCGCCCAGAATTCGTCGACATTCAACGCTCCGATCCCAGCACAGCCTTAATCAGGCTGTCCTCTCACCCACACGGGAGACTCACGCGCATTCGTGTGTCTCCCGTGCCCATCTATGAGGTTTCCAGATGAATACCAAAACTGTGACTGCACAGAACTGCAGCTTGTTTGCAATCGACTCCGACTTGGAGGAGGCTTTCGAACAATTGCAGGAAGAACGCGAGATCACCGGCTGTATCACTGACGAGGCGCGTGAGCGATGCGTTGAGTTGTTCACCGAACTGGGCAAGAAGATCGACCGCATTGCCGCATACCTGAGAATCCAGCAACGCAAAGCTAGTATCGCGGCCGAAGAAGCGCAGCGGCTGCAGCAACGCCGCCGATCAGCCGAGCAGCGGGTCAGCGACGTGAAAGAAATGTTGACCTATTTCATGAACTGCCGCGGGCTGAAGCGACTGGAGGGTGAGCTCAACAGCATTCGACTGCAGACCAACTCGCAGCCGTCGCTCCAGATGGACGATTGGGCGTTGCCCCAGGAGTTCTGTCTGCACACCGGCAGCCTCCCGCACCGCTTACTGAAAGAGATGCTCGAGCATCTGCCTGACGGGCTCAAAGGAGAATTCCTGCAAGCCATGATCAACACCCAACCCAATAACCAATTGGTTCGGGATGCACTGCTGCGAGGTGAAACCGTTGCCGGAGCCAGGCTCGAACGCGGATCTCACATCCGTATCGATTAGCGGGAGGGAAGAACCGTCCCTACGAAGGAGACCAGACAAGCTTTTCAACAAAGGAGGCTGTGCCCGTCTCCCGGTGGTATGGTTGTGGCAGAATGCTGGTTGCTGAACCGGAGATGCGGCTTTGTTCGACACCTATGCTTGGCTGCCGCCGGATGTCGTAAAAGTTCTTCTCGTACTCTTCCTCTCTTTCCTGATCGGGTTTGAGCGGGAAGAACACAAGGCGGCAGGAGGACAGTACGCTTTTGGCGGCGTGCGAACATTTCCTCTTATTGGATTGATTGGCTACGCACTCGCCCTTCTGTCAAATGGGCAACCTATCCCCTTGGTACTAGGTTTCCTGGTAGTCGGCAGCTTTCTCCTGCTGTCGTATTGGCGCAAGCTGGCTTCCGCTGAGGCCGCCGGCGTGACCTCGGAGATGTCCGGTCTCACGACTTTTCTGGTTGGAGCACTTGTCTACTACGGGCATTTTTGGGTTGCGACTGCGTTGAGTGTGGCGAGCTTGTTGCTGCTCGAACTCAAAGAAATGTTGGAGAAGTTCGCCGGCCGTATTCCTCCCGGCGAAATTGTCACCTTCGCGAAGTTTTTGCTGCTCACTGGCGTCATTCTGCCCATTCTGCCCAATCAGGAATTTGGGCGCTTTCACGTAAACCCGTTCAAGACCTGGCTCGTTGTGGTTGCCGTGAGCACGATTTCGTACGGCAGTTACGTGCTGCAGAGGCTGACAAGGGGACGCGGTGGGGTGCTGTTAGCCGCGCTGCTGGGAGGAGCTTACTCATCAACTGTGACGACTGTCGTTATCTCTAGAAAGGCGCTAGATGACAGGCACTCTCACCTTTTCGTAGGCAGTATTCTGCTGGCGTCGGGCGTCATGTACATTCGCCTTATCGCGCTCATCGCGCTGTTCAATCGCGGTCTCGCTGCCATGGTCGCGCCGTCATTCCTGGCACTTGCGGCTCTGGCAATTGCGACTGGTTGGTTGTGGTCGAGGAGACGGGATGTTGATGCTGAAGGTGTGGAACGCGAGTTCGAGCCGAAAAATCCACTGGAACTGCTGACAGCCTTCCTCTTCGCACTTTTGTTTCTGGCGATCTTCGTGGCGACACAATTGCTGGTGACCTATCTTGGTAAAGCCGGGGTCAACACACTAGCCGTGATCATGGGAGTCAGCGACGTGGACCCCTTCATTATGGGTATGACCCAGGCTGCGGGCACCGTTACACCGCTGAGGGTCGCCGCGGGTGCCGTTGTCATTGCGGCAGCCAGCAACAACCTGATCAAGGGAATCTATGCTTTCAGCCTGGCGGGAAGGAAGACCGGAATCCAGAGCCTCTGCTTCTTGGCAGGTCTCGCTCTGCTCGGCGTGGTTCCTTTGCTGATGCTCTGAGCCATCCTTTCCGAAGATAAAACGAAAAGGTTTAGGTACCGTTTTGACTAACCGACAACCTGCTTCGCCAGCCGCAGCTCATCACGAAGCAACCTCGGCAGCAGGAACTCAGTCCTTATCTTGGCCTGTCCCGCACGTCCGAAGCCCTCGGCAATGTTGCGGTTTCCCAGGAGGAACAAAACCTTGGCAGCACAGTCTTCAACGCTATTGACCAAGTAATCCTCGTAGCCGGCGGGAAACTGCATAGGGATACCGCCCGCATTGCCGGCAACAATAGGCTTAGCCTTCCAGAATGCCTCGGCAATGACCAAGCCAAAACCTTCGCGAAGGGACTTCTGAAGAACGACATCCGCGCTGCGCTGGAAAGCGTTGACCTCCATGTTTCCCACCCCGGTCATATTGGTGAAGACGTGGATGTCTGAGTCCTTGAGTGCTTCAGCATTGATCTTTTCCAGAATCTCCCACCCTTGAGGGTCATCTCCAGCCATAGCTCCCACCATTGCAAGCTGAACTCCGGGTAGCTTCTCCTTGACCAATCGATATGCTTGGATAACCCCGAGAGGATCCTTCCACGGGTCGAATCGGGAGACTTGCAGCAGCAATGGTCGATGGAGATCAATTCCCATCTCCGCCAACGCACGGTGATACACCTCATCCGGCAGCTCCATATTCTTGGTGGACATCGGATCGATCGCCGGAGGGATGAATGCGACCCGGTGCATTTGCAGATCAGCAGGCTGGAACGCCTTCATGGTGAAGACCGCCGCATCGTAATTCTGCACGTACGGCCGCAGGAAACTCCAGACCGCCTGATTAGGTTCGGAACTGTCAATGTGGCAGCGCCAGATCCACTTGTGTTTGTGCCCGGTGTCCATAAAGTGACGCAATGCTGCCGGCTGAGGATCGTGCACTATGAAGAGATCGTAGTCGTCCGGCAATCTTGCCGCGCTAATCCGGTTGTGTTCCAGGTATGCTTCTTTCATGGCCGGAGTCAGTGATATTTGCGCGCCCTGCAGAGCATTGTGGAAGCTCTTCGTGACGGTAAAGAAATCTTTGTCGCCGTAAATGAGGCGCCAATCGGTGGCGATTCCCAGAGCTAGATAGACGGGAATAAGACGACTCAAGAGCTCTGCGACCCCACCTCCAGCAGCGGTTGCGTTGATCTGACAAACCCGCAGTCCTTGCAGGTCTTTACTGAGCTCGTGGACCTCGTCGATCAGCTCATCGCCGACCCACTGGCGATAGTTCTCCAAATGGATGGACTCTGAACTGACATGGCGTCCTACTGCAACTTTCGGAAGGAATGTCGGATCGCCTAAGACCATATCGGTGCTCTCCCGTGGTTTCGTCGCGAGATCGGGTGAGATGCAGCAAGGAAGATTCGAGCAATGACCCCAATACCGGCAGCGCTACGGTTTCACGGCTCGAATCTTGACCGAGCTACCGTCCGGCAGCGAACTCCCGGTGAAATGAACCACGCCGTCACGCACGATTCCATTGATCTCCGGCACCGCTGATGCGGCCCCGCCGACATTGGTGGCGTTCACCACGGGCGCCTTCCTGGCGATGCCACGATCGATGGCGGCATTGGCTAGCTTGTCGGCTTCGCGGTTCTTTTCCCGGGACAGGTATACGAGCTCGACGAATTCAAGCTGGTCGATAAGCACCATCACCTGGCCGCGCAGTTCATCCAACGGTGCACTGCTGACTTTCCTTTCGCCCCGTATCTCCTGCACGATCTGCTCTGAGTCGCTAACCAGTCTCAGCGCATTGAAACCGTGCAAGAGGGCATAATCCAGCGCGGCTAGCAGACCGGAATAGCCGGCGTGATGACGGGTCTGGCGGCCAAGAAATTCGCTGAGCTGAGCGACGGGGCGGCCGACCTCATCCTCGATGACAACTCCGTATCCTGCCGGACCGGGGTCGGCACGAGCGTCCCCATCGACGTAGGCGACAAGATAGCCTTGGTCCATGCTGGTAATGGCGCCGCCGATAAATTCTTGTGAGTGATAACGAGATTTCTCAGGGAAGGGACGTAGGGCCATGACGCGTAGTTTACCTCCAATTTGCGAATTTCCGTTACTACTGCCAGCCCGGCGCGCATGGTATTGCGTGCCACGAATATGGAGCGCGGCGGTTGCCAATCAGTGTTCGGGTGGACTGGGTTGCGCCAATGGAGACAGATGCTCGGCGAGGCGACCGCGGGCGTTGCTCGATGCTATCAGCAGCATGCGGTCATTCTCTTGCAAAATGGTGTCTCCCTTGGGAAAGACCACCTCTCCGTTTCGCAGAATGGCAATGATCTCCAATGCAGTTCCGCCGGCCATGTCATAACAAGACTGGACTGTCTTTCCCACTAAGGCACTCTGCGGTCGCAGAATACCCAAGTTCAGCTCCTTTCGGCCTCGCATGCTAATCGGTACACCGGAATCCAGGAGAGCGACCAGGTCTACGTGACCGATCTTGGCAGCTTTGGGAATCTGACGAGTGCCCAAAAGCCTGAGGGCCAACTCCACATTCTCAACGTAGCGGGAGGGCGACTGAGCCCGACCGGGGACCTGCGCCTCATACATGCTGCTGTATTTCAGGTGCGCCGACAGTTGGGTCTGTACCAGATAGCTCAGCA
Source organism: uncultured Acidobacteriaceae bacterium (assembly GCA_963796695.1). Taxonomy (GTDB): domain Bacteria; phylum Acidobacteriota; class Terriglobia; order Terriglobales; family Acidobacteriaceae; genus Bog-257. The sequence goes on along the minus strand of CAWCMU010000048.1, from coordinate 34,278 downwards.
GAACCGTAAGGGCCGCCGGCGGAAGCAGGCGATATCCCCCCGTCATCTCGGTCACCATGATGAGCGCAGCGATAGGCACCCGGGCTGCCGCCCCAAAGGTGGCGGTCATTCCCAGGACGACAAACATGGCTGTGGGCATGTGAGAGGCGGAAGAGAGAATTCCTCCCAGCATCGCTCCTACGAACAGAGACGGCGCGAAGATTCCGCCCGAGCCGCCCGAGGACACAGTAAAACAAAATGCAACAATCTTCAGAAAGAGAAGCGCCAACATGAGCTTCAGCCCTAATCCGCCGTCAATCGTTTCCTGTATCCAGCCGTATCCTCCTCCCAGAACCTGAGGAGCTCCCAGCGCAACCAGACCGACGACCAAACCGCCGATTGCAGGGTTCAACGCTGGCGGAATGGGAAGGGCGCGAAAGCCGTCGCGCAATCGATAGAAGGCAACCGGCAAAAGAGTGGCAATCAGACCAGCGCCGACTCCTAGTATGCCAAGCCATGCGTAATCCAAAGCGCGAATCTTGGCGACCGCAGTTGGGAAATAGAACAATGGCTGCCAGCCAACGAACCATCCATTCACAGCGTAGGCAACCACCGCTGCCAGCATCGTGTAGAGGAGCGCCCCCGCCTCAAACTCCATCGTGCTGTAAAGCACTTCGATGGCGAAGAAGGCCGATCCTATGGGAGAGCGAAAAATTGCCGAGAGTCCCGCGGCCATACCGGCCAGCAAAAGAACCTGACGCTGGTCGTCGGTGCGGTGAGTGAGTGTGGCATAGGTTGAGCCAACTCCCGCCACGATTAATGCGGTTGGTCCCTCGCGGCCTGCTGAGCCGCCGGAACCGATGGTGATGGCCGATGCCACCAGCTTCAAGGGGGCTACTCGCGTACGGATGAAGCCACCGGCACGATGAAATGCTTTGACCACCGTGTCGGTGCCGTGACCTTCTGCCTCGGGAGCCCAGGTGTAAACCAGAAATCCGGAAAGCAGGCCGCCCAGGGTTGTCGCCACCGGCACTAACCACAGACCATGGAGACCGACGACCTGCCGAAGAGTTCCGCCCTCTTGAGGAAGGCCCGGCGGAGTATAGCCCGCAATCCAGGCCAGGAAGATGTGTTCGCAGCCCCGCAGAGCCCAGGTGAAGAGCTGGGCGGCAAGGCCGCCGATAACGCCCAGCGCGACGGATTCCGCCAGCAACCGCGGTTCGCTCTCCTTAACCAAATCGAACCTCCGCGAATCTTGCCAACTGCTTCTGCGCGGATATTTACAGCACTCGACAGTGTATGCCTGTAGTCGGGAGAGGGGTTTACTCCTAACTCACGAACAGTGTGGCACGTAGCCTTACTTCCTGGAGCTGTTGTGGCGCCTCAATCTCACAAAGGATGTTCCAGCAGAGGCGCGATCAGAATGCATAACGTAAAGCGAGGGTGGTGTTGTTGGCGTGGAAATATCGCGGCGCGGTGGGCCCTACAAAGGATCCCTCGCCATATTGGTAATAATTCCAGCCGCCCTTGAAGCTTACCCCCTTGTACAGCTTGACCTCCACCGTGGCCAGCGGGGTCTGATAGGTCGAGGCCAGCGGACCAAGCGGAAGCAGGGCGTTGAAGTCGGTCGTGTTGCCCTGGTTGTCAACGATACTGTACCCCACGCGCATATTGACGCGATCCACGGGAGACAGGGTGAACGCAAAGTATCCATATTGCGTATGCGTCTGGTACAGGCCGAAGGTCTGCTGCAGTGAGCTGTCGCCCACGCAGGCCGTCGAGCCTGGCGGAGGCGTGCTGTCCTGGAAGCAGAGGAACAGGTTCTGCTGGATAGCCTCGAAGTTGTAGGCCAGGTCGAATCCCCACTTCTTGCCGGGCATGATCGTGGCATTCACCATGGTCATGTAATTGTGCTGGCCGAGGTTGATACCAGGCGTGTTGTTGCTCGCCTTCTGATATGTGAAATTGCCTCCCAGCATCAGCCAGGGACGCGGTGCATAGGAAACATTTCCCCGGAAGTTAAGGAAGTTCAGCGGGTCGGTACGGTAGATCCAGTTATCGGCCGCGCCGTATTCCGCCTCGACGTCGGCGTGCAGGTCTCCCTTGCGATACCAGGCGCCCAGCACGCCGGTGTAGCGGTTGAGCTGCGTGGTCAAGCTCAAGGGATCCGTCCACGGAGTGAGCACGCCGGCAAAGGTGCACGTGCCATTTGCATTCAGCGGCTGCCCGGCGCATTCGCCGCGGCTGGGATTGTTGGGATAGTAGATGTCGCCCAGTGCCGCTTCGTAGCTGTCGCCGGGCTGAATGCTGAGCTTTGTCCAGTTGAATCCGGCGCGCACGCCGAAGCTGCGCGCGATGTCGTACTGGACCTGGAAATCATTGGCGTAGGACAACTGCCCAAGCAGGCTGGCATACAGGTCGTTGATGACGTCGGCAGGTGAACCCGACGCGTGGGTGAGGGTCGTTCCGGGGAAGAACGCTGCCGGCGTCAGCAGCGAAGCCGTGGTCGGCGCAGCGGGGAAGAGGCTATTTTCGTAGTCGAGATAGTCTCCCGACACACTGAAGTTTCGGAAGCGGAAAGCCTCGACCAGGCGTAACCGGTCGTTGATGTGGATGGTGGCGGAAACGTCGGCCGAGGAAGAATTCCACTTCGCGCTCGAGTTGCTGCCCGCGGTGTCATAACCCAACAAGCCTGTGCGACTGCTCAAACCATTGAAGATCGCCGTCAGCGGCGTGTTCATTTGTGCGTGGCTGTACTGCCATTGTCCGTTGAAGTCGAGCCATTTTAATGACGACGAGCGCATGTTGAGCTGCTCGGTAGGAATAAACGTGTGCTCGTGTTGATAGAGGCTGTAGTTGGAGTAGCCATTGCAGGATGGGTTGGCGATTCCGTTCTTCAACGGCGCCGAGCATGGACTGCCGCTGTTGAACCATGGCAGTCCTAAGCTGACCAAAGTCGAGTTCGACAATGGCCAGGAGTTATACCCGTTCAGGGAATCCGTTGTCCCGCCGGTGTAGTACTGCAGGAGCTGCGTATAGCTGATTGTGGTTTTATCGTTCGCCCGCCAGTCGGCCCCAAAGCGGAAGCCGTTCAACTGATTGTTCCAGCTTTGGTCAAGCAGCGCTTCAGTGCCCTCATGCAGGCTGCTGAAAGAGGGCCCGATGATGCGGTTGCGGTTGTAGCCGGCGCGGAAGGACAGCTTGTGCATCGGCAGCACCACGAGATCGAAGTTGTAGAGATTCTGCCGGTCGAAGTAGCTGTGCGGCGAAAACAGCACCGGAACCGATGGGTTGCCGGCAGGCGGAGCCGGGTTCAGCGGGTTCGCAAACAGGTCGTAGTCGAAATAGTTCTGTATGTGCTGATAGCTGCCGGAGAAGTTGTACCAGTGATATTTCGCGATCCGCAGCCGCGCCGCCTGCTCGGGATCGCCACCCCATCCAAAGCTCGACAGGGTGAGAGTGTTGAAGATCTCTTCGTCGTCCTTGGCCTGCATGGTCAGCGACTGCTCAAGCAGGCGTGCCCCACTTTGATAATTCACCAGGGTGTCATACATCGGCGTGCTTCCCGTGGTGTCGTTGATGCGACCGCCAAACTCGATGGATTGCGTCACGTGAAAGCCGCCGATGTCCTTACCTTCTTGCGCGTCCGACGGCGGCGCAGCCAGCGGGGAGGATGCCGAAGGAGCCTGCGCGAAGCTTAGGTTTGCGAATACTAGCCCGGCCACTGCGAGTCCGAGCCACAGATGCGATCGGTAAATCGTTGGGAATCGCATAGCGTCCTCTTAGCGGAAGAACACCGGACTAAAGTTTGAACCGTGGATCTGGGTGTGGCACGTGGTACACGCCTGGTACTTCGTCGACTGATCGTGATTCGGTCCTATGGGCCTACCCGCCGCACCATTCATGTTCGGGGTGTGACATCGCAAGCAGAGGAAGTTGACGTTATTCACCTGCAGCAACCGTGGGTTAGTCGAGCCATGAGGTGTGTGGCAGGAGAGGCAGCCCTCATCCGTCTTGACCGGGGCATGCTCGAAGACGAACGGGCCCATAGTATCCGTGTGGCACTTGGTGCAAACCGCAAACTGGCCGGCCGCCGAGCGGACCTGACCGCCTCGTTCGGTCCCGTGCGGGTTATGACAGTCACTGCATTGAATCAGGCCAACATCGACGCGGTGACGATACGGGCGCGCAAACTGCGCCTTCTGTGCCGCATGACAGCCGAAGCAAAGCTCGGTCTGCGACTTCACGAGCATGAAATTCACATCGGCGGATTTATGCGGGCTGTGACAGGTAGTGCAACTCACGCCGTTAGACAGGTGCTCGGACTTGGAGAAATTCTGCGTCTCCAGGCTGGACTGATGGCAGCCGAGGCAGATCGCAGCTGTCTGAGCGGGACTTAGAGTTTCAAACCGGATGATCTTGGTGACGTCGCCGCCGCCATCAATGTGCGCCTGTCCCGGACCATGACAGGACTGGCACCCATATTGATCGCCATTGAGAAGCACCGAGTGCGGAGTGCTGGCAAAATGCTTTTCCCAGAGGTCCTGATGGCAAGTCTTGCAAGCGTCGATTGGTGCATACTGGCCCTCGGTGGTGCTGGGGAGGGCAGAAGACTTTTGTGGAGGGGTGTTCGTGGCTTGTGGGCCGTCAGACATTCCCAGCGACATGCAGCCGGCTGCAAATAAAAGGAGCACTGACCAGAGACTTCTGATCATCGCGACACCCTCCTCCACAATCAACAGATCCGGGCTGTAGCGGCCAGATGACTCCGGCAGAATCATCCCGAATCTCGATGCCTTGCCGCTTGGAATTCAATTCCCTATTAAGTGTTACCAAATAAAGTAACTTGAACAGCTTCCGGCCAAGGCCAGGGTCTTTCTGGTTGACGGCGCCCTCCGCAGCGTTTCGCTGAAGGACGGGGCTTTCTCTGCATCCTAGGAAATCGGTGTAAAGAAGTCATAAAGATGGCGCGGAAATTACTCTTGGGCGAACATGTCCGACCGGTGCGGCCCTACTGCACGATTTTCATCGTCAACCTCCGCAAACAGATCTTTTCTTAAGGGTGATTAACTGCTGTGAGGATGGCGGACTCGATTATCCCGGCATTGATTACCAAGCAAAGATGCGAGCGCCCCCGCCAGGCTGGCGGACGCGCCCGGTTAGCACTGGACTATCGCGCATCGGCGCTGTGCGCTCACCGGTCTGGTCGGGTAAATGTGGTTCTGGGCCGCTGCTCTCCTCGACCCCTTTGGCTCCGCGACGATTCATCACAGCCGCAGCCGCGTCTACCCGCTGGTCCAAGCCCGTTGCCAAGACCAGGGCACCCCCCGCCCGTAATCCCTCGAGGAAAATCTGCGCTTCAGATTCGGTCGTCCCGATCCTGGCGAGTTCCCGCCTCAACTCGACCTCGAAATCAAGGCGCGGGAAACTCATCACGCCGGTAACTTCGAAATCTCCTGGTTCCCGCAGGGTGCGAACTTCTTGCCGAGGAAAGCCCAATCGCTCGATTTCGCTCACGACATCTTCCACAGCAGCGGCACTCCCAAATAACCCAACCGCGGTCTTCGGCATACCGTGACCTCCACGCCAACATATTTCAGAACGAGCCGCGCATGGCCTACGCCGCTTTATCTGCGACCGAAATGCTCCCACTCGGGTGCACCTTTGCAATCGCGACTTCCAGAGTTCCGTGATTCAACGCGACCGTCACCTGGTTGGGTCTATCTCCTCGGGGAGATCGAACATTCGGAAAATTTCATCGGATCTTCTCTCGCTGTATACAGTTTTTCGTTTCTTCTGGTCACGGATCTGTTGCCGCTTTCCGCTGACAATGACACGATGAGGTTCGACTCGCACATCAACGTCCTCGTCACGGAATCCCGGAACCTCCGCTTGGATAATCAGTTGATCGTCCGTTTCGCTGACCTCCACCGGGATGGGGCTTAGAAACTCTGATTCTGCATGCAGCCAGTCGTCTAGATCCTGACCATCTTGCCGTCCACGGCCTTCGAATAATTCGTAGGCCCGACGCGCGACCTTGTCGTAGACCTCGGTCATCCTCTGGGAAGCTTTGTCTCCGTCCATAAACTTGAAAATTGCGGGCTGGTTTGAGCGGTGGGTCTTCACGGTCACTTCGGTTGTCATTGTCGTATTTCCTTCTCGCCGGTCGAACCGGTCTCGTAATCGAGGTGAATGTTAGGAGGACAATGGACTCCGCCACGCCTCGTCTAGGAAAGACACTGCACGGGCCGGTGTCACACTTCGAAAGACAAACGGTCCCATCGGGTTGACGATCCAGGCGGACTACATCAACAACTCCGCCACTTCATATTAGGAATAAAAAATAAAGAAGTCGTAAGGTTAGAGCCTTAAATCTTCAACCGCTGCTAACTCAGCGCAATCCTGCCCTCCAACGGCTTACCGCTTCAACGGCCGACAGCAGTTCTTCGAGGGCAAACGGTTTGGTAACATATTCGTCGGCGCCAGCTTCGTGCGCCGCAGCTTTGTCCTTTTCGGAATCTCTAATTGACACGACAATGATGGGAACCGCAGAACCCTTACGAATCGCGCGACAGGTTTCAATTCCATCCAAACCAGGCAGGTTCTGGTCGAGGACAACAAAGTCACAGGATTCAGCGTTGAGTCTGCGCAACCCTTCCTCTCCGGAGGCAGCTTCGACTACTTCATAGCCGTGTGCATTGAGAGCGGCCCGCAGCACCCGTCGCATCTGCACTTCGTCATCGACAACAAGTATCTTCAAAGCCCCCTACTGGCCTGAGACCTGAACCGCAGACGTGTCAGCAAAGGAGGGACCCGGGACGTTCGCGGCAGGCTTTGTGATGAATCCGCGTCTGTGAGCATCTGAAGTTTGGATGCCCAATAAGGGCGATCTTAGTAGCGGGAAATAAGGAAGTCATAAGGAGCGGGATGGCTAGCCTAGCGTCTGCCACGTGGGGGGAGCACAAAACGGTAACCAAGCCACGGCTCGGTGAGAAGGTACTTGGGGTGATGGGGGTCGCGCTCGATTTTCCTTCGCAGTTGGTTGACAAAAACGCGAAGGTATTCGACTTCATTGCCGTGTTCCGCGCCCCACACCGCCTGAAGCAATCGGCAATGCGGCAGCACTTCGCCGGTGTGGGAAATCATGTACTGGAGCAACTCGAACTCTTTCGGCGTCAGGTGCTCCATTCCGTTCGGGCCGGCGATTCGGTGGGCCTCCAAGTCGATTTGCACGCCATCCAAAACCAGGACGCTTGACCGCCTTGCGGCCACAGGTTTCCTCCGGGCCACAGCTTCGACGCGGGCCAGAAGTTCCGGTACTCCGAATGGTTTGGTGATGTAATCATCCGCTCCAGCTTTCAGGGCAGCCACTTTGTCGCGCTCAGAATTTCGAATAGACACAACGATGATGGGTACTTCCGACCCGGCTCGCAGCGCGCGGCAGGTGGCCATCCCGCCCAGCCCTGGCATGTTGAGGTCGAGCAGTACAAAATCGCACGGTTCCGCATCCAGTTTGCGCAACGCCTGTTCGCCGCAATCGGCCTCAATCACCTGATGCCCATGTGCCTTGAGGCTGGCGTGCAGCACTCGGCGCATCTGCGGCTCGTCATCCACTACCAGTATTTTCGCGACACTCATGCCACATCCTGATGAGACACCGGCAATGAGAAATTAAACACCGATCCGCCACTGGGTTGCCTTTTGATTCCGATCCGTCCGCCATGCGCTTCCACGATAGTCTTCGCAATTGCCAGCCCCATCCCTGTGCCCGGACCCGGCGCTTGACCACGATAGTGCTTGGCAAAGATGAGTTTCTCTTCTCCCGACGCAATGCCAACCCCCCAATCGCACACGCTTGTTGTGATCTCGTTGCCAACCCGCTGCACGCAGATGGTCAGTGGCGAGCCGGAAGGGGAATATTTCGCAGCATTATTTATTAATTCCTTCACGACACCTTTGATCATGTAAAAGTCGCAAGTCGCCGGCGGCAAGGAGTCCGGAACTTCGACGTTCACCAACCTGCCGGCGAGAAGAGGCTCTAATTCACTGAGCGCTTCTTTGATCAGCAGCTCCAAGTTGTTCGATCCCTTCCCGGACCCGATGGCTCCGGCTTCGAGCCGCGCTGTCCAAAAGACATCGCTAATGGAAGCGTCCATTCGATCTGCTTCTCCATTGATGATGGTCAGGAGTTCGCGCCGGCTGAGTGGGTCAGAATCTCTGGATAGCAGAGAACTCGCCGCGGTCTTGATGACGCTGAGCGGAGTCTTCACTTCGTGCACCAGGGAATCCAGTACGGCAGTCTTCAGTTCCTGGCTCTTTCTGGTTTCTTCAGCGTGTCTCAGCTCTTGCTGGGCATGAACTTTGTCCAGTCTGGCCTCAATGCGATCGGCAATCGCCGCGAAGGTGAGCTCCGACATGCCGCCTCGTACCGCCAGACTGCCAATTGCGCGGCCTCCGCAACGAATGGGGACGAACATCGAACCGGTGGCTTGTTCACGGAAGAGATTAGAGTGTTCAGTCGCGGCACGAAGCCCGTGCTCGGTGAAGGAGCTTGCCTTCGAACCCGAACGCGTCATCTCCCCGGTTACGCAATCGTAAAAAGCCGCGGCATCGGTCTCAAAACACCGCACCAGGGAGTCAAGCGAACCAGCAACCATGGCTCCGGGTCGCCCCTCGATAGGCAAATCCTTCCCAAACGCATACAGAAATTCGAGTTCGCGGCGATCCACGACGGCCTCGGACGTCTGACTCCTGCTTCGGGCTACAAAGTAGCTTGTCATGAGCGCTACCGCCAGGAAGGTCAAGAAGACCACCCAATATTGTGCAGATCCGATGGGCCAGCCAGCCGGTGGAAGAAAAAAATAGGCGAGACAAGCGGCCGACACGGCGGTTGCCGTAAAGGCTTCCCAGAAGCCCAGCCAATACGCAATCACGAACGTTGCCAGGAGTAGAACGAGGACCGCGGTCGCCGAATGGACCTTTGGAGCTTGAGCGCACAGCTCACCGATCCCGGCGAGAATCGCCAACGAAACGAGCGGACGCAGGATTCGCGTTGAGATGCTCATGTCGTTTTCCTGGGGTTGGCGACGTCCTACGAGTTAAATAGACGGTGGCACGGGCGAACCACGCCAGTTATCTTACCACCGCTTTCGGGAGTCGAAAAGCGTCAAGTCATGACACACGAAAGTTGGCGAACCGCCCAGGACCGGTATGCCGCGCCCCGCACGAACCCCTGGGGGAACTGACTTTAATCACTTGGACCGTGCCGGAATTGCAGGAACTGTAGGTAGACGTTTTGCTACTTCGACGGAGGCGCGGCCGGAGATTCGGGCGTTGAGGAAACGTCAATCAGTTGGACAGCAGCCATTCCAACCGCGTTCGTGGCCGTGTTCACTGTGCTGCCCAACTCGGCGGGCAGAGGCAATCCCTGTCCAAGGTGGGACTGCAGGTACTCGACGCGGCGAAGGGAAAGTTTAGCCTCGGCATCCGTCGGAACGAAAAATCCGTGTTCCAACCCTTGTTTCGTCCAGTTCGCCAGCATCCGTTGCGCGTTGCGAAGCTCCGACGCACTTGGGTGCGATTCTTCGCCCCGATACTGGATCCACGAGGTCTGAGACTGGGGGAGATACATCCGGGCGGTCAGATGAACAGGAGCATTGAACTTCTGTGCGGCCGCGGCACTGATAACTCTCCACGTGGCGGCGTCCGACGCCGTGACTTGATAGGTGCCGGTGAGTTCGATGCCCAATCTGCCGCTACTTTCGCCGGCTACGGATGAAACAGCAAAATCTTCGACACCCGCAGCATGGAGCATGGGCTTAAGCACGCTATGGGCGGAGCCCCGGATCTCCTCCAGCATCTCGTCGATGGTGAGTTTGGCTGGTTCAGATTCGTTTCGTACTTTCCCCCCGGCAAGGTAATCATGACCAACAACGGCGGGGGGAGGCTTCGACTGCTGAACCAATTGAATCTGATCCAAGTGAAGCGTCACCTTACGGCCAATCCGTTGGGACAAACCTCGTTCGATGCTCTTTTCCTCTTCCGGCAATATCATCTTGGCGGTTTGGACGGCGGCTTCCGCAGAGACAACGTTCTGATCGAGTTCGACTGCAACTTCGTCCACCTTTCGCGTTCCCGGATGGTTCAGTCTTTGTGCCAGGGCGTGTCGAATCTCATTGCGTACGCGACCCTGATCCGCCGCGCGAACCAGGGTTTTGATGAGGGGGATGGAGAGCACAACCAGAATGCCCAAAGAGATTGTCATGCGCTGACGCACCATCCAGCTCTTTTCTTCATGGCCGGCAGTCGGAACGCGGCGAACGCCTACCAGCAGGAAGACGATGCCAGCGCTGACCACGATGGACGCGAGATTGGTAACGAACAGCATGAAGGCGCCGGAGGCAACACTCCATTGTCGTGTGCTGATACCGTATCCGACGGTGGCCAGTGGAGGCATGACCGCGGTAGCGATGGCGACGCCTGGCACAATCGTAAAACCCGACCTCCGGGAGCAGAGCGCCAGCGTGCCGGCCGCACCCGAGAAAAAGGCGACCAGCAAATCCATTAGGTTCGGATTCGTGCGGGCGAGGATCTCCGGTGTGAGGTCTTTGAGGGGCGAAAGCCACGCGGCCAAAGCCGCAATGAAGATCGTCTCCCCTACGCTCAGGCCAAGATTCCGGCCGGCTTTCTTGCCGAGATGTCCATCCGCCAGGGTGACAGCCAGACCGCAACTCAGGATCGGCCCCATCAGAGGCGAGATCAGCATCGCGCCTATGATCACGGCTGGGCTATTGAGTAGGAGCCCGAGCAGTGCAATGAGGCAGCCAAACACCAGCATCGAAAAATAGAGTGCGTCGAACTGGCGGCCTTCCGATACTTCGTCATATATTGTTGCGGCGGGCCGGAACAGGCTACGAAAGTTGGAGCGCAAGCGGACGGGAGCAAAGCCAGACATAGGATGGATGAACGGCATCAGCATACCGCAAGTTGCCCTAAGACGCTTACCGCTAGTAAGAGCTCTTGTCGGATGCCGTTTGGTTGTGCAACTGGATACCACGAGTAGTAAACTCAGGCCGTCGCCTCCGGTTGTCCAGCGAACCAGCGCTAGCGGGTATAACTCCGGAGTCAGAACAGCTGGAACGCCCGAGTGGGACCCGATTGTGTGGACGGGAATCAATCCTACGGGAGCAATTCAAATGAATCGTTTAGCCTTTAGCGCGGTTCTCTCTGCGTCACTTCTTTGCGGTGGCGCAGCGTTCTCCCAAGTTAAGAGCCAGAGCGCCACCGCAACTTGCAATTTCGACAGCACGAACCAGGTAGCGATCAATTACCAACGTGTCCCATTCGATGTAAAAAAGAAGGTACTTGGTAATGAGATCCCGTACGGCAAGATTTGGGCGCCCGGAGGGAAGCCCATGACGATGTTCACCAACACTGCGTTGAGTATAGGCGGTAAGGATGTGCCGGTGGGAGCCTATACGCTATTTGTTATCCCAGAGAAAGAAGCATGGACCCTTGTGGTCTCGCGGAGTACCGACACCAGCGGAAAATACGACGAACAGCAAGATCTTGCAAGAATCACGATGCAATTCGGGCAATTGGGCGCCACGGAACGTCGATTCAGCATCTACTTCGTGCACGCCGCTCCGAACCAGTGCAACATGCGCCTGTATCTCCAAAAAACCGGGGAGTTTGTCACAGTTACAAAGAAGTGATCACCACTGCACCTTTGATCGCAAATGCTCGCTGGACGAGCAAAGCTTTCCAGAATGTTATCTATTATCTATCTTTTTCCTACCGTTGGAGCGATGATGTGGCCGTTCGCAGTGTGACAAAGCTAAGTGTTCGGCCGGCAATCTCACGGATTCTGCTGGCCACTGATTTTTCTCCACAAGCCGAAAAGGCATTGCGCTGGGCTCGGCGCATGGCGGATGGATTCGGCGCCAAGCTTGTTCTCCTGCACGTAATTGACATCTTTGCTCTAGGCGCAGCCGGGGTAACGATAGCGGGCCCGATCCCGTTGCCTTCGTTGCTTACCGAGGCGAAGCAGGACATGAAACGATGGCAGGACGTGGGTGCCTGATGCCGAGACTGTAATACGCAGAGGATCGCCGCGTTTGGCGATCGTTGATGCCGCTGTCGAATTGAAATGCCAGCTGATCGTCATGGGCACTCACGGACGTTCTGGCATCGCGCATCTGTTGCTGGGAAGCGTTGCGGAGTACGTTGTAAGGTACAGCAAGGTTCCTGTTCTGACCGTCCGGAAGCATTGAGCGGCGCGAGAAAAGGCGTCAGCTCACTTCGCGTCTCAATGCTTGAACAGTTCGGCCCGGTTGCGAAGGAAGCCCAGAAGGCTGCTGCGGGAGAGGATCCCGACCAGCTTACCGTTCGCGACTACTGGCAGTTGGTTAACATCCTCTCGGCTCATAATCTCGAGTGCCTGGATCGCGGGCGCGTCGGGAGCGACCGTTCGCAATTCGCTCAATGGCCGCATCACACTCTGAATGCTGGTCTGCGGCCAGAGCTCTCGTTCCACGCTCTTGATCTCATTAGGAGTAATCATCCCGGCGAGAGTATCGTTTCGCACCACCACAAAGCACCTGCGCCCGCTGGCCAACAGGTAGTGGTGGACAAAATCCTCCAGGCTCAGTTGCGCTGGGACGGTGGAGAAGCTGCGATCCATCATGTCCAATACCTTGCGGTTTCGCAGCGCCTCGCCGATCTCCACCTGAGCGTAGCTGGCGCGGGATGCATCCAGCAAGAACCAGCCAATGAATGCAATCCACAGACCTCCGAAGTTCTTCCCGGCAAAGAACTGGAATAGCCCAAAGAAGATGAAAAGGAACGCAACCGACTGGCCAACTCGGGCCGCTATGCGGGTGGAGCGCTCAATGCTATGCGTCCTCCACCAGATTAGCGCGCGCAGCACGCGGCCACCGTCCAGTGGGTACCCGGGAATCATATTGAATGCGGCCAGCAACAGATTGATATAGCCAAGCCAGACCAGGATTGCAACCAGGTACGTGCGAGGCTCGCTGTTTGGCATCCACCCTGCGGACCACGCCAGCCCAAGGCAAACCAAGCCGATCGCAAGGCTGGTCAATGGGCCAACAATCGCGATCGAGAACTCAGACATCGCGTCGGGAGCCTCGGACTCGATTTGCGATACTCCTCCCAGCGCAAAAAGCGTGATAGCTCGCACCCGCAGACCCTTGGATTTCGCGAGCAATGAATGCGCTAATTCATGCAGCAGAAGAGTGACAAAAAATAAAACACCAGTCACGATGGCGGCTGACCATATCGTGGTGCCGCTCCACTGCGGCATTACGATCCTGAAGTGTTCGCTCAGCGAGAGCACGATGAGAAACGCGATGATGAACCAGCTGTAGTGCATCCCAATCGAGATGCCGGCGATACGTCCGATTTTCACCTGTGCCTGCATACTTTCCTGAACTCCTTAGCACTGCGTTACGTAAACGCCGCACTCGATTTAAGCGGGTGGTCAGATGAATTCCCCCGCAATGTTGCTCTCAGAAGGGCGACGTTATTCTACGACGGTCGGTGACCATCGTCTTTGCCACCGGTTTCTGCCTGATTTGTCCAGCAGTTTGCTAAGCATTTGCCGTTGCTGGACTCGGTTTGATAAAACCTTTTGCCATGAAAGACCTCGGCACCCTGATTCGCGAGGCTAAGGACCGCCTGGCGCAGAAAGCGATTGGTCCCCCAAGTACCGCGAACTGGCAGCAAGGCAGGAAGCTTATTAACTTCATGGCGAAGGTGAAGGGCAAGCTTGACCCTGACACTTGGGCAGCTATGTTTCCAAAGAAGGCCCGGTGGCAAAAGGGCGTTCCGGCCTTGGAGTTCTGGATCGATTACGACGGCCCCCAGGAGCAGCAGTTCCTCATGCTTCCGTCGAGGGCGGCTTCGAACTGGATGGCCCTGGGGCCACGGTGTCTCTCGCGGATGATGACAAGTTCAATGACCGGTTGCTGACGGCAATCGGCGATGCCCTGGAGACGAAGAAGCGGAGGCGGAAGCCGAAGCAATAGCGCGAAATGGATAATCTTCGCGGACACTGTAAGCTGTAACCGCCCGACGGCGCCGATGGTTGTGTCAGGTCACCGTCCTGACACATACGAGTGCCCCATCAGAAGAAATGGTTTGCGTTCAGCGCCTGACGAGTGTAACCGTCGCAAGAAAGAAGACGAGCCATGTGTTTTTCAGCAGCAGCGAATTTCGTTGGTAGCGCCGCCCTGGGCACCGTTGGCGTCATCACTCTCACCAAGGTGAAGCACAGACGGGAACTGCTTTTTGCGTCGCTGCCCGCGCTATTCGCCCTTCACCAATTCATTGAGGGATTTGTCTGGCTGGGTTTGGATGGCGTGATGTCGCCTGTCGTGACGCACGACATGGGGGCGGCATTCATGCTGTATGCGCAGGGGCTCCTGCCTTTGTTGTTGCCCTTAAGCGTGCTGCTGTTCGAGCCGGGTGTGAAGAGCCGCAAGCGGATGTTGCCGTTTGTTCTGCTGGGCGGAGCGACCACGCTCTACATATTGTGGGCCTTGGCGGCGTACTCGTTACAGGTCTACGTCAAAGGAAACAGTATCGTGTACATAAATCAAGCGACCAATAATACGGCAGTCGCTGTGATTTATGTGATTGCGACGTGCGGTTCGCTGTTTTTCTCCAGGGTGAGGACGATGGTAATCTTCGGCGCGGCGAATCTGGCAATTCTGCTGGTTGTGATGGGAGTCAAGCGGTACGCGTTCACATCTCTGTGGTGTGCTTACGCCGCGGTTGCAAGTGTAATCATTCTGGTCTACTTCTGGAGAAGCGGGGCAGACCGGCCGTTCCAGTACGCATAGCAGCGCCAATTTGAGTTTCGGCTGAGCGTGTCTCTGCGGTGCGCATCTGGCGGCTGAGCGCTTCCAGATTTCCCTCAATGACTAGCAACTCGCCACGATTCGTCACCCACGTCTGTTGCCAAACCTTGCGTGATGAATCGTAGATGCTGAAGCTCTCTCCTCGGTGACCATCCAGACCGTCATATTGTTCGTGCAAGACGCATCCGCCGAGAATGCGCTCGACCCTGACGTGCGCGTCCTTCGTTCCGGTGCCAAGTTCAAAGGCGTCCCAATCTCCTGCCCAGAAGTCGAACTGCCGATAAACAGGCTGGCTGCACGGCTTGGCAGCAGGAGCTTGCGCGAATGCTCGCGCCCCGGGTCTAACGCTTGCAACGGCAAAGCAAATCAAGCATGCGCCGATGTTTATACGTTTGAATAGGAGTGGCATCGTCGTCTTTCGTTTGTAAGCGAGGTGTGGTTTGTTGAGGGTAGGGCCTGCCTACCCTCACTTCATGCGTATTTGTTGCGCGTTGCCCGGGCTCGACGCGACGCAATACGCTAATCCGGAATTGCCACGAACGCGATGCTGGGGCTGCTGCCGGAACAGCTTCCCGGTATGCAGCCTTGCCCAACTATCACGCCAAAGTCGTTGATCTCCTGAGCCACTTGCAGATACAGGGGAGAGTTGCCCTCCACCAGACTATTTATGTCCACCATCTGTCCGTTGCTGTAGACAAACGCCCGCGGATTGCTGAATCCCGCAGCGTAGGATACGCCAACCACCCGTCCTTGCTCGTTGATTCCCAACGCTTCGCTGATCGCGTCTCCGGGCAAAGTCTTCAGGTCGACCATGCCGCTACCTTGGGTCCAGAGGAACGCGTGGAAATTCGGGTCCGCGCCCCCGTTGTCGCCGGGAAGATCTGAGAAGCCGACGACTTGGCCATGATTGTTGAGCGCCATGGGAGTGTGCCAGGCGTATCCGCCAAGATTGCCCAGGTTGATGGGAGTGCCGTTCTGCCAGAGCAAAGCGTGCAGCGCAGTCTGATTACCCACCGCATTCTGGCAAATACCGGAGATACCGATGACTTGGCCCTTGTTGTTGATCCCGGTCGCGGCGCCATCAGGATCTCCTGGGTAGGGTTGGAGTTGTTTGATCTGCCCTGACGCAGGTCCATAGATTACAGCCTCGAACTGCAGAACCTGACGAGGAGCGCAAGTTGGATCGTGTACCGCAGTCTCCGCCCAACCCACGGCTTGGCCATTGTCGTTGATGCCCGTCGCAAATCCGTTATTTCCACCTAAGGTGGGGAGAGCTGTCATCGTGCCCCATTGCCACAGGAACCCGACGCAGGTGTGACCGGTATGCGAGGCTGGGAGAAATGCGCCGCAGCTCCATGTCTCTCCGTAGGGATCCTGCTTGCCGGTGTCCGATACTCCGACCACCTGCCCGCGATTGTTGAGGCCAGGCCACAGGACAGCACTGTTCGGTCCGCCTAGAGTGCCAAGATCGACCGGGTGACCGTAGATCCACATCTCCGCATGTTCAGCTTGATCGCCCGCCAGGTTGGACGCCCCGGCAATCCAACCGAAGTCGTTGATAGCTGATGCACCGCTGGCAGATCCGCCTAGCGGAACCCCAAGGCTGAATACGCGATAGTGAGTTGCACCCTTACTACTCGTCTGGGCCCACAGCGTCAGCGGGGCGACAAGCAGGGTAAGGAGGGCAATGGCAATGGTTTGAGCGATTCGTGAAAGTTTCATCGTGTCTCCTTGTCGTTCTTCTGGCGAACCGTCGACCAACGCGGTTCCGTGATTTCGCCACTGCGCCGCACTGATTCAGGTAAAGATCGAGCGAAGAGCTTGCAATCGCAGTGCAGCGTTTTGAAGCACCATAGAACGACTTAGACGGAGACATTGGACGTTCACGGACGTCGCTAGCCCCTCAGTGGACGTTGCCGGACATCGATCCCTGTCAGTTAAAGACGGCGAGCAAGAATTTGCCTCCACGCTTGGGATCGGCTCAGGGGGCAGAGTCGAACCTCGTCCGAAAACGTCCAACCTGGCCGGTGAAATCGATTACTCTAGCGACGTGTCGCAGATCACCCTCGATTGGCGGGTCTGTTCGCGAGCGCGGCTGTCGCGCGACCCGCGCTTCGACGGCAAGTTCTTCGTCGGGGTCGTGGGAAGTGGCGTCTATTGCCGTTCAATCTGTCCGGCTCCGACTGCCAAAGAAAAGAACGTGCGCTACTTCCCCACAGCCGCAGCGGCCGCGGAAGCTGGATTCCGTCCTTGCCTGCGCTGCCGGCCTGAGTGTTCGCCCGGCACGCCGGCCTGGCTTGGAACTTCCAACACGGTTTCACGTGCCCTGCGACTCATTGCGGAGAGCGGCCTTCAGGATAGCGGCGTCGAGGAACTAGCGCAGCGTCTGGGCGTGGGCTCGCGTCATCTTCGAAGGCTTTTTCTCAAGCATTTGGGTGCCACTCCCAGCGCTGTGGCGAAGACGCGCAGGTTGCATTTTGCTAAGAAACTGATTGATGAAACTCGCCTGCCGATGGGTCACGTGGCTCTGGCCGCGGGATTCGGTTGTGTGCGCCGCTTCAATGCGGCCATACTCAGCACCTATAAGCGAACACCCACGCAGATTCGCCGATTGGCGCGGCCCGCCACCATTTCTCTTCAGAACCAATATTTGTTCAGTCTACGGTTTCGCCCGCCTTACCAATGGGGGAACCTGTTGTCGTTTCTCGCAGCCCGCGCAATTCCCGGCGTGGAATCTGTGGACGCGAATGGCTATCGGCGCTCGATCTGTCTACAGGGACAGGCTGGCTATCTTGAGATTCAACTCGATGCAGCGCACAATGCATTGCGCGTCTCTATTCAGTTCGATGATTCAAATTTCTTGTTCCTGATCATTGAGCGCGTCCGTCGGATGTTTGATTTGGGCGCTGATCCACAAACCATCGCAGCGCGGTTGTCTGCTGACGAAGTCTTAGCATCCAGAGTCGAGGCACAGCCCGGATTGCGGGTCCCTGGCTGCTGGGACGGATTTGAACTGGCCGTACGCGCCATTCTCGGCCAGCAGGTTACGGTGAAAGGCGCGAGCACGCTCGCCGGGCGGCTGGTGACCTCGTTTGGGAAGCCACTGTCCCAAGCCCAGGGGGTTACTCACGTTTTCCCTCGCGCCGAGGTCTTGGCCGATGCCGACTTGCAGATCATTGGCCTACCAAAATCCCGCGCACGAGCTATTCGCGACCTCGCCGCGGCGGTTCGCGACGGAGATATCAGGTTTGAAGCCGTTGTCAATTCCGAACCCCTGCTGGACCGGCTGCGCGAAATTCCCGGAATCGGCAGCTGGACCGCGCAATATATCGCCATGCGTGCCTTAGGAGAACCCGACGCTTTCCCTTCCGGTGACCTCGGACTGCTCCGTGCTCTGGGATTGCAGATAGCAAGGGAACTCGAACAGCGTGCCGAACTCTGGCGGCCCTGGCGGGCGTATGCTGCGATGTACCTTTGGACCGTCCACTGTCAGCCCGGCACTGCCGAGAAGAGACTTGGTCGTCGCGTCACACCGACAGAAGCTTCGACGGCATCAGAGCAGCAAGAGCAGCAGCAAGACGCCTCGGCGGACTGAATCCAATTCCTCTGATTCACACGAAGAGTGGGAGACAAGAACCGATGAAGGCAGATGTTTCAACTTCTAGCGCACATCCTCTTAAGACCATTGCGCGGGCCGGATTGATAGCAGGAACCCTGGATGGCCTAGACGCCGCAATTGTGTTGGGACTGATTGGCGGTCCCGGAGTAAAGCGAGTCTTTCAATTCATCGCCAGCGGGGCTTTGGGTCCCGGCGCATTTCAGGGCGGATGGGCCACCGCCAGTCTGGGTGTTCTACTTCATTACAGCATTGCGACAGGAGCTGCCACAACCTATTGCCTGCTCAGTCGTCCGTTACCGATACTGGTGCGAAAGCCGGTGCTTTGCGGTCCGATTTTCGGGCTCGGTGTATTTGCTTTCATGCGTTATCTTGTTATCCCTTTGTCAGCCGCTCCGAAACGGCCTCCTCTCGGCGTTGCCGGGTATATCAATCAGCTGGTTGCTCACACTCTTTTCGTAGGCCTTCCGATTGCCCTCACCGTCGCTAGCGATCAGTGGAAGCGGGGGGCTTGCAATCATGTTAATTTGCGAGTTCACTGCGATTAGTCCGTCATTGCTGCGAATGGTCGTCTGCCATAGCGTGCGCAGTCATATGCGAGGTTACTCCCATGAGCCGGCCTGTAGCACGTGATGAATCGCGTGTGAGGATAACGGTGGGCTGGGGGCACTCCCAGGTTGCAGCCCACTCATGAGACGTGATCCGCGCTAACCGTGGCCGCGACTCTCGCAAACAGATCGGGCGAGTTCATCCGTTTACAGTGTTCCTCGAAGTCCGGCACCGGTCCGTGCCAGCGAAGCTGATCGACGGTTTCGAAGAGGGGCACGTCGCAGCGCAGGGTGGCGAGGTCCCGGAAGAGCAGCGCATCTTCCCATGCATTGAAGAGCGACTCTGAAAGCGGGCGAGCCTTGCGGATCGAATGGTGCCATTGCTGCCAGTTCTTAGGCACGTCCTCCAGGTGGCCATAGCGGGACAGTACCGATGCCGCCGCCTTCACACCCAGCCCGGAACGCCCGGATACCCGTCCGCAGAATCTCCGACCACCGCAAGATAATCCGGAATCGATTCCGGTCTCACGCCGAACTTCTCGACAATCCTGGCCTCATCACGCACCACATTACGTCGGCGGTCCATCTGGACTACTCGCGTCCCAATGACGCACTGGCCGAGGTCTTTGTCCGGCGTACAGATGACAACTTTCTCGACTCGCTCGTCCTGTGCTGCTTTGTGAGCAGCTGAGGCGAGAGCATCGTCGGCTTCGAACTCGACCATCGGCCACACGAGCACCCCATGGCTTGTAGAGCTTCCTCAAGGAATGGGAACTGCGAAAGCAGCTCAGGAGGCACTCCCTCACTCGTTTTGTAGCCCGAGTACAGGTCGTTCCTGAACGATTCCACAACGTGATCGGTGGCCACGCCAACATGGGTTACCCCGCTTTCGATCATGGATACAACGGACGCCAACACGCCACGAACGGCGGCGATCTCCTGCCCATTTTTGTCAGTCGCCCAAGGCAACGCGAAGAAATGGCGGAACAGCTCGTAGGTGCCGTCGATCAAGTAAATATCCATAACTGCCAGTCCAGACTCCATTCCAGTCAAAGACATTTTGCCATGTAAATTGGCTTCCGTACGTGTGCGTCACCTGGAGTTCCTATGAATAATCCAGCCCTTTCAAGCCCTCAACTATGAGCTTCGCGAAAACAATCCTCTCTGCCGCTACGTGACCGTCGAGAGGAGCTACATCGAACTTGTGCTCGCGCAGAGCGCTGAGCGAACCTCACAACTGGCAATCGCGTGCGAATTGCTGCAACGAACCAGGGCGGAATTGCTCCGTGCCTGGGGCAGCGACGAAAACAAACTGCAGGGGTACCAACAAGCTGCCCTACGCTCAATCGATGAAAGCCTGGCTGCATCACAGGCTACGGTCCGACTGTATCGTCACTCCGTGCGGCGGCAGTTCGCTGGGGTTCTGCGCAGTCTGCTGACGAGTACCCAGTCGACACTCAAGGAAGATGCCAAGCGGGAGCGAGAGCATAAGCGCAAGGAAATAGCCGAGACCATCGAGAATATAGGAGATGGGCTGACCATCGTATTGGAATGCCTCGACAGCGTTCTCGCCCAGCTACTCACACGTGAAGAGATTATTCATCAAATGAAGAAAGACACAGCCGAGCACAGCCTCTAGTACTTTCCGCAGCCTCTTGCTTCTAAGTCCGCTATTGCCGCTTTCGCGATTCACCAAGAACAATTTCTCCGGGAGCCTCCCATGCCGATCCCCTCCTCACTTCATGCGTACATGGCGCACCACTCTGCGGAGTTGGGAGAGCGCATTCTCGCTTCGTTTCCTCCCCTACATCGCCCTGAAGATCCGCTGTCCCCGCAAATTGCGCGCCTGCTCCGTCAACCCTACCCGGCACAGGCTCTGGCCATCATGGGTGTGACCCGACGCTGGCAGATCGCCCGTGGAGCCCATGTGGTGGCGGAATGCGGGGCGGGCAAGACCCTGATTGCGCTGGGCATGATGTTGGTCCACGCCGACGGACAGCCGTTTTCCGGGATCGTCATGGCTCCGCCCCACCTGGTTGAGAAGTGGGCGCGCGAGACGTTCCTGACTCTGCCATTGGTACGGGTCTTTCTGATTGACGACATGCGCAACGGCGGCGACCCCAAGCAGCCGCATGGTGTCAACGAAGTCAGGGTGCTGCGCGGTGAAATCGTGCGCGAGGGCTTGCACACGACCTTGGCCGACATGCGGAAAATGGGTCCGAAGGAATGGAGGACCGTCTGTCCGGAAACGTCGATCTTCATTATCGGGCGGGAAAGAGCCAAGCTGGGCTACTTCTGGAAGCACGCCTACCTGAAAGGCCGTTCCGGAAAACATCTTGGTTTGGTGCTGAATCCGGATACCCACAAACCGATCTCCACCGACGACGAGTTTCTCGACGTACGCGACTTCGACAAGAAGCGCCTGCATGAAATCGTCGACAGAGAAAAGAACGGCACCAGTCTTCACTCCCCACTCTGGCAAGCCGACCGCGACAAGATCAAGCGCATGGCTCCCGCTGACTACATGGGCCGCTACATGCCCGAGTGGTTTGACTATGCCATTGCCGACGACGTCCACCAGCTCGCGGGGGACACGGCACAGGGCAACGCCTTGGGTGTCTTGGCACGAGTGGCAAAGAACGTCGCCGGGCTCACCGGAACGCTTCTCAGCGGCTATGCCGATGACTTCTACAACCCCTTGTTCCGGGTCGATGCCCGTCGCATGGTGCGTGACGGATTCACCTGGGGCTCGGCCGGCAAGGAGCGCTTCGCCCAGCAGTTTGGGGTGATCGAGACCGTTGAGCGCACCAAGATCGACGACAACGCCTGCTCCAAGAAGAACAAGGCTGAAGTAACCATCCGACGAAAGCCAGGAGCGTCGCCCTTGCTTTTCGGCAAGTACCTGATGGACACTTGCGCTTTCGTTTCGCTGGAAGACATCTCGGACGCCCTTCCGGCGTATCGGGAAGATGTCGTTTCCGTGGAACTGGCAGGCAAGTTGAAAGATGCCTACCAGCAACTGCCGGACGACATCACCGCCACCCTGCAGGAGCATCGGGGAAACCGCAGCGTGCTGAGCACCATGCTCAATGCGTTGCTGGTTTATCCCGATCATCCCTACGGACTGGGCACGCTCTACGGTTCCCGCTACAACCCCGAAATCCAACAGCGGGAAACGTTTGTGATTGCCGAAACCGAGGACTTGGACGAAGGCGAGGTCTATCCCAAGGAAGCAGGCGTTGATCGACGAGATCAAGTCCCAGCTCATGCGCGGTCGCAAGTGCCAGGTGTTTGCGGTCTACACCAACAAATACGATGTGACCGCTCGCCTGGAGAGGCTGCTGCGCGCAGAAGGTATCCGAGTCGCGGTGCTTCGAGCCAGCACGCCTACCCATAAGCGGGAAGCCTGGTACCGCGAGCAACTGAAGTGCGGTATCGACGTCGCGATCTGCCACCCCAAGCTGGTCGAGACCGGACTGGATCTCCTGGAGTTTCCGACCATCCTGTTCCATGAGACCGGCTACTCGCTGCATACCCTGCGGCAGGCCAGCCGCCGCTCATGGCGCATTGGTCAGAAGCGGCCGGTGGAAGTGAAGTTCTTCGCCTATAGCGGGACGATGCAGGAAGTTTGTCTGCGTCTGATGGGCAAGAAGCTTCTCGTGGCTCTCGCCATGGAGGGCAAATTTGCCTCGGAAGGTTTGCAAGCTTTGGATGGCGATGACGACATGCTGACGGCGATGGCTCGGGAATTGGTGCAGAACCGGGGCATCGGCGAATCGGCCGATCTTCTCTGGAAGCGGGTCGGGGAATTCCTGCCTTCTGGCGGATCGACGTCCGAAGCGGAGCAAATTCCGGAGAGCGAACCGGTAGATTTGTTCGGCTCAGACACAGCGGCTGACAGTGCTCCCATTCACCCTCCATCGATTTCAACTCAACCTCTAGCCCAACGTTGCAGCTCTCGCTCTTCTAGTCATCCGCCCGGCGCGAACAGCTGCGACGCCTTTCAACTCTCATGAAATTACATCGACTCTGCCTTGCCGACGCCGGCAAGAGTGCGCCGAGTCCTCGATTACGCTGGTGCTCGGATTGCAAGCGCAATGAGCACCAGCTCTGTTCCGGATTTCGACGCGTCAACCACGGTCTTGTTGTTCGCTGTGAGTGTCCTCACCGCGACTCGTACAACCGAAGTACGGCGGCTGGTCCAGAACCGGTCGCCGCTTCTCTGAAGCACGACGGAGATACAGACTGTTGTCTCCCCCCGCAGTCATCTCGCAACCGATCCTTCGAGCGGCAGATCAACCGTTACGCCGGCGTAGGGAACACGAGGCACAACCCGTCCCTGACCTTTCCGTTCGAGTTTCACAATCCCGTACCGCTCCATCGTCTTGAGGGTGCGTGATAGGTTCGACTTCTTCCTACCTGTGAGCTCCGCTAGATCGGACAACGACTGCGGTTGGCTGTCGCGGATGGTCGCCAGCAATAACCTGTTCCTGTCGGAAAGGACTCGAACCAGACTCTCAGCCGAAGGAAACCAGACCTTGGGATCGGTCGCCTTCGGCTTAAGGTCACCCCGGGCTATGGCCAGAGTTCGAGCCTTCATTTCCTGGTAAGAAGCGATTCCGATTCTAAGCATCTTCATTTCAGTACTCCTCTTTCCCTCAGCACTGCATCCACCTCTTTCCAGAAATCCTCCAGCAAAGAGGCCGCGTCACGATATTGGTAAGGCCGAATCGTTCGTACTCTGTGCTTGTGGTCGAACGCGGTGGGAGCCTTGCCGCCTGGTCCTCCGGTTCGTTTCACGCTATGAGCGTTGTCAAAACCGACCAGCCGCTCGTTGTTCTTCCCGTGAAGGGTCAGCGAATAATCCAGCCCGTGTGGTCGTTCTTTCGTAACGGGCACCTGCCGCACCCTGAATTCGACCCAATGCTCGCCTTTTTCATCGACAACCAGCACTTGGCCATCGAGATCCAGGAGAGCGTCCAAGCACGGATCACGTTTAGGCCGATCCTTCATCTGATATAGGTTATCACCTTCTGATAACCAAGTCTTTAATTCGCCAGTGTCAGCCCCCAGCGGCTCCCCAGCGGCCAGTGCTGGACCAACCCGCTGCTACTGCCTTTCCCCATCTTGTCCGCCTGAATTGAATCCAAGGAGAACCCGCTCATGCTCGCAACTGCCGAGTCCAAGAACCAAGCTGTCTCAAAACTCGAATCACTGATCGAGCGCGGCCGCTCACGTGCCGCCAGCGTCATCGATCACGTCATGCGTCACCAGCCTACTGATCGCCTCGTGCGAGGCGACGCCCTTCAGTTCCGTGCGGCTGAGAATTTGCCCGAGATCCTGATCACGGTGCCCGATCGGGAACAGGAGAAGGTCGACCAGACTCTGCACCGCAATGCCATTTACCAGATGGCGCAGACCACCGACATGCCGGTGAAGTTCCTCGACAGCCTGCAAACCGTAGCCGAACCGTGGGGGCGCGAGCTGCTGGCTCACAATCTGCAAACTGTCTTTAACCGCCGCTTTCACAAGAAGCGCTATCTCCTACGATCGCTCCAGCAGGAAGTGCGTGGCTTTCTGTCCGACTCCTACCGCCGCATCGATTCCCGCCCGGTCGTTGAAGCGTTCGCCACGGCAGTGCAGGAGAAGGGCGCGCTGCCGTACGAGGGTTATGTCACCGACACCAAGATAGCGATTCAGGCAATTATGCCCGAGGTGTACGAGCCAGTTCCGGGTGAGGTCGTCGCTTACGGCCTTTCGCTGGAGAACTCTGACTTTGGCAATGGAGCGCTATCGGTCCGGGCTTACCTGCTGCGGATCTGGTGTTCGAATCTGGCCATCACCCAGGAGGAAATGCGGCAGGTACATTTGGGCAAACGCCTGGACGAATCCATGATCTACTCCGAGCGTACGTATGAGCTGGACGCCCAGGCCACCGTAAGCGCGTTGAGGGACGTAATCCAGCATCAGCTCAACGCAGATCAGCTACAGCAGCACATGGAGCTGATTCGACGTGCCAATGACCGTCCAGTGGACGCCAGCCAAGCCCGCGATATGCTGCGGAAAGCGCTGCAGAAGCACGAAGCAGATTCCGTTGTCGAAGCCTACACCTCGGCGGACACGGTGAACATGCCCGCCGGCAATAGCATGTGGCGGCTGTCGAACGCCATCTCCTGGGTGGCGGGTAAAACGGAAGACGCTGAGCGCAAGCTGGAGATCAGCAAACTGGCCGGACAGGTTCTCAGTCCCGCATGAACCATGGTTAGGGCGGGTTCGCCGGCTCGCCCTTGCCTCTGTCCCGAAACTCCGTCTTAACTCAAACTGTTGGTTCAGTTGACGAAGTATTAGCATCTAATAGTAATATAATTAGTAAACCGAGGAGCATTGCATGTCGCTCGCTGTGACGATTCGCCCCAATTCGGTCGACGAACTTCGAGACCAGCTGAACGCCTGGTTTTCGGGCTCCCCTTCCAAAGCACTGCGCTCCGCGGTATTCATGGTGAGAAAGTCAGCGGTTGAAGGCCGGCTTGAGATCAGGTCGGCACGGCCTCGAGATCTCCGGTTTTTTTGGAGCCAGGATCAACTCGTATTCGAACAGCGCAATCGCAGAGTCAATCTGCTTCTTGACAGCTTTTATGTGAATACCGAAATCGATGCTCACAGAATCTTCGTTACGTTCAAATTGCGGGAGCGGGCACAGTGCCGTCCTCTGGGTCAGGCAATTTCGTCTTTAGAGAAGACGCAGAATTCGGTGTTCGTGTCTCGTGCTTTGCAAGCTGTAGCCGAACTCGCAAAGGAACTGCCAGACGAGCGTATAGAAGAGGCTACCAGCGCGCCTAATGACTATTTGGTGCTCCTGAGCGCCATGAATACCCCGAGTGTGGTCGCCCAACTTACCGAGAAAGATCCCCTGGCGTCAGCAAAACTGCGAGGGGTCGCAGCACAGCAGAAACTGTTGCAGGCCGGAGGTGGGGTGTTGTCGGCTGACGAGGCTGCCAAACTGCTTGGGATTTCGAGGCAGGCGGTTGATAAGCGTAGAAAACAAGAACAACTAATCGGCTTGGTGCAGGGACGAAGGGGTTATGCGTATCCCGCGTGGCAGTTTGAAGGCGGACGCACAATCGCAGACCTCGATCAGGTGCTTAAGGCGCTCCATGTACACGATCCCTGGATGCAAATGTCTTTTTTCCTCAATGGAAATGACCGTTTGGACGGAAAGGCGCCGCTGGAGCTTTTGCGAGCGGGAGATTCCAGCAAGGTTCTCTGGGCCGCAGCAGAATATGGTGAACAGGGCGCGGCATGATCGATCCTCCAGGCGAACACCCAGCACCTCCTGCTGACCTTGCGAGCCGCTCTCCGCTGACATTCACGATTCCAGTGGGAACGACACTGTTTCGATTGCATGACCGAAGCAAAGTTCCTTTGTTCTTTGGCCGAACGGGACGGAATCGCTTTGATGCGCCGGATGGAAGCTTTGGGGTGCTCTACGCTGCCCTTGACGAGCACTGCGCCTTCATTGAGACATTTGGGCAGTCGACGGGAATTCGCATCGTCACTCGCCCGGAATTGGAACAGCGGGCCCTCTCGAAACTGAAGGTGATGCACCCGTTTACCCTGATCGATCTCGCTCGGTCGGGTGGTCTCGCACGCATCGGCGCAGATGGGCGATTGCTGACCGGTTCACATGCCGTAGCACAGCAATGGTCTGCCGCACTTCGGCAGCATCCGGTCAAACCAGCAGGGCTCCTTTATCCTGCGAGGCATGACGTAGCTCGGTATGCATGCGCCTTGTTTGACATATCGCCTTCAACCTTTCAGCTGACAAACACTGGCTCGCTGACGGAGCCGCATCATGCAGTGCTCCTGGGCAAAATACTCGACGTATATGGCTTCGGCTACATCGACTAGACTGGTCAACCAATCTCCCCTCCCTTTGTCATGGTCGAGAGCGCAGCGATTTGCCGCTATGATAAGGCGGCAGAATGTTAAACGAGTTGAGAGCGATTGTTGAAACGCTGGGTGGCGAGCGGATCTTGGGTCGCCGCCTCTCTAGTGAGGGCGATTTGCGTGAAGCTATTCGTGAGGGTTTTCGCCCAGCCGTGGTTGAGGAACTGATGCGCGCTTCCGGCTTGACCCTCAAGGAACTCGCCAGCGCACTCGACCTATCCCCTCGTACCTTGCAACGCCGTCGCGATAGGGGGCGGCTGGCACACTTCGAGTCCGACCGCCTGTACCGTCTCGCTCGGATTGTTGCCATCGCGAATGATTTCCTCGGGGACCGTGAGCGAGCCTTGCGATGGCTTAAGCGACCCAACCGGGCGCTCGGCGGAATCGCCCCCGTTGCTGCTATCGACACCGAGCCTGGCGCTCGCCAGGTCGAAAACATCCTGGGCCGCATCGCGTACGGCGGAATCAGTTGAAATTGGTGTATCGGGTCCTCCGTAGGGGCATACGCCCGCACTCCATTCGACGGCGAGGAGCCTATCGCCACGGCGGACGCTGGTCCAGTCCTGGCGTCCGCCATAGCTACACCTCGGAGCACCAATCGTTGGCCATGCTGGAATACTTCGTCCACCTGGACAAGGACGATCCGCCGAGCGATCTGGTTTTGGCCGTTGCCGAAGTTCCTGAGGATGTGACCAGAGAGGGTGTGAACGTCAGCGAGCTGCCGGCGAACTGGCGGGAGGGTGGCGCCCCGCCCGAGCTCACAAGGTTCGGTGATGAATTCGTAGCGGCCGGTAAGAGCTGTCTGCTCTTCGTACCGTCTGTTCTCGCCCCACACGAGAATAACTGCCTGCTCAATCCTGCCCGCCCGGAGTTCGGTCGAATTGTTGTTCGGAATCTGGAGCCGCTGACCTACGACACGCGCATGTTTGAAAAGCGCGCTCACCGCGCACCAAAGAAATCGTGAGTGCTATTCAGAGCCTGCGGAATTCGGTATCACCACCGAAAACCAGCAACTGAAATTCAATAATTCTCCATCCAGCTACTCTGGCCAGAGTACCTTTTAGTTATTGCTGAACGCATCAACTTTTCACTTTACATTTGCAAGTCTCACCTGTTTTTATATGTCGCAACATGCCGCTTCTGAGACCCTCAAATTACGAAAGGAGACGAATCTGATTCGGTATTTGGGCCCATGTCTGTTTTCTTGAGCAACACGCCAACACGATCCCCCCGGCAAAGGTACGTATGGCCGGAAAAAGCGCTAAGCCTCGTTCGCTCAACCCGCATTCCCAAGAAAGATGGGGCTGCGGTCGTCAAACAACTGCAGGAACTTACAAATTACTCCGAGAAAGTTTGCTGGCGGCTGGCGGAGAGGTACGGCTTCCTCCGGCCCCATCACCGCCGTCCCTGGAGTCAGGAAGACATCGCCAGGATCCTCAAGATGTGCGAGTCCGACCGTTCAGTGGCCGAGATCGCTGAGGAGTTTGGCACCACGGTACGAACCATCCATCTGAAGATCATCCGAAACGGGAAGAGAGCCGAACGCAATGGCTCGATCTATACCGTTTCCCTCATCTCAGCCGTGCTGCGGGTCACACGAGCCACCGTAAGACAGTGGCACACGGACGGCAAGCTGGAGCTAAGGTCAGAACTAAGAGGCAGCATCACCGTTCAGTTCGTCGAAGATGAAGAATTCGAACGGTTCTGCCGCAAGAACCACAATTATCTGATCTACGAAGTCGGTGGGCGGATCGCTCCTCGCGAGCGTATCAAGTTCCTCAAAGAATTCGTCATGGCGGCAGATATGCCGGATGACCATACCGCCCGCAGCCATAAACGCGAGCGTGACGCCTACGTTCAGCAGATGAAGCCGGAAGCTGAAGACGAGGACGAGGGAGACGATATTGAGCCGTACGATCAGGCCTAATTTTGTGCCGAATACCAAAAACGCTGTGGAGCCCAAACCCGCAGCCAAATGGCAGGCCAGATAAGGTCTGCCGGCCAGCGAAGGTGCCGTAAGGATTTGCACGCGCTGAGCTGATCTAGCAAGACGAGGAAATTCACAACCATAATCAAGGTGAAGGCGCTCTCACAAAGAGCGCCTTTTCCGTTTGGGCGGCAGCGCAAGATATTGCCGGAAACGACCGCTCCCGAAAGTAAAGCGCCAGTCGCGTCATTCTGGGAATTGCCATTCAAGAATTCCCAATTGCTGTCAGGCTAGCTGCCGGATTCTGGTAAGGAGAGGCCGGGGGCTGCAGGTCGGCAACACACACCGAACGACTGCCAGAGGCGAAACCACGGGCTGTGCGATAGCGCCTCGTCATGCCTGCGATTGGCCGCTGCTATGTCACTTGCGCTCAGCGGCCTGGTGTCGGGAAGCGAAGAAATTCGTTCCAGCCATTCGATCTCGGCAATGATCCGTTCAGCGTCCATCCGCCTCCATGATCCAGTAGGAAGCGGGAATGGTCAAACTCAGCGTGCCTCGTTCCTGCCGCATCCTCTGCAAGTAATCACATCACGGAATTCTCGCCTTTGACCATTCCGGAATAGAGAAGAACAACGCACTTCGTGCAATTCCGGAATTGCCATTCGCGACGATTCCGCAATAGCCCGCAGACTGCCTGCGCCTCCTGCCCTTCGATTCTTTCAATCCCCACCAGAAACGGAAAATCTCATGACAATACAAGCGGCCCAACACATCGGCCGAATGCGCGGTGGCGCCCAAAGCCATTTGATGCGCTGCTCAGACGGGAACTTCTATGTGGTGAAGCTCCAGAACTTATGTGGAGCTCCACATAAGTTCTGTAATGTTGAGAACTCAGTAATGTGGAGTTAGCGGATGGAACCAGCGGCAGTGCTGGTCTTTGCGGTTTCCAACTCAACATTTCTTCGTAGCATCAGATTGGCGCTCTCCAGCGCACAAAGGAGATCTGATGCTCGAAACTTTCCACCCCAGCAGGCACAGGCGGCATTCATCATTGGCGATCCTCGAGCCGATTGCGAACGGGTTCACGACTTGGCTCGCGGAGCACCGCTACACCCAAACGTATACAAAACAGCGGATTTGGTTGTTGCCTTATATCGATGCGGTCCTGGTTCGGCGTGGCGTCCGCCATCTGAAGCAGATTGACCAAGCCGACTTGTCTGCCTGTCGGAAAAGCCTGCTGAGACGATTCCCTTATCTAACGGGTACAACGTGGACGCTGGAAAAATATCTGTGTGACCACAATCTTGTGCGACCGACAGAACAGAAGGTAGCCGGTGCCGCAGCAAGATATCTAGCTGCGTACGCGCGCTATTTGGAAACCGTTCGAGGAGCTGCGGCGTCCACGATCCGGCAGAACTCCTATACGGCATCGGAGTTCCTCGCACACGTTAAGGTGGAGAAGCACCCTGGCCGGCTGAAGACCCTGACTGTCAATGATCTTGAAGCATTTGTGAAAAAGATTAGTTCGCGGTTCAGTCGGATTAGCTTGCAGCACGTTGCGGGAAGACTTCGCAGCTTCTTGCGGTTTCTGGCAGTAATGGGCGAGACTCCTCAGGGGCTTGATCGCCAGGTTGATACCCCGCGCGTTTATCAAGAAGAGCAACTTCCCCGTGCTCTGCCGTGGGAGACGGTTCAAACGTTTCTCAACTCTATCGACCGCTCTAGTTCGGTGGGACTGCGCGACTTTACGATGTTTTTGTTGATGGCAACCTACGGGTTACGTGCCAATGACGTTGTGGCTCTCACCTTGGATAACATTCACTGGCGAGCTCGCAAGATCTCCATTTCTCAAAGAAAGACCGGCACTATTCTCGAACTCCCCTTGACTGATGCGGTGGGAGCAGCGTTGTACAGATACCTCAAGAAGACTCCGCCACCGCCGCCATTTCGGCAGATTTTCCTTCGCATGAAAGCTCCGATTGGGACTATCAAGACGGCCGCTGTATCGAAGGCATTCCGGGTTTGGGCACGTCGGAGCGGGGTGGAGATCCCTGGGAGAGGATCGTGTCATCGTATTCGGCATTCGTATGCCGTATTTCTGCTGCGGAAGGGTACACCGGTCAAGACCATTGGCGACCTTCTCGGCCATCGCACACTGCAAAGCACTTCGACTTATTTGCGCCTGGCGATCGAGGATTTACGAGATGTTGCTCTGCCTGTGCCAGTGGAACCAAACGGGCCGACGGCGGTGCGCGCTTGAAACCGACATTCGTGTTTAAATCAGCACTGCGCTCGACCATCGCTCGGTACCTCGAACTTAACTTCGCGCTCGGCCGCCGATACAAGAACACACTCACGGCTCTTAAATCTGTGGATCGATTCTTGAGTGGATTTCCTCGTGCCTCACAAAACCTAACCGCTGACATCTTTGATTCCTGGTGCCAAAGCCAGTCCGCGCTAACCCCTCGCGTGCGACGCTACCGCATGGTGATTGTTCGGAAGTTTTGTCTCTATCGCCGTCGAACCGTGCCGGACTGCTTTGTACCAGACCCAACCCTTTTCCCAACTCCTGGCCAAACGGTAACTCCATACATCTTTTCCGAAACCGAGGTAATGCGGCTGATGAGGGCCGCATCAAGCCTTCAGCGGAGCCCGCATTCGCCTCTCCGTCCCGAAGTAGTCCGTCTTGCTATCGTACTTCTCTACACGACGGGGTTGCGCATTGGAGAGTTACTCCGACTTGTTGTCGGCGACATCGATCCTCGCGAAGGTACGCTCTTGGTGCGCGCCTCCAAGTTCCACAAGTCACGTATCCTTCCACTACCTCAGGATGTGATTCGCGAGCTTGACGATCACCTGCAAGAGCGGCGTAAGCATAACTTTCATGTTGGTTCTGCCACGCCACTCATCTGGAATCGATGGCAGGGAGGAAAAGCTTATTCAGCATGGGGATTGCAGTGCAGTTTGTGGGCTGTCCTGGATGCCTGCAGCATTCGTACGCAATCCGGCCGGCGGCCGCGGGTGCACGATTTTCGCCACAGTTTTGCGGTCAATGTGCTGATTCGCTGGTACCGCTCTGGTGCCGATGTGAGAACGAAACTGCCATTCTTGACGGCCTACCTGGGCCACGTCTCCATACTCTCGACCTACCGTTATCTGCACTTTGTCGAACCTATCCGCGCTCTTGCCAGCAGCCGTTTCAGAGATTCGTATGGCGGACTGGTTGTCCCGCTACCAGTTCGGAAAGGGCGCACAGCATGAAGATCACATCACCGAACAAGCTCACTTCTCGCCTGCGGCACTACTTTACAGACCATCTGCCGCGAGTTCGTGGAACAAGTGTCCACACCATTCATAGCTATCGTGACAGCTTGATGCTCTTCCTTCGTTTCTTGGCTTCTCAACGAAAGTGCCGAGTTCACGAACTGGACCTTGGGGACATTGAACCGGACCATGTGATTGCCTTCCTGGCTTATTTGGAGGAGGTCCGCAAGAATGGCGTGACAACGCGAAACGTCCGCTTGGCCGCCATCCACGCCTTTTTTCGCTACGTGGGAACCTATCATCCCGAACATCTCGACCGAGTCCAGCGCATTCTGGGCATTCCCTTCAAACGCGCTCATCAGCGCGTGATCGAATACCTGGAACGCGCCGAAATCGAAGTTATCCTTTCTCGAATCAACCGCGCAAATCGGGATGGCCGACGAGACTACGCGCTACTGGCGACCATGTTCAACACGGGAGCACGCGTGCAGGAGATCGTCGATCTGTGTGCCCGCGATCTTCAACTGATACGACCGTTCCAAGTCCGTCTCTTTGGAAAAGGCAGGAAAGAACGCTTCTGCCCTCTGTGGCCACAAACCGCCCATGTCCTTCGCGATCATTGCGAGGAGCGCCACATGGACCTGCGCTCTGACTCGCGGGTCTTTCTCAACCATCGCGGACAACCGCTAACTCGCTTTGGGGTGCGGTACATCTTGGCAAAACATCTCGACCGTGTTCGCGACGATGTCCCTACTCTCACTCGCAAACGTCTTCACCCACACAGCATGCGTCACAGTACGGCTGTAGCGCTTCTGACCTCAGGTGTTGAAATCACCGCGATCAGCCAGTGGTTAGGACATTCCAGTCCGAACACCACGAATCGGTACGCCACCATTGATCTCGAAATGAAGCGCCGTGCGATTGCCAAGGTGAAACCGGTCGCTTATCGCCTCAATCCCGCCTGGCATCGAAACCAGTCCGTTCTTGCATGGTTGGAAGGCCTATAAGCACCTCAGTAATGTGGAGACGTTCGCCAGCAAACGCCGCATAGCTGGGACACCACGGAGCAACTCCACATTACTGAGTTCTCAACATTACAGAACAACCCACAGCACACGCGAGTGCTGGCGAACGACTGGCTTGGTACTTGTTTGGCCGCGCTCGTCGGCTTGTCGGTTCCCACGCCTGCCATCGTCGAAGTACATCCCTGGCTGATCGAACATACGCCCGAGCTGCGCTTCGAACTTGGGGGTAAGCAGGTGATGCCGCCTGCCGGACTGTGCTTCGGTTCCAGATACGTTGTCCCGCATGACGAAGGAGTGGTGCACGACTACCTGCCCGAAGGAAGCATGAGCTGCGTTCGCAATCGAAATCGAGTTCGCCGGCATTCTTGCCTTAGACAAATGGACCTGCAACGCCGATGGCCGACAAGTGGCTTTTTGGAAGAGGCTGCGCCAACGCAAGCTCACCGCCAGCTTCATCGATCAGGGCTACTGCTTCAATGCCGGAGAGTGGAGCTTTCCCGATGCTCCCTTACGTGGCGTCTTCGGCCGAAATGATGTTTACGCCAACGTCATCGGTTGGGAGTCGTTCGAGCCTTGGATCAGCCGGATTGAGAACTTCTCCGAGAGCTTACTGTGGCCCATTGCCGAGCAGGTTCCTCCTGAGTGGTATGACCACGACCAAGGCGAACTCGATCGGCTTCTGAGCGCCTTCTGGAGCGCCGCACGCAAGGTACGCGACCTGATCCTCGGTTTCAAGAACTCTTCTCGAAATCCTTTCCCAAACTGGCGAGCGTGAGCGCCCTCTAAGTTCGCTCCCCAAACAATTCAAGCCGACATCAGGAGCCTCTGCATGAAACTTCGAAGGAATGAGTATTGCCCAATTCACCGATCCCTGTTCTGCTGCGGTCGTGAGCAAGCCGAAGAAGGGACGGCAGTCAGGCTGGGCGTTCAGCGTGTTGAAGATCCACACCACCCTCGTGGATATCGCGAGCTTCGGTCACCGGCCGAGATGCGCAAGCTGCTCAACCGGAAGGTCGCCGAGCAGGGCGGAAAGTGCGGAATCTGCCACGAAGCATTTACCGACTGTAGTGAGGTCGTGCCCGACCATATT
>CAWCMU010000047.1:0-18235 GCA_963796695.1 uncultured Acidobacteriaceae bacterium | reverse complement strand
GAGAGCGAATGGCACGGTCGGCAACGGTGTGAGCAAGTTGCAGGTGAACACCGACACCGGCGAGATCAAAATCGGAAAAAGCTAAAGGCACGAAAAAGGGAATTAGGGATCAGGGATTAGTGGCTAGGGGCGAGTCAAACCTAAGCTGCCAGTTGGTCGCTATCCAAGTCTGGGCGTCTGAAAGTCGGCGCGAAAACTATTCACTAATCACTATTCACTAACAAATCTCCCCATCCGAGCTGATCACTTGGGTGGGGATTTTCATAGCACATCAGGGAACACTGCCTACGCGATTCCTGGAAACTTAAAGCTCAACCTAATCCGCAATCGCTGAAAATGCTGAGTTTCTAATCCGCTGCCTTCTTCAATTCCCCCAGGAACCTGTCTACCTCCTCCGCAGTGTTGTAATGCGCCAGGCCGATGCGCAGCATGCCGCCGCTTTTCTCCACGCCCAGGCGCTCGGTCAGATTGATGGCGTAATAGTTGCCATCCCAGGTAAAGAATCCGCGTTCGCCAAGATGTGCGGCCAGTTCGCGCGGAGTGTGGCCTTCGATACGAATGGCGACGGTAGGTGTTCTGCGATCCAACTTCGCCGGGTCCGTGATGCCGTAGAACGTCAGCCCGGGGATCACCCAGCAGACCTGAGATTAATCGTTCCGCCAGCTCTCGCTCATGCTGCTGAATGACATCGTAAGCAGCCATGATCGCTTCTCGCCGGGTGTTTGCCTCGGGGTTGTGATGGCGTCCAAGATCAGCCAGATAATCAATGGCAGCAACGAGTCCCGCGAGACACTCGTGGTTCTGCGTGCCGGTTTCCCAGCGGTCGGGCAACTGCTCGGTGCAAGCGCGCAACTTATACGGGCGCAGGCGTTGCAGTTGCTCGCGCTTGCCGTAGAGAATGCCGAGATGAGGACCGAAGAATTTATAGCTGGAGCAGGCGAGGAAGTCGCAGTCCAGCTCCCGCACGTAGATCGGTCCGTGCAGTCGTAATGGACCGCATCGATGAAGGCCGTCGCTCCCACGGCGTGCGCCAGGCGCACAGCTTCGTTGACGTCGTTGATGGTACCGACGGCGTTCGCGGCCCATCCCACAGCGACCAGCCGGGTGCTGCGCCGGATCTTGGCAGCCAGGTCAAAGGCGTCGAGAGTGCAGTCCGACGGCTTGATGTCAGCGGTCCGCACCTTCACTCCGCGCTCCTCCAGACCCACCCACGGCGATACGTTGGCGTCGTAGTAGAGGCAGGTGACCAGCAACTCGTCGCCACTCTTCAGTTCCCGCGGGATGGCACGCGCCAGGGCAAACGTCAGCGTTGTCATGTTCGGACCGAAGACAACTTCATCGCTGGCGCAATTCAGGAAGTCGGCCATTGCCCCCCGCGCCTCGGCGATCGTCTGGTCGGTACGATTGCTGGTGACAAACGCACCGTGCGTATTCGCATTAGAGGTGGAAAGATAACTGGAGATGGCGTCGATCACGCGCTGCGGGACTTGCGTTCCACCAGGCGCGTCGAAGAACACGGCAGGCTGGCCATCGATTGTCTGCTGAAGCGCGGGGAACTGCTGCCGGACCCAGTCGATATCCAGCTTGCGGAACGTAGGGACAACCTTGGTACCCGAAGACATGATTACGAACTCCTGACCGCGGTGAGGAAGTCCGCCAACAGGCCGTAGGCGGTGGTTTCCACACCGGGATCTTGTTCAGTGATAATTAATTGCGGAAGGATGTCGGTTTCAAAACTGATGACCGAAGATGTCCCTCGCACCTGTGATAGCGGATCGGAGAAGGGCAGCCGTTTTGGTTCAACCGACGCTGTTACCCTTCCGTTGGCGCCTCTTCGGGCGCTGCATACTAACTTCCAAGCTTCGCCGCAGTCACGTGCGGCGCGCAAGTGTTCGGGAGTAATTCTCCGGATACCTGCGCGCGACACGTCGCTGAGCTTGAGATCGGCGCTCATCAATACGTTCGCCAACGCCACTACTTTGATAGCCGCGTCCACGCCTTCGATATCGTCACTCGGATCCGACTCCGCCACACCCAGCTTTTGCGCCCGGAGCAGCGATTCGTCGAAGCTCATCCCCGCTTGCATGCCTTCAAGAATGACGTTGGTGGTGGAATTCAGCACTCCCCGGAAACCGCGAAGTTCGACGGCCGGCAGGGTTTCACGAAACAGCGAGAAGATGGGCACGCCGTCCATAACAGCAGTTGCGAAAGAGAAATCGGCGACCTTGTTTTTCCGCCAAGCTGCTCAACTTCTTTGTAAGCGAACGCGACCGGACCTTTGTTGGCGCTGATGGCGTGCGCTCCCATCTCCAGCGCAGCGCGAAGGTGGCTGATCGCAGGCTCGCCGGTGGCGGCGTTAAGGGAAGTGGTTTCGAACAGCGCATTCGCGTTGGCCGTCCGCAGCCACGTAGGGACGTCGTTGGCCCTTTGACCTTGCGAAACATCACCTGCCAGAACCCTGTCCAGATCGAAGCCGTCGGGCGCAGCCAGCCAGCCGAGACGCCGCGAACCCAGGCCGGTCAGACGCACCTCGATTCCGTAGCGATCGCGTAATTCCAACTCTTTCCGTTGAATCAGCGCCACGAAAGCCCGGGCAACATTGCCGAAACCGGCGACGCAAAGGTTATAGGTTTGAATGGGCTGTCTCCGACGTGGCGTTACCTTATATTGTAAACGTCAACCTGGGGCGCAACCTTCGCCGAATCTCTTAGCGAGGAATTCAACGCGATTTTCGTACCTATTGGGCCGCGACGCGCATCAATTGGAAGGGCTCTTGTCACGGCTTGCCAGATGGAGTACAAAACGGTGGTTTAGAAGCCGTGGTCGTCAGATATAATTTCGAGTTAAGCTGAATTCCGAATGTTTCGTCCCACCGATCGGCGGCGAGTGTGCTTTTTGCGAAGGACATTCTGCATATCGAATCTTCGGCCCCGCAGCATAACAATTTCTATCACTCCGCTTACGAAGGAGCTCCGGAATGGCCATTAAGGCAAGTGAGTTCGTTTGGCACAACGGTCGCCTGATTCCCTGGGATGACGCAAAGATCCACATAATGGCCCACGTGGTGAACTACGGCTCGTCGGTGTTCGAAGGAATTCGCTGCTATCAGACTCCGAAGGGCCCGGCGGTCTTTCGTCTGCACGATCACACCCTTCGCTTGCTGCAGTCCTGCAAGATTTACCGCATTGACGTGGATTACTCGGTCGACGAATTGATCGGGGCACGGTTGATGTTATCGCGGCCAACAAGATCTCCCCGTGCTATGTGCGTCCGATCGTTTTGCGGGGCTACGGGCAGGTCGGCGTCAATCCTTTTAACTCGCCAACCGAGGTCTACATCGCCAACTACGAGTGGGGCAAGTATCTGGGCAGCGCCGAATCCGACGATGGAGTCGATGTGTGCGTCTCGTCGTGGACGCGCCTGGCGCCAAACACCATGCCGACCATGGCCAAAGCCGGCGCCAACTACATGAACTCCCAGCTGATCAAGATGGAAGCCATCGTGAACGGCTACACCGAAGGCATCGCGCTTGACGTGAACGGCTACGTCAGCGAAGGCTCGGGCGAGAATGTCTTCGTGGTGCACAAGGAGCGCATTTACACTCCGCCGCTGGGCAACAGCGTTCTGCCCGGCATTACCCGCAATTCCGTGTTGCATATCGCCCACGAGCTCGGCATTCCGGTGATTGAGCAGATCATCCCCCGCGAGATGCTGTACATCTGCGACGAGCTGTTCTTCAGCGGAACGGCAGCCGAGATTACTCCGATCCGTTCAGTCGACAAGATTACGGTTGGCGGCGGCACCGCCGGTCCCATCACCAAGACGATCCGCAAGGAGTTTTACAACATCGTGAACGGCCTGGTGGAAGATCGGTTCAACTGGCTGACGCGGGTTCCGGTGAAGCAGCCGGTTAGCGTTTAGAAACTTCACGGCAACGAAATAGGACACGGGCGCAGAGAGATCTGCGCCTTTCGTTTTTCCGGGCACAGGCTGCCGCCCTCGTTCCGTGCGATAGACTGGCCTGTGGAATGGCGATACCCGAACCAACCTCGCTGCTGACCGAGGGCTTTCTAGACACGGCGCTGCTGCGCATTCGGAAGTTCCTGATCGCATTGTCGTTGGTGGGAGTCGTCGTCACTCTTATCTTCTTCCGCTGGCCGACGACCGCCGGATTCGTGGTTGGGGCTCTTATCTCGTACATCAACCAGATCTGGCTGGAGCGCGCCATCGATGCTCTGGGCGAGCGAATCACCAATCAGGGAAGCAATGAGCGCGGAGGAATCATCGTCTTCCGGGCGGTTCTGCGTTATGTTTTCATAGCCTTAGGTGCATATGTTATATTTAATGTTTCTCTCGTAGCGCTTTACGGCTTCCTAGGCGGTGTTTGCCTGCCCATTGCTGCCATAGCCTGCGAGGTCGCAATCGAGATTTTCGCCGGATTGCGACACGAAGCCTGAGTTTCCTGATCATATTTTGAACACCCTTCGGCTGAGGCCGGGCGTGTGTCAAGCGGCAGTAAACGCAGTACGAAATTCCGTCATACGAGCCCGCATTCATGACTGAGCAACTGTGGTTGACAGCATTTCTGAATAAGTATCTTGGCGGCGTGGCCAACGCGATTCTGGGTATTTTTCATCTGCATTCCTCGCACCCGCAGGCCCCTATTACCAATTACGTAGCTATGCAGTTGCTGGTCTTCGTGCTCCTGCTGGTGTTCTTCGGAATCGTCCGAGCCAGGCTTTCCGTGGACGATCCGGGTGCTCTGCAGCACGTCATCGAGAGCATCAACAGCATGATCAGCGACCAAAGCCACGAAGTCATCGGCCATGGCTATGAGCGCTACGTCGGCTATCTCACCACTCTTGGGCTGTTCATCCTGGTAGGCTGCTTCATTGGCTTGGTGCCGGGGTTTGAGACGGCTACAGCCACGCCCTCCGTGGCTTTGGGATGCGCACTGGTGACCTGGTTCTACTACCATTTCCAGGGCATTCGCATGAATGGCTTCAGCTACGTCAAGAATTTTATTGGGCCGGTATGGTGGCTTGCGCCCCTGATGTTTGTGATCGAAGTTTGCAGCCACCTGGCGCGCATTCTGTCGCTCACCATCCGTCTTTTCGCCAACATGTTTGCCAGCGACATGGTGACCCTGGTGTTTCTGTCGCTGGTGCCGATCGGCATTCCGATTATCTTTATGCTGCTGCACGCCGGCGTCGCGCTGATCCAGACATACATCTTTGTGTTGCTGGCGACGGTTTACATCGGCGAAGCGGTGGCGCACGAGCACTAGGAAGGCAGCTCTTAGCCTTTAGCTTTTAGGAATCGTGCGGAGCTGGGTGCGGGCGTCGCCCCGGCAAGAGCTGTCCAGTCCGGTACGATTTTTGACGAAGACAGAGTTGAGGTACTTCAAAGCTAAGAGCTAAAGGCTAAGAGCTAATAGCTAATAGCCAAAAGCTGTTCGTTGCCAGCGTGAGGGCGTCAGCACGGTGAACGTCAACCACCCACTGGCAACAATTCATAAGGAGAAACAAAATGCGGAAATTCACGATGATCTTCTTTGCGCTGATGGCCCTGATGATGGTGGCCATGCCAGCGTACGCGCAGGAGGCAAACGCCGCTGCATCGCACGGTAACTATGTGGCCATCGCGGCCGGCTTCGGCATCGCGATCGCAGCCGGCTTGGCCGGCCTGGGTCAGGGCCGCGTAGGCGCTGCCGCTTGCGAGGCAATGGCCCGCAACCCAGCTGCCCGTCCGGCTATTCAGCTGGCCCTGATTCTTGGCCTGGCGTTTATCGAGTCCCTGGTGCTGTTCACCCTGGTTATCATCTTCGCGAAGGTCGTTTAGTTTCCGGCATTCTCGCTCAGCAAAGGCTCCGTCTGCGGACGGAGCTTTTCTTTTGGTGTGCCAACGCGCGAATGTCACGCGCCAGTGGTCTAGAATCCGAACGGATGCCTGACGTGCTGCAATACGAAAACATCACCAAGGATTACCGTATCCCCTGGTCCAGCAAGCGCGTACGCGCACTGGACAGCTTCACGCTTTCACTGGAGCGCGGGGAGATCCTCGGGTTTCTCGGTCCCAATGGAGCCGGGAAGACCACAGCCATCCATCTTGCACTCGGCTTAATGCGTCCCTCGTCCGGGTCGGGCCGCCTGCTGGGCAAGCCCTTCGGCAATGCCGCTACGCGAGCGCGAATCGGCTTTCTGCCCGAAAATGTCGCCCTCTATCATCGCCCCGCTCTCGCTTTGCTGAGCTTCTACGGCGCGCTTGACGGCATGCGCAACGAGCGGCTCAAGCTTCGCTGCCGTGAAGTGCTGCGGCAGGTTGAGTTGGAAATGGAAGCGGGACGGAATGTAGGCAAATTCTCGCGCGGCATGCAGCAGCGCATCGGACTGGCGCAGGCCCTGATCAACGATCCCGAACTCTTGATCCTGGACGAGCCGACCTCAGCGCTCGATCCCCTCGCCCGGGTTTCGATGCGCGAATTGCTGCTGGAGGCCAATCTTACTGGTAAGACTATTTTTCTCAGCTCGCATCTTTTGTCCGAGATCGAGCTGATCTGCCACCGGGTAGCGATCCTGGACAAAGGGCGACTAATCAAAGTGGGCCGCACGGAAGACCTTCTGACCTCGCCGGACCGCTACGAAGTGGTAGCTCGTGGCATCAAGTCCACCGAGTTCGAACATTCGCGGCCTTACAAAGCAGATGGACAGATCGTGTTCACTGTTGACGGTGCTTCGCAACGTGAGGCGCTGGAGCGCGTCTGGGCCGCTGGTGGAGAGGTGATCAATGTAAATCCCGTTCACCGCACCCTGGAGGAAGTCTTTGTCGAGCTTACCCAGAACAGGACCGACGCATGAAGCCTGTCCTGCTGCTTGCCGCGAACTTCCTACGCCAGCGCCGCTGGCCCGTGCTGCTGATGTTCGCCTGGATCGTGCTGACCGGATTGGCGGCAGGAGGCTTTGGCCGTGACCGCGTGGTCGCCGAAGACGTTGCTTTTTATGTGCAGCAGCAAGCCATCTACATCTGCATATTCAGCGCGTTCCTGGCGGCTGACGCCATCAACAGCGAGCGCAAGTCGCGCCGCATTCTGCTCGTGCTGTCGAAGGCCATCAACCGCGGCGAATACCTGCTGGGCAACATCCTGGGAACGTGGTTGATGGCATTCGCCTATGCGCTGGTCTTTGGCTTATGCGGAGAGTGGCTGACGGCACGGGCGGGCCTTCCCGGCAGCGCGGTCTGGTCGATGGTAGTTCTGGTGATCGCGGGTTCTGCAATAGCCTCAACGGTCGCCATGTTCTTCTCCACGTTTCTCAATCCCTATTTGTCAGCTGCGATGACGCTGGTGATGTTCTGCGCGCCGGCTATCTTGCATGCGCACCGCTCAGCATGGTCTATCTGGCTGCCCGGCTTGCCGCTTCTGGCGGATTTCCTCCGCTTCAGCTTCAGTCCGGAGTGGACGCCAGGCTGGCTGCCGGTGATCATCGCGTTTCTGCAATCGGCGCTGTTCTGGGCGTTGGCGGCGGTGATCTTCGATCGCCGGGATATTGCCACCCCGGTCGAATAGACCCCCGCCACCGATACTCGTCACTTCACGGAGTGCTGCTTTCGGCAGTCAATTTGCACGATGGGCTCGTGCACTTGTGTGATCGCCTCCGCGGAGTTCTGTAATTGCCGGGACAGCAGTGCGATCTCCGACTGGGCAACGGTCACGTGGAATCGCGCGTCCTTGGGAATCGCCGGATCTCGCCCCAGCAGGTAGAACAACTGCATTAACTCTTGCAGTTTGTTATTGGCGGCATCAAGCACGATCTCGGTTTTCCATTCGGGTGTCAGTTGGGTTGCAGGCGTCACTTGATTATTGCGCTCGGTGCTTCGGCATTGCGACGTAGTCAAACGTTTTCCCTCATCAAAGTACATCACTACAATTCCTTCCGTTGAAAACGACACTTGGTTCCGAAAGCGAGAGAGGTGGACGCAAATGGCCAATCGTCACGAAAACGTAACCTCGCGATATTTCTGGCACACGTCCGCTGCACTCGATCGCTTGGATTACGAAAAAGAAGGAGGAGCTAACAGAGCCGCGCGCAATGCATTTCGATCAGGCGTTCCGAGCGAGCTGCACTGAGGGCGGGCCTCTGAAGTAAAGAGAGGAAGATGGAAAGGATGGTGAAGTGAAGCAGAGCGAGTGGAGCTAAAACTACATAGCTGGTTCTGGTAAGGTGACGTCCCGTAGGAGCTTGGAGCGGCAGCAGCGGCGACACGAACAGGGAGGCAAGCGCAGCCACCAGCAAAAACGTTACGAATATCTGGCGGCGAGATGTCATGCAAATCCTCAGAATGAATTCGAAGGCTGCCCAACCTTCGGCTCATCATGCACTAAGTTTGCGGTTTGCGATTACTTCAACAGGTCTTGCGCACTTTGCAGTGCATAGTCCAGCACGCGCCCCGGCAGCACGCCGAGATAGAGGGTAGCAATCACGCTGATCGCCAATCCGATCCCCAGGCTCGCCGGAATGCGGGCAACGGGCCCCTCCGCGCGCTCGTCCCGCATATACA
This sequence comes from uncultured Acidobacteriaceae bacterium, assembly GCA_963796695.1. Classification (GTDB taxonomy): domain Bacteria; phylum Acidobacteriota; class Terriglobia; order Terriglobales; family Acidobacteriaceae; genus Bog-257. Next base: position 9,679 of record CAWCMU010000047.1, on the reverse strand, counting down.
TATAGACGATGACGCGCAGGTAATAGTAAGCAGCGATTGCGCTGTTAATTACACCGATGATGGTGAGGCCGACCAGGCTCGATTGCAGCGCGGCAGAGAAGACGTAGAACTTGGCGAAGAAGCCGCCAGTGACAGGAATTCCGATTAACGATAGCAGGAATATGGTGAGGATAGCCGCCAGCAGCGGCGAGCGGCGGCCCAGACCGGCGTAGTCATCGAGCGTGACATATTTCTCGTTGGCCGAGGCGAAGTGGCTGACGATCGCGAAAGCGCCGACATTCATGGCAGCGTAGGAGGCTAGATAGAAAATGGCAGCGGAGATGCCGACTTGTTTGCCGGCGGCGAAGGCGATCAGTATGTAGCCAGCGTGTGCGATCGAGGAGTAAGCCAGGAGGCGCTTGACGTTCTGCTGCACCAGGGCGCCGATGTTGCCTAGGCACATCGAAAGCACCGCCGCGACCCACACCATCCAGAACCATCCCGGAGCGCCGGTGGCAAACAACACGCGAAGCAGCACGGCGAAGGCGGCGGCTTTCGGACCGGTGGACATCAAAGCCACCACCGGAGCGGGCGCACCCTCGTAAACGTCAGGCGTCCAAACGTGGAACGGAGCTGCTCCGACTTTGAAACCCAGGCCGACAAACATCAATCCCACGGCGAGATAAGCCAGCAAGGAAGGCTGCGCCTGAAGATAATGCGCGATGCCGTACACGTTGGTCGTGCCAGTGGCGCCGAAGACCAGCGCTACACCGTACAGAAAAAATGCGGTGGCAAAAGAGCCCAGCAGGAAATACTTCAGTGAGGATTCCGCGCTTTCGGCGGCGCGACGGCGCATTCCGGCGAGGATGTAAGTCGAAATCGACGAGATCTCAAGCGCGATAAAGATGAGGACCAGTTCGACGGCCGACGACATCAGCATCATGCCGACCGAGCCCATAAGTATCAGTGCGTAGTATTCGCCGGAATGAATGCGCTGTACTTCGAGATAGTCGAGAGAAATAAGCGTGACCACCAGCGCGATAAGAAGAACCACAACATGAAAGAAGACGCTGAAGGTGTCGACGCTGATGGTGTTGTAGAACGCGCTGCCGTAAAAGCCGGTCTGGTACCAGGTTGCGGCAAGACCTGCCAGCGTGCCCAGCACGGCAATGTAGCCCAAGGGCTTTTTGGAGCCGTGTTCGGGAATAAGCGGATCGATCACCATCACGATGATGCCGAAGATGCTGAGCACCAGCTCAGGAAGGACCCGAATGTAATCAACGGCCGGAATCATCGTCCCATCACCTGTAAGAGAGCTTGAGTAGCGTGCGTGGCCGTTGGGGCGACGGCTTGCGTTACGCCGGAAAACTGCTTGAGGGCAGCCGATACCGCCGGATCAATCGAGTGCAGCCACAGCATCGGAGCCACACCCATCACCAGCGCGGCAACCGCCAGCGGCCACAGCGAAACCTGTTCGCGAGCGTCAAGGTCGCGCAAGCTGCTGTTGACCGGCTTGGTAACGTTCCCGTAAAAGACACGCTGATACATCCACAACAGATAGCAGGCGCTCCAGATCACGCCGGTCGCGGCCAGGATGCCATAAACCTGCTTGGCCATGAATGCGCCACTCAGCACCATGAACTCGCCCACGAAGCCGTTGAGCAGCGGCAGGCCCACCGATGACAACATGATGAACGCGAAGAAGGTCGCGTAAATCGGCATGGGGGTTGCCAGTCCGCCGAACTCGGTGATCTCGTAAGTGTGGCGGCGATCGTAGATCATTCCCAGCAGCATGAAGAGCGCGCCGGTAGAAACGCCGTGATTAATCATCTGGTAAACCGCGCCGTCAACGCCGATCTGGGTGAAGCTGAAGATCCCCAGCACCACAAATCCCAGGTGGCTGACCGAGGTGTAGGCGACCAGTCGCTTGATGTTCGGCTGAATCATGGCGACCAGGGCGCCGTAAATGATGCCGATAATCGCCAGCGTCATGATCCAGGGAGCGTTGCGCCGCGCCTCTTCGGGGAACAGGCCTATGTTGAAGCGCAGCAGACCGTAGGTGCCCATCTTGAGCAGAACACCCGCCAGTAACACGGAACCGGCGGTTGGAGCTTCCACGTGCGCGTCAGGCAACCAGGTGTGGACCGGGAACAGCGGAACCTTGACGGCAAAAGCTACGAAGAAGCCGAGGAAGAGCCACAGCGCAGCCTGTCCGAAGCCGGAGACCTGCCCGTGCTGGATCATGCTCTGAATGGTGGCGAAATCGAGGCTGCCGGTGCGGGCGTACAGCCAGATGATTGCCGCCAGCATGAACATCGACGCAATCATGGTGTACAGGAAAAACTTAACCGCAGCGTAAATCTTTCGCCCGTGGCCGTACATGCCGATGATCAGTGCCATCGGGATCAGCGTGGCTTCCCAGAAGAAGTAGAACAGGAACAAATCGAGGGCCACGAAAACGCCGATCATGGCGGTCTCGAGAATCAGCATCAGGATGAAGAATTCCTTGACCCGATCGCCAATCGACTTCCACGAGATCAGCACGCATAGTGGCACCAGGAAGGTGGTCAGGATGACCAGCCACAGCGAGATGCCGTCAATGCCCAGGTGATAGTGGATGTTGGGATGCGAGATCCAGGGAACGTTCTCTTCGTATTGGAAGCCGCCCTGTCCGCGCACGAAGTACCACGGCAAATGTAGCGAGGCCAGCAACGTAATCAGCGATACGGCCAATGCAAAGTAGCGGATATCGCGATCCCGGCGGGGAAAGAACGCCAGCAGGATTGCCCCGGCCAGCGGCAGGAAAACCACGATGGAGAGGATGTTGTCGTTGATCAGCTTCATCGCAAGCCCCTCCACACCATGAAGACGATGACCGCTGTAGCTCCCACCGCAACCCATCCGGCGTAGGAGCGAATGTTGCCCGACTGCATGTGCCGCATGGCGTCAGACGTTTGCTGCGCTCCGGCAGCGCCGCCATCGACGGCGCCGTCAATCAGGCCGCGATCGATGCCCTTCCAGAACACATTGGTCGAAAGCGAAATCAGTGGCTGGATGATGACCGCGCTATAGAGTTCATCGATTCGGTATTTGTCGAGCACCAGGGTGTACAGGCCGCCCATGGACTTGGTGATTTTCGCCGGCAGATCGGTGCGTTTGTAATACAGCCACCACGCCATGAAGAAGCCAAACGCCGCGACTGCGACGGAGATGGCACTGAAGATCAGCTCCGTGCTGGAACCTTCGGGTTCGGCTGCGGCTGCGACGGGAGCAGCGCTGCTTGCAAACGCCGGCGCCAGGAAGCTGTCGAAATGATCGGAACCGTGCAGGGAGTGCGGCACCCCGACCCAGCCTCCGGTGAGCGAGAGGAACGCCAGAATCAGCAGCGGGATGACCATCACCCAGGGACTCTCGTGGGGAGCGCCGTGCCCGTGGCTGCCGCCCGCGGCGTGGGCGTCTTGCGCATCATGCACCGCGCCCGTGTGTCCGGCGTGCTGCGCGTCGGCGTCGTGGCCATGTCCGGCGGTTTCAGGGTTCGGGCCACGATATTCGCCGAAGAACGTCAGGAACCACAGACGGAACATATAGAACGACGTCATGCCCGCAGTGATAACGCCGATCAGCCAAACCACGTGAAGTCCGCTGCTCCAGGCCGACCACAGAATGCGGTCCTTGGAGAAAAATCCGGCAAACGGCGGCAATCCGGAGATAGCGAAGGTCGCGATCGTCATGCTCCAGAACGTGTAGGGAAGATATTTTCGCAGGCCGCCCATGTGGCGCATGTCCTGCTCACCGCCCAAGCCGTGAATCACCGAGCCGGCGCCCAGGAAGAGCAGCGCCTTGAAGAAGGCGTGAGTCATCAGGTGGAAGACGCCGCCAATGTAGTCGGCTACGCCGCAGGCCATGAACATGTAGCCCAGCTGCGAGATCGTCGAGTAGGCCAGCACCTTCTTGATGTCGGTCTGCACGATGCCGATGGATGCGGCGAAGATCGCGGTCAGCGTTCCGATGACGGCAACCGCCAGTAGCGCGTCAGGTGCGCGGTTGAAGATGAGGTGCGAGCGCGCCACCATGTATACGCCCGCGGTCACCATGGTTGCAGCGTGAATCAAGGCCGACACCGGCGTCGGACCTTCCATCGCGTCCGGCAACCAAACATAGAGCGGAATCTGCGCGGACTTGCCGGTCGCGCCCACCAGCATCAGCAGCCCAATGGCGGTGAGCAAACCAGCCGCGCCGGTCTCGGCAGGGTGCTGGCTGATCAGCGGCCACAGGCTGGCATATTGCAGCGTGCCAAAGTGCTTGATCAGCAGGAAGAGCGCAATCAGGAATCCGAAGTCACCAACCCGGTTGGTGATGAAGGCTTTCTTGCCGGCGTCAGCCGCCGACTTCTTCAGGAACCAGAAACCGATCAGCAGGTACGACGCAAGTCCCACGCCTTCCCATCCGACGAACATCAGCAGGTAGTTGTTCGCCAGCACCAGAGTCAGCATGAAGAACATGAAGATGTTCAGGTAAGCAAAATAGCGATAGTAGCCGCCCTCATGCTCCATGTAGCCGACGGAATAAACGTGGATGAGGAATCCGACTCCGGTGACCACCAGCAGCATCACCAGCGAAAGCTGATCGAGATAAATGCCGTACTCGACGGAGAATGCTCCCGAGCTCATCCAGATCGCGTAGTGCTCGATGTGCGGGATCTGGTCCGGCGATAGACCCGTGAACTGCGCGGCCACCCACAGCGCCATAGCGAAGGCGGCCGCCGTGCATCCCAGGGCAAGGGTATTCACCAGAGCTTTCGGGAAGCGCTTGCCCAGCAGGCCGTTAATCGCGGCGCCCGCGAGGGGCAGCAGCGGGATGATCCAAAGATGCAGGCTCATAGTTGGAGGAGATTCACGCGATCGACGTTCAAGGTTTCACGCGTGCGGAATACGGCGATGATGATGGCCAAACCTACGGCAGCTTCGGCGGCGGCCACCACCATCACAAAGAACACGAAGATGTGGCCGTCCAATGATTTGAGCTGGGCCGCAAAGGCGACGAACGTCAGGTTCACGCCGTTCAGCATCAGCTCAATGGAAAGAAAAATAGTGATGATATTGCGCTTGATCAGAAATCCGGCAACGCCGCAGGCAAACAGGATTGCACTCAAAATCAGGTAGTAGGAAAGAGGAACCATTTAGTCGCTCTCCCTTCGCGCCAGCACCACGGCGCCCATAATCGCGATCAGGATCAGAACGGAAGTGACTTCGAAGGGCAGCAGGTAATTGCGAAACAGAAGACGCCCGACGGCTTGCGGATTGCCGAAAACATCGCTGCCATTCATGACCGTCGGACCGCCGATGGCAACGCGGTCCAGCCCGGTAACGTGGGTGACCAGCGCTGCCGTAACGCCCAGGCCGATGATCAAGGCCGGCACGCCCAGCATGGTGGCGACGCGACTGCCGTGGGCGACACGTTCTTCTTCGCCCGCATTCAGCAACATGATGACGAAGACGAACAACACCATCACCGCGCCCGCGTAAACGATCACCTGCACTGCGGCGACAAACTCAGCGCCCAGCAGCAGGTAAATCAGCGCCAGCGAGCCCATCACCACGATCAGCGACAGCGCGCTGTTGATGGGATGCTTCTGCACCAGGAGGTTGATCGCTCCCCCCACACACAGCGCCGCGAAAATGAAGAACAAAATAAGAGGCAACATGAGAATTCCTGCAGTTAGCAGTTAGCACTTGGCACTTAGCAACGACTCGAATTCGACTCAGGTGCAGATCGCAATAAGCCGCTGCCGACAACTAATCTGGATAGTGCGACGGCGTTAGCCTTATCCAGCTTTTATTAATAGCGTTCAGCTTCTATTAATTTTGTCATCCCGAACCGACTTCAGTCGGTGAGGGATCTGCTTTTCGACTCTTACTGCGACAAAGCCCGTCTTTCCAGAATCACGCTCCAGTGCCGCAAAACCCGGTTTCCCTAATTGCTAAGTGCTAACGGCTGACTTCCTTACTTCAGCGCCACGATCAGACTCGTCACCACAATATTGGCGATGGCCAGCGGCAGCAGGAACTTCCAGCCGAAGGCCATGAGCTGGTCATAGCGGAAACGCGGCAACGTGCCGCGGACCCAGATATAGACAAACATGAACACCAAAACCCGTAACGCAAACCACAAGACCGGCAACAATGACTGCATCAGCGGCGGACCGAAGGTCGGCCCCGACCACCCGCCCAGAAACAGCACCGCAGCCAGACAAGCCACCGTAAACATGTTGGCGTATTCGGCCATGAAGAACATGGCAAACTTCATGGAGCTGTATTCGGTGTGGTAGCCAGCCACCAGTTCCGATTCCGCTTCGGCAAGATCAAACGGGATGCGGTTGGTTTCGGCGTACGCCGCTATCACATAAATAAAGAAAGCAATGAACTGGCCGCGAAAAAAGTTCCACTTGGGAATGAATCCCAGCCAGACCCCCGCCTGCGCGTCCACGATATCGCGCAAGCTGAAGGTGCCGGCCATGATGAGCACACCCACCAGCGACAAGCCGAGCGCCAGTTCGTAACTCATCATCTGCGCAGAAGCGCGCAAGCTGGCCAGCATTGAATACTTGCTGTTCGACGACCACCCGGCCAGAGCCACTCCGTAAACCCCGACCGAAGTGATGCCAAGAATGATCAGCAGCCCGATGTTGACGTCGGTGATTTGTATCGGCGTCGAGATTCCGGCAACCGTGATCCAGGGACCAACTGGGATGACCGCGATCGAGGTCAGCGCGGCCACCAGCGAAATCATGGGAGCGGCAATATATAAAGGCCTATAGGCGTAAGGAGGTGTGAGGTCTTCCTTAAAGATAAACTTGAGACCATCGGCAAGCGGCTGCCAGATCCCGAACGGTCCAACGCGAGTGGGTCCCCAGCGATTCTGCATGTGGGCGACGACTTTGCGTTCCATCAGCGTGGTGTACGCCACCGCCGTCAACAGAATAAAGACCGCGATCAGGATCTTAATGAGTGAGACCAGGATGTAGATTCCGATGCTCATTTAGCTTTCAGTTCTCATCTTTCAACCCTCAGCCAATCGATACACCAGAAGGTCCGCGACTATCGCCGGAGGATGAAATCATCCTGAGGGATACGGCTGTTATGTGCTGCCCAAACCAAAACCCTTCAGCCTAAACTTGAAACACGATAGAAAGAAAAGGTGAACGACTTAATCTTCCGTTCTGACCATCGGGTCGTACCCGGCGGCAATCTCCTGACCGGAGGGAGCGCGGTAACGCTCGAGAACCGTGTTCAGCGTGTCCGAATATCTCCCCAGTGTGCCCGAGGTAAACAACGTGTCATTCGCCGGCATCACCAATTCCGGATGGCCGGTGCCGGTTTCACCCGTGATCTGCACCAGCTGCGAGTGCTCATCGTGGCCGGAAAGCAGCCCTAAGCGCGAGATGTCGTATCCGGGAACCAGCCGCTGAATTTCGTCCAGCATGGCAACTGGGTCGTAAGGACTCATCTTCGGCTCAAGATTGCGCTCGGCAAGCCACACGGCATGGCGGTCGGATTCGCCGGACTGAACACCGCGAGTCTGGCCCATGTCGGCGCGCGTTCCGCCGCCGGTGAACGGAACCAGCTTGCGCACGTCATATCCCATGCGCGTCGCGATACGAATAATGCACTCGAAATCGTTGCGCACCCCGCCGAAGTCACCGGCCTTCCGCAACATCTGCACGTCGCCGCAGGTGTTGGTGAACGTCCCGCTCTTCTCGTAGGCATTGGCCACCGGCAGCACGACATCAGCGATGGCGGCCGTCTCAGTCAGGAACATGTCCTGCACCACCACAAAGCTTTTCGACAGCGCGAAAGGATCGATGTTGTAGCGTGCCACCGGATTTGAGCCCACAACGTACAGCGCCTTCAGCTTGCCTTCTTTCGCGGCGTCCACCATCTGCAACAGGTTTAAGCCCGGAGTGGTGGGAATCTCATCCAGCCACTCTTCGTGGAAGCCCGTAGCGCTCGACACCGGGGCGTAGCCGGGCAGCATGTCCGGATAAAGCCCCATGTCCGCTGCGCCCCGCGAGTTAGCATAGTCGCCGAGGCATATGAATTTCGCGCCCAGCGGCAGGCCGAATTCGATCAGGGCTTTGACGTCGTTGCCGCGTAGCTCGGAACCGAAGGTGATGACTAATCCGCTTTCCTTCTTGAGCGCGTCGCGCATCTGGGCCAGAGCATCCTGCTTCAGATCGGGCGACGCCATCGCATCGGCGGCGGCACTATTGCCGGCGAGGTACTGAACGAAGCTGCCCTCTGAGCCCGGAGCGATCTGCGCAAAGCTGGTCGCCTGCCGGCGCAGCTTGATGGCATAAGAGTTCACCAGGTAAAACTTGGCGCGATGCAGGCGGACGTTGGTGCGAATCTGCCAGGCCAGCAGCGGATGCTGTTCGGTGGGATTGTTGCCGATCAGCAGGATCGCGGGCGCGTTGAAAACGTCGCGCATGGTGGCCGTGGCGTTTTTCTTTCCCGCCAGGGCAGAGGCGAAAGCAGGGAAGTCGGCGGTGCGATGATGATCGATGTTGTTGGTCTTCAGCACCAGTCGGGCCAGCTTTTGCAGTAGGTAACTCTCTTCGTTGCTGGTGCGGTTGGACCCGATGACGCCGATCGAGCCCGGGCCGGCGCTGACGGCTTCCTGAAACTTGCTGGCGATCAGGTCGAATGCCTGCTCCCAGGTAGAAGGCACAAACTTGCCGTCGCGCTTGATGAGCGGCTGCTGCAGGCGATCCGCGCGGTTGGCGAAGTCAAAGGCGTAGCGGCCCTTAATGCAGAGGAAGTCGCCGTTAATGCCGCTCTTATCGCGGTTATCTCCGCGCACAATCTCCATGCCGGTATCGGCCCGGCGCACGCCCAAGGTGGTTTTGCAGCCGTCTCCGCAGTGGGTGCAGACGGTGCCAACGTGTTTCATCTCCCAGGGGCGCGTCTTGTAGCGATAAGCGCCTGAGGTCAGCGCACCGACGGGACAGATATCGATGCACATGCCGCACTCTTCGCACTCCAGGTGGTCTTCTTTATTAGGCGCGATGATGGAGCCAGAACCGCGATTCTGAACGCCGAGAGCCCAGACATCCATGCCTTCGCCGCAGGCGCGAACACAGCGGTAGCACAGAATGCAGCGCGGCCGGTCAAAGTAAACCACCGGCGACCATTGCTGCTCGTCGCGGTGATTCTTCAGGTCCATGAACTTCGATTCGGCAGCACCGTACTTGAAGGTCATGTCCTGCAGTTCGCACTCGCCGCCGGCATCGCAGACCGGGCAGTCGAGCGGATGGTTGGCCAGCAACAGCTCCAGCATCGACTTGCGCGCCTGCTTGATCTTGTCGGTTTCGGTGGCGACTACCATGCTCTCGGCTACCGGCGTGGTGCAGGCCGTCTGCAACTTGGGCATCTTCTCGATTTCCACCAGGCACATGCGGCACGCGCCCTGTAGCGAAAGGCCAGGGTAATAGCAGAAGGATGGCACCTCGATGCCCGTGCTTTTGCAGGCCTCAATGAGGAGTGTTCCCGCGGGAACCGTGAGCTTCTTGCCGTCGACAGTAAGGGTTACATCAGCCATAAAAACCGCTATTCGCTCTTCACCTTTTCGCTTCGAGCTGGTGCGCCTTTTGCCAAGGCTCTCAGCTGTTAGTCTTTAGCCATCCAATTCGCTTGCCATCCCG
>CAWCMU010000046.1:0-16443 GCA_963796695.1 uncultured Acidobacteriaceae bacterium | reverse complement strand
ACTCCATCCCGGTGTGGCTGGCGCTTCGTCGATTTGTATCAGGGCACGGCTTCCAAGTGTGCTCTAACGTCGCTAAATTTCTCATTCCGAGCGAGAAGGCGGGGCCAGCCATAGCACTCTCATTCCATTGCCATCCCTCGCCGACCTGAAGGCCTCCTCGTGATGACAATTCGTAAGGAGGGCGGTACGGCACCGCTGAAGCCGTGTCCTGGCTCGAATCGTATAAGACCCGAAAGCGAGGTCGAAACGCATGTGTAATACCGCCAGTCCCAATTTCCAATCCCTGGTTCCTCGGTGCGCTCCGTGACCTCTGTGGTGAAATCAGCTTTCTATCCCGGCGACCGAGTCCCAATTCAATCTCAGTCGTTCGCGCCCTATTTCCCGAAGTCCGCCACGCCAACCTTCACGATGGTGTGTGGACGGAACTCCGTTGGCGGAGGTGTAGCTTTGTCCTTCGGTGTTTCCGGCGGCGCAACCTCGGCCCACACGCCGTACACTTTGTTGTTCAGCGCAGCCACGCCAATGTAGTCGCCCAGAAACTCGTCGCGGCGGGGAACGAACGCAGCGCGCGTCCAGGCATAGTTGGTGAACGTCGCGCCGCCATCGGTCGAGCGCGCCAGGCTCACGGTGGTCTTGCGATTATCCGGATCCATGCGGCGATCGTAGAAGATCACATTGACCGCACCATTCGTCGGATCGACCGCGAGCCACTGGAAGAACTGGTCGGTGCCGTCGTGCGCCGGGTTGGAATTCACGCGCACCGCCTTGCTCCACGACTTGCCGCCGTTGTCCGAGGTGGCGCAATACACGCCAATGTCGCCGTCGCGATAGTCACTCCAAGTCACGTAAAGCCGGCCTTTCTTGCCATGATGCGGATCGATGGCGAGCTGCGGAAAGCCGTTGGCTCGATCCAATCCCTGCACATCGAAGTACAGAGGCGCCGTCTGGATAATGCTGCGGCTCTTGCCAAAGCTCTTGCCGCCGTCGCGCGACGTGGCGAAGGCCAGCGAGTCGCCGTCGGCCCACACGCCGTACACCGTACCGTCAGGCGCAACTGCTCCTGCAAATCCTTCCACCGCGCCGTTATCATCACGCGGCAAGCCGTGATGTGTACTGATGTCGATGGGCGCAGACCAGGTCACGCCACCGTCGCTCGAGCGCGAGAACAAAATCACGCTGTCGTCGAGATGAAATTCCGTCCAGCCAACATAAAGGTTGCCGGCAAACTTGCTGTTCGTGTTGTCGGCGACCAGTCCGGGCTTGTCCTCAAACGGGATGCCGGGCTTGGTGGGTTGCGCGATCACGGCATGTTCCTGCGCATCCCAGGTTGCGCCACCGTCGGGCGAACGGCGAATGAAGATGCCGTTCCGGGTTGCGCCGCGGGCCCAGTAGTTCTCGGTGCCTAACTTGTCGAAGGCAATGAAGCAGAGAATCGCTGCGCCATGCTTGTCATAGGTGACGGCCACGTCACCGGAAATCTTGTAGTCAGTTGCGGCAGTGCCCGGCGCAGGCTTCCAGGTATTGCCACCATCCTGCGAGTAGACGATGCTGGCGTGCGACTGGTAAGCCGCCACTACCTGCGCAGGATTGATAGCATTCACGGCAATGGAAGGTTCATTGTGGAAGCCGGCGTCGGGCGTGACCGTAATTACCTTGCCGGGCACCAGCGGAAGTTGCGTGGCAGTTGTAGTTTCCTGCGCGGAAGCTACGGTCCCGACGAAGACGATAAAGATAGCTAGATAAGTTCGCATGGTTGTCATGGATTGTAGTCATTGCTTGTTGCGCTACGAGTTTACGACAAGCGAATCGACATAGAGCGCCAGGAAAAAGACTTGTGTTACATGCATCATTTCCCTATCGCAACCTCCAGTAGGTATATACAATCCGCATTACCGGGGATCACCCATGGAAATCTCATTGGAGGCGAACTTCGGGGCAGTGCTGGATGCTGCTCCCGATGCGATGTTGGTCGTCGATCAACAGGGCCGAATTGTGCTCGCCAATGTGCAGAGCACGCAGTTATTCGGCTATCTTCCATCGGAGCTGATCGGTCAGAAGATCGAGGTCCTGGTTCCTCCGCGCTTTCGAGCCAAGCATCCTGGGCATCGTTCAGGATACTTTGCGGGCGATCCCCATGTGCGTCCCATGGGCGCAGGGCTCACCCTGCACGGGCTGCGCAAAAACGGCACCGAGTTCCCGGTCGAGATCAGCCTTAGCCCGGTTGACACGCCGCAAGGCACCATGGTCATCAGCGCGATTCGCGATGTGACGGCCCGACGCGGAGCGGAAGAGAAGTTTCGCGCTCTGCTGGAATCCGCTCCCGACGCCATGGTGATCGTCGACCAGAACGGCAAGATCGTGCTGGTGAATTCCCGCACGGAAGAGCTGTTTGGCTACTCTCGTCTGGAGCTGCTGGGATATTCCGTCGAAGTTTTGATTCCGGAGCGCTTTCACAGGCAGCATTTGCGCCATCGGGCATCTTACGTAGTAGATCCTCGTCAGCGTTCGATGGGCGAGGAGTTGGAGCTATTCGGGCTGCGAAAAGATGGCTCGGAATTCTCCATCGAGATCAGTCTAAGCCCGATCAAGACTGCGGACGGTGTACTGGTAGCGAGTGCGATTCGAGACATAAGTGTGAGAAAAAAAGCAGAGGACAAATTTCGCTCCTTACTGGAAGCCGCACCCGACGCCATGGTTATCGTCGATGACCGGGGAACTATGACGCTGGTCAACGCTCAAACCGAGAAGTTATTTGGATACGCTCGTTCGGAGTTGATCGGGCAGCGCGTCGAAATGCTTATTCCGGAGCGCTACCGGGGCCAGCATCCGCGCCATCGGTCCGACTTTTTTGCCGATCCGCATCTGCGTCCCATGGGTGTCGGCCTGGAGCTGTTTGGTCTGCGTAAAGATGGCAGCGAATTTCCGGTAGAGATCAGCCTGAGTCCACTGGTTACGGAGAGCGGAACATTCGTCACCGGCGCGATTCGCGATGTGTCCGAACGACGGCTGGCGGACGAGCAGATCAAGAAGCTGAACGACGAGCTGGAAGAAGCCTTGCGCCGCTCGGAGAAGCTAGCGGCCACGGGACGTCTTGTTGCCACCATCGCCCACGAGATCAACAATCCGCTGGATGCGCTCAGCAACTTGATGTTTCTGCTGCGAAAAAATCCCACACTCGATGGCGAGGCCGCCGAGCTGGTCGACCTGGCCGAACGCGAGGTTCGACGCCTGGCGAATATCAGCCGGCAAACTCTCGCGCCCCATCGTGAGACCAAGCTTCCAGTCGTTACCCGCCTGTCCGATCTGCTGGACGACGTGTGCGCGGTCTATCGCCCACGCTTGCAGGCTGCCAAAATCCAGGTTGAACGCGATTACCGCATTCCCGGCGAGGTAACGATCTATCCCAGCGAACTGCGGCAGGTCTTTACCAACCTGATCACCAATGCGATCGATGCCACCGAAGGCGAGGGCAAGCTGTCGCTTGCGATTGAGGCTGTTCCCACCAACCAGGTGGTGGTGAAGGTGCGCGATACCGGATGTGGCATTCCGGCGGAGAACCTGAAAACCATCTTCGAACCGTTCTTTACAACCAAGGGCGATAAGGGGACGGGAATCGGCCTGTGGGTAATCAAAGGTATCGTGGACAAACTCGGCGGCAAGATCGAAGTCGAGTCTTCCACCACCGGAACCCGAGGTACTTGCTTCAGCATTTTCTTGCCGGCAACGAAGGGCAACGGAGCGGCAGTTCCGAAGCCCGACGAGGCTATTTCAGAGACGATCTCGCCGGAACGGACTCACCAGACCGGCTAGTTCTATTGTGCTCACCTTACAGGGCTCCGATCAGGGGGCCGACTGTCTAATTCTGGCTAAAACTACGGCAAACTTCAGGGCCTGTCGAGCTGCCTCCGCTTGCCGCCCTTTTTTTTTGCGATTCCTTGAGCTACCATAACCAGCTGATTGTTAATCTCCGTTTGCCGCGAAGATTGCGGGCTGGACGGAAGACGGGTATAGGCTGAGTGGCTTGAGGCAGGTTCTGCTGATTGACGATAATCCCTTGCAACTCAGCGTCCGGGAAGCCATTCTCCGGAATGCGGGATTCCTGGTTTCGGTGGCCACCACTGGCGAAAGCGCTCTGGCTACTCTGCGAGCCGTCCCTGACAAAATCGGCGTTATCGTGACCGATCACCTGATGCCGGGATGCAGCGGGTCGGATCTGGTGCGCCAAATCCGCGCCGATAAGAACTGCGTGCCCGTGATCGTGCTCAGCGGCCTGGCCGAAGCTGAAGCCGAGTACAAAGGGCTCGACATTATCTTCCGTCCCAAACCGCTACCTCCGCCTGAACTGATTGAGTTAGTGCGAATGTGCCTGGACAGTCCCAGCCAGTGCCAGGGCGCTGCCTAACCTGCTCCTCAGGCCCGCACCCAGCGTTTTAAATTTTCTTCCCTATCCTCCTGACATCACAGACAATGTGTGACTAAAGTCACATGGTATTGTGCGCGCGATGGCGTTATCCTAGGTAAGCCGGTGTAACCTGCCGGAGTGAAAGGTGTGGTGGGATGTCGGAACAGGGACGCAGATACTTGCGCTTTGGCTCGGTGATTGCCGTGATTCTGGTCGCGCTGGGCTACCTCGCTTATACCGGGGTGCAAGACAGCAAGAGCTATTACGTCACCATCAAGGAACTGAACGGCATGGGAAACAGCGCCTACACCAAACGCTTGCGCGTGGCCGGCAACGTTCAGCCCGGCTCCATCAAGCGCCAGGGCACCCACCTGGAGTTCCAGTTGGTAGAGTTGAATCGCACTCTGCCCGTGGTATACAACGGCACCGAAGCTCCGCCCGACACTTTTAAAGACAACGCGCAGGCCCTTGCTGAAGGCAAGTTCGGACGCGACGGCGTCTTCCATGCCACCAACATTCAGGCTAAGTGCGCTTCCAAGTACGCTCCTAAACAGGGTGGCCAACCCGGCGCGACTCCGGCCGCCGAAGGCCCGCAACAAAAAGCCGCATTGACGGGAGCGGCAAACGGGATGGGCCAGTAACTTCTTGCCGGCGAGCTTGACGGAACTGCACACCATGGCGGGTACCAGCGATCCTCAATCTCCGCCTGTCATCGTCCTCGAAAATCTGGTGAAGTTCTTCGGGCGCTTCGCCGCCCTGCGTGATATTTCCGCCAGCTTCACGCGCGGCCGCCTGTACGTTGTGGTGGGCGATAATGGCGCGGGCAAGAGCACACTGCTGCGCGTGGTTGCCGGCCTGATGGAACCGAGCCAGGGCAGCTTCACTCTGCTGGGCGCCAAGGAAGTCCGTGAGGTTGCACACCGCGTCGGCTATATGGGACATGCGCCGCTGCTCTACGACGAGTTGAGCGGCATGGAAAATCTTCGCTACTTCGCCGGGCTCTACGGCATTCACAACGACGACACCTGCCGCAACGCCATGAAGATGGTCGGGCTCGATCCCGATCTTGGACGGCGTATCGGCCAGTATTCGCAAGGGATGCGGCAGCGCCTGTCGCTGGCACGCGCGGTGCTTCACGATCCTGAATTAATTCTGCTGGACGAACCGTTCTCCAACGTCGACGTGCATTCGGCACACGATATGGCGGCGGTGCTCGGACGCGTGCGCGATCAGGGTAAGACGATTTTCGTCGTCACCCATCAGGCGGCACTGATGGAAGGCGTCGCCGACGAGTTCGTACACATGGCCGCGGGACAGATCGTTTCGCGTGAGCCGGTGGCGCACAGGTCCGACCAAGTGAGCTCCGCCGTGGAGACTGGGCGATGACCACTGCCGGCGTAACCCGCGCAACCCTGATGAAAGATCTGCGCATGGAGTGGCGCTCGAAAGACGCTATCAACTCCATGCTGTTCTTCGCGCTGCTGGTCGTTGTCATCTTCAGCTTTGCCTTCAATCCCACAGCGGAAGAGTCGCGGCGCATTGCCGGCGGACTGGTGTGGGTGGCATTCCTGTTCGCGGCCGTGGTCGCGCTGAATCAAACTTGGGCACGCGAGCTGCGCAATCAGGTGCTCGATGCTTATCGCGTATCGCCTGCGCCTGCGAACGCGCTGTTCCTGGCGAAGACGCTGGGAAACTTTCTTTTCGTCGTAGTGCTGGAAGCGCTGATGACCCCGCTGTTCGTGGTGTTCTACGAGCTGCGATCAGTCGGTCCGGTGTGGCAGTTGGTAGTGGTTGCACTGCTGGGAACCTGGGCGCTGGTGGTGAATGGTACGTTCTTCGCCGCGCTTTCGATTCGCACCCGCAGCCGCGAAATTATGTTGCCCCTGATCCTGTTTCCGATTTCGATTCCCGCACTGCTGGCGATGGTAGACGCAACTACGTCGGTGCTGACCGGCGAAGCTTCACCCGACTTCTGGATGAAGATGCTGGCGGTTTACGATATCGTCTTCACCTCAATTTGCCTCTTGTTATTTGAAACCGTTCTCAACGCTGAATAAAAGAATGCGAAACGCAGAATGAAAAAACTCATACCAATTTCAGTTCTCATTGTTCTTGCACTGCTGGCCTACACCAGCTATCTGGCACTGAAGGTTGCGCCCACCGAGCAGACGATGGGCGACGTGCAACGCATCTTTTATTACCACGTGCCGTCGGGCTGGGTCGCGGGGCTGTGCTTCTTTGTTAATTTCATCGCGTCGGTGTTCTATCTGTGGAAGCGCAGCGTGGCCACGGACGCCTTGGCCGCAGCCTCGGCCGAAGTCGGCGTCATCTTCTGCACCGTGCTGCTGATCACCGGGCCACTTTGGGCGAGGCCGGTGTGGGGCATCTGGTGGACCTGGGATGCGCGCCTGACAACGACGCTGGTGCTGTGGCTGATCTATGTCAGCTACCTGGTGCTGCGGCGTTTTGCCGCCGGGGGACAGACGCAGGTGCTTGCTGCCGCATTCGCCATCTTCGGCTTCGCCGATGTGCCCATCGTTTATATGTCGATTCGCTGGTTTCGCACCCAGCATCCTTCACCGGTGATGGGCGGAGGAGAGAACTCCGGCCTTGATCCCGCGATGCTGCATGTGTTCCTGATTAATCTGGCGGCGTTCACCGTGATGGGCATTCTGTTTGTCTGGCTGCGTTACAAGCTGCAAATGCAGGAGCAGGCACTGGAATCGGCGCATGCGCAGCTGGCTTTGCAAGGAGGTGCGCAATGAACGCGATTGCCTATCTGAAAGCAGCCTATATTGTGGCCTGGGTGGTATACGTCGGCTACCTCGTCCGCATTCTGTTGCGCATGCGTAAAGTGGATGAGGAGATACGCGAACTGGGCGCGACCCGTTCGCCACGGCGGTGAGCATTGTTTCACCACAGAGGCACGGAGACACCGAGAATCAGAATTAGCTTTGTATCAGGGCACGACTTCGGTCGGGACACACCACACCTGCGTGAATTGTCATCCCGAAGAGGTCTTCAGCCCGACGAGGGATCTGCTGTTCATGACGCGCTCTGTAAGGCATGTCCTCGCTCGGGTGACAGTAAAATAGAGGGCGCTACTGCTCGGCGGTAAGAGAAACGACGGCGACGTGACCTCGCATTCCCTAATCCCCAGTTCCGAATCCCTTGCCTCCTGGTGACAAACTTTGACCGACGTGAAGCCACAAATGTCCGCTAGCACGCAGGCGCCCGGTCCGCCGGGGACGCTGCCCTTTCTCGGGGTGGCCAACCTCGTTGTGTGCGGCCTGTTCCTCATCCTGAGCGTGCCTTTTTTCCTCGGCCAGATTCGCGTGCTGCGCTCGTGGCCCGTTGCTGAGGCGCAGATCATCCGCAATCAGGTGGTCGTGGAACCCGCTGCCAAACACGATCAGCTTTATTCCGCGAAGCTGGAAGTTGTATACGTGGTCAATCAACGGCCGCTGACGGTCGAGCTGACCAGCTTTCAGAGCAGCAATTACGAAGAGACGGTGCGGCGGGCAACCGATTTTGCTGTCGGCAGCCGACACGAGATTCGCTACGATCCCCAAAATCCGACCCAGGCCCGAATCGGCGCAGGATGGAACCGGCGGTTCTTTGCCGTGCCGCTCATCACCGCTAGCTGCGGCCTGTGCTTTGGCGCAATCGCCGTCGGATGCTTTCTGGCGGCGCGGATGCGACGGTCGCGCGTTCCCGCGAACTAAGTCGATCCTTTCACCACAGAGACACAGAGTTACCGAGATAGAAGGGCCTGTTTTACCACGGAGGACACGGAGAGCACGGAGGAATACGGAATCAGGATTTGATTAGAACGTCTTTTTGTTTTACCAATTCTTGAAGTAGGGTGTGGTCTGCCCGATATGGACAGCAGGTCCCTCGACTTCGCTTGGGATGACACCAAAAAAGGGAGGGCAATGAATGCCAAGAGCCTCCTCGTTCAGGAGAACCGCTTCGTGTGCACGCACAACACAAATTCCAGCGACCGATACAGTGCGACGGCAGCCGTCTGCGACGGGTCCCCATCCAAGTTCAGTTTCGAAAACCCTAATCCCTAATCCTCTTCCCATTTTCCTGATCCCAAATCCAAATCCCGATTTCCTCTGTGCTCTCCGTGTCCTCCGTGGTGGATTTTTTCCTGTTTCTACGCGATCTGCTTGCCGGCTTGCGGCCCGACTGACTGATCGAATACCGACTCCACCGTGATCTTCACCACGTAGTGCGGAGCAGGCAGCCCCTTGTTCATCTCGCTGATCACCTTGGTTGTGGTTTCGAACAGTGACCCGGAATCTGCCAGCTCGGCGGTGCCTTTCAGCTGATATCCCTTGGCAGTCGTCGGGTCCACCACGGTGATCGCGATTTTGTTATTTTTCAGCAGGTTGGCTCGGGTCTTCAGGGAGAACAAATCCGCAAACAGGACGTGGTTCTCATCCAGCAGCTTGAGCGAGCCCTTAGGAGTAACGTTCGGCTCGCCGTTTTGAGAGACGGTCGCCACCCAAGCCAGCTTGCCGGGAAGAAAGTCTTGAACATACTTAGGAATGCTTACCATAGAGTGCCTCCAAATTATGACTACAGTGAATCTTCCGAACGTGACAGCCTAACACTTGGCAGTTGCAAATGCTGTGACAGGGCGCACCTCGAGTTTTTGGCCAAAAAACCAAAAAACTCTATCGGAAAATTTCTTCGTTCCGCTTACACTTCAGCTACATCCAATCTGCGCAGGAGTCCTCGTATGAAGCTTCGCGCCTTCACCCTGCTTTTGCTGGCGTGTCTGGTGGTCTCGTCTTCGCTGGCCCAAACCTCCGCTCCGGAGAAGCAGAAGTTCAGCCCTCCCACGCGCAAGTTCCGCTTCACCTATTCCTTCACGGTGAAAGACATTCCTGCCGGCGCCAAGATGGTGCGGGTGTGGGTGCCCGTAGCGCACACCGACGAGCATCAGACCGTGCGGCTGGTGAACGTGAAGTCGCCGGTGCAGACCCGCATGGGCGAAGAGCAGGAGTATGGCAACCAGATCCTGTATGCCGAGATCCACAACCCGGTGCAGACCACGGCGGAGTTTACCCTGGAGTACGAGGTGACGCGACGCGAATTCTCCCGCGGTGACTACGCGCAACTGGAAGCCAAGGACACAAAGCCCGGTGTCGTGCCCGCCTCCATGGAGCGCTATCTCGCACCTGACAAGCTGATTCCCACCGACGGTACCATCAAAGAGCTGGCCGTCAAGGTGACCGGTGACAAAACCGGCACCGTGGCCAAGGCGAAGGCCGCGTATGACTACCTGTTCAACACCATGCGCTACGACAAGACCGGAACGGGCTGGGGCCGCGGCGACGCCGTCTGGGCCTGCGACTCGAAACACGGCAACTGTACCGACTTCCACTCCCCGTTTATCGGCATGATGCGGGCCGACGGCATTCCCGCGCGCTTCGATATCGGTTTCCCGCTGCCGGAAGGCAAGGACAAAGGCGATATCCCCGGCTATCACTGCTGGGCCGAATTCTTCGCGCGCAATATCGGGTGGGTGCCCCTGGATATTTCCGAGGCCTGGAAAGCGAAGGAGAAGGCCGATTACTTCTTCGGCACTGTCGATGCGAATCGCGTGCAATTCTCCACCGGCCGCGACATTACACTGTCTCCCAAGCAGGATGGGCCGCCGCTGAACTACTTCGTCTATCCCTACGTCGAGATTGACGGCAAGACCCACGAAGGCATCGGCAAGCAGTTCAGCTTCGAAGAAATCAGCGGTGAGCAGAACACCGCCGGCTACTGGCCTCAGTTCACGCCCGCGATGTAGGAACAGGGATTGGGAAGCCGGGATTTGGGATTAGGGCTCGCTCGGGATGACAAGAAGGTTTCGGGACCAACACCTAGTCCCCAGGCTCGCCCGCGGCGTCGCTGAGCGGCTGCCGGCGCATTACTTCTTCCGTCAGCATCAGAAACATTTCTTCCACGCCGTCGCCGCTCTTGGCGCTGGTGATTTTGATCTTCCAGCCTTCGGACTCGAGCTTCTCCAGCTCCGGCTGCGTGATCTGCCACTTGTCCCACAAATCCGACTTATTAATGACCAGCACAAACGGAATGTCGCCGACTGCTTCAATAGCGCGCTGGTGAATGCTCTTGGCCGTCACCAGTGACTCCGACCAGGTGCCGTCGCAGATCAAGAAATATCCCGCAGCACCGCGCAAATACGAAGTCTGCACCTGCGTTCGCGAATCTTCCCCAGCCAAGTCCCACACCAGCAGCAGCACATCCTGCTCGCCAACTTTGATCTGCTTCTTGTCGATTTTCACTCCGACGGTGCTCAAGTACTTCCCGGAAAAAATGCCCTGCACGAAGCGCGCAACCAGACTGGTTTTGCCTACTCCGAACGAACCCAGCATGCAGACTTTTTTCTGGATGACCTGGCTCATGGTTTCTCTCCCTGGGACTGCGCCTGCACCTTCAGCAAAACACTGCGATTGACTTCTAACTGATAGGCGGCCGAGCCGTGACGGATGGGGGCGCTATCGCCCAATCCTACCGCGCTAAGCAGGTCGGCGGGAATACCACGTTCCTGTAACGCCTCGTACACCCGCCGGGCCCGCTCCTCACTCAAAGTTGCGTTCTTGGTTTCAGCCCCGGTGTGATCGGCGCGGCCATAGAGCGTGATGTGAATCTTGCGGCCCAGCTTGCCGGCCGTCTCGTCGAGTTTGATCAGCAACTCCTCGATGTTATCGAGACGCACGGACTGGTCCGACGTCAGCACACTGGAGTTCACCGGAAACAACACCATTTGCGTTTCCAGCTGGTGCTGCTCTGTCTCGAAGCTGCGCGTCTCCGCGAAAGTCTTGTCGAGTGACTGGTACTCGACAAAGTGGGTTTCGAGATCGGCGACGGGAACTCCCGCTTCGGCAGCGAGTGCGCGCGGATCGGGCGACAAGGGATCGCGCAGTCCCCACACTCGATAGTGTCCAAAGGTTCGTTCGGCGCCGGTAACCACCAGGCCGTGCTGAGAGCTCAAGAGCGCCAGATAGTTATCCCAGCGCGCGTTGCGGCGGTGAAGCACGAATCCAAAGGTGGCGATTGCCAATACGATCAGAGCCAGCGCTCCTACCAGCCACCAAGCCTGGTTCTTCTTCGGCTGGCTGGTCCGGCCGAGCAGGCACTCTTGCAGAATCGGACGGGCCGCATCGAACGCGCTGGCGTCACCGCTGAAGTTGGTGAGCTGCGCGGCGAACTGCTGATGGATGCGTTCGTTCGCACTGGCGAAAACGTTGCGCAGCTCCGGCGGCGGCGTCCCCAGAATCGTTCCGGCCAGCAGCGCCTGCGGCCCGTGATGCACCCAGATGGTGAACTCGCCGGCCTGCATGGTTTCCAGGTCCTGCGACCGCTTGCTGCTGAACGAGTCGCGCACGAAATCCTGTATCGCGGACAACATTCCCGACACCAGTTCCGCTTCAGACACGCCTTCGCCTTCGGCCGAAACATGCTGCAACACCAGACTGGTTTCGCGATGGATGAGGAAGACCTGCTGCACTTTGTAGCGCAAGCTGCGCAGCAGCGCGATCTCGCCGAACGTCTTTCCCGTGCGCAACGCTTCGAAGCGCCACTTCATGCTCTCGAGCGAAAGACTTCGCTCCAGCATGACGTTGACGTTTTCCACCAAACCTCGGAACGCGTTAGCGACGGCCTTGCGCACCGCCTCGCCGATGATGGGAGCAAGCGATGTAGCCAGCAGGCCTGGATTGCGCGCGACCGAAACTTGCAGCGCCTGCTCGACGATGGGATGAAACGCGCGTTGCAGTTCGCGATCGCGGCGGGTGGACAACGCGACCGCTTTCGCCAGCACCAGGCTGGTTTCGTCGGCGCGCAGATTGGGATCGTCGAGCCGCTTGCGCAGCGCCTGCAACTCGACCAACTGCTGGCCCAGCAGCAGTGCGCGCAGTTCCGCCAGTTCGTCCTGAGGCTGGTCGAACTCCGGATCGCGTTTTACCTCAGCCGGCGTTGAGCCCATAGGAGCCTCACGCTCCCGTCCCTCGTACGGCTTTGGGGCGTTCCTTTACTTCGTCGCTCTCGTCTTTCAGACGCACCGCGAGCTCGACAAACAGCGCGGCCAGCGCCGAGCGGTCCGTCTTGGCGTGCCGCAGCTCCGACACGCGCGTCTCCAGCAGCGCGCTCAACGATTCGTTGCGCTGGCGGATTTCGTCCAAGAGCTTCCGCGACTCGTTCATCAGCTCCTGGCGTGCCGCGCTTCGCTCCTGCGTCAACCGGTTGTCGAGATCAAGAATTTTCTTGGAGAGCTGCGCCGCCGAGGTCTTCAGCTCGCGCGAAATGTTGTTCAGCGTCTCCTCGCGCTCATCGCGCTCCGCCTTCAGCCGTGCCGACAGCGACTCGGTCTCGCTCTTGAAGAACGCCTCCAGCGACTCCAGTCGCCGCCGCATGGTGTCTTTAATCTCGGAGGTCTCGCGGGCCAGCGCCTCCTCCAGCCGGGCAAAGCGGGTTTCGTAGTTCTTGATCTGCGAGCCGAAAAGGATCTCGCGAATTTTCTCCACGCTGGCGCCACTGGCTTCAGCGGTTTCCGCAACCGCCGTTTCGACGGAATTCGGCTTGGCGGCTGGCTTGTCTTTCTCCTTCACCGGGGTAGGACTCATGGCGTCTCCTTGGTTTGGGCGCAAATTATGCGGGAGCAACATGCTATACCCAAACCCTTAAAGTGAGAACTACTGTGTTTCAGGGGCTACTGGGCCGGCGAGGTGGGACGATTCAGGAATGGGTTTGCGCGAGGATGGAATGCACCAGGTTCAGAGTGTCGGGCGAGGCGAAAATCTCCCTCAGCTTGACCTTGAATTCGCTCTCGGAGAAAACTTCAATGCGCCTCATCGATAGCACAGCTAATCGACGTCTGCCGCAAGGCCGGGGAGTGGCGCCAGGGCGATGAGATGTTGTTTTGGTGGCAGCCAAAATTTCGCGGCGAACCGGAGCGCAGCCGGGTGACCCGCTGTCCTTTACGTGGCGGGAGCTATGATTCGCATCCTCGCCGGCTTTCCCCGTTCGGCCGACAAATCTCCCCACGTAGGACTCTCTTGCTCGATCGGCATGACCCTTTTCTCGCGTCGCCATCGCTTTAATTGCTTTTCCCGGCTTATCGCGGCTTGTACCCACTGAAATTGCTTGCAGTAAACCAGGCGATTCACCTTGTAGTCGGTGACAAACCCTCCATAGATAGGGACTCGGGAGATTTTCGAGGAACGGGTCCCAGCACTCACGTGCTGGGCTACGATTGTTTCGCCCTTCGGACTAGCAACCATCCAAAGCCGGAGTTCGCGGGGTGAGCGCGGTTTAGAAGACATCTAGGGAAAACACACAGCCCGCAGGGCGGAACAATCGTAGCCCAGGACGTAAGCCCTGGGTGCAGATCGAAATCGTGAGGGAGTCCGATAGGACGACACAGATTTTGTGTCGTCCCTAAAAGGGACTCGGGAGATTTTCGGGGGACGCGTTCCCAGCACTCACGTGCTGGGCTACGCTTTTTCCGTCCTTCGGACTTAATGCCACACATAATTGGGACCCCGGGCTGTGCAACGCGGATCATAGACATGCAAGGACGGCACACAGCCCGCAGGGCGCCACAACCGTAGCCCAGGACGTGAGTCCTGGGATGAGGTCTCACCCTCTCGCAAAAGCGGCGAGAAGGATGGGGTAGCTACTCGAATACCTCGCCTTTCTCGAAAGTGATACCCGACCTCACCAACAACACCAGAAACTCTTCTTCGAAGGTGCGGCTGCGGTGATGGGCCGGCTGGTTCTGAATGTAGCGTCTTACGGAATCAGCGCTGGACGGGCTCACGGAAAATGCTCCGTATCCCTGTTGCCATCCTAACCACGATCCATCTTCCTTTAACCACCGCGAGGAATTGGCTTTTAATTTCTGCGTCGCTTCCGCAACGGGAATGTGCCCCGGCAATCGCAGCAACATGTGAAGGTGATTCTCAGTCCCGCCGACCGCGAGAGGGTCGTAGTTGAGGTTGCGCGCCGTCCCCGCAACATAGGCCCATAGTTTTGCTGGCTCGTGTATCAGGGCACGCCGTTCTTTCGTCGAGAAAACCACATGAAATGAAATCGAGCTGTAGGTGTGAGCCATAGTTTAAGTATCGCGGCGCCAGCAATGATTAAACCGTGGTGGAAATCACAGTTTGGCGTGATAAAGGGTGACTATGCCTCGCAGCGTCGAGCGGTTATTGGAGCACGCAGGAGGGCCCGCAGCCCGCAGGGCGGAACAATCCTAGCCCAGGACGTAAGTCTTGGGATGAGGTCTTAATGCCACGCATAATCGGGACCCCGGGCAGTGCAACGCGGATCATAGACATGCAAGGACGGCACACAGCCCGCAG
This sequence comes from uncultured Acidobacteriaceae bacterium, assembly GCA_963796695.1. Classification (GTDB taxonomy): domain Bacteria; phylum Acidobacteriota; class Terriglobia; order Terriglobales; family Acidobacteriaceae; genus Bog-257. Next base: position 1,653 of record CAWCMU010000046.1, on the reverse strand, counting down.
GGCGCCACAACCGTAGCCCAGGACGTAAGTCCTGGGTGCAGAACCACGCGCGAGTCCGCCAGGACGGCACAGATTTTGTGTCGTCCCTGAAAGGGACTCGAAGATTTTCGGGGAACGCGTTCCCAGCACTCACGTGCTGGGCTACGATTGTTTCGTCCTTCGGACTAGCCACCATTCAGATCTGGAATTCGCCCGGGGTGAGCGCGGTTTAGAAGACATCTAAGGAAAACACACAGCCCGCAGGGCGAGACAATCCTAGCCCAGGACGTAAGTCCTGGGTGCAGATCAAAATCGTGAGGGAGTCCGATAGGACGACACGGCCTTTGTGTCGTCCCTGAAAGGGACTCGAAGATTTTCGGGGAACGCGTTCCCAGCACTCACGTGCTGGGCTACGATTGTTTCGTCCTGCGGACTAAGGTTTAGGCAGCAGATCCACACAACTCCGGACTTTTAACCTGGCAAACAAAAAGCCCCGCTCAGGTTTTCCTTTAAATGGGCACGCGATTTCTTACACACCACATGGGCAAGCTTACGAACTCGGACTCATTCCTGCCTTACGGAGTCCCCCCTCACAAGTACGTCTAACTTGGGCCTAGCAATTTTCCAACTACAACCGCAGATCCCCAACTATCCACCATCCACTATCCACTGCCTTACGAACACCCGCTGGTGCTGCCGCAGCTCATACATCTGTAGCAGCTGCCGTTGCGGGTCATGATTGCTCCGCAGACGTGGCAGCTGGGAGCGTCGCCCAGGTCGATCAGGTCGCGCAGAGCGTCGGCGGCGTGGTGATGTGTGGTCGCGCCGGCGACGTTCGTGCCCCCATAGAGGTCCCTCGACTCGCTACGCTCGCTCGGGATGACACCCGTTTGTTGGTTACTCAACATCCCATCGTTCTTTTGTTCCGGCGGGATTACATCGCCGAAAGATTTCTGCCCGTAGCCATTTTCGTCTGGCGTGCCGGGCGGCGGCGCGTTTACATACTTGGGACGCAGTCCGTCGAACAGGGCCTGCTGCTGGCCGGTCAGGAAGCGCAGCTGCAGCCAGCGGAAGATGTAATCCATGATCGACTTGGCGTAGCCGATGTCCTGGTTGTGGCTCCAGCCCGAGGGCTCGAAGCGGGTGTGCGCGAACTTCTCGCACAGCAACCGTAGGGGCACGCCGTGCTGCAACGCGATGGACACGGCGCAGGCAAAGCTGTCCATCAGGCCGCTGACGGTCGAGCCTTCTTTCGCCATGGTGATGAACAGCTCACCCGGCATGCCATCCTTATAGAGGCCGACGGTGAGATAGCCTTCGTGTCCGCCCACGCTGAACTTGTGGGTGATGGACAGGCGCTCATCGGGAAGCTTGTGACGCACCGCGCGCGGCGGAGCGGCGGCCTCGTCGATAGGCTCCTTGACCGGGTAGAGGTCCTTCGACTCGCTGCGCTCGCTCAGGATGACAGCCGTTTTTTCCGAGACTCCGCCCTTCGATGTGGCTGAGCCCATCGAACTGAGCGGCTGCGCCTTCTTCGATCCATCGCGATAGACAGCGACTGCCTTTAGCCCCAGCTTCCATGCCTGCACGTAAGCCTCGGTGATGTCGTCCACCGTGGCCGACTCGGGCATGTTAATGGTTTTCGAGATGGCGCCGGAGATGAACGGCTGGGCC
>CAWCMU010000045.1:0-61715 GCA_963796695.1 uncultured Acidobacteriaceae bacterium | reverse complement strand
TGTACTCGCTGCTGCGCCTCATGCAGCAGCATGTCGCCCATCAAAGTCTGGCCGACGGCCGGACGCATGGCGTCTTCCACGCGTAGCGAAGCTACCTCGCGGCCCTCTTCCATCGAAGGCAGGTCAAGTCCATCCTGCCGGGATAGCAGGTCGAATAGCGGAGTCGGCTGAAAGTGCGCGAAATGAAATAGGCGATGGTGTTAGAAAGTATGACGGGAACGATGATGGTGTAATTGCCGCTGACCTCGAGGATCATGAATACCGAAGTCATGGGCGCGCGCAGAATTCCCGCGAACAGGGTCCCCATGCCTACCAGCGCGTAGGCTCCCACCGGTATGGCGAGGTGCGGAACAAGTGGCGTTCCGCCATGCCTACGGCGCCCCCAATCATCGCTCCCATGAATAGGACAGGCGCGAAACATGCCGCCGGGCGTGCCGCTGCTGAAGGACAGGCCGGTGGAGACGATCTTGAGCGCGCCCAGGATCGCCAGGATTTGCCAGGTGTACTGCTCGTGCATGGCCTGGTCGATGTATCCGTAACCGGCGCCCATCACTTGGGGAAACCTAATGCCGATCAAGCCAATTAGCAAGCCGGCCGCCGCAGGCTGAAAGTATTGGGTCCACGGCGGAAGCTTCGCAGCCGGGGCCGCAAATACGCGATGTACTTCACGAACGCCAGTGACGCGAAACCGCCGATCACTCCCAGGCTGGCGTAGGCGCCCAATTCGCCGGCTGTTCCAGGTGATACGCGGGCACGCGGAACAACGGCTCGTCGCCCAGGAACCAACGTTCGATTACCGCGCTGGATATGGCGGACAGCACCACTGCGCCGAGAATGCCGGCAGTCCAGCGGCCGATGACCTCTTCGATGACGAACAGCACCGCGGTGATCGGCGAGTTGAACGCCGCCGCCAATCCAGCTGCCGCGCCGACAGGAGCAATCAGGCGTAGCTTCTCGCGCGACAGCTTTAAACGCCGGCCCAGCGCCGACGCCAATCCTGCACCGATCTGCAAGGAAGGATCTTCCGGCCCCAGCGATTGCCCGCTGCCGATGGCCAGGGCGCTGGTGATGAACTTGCCGATGACGGTAGGCATCGGAATGTACCCGTCGTAAATGTATAGCGCCGCCTTGGTCTGGTTGACGCCGCTGCCTCGGGCACGCGGGAAAAAACGGATCACCAGAAACGCAATCACCAGGCCGGTCAGCATCGGAGCCAGAAAAACACGCGGTATCGATGGCTGCAAACCGCTGCCTAACAACTTCAGCTTGAGGAACTCGATGCTCATGCGGAAGCACACCACCGCCAGGCCCGATGCGACGCCGATCAGCACGGCCAGGAACAGGAAGAACTGCTCCTCGCGCAAGCTGAAGCGTTCGGGCGACAGCATGGCTCGCAGGCTGGTCCAATATTGGCGGCGGGTTGGCGTCGAGACAGTTGGCTTGGGGGTGGTGGCGTCGGGCGTCTTAACCGCCTTCATAACGCCGCTGTCGGTAGGCTTGATGGTCGAGTCCTGTGGCGTCATTTCAGCGTCTCGCCCTCATGCTGCGCCAGATTCAACAACGCGCGGTCGGCCACATCCATGTTGGGGCAAACCGGGGCCGTAGCGCGCTCGACCTCAAAGACATACTGCATCATCGGTTCCAGCGAATCAGGATTCTTGCGTAACTCCTGCTCCGTCGCATGTCCCTCTTTCTCCTTGCCGCTACTGTAGAGCAGTTGAAGGTTGTTAGGCGCTGAAACGGTAACGTTGATTGCAGGCGGCCCGTTGGTCTTACCGGTCGCCGGACGGTACAGCGGTCTCCGCGGAAGTGATATTGGGCTCATCGAGCCGATAGCCTTGTTGTGCCGCGCAGGAATTCAGCCGGCTCATCGCCGTGCGGAAGGCTTCGGCCACGCGCTTGGAACGTTCCGCCAGTGAAAGGCCACGCATCGCGGGGTTCAAGCGCAACATCTCGCGTACGATGTCGAGCTGCTGACGCGCGTCGGTTAGCTTCGGATTGCGTTCGACTGCCTCCGCCAAGGCATGTTCGGCATCCGAGTCCTGACCGAGTTGCAGATAGGCGAGGCCTTTGCCAAACCATGCATCGGCATTCCCGGGGCTTGCGGCCAGCGCCGCATCAAAAGCTCCGATAGCATGTTGCGGTTCGTTCACCTGAAGCAGCAGTTGCCCAAGCAGAAGCTGGTCGGCAGTGTCTGGCGGCCCGTCCGCTTGCAGTGCAAGCAACTCGGCTCGGGCCTTGGCCAGATCATGCCGCTGGAGCAGATAGCGCACTAACTCAAAGCGAGTAGCGATACGTTGCTTACGAGGCTCTTCGTCCCATACGCCATCAATCGCGTTGTCGTAATAGCGAGTCGCTTCCGCGGCATTTCCGCGACGCACCTCCAGGCGAGCCAAGGCCAGGTTCACTTCGCCGCTTGCTGGCTCCTCTTCCCACAAGCTGAGCAGATGCGCCCTCGCCTCAGCCAGCCGGTTGGCGGCTGAAAGCGCTTCAGCCAGCCGCAGCCGGTACTCTTGATTTTCGCGATCATAGGAGAGCGCGGTCCGGTAATCATTGGCTGCCAGCACGGGCAGATTCGCCTGCATCGCTTCATTACCGCGATGAAACCAGCGATGAGCCAACCCGGCCTCTGTGCCCCGGTGAAGGTTAACAATGTATTGCGTGAATGCAAAGGCGGCAAAAATCAGAATCAGGGTGATCGTCATGGTGAGACGTGACGATCCCGCTCCGTCGCTGCGCCCGCATGCCGGACAGCGATCCGTACCGGGTGGAATTTCGCTGTTGCAACTCTTACAACGTGTGCTGGTCGGCGCGCTGTGGATGACAGAAGGCATGAAAGCGATGTTCTTCTACTTTACCAAGAACTGATGCGGGAAAGTGGCCGGAAGAAGGGGACGTTCCCCGTGAGTTATTCACAAATGGCGATGCTCAACGTCACTCTACGACGTTACAGCTTCGCGCTGCGCAACCGTAATGCATTGCTGATGACCGACACCGAGCTGAAGCTCATAGCCGCAGCGGCGATGATGGGGCTTAGCAGAATGCCGAACTTGGGATAGAGAATGCCGGCCGCGATCGGCACGCCCACCGAGTTGTAGATAAACGCGAAGAACAGATTTTCGCGGATGTTGCGCATCACAGCTCGGCTCAGCCGGCGAGCCCGCACCAGCGCCGCCAGATCACCCTTGATCAGGGTAATGCCGGCACTCTCCATCGCCACATCAGTGCCTGTTCCCATGGCGATGCCGACTTGCGCCTGGGCCAGTGCCGGCGCGTCGTTGATGCCATCGCCCGCCATTGCGACCACTCTTCCCTGCTGCTGAAGCTTCTTGATGACCTCCGCCTTGTGGTCCGGCAGCACACCAGCCTCAAAATCGGTGATGCCGATCTGGCGGGCCACCGCGGCCGCCGTCGCCTGGCTATCGCCGGTGAGCATCACCACGCGCAGTCCTTCGTCCCGCAGATCGCGTATCGCCTGCACCGCTTCAGGCTTAATCGGATCGGCGATGCCGAGCATCCCAGCGGGCCGGCCATCGACAACCGCGAAGATTACAGTTTGTCCCTGTTGCCGCAAGCCTTCGGCTTTGGATTTCAGCTCGCTGTCTTCGATGCCAAGCTCCGCCAGCAACGCTTCATTGCCCGCCGCTACTTCGTGTCCGCCGATGCGGCCTACCACGCCCCGGCCGGTGAGCGAGCGAAACTCTTCTGCCGGCATCAGCGAGATGCCGTTGCTTTGCGCGGCGTCCACGATCGCTGCTGCCAGTGGATGTTCGCTGCCCCGCTCCAGGCTGGCCACCAGTCGCACCACGCGATCTTCGGTTTCGTCGCCGAGAGCGACCACCGACATCAACTCCGGCTTACCCTGCGTCAGAGTTCCGGTCTTATCGAGCGCCAGCGTGTCCACCTTCTGCAAGGTTTCCAGCGCTTCGGCATTCTTGATCAGCACGCCGGCTCGCGCGCCGCGACCCGTGCCCACCATGATTGCCACCGGCGTCGCTAAGCCCAGGGCACATGGGCAGGCGATGATCAACACAGCCACGGCATTCACGATGGCGTTCGCCAATCGCGGCTCCGGGCCCTTAAGGAACCACACAATGAACGTGATAACCGCAATCGCCAGCACGGCAGGCACAAACCACGCGGCTACCTTGTCAGCCAGGCGCTGAATAGGCGCGCGGCTGCGTTGCGCTTCGCTTACCATCTTGACGATCTGGGCCAGCATGGTCTCGCTACCCACTCGCTCGGCGCGCATAAGCAGCCAACCTGTGCCGTTCACGGTTGCACCAATCACCTTGTCGCCCGAGCGTTTTTCGATGGGAATCGATTCTCCCGTCACCATCGACTCGTCTACGGAGCTGAGGCCGTCGAGCACGACGCCGTCAACCGGAATTTTTTCGCCGGGCCGCACCCGCAGTTTGTCGCCAACCTTTACCTGGTCGAGGGGGACGTCGTACTCGCTACCATCGTCGTGCATGACGCGCGCCAGCTTCGGGGACAAATCGAGCAGCGCCCGCATCGCGCTGCTGGTGCGGCTACGAGCCCGCAACTCCAGCACCTGCCCCAGCAGCACCAGAGCAATGATGGCGCCCGCGGCCTCGAAGTAAACTTCCGGCATGCCGCCCATCCCCCGCATCGATGGCGGAAATATCTGCGGGAAGAGCGTCGCGATTGCACTGTAGGTGTACGCGACACCCACACCCATCGCGATCAGGGTAAACATGTTGGGGCTGCGAAATTTGATGGACGCCCATCCACGAGTGAAAAATGGCCAACCGCACCACAGCACGATAGGAGTGGCCAGCGCGAACTCGATCCAAGTGCCCAGGCGTGGCGTCATCCAGTGCAGGAGCGGGCTCATCCGCAACATGGCAAGGGCGACCAGCGGAATGCCGAGCACCACGCTGGTCCAGAAACGGCGCGTCATCTCGCGAAGTTCGGGATTTTCCTGGTCACCGGCGGTGACAGTTTTCGGCTCCAACGCCATGCCGCAGATCGGACACGAACCCGGCCCGTCGCGTACGATCTCCGGATGCATGGGGCAGGTCCACTCCGTCTTTGCGACGGCTGGCACGTCGGGCTCAAGCGCCATGCCACACTTCGGGCATGCGCCCGGATGATCCTGCCGGATCTCCGGATCCATCGGACAAACGTAGGCAGCGCTGGATTTCGCCGGCGAAGGCTTTGCGGCGGCCGAAGAGATTTCTGCCGCAGCGAGAGGCTTTATGGTCACCGGCGTTGGCGCCTGAACGCTCAACGACAAGTATCGTTCGGGCTCGGCCTTGAACTTCTCACTACATCCCTGGCAGCAGAAGTAATAGGTCCTACCCTTATGCTGGAAATTGGCCGCGGCCTTGGACGGATCGACGGTCATGCCACAGACCGGATCTTTTTCCTGCTTGCGTGTCCCGCCGATCTGCACCGGGGCCAGCGTAATCTTCACGCCGCCGCCCATGCCTTCGGCCTTGTAGTTCGGCGAGAGGTATTTCTCCGGATCACGACGAAATTTGTCGGCGCAACCGCGCGAGCAGAAGTGATACAGCCTGTGCTCATGCTCGACGGTCGAGGCAGCGCTGGCCGGATCGACGCTCATGCCGCACACCGGGTCACGGTCGAGCTTTTTGGGAACGGGGGGAGTTGCAGGCGGTGCGGGAGCATCTCTATCAGGGACCACGAACCTGGCAGGCGAGGCCGTGAACTTCTGCATGCAATTCGGCGAGCAAAAGAAATACGTGTCCCCCTGGTACTTGGCTTTGCCTCGGGCTAGCGCCGGATCTAGTGTCATGCCGCAAACCGGGTCTTTCGCAGAAAAATCCAGGATCAAATTCTCCGGGGGCGCCTCAGGCTCGCTCATCTCCTCGCTCTCTCCGCCGCGTTTGTGTGCTGTTCACAACCGCGGACATGCTCTATATTGAATGCGGAAGCCAGCCAGCCGCAGGTAGCTGCTCAGGCCCTGAGTTTCCGATGCGGAAACATCGCGGACGACTCCGCATTCCCTATCATTGCACGTTTAGGAAAGGCTGTTCGATGACTACTGTGGAAGTCCTGTTTCGTTATGGAATCCCCCCGGGCGAGCGCGAGATGGGCGCGCTGGGACAGATGAGCGATGTCTACGGAATTCGCCGCGTTCGCTTCGACGAACAGCAGCAGACACTTCGCGTGGAGTACGATGCTACCCGCTTAAATGTGCCGATGGTCGAGAACCTTCTGCGCAGCGCCGGCTTCGACGTCCGGGAACAGCTGGCCCTGATTTAGCCCTTTCCTGCTGTTTCTGGTCCGATCATGGAGACCCTCTCAGAATCGCTCGACGCGACCCTGTCACTTTTAGGCCTGCCGAGGCCTAATCACGGGACAGTCCTCCCCGTTGCTTATTATCGCCAGCCGTTTCATCCGTGAGTCTTTGGGGGTTGCCGGAAATTGCTGCTTCTAGCCAGAAAGCGCTGTGGAGGGAGGTAATCTGTGCGGGCGAAAACGCGGAATGTTCGCAAGCAAAAATATAAGGGTCACTCGAGGGTGCGAACTCTGGCCGAAACTCGCATCCGAGTGACCCTATGCGCCACTTCGTCTGGTCTATGTAAGAGCACCCACGGGGCCAAAGTGCCAAGACACATATTAAAGAACTTATACTTCTACTCTGGAATCAGAGCTGGTAAGAGTTTCCCGGGCCGGGTAAAGTTTTCCGGTCAGCACTAATGTGCTATCCAATGCCGGGCGGGGGAAACGCCACTCTCGGCCTGTGGAAAACGTGGATTTTCGACCATTGGCCATCAGCCGTCTTCCAGCCACAGTCCTCCGCAGGTTATCCCATTCCCCGCGGCGTCCTCATCCCTGGCCGATAAAAAGAGAACGTCTCAGGCTACTGCAACGATTGCCCTTGCTCGACGACCAGCTTGTAGGCGACGTAGTACTTGTAGATGTTGCTGACGTATTGGACCGTAACTTCGCCGACATTCTGGGCGACCAGAAGTTCTACGTTTTCGAACCACTTGTTAGGATCCAGCCCGGCTGCGGCTGCTTTCTTTCGCAGCTCCGCGATGCGATTCGGTCCCGCATTGTAGGCGGCGAAGGTAAACAGCAGCCGATTCACCGGATCGATTTTGGGATCGTTGAAATATGTGGTCGCAATCGAGTTGAGCAGTTTCACCCCGGCGTGAATGTTGTTCTCCGCGCTCCATACGTCGGGAATGCTGATGGGAGCCGCAGCGGCGGTTGACGGCTTCACCTGCATAATTCCCACTGCACCGCCGGGGCTTCTCGCCGATTGCTCCAGCATCGACTCCTGATATCCCTGGGCCACGACCATTAGGTAATCGAAGCCATATTCGGCAGCGTACTTCTTGAAGTAAGCCACCGTCGTTTCAAACTTCTTGAGTTCCGCAGCCGTGGTCGGGTTCTTTATCCACTGGTTGTTGTCCAGATATTGCCGCACCAGCGTATTGCCGAATGAACTTCCTGCGGCATGCGTTTTAACGAACTCGTCCACGATCTGTTTCAGTTGAGGATTGTTCTTTCGCATCACCCAGGCCAGGTCTTCGTTGTCGGCAACCACCAGCTTCGGCTGAGGAGTGATGTTGGAGAAAACGCTGGCCCAAAGCTTGGCGCGAAGATTGAGGGTAACCGTGGCCGGAAGGATCCCGGCATTCACCATCTCCAACATGTCTTCGTCGGTCAAGCTCGGATCGGCTTTCTCGATCAGAATTGGCGGCTTACCCTGCTGGCGCAACGAGTCGTTTACTTTTTCCAGGTTTCCATAGTAGGTAGCGAGAGGATTAACGAAAACCTTTTTTCCACTGAGATCCGCGAACGACGCCAGCGGCCCCAGGTCCTTTTCAGTTACGACGATCTGTTTCACGCCAGTCTGTATCGGCAGGGAAAAGGCGACTCGCTGCTCCCGCGCGGCCGTCTCCACCAGGCCGAAGGCGATCATGTCCCCCACGCCCTCGGTCAGGGCGGCCTCAAGTTTATCCGGACGCACCGGGATGAACGTCACCTGCACATGTTGCCCGTGAGGAAGCTTCCGGTTCACGAACTGTTCGAAGGCTTGCAATGCCTCGTAATAGATGCCCTGGGGGCGCCCGTTAACGTAGAAGAATCCTGATTTGTTGTACACGACCAGGGCCCGAATGTTTCCGCGCTTCACCATCGCATCCAGGTCGTCGGTGTGACGCTCGAAGGTGAGCGGTAACGCTTCCTCTTCCGGGGAATTGTCAGCCGTGGGGTGAGTGGCAGCCTGAGGAGTCGTTACAGTCTGGGATCGAGTGGAGGTTTGTTCGGCTTTTGCCGCATCTCGTGGTGGCGATGCAGCAGCGCCGTTGCTCAGGCAAGTAATCGACAGTAGGATTCCGTACAAGAGAACTGCGGGATGAAAGCTCCGCCAGGCGAAAGCTGGTCCGGGATGTGACCGCATGAACTCGACCTCAACCGCTTTCCGAGCGCTCTCCACGCGGAAGAGAATTCGCGGTTCAAAAGAGTATGGGAGCTGAACCTAAGTCGCTCGGGCCCAGCTCTGTCGCCGGCTTCTTGCGAGCGAAGCCAAAGCGGCATAATTCTTCCTATCGCCAGACTCGACGCGAGTCTTCGGCGAGCTCAACTTGATCAGTCTACCTCTTTATATGATCCGCGACTGCGTCAGGCGCGCTTGATCAGGCGGGTAATGCCTACCAAAATCACCGCCCCCACAAAGGCCACGAAGATGGAGCCGATCATGCCCCCGCCTGGCCAAATTCCCAGCATGCCGAAAATCCATCCGCCGACGATGCCGCCGAGAATGCCCAGGATGATGTCGACCACTACGCCATAGCCGCCGCCCTTCATCACCTGCCCGGCAAGCCAGCCGGCGATCAACCCAACGATGATCCATACGATGAATCCCAAAGTTGTCCTCCTCTTTGCCCCTCGGGCAGTAGGGAGAGAATCTACCCCGCCGCACCCTCAGAGTGCAACCAGCGAGTTAGGGGAGGCCGAAACGCACCTGAACAGACCTGAACACAAAAGTGGGCTTGACTACGATAATTGTTCGAGAGGACAATTCCCCAACCTTGCTCCCTGCTACTTTGGATTGCACCAGACTGCGCCGCTTGGGTAATTTGTCGATTTAGTGTCGCTCGAAAAAGGGACTTTTACCCTCGTGAGAATGATAGTAGGATTCGGACACTTTCAGGTTTCAAACTAAACCTCGCTCCCCACAATAACCATGCGTCAAGGCCTTGGTCGACGAGAGCTAACCCAGGATTCCTTGCCGCCGGTGCGTCCCTTTCAATCTGGGCCGTTTTTGGAGACTCACGATGCCAATCAGGACCGCGGTACGCGGCATCGGAAATGGCGAAGAGGTCGTCGTATCGGGCGGCGATGGGGTGATGCTTCCCTTAGATGGGGTGATGCTCCCCTTAGTGGAGTTGCTAGGAAAGATAGAAGCGCAGGTGAATGCGGAAAGTCCCCGGGCTTCTGTCGACGAGATCCTGCTTGATACCGAGGTGAATGGCATACGGTATCTGCTGGTGCGCATGATGGCGCCGGTAGCCCGAGTTCAGCTGAGCCCTCGGGAAGATGAAATTGTTCGCATGGTTGCCCAGGGTCATCCCAACAAAGTAATTGCCGACGTACTCAATATCAGCTCCTGGACGGTTTGCACCCACCTGCGACGCATCTTCGCGAAGTTAGGTGTGGGATCGCGCGCGGCCATGGTGGCGCAACTGCTCGAGACTGGCGCGATTGGCAAGGAGCGAGGGTTCGCGCATCGGCGGTGACGCTACGTAGAGTAAGACCTCAGCCGGCTCTGCTCACCTCTGGACTGGCTGTCAGCCGCGCTGTATTTCTCACCCCTCAGAGCCTGTATTCGGCTTCCGCGTCGAGTGGCTCGCTATGAAACTCCCCACTTGAGATGATCTCGCGAGCGGTGCCGCCGGCGTCCCGCATCATCGCAGTCATCGGTCTGTGACGCATCTCGCTTGCCGGCTTGCCCGCCGATCGCAGCAGGCGCTGCGCATTGCCGCCGAGCACCAGCGCCTGGTCATGCGGATTCAGTCCCAGTAGCCGAATCTTATGCAGCTCAAGCCCAGGGTGCAGCCACGGCCCATCCGATCCGAACAGCAGTTTGCGCGCTCCCGCAACCCGCACCGCTTCCACCAGGTAGTCGAACCGCCGCACTCCGGAGGTGTCGGCGTAGACGTTTGGGTAGCGCGCGAGTTGATAGATGACCTGCTGATGGGCCTTCCAGTTGTCGGTGAAACTTCCCAGGTGGGCGACGATGAAGTTCACCCCCGGATACTGCGGCGCAAACATGTCCACGACTTCAGCGCGGCTGGCTACGTCAACCAGAATGGGCAGCGCCAGCGCTTGCGCAGTGTCGCAGATCTCGCGATTCGGCATGGCTTCGTAGCCATGGACCTTGATGCCGCGAAAGCCCCAGTGCGTCACCGCATGTTTCACCATACGAAAGATGCGGCCGGCATCGCGCTTGGCATTCACGAAGGCGAATCCGATCAGCCGCGTGGGATGACGAGCTACCAGGCGCGCCACTTGCCGGTTCGCCTGCAGGTTATCGGTGTGAAACGCAGCCATCACGATGGTCTTATCGATGCCGGCTGCCCGCGCGCGGCGCAGATAGGCGGTCAACGGCGCGTCCGTGTTCCACGGCGCCGTCATCAGGTCGCCCTTGCCGGCGTGGCAGTGCGAGTCGATGATCATAGGACCCATTCGCTGGCGACCGCAGGCTCGCCGGTTCTGGCTTGGCGCAGGGTCCGCGCCGCCGCGCCCATATACCAGATTGAAGTTTCAATGCCGCGATAAAAATTCGGCAGGTGGAATTTTTCGTTGGGCCCGTGAATCCTGTCGTCGGGCAGGCCAAAGCCCATCAGCACCACCGGAATTCCGAGCACCTCCTGGAACGCGCTGGCGACCGGAATCGAGCCGCCGGAGCGAAGGAAAACGGGTGCGACGCCAAAACCCTTTTCGCAGGCCAGCGCTGCCGTGCGCACCGCCGGGTGCTTGCGATCAATCACGACCGGCGAAGTGGGCGCTTCGAGGCGTAGCGAACATTTCACCTCGGGCGGGGTGGTGCGAGCCAGGTGTTCGCGGAACAGCCGTGCGATCTTTGCGGGGTCCTGATCGGGCACCAGGCGGAAGCTCAGCTTGGCCACCGCCGTGGTAGGGATTACGCCTTTGATTCCCTTCCCGGAGTGCCCGCCGGCGATGCCATTCAGCGTAAGCGCGGGCCGTATGGTGGTCCGCTCGTAGGCGGTGAATCCCTGCTCACCCCAGCCGTGCTCCACTCCTGCGTCCTGCATGAGTTGGTCATCGCCCGGCCCAACCCGGGCCATGTAGGCGCGCTCGGCGTCACCCCACTCGCGAACCTCGTCATAAAATCCCGGGATGCTGACGCGCCCGCCCGGCTCATGCAGTCCGGCGATGATTTCACACAATGCCTGAATCGGGCTGAGCACGGCGCCGCCAAAGGTGCCCGAGTGCAGCTCGTGGGCCGGACCGCGCACCTCGAGTTCGGCGCGCAGTCCGCCGCGCTCCGCATAGCTGATGGCCGGGCGCCCCGGGCCAAGCATCTTCGTGTCTGAGATCACCGCCGCGTCCGCCTGCAACGCATCTTTATGCTGTGCGACAAAACGCAGCAGGTTGCCGCTGCCGATTTCCTCTTCGCCCTCGAAGATGCACTTCACGTTGAGGGGAAGCGCACGCGCGGTTCGCAGGTAGCACTCCAGGGCTTTGACGTGGCAGAACAGTTGACCCTTGTCGTCGCAGGCGCCGCGCGCAAACAGGTCGCGCCCCTTCAAGGTCGGAATGAACGGAGGAGTTTTCCACTCCGCCAGCGGCTCTGGGGGCACGACGTCATAGTGACCGTAGATCAACAACGTAGGGGCTTGACGATCGCGACGCCACGACGCATACACCAGAGGATTGCCCCGCGTCGGGACGATCTGCACGCGCTGCAAGCCGATCTGCTTGAGGTGCTGCGCCAGCCAACTCGCGCAGGCTCTGACATCGCCGGCCCGCTTAGGGTCGGAGCTTACGCTGGGAAAGCGCAAGAAATCCTTCAGCTCCGAGACAAAGTTCGGGCGGCGCGAACGGGCGAAGTTGAGGGCGCGGGCTGGATCAGTATGGGTCACCCACTGACACCTGCAGTTTCCGTTTCAATGTAAAGCCAGATATTGCTTACCGCTGATAGCTGACAGGCATCACTACAGCGGATTCGCGATTCCCTGGCGAACGATGCTCACATTCCCGGCGGTACCGGCCCCATTACGTCCGGCATCCTATCGGGGATGTGGCCTTGATAAATCCCGAGATTCCGTTCGTTCTGGAAATAATCCGAATAGCGCGAGAAAATTGGTTGGAACTCAGCGTATCGGTTGGCAAGCTCTACTGCCAGAGAGCGCGGGTCGTGGTTGATGAACTCAAGGTTGCCCCAGTTCGTCCGCGTCAAATCCTCGGCCGCAAGTGCGAAGGTAAACTGAAGCTGCTGCTTCGCCCGCCATTTGTCGTATTCCGGGCCGACACCCCCTAGCATGCGCTCTTTCTCTAGTCCATTGGCGATGTCCAGCAAGGTGAGCCCAAGTCCCAGCATCCCGATTACGTCCACCGTGAAGACGACTTCTGAGATGTGACCCGCCAACATCTCCAGAGCCTTGTTGCGCAGCTCTTCGCTCTCGACGAAATCAGTGAACGCTCGCCCATTCATCGAGAACACGAGATTACCGACCCCATGCGGGTCCAGCGATATCGACACTTGCGGCCAGGCGGTACTGATCTTCTTGTAGTACGGAAGAAAGCCACTGACCTTGAGGTAGTCGTTTTGCGCAGCAATCGCCTGGGGATATTTGTACGGCTCGTATTGACGAGTGTTGGCGAACTGGCTGAACCCGAATTGCTCGCCTGCTGCTGGCGGCGGAGGAGCAGGCGCGACCGGCGGCTGTGCGGGATAGGTACGCAGATACGGGCGCACCACGCTGTCGCGAATTTCCATCCACTCCTTCCGAAGCGCCAGGGGAGCATTCTTTAGTACACGGCCTTTCCAATCCGGATGGCGGTCGTAGAAGACGGCGTCCGCGAGCTTGTTTTCGTCACGCTCGCCCCCTTGCCTTGTGATGACCCACAAATCACGCGCTCCGCGCAGAAGGCTGATCCCTCCTTCGCCCTCAAATTCGGCGATTTCCGATTCCAGGTCGCTCCGCTCGAGCACCCGCATCAACTTCTCGAGTTCCGCTTCGAGTTCAAATTCGGCATCGAGCATAAGACCCCCTGATAAGGCTGCCCAGCGTGCTTGCGAAGATCTTTCCTAACCCCAGATGTCCTCGAACACCGCACTTTCCGCCACCTCCTCGGCGAACGGCGACACCATGAAGGGCGACACCACAACCGGTTCTATAGCGAAGGGCGAGACCACAAAGGGATCGTCAAGCCAGAGCACCGGCGTGGGAACTTCCAGGTAAGACCAATCTCCCCGACGCCGCAACTCGCGCGCCTGCGACCGCTGCTGACGCGTGGGGTTCACGCCGCCGTAAGGACTCCCCCGCAGGAGAGAACGATTCGACGCCATGCTGCGGCCTCGAGTTTGGGGCAAGGAATTATTGGACATAGTTATCCCACATTGTCAGAGCTGTTGTTTTGAAGGTCTGGGGATCGGAAGTTCCGTCGGGGCCGAGCCGCTAAGAGCGCAGGGTTAAGCGCTTTCGCGGCCCGGCGTTCCCGCTCAGAGCTTGTACTCGTACTCGCGTGCCGGCTGGCGGCTCGCCGAGACTCCGGCCCTCTGCCTGCCGTTGGCGCGTACCGGTGTCGGTTGGGTCTGGTCCCAGGGCAGCACGCGGTGCGATCCCGTACGCGTGCTAAGGCCCATTGCCTGCGCGCTGGTCAGCCACTCCTCTGACTGCTCGGCGATCTCCAGCAGCAGCGTTTCAAACTGCGCCCGCGTGGTTTGCAGGATGTGCGGCTGCGCCAGCCAGCGCAAAACCTCCCGGCCGGTCACGCCCATGCGCTGCCGCGGCGAGGTCACCAGGCGTTCGTTGAAATAACGGATGAGAACTCCTTCCACCACATCCCAGGCGTTGTCGGCGCCGAACAGCCGTTTGATGTCGTCGGAGTTGAGGATCTTGAAGGCCTCTTCGAGCAGTTGCATCACCTCTACCCGCAGCACGTTCAGGTGGCCGAAGGACAGCCACTTGAGATTGTTGCGCAGATCCAGGCCGGCGCGGCGCACGATGGCGATCGAGCCGAAGCTGGGATCGTAGGCCCGTTCGCGAATTACGTCTGAAATGCGCTTGTCGCGCCAGAACAGGCTAACCTGGTGCACGAAATGCGCGAACAGTTTGTGGAAGTCGGTGTTGGCGCGAGAGCCGGTGGGTACGGGCACGCCGCCGTAGCCGAAGACCCGCTTGTAAGCCGAAAGCCGGTCGGTCTTGGTGTAGCGCAGCACGTCGCGGCGATCGAATTGATACAAGGCGAATGCGCCGGGGCCGCCCGACAGCCGCACTGTGCCGGCCTTGAACAGCTCTTGCAGCTTCTGCACCACCCGGAAGACGCCGATCTTCTCATGCTGCCACAGGTAATACATGTCGCCGACAGCAATGATGCGTTCGGAGGTGATGGTTTCGTCGTAGGCCTCGACCCCAGGCGGAACCCGGGTGACCCCGAAATCCTTCGCGGCCTCCGGTCCGACGCCGATGAGGGCTGCCAACCCTTTATCAGGAGGGGGCGGGGTGTTGGAGTCGGCGTCGATCACCGACGCCAGGAGGTCATCGATCTGCTTGGTGAGCGCGTCAGCGAGCTGCGGATTAGAGATCAGGTCGGCGGACAGATTGCTCGTTACCTGCTCCCGCAGCGCAGCTATACGGTCATATAAGCCTTGATAATCTTTTTCGTTCGCCATTGATGACCCTCCTCACTAGGTGTGTCCGGCTAACGGCTTAAGCGAAATTCGGAATAGCCCAGCTTGCGATTTCCTTACGTGCTTTTGCGTTTGCCACGCTGGGCTGCGGACGTTCCCTCCGCGGCCTGGCTGCCCAGCTTCTTCGAAAGCTCCTCGAGCTTGGCCGTGATGCTGGTGTGGATGTCGACAATCCTGCTCTCGATGAGCGTGATTCTTTGTGAATGCACGTCCATTTGCCGCGAGAGCTTGTCGAAGCTCACATCCCGGCCAGTTGCGGCGGGAGCACATACGGGCTTGGGCGCGGGCGCGGCCGACCCAATCACACAGCCCGCGTCCATAGTCACGGCAAGTGGATAGTGTCTGTTTTTCTTACGCGCGGAAGCTGCCTTCGTTCTCGTCTCCGCCCGACGTGATCCACCTTTCCCCCCAGAATGACTTTCAACCGGTTTTGCTCCTCGCGTCAGCAAGCCTTTGACGGCGTCATACCAGAGTGCGTTCACCAGCGTGCTCGATTCGCCATTCGAATTGGTAACCCCGATGTGGTGGTTGCCATGCTCCAGTCCCAGCGAACGGGGATGGATCTTCACGTCAATTCGCTGGGCGGAATAGAAAGTGATGTCTTCCCGCGACAAGGCGACCGGAGTGGCAGAGCTAAGCGTGACAATGTTTCCAGGTTGGATGTTGTTTCCCACAAGCGCAAGCGTGTAGGTCCCACCGTCGGGCCCAGTGATGTTGACGTCGTCCAGTACGAGCTTCTCGAGCGACGGCGGGACCTGTTGCTCGACCTGCTCGGTCAGGTTCATGAGCGCCTCGAGCTGGTCGTTGAGGTCGTCGAGCGAGTTGCGCACCCGGGCGGTGCGGAAGCCATCCGGCAACTGATTGATGTTTTGCGGACTGTGCGCCTGCTCCACCATGTTTTGCAGCGACTGCACTACCGGCAGGATATTGTTGGTGACTGAAATCTTGCCGCCGTCACGCAACAACCGAGGCCCCTCATCGCTGACAAACTGTTCCACTTCCACCAGCACGTCCTCCAGGAACATCGGCGACAAGGTGGTATCCGAGAACTCCAACAGCAGGGTCTGGCGCTCCGAGGGGCCGATAAAGACCGAGTCGAGCGCGAACCGCACCTCGTTCACCGTCTCCGCAATGACATTGAACTGGCGTGAGATCAGCACCAACTGCGTACCGAAGAACGCGAGCTGGTCGGGGACCAGGATGAAGAACTTGCGGTTCGCAATCCAACTCTGCATCAACGATGTCATGTAGTCGGAGATCACGCGGAAGTTGGTGATGTCCTGTTCGTCGGGCACCGTATTGTTGAATGGATTGTTGGCGAAATAAATGCCATAGGTGTCGCGCAGTTGACCCAATGTTCCTTCGATCTGGTCGGGATCAAACTGCACCGTTCCGCTGTTTTGGACGATGTCCGCCGGACTCTGCCCGAGCAAGATGTTGAAGTAGGTGTCAATGCGAAGAATCGACGGCAGGCCGACAGCGCCGAACTCCTTCACGATCTCGGTCATCTGGCTGCGCGCCATCTCGCGCAGCGCCTTAACGTATTCAGGATCAGCATCCGGGTCGAGCGGGTACAGGCCGTCCAGCAAAGCCAGTGACTGGTCGAGCGCATCCTTGGCGCGCATGTAAAGACTGGCTTGCGCGCCGGTGATGCCGCCGCCCAGATCGGTTTGCACGGCGTAGGTCCGCGGCACCCATTTCGACTCGACATGGCCTTCCACATCGGTCAAGGTGAAGGCTTGCGTGAGCGCGCCTATGAAGCCTTTAGGATCGCCATTGTTCGTCTTCCAGCCGAGTACATCGGTAACGGCCTTCATGGCGACCTGGCCTAGCGAGGAACTACCGCCGCCACCGATACCGCCAGAGCTGGGGATACCGACCGGTGAAGGGCGGTAACCGATTTCCTCGGTGAGGATGGGGTAGGAGATGGCATCCTCCACGTCGCGTGTGGTCTTTCCGGCGGGGCTGGTATCCGGGACCTGGGCATACACGTCAATGGGGTCTACGGGATCTCCTGCCTGCGTTTTCACGCCGCTGATAGAAAGCTGCACAAAGTCACCAGCACTGAAAGCCCCAATCTTCCTCGTAAAATTGACCGTCTGTGGATCAATCGGTTTCGCCGTCCAGAGAGTATCAAGCGGTGTCCGGATGAACGCCGGTGGGTCGTACACCAAGTAATTGCTCTGGGTGAGCGCACTTCCCTGATCGATCGGTTCCGAAAATGTGACCGTGATCGAATTCGTTGTAACGCTGCAATCTGCCGTCAGTGTAGTCGCCATATCGTTGCTCCTCTTGCCAGAGTCAATCTTCACCCTTGAGTGCGTGCGATCATTTATCCCGAGCTTCGCTGCTACCCTCATGCCCAGCCGGGCTGCTGCTCAAGTAACGCCCTCGATCTCCAAATCCCGCAGTTCCGCTTTCGTGGTCGTAATCTGCTGCCCCACATTGGTCGCCTGCACCGAAATGTTAGTGGTGCCGGCGCGCTCCGCAATCTCCTGCCAGCACGCCGTCAGCGCCTTGCGCGTGGCATCGAGCTCGTAGCGGCAACCCTCCAGGTCGCGCTTCACGTTGCTTGACCAGATGAGCCACACGCCCCGGCGGCGCGCTCCCAATCTCGCGATCTCGCGTACCTTGTCGTACGCCAGCAGCTCAGCCGAGAAGGTGCGCTCGGCATCGTGAAAGCTGGTCTGGCACAAAGTCAGCGCCAGCCGCGCTCCGTTCAAATCCACCGCATGTCCCGTAGCCTTGCAGGCGGCTTGCGCCTGGTAGAGGCAGTCATCCAGCCAGCCGCTCACCGAGTCCACGCTCTCGCGCAGGTGCTGTACCAGGGAGACTTCCAGGTTCAGCGGATCGTCCGGCAGCAGGCAGCGCAGCGGCTCGAGCGTCTCCTTCAGCTTCTGCAATTGCCCATACAGCTGGCGAAATGTGCCTTCCAGTGCCATGGCTCATCCACTCGCTATCGCCTTGTAGAAGTTCTTAGCCAGGACTTCCGGGCGCGCATGACGCCGATCCAGAGCCAATCGTACGGCGCCGATCAGGAAGCGCTCGGGAATAATTCCCGGATCGACGCCCGCGGCCAGCCGCCGCGAAGCTTCTTCGATCATCTGCTGTTCCTTGGCGCCGAAGTTCAGCACCTTCGCCAGGCTGCGATTCCCCAGCGATTTGTACGGCTGATAGCACATCGCGTCCACCGCGATCCGGCAGGCTTCGTTGAAGCTCTTCAGCAGTGCCGGCGGTATATTGCCTGACGACGGATTGGGATAGATCCGGGTCCACACTTTGCGCACTTGCCGGCTCTCGGTTTCGAAACCCATGCGCCGCAGCAGTTCGGCGTTGATCAGCATGCGCAGGTATGGCGTAGGATGCGGTCCTCGCGCGTTGTAGTAAAACGTGCTCTCCGGACTGCGCGCCAGGATGTCCATCGAGGAAGCCGCGAATGACGGGCCGCCCAGCAGCGTGCCGCTCATGTCCGAGAACATCTCCCGGTTCCACCGCACCCAGGTTCGCGCTACCTGCTTGTCGGCTCCGGCGCGCAACAGCGCCAGCCCTACTTTCCGGGGAATGTCGCGCGCCAATCCCAGATCGTTCTGCAGATTATGACTCACTTCGTGCAGCACTCCGCCCAGCGTCCAGGGATTCACCAGCCGATGAAATGGCAGTTGGATCAACGGAAAAGGATTAAGCTGCTTGCCCAGTCGCTTCAGCGGTATCCCGCGGCGAAAGGTTGCGGGCGAAAAGCCGGTGGCCATATAGGAAAACGGAGGCGGCGCCGGAATCGATCGCGCCACCGCCAGCCCCAGGTAGCAAGCCCGGTAGCAATCCAGTCCGATACGATCGCAGCTCAGCAGCCACTTCGCGAAACGGCTTTGCCGCTGCCCAAACACTTCGAAGTAGAACGCCCAGATCTTCTCGATGCCCCGCACCCAGGTGTGTGCGTTTGCTTTCTTGCGCATCAGTTGCTGGAGCCGCTCCGTAGTCGGCTCCTCGATGGCCTGCACCACGGACTGGCTGGTCCGGCCCGATATCTTCAGAAGTTCTGTCCGCAAGCCGGTAATAAGCTGATTGACGGACTGCAGGTGGCCGGGTGTGGGAGCTTCGGCGCCGCTGCCGAATTCGTCGATTTTGAAGGGCCGCAGCGCTGCCGCGTGCCGGGTAAGGTTGATCGACTGGGCCCGCAACCATGGCGACAGAAAGGGTGAGGTACCGGCGGCCGCTTGCGGCGGCTGTGCCGGCGCCTCTTCTGTCGTGATCGGGATGTTTTCCGCTATCGTTGCCATGGTCTTGGGCCTCGTCGAGCTTGCTGCCTATCGCAATACTTGTCCACAACAGCGGCAATACGCGGGTGTGGAATTGGCGCCCGCGGCACCGCAGGTGCACTGCCTGCCTGCCACGCGGCCGTAGCGCACGCCCCCGGTAGCGGCGGGAGCGGCTCCGGTGTAGATCGGACCGGTTGCGCCCGTCGGTACGCCATAGCTCACACCGCGGCGTCCACGCGCGTAGCCGGTGGGAGTCTGGCCATAGCCGTAACGCCCGCGCCAGTGCGGACGAGCCATGCCGCGTGCCAGGCGGCGATGGAAGGTTTTCTCCAGGCGATTGTGGCGGCGCAGTGCCTGCCGGCGATGCTGCGGATGTCCGAGCACGTAGCGCGCCTGTTTGGCCAGCGTACGCACCGCGCCCTGCGGCGTAATGCGCCGGCCATGAGCTGCATTCTTGGCGATGGTCCCGATGGTACGTCGGGCGATGGTCGGAACCGTCTTCAGCAGATGGCGGGTCTGCGGATTGCGATGCAGCGTCTTGGCAATGCTGCCAATCCCTCTCGTCAGCTTCGGCGAGGAACCCATCACAGCCCGAGCGATCTTAGGCAACGCCCGCTTCGCCAGGGGCGCCACCGCTCTCGCCACTACCGGCAGTAGCTTGCTGGCCGCCATTCCTATCAGCGGCAGAAAGTGCTCGGCGGCCTCGTCTTCCGACTCTGCCTCCGCCGCAAGCTCGCCCAGGTGCTCCATCATGGCATCGGGATAGATCTTGCGCATGGGGTTAAGTTCGTCTTCAGCCTCGTACTCGGACTCGAAGGCGCTCTCGTCTTCGTATTCGTCCTCGGCCTCCGACTCACCGAGAAGGCTGCCGACGGCGTTTCCGATTGCGCCCAGCCAGCCCTCCCCTTCCAGACTGGATTCGTCCTCGTACTCGTATTCCTCTTCCCCTTCTCCTGAGTACTCGTCTTCCAGTTCGTGCATCAATTCGCTCTCGGACTCATAAACCATGACGGATTCCTCCTGCAAAGGCGGTCGAAAAGTTGCGTAGCCCGGTAGTCAGCGCACCGCGCTGCGACGGCGGCGGGGACGTGCGACAGCGGTCCCCATGCGACGGTGCGGCCGTTTGTAAGCCCGGCTCACCTTCACATTCCGCTTCATGGCCGCAGCACACGCTCTGGGGCTGCTCAGCACCCGGTGCACCTGCCTGGCCGCAGCCTTGCCCGCGCGTTTGCGCGTGATGGGAATTCCTTTCGCCGCCTGCTTTTTCAGGTCCTTGATGGTGCGGCGCATGATCGTGGGCACAACGCGCACCACCTGACGCGTCGCTTTGCGGCGGCGCAGAATGCGGGTCAGGATGGCAGTGCCGCGAATCATGTATGGCAGGATGCGACGCAAAGCGCGGCGATCTCGCGGCGAGATCACGGTCAGGGCAGCGGCGCCGGCCATGGCTTCAGCCTCGCCCTCATGCACCTCGTGACAGGCGGCTTCGGCCATCATCTCGGCCAGAGCCTCATGGTGGTTCAGCTCGTGAGAGGCGATCTCGTGCACCATCTCCTGCTCGCCCTCACCCTCGAACTCGTCCTCGTATTCGCCCTCGCCCAGCGCTTTGGCGGCCAACCCGCCCAGCGCAGTACCAAACGGGCCGCCGATCGCGGTGCCTACAATCGGCGCTGCGACTTTGGCGACTCGCTTCAGGAGGGGCGCGGCCTTCTTGAGAAATCTGCCTATGCTGCCGAAGAATTGTTCGCCTTCATCTTCGTATTCATCCTCGTATTCTTCTTCACCCTCGCCCAGCAGGCTGCCGGCGATATTGCCCAGGGCTCCCAGCCAGCCCTCACCTTCCAGGCTCGTCTCGTCTTCCAGTTCATCCTCCGACTCGAAGGCGCTTTCGTCTTCGCTCTCGAAGGCGCTCTCGTCTTCGTATTCTTCTTCGCCTTCCCCCAGCAGGCTGCCCACGACGTTGCCGATGGCGCCGAGCCAGCCCTCGCCTTCCAGACTTGATTCGTCTTCGGTTTCGAGTTCGCCCTCGTGGAACTCTTCTTCCAGTTCCATCTCCAGTTCGCCCTCATGCATGTCCGCCATGGTGTAACCTCCTCACGATTGATGACGACTTGAGCAAGGTAGAGCGGAACGGTACCAGCGTCTAGTCGCATCTTGTGGTGAGCAGCTTTGTGGTCGCTCGGAGGGGTTCGCTGAAACGGGTGACAGGCATGAGATTTCGCTGCTTGCGATCTCGCCGGACATACCAGTGCGATTAGCGAACGGCCTGGATCAGCTGTGGTTATATCCGCCAGCCATCTCCTGGCTCAGGGAATGTTTCGCACGCCCGGTGCTGAGGAACTTGATCGCCTGTTTAACGTCATCCAGCAACAGGCCCGCGAGGTCACGGCTGACCCCAAGCCGTGCAACCATTCGCTGCACAACCAGGTCGGTGCGGTTTGGCGGCATGGGATAAGCCGGCACTTGCCAGCCTTTGCTGCGCAGCCGGTCAGCCAAATCGTAGAGATTGAATCGCGGATATTCCCCCGGCTTGATGCTCCAGGTACAGCCAGGCAAGCCCCCGCGGCCGTCGTAGATAATCTGGAAGATCTCGAGCTTGCGCAACTCATCCGCGAACCACGCACCCACCGAAGCGCAACCTTGCGCAGTCTTTGCGTAACCATCTTTGCCCAGGCGGACAAAGTTATAGTACTGCGCCACTACCTGTCCGCCAGGCCGCGAGAAGTTCAGCGCAAAGCTGCGCATGTGGCCGCCCAGGTACTTAACATCGAAGATCAGCTCCTCTGGAAGGTCACGTTTG
Source organism: uncultured Acidobacteriaceae bacterium (assembly GCA_963796695.1). Lineage (GTDB taxonomy): Bacteria > Acidobacteriota > Terriglobia > Terriglobales > Acidobacteriaceae > Bog-257. Next base: position 39,772 of record CAWCMU010000045.1, on the reverse strand, counting down.
GAGCGCCAGACAATCCATCCGCAGCCCAGCGGCGAAAGCCCAAACTTGTGCCCGGAGGCGTTGATGGAGCGCACGCGCGGGATGCGGAAATCCCATATCAGCGAAGGCTGAAGAAACGGCGCCACGAAGCCGCCGCTGGCCGCGTCAACGTGTATCGGGATGTCTGTGCCGTGCTCTTCTTCAAAGTCGTCGAGCGCCAGCGCGATGGCCTGCACCGGCTCGTATTGCAGGGTGTAGGTGACGCCCAGCGTCGGCACTACCCCGATGGTGTTCTGGTCGCAGCGTTTCAGCACCTCCTCTGGCGTCATGAGCAGGCGATCGCCCTGGCACGGAACCTGGCGCAACTCTACATCGAAGTAGCGCGCAAAGCGCGGCCAGCAGGTGTGCACCGGCCCGCAGATGAGATTAGGACGCCCCCCCGGCTTGCCTGCCTGGTGGCGTCTCTTCCTCCATCGCCACTTCATGGCCAGCCCACCCAGCATTGCTGCCTCGCTCGAACCGGTGGTCGAGCATCCCTGGGTGTTGGCCGCGTCTGGGCAGTTCCACAGGTCGGCCAGCATATTGACGCAGCGCGATTCGATCTCCGCGGTTTGCGGGTATTCATCGCGATCGATCAGGTTCTTGTCCAGGCACTCATCCATCAGCTTGCGGACTTCCGGCTCGACCCAGGTCTGACAGAACGTGGCCAGGTTCTGCCGCGAGTTGCCATCCAGCAGCAACTGGTCATGCACGACCTGATAAGCGGCCGTAGGGTCCGTCTCTTGCAACGGAAACTTGTACCTGGGCAGCGGGTGAGGGAGGAAGCTCGAGCCGGAGATCTGGTCGTTGAGGTGGGAGAACACCTCTTGTTTGGAATGCACCGCCATAGTCACCCTCGCGCGCGCTGCTGTTCTGACTGCATTGCTGCGCGAGCGGCGATTCTAGTTCCCAGCCGCAGCTCTCGCTAGTCGCTAATTCAGGTTACCCAGCCCGAAATTGCATATACAGCATTACAGTCCCAAATCCCTTACCGCTCACCCGGAATCAGCACTCTTCATGCGGCATCCCGGCCCAAGCTTGGCCGCTCTGGCACCGCACCAGGCAATTGCAGATACGGCACGCCAGGGGATCAAGAAGATCTTGCCCAACGACAGGTGGCACGTGGCAGCCGGAGAATAAGAAATCGCATCGGAATTTAGTAATTGACGGCGATATTCCCCAACCGCAATAGCGTGAGGCCATTCACGCAGGCAAGTCCCTGGTTTTGCTCTGCCCGGCTGCGCGCAAGTTCGTAGAACTCCGGGCAATTCCCCCAAGTTCACGAAAGCCGGTGGTGCGTCGCCGATGGGTGTTTAGGCTCGGGGGGTGGCAAAGTTGCGGCCCGGGGCTCGAGCGCCAGGAGCCTTTCGATCATGGGAAGCATGGATGAAACTAAACTGCGTTCGCTGCTGCAAAACCTGGAGCAGGAAGCGCAAAGCGCGCTGGTCGAGGATGCCTCCTTCCTGGAGGTCCTGCAGGCACTCAAATGGGAAATCGATCGCGATGCCCGGGTGCGAGCTGCACGGCGCAAGCTGCAAGGCTATGGGCTGAGTGTCTTCGCCTCATTTCTGCCGCGCATCCGAATTGGTGCGCGGGCCGGCGAGACTGTGTTGGCGGCGTCCGGCCCGGCGCCCGCTCCCAGAGGCTCGTCCGCCGGAGCACTCGACGGGTTGGCTGAGGAAGCTGTAGATGAGACGCTCACCCAGGAATTGCGGGACGCAGCCAGCGCGGTCATCGCTAACAGCTCCTATTGCCGTGAGCTCGACGGCATCGTCAACCAAGCGGTGCATGCGCGCGCCAACTTCGAGCGCATTGCTTCCCTCATAGAGCGCGCCGGATATGATTTGCAAATATGCCTCGACCTGTCAACCTACGCACAAGTCCGGCACGGGCGTCGCCCGAAGCCACAAGTTTCAGATCGCGAGACCGCATCTTCGGAGATCGTGTTTCAGCGTCAACTATCGCATCACGACCAGGATTTCCTTAGACAACTGCGAATCGCTACCGATTGAGCTCCGGCGATCTAAGGACAGCGATTGGAAGTCGCGTCAGCGTGAGGATATGTAAGTGATTGATTAGATTTGGCTGCCCCCCAGGGACTCGAACCCCGATATGACGCTCCAGAGGCGTCTGTCCTGCCATTGAACGAGGGGGCAGCACTTGCTGCTACTGCGGACGCGCACACGGAAGATGCGCTGTTTCGATTGTAAGGTTTGACGCAAGCGAGCGTCAACCAAAGAGCACGTCCCACTGCACATCTGACAGACGATTGCGTTCGGCGGCGTATCGCACATTCCATCGCGCCCGCAGCAGTCGAAGCATCTCAAGGCGCTAAAATAAACCCAGACTCTAACTGCGGAAGAAAACATCATGTCATCGCTAATGGGAACGGTAACCTTGTCCAACGACGCTGCCGAAGTTGCGCGCCGTCCGTTGGAAGTCGATCAGTGCGCGCTGGTCGTCGTCGACATCCAGGAAAAACTGCTGCCGCCGATCTTCAACAAAGAGTTGCTGGTAAAGAACTCGCAGCTGCTGATCCGCTTGGCAAAGATCCTCAAGATGCCGGTGCTGGTTACCACCCAATACAGCAAAGGCCTGGGGCAGACCGTGCCTGAAATCGCTTCCCTGCTCGAAGATGTGCCGGCGGTCGACAAGCTGGAGTTCAGCTGCTTTGGCAGCGACCGCTTTCGCTCCCACCTGAAAGCGCTGCCCGGCAACCGCAATACCGTGTTGTTGTCCGGCATGGAAGCGCACATCTGCGTAATGCAGACGGCGCTCGGCGCGCTGAACGACGGCTACCTGGTGCATGTTGCGTCGGACGCCGTGGGCTCGCGTGCCGAATCGAACTGGCGCGTCGGGCTGGACCGCATGCGCGCCGCCGGCGCTGTGATCTCCTCTGCCGAAATGATGATGTATGAGTTGCTGCGCTGCTCGGGCACGCCGGCGTTTAAAGAACTGCTGCCATATCTGAAGTGAGTGACCCGCGTCCCACCCTGTCCGCAACGTCGGCGGACGAGGACAGGGCATACGAACTCTGATCAAATCCCGGTTTTGAAGGGGCACGGTTTTCAGCCGTGCCGTAAGGTCAAAAAAATTACTGCGGCTTTACAGACTGCTGAAAAACTCGAGTTTGATCCGTCTTTGAAGGGGCGCGCCTTCAGGTGCGCCGTACAAGTCCTTTATTTTTGTGATTCCGAGTGGGTTTCAGCCCACGAGGAATCTGCTTTCGCGACTTTTTCAGCAAACTGTGTAGCCGCTGAGGGAAAGGGCCCGGGTGCCCCATCCCTCTCGCCTGTTTTTGGCGAGAGGGTGGGCCGCATTACATGTGCAGCGACGTTAACGGTACATAATCGCGCGCAGCCTGCGGACGCCGCGGCCCAACATTCTTGGGTAGCGTGCCGCGATACATCGCGATCTCGTCACAGGCATTGCGCCGCGAGCACTTCACGCAGTCCTTGAAAATCTTGTCGGGCAGCGCCTCTTTCTCGACCGACTGAAAGCCCATCTTGCCGAAGAACTCGGGGATGCGTGTGAACAGGCAGACGCAAGTCACGCTCTGCTTCTGAGCTTCTTTCAGCAGCGCATCGATCAGGACGCGGCCCGCTCCCCTGCCCTTGGCATTCTTGGTTACGGTGATAGAACGGATTTCCGCCAGGTGCATGCCGTAGAGATGCAGCGCGCCGCAGCCAACGATCTCTCCACCGTTATCGACAACGATGAAGTCGCGGATGTTCTCGCAGATCTCCGCCAAAGTGCGCGGCAACAACGTGCCATCGCCAACGTGAACCTGAATCAACTGCTCGATTGCAAACGCATCGGGAAGTTTCGCGCTACGTGCATGCATGGGCGACTCCTAAAAATAGGGATAGTTTTGCTTTCGCCGTCTGTAAGGACTCCCGAACACGCGATGGGGCAGTACCTCCCGGGACGTTGTGAATGGCCAACACTTCGTTGAGTGTCAGCGCCGTGTAGAACTGCTCCGTGGCATCAATACCGCAGAGCGTGTAGCCGTCTTTCGACAGTTGCTCAAGTTCGCAACCTTGTTCCGCACACATCCGCACTGCTTTGCCGATGAGCTCATGCGCGCGTCGGAACGGAACACCCTGGCGCACCAGATAGGCTGCCGCAGCTTGTGCGTTCATGAATCCGGCGGACGCGGCCTGCTGCATGCGGTCAAAGTTGAATTCCGACAGTCGCCATAAAGCCGGTCGCCACCCGCACCATGCTCGACACCTGCTGCGTCGCCGAGAACACTGGCTGCTGCGTCTCCTGCATGTCCTTGTTGTAGGCCAGCGGCAAACCTTTCACTCCGATGAACAGAGCGGTCGCCTCGGCCAGAACCTTCCCTGCCTTGCCGCGAATCAGTTCCAGCGCGTCAGGATTCTTCTTCTGCGGCATCGCGCTGCTGCCGGTGGAATACGCTTCCGGCAACTTCACGAAACCGAACTCGGTCGTCGAGTACAGGATGAATTCCTCCGCCCAGCGGCTGAGGTGCAGCGCCACGAACGACAGCGCCTGCACGAACTCGATAGCGAAATCGCGATCGCTGGTCGCATCCATGCTGTTGGCCGTCGGAGCATCAAATTCCAGCTCGCCGGCAATCTGTTCGCGATCGAGCGGAAGAATTGTTCCCGTTACCGCACCGGAGCCCAGCGGGCAAAAGTTCAAACGCTTGCGGCAATCGCTGAGGCGGTCGATATCACGCAGGAACATTTCGACGTACGCCAGCAGCCAATGCGCGACCAGCACGGGCTCGGCGCGTTGCAGGTGCGTGTAGGCCGGCATCGCATTGCCCCCGGCGGCTTCCGCCTGCTTGACGAATTCGCCGACAAACTCGGCCAGCAATTGCGTAGTCTCGTCGATCTGCTCGCGGACATACAGCCGCAGGTCGGTGGCAATCTGCTCATTGCGGCTGCGGCCGGTGTGAAGCTTGTAACCCACTTCGCCCGCCAGCTCGACCAGGCGCGATCTCGACGTAGTGGTGCACGTCTTCGATCGCCGGATCGTCGACCTGCGGCAACTCCTCGCGCCCGATCTGCTCGAGCGCGAAAAGAGTCGTCGCGAGCTCGTCGCCGTTCAGCACGCCGGCTTTCGCCAGCGCTGCGGCATGCGCCTTGCTCGCCGCTACCTCATAAGGCAGCAGCACGCGGTCGAAGGGAAACGACCGCTGCCACTGCTCGAATTCGGCATTGGGCGGCTGACTGAAGCGGCCCGACCACATCTTCACTTCGCTACCTCTTTCTTTACCGCCGACCGCAGCGACAACACGCGCTCCGGCTGCTTAGCGTGAATGATGGCGCGCGACCGCGCAGGCAGTCCGAGAATGCGGATGAAGCCTTCCGCATCCTTCTGGTTGTAGCTGGCGCCCATGGTGAAGCTGGCGATGTCCGGCCGGTACAGCGACGTCTCCGACTTGCGCCCGGCAACATCGACATTGCCCTTGTAGAGAGCCAGCGTGACCGTGCCATTCACGTCGTGCTGCGAGCTGCCGACGAACGCCTGCAACGACTCGCGCAGCGGCGTGAACCACAGGCCGAAGTACACGATCTCGGCGTACTTGAGCCCGATGTGCTGCTTGAAGTGCGACAGCTCGCGATCCAGACACAGCGCTTCGAGCTCGCGATGCGCCATGAGCAGCAGCGTGCCACCGGGCGTCTCGTAACAGCCGCGCGACTTGATGCCGACGAAGCGGTTCTCCACCAAGTCGATGCGGCCGATAGCATTGCGAGCGCCGATTTCATTCAGTACCTCGACGGTTGCGACCGGATCGAGTTCGACGCCGTTCACCGCAATCGGCAAGCCGTGCTTGAATTCGATGCTCACCTTCTCGACCGTGTCCGGCGCTTCCTGCGGCGACTTCGTCCAAGTCCAGGTGGTCGGCAGCGGCGCGTTGTTGGGATCTTCCAGTTCGCCGCCCTCGTGACTCACGTGCAGCAGGTTGCGGTCGCGGCTATGGATTTTCTCGCGGCTCTGCGCCACGGGAATTCCATGCTGCTCGGCGTAGTCGAGGCAATCTTCGCGCGACTGCAAAGCCCACTCGCGCCAGGGCACGATGACCTTCAGCTCCGGCGCCAGCGCCTGATAGGCATGCTCGAAGCGCACCTGGTCGTTGCCCTTGCCGGTGCAGCCATGAGCCACGGCGGTCGCGCCTTCACGCAATGCCACTTCCACCTGATACTTGGCGATGATCGGCCGCGCCAGCGACGTTCCCAGCAGATACTTGTGCTCGTAAACCGCTCCAGCCTGAATTGCCGGGAACACGTAGTCGGTCAGGAACTCCTGCCGCAGATCTTCGACGATGACTTTGCTGGCGCCGGTCGCGTAAGCCTTCTCCACGACCGCGTCGATGTCGTCGCCCTGCCCAACGTCGGCCACAAAGGCAATCACGTCGCAGTCATAGTTTTCTTTCAGCCAGGGAATGATGATGGATGTATCGAGTCCCCCGGAATAAGCGAGTACAACTTTCTCACGCATTGGCGCTCCTCGGCGGGAAGCGGTGGATACCGCCTTCCAGCAGCAAAACAAGAATTGATTTCTGAACGTGCAGGCGATTTTCTGCCTGATCAAAGACAACGGAACGAGGCGAATCAATCACCGAAGCCGTGACCTCGTCTCCGCGATGCGCCGGCAGGCAGTGCATGAACACTGCATGTTTGGCCGCATACGAGAACAGCTTCTGATTCACCTGAAACGGCGCGAAGAGCTTGCTGCGATCGGCAGCCTCTTCTTCCTGACCCATGCTGGCCCACACGTCGGTGTAAACCGCGTCGGCGCCGGCCACCGCTTCGATGGGATCGTTGACCACGCGCACCTGTGCTCCGGACGTTGCAGCCAGCTCGCGAGCCGCTTCAGTAATGTCCGCATTCGGCTCGTAGCCGCGCGGCGTACCGATCGAGACCGACGCGCCCAGGCTTGCGGCCGCCAGCATCAGCGAATGTGCGACGTTGTTGCCGTCCCCGACATAGGCAAGATGCGTGCCGTGCAGATCGCCAAAGTGCTGCTGCAAGGTGAGCATGTCGGCCATCGCCTGGCAGGGATGCTCCAGTTCGCTCAGCGCGTTGATCACCGGAATCGAGGCATGCATCGCCATGGTGGTGACGGTTTCGTGGGCGAAGGTCCGCAACACGATGCCATCGATCCAGCGCTCCAGATTGTGCGCCACATCGCTCAGGCTCTCGCGCGCTCCCAGGCGCGACTGCGTCTGGTCCACGAAGAACGATGCGCCGCCCAGGCTGTTGATGCCCGCTTCAAACGTCAGGCGGGTGCGCAGCGATGGCTTCTCAAAGAACAGCACAATTTGTTTGCCGGCCAGGATGCCGCGGAAGTCCGCGGGACGGGCTTTCATCGACGCCGCCAGCTCCAGCGCGCACCCGAGCTCATCGGGCGAAAAATCCTGTATCGAGATCAGGTCGCGCCCAGTTACGCTGCGATACGCGTAAGTACTAGGGCTCGCTCCCGGGGGAATGGTTGTAGCAATCAATGTCGCACCTCCTTGGGTCGACGCAGCAGGTGTAGGTCACAACGAAAATGTCGGGGAAAGCGACGCTCTACATACGTCGTTCTAAGGCGCGATCGAAGCGAGGACCTGGCCAGGCGCCGTCCTTGCGCTCCGTGGGCTGAAAGATGTGATCGAGGCGGTTCACGACGCGATCACCTCGGTGCCGCAATCGATAGGATGAGTAAAGAATCCGGGCAAAACTTCTGCGTGGGTTGCGGGCAAAATGCGCACGCGGTTCACGCCCTTCTTCAACGCGCTGATGCAGGCTTCCAGCTTGGGCAGCATGCCGCCGCTGACCGTCGCCTGCTGCACCATGGCGGCGATGGCATCCACGTCAAGCCAGCGAATCACGGAGCCTGCGTCATTCTTCACGCCGGCAACGTCGGTCAGGTAGACAAGAGCATCGGCATCGCAAGCCACGGCAAGAGCCGAAGCCATCTGGTCGGCATTCACGTTGTAGTACTCGCCATCAAATCCGAGCGCCAGGCTCGACACTACGGGCACAACATCCGCCTGCCAGAAGCGCTCAATCCACTTCGGATCGACCGCGCAGATCTCGCCTACGTAGCCGAGGTCAGGCTGCTTCTTCCGGGAGGCCAGCACCATGCGCAGGTCGCCGCCGCACATTCCAATCGCCGGCTGCCCGGCATCGCCGACCGCGGCCACCAGCTGCTTGTTGAGCTGCCCGGCCAGGACCATGATGGCCACGTCGCGGGTCTGCGAATCGGTGACGCGCAGTCCGTTGATGAAGGTGGTTTCGCAGCCCAGCTGCTTGAGAGTTCGGCTGAGGGCGGCTCCGCCACCATGCACGATGACCAGCTTGTGCCCTTCACGGCACAAGTCGGGAATCGTCTTGGCGAACTTGCTGACGAGTTCTTTGTCGTCGAGGGCAGCGCCACCAATTTTCAGCACGAGCTTCATTGCAATCCTTCTTTTTCGTCGAAACCAAACATCAGGTTCATGTTTTGTACGGCCTGTCCCGCCGCTCCCTTTAACAGGTTGTCGAGACAGGAAACCAGCACCGCCCGTTTACCGTCGGGCGAAAGCGAAAATCCGATATCGCAAAAATTCGTATTCAGCGAAAACTTGATTTGCGGCAAGCGAGCCGCGCCGAACACTCGCACCCACGGGCGCCCCGCATAAAACTCCCGCAGCGACTGCTCCAGCTCATCGGCGGTCACCGGCTTGGCCAGCTTCACGTAAATGGTGGACAAGATGCCGCGCGGAATCGGCAGCAGGTGCGGCGTAAATTGCAGCGACCCACCGCCGATGCCGAGCTGCTCCAGCACTTCCCCCGTGTGCCGGTGTCCAAAAACGCTGTACGCCGAAAGATCACCCTCGACTTCCACGAAGTGCGTTTTCGCGGTCGGCGTCTTCCCTGCTCCGGAGACTCCTGACTTCGAATCGCAAATGATCCCGTGCTCCACATCGACAAAGCCGGCGCGAATCCAGGGCGCCAGCGCCAGAATGATTGAAGTCGAATAGCAGCCAGGATTAGCCAGCAACTCGGCGCTCTTGATCTCGTCCGAGTGCAGCTCCGGGAGACCATAAACCGCAGCGTCGTCCAGTTCCGACTGCTCTTGCTCTGCCGTGAAGCCGTAAACCTTGCGATTGTCCGCCTGCTTCAGCCGCCACGCCCCGCTCAGATCAATCACGCGAAAACCCTGCGCAATGGCTTCGGGAATCAGTTCGCGCGAGAACTCGGGCGGCGTCGCGAAGAACACAACATCCACGCCGGCCTGCTGCATCCGCTCCCAGGAAAACGTTTCGAACGGGAAGCCACCGTTGCCCGCCAACTGCGGATAAGCCTCGCTCAGATCGGAATAGCCGCCGCTCTCGCCGTTGCGCCGCAGCAGTACCGGCTTCTTCGTTCCCGGATGCCGCGCCAGCAGACGCACCAGTTCGTAGCCGGAGTATCCGGTTGCGCCAAAGACCGCGGGTTGGAGTGGAGCGTTCATTTCTTGCACTTCCCGTCGGGCTAAAGCCCCGGGTCGTCTAACAGTCCCTTACGGCACAGCTAAAGCTGTGCCCTTTCAAAACCACTACGCAAAATACTTGCGCAGCCGTTGCGCCAGTATGCCGGCGGAACGTGCGTCCGGGCTGATCGCCAATATCGTGTCGTCACCACCGATGGTGCCGACCACTTCTTCCCAATCCTCGGCATCGATGGCAGCCGATACCGGCTGCGCGCTTCCCGCGCTGGTTTTCACTACCACCAGGTTCTGAGCCGTCTTCACGTCATAAACAAACGTCTCGATCAGGCGCTCGATCGACGGCAGATGCAGCTCAGCTTCTTCTCCCTGCGGCAGCTTATAGCCTTCCGATGTCTTGACCAGGCCGAGTTCGTGAATGTCGCGCGACAGCGTCGCTTGGGTTACGCGATGACGGCGGCGGAACAGCAGCCGCCGCAACTCGTCCTGGCTGCCCACTTCCTGTTCGTACAGCAGGTCCCGGATGGCGGCATGACGTGAAAGTTTCGACATAGCATAAATATACGTCTTTATGTATATTAATGCACTCACTCCGCATGTCAAGCATTTCGCAAAAGTTTTTTGCCTTTTGCGATAGCCCGGACCTGGCTGGCAGCCCCGAAGGCCCCCCGTCAGACGCCAGAGACTCCGGCACCCCTTGCGCCTCAACCATCATCCAACCTGAGTTGGTCACGCGCCCGCTCTTTGACCGCGCGCCCGGCTGTCTTGCAATATCATTCAACGCACTACTACGGACGACATGAACCTGCTCCCGAACGTTACCTGGTACAAAGACGCGATCCTCTATGAAGTCCACGTAAGAGCTTTCTCCGACAGCGTGACCGACGGCATCGGTGACTTTGGCGGTCTGACGCAGAGGCTGGATTACCTGGAAGACCTGGGCGTGACGGCCGTCTGGCTCCTGCCGTTCTGTCCTTCGCCGCTGCGCGACGACGGCTACGACATCTCCAACTACACCGATGTCCATCCCTCGTACGGCACCCTGCGGGACTTTCAGCGCTTCCTGCGCGAGGCCCATCGCCGAGGCTTGCGCGTCATAACCGAGCTGGTGCTGAACCACACCTCCGACCAGCACACCTGGTTTCAGCGCTCCCGCCGGGCCGCTCCCGGAAGTCGCTGGCGCAATTTTTATGTTTGGAGCGATACTCCGGAGAAGTACAAAGACGCCCGCATCATCTTCAAGGATTTCGAGACCTCCAATTGGACTTGGGATCCGGTGGCCAAGGCCTATTACTGGCACCGCTTCTATTCCCATCAGCCGGATTTGAACTGGGACAATCCCGAGGTCCGCGAGGCCATGTACGCGGCCATGGACTTCTGGTTCGACATGGGAGTGGACGGCCTGCGGCTCGACGCTGTCCCTTATTTATTCGAACGCGAAGGCACCAATTGCGAGAACCTGCCCGAAACCCACGACGCACTGCGCGAGCTCCGCAAGCATGTGGACGAGAAATATCGCGACCGTATGTTGCTGGCCGAGGCGAATCAGTGGCCGGAGGACGCCGTCGCCTACTTCGGCAACGGCGACGAGTGCCACATGGCGTTCCACTTCCCCGTCATGCCGCGGCTGTTTATGTCGCTGCGCATGGAAGATCGCTATCCCGTCACCGACATCCTGAAGCTGACGCCGCCCATTCCCGACAACTGCCAGTGGGCCATGTTCCTGCGCAACCACGACGAGCTCACGCTGGAGATGGTGACCGACGAAGAGCGCGACTACATGTACCGCACCTACGCGCGCGACCGCGAGATGCGCATCAACCTTGGCATCCGCCGCCGCCTGGCGCCGCTGCTGGAGAACGATCGCCCCCGCATCGAGTTGATGAATGCGCTGCTGTTCTCGCTGCCGGGCACGCCGGTGCTGTATTACGGCGACGAGATTGGCATGGGCGACAACGTCTTCCTGGGCGATCGCAACGGAGTTCGCACGCCCATGCAGTGGAGCTCGGACCGCAACGCCGGCTTCTCCCGCGCGAATCCGCAGCGCCTGTATCTGCCGGTCAACATCGATCCCGAGTATCACTACGAGACCATCAACGTCGAGGCGCAGCAGAACAATTCGCACTCGCTGCTGTGGTTCACCAAGCGTCTGATCCAACAGCGCAAGCAGTTCAAGGCGTTTGGCCGCGGCACGCTGGAGTTCCTCTATCCCAGCAATCGCAAGGTGCTGGCCTTCATCCGCCAGTTTGAGGACGAGAAGCTGCTGATCGTCGCCAACCTCTCACGCTTCGCGCAATGCGTGGAATTGGACCTGGCCGCTCAACAAGGGTTCGTGCCGGTCGAGGTTTTTGGCCGCGCCAAGTTCCCTACCATCACGGAGAATCCTTACCTGCTGTCGCTGGGGCCGCATGCCTTCTACTGGTTCCATCTGCAGCCGCGGGAAGCAACGCAGGAGTCGCTCAACGTCAGCGGCACGCCGAAGGAGTTGCCGGTGCTGAAGGTGGAGACGGCGGAGAGCATCTTCTCCGACGAAACGCTGCAAAAGCTTCAGCACGTTATCCCTCGCTCTGTTGCGGGCCCGTCCGTGGTTCCTGGGCAAGCAGCGCTACATCACCGGGCTCGAACTGCACCGGGTTCTGGACTTGCCGGAAACCGCGGCGCATCTTCTGTTCTTGAGTGTCCGCTATGGCGACGGTGATCCGGAAATCTACCTGGTACCCATATCCGTCGCGACCGGCGATCAGTCTGAGACGATCCTGCATGACCATCCCGAGGTCGTGCTGGCCCGGCTCGAGGGTCCCGGACCGGAGACCACGGCGATTCTTTACGCGGCGACCTTCGATCGCGACTTCAGCGATGCCCTGCTGCGGGCAATCGTTCGCCGGCGACGGATCCGTGGCGAGTTCCGGCGAGTTGGTAGGCGCGCACACCCGCGAATTCCGCAAGGCCTGGACCTCGGTGCATTCCAATCTTGAGCCCGTCCCGCAGCAGACCGACCAGCTGCTTCACCGTCATCAACTATGGCGACGACTTCGTGCTCAAGCTGTATCGCAAGCTGGAAGAAGGCATCAATCCCGGACGCGAGGTGCCGGAGTTCCTGTGCGAGGAAACATCGTTTTCCAGCGATTCCTCGTGCCCTGGGCTCGCTGGACTACCGCCGCTCCCTGGGAGAGCTGTCCGCGGAAACTTGCCTCGGGACCCTCAGCAGCTTTGTACGCAACGCGATCGACGGCTGGACCTACACCCTCGATCACCTGGGCATGTTCTTCGAACATGCTTTGGCGATTCCGCAGGACGATGCGCGCCTGCGCGACTCTGAAGTCTCCCGATCTCTGGGCGCAGAGCAACGACCCGGTGCCCCCGCTCATCGCTGAGTTGCTGGGCAATTATCTTGACAGCATTCGGACGCTGGCGCGACGAACCAGCGAACTCCATAGCGCGCTGAGCAGCCGGTCCCGATATCCCCGACTTTGCGCCTGAGCCGTTCACCACCTTTTACCGGCAGAGCGTGTATCACGGCATGCTGGGACAGCTGAATCGCTCGTTTGAATTGCTTCGCAGCCGGGCGCGCGGTCTGGCGGCCAGCGCGCAGCAGGACATTTCCGAGGTGCTGAACCGCGAGGGCGAGATCCGCAACCAACTGCTGGCCCTGCGCGACAAGCGCATGTCGGGCAGCCGCATTCGCAATCATGGCGACTACCATCTCTCAAACGTGCTGTTCAGCGGCAGCGACTGGATCATCACCAACTTTGAAGGCGATCCCAACCGTTCGCTGAGCGAGCGCCGCATCAAGCGATCGGCCCTGCGCGACGTCGCTACCATCATGCGCTCGTTCCACTACGTGGCCCATGCTGCGCTGTTCGGAGACGTGCCCGGCATCGTCCCTGCCCGCGAAGCTGACCCGCAACTCGAACGCTGGGCGCGCACCTGGTATCAATGGGTTAGCCAGTGTCTTCCTGAAGGAATACCTCCAGGTTGCGAACGGCCGCATCCTTCCTGCCGCAACAGGCCGACGAGCTCAAAATCCTGCTGGGTGCTTACATGCTGGAACGCGCACTGGCGAGATTGAGTACGAGTTGGAGCAGCGGCCGCAGTGGATTCGCATCCCGGTTCACGGAATCCTGGCACAACTGAATGGGGAGTGACGCCTTGCGCCGGCAGGCGAGAAAGAGGAGAGGAATGTTTCTGCCCGCGGCGACGCTACTTCTTGGGAACCAGCCGGTTATTGTCGCCCAGATTGAAGACAGCGTTCGCGCCGATGTGGGCCGGCGTGCCTGAGAGCAACTGTTCTTTGCGATAGATCAGGTTGCTGGCATTGTAAGTAGCCAACTCGAAACCGTGTCCGTGGGTGATGGCGTCGGTCGGGCAAGCCTCGACGCAATATCCGCAAAAAATGCAGCGGTTGTAGTCGATGTTGTAGACCTTGGCGTAGCGCTCGGCTCCGCTCACGCGATGGGTTTCGGTGTTCTCCGCCGCCTCGATGTAAATGCAATTCGACGGACAAGCCGCGGCGCACAGGAAGCAGGCTACGCACTTCTCCAGGCCATTCTCGTCGCGCTGCAACACGTGCATACCGCGAAAGCGGTCCTGAAACATCGCGCCGCGCGTAGGGCCGGGGCCGTCAGGATAGTTTTCCACCGTGGTGGGCTTAAACATCTCCATGAAGGTCACGCTCATGCCCTTGGCGATGGCGGCAATGTTTTTCACGATTCCCATATCGTTACCCAGTATAACCAATCGGCGGTGAATTCGGTGCCGGGAGCCGGTTCGGCCGTTGCATTGCTTTGTATCAGGGCATGCCTTCAAATGGTGCTGGAAAAGTTAGGTTGGAGCCGTTTTGAAGGGGCGCACCTTCAGGTGCGCCGTACGAGGCTCTCATTTTTGTCATTGCCGTCCTGATACCGAGGCGTTTACCAAACTGCACTCCACATTACCTGTGGGCCGCAGCCTTCAATCCTTCGTAATGATGCTGCGCGTGTCCGGCCACGATGTACGCCAATGCCCGAACCGTCACCCGATTGCCGTTGGCCACGCCTTCGCGCTTCTCGGCGCCGGGAGGCAGCGAACCCAGCAGCGCGAGGCTGGCCTTGCGCACGCTCTCGAACTCGCCTAGCAGATCTTCCAGGCTGCGGGAGTTGGAATTCGCTTCCCGAGCATAGTCATCCTGCTCGAAGCCCGGCAACTCCTGGCTATCGCCGCGGGCAAAGCGCAAGGCGCGGTACGTGATGACGCGTTCGGTGTCGCTGATATGCCCCAGCACCTGCTTGATGCTCCACTTGCCGGGCGCCGGTTCGGCGCTGGCCGAGGCGTCAGACACGCCAACCAGCAGCTGCCGATAATCACCTGCCTGCTTGGCGAGAAACTCGAGCAGCGAGCCTTCAGGCACTTTGCCAATGTAGTTGGTATAGAACGCGGCGTATTCGGAGCTGTCTGGACGAGAAATCATAATGAACAAACTGTGCCACAGGTAGGGGAACAGGAGCAAACTGGGGTTCTCGGGCAAGTTAAAGAATAGTCTTACCAGTAAGATTGCAGCCAAATCTTACCAGTAAGAGCATGTTCGATTTAGGTTGGTTACCGGTCAAGGTGACTAACCTCCCAGGTCTCGAACACCGCGAGACCCGGGGCGCCCTGCAATTTCCCGGTTTGTCACGACGGTCGCGACTTTGTCCATCCTATAGCCTCCAAAAACACGAAACCCAGCTGCTGGAGCTGGGTGTTGGGCAATTTCGAACCTACTTCCAGCATAGCAAATTCAGCACCCGAAATGACGGTATTTCAGCAACTTTCTATTCCCCGTGGAATGCTGCGATTGCGGCTTATTGTTGCGTTTCGCCATATTGACAAGTAAGAACTGCGCGGTAACCAAAGTAATGCCGGATGGTGGTGAGTTTCATCGAGTATTCCTTTTCAGTCACGTCGACAGAAACTTATTACTAGGGAACCGAGCGTTGCTGCGGCTCGGGATCGCGGGCGTCGCCGCATCCCGGGTAGAGCGGGCCTTCAGTATCTGCGTGAGAACCTCTGCCGTCCCTACGGGACTCGCATCAATTTCCCACTTACCCAGCACTCCGCCCGTCCACCCCAATTCGCGCAAAAGCGGCACAAATCGGGGACCCCGGTTCGGCTGCGTGCTGGGCTGAGCTGTTTCGCGCCTACGGCGCTGGGTTCTTCACCATTGTGCTCCACCAGCTATTCGAAACCTTAGTTCTCACGCAGACACTTCAGGCCCGCGTAAGGGCGCGTTGGTTTGGTAGTGCGGAGGTCGCCGCAGCCCGGGTAGAGCGGGCCTTCAGGCCCGCGTTCCACCGCCCTTATCAAGCCGGAGTCGGCTTTCAGCCGACGGCAGATCCGGCCGGCTGCCCGGCTCATGCCGCATGATGCAGCGCTCGTGGAACAACTTGAGTCTGAGAGCGCAGCATGATTCGAATCACCAGAACATGCGTCACCAGCAGAAGCGGCACCACCAGCGTCGGAATGACATACGCCGCTCCCAGCTGACCAGGCACCAGCGAGATGCGGTTTCCCTGGTAATAGGCATTCAGCAGGTCCGCGGCGCCGACGATATTGAACAGCCAAATGGATGCGGCCGACAGGCGACTGCCGAGCATGGCCAACGCCAGCAACGCCAGAATCGCCGTCGCCAGATCGCCGTAAGCGACCTGTCGCGCGAACGATGCCGGCAAGTCAGGCGACACCACACCGGGGATCAGGAACGTGAGTCCCATAAACCGGAACGCATGCAGGAACAGGATTGGCCTGACCGCGTCTGCCCGGCTGCGGCCGCCGAGCGCCGGCCAGAAATAATGCCGCGCGACCACGCTCCACACAACAAAACTGAACGCGATGGTGATACCAAATAACGCTGTAGATAACATCTTCAACTCCTTTGGGCTGCAACCGCCCTGGTTATGTCGTTGGTAAGTTTCATCGCTTCACCCCAGCGTCGTTCTCCAAGCTTCGTCTTGACCAGAGCCTGGGCCTTCTCCCAATGGGGCAACGCGCGTTCGAACTTGCTTCTTCCCGCTTTCGACAATTGAATCCGCCACTCCCGCCGGTCCTCGCCCTCGCGCCGCGCGATCCAGCCCTGCCGCTCCATGATGGCCAGCGTCCGCGTCAAGGTCGTGCTGTCGATGGCAAGGATCTGGGCCATCCGCCCTTGCGTGATCTCACCCGCAATCGAAAGCGTTTGCAGGATGGTGAATTGCGGGCCTCGCAATCCCAGCGGCCGGAGCGCCTCCTCGTAGATCTGGGTGAGCGCCCGCGCCGCGCGCCGCAGGTTGGCGCACAAGCAAGGCAGATTCGGTACCGACATCGTGGTCATGCCGAATAAGATGTATATACATCTATTGCGATTCAAAAAAACAATATGCGATGAAATTGTCTTCTTTACGAAACTTCTTATGCAAGGCGAGGATCGTCATGCCGATCGCAACAGTATTGTCGTGCCGATCGCAACGAAATTGTCGTGCCGAGTGCAGTCGAGGGATCTGCGGCCGTGTCATCCTGAGCGGAGGCGCGCTTGTAATGAAAGTGGTCACGGTCTCCCGGGTCTCGAACATCGCGAGACCTGGGGCACCCGGCTGTCGTCTGCAAATTTTGGGTTGTCATCCTGAGCGGAGGCGCGGCTTTTGCGCCGCAGTCGAAGGACCTCTACCCATGGGCAGCCTGTTGATGAAGGTAGTGGTCCCTCGGCTGCGCTCGGGATGACACCTTGAAAATTTTGTCCGGATGCCCCCCTCATTCGCGGTGTTCGAATGAGTGGGAGGAAGGAAGTTCGAGTCGAGTTCTTCCTCCCACACAACGAGAAGCGCGTTGTGTGGGGCACCCGAGGATCGATCCGGTCCGAACAAGCTCCCAGGTCTCGAAAACCGCGAGACCCGGGGCACCCGAGTATCCCCACTCAACCGGATTTGCGAACGCGTCGAACTTGCCCGACTTAAACTGACAACTGACAACCGCCCACTGACAACTGTTTTGCTACTCCAGCCCAAACTCTTTCCACCGCTTGGTCACTTGCGCTTTGGTCTTCTCGTCCATGCGGATCTCGTCGGGCCACGGCCTCGTGAAACCCTCACTCGGCCATTTGCGCGTAGCGTCCACGCCCATCTTTGAGCCGAAATCCGGCAGGCGCGACGCGTGATCGAGCGAATCAACCGGCCCCAGCGTGAACTGGATATCGCGTTCGGGGTCGATGTTGTTCAGCACCTTCAGCGTCACATCGCCAATGTCATGCACGTCGACGTCTTCGTCGACCACCAGAATGCATTTGGTCGACATCGCCTGACCCATGCCCCAGATGCTGCTCATCACTTTGCGCGCCTGTCCGGGGTATGACTTCTTGATCGACACAATCATCAGGTTGTGAAAGACGCCTTCGATGGGCAGGTTCACGTCCACGATCTCGGGGATGGTGAGCCGCATCAGCGGCAGGAAGATGCGCTCCACAGCTTTTCCCATGTACGCGTCTTCCATCGGCGGCTTGCCCACGATCGTCGTCGAGTAGATAGGGTTCTTGCGGTGCGTGACGCAAGTTACGTGGAAGACGGGATACAAATCCTCGGGCGTGTAGAAGCCGGTGTGATCGCCGAACGGGCCTTCCATGCGCAGCTCGTCCAGCTCGACAAAGCCCTCCAACACGATTTCCGATGTCGCCGGCACTTCCAGATCAACCGTCTCGCACTTCACCAGCTCCAGCGGCTTCTGCCGCAGGAAGCCGGCAATCATGTACTCCTCAATATCGGGCGGAGCCGGCACGATGGACGAGAACATGACGGCAGGCTCGGTCCCGATGGCGACCGCAACTTCCATTCGCCCTCCGACCTGCTTGCCCTGCGCCACCCGCGAGCCGCCGCCGGATCGCGCCATCATGTCGAGCGCAGCGCTTACCGGATTGGCTTCACCGGCGGCCGCGGCCTTTCGCATTAGCTCGCGATAGTGCTCGGCTCCCTGCTTCTGGCGCTGCCAGTGCATGCCGGTGCTACGCGAGTCGTAAACCTGAAGGCGATAGGTACCGGCATTGCGCTTGCCGGTCTTGGGATCGCGCGTGATCACCGATGGCAGGGTGATGAAGCGTCCGCCATCGAGCGGCCAGCATTGCAGGATGGGAAAATCGAGCAGCGAAAAGCTGTCGCGCCTGATTACTTCCTTGCACGGGCCGGTGGAAACTTCCTTAGGAAAAAACTTGCCCATCTCGGCCAGCATGGGCAGCATCTTGATTTTGTCCAGGAAGCCCTGGGGCGACTTCACGTCCATGAAGTACTTGATCCGTTCGGCGATTTCGTCGAGCGAGTCCACGTCGAGCGCCATGCGCATGCGGCGTTCGGAGCCGAACTGGTTGATTAGGACTTTAGCGCCGGGATGACCTTTGACATTCTCAAACAGCAGCGCCGGACCACCCGGCCCGTGCTTTCCTCGCGGCCCCCACTTCGAAACCCGGTCGGTAATCTCGGCGATCTCCAGAATGGGGTCGGCTTCGGCCTTGATGCGCTTCAACTCGCCCGCCTTGTCGAGCGCGGAAATCCACTCCCTCAAGTCTTGATAGGCCAACGATGAGCCTCTTTAGCGACAGAAATTCTTTGGATTTAAGTCCGGCACGATTATAGAAGGAACGGCGCCAGGGCCGTCACTCTGCGGCATCGACCCAACTCCTGAGCTGCGGCCCACATCCAAGTTTCCGTAAACCCAGGAAGCGCAGCCAGTGAGCGCTCATTCCATTACGATTCTGGATCCCACATGCCCATTTCGCAGCAGAACAGTTCTCGCGACCTCGACGCCCTCTCGCGTTTAACCCTTGCCCCCCAGAATGCCGACGTTGTGGTTCGCACCATCGCCGGATTCTTGCAGAGTGAACGCGAGCAATTCGTCGCGCTTGCCGACGCGAATCATGTTGTCATTCGTTCGCTGCAGGTGGTCGCTCAAAACACCAGCATCGCTCCAGAAGTATCGCATTGGGCAATCGGTGTCCTGGAGAAGGAGCATCAGCGCATTCAGAATGCCCTGACCTTCCTCCACCATATTTGCGAGGAGCTGGAGCAGGGCGGCTGTCCGACCACGGTGATGAAGTCCCTGGATCACTGGCCGGACTTGGGCAACGATCTCGATCTCTACACCACGGCCGACGAAGGGCGCGTGAAGGAGATCATGCAGAAGCGGCTGAGCGCGCACATCGAGCCGCGCAGCTGGGGCGATCGCCTGGCCAACAAATGGAATTTCGCCATACCCGGCCTGCCGGAGAGTGTAGAGGTTCATGCGCAGCGCCTGGGACAAACCGGCGAGCACCGCACCATGGCGCGAAGGTTCGTGAGCCGGCGTGTGCCCAAGACGGTTAACGGATTAACTTTTTTGGTTCCGGCTCCCGAGGAGCGCGTCATCGTAGCCACACTACAGCGCATGTACCGGCACTTTTATTTCCGCGTCTGCGACATCGTGAATACCGCAGCTCTGCTGGAGTCGGGACAGCTGGACTTTGCCGAGCTCAAGAAAGCAGCCGACCTCGGCGGCGTGTGGCCCGGCGTCGCCACCTACCTCAAGATTGTCTGCGATTATGTGCGCAAATACCGCGGCGATGCGCCCGTATTGCCGGCGGAAGTACTCTCGGCGGCGCGCTTTGGCGGCGAGGTCATCGTCGCTCGCGGCAAGTTTCTTCGCGTGCCCATCATGCCCAATGGAACCGAGCTCTACACCCGCCAGGTGCTGGACACGGCCATGCGTGGAGACGTACCAGCCACTCTCCGGCTCTCGCTACTTCCCTACCTCGCCTCGGCGGCTGCCGTGGCTTTTCGGATTACCGGCAGCGACAAAGGAATTTGGTGAAGCCTTCGCGCCGCGGCCTGCATCTAGGTCTGACATTGAGCGGTTGGCGACTGCTTATGTCTGGTAGTCGACATAGCTTGCCGTTGGCACCCAGGTGCTGTAAAACGTTTAGCAACTAAGTTGCCAAGAATTCGTGCTCTATCGCTTGCCGCGATTCGACTTCGAATTCATAATGTGAACCAAGCGTGGGGAAGTGGGGAGAATCTAGACACAGTCCTGACATCCTTCCGCTACGTGTTTGTAACTAACGCCCGACTCTGCAAAGATTGATAAGCCGTGAGAGTTTTCACCCCTATCGGCCGTCTCTGCATCCTGAACACTCTTCGTCCGCCTGCGCCGCATTCGAGTGCTTTACCAAAAACACCAAGACATTTAAAAAATATTCCACTCGAGGAAGAGGAAATCCTATGCCCGTGACCCGCATCGATTTTCCGATTGACGAACTAACGCGCCCTCAATCCGAGGAAGAAATCCAACGCAAGCTGGCGCATGAACGCGCCCGCCTGGCGAGCATGATGGGGCTGGACAGCGGACCTGTTCGCCACTTCCAGCGGCCGGTGGAGCGGCCCTTCACTGCGGAAGAGCGCGGGAAGGTGACCATCCTCTTCGGCGGTCTGACCTGGAAGCATGAACGTGTGATCCAGGCAGTGTTCGAAGGCTGCGGCTATCGTTGCGAGATTATGCCGGTGCCCAACGTCTCGGCCTTCCAGCTGGGCAAGGAGTACGGCAACAACGGGCAGTGCAATCCCACCTACTTCACCGTCGGCAACCTGGTGCAGCACCTGCAAACAATCGAGCGCGAGCGCGGGATTTCCAAGCAGGAGATCATCAACAACTACATCTTCTTCACTGCCGGATCCTGCGGCCCCTGCCGCTTCGGCATGTACGAAGCCGAATATCGTCTGGCGTTGCAGAACGCGGGCTTCGACGGCTTCCGCGTGCTGCTCTTCCAGCAGAACGACGGCGTGAAAGCCGCGTCGGGTGAAGCCGGTCTGAAGTTCACGGTCGACTTTGGCATGGGCATGTTCAACGCGCTCAACCTCGGCGACATTATGAACGAGATGATCTACCGCGTCCGTCCTTACGAAGCTGAGAAGGGCAAGACCGATGAGGTCTTCCATTCCTCGATGGACACGCTCTGCACCATGCTGCGCGAGCGCAAGCCGTTTGAAGATCACGAAGACCTGCCGGAGTGGATCGCGAAGAAAATCCGTGCCGATAAGGGCAAGAAGTACGAAGTCTGGGTGAACTCGCTGCTGAAGGTTCGCGAGCAACTCTACGGCGATCCCTACAAGGAAGCGCTGGCGTCGGTTCGTGCCCAGATGAATACCATCGAGGTTGATCGCCTGCGGGTCAAGCCGGTGGTGAAGATCATCGGCGAGTTCTGGGCGCAGATTACCGAAGGCGACGGCAACTTCCACATGTTCGAATTCCTGGAGCGTGAAGGCGCGCAGGTACTGGTCGAGCCCATCGGCACCTGGGTGATGTACATGATGTATCAGGCCAAGGCGCGCGCCGCGGCCCGCCGCCCGCTCGATGCTCCCCACAAGAAGGTGAAGTGGTACGAGCTACAGAAGAAGGCGGCCAACGAACTGAAGTTCCACTCCCGGCAATGGATGTGGGGCATCGGCGAACGTGTCTACGCGCGTCAGTATCAGCGCGCGGTGCGAGGTCTGGGCAGCATCGCTCACGAACTGGTCGATCAGAAAGAAATGGCCGACATGGCCGATCCGTTCTATAACCAGTTTGCCCGCGGCGGTGAAGGCCACCTCGAAGTCGGCAAGAATGTCTACTACACCAAGAATCAGCTCTGCCACATGGTGCTGGCGCTGAAGCCGTTCGGATGCATGCCCTCCTCGCAGTCAGACGGCGTGCAGTCGGCGGTTGCCAATCACTTCAAAGAGATGATCTTCCTGCCCATCGAAACTTCGGGCGAAGGCGAGATCAACGCTCACAGCAGGGTGCAGATGGCGCTCGGCGAAGCCAAAGTAAAAGCCCGGATGGAATTCGAGCAGGCCCTGAAGTCGACCGGCAAGAAGGTGGACGACATCAAGGACTACGTCGCTGAACATCCTGAGCTTCGCAACCTGTTCTACCCGGTGCCTCATCGTCACGGGTATGCCGGCGTAGCAGCGAATTTCGTGCTGCACGTCAGCGACCTGATGAATGGGAAAGCGCGCTTGAAGCGCGTTCCCGTGGCTCCGGCTCGCAAACTGGCGGTGGCTGCGGCCTAGCGCGCACACAGCATCGTCCCTCGGATAGATCGGCCGCGGACTTGCGAGTCCGCTGGATTAGGAGAAGTTGTTGTCAGGACGCGGGCATAGGGCCCGCGTCGGCTGAGCGCGCAACGAAAGAAAGGAAGGCTCTGTTACATGCCTGAAGTGCAGGTACCAGAGGGGACCCACGCCGCCCCATCGTATCGACTAGACGTTCAACTGCACGAGCTGCTGATGAAGCCGCCCGAGCAACCACGCCTTCTGCCGCCGCCTCCGGACGGCAAACAGCAGGTACTGCCTGAGCCGGTATTCCCGCAACATCCGGAACTAATGGCGGCCGCCGATGAAGACTTCTTCCCCAAGAACGGGCGTCGCAAATATTCGTCCAAGCAGATTTACCGGGCTATGCGGGGCTGGGCCTTCCCGTTTATTCGTTCCCGGGTATTGCCCGGCGATTTTCATCCGATCATCGCGTACCTGTTCAACGAGTGGAAGTGCAATCTCGATTGTCACTATTGCTGGGCCTTCGACAACAGCGTTCGCGGCATGACCGAGGACACCGCCAAGCGCTCCATCGACTGGCTGCGCGATACCGGCGCGGGCGTGTTGGCGCTGATGGGAGGCGAGCCGCTGCTGCGCCCCGACCTGGCGCACAAAATGATTTACTACGCGGTGAAAAAAGGCTTCTGGGTCTATCTGCCGACCAACGGCCGCCTGATGTGGCCCAAGGTGATCGACAAGATCGCCGACGCCGGCATAGGCACGGTGAATCTCGCGGTCGACTCCTGGGACGATGTGGCCGGCAAGGGACTGCCCAAGGCCATGGTGCCGATCCGCAGCCACTTCGATTACCTGATCAAGAAGCAGTACAAGTATGGCTACTCGGTGTTCCTGAACATCAACATCTGCGCCAACAACATGGACGACGTCCGGCAGCTCACCGAGCTGGCGCATGATAGCGGCATCGCCACCGACTATCACATCTGTGAGTCGCCGATGAC
Source organism: uncultured Acidobacteriaceae bacterium (assembly GCA_963796695.1). GTDB lineage: Bacteria > Acidobacteriota > Terriglobia > Terriglobales > Acidobacteriaceae > Bog-257. The sequence continues at coordinate 16,293 of CAWCMU010000045.1, read as the reverse complement.
CGAGCAGCCGCACTTCAAGCATCTGTACACCAATCCGACGTTCATCCGCGAAGAACACCATCCCCAGGTTGCCGAACTGGTGGACTGGCTGATCGACAAACAGAAGTCGGGCTATCACATGGTGAACTCAGTAGAGCGGCTGGCGCAGATGAAGAATTTCATTCACGGCGATCTGCACGACTGGGGATGCCGCGCCGGACACAATTCACTGATCGTGCGTGTGGACGGAACGCTGGCGCCCTGCTTCCCTATGTACTCCGCCGGCTACGACTGGGGGACGATCGAGAAGCACAAGTTTGAAGCCAAGCAACTGAAAGAGATGAAGCAGGAATGCCAGAAGAGCTGCTTCTCCACGCTGAATCACATTCTGGCGTTCTGCTACAACGATCAGCGCGTCATCGGCTGGATGTTAAAGCAGGCGAAGAACGGTTTCCAGGGCGTCACCGGCAACTTCGGGGACTAACCTACGGGGACTAAAATAGAGACACTGCACCGAGAGACGTTTCGTCGGCACGAAGTGGATCGAAAGATGTTTTGTCGCAGCGAAGAGTAGCGAAAGGTGTTTCGTCGTTGCGAAAACGTAGCGAAAGAAATTTTGTCGTTGCGAAGCGTAGCCAAAAGTGTTTCCTCGTTGCGAAGTTTGTAGCCCGAAGGGCGTAACTGAATTAGCCCAGCGCGTAAGCGCTGGGTAAGCGCGAAAAAGAATACCGAGTCCCGTAGGGACGGCACGGCTTTACATCCTGCGGAACCTAGTGGAAGTCTGAACCGAATAACAGAAGGGGCCTGAACCCCTCACCGGCAATACCTGGAGGTCCAGTGGGACATTCTCACCAACACGGATCCTGTGACAACGCTCCCGCCAAGGTTGATGTGCAATTGGAATCTCTGCTGAACTCTGCCCCAGTGGAAGACTCCCTCCCGGCGAGGATCCTCGCCAAATCACGTGAGGTCGCCGCCCAGTCCGGCCAGAAAGCGGTCTACAGCGTCGGCATGGATGTCGGCTCAACCACCGTGAAGGCCGTGATCGTCAACGCTGAAACTGACCAGATGATCTGGCAGGATTACCAGCGCCACGAGACCAAACAGCCGGAGAAGTTGCTGGAATTCCTCAAGCGCATGCAGGACGAAGTCGGCATTGCTCCGCACAACTGCCGCATCTTCATTACCGGTTCCGGCGGCGGTGCGCTCGCCAACCTGGTCGGCGCAAAGTTTGTGCAGGAAGTCACGGCCGTATCGCTGGCGGTGGAGAAGCTGCATCCCGAGGTGAACTCGGTCATCGAACTCGGCGGCCAGGACGCCAAGATCATCGTCTTCAAAGAGGACGAGAACACGGGCCGCAAGAAGAAAATTCCTTCGATGAATGACAAGTGCGCCGGCGGCACGGGCGCGGTCATCGACAAGATCAATGCCAAGCTGAAGATTCCCGCGGCCGATCTCTGCGAGCAGGGTTATACCGGGATCAAGCTGCATCCAGTCGCAGGCAAGTGCGGCGTCTTTGCCGAAACCGATATCAACGGTCTGCAAAAGCAAGGTATCCCGCCGGACCAACTGATGGCTTCCCTCTTCGACGCCATCGTTCTGCAAAACCTTACCGTGCTTACCCGCGGACATACACTGCGTCCGCACGTACTGCTGCTGGGAGGACCGAACAGCTTCATTCGCGGCATGAAGGAAGCGTGGCAGCAGAACATTCCTCGCACCTGGGAAGAGCGCAAGGTCCAAATTCCCGAGGGCATGAAGCCGGAAGAGTTGATCAAGGTCCCGGAGAACGCGCAATACTTTGCGGCGCTGGGCGCAGTCGAGTTTGGCAAAGACGAGGAGCCCGAAGTCGGGATGTACATGGGCACCGAGTGCCTGGAGGACTACATCACCGTCGGTCGCCAGGCCGAGAAGGCAAAGTCGGGCGCTGCCGGTCTCAGCACCTCGGACGAAGAGCTTGCCGGCTTCAAAGAGAAATACACCATCCCGAAATTTATCGGCGCGAATTTCACTGTCGGCGAAACCGTACGCGGCTTCGTCGGCCTCGACGGCGGCTCGACTTCGACCAAGGCCGTGCTGATGTCCGAGCAGGGCGATGTGCTCTGCAAGGCGTATCAACTGTCCGGCGGCAATCCCATCCAGGACACCATCGACATGTTCGTCGCCCTGCGCAAGCAGGTCGAGGGACAAGGCGCATCGCTCGAGGTGATGGGCGTCGGCACCACCGGCTACGCCAAAGATGTTTTGAAGGATGTGCTCAAGGCCGATGTCGCGCTGGTGGAAACCGTGGCGCACACCGAATCGGCCATGAAGTTCTACAAGGAGCCGCACGTCATCGTCGACGTCGGCGGCCAGGACATCAAGCTCATCATCCTGAAAGACGGCCGCGTCAAAGACTTCAAGCTGAACACGCAGTGCTCGGCGGGCAATGGCTACTTCCTGCAAGGCACCGCGGAGTCGCTCGGCTACAAGGTCGAGGACTACGCCGACATCGCGTTTTCAGCCGGGACCATGCCCATCTTCGGCTATGGCTGCGCTGTGTTCATGCAGTCCGACATCGTGAACTTCCAGCGCCAGGGATGGCGCGGCGAAGAGATTCTTGCCGGGCTGGCGAACGTTCTGCCGAAGAACATCTTCCTCTACGTCGCCGGAATCCCGAACCTCGCCAAGCTGGGATCGCGCTTCATCCTGCAAGGCGGCACGCAGAAGAACCTGGCGGCCGTAAAGTCCGAAGTCGATTTCATTCACTCGCACTTCCACGGCGCGGGCATGGAGCCGGAAGTCATCGTTCACGAACATTGCGGCGAATCAGGCGCGATCGGCGCAGGCGTCGAAGCAATTCGTCTCTACAAGAACGGCCACCGTACCACGTTCATCGGTATCGAGGCGGTTCAGAAGATCGGCTACAAGACCACCCGCAACGAAGACACGCGCTGCTACTTCTGCAAGAACAACTGCCTGCGCACGTTCATCGACGTGAATGTCGGCGACCAGCTTGAGCCGGCCTCGCCGCTGCCCGTCTTCAAGTCGAAGGTACCGCTGCAAGCCGGTGAGCGCCGTCTGATCATCTCGACTTGCGAAAAAGGTCAGGTCGAGGACGTGGGCGCCATGCGCGGCATCAAGGCCGGGCTGGACGCCATCAAGAACGCCAATCCGAACTTTGTGGACATCGCAGCCCGCGAAGTGTGGCGCTCGCGCAATCCGGAGAAAATTGCCGACCCGCTGCCCACTCCGGGCCGCTGGGACTTTGGAAAGGCGAAGAGTTCCGTACTGAATCGCATTGAGTTGATGAAGAAGCGCGAGACCTACCGCGTCGGCATGCCGCGCGTGCTGAACATGTATCTTTACGCGCCGCTGTTCAGCGGCTATCTCGAGAGCCTGGGTGTACAGCCGGAAAACCTCATCTACTCGGAATTTACTGGCCAGGAAATGTATCGCCAGGGCGCCGGCCGCGGCGCTATCGATCCCTGCTTCCCGTCGAAGATCGGCATTCCGCATGTGTACAACCTGATCTTCCAGAAGCACGTGAAGAAGCGGCTCGACGCCATCTTCTTCCCCATGATCGACACGCTGCATCAGCCCATGAAGAATTGCAGCGGCAGCAATGCCTGTCCCACGGTGACGGCCACGCCCAATGCGGTGAAGGCTGCTTTCACCAAAGAGGGCGACGTCTTCAAGGACAACAACATTCAGTATTTTGATCCCATCCTCAACATCGACGACAAGAAGCTGTTCAGCTTGCAGATGTTCCAGACCTGGGCGCCAGTGTTGGGCCTGTCGGAAGAAGAGAACGATCGCGCCATAGAAGCCGGGTTTAAGGCGTTTGAAGATTTCGACCTCAGCCAACGTCGTCGCGCCCGCGAGGTGCTCGACGCCTTGGAGCGCGAGAATCGCCTGGGCATCGTGATGCTGGGCCGCGTGTACCACCACGATCCCGGCCTCAATCACGAAATCATGGAGGAGTTCCAGAAGCTGGGCTACCCGGTGTTTTCGCAGAGCCTGTTGCCGATGGACGACGACATCATGGATCGCCTGTTCGGCGAGGAGGTTCGTTCCGGCTCCATCACCCACGCCACCGACATTCGCGACGTGTGGAAGAACGCTTATTCCTCCAGCACCAACATTAAGATCTGGGCGGCCAAGTTTACCGCGCGCCATCCGAATCTGGTCGCGCTGGAGATCAGCAACTTTAAGTGCGGACACGACGCGCCCATCTACAGCGTGATCGAGGACATCATCGAGAAGTCGGGCACACCGTATTTCTCGTTCAAAGATCTGGACGAGAACAAGCCGACCGGCTCCATCAGGATTCGCGTGGAGACCATCGACTACTTCCTCAAGCGCTATCGCGAGGACTTGTTGAAGAAGGCCGGCACCGCGAAGCAACTGGAGCAGCAGTTGGCCGAATACGAGCAAGCGCTGCGCATGTCGCTGACGCACAAATCAGTGGCCCGGGAAGCGAATCTAATTCCCTTCCCGCAACCGATGGTCGAGCCGGAACCGGCATCGGCCTCAGGCGATGATTAGGGAAGCAGCCGTTGGCCGTTAGCTATTGGCTTTTGGCTTTTGGCATTTGACCGCTTGGGGACTCCGGTCTAGTCCTGGTTTTGCAGAGGCGCGGCTTCACCAGTTGTTGAAAAACTCAACGTTGAAAATGCTTTGTATCAGGGCACGGCTTCACCGGCCCCGCCAGCAAGCGGATAGAAGTCTGGGCTTCAGTATCTGCGTGAGAACTGAGGTTTCAAACTGGTAGTGGAGCACAACGGTCAAGAACCCAGCGCCGTAGGCGCGAAACAGCTTAGCCCAGGACGCAGCGTAGCGGAGTCCTGGGTAAGGCGAAAAAACTGTTCCAGTCCCGTAGGGACGGCGGAGATTCTGGCGCTAACGTCTTAGCCCTTTCACGCGGCCTGCAGCGGCTGAACAGTTTGCTGAAAAACTCGATTGTGGCCGCATCTCGGGTAGAGCTGGCCTTCAGGCCAGCGTCTAAGTCGTTTATTTATTGCTTTCATAGCCGGCTTGAGCCGTCGACACGGGCGTTGTCCGAGTTTTTCAGCACTCTGTGAAGCCGGTAACATAGAAGCTCTTATCGGCACGACTGAAAGTCGTGCCCTGATACCAGGCTGCTCGAGGAATATCGATCCGCGGAGGCCAGTGATTCTGGTCGAAATCTCAACTCGGGTTTATGCGTTAAACTAATTGCTAATTACTAATTGCTAGCTGCTGCTTTTACCATGCCCCTGAGCACCGACACCAAGAAGGTCATGTTCGAGATCTATCGCGAGGCCGACTTCACCGGCCAGTACAAAGTCGTGTACTTCACCGAACTGGGCGAGCACGACAAGGAAACCGAGATCGAAAACGCCATGCGCGGCCAGCACATCTTCGACGGCTTCCTGCTGCATCGCGAGCGCAATCAGGCCAAGCAGGTGGTGGATGAACTGCTCGACCGCATGAATCGCGGCGAATCCGTGGACGAGAACTTGATCAAGGAAAGCCTGCAACCCTTCCTGGCCTAACCGCCTCGCATCGTTCTGATTACCAGCTCGTCCTTCCTGCCGTGGCGCCCCCCCGCTGCTTCCCACGCCCCGCCAATCCCCGGAAACTCCAGATCCCATACAGCTATTGAGGCGTGACTCTGCATCGAATCTAATTCGTGTGCTGGTTTAGCAACATGCCTCTATGAACAAAAAAGAAATCAACTCGCCAATGCTCACTGCCAATTTTGTCATCTGGTTCTGCGGAGTCGGATGTCTTCTGCTGCTGTTTGTTCTCGCACATTATTTCTGGCACATCGTCTGAGCCTAAACGGCGACGACTTCGCGCCAGCGCACGGCTTCAACTCGTTTCGCACGAAAGGACTCCTCATGCGTATCCATTGCATCGGCTTGACCGCAGTTATCTGTCTTATCGCAGCCGGCATTACGGGCTGCAACAACGGCACCAGCACCGACACCGCTTACAAAGCAGCCATCAATGACCACTTCAAGGCTTATCCGGCTTGCCTGTGGCAGGAGCCGATCAAGTTTCCGGTGCAGGCGAACACCTCTGACGACGCCAAGACCCAAGGCTACGATGCGCTGACGCAGGAAGGCTTGCTCACTCGCACCACGGGCGAGAAGAAGATCATCATCGTCTCCAAGCAGGTCAACAATTACGATCTCTCGGACAAGGGCCGCTCCACCTGGACGCCCGACACGGCGCAGCCGGGCTATGGAAATTTCTGTTACGGCAATCGCGAGGTCACGTCCATCGACAACTCCACGCCGGGCACCAACGGCGCGGGCGCGAAGACCGTGACCGTCACCTATCACTACAAAATCGCCAATGTTGCGGGCTGGGCAAATTTACCGGAGATCAAGACGGCCTACCCTAATGTCGCTGCGGCCCTGAACTCTACCGGCTCCGATACGGCGACGCTGGTGATGACCGGCGATCGCTGGGAATACACCAAGTAACGAGTTCGAGGTGAGCCTTAAGGGTAGAGTGGCGCTTCAGCGCCGGGTCGAAGCCGGTCAAAATGCGACGGGATTTAGTGTTTGCGTGAGAACTGGAGTTTCGCGTTAGCGGCGCAGTGCAACGGTCAAGAACCCAGCGCCGAAGGCTCGCCGGGACTGGGTTCTCGGCTCAGATACTCCCCCCGCAACCCGGAAGCCCAGTGGCGTTTGAGTTCACATCCGAATCCAGGAGGCGTAGATTCAACGGCGCTAGCCCATCTCTCTTACTCTTGTCATCACGAGGAGGGCTCAGCCCTGGATCTGTCCCGCTATCGTGCGCGTACGTAGGTAGTAAAGGCTCGCGTGGAGCTTCGGCTTACACTCACGTTCAACGCGGGAAAAGCCTCGCATTGCGCGAGGCTTTCCTTTTGCGAGCGCCCTGGCTGTTGCCACGTTGGGCAGGCACTCACTCCGGTTCAACCGTGATGGCCGCGCGAACTTACTGCGCAACCACGTTGGCGACTACGTTGAAGCAGTCGAACTGCGAGGTGAACAGAACATCGAGCGACGTAGTGCCTCCGGGTGCCGCGCCGGTGATGTCATGTCCCTTGTCATCCCACAGCTCCGGCAACGGAAACGCTGCGCTCCCGTTCCAATCGCTGTCAGGATTCCCCGCTCCGATATCTGCGCCGGCGACGGGAAAGCCGTTGATGGTCGTGGTTTCCAGCGAAGCGGCATTATCTGTCCGGCTCGCCCCGGTTTGACCATCCGATCCAATGGTGTCCCACAGCATCTGGCCGCCTGAAGCTGCAGCCGGCAGGTTGAGCACGTACTCGACGTCACTGGAGATTGACGTGAGGCCGGCAATGCCCGAATCGTAAATGGAAACCGTGTGCGAACCGTTGCTGGTAATAATCACCAGGCTGGCGCCTTCAGCCAGTTGGAAGACAACGTTTTCATCCCACGGATCTTCGCCATCGGTCAGGCCGCCGGCGCCCGGCAGCAACGTCACCATGTAGTTGCCGTTGCCACTGGCCAGTGACACCGGTACCTGAGCGCGATACACATACGCTCCAACGCTGCCCCAGCAGGGATCCGCGCCGGTCCCGACCAGCGTGCCATTCAGGGTGACACTGGTCGCGTTGGCGGGAACTGGGAAAGTGCGAGCCAGCTTCATGCTGGTGACCGCGGGCGGTGGTGTGTTGGTGTTCAGCAGAAACACCCAGTAGAGGTAAGCATCCTGGGCAACGCTGCCGGCAGGCAAGCCGCTGATGATGATGCTGCGCTGACTCTGGTTGCGCAGACCCACACCTCCGGTTGCATACTCAGCGTTGTTGTAGGTCTTGAATGGGCTGACTCCCTGTTGCGGCCCGTGGCTGACCGCCTTAGCTTTCGACGACGAATACGGGGAGTTGGTGGTGCCCAGCTGTGCAGAGGCAGTGCCAAGCGCAAGCATTGTAACCATCGCGCCGAGCAAGAGTGTATGCGACCGCGAAGGCCGCCAAGTGTTGCATGTCATACTTGTTCTCCTTGTTTTGTTGTCAATCGTGATACCTTCCAGCCGCAGTCTGGTATTCCGTCGTGAAGCCGGCAGTATCACGTCGTAGGAGACAAGAGCATCTGGTGTGCCAAAGCGGAATGATGATTGTTATGGAGCGAAGCTCCTGAATTGAAACAAGTGGGATGGAGGCAACATGCGCGGCGTGAACAGTGGAAGGGCCCTGGCGCTATCTCAAGCGACTCGGTAGCTATCTGAAGTGATAGCTGGAGACCTGAGGAAACTCTGATTAAGCCGTAGTTTTGAAGGGGCATGGCTTCAGCCGTACCGTAAACGTCGCAAAATGATTGCGGCTTTAGCCTCTGAGGGAAAGATCGACAACTTAATCAGGGACATCCCCGATAATTACCACCCGTCGGCAATCTTGATTGCGAATCGCACGGACTCTTCACTTCACTCGCATCACTACCAGGCTATTGACCGGCAACTGCAACGTGAGGGCGCCATCCTTTAATTTCCCGGTCTCGGGCTTGCCCAGTTGCGACTCTTTTCGCAGCGACTCGATCTGCCGTTCTGTCGGATACTGCGGCTTGCCCATCTTTTCGTAGAGACCGAGCGTGTTGCCATGATCTTCATCGACACGCTGGATCGCAACCCCGGCTCTGCGTCCCACGCCTTTGAACTCCAGCTTCACACTTTTCGCCGCGTCGCTCGATCCTGGATTGACCAGATTCCATACGGCCACTTCCAGCGATCCATCGGCGGCCTTGGTCACCAGAACATTTGAATTGTTGTTGTCGATTCTTTGCTCGCCTAGATGATGCAGCATTTCCATCGCGTAGAACGAAGGCTTCGGAATACCGCCGGCGGCGATCAAGCCAAAGCCGCCATAGAACGGCTGCTTCACAATTCCCTGCTCCTCGAAGACATCGGAGAAGGTCCAGTACGACATCATCTGGGTAAGGCCATCGCATTGTGCGATCGTCGTCGCCAGCCAGGGCGCCATGTAAATCGAATCGGTCACCGCAACTTCGTTATCGTAGGCGGCATTGTATTCACTCCAGATGAGAGGCATGTCGGGGCGTGAGGAAGCCTTGATCTCGTCGTGAACTTTCTTCACCGAGCGGCAGACCATCTGGTCCCGCGGAATATTTTCGCTGGTATGGAAAACGTCGCTGGCCTTGTCGTTGCCGTACACGTGGGTAGAAACAAAGTCGAGCGGCACGTGCGTTTGCTCAGCGTGCTTAATCATGTCAGGTATCCACGCGGCCTGGGCCGTCGCCGGACCACCCACCCGCAAGCGCGGACTCACTGCCTTGATGTCGCGCGCGGTGTGATCGTAGAGCTCAAAGTAAGTTTCCTGGCGTGGTGTTCCCGACCAGAAATCGAGGTTCGGCTCGTTCCACACTTCGAAGTACCACGTCGCGACTTCCTCGATGCCGTAGCGATCGATCAGGTGCCGGATGAACTGGGTCATCATGTCGTCCCACTTGGCGTAGTCTTTGGGCGGCGAGACGTTGGGGTGATACCAGAACGATTGCAGGTCCGGGCGCGCCGCCAGCTTGTAGGGCATGAAGCTGAGTTCGACGAAGGGCTTCACGCCGTTGGCGAGCAGGCCATCGTAGATTTCGTCGACGTAGGAGAAGTTGTAGGTCACATGCCCCTGCTTGTCCTCCTCGTAAACGCCAACGTCATCGTTGAAAATGCCGTGAAAGCGGACGTATTGAAATCCGGTAACCTGGCGAACCTCGCGCAGATCTCGGCGATAGGCGTCGCGCAGGCTCAACACAGCCCGCCCGGAGCCAAACATCTGCTCCCAGAAATGCGGAAAGGGATGAGCCGGAGCAGAGGCATCGATGGTGACGGTTTCGCTGGGCGCCTGCGCCAGCGCAGGAAGAGTCAGCAACGCGAACAGCGCCAGGCAAAGGATTCGCTTACGCATAGGTGTCTTGCGTGCCTGCGGCATTATCAGCCATAAGATGATTATGCTGGCTGAGTCGTTTTCTGCAAAGAGCGGCCGCCGACGACGGTTTCCGTGCGATCAAGCAGAGCTCCGGAATCGTTTTCGTAATCGTAGGTCGCAGGATATCTGCGATTCGATAGCTCCCACTTCTCTGGCCGAAAATCGTCGCTCGAAACTTGCACTCTCGTGCACCCACGCCGCGACGGCGATAATCTAAAGCTCTTCGGAGGGGACTCATCTTGAAACATAGAAAGCTCGGTAAATCGGACTTGCAGGTTTCTGTAGTTGGACTTGGCTGCAACAATTTCGGCTTCGTGGCGAATATGGATGTCGCCGCCTCGCGCAAGGTCATCGACAAGGCGATCGACTCCGGCGTCCAGTTTTTCGATACCTCAGACAGCTATGGCACTTCAGAAAACATTCTTGGCGAGGTGCTGGGCGAACGCCGCAAGCAGATTGTGCTGGCCACCAAGTTCGGCTCGAAGCTGAATGCGCTGGGCGAGAAGAGCGGTGCATCGCGCGGCTACATTCTGGCGGAGTGCGAAGAGAGCCTGCGGCGTCTGCGCACCGAGTGGATCGACCTGTACCAGATTCACTATCCCGATCCTGCGACGCCAATCGAGGAAACCTTGCGCGCGCTGGAGGATCTAGTAAAGCATGGCAAGGTGCGATTCATCGGATGCTCGAACTTTTCTGCCGCGCAACTGGAAGAAGCCGAGAGCACCGCGCAAGCGAAAGGGCTCACTTCATTTGTGTCGAGCCAAGATGAATACAGTTTGCTGGTTCGTAACATCGAGCGTGAACAGCTGCCGGTAATCGAGAAACATGGCATGAGCGAGCTGCCGTATTTTCCCCTGGCCAGCGGGCTGCTCACGGGGAAATACAAGAAGGGTCAGGCCCCGCAGAGGGGCACCAGGCTGGGCGAAAAGCAGGCGCTGGCCGATCGCTATCTTCACGACGCTAACCACGAAAAAGTGCAACGCCTGGAGCATTTCGCTAAGGAGCACGGGCATTCACTGCTGGAGCTGGCGTTCAGTTGGCTGGTGGCGCATCCCGCAGTAGCCAGCGTGATCGCCGGCGCTACCAAGCCCGAGCAGATTGAAGCCAACGCCAAAGCGGCAAATTGGGAGTTGAGCAGCGCGGAAATGGCGGAGGTGGACCGCATCACGAGTGAGGTTGCACAGCCGGCTTAGATCGTTCGGGATGTTGCGAGCGTCAAGTGACGAGATGGCGGCTCAGCAGAAACTGTCTCGCCACGGCGCTTGCGTCTTTCTTTTCGCCGTCGACGGCGTAATTCATGGCGCGCATTTCTTCGGCAGAGATGGTTGCCTCCCAGACGCTCGAAGGCGGCCCGGGCATTCGGACACGTCTGAAATAACTCTGGCCGCACGATAGGCACAGCATCGTAGGGCGGAAAATAATGTTTGTCATCGTCGAGCACCACCAGACCTAAGGCCTTGATCAATCCGTCGGTGTTGCTGCCGGCAACGATATCGACGGAACGATTTTGCAGCGCGCGATACAGCAGCCCCAGATCCATCACCCGAGGCGCATCGGCGAAACGGAGATCGTAGGTTTTCACCAGCCCTTTGTAGCCATCTTGCCGCTCCAGGAATTCGTAGCCCACTCCCAACCGCAACTGCGACGAGACATTTCCCAGCTGCGATAGCCTGGTCACCCCGAGGCGCTGCGAGTCGCCGGCGCGCATCACCATGGCAAAGCTGTTGTTGAATCCCAGAGGCGGCATCACGTCGAGATTGAATCGCCGCTTGTACTCGTCTTTGACGTACTGATAAACGGCGGCCGGATCTCCGGTGTACGGCGTTTTCAAAATTGCCGCCAAGGCCGTTCCCGTGTATTCGACGTAAGTATCGATTCGCCCGGCGAGCATGGCCTGCTGGCAGATGTAGGTGCCGGCCAGATAGAAGCGGCCCTCGACCGGCATGCGGCAAACGCTCTCCAGATATTGTTTCAGCAACTCGCCCAGGATCAGCTGCTCGGTGAAGTTCTTCGAGCCGACGGTAAGCTCGTGCCCGCCTGAGACGCAGCCGCTGCACAACGTGAGCGCCATCCCGGAGATGAAAGCGCGGCGATCCATGTTAGTGATGGTGGCGACCCAGTAGCTTCTCGACGCCGCTAAGCGAAAGGTCGGCGGCCAAGGCCATCACCGCCGCGGGAATTGCGCCCGCCAGTATCACGCCATTGTCGACCATGGCGATGCCGCGAAAGATGAATTCGCCCAGGCCACCCGCCCCGATAGCGGCAGCAATAGTGGCAACGCCTATCGTGATCACTGCCGCCACACGGATTCCCGACAGCATCACCGGCAACGCCAGCGGCAACTCGACATGCCACAGAAGCTGCGATGAGGTAAGCCCCATCGCAACTGCGGCCTCCCTCACCGGCGGACTGATGCCGGCAATCCCGACGTATGTATTGCGCACAATCGGAAGCAGGGCATACAGCGCGAGGGCGACAATGGCCAGCCGATCCGCCCGCGCTCCCAGCCAGGGCAGCGGCAGCAGCAGCCCAAACAGCGCCAGGCTGGGTATGGTCTGGATGACGTTAGTGCTTCCGAGAATGACGGCTTTCCACTTCGGGCGGCGGCTCAACAGGATGCCCAGTGGAACGCCGATGGCAACCGCGAGCAGCATGGAGATCCCGACCAGCCAAAGATGTTCGGCGGTGAGCGTCGCCACTTCGCGTCTGTGCGTAAGCAGAAAGTTCAATGCGAGATTCCACTATTTCAGTGACAACGGCCAGCAGATCCACTCATTCAATCCCGAAACAGATCCTGCCCTCGGCGGAACACGTCCACATAGGCCTTTACCGAGTCGTCATTCGCTTTCAGGAAATCCTTTGCGCCATAGATGCCGCGGATCTTGCCCTGCTCCACCAGTGCGACGCGGCTACCCAGCAACAGCGCCTCGCTGACATCGTGGGTGACGAAGACCACGGTCTTCCCCAACTTATCCTGAAGCTTCTTGAACTCCATCTGAACTTCGGCGCGGGTGATGGGATCGAGCGCTCCGAAAGGCTCATCCATCAGCAGCATCGGAGGCTCGGCCGCCAACGCGCGGGCCAATCCCACCCGCTGGCGCTGGCCGCCCGAAAGCTCATCCGGATAACGGTCTGCAAACTGGTCGCCTGGCAACCCAACCAACGCGAGCACCTCGTCTACCCGTTGCGCGACCTTGCGCGCGTCCCATCGCTCCAGCTTGGGAACCAGGGCAACGTTTTCGCGAACCGTGTAATGCGGAAACAAGCCGACATCCTGGATGGCATAACCGATGCGACGCCGCAGCTTGATCGGATCCCACTGACTCAGCGGGGTTCCGTCGACCCGAACCTCGCCCTCGGTCGGGATCAGCAGGCGATTCATCATCTTCAGGCAAGTCGTCTTGCCCGAGCCGCTGCGGCCCAACAGCATCAGGGTTTCGCCGCGTTTGACGCTGAGATTCAATCCACGGAGCAGCGTGTTGCCGCCCGGCACGCGGAACGAAACATTCTCCAATTCGATGGCTGCGTCAGGATTGTTCGGCATATCACGCTTACCCCTGAGGAAACTGCGACTAAATCGTCGAGATTTCCCTCAACGGCTAAAAGCCGCAGTGATTTTCGACACATACGGCACAGCTAGGTGCGCCCTTTCAAAACAACACCTAATCAGAGTTTCCCAAAACGTCGCTACAGCCTACCAGAATCAAGACATGGCTTGCGATAACAGCGGGCAAAAACACGAATGCCGGAGCAGCTGTCATAGCGCTCCGGCATTCAAGTTCGCAAAATTTTAGTATCGCGTGGGACTGGTTAGCGACCCCAACCGCCGCCGCCACCACCGCCGCCCGAACGACCACGGCCACCGCCGCCACCGCTCCGCCCGAATCCGCCGCGACCACCACCACCGCCGCCATCGCGACGCGGTCTATCGGTCTTCGGTCGAGCTTCATTGACGGTAAGATTGCGGCCGCCAAGATTGGTTCCGTTGAGGGCTTCCATCGCCTTGCCCGCCGAGTCATCGTCGGTCATTTCCACAAAGGCAAAACCCCGCGGCTGTCCAGTGTCACGGTCGGTCACGATGCTGACACGATCAACCGGTCCGTAGGCTTCAAACATCGAGCGCACTTGATCTTCAGTCGCATCGAAACTCAAATTCCCCACATAGATGTTTTTCATCGACTCCCTCACTTTCGGATTGGGCCGCCTGCCGGTTTCCTTCGCCTGGCGAAGACGGCGTGGATTGGGGTGTTTACGACTAAAAATCAACTGCGTACGGATGCACCAAAAAGGCGAGGGCAGCATTTCGCCACCCTCACCTGGTATTGCTGATTACAGAATCTGAACGTTTTCAGCCTGCCAGCCCTTGGCCCCACGCTTCACATCGAAGCTCACCGCCTGACCTTCCTGCAGCGAACGGAAGCCGTTCGACTGGATGGCCGAGAAGTGGACGAATACGTCCTCGCCGTTCTGACGTGAAATAAAGCCAAAACCCTTAGCATCGTTAAACCACTTTACTGTTCCTTGTTCCATTTGTTTCTTCAATATCCTTGATGTTGATGTTGCGTCGGTGAATCGGAAGGTTACAGGCAGAAATCGCTCAAGACATAGGAGGGATGGCTGCTAGACGCGCCGTTCGTACATACGCATGCAAAGTATACAACACTTTACAAACTTCAGCTACGCCAAACTTCATAGGGCTCAGGAGATAACCAAATCATGGCGCAAAATGACTTATCAGTGCCCCCGGCAGCGCACTCCAAGGTGTATCGCTATTTACCCACCTTCGTCTATTTTTCGGCCAGTGTCGGCAACGATCATTCCGCGGACTGCGCGGTCGTCAATTTGCCTTGACATCCTGCTTCGGGCACAGCAAAATTGCGGCCAACCACCAGTGCAGCCAACTGGTAACCGCTCCCCTGTCGCTTTCTGTATGCAAGCACTCTAGTTTCATCGCGTCTCACTTCGACGCAGAAAGAAGTAGGAAAATGCCTTTTGAAATCAGACTTCGACCCTTGGTACTTCTCTCTGCGGTAATGATGTTGCTGGTCGCTTCATCGTCCGCGCAGCAAATCAATTTTCCAAACTTCTCCACCCCTACCTCGGTGAGCCAGCTACAGTTGAATGGAAGCAGCCGGATTAATTTCTACCAGGGACAAGGCGTCCTGCGTTTGACCAATGGTTTGGCCAATTTAGAGCAGGCTACCTCTTATTTTAAGCTCGCGCAGCCAGTAGCGCAGGGGTTCAATGCCTGGTTCGAATTCCAGATTCATAATCCAACCATCTGCTGCAACCCTTCCGATGGCTTTGCCTTCGTGATACAGAATGTCACTGCGTCCGATCCTAGTTATGGAGCCAGCGGTACAGGTTTGATGGCCCTGGGCGCGGCGTATGGAGGAATGGGTTACTCGGGGCTGAATAATAACCTTGCCGTCGAGTTCGATATTCACGACGATCCCTGGGACCCGGACTCAAACCACATCGCCATTCAAACCTGCGGGGCGAACCTGGTCAATACTCCGGTGCATGAACCCGGTACCTATACTCTCTATCACAATACCAACGTGACCAGCTGTCTTTTGAGCTCGGCAGCCATTACGCACAACTTACAAGACCAGATCGGCCAAACCTGTAGCCAAGGCGTTTGCAGCGACGGCATCATGCATCAGGCAGTGGTTCAGTACACGCCTCCCGCGCCCAATCAGACGCAGGGCGTGCTTAATGTGTGGCTGGATCCTACGTTCGTTCCCAACACCCACACCCCAAGTTCAACCCCGCTGCTTAGCGTGCCTTATAACATCGTGTATTCGTCCTCCAACCCAGTCGGACTCACCCTGAACACCGGGGGAACAGCCTACGCCGGCTTCACCGGCTCGCAGCAAGCCAGTTCAGGAACGACCCAGGACATTCAAGCCTGGGAAGTTACGCCGCATGGTCCGGTGCAGATTACGCAAACTATTCCTCCGGGCGGCACGGAAAATGATTTCGTGTTTGGTAACTACAAAATGGGTGTCACCTATCCTACCGGCTTCAGCAATCCCAACGGGATTCAGATGACGGTGCTGTCCACCCCTATCGACCGGAACACCTTCTATACCACGCGACTGCTGGGCACTCAGTTCGCCAACGAGACTTGCGTGGTGTACCTGGAAACCGGCGGCAACTGCGTGGTACACAGCGTCACCTGCCAGCTTCCGAATGGCCAGGGAGTTACCTGCCCCTCCGAAACCGATCCCACGATTGCTATCTGCTCGCAATTTACCACCACTGATCCGGTGACCATGAACAATGCCGATTACCTTGAAGCCGAGCCCATCGGTTCGAATAACTGGTTCAGTATCTTCTCCAGCTTCTCGAACAATGATCCGGTTGTCTCCGGTAAAGGCCGTGGATTTTCGGACGTAGTGGCTACCTTCATCCGG
>CAWCMU010000044.1:0-26596 GCA_963796695.1 uncultured Acidobacteriaceae bacterium | reverse complement strand
GGTTGATGCTTCACCTGGGTCATCGCCGGAGGGGCCGGCCGGTGAAATACGTGGTGGTCCTGAACTGGATAGCGTTGCGCGTAGAGTGATGTAGCGAGCAATGCAGGCAGAGCGATAAGCAGCAGCTGAACTCGGCGGGCGGTAAACATCTTTGCCATGTTTTGTTGCGAATCTGCAATCATTTTACGGCAACCGAGGCAGTCAAAGAAAAGAAAAAAATCGGCCCGTTTCTGCTACTTTCGCGGGAGTTCCCGCTTTCTGGCCGGACTTTTCGCCGGCTTTCGCCGCGGGGCGGTAAATCGGTGTTCGAACTCCTGCATATCGACCCGTTTCCCCTTGAAGCGGACTCCTTCGGCCTCGAGCCGAAAACGCTGTTCCAGCGCCGATTCCCCGCGCAGCGAAATGTGGCCGCCGGAACCCAGAATCCGTTGCCAGGGAAGTCCGCCCACCAGGCGCAATACCCGGGCTACCTGGCGGGCATGGCGGGGAAATCCAGCAGCTTTGGCGATGGCGCCGTAGGTACTGACACGGCCCCGGGGTACCTGCCGGATGGCGGCGGTCATCGCGGGAACCATGGGCTTCTTATCAGCGGATGGTCGGGTCATTTGCCGGCCTACGATATCATTTTCCCAGACATGACTGAAGCAGACCGGAATCCCCTCCAGCGATTTTCCGATCGGGCCGAGGACTACGCCCGTTATCGACCTCATTACTCCCACGATGTGGTACACGCAGTACAGGAAACCTGCGGGCTGCGGCCCGAGCATTTGATTGCCGACATCGGATGTGGTCCCGGTATGCTGGCCGAGATCTTCCTCGACAACGGGAATCGCGTTACCGGGGTCGAACCCAACCTGGAAATGCGCGTGGCGGGAGAGAAATATCTTGCGGGGCGGCCTTACTTCAGAGCGGTAGACGGCAGCGCTGAGGCCACGAATTTGGAGCCTAGTAGTGTCGATTTCGTTGTGGCCGGCCAGGCCTTTCACTGGTTTCGGCCGCCGGAAGCTCGCATCGAGTTCGCACGTATTTTGAAGCCGGGTGGCTGGGCAGTTCTGGTCTGGCATGATCGCGATATCGAGTCGACGGCGTTCCTCAAAGCCTACGAAGCCTTTATACGACGGCACGCCATTGACTACGAGCAAGTCACGCACAAATACCTGGCCAGCTATGACGCGTTGCAACGATTCTTTGCGCCCAACGAACTCAAGCTGATCAAGCAGCATAATCAGCAGCAGTTGGATTTCGATGGCCTGCGGGGACGGCTGCTCTCGTCTTCCTACATACCCAAGTCCGGCGAGAGATACCAGGCCATGCTGAAAGAGTTGCCGGAGTTGTTCTCGGCGCACGCCAGCGACGGCCATGTCGCTCTCGAATACGACACGAAAATCTACTGTGGACATCTCGAGCGATGAGCCCTGCGTCTGGCGCTCCCACTGACGCGGCCATCCTTCGAACCGAGCATCTTGGCCGGCGGGTCGGCGAGGCCTGGATTGTGAACGACATTTCGCTGGAAGTTCGGCGAGGGGAGTTGCTGGGGATCGTGGGAGCCAGCGGCTCAGGCAAGAGTTCCTTCCTGCGCCTGCTCAATCGTCTCGACGAACCTTCCAGCGGTACAGTTTTTCTCGAAGAGCAAGATTACCGGCAAATCTCCCCTCGCGAACTGCGACGCCGCGTCGGCATGGTGACGCAACGGCCATTTCTTTTTCCTGGAGGGATCGCCGCGAATCTGCGTTTCGGTCCGGCACAGCGAGGCGAAACTTTACCCGATAGCGAAGTCGCTGAGCTTTTGGAACAGGTGGGGCTGGCGGGATTCGCCGGTCGCGATGTTGCCAATCTTTCCGGCGGAGAACAGCAGCGGGTCTCGCTCTCGCGCGCCTTGGCGAATCGTCCGGAGGTATTGCTGCTGGATGAGCCGACGTCGGCCCTCGACGAGGAAGCAAAGCACGGAATAGAGGAATTGATTCGCGATCTGCTCGGCGATGGTGCGTTCACCTTTGTCATGGTCACGCATGATCGCGAACAGGCGCGGCGATTGTGTCAGCGCGTCGGACTGATCGAGGCTGGCCGGCTGGTGCGTATCGGAACTCCCGCGGAGGTGCTGCGTGCTTAAGTCGATCTTCCATTCGCAGGTCTCGCTTGGACTGGCGCAAGCCGCCATCGCCGCCGTTCTGGCGCTGGCCGTGATCCTGTTGGCGCGGCGTCGCAATATCCATTTAGAAAGCGATGCGGCGATCGCATTGCTACGCGGCATCGTGCAAATCGTAGCGGTTGGTTCGATCCTGGCGCTGCTGCTGAAAGCGCCGCGCTGGAGCAGTATCTTCCTGCTCACGGGTATGGTGCTGGCCGCCGGATCGATTTCGGCCAAGCGTGCAAAGAACATTCCCGGCGCACGCAAAGTCTCAACCTACTCCATCGCCGCCGGTGCAGGATTGGTGACCGCGGTCATGACTTGGGCTGGCGTAATCGACACGGCCATCACCTCGCTCATTCCGGTTGGGAGCATGATCATCGCCAACGCCATGAACACCAACGGGCTGGCGCTCAACCGCTTCCGCTCGGAGGTGCTGGCGCATGCCGGCGAAATCGAAACCGCCTTGGCGCTGGGCGCGGCTCCGGAAGACACGGTGGGGAGCTACGCGGAATCGAGCATCCATTCCTCGCTCATTCCCGCGATCGACAACCTGCGCTCGCTGGGCATCGTGTGGATTCCCGGGCTCATGACCGGCATGCTCATCTCCGGCTCCGACCCGCTCTACGCCGCCATCTATCAGTTCGTGGTGATCGCGATGATCCTGGCGTCGTCTGGCCTCACTTCGCTGCTGAGCACGCTCATGATCCGACAACACGTGTTCTCGCCGGCAGACCAGCTGATGGTGAAGGAAGGCGTGTAAAGCTGGCAGGCTGCGGAAAAAATTCCGCTTCCGTTGTGTTCGGGTAGAGCTGGCCTTCAGGCCTGCGTCTAAGCCTCTTATTTATCCACCCGAGCCGGCTTCAGCCGGCGGCATAAGCATTCCTATGTCTTTTTCAGCAGCCTTCTAGGGCGATCGGCCGCCGCTCAGGCGGGAACCTTTCCCCTTGAGTCAGTTTCAAGAGGTCGGTGCGAAGTGTCACTCACGTTGCTGGGTCTGCGAATAGCGAAGAGCGAAGAGCGGCTTCTACGTCTCCAGCGTGTAACGGTTTGCGGCCAGTCGGTACATACGTCGCCACAGCAGCCGGTTGACGGTCACCACAACCAGAGCCATGACAACCGTCGATCCAAGCAACAACGCAAAGTTGCCTGAGTCCGTTGCGCGAGAAATGGTCGCACCCAGGCCCACTGTCGTGTACGTGTGATCCTTCAGCCGAAAATATTCGGCTACGATGCTGGCGTTCCACGCTCCGCCGGAGGCCGTGACCATCCCGGTAATAAGATAAGGAAAGATTCCCGGCAGGATGAGCCGGCGCCAGCGTTGCATGCGGTCGAACTTGAATAGCGCAGAGGCTTCCTTCAGGTCGGTGGGAATCGCCATCGCCCCGGCAATTACGTTGAACAGGATGTACCACTGCGTACCTAATAGAAGCAGAACGATGGATCCGAGTCCCAGTCCACCGCCGATCCGGATGAGCATGAGCAGCACGATGGGAAACAGCGCGGTCGCCGGAACCGACGCGGCAATCTGCGCCAGCGGCTGGGCGATTCGCGCCAGCTTTGGGTTGAAGCCGATGGCGACGCCCACCGGGATCGTCCATAGCGCGCCAATCACCAGCGCGATCATCACTCGGCCGAACGTTGCAGCCGCGCCCTGAAGAATTTGTTTGAAGTCGCTGGCGTTCAGTCCGGCTAACATTCCGGCCGCTCGCACCATCGCATAGAAAACCGCCATCACGGCCAGCGAGGCGATGACCCGGCCAGCCCACACCTTCCAAACCTTCGGTGGAGCGTCTTCCTGAGCTGCATCGTATTCGCGCGCGAAGTGTTGCGCCAGCCGCTCGCGCACCGGATTAAGCACCCGCTTGCGCAGGCGAATCAGCAGCCGCGAACCTTGGATCAGATCGAGGAACCAGGACTGCGGCGCATCCGTGCTTTCCACCTGCTCCATCTTGAACTTTTCGGCCCATGCGATGACCGGCCGCCACACGATCTGATCGAGCAGAACAATCACGGCGATCATCGTCCCCACGCCCCACAAAATCGCTTCGGTATCGCCGGCGCTGGCCGCGGTCTGCAGGTATGAGCCAAGCCCGGGCAGACGAAAATCGTTTGTGCCCAGGACAAACATCTCGCAGGCCATCAGGAAGAACCAGCCACCGGCCACCGACATCATCGAGTTCCACACCAGGCCGATCGCGGCGTAGGGCAGTTCGAATTGCGTGAAGCGCTGGTACCAGTTGAAGCGATAGATCTGTGCAGCCTCGCGCATATCGCGCGGAATGCTTTTCAGCGACGAGTAGAAGCTGAACGCCATGTTCCACACCTGGCCAGTGAAGATGAGCAGGATGGCGCCCATCTCGACGCCGATCTGGTGATGCGGAAACAGCGCGACCATGGCCAGCATCACACCCGGCAGGAAGCTGAGCACGGGAATGGATTGCAGGATGTCGAGCAGCGGAATCATGATGCGCTCGGCGCGTGCGTTATACGCAGCGACGTAGCCGTAGACCAGCGTGAAAGCCAGCGACAGGATGTAGGCGATGGCGATGCGCAGCAGCGAATACGCTGCGTAGAGCGGAAGCTTGGTCGGATCGCGCGAGATCTCGACGTGTGGGTTAAAGGGTCCAAACCAGCTGCGCGCCAGCACCAGAATGGCGTAGAAGATCGAGAGTCCTGCGCAAAACAGGAACAGGTCCGTAACTACCGACCAAGTCTGCGCCGGCAGCAACGACCACGGTCCCTTGCCGAGAATGCGGACCGGTTGCCAGTTCGAGCGCGGCATCAGGCCTTTTCCGCCGCGGGCAGCACGTCGGCATCTTCGCGATGGAAGAGCCTGCCAGCTTCAGAGTCGTAATCGAAAATTTCAGCGTAGCGGCCCCAGTTGAGCGCGGTCTCGAATTGCCGCTCCACTTCGTCGGCGCTGAAATGTTCGTCGAGGATGTCGCGAAAGAACTCTTCCCCAATCGCGTGGTCGCGCTTGGCATGCAGGGTGTTTTCGATGAGCCGCAGAATGGCGATATGACCCAGAGCTGCCTCGCGAAAAATTGCCTTTTGCGACTGGATGTCGGCCTCACCAAACTTGCGGCCTTCGGGCGTGATTTCGACGTCGCCTTCGCGCAGCACGGCAAAGCCCAGCATGGCCGAAGCTTCGACGATGGGTAGCAAATCATCCACATCCATGGCGAGCTCGTCGGCAAGCTTGTACAGGTCGTCGTGGCCGCCGCGATCAACGAGCAACTCCATGAAGCCCGCTATTCCGCCGGGTCGCGCATGCGGCAGCATCTGAAACTTAGTACGCTCGCGCGGCCGACCGTTGCCCGGCACCTGCGCCGCCTTGCCTGGAACAGCGGCCTCTTCCTGTGGACGCGTCAGCGTCTTGTAGATGTAATCCACATAGGCGAGAAAACGCGGCGACTTGCGATCGCGGTATTGCGGGATGTCGATCTCAAAGTCGGAACGAATGCGCGCCGGATTGCGGCCCAGCACGATCACCCGATCGGCCAGCAGCACGGCCTCTTCGATATTGTGGGTGACGATGAAGATGGCCTGCGTGGGCATCTTCTTGTTGAGCCACAACTCCAGCAGCTCCGAGCGCAGGTTCTCGGCCGTGAGTACGTCCAGTGCCGAGAACGGCTCGTCCATAAAAAGCACTTCGGGCTCGACTACCAGAGCGCGGGCGAAACCGACACGCTGTTTCATTCCGCCGGAAAGCTCCTTGGGATAGGCCGTCTCGAAGCCATCCAGGCCGACAGTGTCGATCATCTTCAAGGCGCGCTTGTGGCGTTCGATAGCTCCTACGCCGCGCGCGACCAGCGGCGCTTCCACGTTCTCCAGCACCGTGAGCCAGGGAAAAAGCGCGAAGCTTTGAAACACGATAGCAACGTTAGGGATCTGGCCGTCGATGGTCTTGCCATGCCATTTCACATGCCCGGACGACGGCTTCGATAGGCCGGTCAGCATACGCAGCAACGTGGATTTGCCCGAGCCCGAAGGCCCCAGCAGTCCGACAATCTTGCCCGGCGACACACTCAGATCGGTCGGCGCAATGACCTCAATGCGATTGCCGTCCGGCTGCGGATAGTACTTCTCTACCGCACAGGCTTCAATGATGGCCTCTGCCAACGTGCCTCTCCTCTTTGGTCTATCCAGTCTAGGTGTACTTGAGGTTACGGACAACGTGCAAGGCGCGCGCTTGTGTGAAAGAACGATGAATTTCGGAGCGCAGGGAGATTTCGATTTGTTTTTCAAACGAAATGGCGCACACGGGCAACCACGGACAAAGCAAGTTTTTAGCATCTAAGCGGACAACTGACAACTGACAACTGACAACTGACAACTGACAACTGACAACTGACAACTGACAACTGACAACTGACAACTGACGGCTGACAACCGACAACTGCTTCACTTCGCCATCGGACTCAGATCATCAAGCGCCAGATTTACTTCCAGAACATTCACCCCTGGCTCGCCCAGAAATCCCAGCTGCCGTCCTAAGGTATGGTGCTGGATGATCTGCCGCACCTGATCTTCGCCCAGCCCGCGCTCGTGGGCGATGCGCGGGACTTGGAACTCAGCTGCGGCAGGGGTGATGTCCGGATCCAATCCCGATGCCGAGGTCGTTACCAGGTCTATAGGAACCAGATAGTTGGGATTCTCTGCATGCAAGCGCGCGGTGTCGGCGGCGACGCGATCGATCAGCTTCTGGTTCGTGGGAGCAAGGTTTGTTCCGCCGGAGTTGGCAGCGTCGTAACCATTGCCTGCGGCCGACGGTCGGGAGTGAAGATATCCCGGAGCGGTGAAGCCCTGGCCGATAATCCGCGAGCCAATGATCTCGCCGTGCCGCGAGATCAGCTGGCCGTTCGCCTTGTCGTGAAAGATCACCTGCGCCAAACCAGTGATGACCAGGGGATAGATGATGCCCAGCAACACGGTCGTCACCAAGGTCATTAAGATCGCGATTTTAAGATTCTGCTTCATAAGTCCTTCCGGATCCTTTCACCACAGAAACACGGAGACACAGAGATTTTCTTATTTCTTGGTTAGTTGCCATTACCAAAGCAACGCTTACGTTCACAAGTACAAAGTCGATTAAGCCAGAGACAAACTGACAGTCTTGCCTGTGCCTCCGTGCCTCTGTGGTGCAAACGCTCTTACGCCAGCCGCACCCGCGTGATCAGCATGTCGATCAGCTTGATTCCGATGAAGGGCACGATGATTCCGCCTACGCCGTAAATCCACAGATTGCGCCGCAGCAACGCCGCAGCGCTCATCGGACGATATTTCACACCGCGCAACGCCAGCGGAATCAGCGCGATGATGATTACCGCGTTGAAAATCACAGCCGACAGGATCGCCGATTGCGGCGTCCGCAGGTGCATGATATTCAGCGCGTTCAACACCGGAAACGTTCCGGCAAACATTGCCGGGATGATGGCAAAATACTTCGCTACATCGTTGGAGATGGAGAAGGTAGTCAGCGAGCCGCGCGTCATCAGCAGTTGCTTCCCGATGGCGACCACTTCAATCAGCTTGGTCGGGTTGGAATCCAGGTCCACCATGTTGCCGGCCTCCTTGGCGGCCTGCGTCCCGGTATTCATGGCCACGCCAACGTCAGCCTGCGCCAGTGCAGGAGCATCGTTGGTACCATCGCCGGTCATCGCGACGAGCTTGCCTTGCGCCTGCTCGCGGCGGATCAGGTCCATCTTGTCTTTGGGCGTCGCCTCGGCCAGAAAGTCATCGACGCCGGCTTCGCGGGCGATCGCCGCCGCGGTTAGCGGGTTGTCGCCGGTGATCATCACCGTCTTGATCCCGATGGCGCGCAACTGATCGAAGCGATCGCGCATGCCACCTTTCACGATGTCCTTCAGGTGAATCACGCCCAGCGCACGTTTGCGCTCGGCCACCACCAGCGGTGTTCCGCCGGAGTGCGCAATCTCTTCCACACTGGCCTGCACTTCGGCGGGCATCTGGCCGCCGTTGGCAATGATGTATCGGGCGATGGCATCGACGGCGCCTTTGCGAATCTGATTGCCATTCATGTTCACGCCCGACATGCGGGTCTGTGCCGTGAAAGGCACGAATTCCATTTCGTGCGAGCTCAGTTCCCTTCCGCGCAGTCCGTATTTCTCTTTCGCCAGCACCACGATGGATCGACCCTCAGGCGTTTCGTCCGCCAGCGACGAAAGCTGGGCGGCGTCGGCCATTTCGTTTTCGCTGACGCCCGGAGCAGGAATAAACGACGCTGCCTGCCGATTGCCCAAGGTGATGGTTCCGGTCTTGTCCAACAGCAACGTGTCAACGTCTCCTGCCGCCTCGACCGCGCGGCCCGACATCGCGAGAACATTGTGCTGAATCAGTCGATCCATGCCGGCGATGCCAATTGCTGACAGCAGTCCGCCAATCGTCGTCGGAATCAAACAGACCAGCAGCGAGACCAGCACGAAAACGGTTTGGGGCGCGCCCGAGTAAATCGCGAAGGGCTGCAAGGTGACGACAGCCAATAAAAAGATGATGGTCAATCCCGCGAGCAGGATGTTGAGCGCGATTTCGTTGGGCGTCTTCTGCCGCTCCGCGCCTTCCACCAAAGCGATCATGCGATCCAGGAACGTCTCGCCCGGATTCGAGGTGACCTTTACCTTGATCTGGTCAGAGAGCACGCGAGTGCCTCCGGTGACCGCTGAGCGATCGCCGCCGGCTTCGCGAATAACAGGCGCGGATTCGCCCGTGATGGCCGACTCATCCACCGACGCAACGCCTTCCATGATCTCGCCGTCTGAGGGAACGAGCTCGCCTGCGGCCACGGTTACCATGTCGCCGGCACGCAGCTTGGAGCTGGGAATCTTCTCGATCTGGCCGCCGTCCAGAATACGATTAGCGATGGTCTCCGACCGCGCCTTGCGCAGGGTGTCAGCTTGAGCTTTGCCACGCCCTTCGGCCATGGCTTCCGCGAAGTTCGCAAACAGTACGGTGAACCACAGCCACAGCGTGATCTGCACATTAAATAGAAACGCACCGCCGCCGCGGATCAGCAGCACCGTGGTGATCACGCTGCCGACTTCAACGACAAACATGACGGGATTGCCCATCATGTGGCGCGGGTCCAGTTTGACGAATGAATCGACGATCGCGCGCCAAACGATCTTGCCTTCCCAGATTGCTCTCTTCGAACTCTTACTTGCCATTGAAATACCTCAGAACGTCTTTCCGGCTGCCATCAGCAGGTGCTCGAGAATCGGCCCCAGGCTGAGCGCTGGGAAAAACGTCAGCGCGCCCACAATAAGAATCACGCCGATCAGCAACGCGCTGAATAGCGGCGTGGTCACGGGAAAAGTGCCTAGCGACGGCGGCACGTAACGTTTCTGCGCCAGGTTTCCGGCAATCGCCAGCATGGGAATGATCATGAAGAAGCGCCCGATCAGCATGGTCATGCCGAGCGTGGTGTTGTACCAGAGCGTGTTGCTGTTGAGCCCGGCGAACGCCGACCCGTTGTTTCCTGCGCCCGAGGTAAAGGCATACAGCATCTCCGTCAATCCATGCGGGCCGGGATTGCTGATGCTGGAAAGACCGTAGCCGTGGACCGAAGAAAAGCCAGTGAACACCAAAATCACCAGGGGGAAGACCAGCGCCACCAGCATGGCCATCTTTACGTCATAAGCTTCGATCTTCTTGCCGAGATACTCCGGGGTTCGGCCAACCATCAGTCCGGCGATGAAGACGGCGAGCACTACATAGATCAGCATGCCGTACATGCCAGCGCCGACGCCGCCGAAAATCACCTCGCTCAACATGATGTTGACCAGCGGCACCATTCCGCCCAGCGGTGTAAACGAATCGTGCCAGCTGTTGATGGCGCCGCAGCTTGCGTCGGTGGTCACGGTGGCAAACAGCGCCGAGTTAGTGATACCGAAGCGCACTTCTTTGCCTTCCATGTTGCCGCCGGCTTGCGTCGCAGTTACGTGCTGATTGACGCCATGCAGCAGCGGATTGCCGCGAGCCTCAGCCGAGTAGGCGACCGTGACCCCGGCGACAAACAGAATCGCCATCGCTCCCCACACCGCCCAGCCATGTGCTTGCGAGCCCGTCATGCGGCCCAGGGTGTAGGTCAGTCCAGCCGAGACGGCAAAGATGCAGAACAGCTCAATCAAATTCGATAGCGGAGTCGGGTTCTCGAATGGATGCGAGCTGTTGGCATTGAAGAAGCCGCCGCCGTTTGTTCCCCACTCTTTTATGATTTCCTGCGACGCCACCGGGCCTTGCGCAACGATTTGTGTGGTCACGGTGTCCATCACCGGCTTACCGCTTGCGTCGACGGCAGGTTTACCGTCGGCATTCAAATGCTGGACCCGCTGCGGCTCGACCAGCTTCACGGAGTCGTAGGGCTTCAGGTTCTGCACTACTCCCTGCGAAACCAGCAGCAGCGATCCCACCATGCAGAAAGGCAGCAGCACCCACAGGCAGGCGCGCACCATGTCGACCCAGAAGTTGCCGATGGTCGCCATCTGCCGCCGGGCGATGCCGCGAATGAAGGCCACAGCCAGAGCGATGCCAGTCGCCGCTGAAATAAAGTTGTGATAGGCGAGTCCCGCCATCTGGGTGAAGTACGACATCGTCGACTCGCCGGAATACGACTGCCAGTTCGTATTGGTGGTGAACGACGCCGCCGTGTTGAACGCCAGGTGTTCCGGGCTGACCGCGCCGAGTTTCTGCGGATTCCACGGCAGCAGCCCCTGCACGCGCTGCATAAGGTACAGCAGCAGCATGGAGACGACGCTGAACAGCAGCATCGCCGCCGCATACTCCGTCCACTTCATTTCGTGGTCTTCCTGAACGCCGGTCATGCGATAGAGCACCCGCTCGACCGGTCGCAGCACTGGATCCAGGAACGTGCGCTCACGATTGAAGACGCGCGTCATGAAGACGCCCATTGGCTTGGTCACCAGCAGGATCAGCGCGAGAAAGAAGAGGATCTGAAACCAACCGTTGGCGGTCATCAGAACTTCTCCGGACGCAGTAGTGCGTAGAACAGGTAAACCAGCATCAAGCCGCAGACTGCCATCATGACGTACGATTGCGTGTGCATGACTTCCCCTTACTTAATGCGGTCGCAGAAGCGAACGTAGCCCAGCGACAATGCGAAGAAAGCGACTGTGATTGCGACGAAAATAATGTCTTGCATCGAAACCTCCGAAACCCTTACCACGGGCCTTGTTTGCGCCCGAACCACCAGGTGACGCCCAGCGTGGCCGTGTTCTGCTCAGTGCTGTAGATAGCTTGTTTGCTGGTCAGGAAAATTGGTTGATTCGACCAGCGGCGCCGATACTCGTACTTCATTTTCGTCAGCCCGCCTTTGCTAGAACATCACCATGATGGCCATATCCAGCGTGTTCTGCGTCTTCACCAGGTCTGGCGTAAAGCCGGGCACCACCGAACCAGGAGCGCCGGTGTTGCCTCCCGAAGGCGTAATTCCGCCCGGCCCCGAGAAGTACGGGACGTTGGCCGCACGATGGTCATACTCAAAGCGGAAGGTGATGTACTGGCTGGGCATGTAGTCGAAGGTCGCCGAGGTATCCCACGCCTTAAAGGGCTGGCCGGGATTTTCGGTGAAGTACGGCGTACCCGACAACGCGGTGGCACCGTTGATCGGCGGCAGCAATACAAGGTAGCGTCCGGGATTGTTGATCTGGCCGCCACCGAAAGTAAGTCCATAAATGTCCTTGTGGAACCAGAAGCGGTTGTAGAACATGTACCCAATGAAGCTCTGCTTCGGACCTTTAGCGGAGTCGCCGGCACAGCTCACGCCGCCGCCGTGTTCGCAACCCATATCGCCGGTCAACGAAAGGGCCATCTTGTCGAGAGTGCGATCAGGATGCTCGTAATACTTCCATTGAATGCTGTCGTCGGTGTGATAACGTACGCGCCCGGGAACCCCCAGCGTGTCCTCGCCCAGAATGTATTGGTTACCGACAAACTCAAACGAACCGTTGGGACGCCACAGAATCTGCGCACCAACGCCCGGACGGTTGTTGAACCGTCCATAGGACTGCCAGCCGTTGATTAACCAAGGCTCAATCTTTAAGTGCTGGTTGGCATAAATCTGTACCCTCATGCCGTTGAAGAACCAGGGTGTGTTTGAGGACACGAACGAGGGCTGATAGGCCCAGTTGTCAAAGTTGTAGTAACTGAACAGCCCGATGTACGACATGAAAATGCCGGCCTGTATGTTGACCCCGTCCAGCACGTTAAAGTGATAGCCGCCGTAAGCTTCCGATACATAGCGATAAGCGTCCGCCAGGTTCCACTGGCCGCGGCCGGGACTGGCATCGTTGCGCGGCGTGGTTTGCGAGTACATGCCGAACTGCGTCATCACCCTGGCCTGCACGTTGTCCCAGTGAAAGTCGCCGCCAACGCCGAGCTGCGTAACCTGAAATTCGTTGCTCCGGAAAATTTCGCTCGAACCACCGATGGTGTCGTCCTGGGGGTGAGCGAAATCGTAGATGTAATCGATGTCGGCCCTGATCTCGGGCGTAAAGAACTTGGTGTCGAATGGGGCTTCTTTGATTCGGCTATTGCCGTTCAACCAGCTGAAGTCAGCAAAAGCAAACGGTACCGGCTTTCCCTGATTCTCCGGAGTCGCCAAAGCCGACTCAGCAGGCACGGAAGCCGGGGCCGACTGCTCGCCGATTTCGTGTACGGGAGCGGTAGACTTCGAGGTTAAAGGCGCTCCCTCGGACGATCGCGCATCGAGTTCCTTCTCCAGTTGCTCGATGCGCTTTTGCATGGCGTCAAGCTGCTGTTGGACCGCCGGCGGGACCTGTTGTGCATTGCCATTCGTATCCGGCGAGTTGGAGTTCGGCGTATTGGCGTCTGGCCCCTGAGCTTGCGCCGTAAGCGAAACCAGCACTAAGGCCAGCAGCAGCACGGCGGCGGTACGTCCGTGAAGGCCGCTGAATTCCGCCATCTGCTTCTCGAGATGGACAAAGAAGCGGCGACCCACGGGGCAATCGACTGCTTGCGATTCAGGTGCCCGTCGCACCACCGGAAGCTTGGTTGATTTCTTCCGGGGACGCGCACATTCAAAAAAGAAAATGGCGAAGAAGATGACACTTACTGCGCAGGTGATGAGAAAGAATGTCGTCATAATTGTCTTTCGCGCACGTCTTCGCGTGCTCGATCAGCAATTTGATTGGAGCATTCCGTCAGTAAGTGCCGACTAAGGAAGTCGTAAGTGTTTCGTAAAGGCTGTTAGTTAGGGAAAAAGAAAATGGCGGACCGCCTGCTTAGGCAATCCGCCAATCGCGAACTCTATAAGTGATTGTCAGGCTGGCAGTTCTTCAGATGATGGGAAGTGATGCTGCTCGCGGCCTACGGCCCCGTCATATTTCTTTGACGTCTTGAACAATTCGCAGCGGCCGTCAGCCGCGAGGAGTTTGCAACGATCACGCAGGGCCTGCATGTCGGCCGCCGACATAGGCTGAAAGCCACGAGCCACCGCGAGATTCTGCTGCAAAATATCCTTCGAATCCACACCGGAGATCGTGGTTGCCACCGGCAGGCTCATGGCATAACGCAGCGCGTCCTGCGGCGTGGCCGCTCCGTTGATAATGATCTCCCCGCTGCCACCCATGCTCTTCATGCCAAGCACAGCAATGCCCTGCTTCTGCGCCTCCGGAAGAACGTTGGTCTGAAAGCTGCGAAAAGTCGCGTCCAGACAATTCAACGGCATCTGCACGGTATCGAAGGGAAAATTGTGCGAGAGCATTCGCAGATGGATGCTGGGATCTTTGTGTCCAGTGAACCCGATGGCTCGCACTTTACCCTGCTGCTTCGCTTGTAATAAGGCCTCGGCCGCGCCGCCGGGCGCAAAGATAAGCTCCGGGTCCGTCTCGTAAATCACCTCGTGGATTTGCCAAACGTCCAGGTGATCGGTCTGAAGTCGCCGCAGTGATTCTTCCAGCTGCCGCATGGCGACATCTTTGCCGCGGCCGTGGGTGCAGACCTTGGTCATGACCACAGCTTTGTCGCGCTTGCCCTTGAGAGCGATACCCACCACTTCTTCGCTGTGGCCATCGTGGTAGTCCCAGGCGTTGTCGAAGAAATTGATGCCGGCATCCATGGCTTCGGCGACAATCTCGTTGACCTCCTGCTGATTCTTGGCGGACCCGAGGTGATAGCCTCCCAGGCCCATGGCAGAGACCTGAATACCTGTGCGTCCCAGCGGACGATGCGGAACCCGTTCGCTGGAGCTCGCCGCCGCTCCGGCGCTACCTTCGTTCTGCTGTCCTTGCGCCAAGCTCATACGATTGGCAACCGTGGTTGCTCCTAAGATCGCGGCTCCCTTCAGAAACTTTCGCCGAGCCGCGTCGTGATCCTGCTGCATATTCAGGGCCCTCAGGAAACTTTGGGGAACGGATGTCCCGTGTTCTTCGTCGCCTGCACCATCTCTTTCACTTCTACCGATTGCATATCGAGCGGGAACTCATGCGCGAGCCGGGCTTCCGGGTTGTCGAACTTCAGCGACAACTTGTACAGCTCATAGCGTCCATCACCGGCCTCGGGCTTCACGCGATCACGCAAGGCCTGCATCTCCTGCGGCGACATCGGCTGGAAACCCTGGGCCACCGCGAGATTCTGATGCAGCACGTCCAGGCTCTCCATGCCGGTGATTGTCGTCGTGACCGGCAGGCTCATGGCGTAACGCAACGCTTCCTGTGCGGTGACGACGCCGGCTTTCACTGGCTCGCCGTGCCCGTTGATCGGCTTCATGCCCAGAACTGCGATCCCGCGCTTGTTCAACTCCGGCAACACCAGCGATTCGAAGCTGTGAAATTGCGAATCGAAGGCGTTCAAGGGCATTTGCACGGAGTCGAAGGGAAAGCCGGTATTCAGCATCTTCAAATGGATGTGCGGGTCCTTGTGCCCGGTGAATCCGACGAAGCGTACCTTGCCCTGCTCTTTCGCTTTTCGCAGAGCCTCAGCCGCGCCGTTGGGCCGGATAAACAGGTCAGGATCATTTTCAAAGGAAACGCCATGAATCTGCCAGAGGTCGAGATGGTCGGTCTGCAGGCGGTTCAGCGACTGTTCCAGCATCTGCATGGCCAGCGCCGCCTCGCGTCCGTGGGTGCAGACCTTGGTCATCAGAAAGACCTTGTCGCGGCGGCCTTTCAGGCCGCGGCCCATCCAGATCTCGGATTTGCCGCGATGATATTCCCAGCAGTTGTCGAAGAAGGTGATGCCGCCGTCGCAAGCTTCCTGTACGATGCGCACCGCCGTTTGCTCGTCGGGAGCGTCGCCTAGATGATGGCCACCCATGCCGAGTGCGGAAATCTTGACGTCGGCTTTACCGAATTGGCGAAGAGGAATGTTGTTGCCGGAATTCTGTGCCATCGATCGAACCGTGGTGACCGTTTCTACTTGAGGGGAAATAGATGCAAGGGCGCGATACGAGGATTGCCTAAAAGCAGAAGGTTTGTTGGATGGCCGGTCTCGGATAGGTGGTGGTTGCGGCCCTCACCTGACGCAAAAATCGCAAAATGATCTTACTGGTAAGATTTCTGCGCGTTCTTACCAGTAAGACTATTCTTCTTTTTGCGGCTGTGAGGACTCGGGGTTTTCCCGCCCGCCAGTGTTTGCGTGAGAACCTCTGCCGTCCCTACGGGACTCACATAAATTCCCCACTTACCCAGCACTCCGCCGTCCCACCTCAATTCGCGCAAAACGGCCCGAATTGGGGACCCCGGTTCGGCTGCATGCTGGGCTAGACTGTTCCTCGCCTACGGCGCTGGGTTCTCGGCCGTTGTATTCCCCACCTACTCGAAACTCCAGTTCTCACGCCGGCTCTACGGCTTCACTACCCGCAGGTCATTGGTAACGTTAAGCGCATCCGGCACTTGCTTGACGCGCATGCTCACCAGCCCCTTGTCGGTTTCCGTATCCACCACGCCAACCAACGTCACATTCGAGTTCCTGACGATGATATGGATGGGCGGATTCGGCATGTTGGCGTATTTGAACAGCGGGCCGTATTGGTAGATAGCCTGGTAAACCTGGTGGCGGAGCTGCTCGTCCAGAGGGCCCGGAGGCAGCACTTCAATTTTGTTGATGACCTTCTCGACGCCTTCCACTTTCTTTACGGCATGCTCGGCGTCCGGCTTCAGGCTGGAACGCACCACCTGCCCCTCCAGAGTCACAGTACGACCTTGGAGCCGGAAACCCAGATTGTCGAAGACTCCATAGTACGGCAGCATGATAATCGCCCGGCGAATGCCGTTGACCAGCTTGGCCTGGGTCTCCGCCGACATGGTTTCTTCACCCGCCGGAGGCTGCGCTGCCCCCTTCTGCGCCGGTACAGGCTGACTGGACACCGGCGGCTGCGCTGATTGTCCGCTTCCGACAGCCACGAGAGACATCACGATCATCACAACCAAGGCAGGAATTTCACAGGTACGCCGCATACGCCTCCTAACATTTACTTGGTACTTGCTCGAACTGTACACCCCGGTCAAAGGATGGCGCCAATCCAGGCCGAGCGTCTTAATTCGATGCACGAATGACGCCTACCGTTCCTTCAAGTCAGTCGAACTCGCCATCGTGGGATCGGGACAAACCGTCGAAAGCTTCGACCCACGGCACTTTGCGGCCATGCCGAGCCTAAAATTTCACTCCCATTTCCGAGCTGAAGATGTTTTAATTCTCTGCGAACTCAAGCCAAGCAAGCTGATGGATGTCCTGCCGGAGGTCGTACTGCGTACCCAGGGTCCTCTTTTGCAACGATGTGCAAGTGCGGTGGTGTGCCTCGCTATCCTCGTCTGCGCTCTGTTTGCGGGTTTGCCGGCACGGGCCAGCGAAGAGGACGCCGCCTCCCCCGATCTGCTGACGGTCGATGGGGCCATCAAAATCGCTCTGGCCAACAATCGCGACCTGAAGATCGTTTCGCTTAACGTCGACAGCTCGAAGGACTCGGTGCTCGCCGCCAAGACCAAGCGTCTCCCCGCCTTCAGTATCTATGCGTTCGGCTCTCAGCTGCTCTCGCCCATCAGCTTTCAGGTTCCGGCCGGACAGTTCGGGAGCTACCCCGGCATTGGGCCGATTCCGGCGGTTAATACCAACATCACGACGCCCAGCCAGCCTACGGCTTACATCTTTGCCACGGCATCGCAGCCGTTGCTGACCCTGTACAAGATCAATCTCCATGTCCACGGCGAACAACTGTCGCTGGAGCAATCGGTGCAGCAGCTTCGCGAAGAACGCAACTCGATCGTCAACGACGTCCGCCAAGCCTACTATTCGATCGTTGAGATTGAGAACGTCATTGCGGCTACCCAGGCGAGCATCAAGCAATACGAAGAGCTGGAGCGGATTACCCAGGAATATCTGACCGAAAAAGTCGTGCTGGAGTCGGACCTGCTGGAGGTCAAAACCAAGCTCGCCCAGGAGCGTCTGGAACTGTTGCAGGCTCAAGACAAGTTGCAGTCGGCGAAAGAGACTCTGAACGACCTGCTGGGCCGCGACATCAATGTCGATTTCGGCGTTACCGAGGACAAAGTTTTGTCGCCGGTGGAGACCGACCTGAAAGCCGCGCAGGCCACTGCTCTCGAGCAAAATCCTAAAGTTAAAGAGGCGGAGATCAAGGTCCAGCAGGCCGACACTGTCAGACGTCTGGCAAAGTCGGAGTACCTGCCCGACATGGGCATCTCCTTCCACTATTTGTCGCCGTTTGGCGTGAACTTTGTGCCGACCAACGTGATGGCGCTGGGCTTCGAGCTCAACTGGGAGCCGTTCGATTGGGGCCGCAGGAAAGATGTGGTCAATGAGAAGGTTATCGCCGTCGAGCAGAGCAAGCTGAATCTTGATTCCACTCGCTCGAAGATTTTGATCAACCTGGACAATCAGTTTCGCAGCCTTCAGGAGGCGCGCATGGCGGTGGACGTAGCCAGCGTGCAACAGGATTCGTCGCGCGAGAAGCTGCGCGAAGTCACCTACAAGTACGGACAGAAGACGGCTTTGCTGCGCGATGTGCTGCAGCAACAATCTTCCGTGGAAAAAGCCAACGCCGATTACAACGAGGCAATCGCGTCTTTCTGGACTGCCAAAGCCAATTTCCAGAAGGCACTTGGTGCGGAGTAGCGAACACGATGCGAAAAGATAATCGAGTGCCGAGGCTGCTTGCTGCAATCGGATCCGCAGCATTAATCGCGGCCGCCTGTCTTCAAACTGCATGCAGCAAAGCGACCTCCGAAAACGCGCAGCTGATTCCGGTGCGCGTCGCCGAGGTGCGCAACATCGAGACAGGAAGCACGAATACGTACTCCGCCAATATCCAGCCCTACCAGCAGGTCGATCTGTCCTTCAAGTCCAACGGCTACCTGGCCAGCATTCGCCAGGTTCGCGACGCCGACGGTCACATACGCAACATCGATCAGGGCGACAAAGTGGCGAAGGGAACGGTGCTGGCGACGGTACAGCAGGACGACTTCCAGCAAAAGCTTGACCAGGCCAAGGCGCAGCTAGCCCACGCCCAGGCTGAAAACGAGCGCGCCAAACTTTCCTTCGGCCGGATCTCGACACTTTATAAGGTTGGCGCGGCCACGCAGCCCGATTACGACGACACCAACGCGCAGGTCCTCAGCACGCAGGCGTCGGTAGATGGTGCGAAGTCGTCTGTCGCCGAAGCACAGATTGCGCTGGGCTATTGCGAGCTGAGAGCTCCGTTCGATTCCTGGGTGCTGAAGCGCAACGTGGACGTCGGCACGCTGGTTGGCCCCGCTACCAACGGCTTCACCCTGGCCGATACGCGAACCGTGAAGGCTGTGTTCGGCGTGCCTGACACGGCAATCGCGCGGGTGAAGCTGGGCAGCCCGCAAACCATCACGACCGAGGCCGTTCCCGGCGGATTCTCCGGTCATGTCACCTCCATCTCGGAGGCTGCCGACCCCAAGAGCCGCGTGTACTCGGTCGAAGTTCGCATCGACAATCCCAAGAACCTGTTGAAGTCGGGGATGATCGCCTCCATCACCATCGGCGTGCCTTCGCCGCCGGGAGGCGTGACCGTCATTCCACTTTCGGCGGTGATTCGCAGCCATAACCATCCTGATGGATTCGCTGTCTACGTACCGGAAGGCACGGGCGACACGGTGAAGATTCACAGCCAGGACATAACCCTGGGCAATACTTACGGCAACATGATCGCGGTCACCAGCGGGGTGAATGTAAAGGAGCGCGTCATTACTTCGGGAACGAACATGATTAAAGATGGCGACGAGGTGCGGATTATTCCGTAGTTCGCCTCAGCAGGCAAGACAAGTCGCAAAGCGCATGGCCACCCATCACAAATCCGACGCGGAGATTATCGCGACCACCCACAATGTGGCACGGTTCTTTACCGAGCACCGTCAGGTCGCGATCATACTGCTGCTGGCGACCTTCCTCTGGGGATGGTACGGCTATCAGCACATGCCCAAGCGCAAGGACCCGGACATTCCTGTGCGCGTGGCCGCGGCCCAGTGTCAGTGGCCGGGCGCCACAGCCGAGCAGGTGGAGCAACTCGTTACCCGGCCCATGGAGCAGGCGGCCGCGCAGAACTCGACCATTCGCCCGTCGAGTCCATCGAACTTTGGCATTCGCTCGCTCAGCTTTCCCGGGCTCTCCATCGTCTACATACAACTCGACGACAGTGTTAAGGATAAGCAGAAGCAATTCAGCGACATCAACCTGAAGATGAATCAGCTCAACGCGCAGCTTCCACGCGGCGCCGGGCCCATCCAGTTCAACAGCAACTTCGGCGATACCGCAGCACTCATGCTGACGGTGGCCAGCCCCATGGTTACGCCCACCGAGGTCGCGCTGCGGGCCATTGCCATACGAAAAGCCATCGAGGAGACGCGCTCGCATCTGGCGAAGAATGCGCCCCAGCCGCGGGTCAGTGTCATCTATGCATTTCCGTTATCGGTGGCAGCAGGGCCGGTGCGCAGCACGTTCGAGAATATCGCCGGCATTGCGCAAAAAAGGGGCACGCTCGCAGATCTGCACTTTTTCGAAGGGCCGGGATATGTCGGTCTGGATGCCAGCACCAGTTTCGACGACGAAACCATTCGTGTGCGCGGCGGCCAGCTGATCCGAGAAAATCTGCACCGCTCCGAGCTTTATCCCGATGCGTGGCAGCCGGCCATCATTCGCGATCCGGCGCACACGGAAGCTGAACTGGCCAGAGTCGCCGGGCCAAAATATTCCTATCGGCAACTGGATAATTACACCGACCTGATCCAGCGCACGGTGCAGGGGGTTCCAGAAGCCTCTACCGTCACCCGCTCCGGCGTCCTGCCTGAACAGATTTACCTCGACTACTCGCAAGAGCGGCTGGCGCAGTATGGATACGATCCGTCGAAGCTGAAAGACATTCTCAACGCGCAGAACATCACACTGCCCGCGGGCTCGCTCGAAGTTGGCTCGCAGGACCTCAGCATCAATCCCTCCGGGCTGTTTCCAGATGCACCTGCCATCGGCAACGTCATCATTGGCGTCTCCGCTTCGAACAGTCCGGTTTACCTTCGCGATCTGGTCAACATTTCGCGCACCTACCAGAGCCCGCCCACGTTCCTCAACTACCTAACGTGGCGTGGGCCCGACGGCAATTGGATTCGCAGCCGGGCCATCACCCTCGGCGTCAATATGCGCTCCGGGCAGCAGATCGATCTATTCGGGCGTCACGTGCAGGAAAAGCTGGATGGCGTGAAGCATTACCTGCCTGACGACTTGGTAATCGTCCCCACCTCCAGCCAGCCAGTGCAGGTGAAAGAGCAGATCGACCTCTTCATGGACGCGCTCTATGAAGCCATCGTTCTGGTGGTCATCGTTTCGCTGATCGGCTTTTGGGAATGGCGCTCGGCCGTGCTGATGGCAATCTCGATTCCCATCACGCTGGCCATGACGTTTGGCTTCATCTACATGATCGGCATCGACATTCAGCAGGTATCGGTGGCGTCGCTGATCATCGCGCTTGGCCTGCTGGTCGACGATCCGGTGGTCGCCGGCGACTCCATCAAGCGCATGCTGGCCGAGGGCCAGCCCCGCATCGTCGCGCCTTGGCTGGGGCCGACGAAGATTGCCACTGCGATTCTCTACGCGACCATCACCAACATCGTCGCCTACCTTCCCTTTCTGATGATCACCGGCACCACCGGCGAGTTCATCTACAGCCTGCCCGTCGTCATGACGGTCGCGCTGGTATGTTCGCGCCTGGCGTCGATGACGTTCATTCCGCTTCTCGGCTACTACCTGCTGCGTCCGGACAAAAAGCCGGAGGCGCCGATCGAGGAGCGACGCACCACGGGTTTCACGGGCCAATATGCTGCGCTGGCGAAGTTTGCCATCGAGCACCGTTGGAAGGTCGCCATCGGTTCCCTGGCGTTTCTGGTGCTGGCCGGCTTTCTCTTCTCGCGCCTGAAAACGTCGTTCTTCCCTGACGATGTGCAGTACTGGTCGTACGTCGATGTTTGGCTGCCTAACGATGCGAACTTCGATGCCACAAACCAGGCTGCGCGGGAGGTGGAGCTGATCATTCGCCAGCAAGCCGACGAATGGGACAAGCATCATCCGCATAAGAGTGGCTCGGGCATCCTGCAATATGTGACCACGTGGGTCGGCGGCGGCAGTCCGCGTTTTTGGTTCTCGGCATCGCCGCAACCGAAGCAGCTAAATTATGCGCAGGTGCTGGTGCAACTGACCGACAAGGACCTCACTCCAGATTTCGTCAACCAGGTGCAGCCCATTCTCAGTGCCAAGTTACCCGGGGTTCGCTGCGACTATCGCCAGCTACAAACGAACCCGATCAACTATCCCGTCGAAATTCGCGTGGTAAGTCAGGCTGATGTCGGCACTGCGCAAAGCGCGCAGGATATTGCCGAGCTGCGGCGCATCTCTTCCGGAGTGGAAGACATTCTGCGTTCCGCGCCTGAGGCGGTCCGGGTACGCAATGAGTGGCAGAAGGAGAGTTTCCAGGTCACGCTGAATATCGACCCCGACCGCGCCAATCTGGCGGGCATCACCAATCTCGACGTTGCGAACTCGGCCACCGGCGCCATGAGCGGCACCACGGTCACAACGCTGCAAGATGGCGACAAGAACATTCCGGTGGTCGCGCGGTTGCAGCAGAGCGAACGTTCGCGGCTCTCCGACATCCAGAACCTCTACGTGTACTCCTCGTCGTCGCAGGACACGACCAAGATTCCGCTGGTGCAGGTCTCGGACATCACGAACAGTATGTTGACCGACCGCATCATCCGCATCGACCACTTCCGCGAGATGTCGATTTACGCGTTCCCTGCCCCCGGCCACCTGGCGTAGGAGATCACCACCATCGCTTTGCCAAAGCTGAAGGAATTCCAGAAGACGGTGCCGCCGGGATACAAGATCACTGTCGGTGGCGAATACGACAAGCAGCAGGATGGCTTCCGCAACCTTGCTGTAGTTCTGGCGATCTCCATCGCCGCGATTTACCTGGCGCTGCTCTTCCAGTTCAACAACGCGGTCAAGCCGTTCCTGGTGTTTGCGGCGGCGCCTTATGGAGTGGCCGGCGCGCTCATCGGGTTGTGGGTGATGAACGCGTCGTTCGGCTTCATGGCTTTCCTCGGAATCGCCAGCCTTATCGGCGTGATCGTGAGCCACGTGATCGTGCTGTTCGATTTCATCGAGGAGATGCACGCCAAGGGCGAGCCCTTCCAGGAGGCTGTAATCGACGCCGGCATCATTCGCCTGCGGCCGGTAATGATCACCGTAGGGGCGAGGTGCTGGCGTTATTTCCTCTGGCCATGCATGGCGGGCCACTGTGGCAGCCGCTCTGCTACGCCCAGATCGGCGGACTCACGGTCGCGACCTTCGTCACGCTGCTGATGGTTCCAGTGCTGTACTCGATCTTCGTGCTCGACCTGAAGATCCTTACCTGGGACGAGAACCGAAGGCGGCCGAAACCGAGAATCATGGTGCTGCTTCACCTGCGACCCCGGCACCAGCCGAAAGCTAAGAGCCGTAGGATCAATCGGAGTACGCACCTCTGTGGGATCCACACTTACCTGGAATGAGTCCCTCGGAACTTAACCGGTCAATGCAGCGGTGTGAGCCTGTTCTGCGTTATACTGCGCCCAGAGCACGCACCTTCCTGGGAGCCAGCGCATCCACTTATACTGTTGCCCGGTTTACCCTCCGAACTAAATGAGTGACACGCTAAATTCGTAGTCCAGTACGGCTATGCCTTGCTCTTCGGCTGGGTGCTGATCGAGCAGGGAGGCCTGCCGATTCCGGCCACGCCGCTGTTGCTGGCAGCCGGAGCCCTCGCTGGACAAGGCCGCATGAGCCTGCCGCTAGTCATCTTGGCTTCCACGGCAGGGAGCGTGGTCAGCGACATCTTCTGGTACATGTTCGGCAAGCGGCGCGGCGCCGTGGTGCTGAATCTGTTGTGCCGCATTGCCCTGGAACCCGACTCCTGCGTCCGCCGCACCGAGTCGCGATTCAGCAAGTTGGGTCTGCGGACTCTGCTCATCTGCAAGTTCGTTCCTGGCCTGAATACAGCCGCACCGGCCTTGGCTGGAATGGTCGGCGCTCCCTACTCGCGATTTTTTGTATTCGAGCTAGCGGGCGCGCTGCTGTGGACTACGGCCTACTCTGTCCTGGGCTTCGTGTTCAGCAAGCAACTGGACCGCGTGGCTGCCGACGCTCACATGCTCGGTGGCAGCTTCCTGGTGCTATTCGGTATCGGGGTGGTGGTGTACGTTATTTATCGCTGGCGTGAACGGCAACGTTTCATCGAGCAGGTGAAGGGCGACCGCATCACCCCGGACGAGCTGAAGCATGAGCTCGAAGCCGGCGAGCGCCCGGTAATCATCGACCTGCGTCATCCCTTGGATGTGCTTACTGACCCGCGCACCTTGCCGGGCGCGCTGCAAATCTCGCCAGAGGATTTAGAGGCGCGCAATCGGGAAATCAATCGCGACGGCGAAATCGTTCTCTTCTGTACTTTACCAACGAAGCGACCAGCGCCCGGGTGGCGCTGCAACTCCGCAAGCATGGCATTCGGCACGTGCGTCCGCTGCTGGGAGGATTCCACGAGTGGAAGAAGCTCGGCTTCCCGATGGTCGACATCGTTGAGGCGCAAACACCTCTGCCACCCCCCGATCCCGCATTGCCTGCCGAAGGCCGGGCGTAAGCCGTCGCGCCGGTTCGTTGTGTAGGCTTATCCAGCAAGGCACGCGCTTAAATCAACCGAGATGGGGTTTACCGCTTCCGCTTCCGGATCAGCAGATCGAAGCTGACCACGCCATTCTCATCGCGGATACCTTGCACCGTATATTCGCTGTTGATGTTGTATTCGAACTGAATCACCTCCTGCGCCGAGCGCGCCAGGTTGGTGATGTAGGTGAAGGTGACGTTGCTGGAGACCTGCTGCTCGACGGTGAGGCGCGCGTTGGGATCGTTGTCCGGGCCGCCCACCGACGGATTGATGCGAATAATGCTGGAGCCGAATATCTTGGAGACGCGGTTTGAGGTCGCCGAGTTGATAGCAGAACTCAGCAACGCGCCGGACGCGCTCTCGGCGAAGCCAGGTGACGAAGTTCCACCCATCGCGCTTTCGGTTTGCGTACGGCCGAAAGCCAGCAGCGACACGATGTCGTCGGCAGACAGCGGCGGGTCGGAGCGGTACGTCGTGTTCAGGCGCTCGAGGGTGCCGTGCAGGCCGATGGTGATGTCGTAGTCGCGGACTCTCGTCGTGGCTTCCACATCGAGAACCGGGTCGATGCGCACCGGATCAAGAAACGTAATATCGCCGCGCTCCAGGTGGTACTTCGTGCCCGCGACTCTGATGTCGCCTTCCGCAATATTGATGCGGCCCAGCAAAACCGGCCGCGCACCGGTGCCGCGCAGTCGCAGATCAACATCGCCTGAAAGCTTGGCCAGCGAAGTTTGTACAGTCAATTCTGGCGTGGAGAGAATGCGCACCTCAAGATGCAGGTTGTTGAGCGGTGATTTGGGATTGGGAATCCGTGCCGGCGACGAAGCCTGCGCCAGAACAAACTGCAAGTCGCTGGAAGGAATTTGCGCGAAACGAGTGACGGTAATGTTGCCGGTCAGGTTCGCGTTGTCCCAGTTTCCCGCCAGGTGCAGATCCTGATTTGAAGTGACGCTGATGCCGGCATAGCGGAAGCGAATCTCAGTGCCATCGGCGGTAAGGTCGAAACCCAGAATGCGATCGTATGTAACGTAGCCGCCGAGCTTCACCTGCCCACCACCCATGCGTCCGCTGAGTTTCTCAATCTCCAGACGGTGCTGATTGAACACCAGCGTTCCGTTAACATCCCCCAAGCCCGCCGGCAGATCGATCATCGACACGCCCGCATGCACCACCTCGACCCGTCCATTCATGACAGGACTTGAGGCGGTTCCGTTAATAGTGAGATTAACGTCGGCCGTGCCGTAAGAAGTGAGGTCGGGATCGATGGTCTGCGCCAGCTTAAGGTTCAGAGACCCGTTGGCGCGCAGATCCAGCCGACGCTCATCCTGCAGGCTCATCGTTCCGGCAAGCGTGAAGCGGGTATCTTCGCTCACCAGGGCGCAGTGCTGCACGCTCACCACACCGTTCGCGAAAGCCAACTCGACTGGGCCGTCGCTCTTCAGCGGCACATGCTCCACCTCAACCGAAAATTGCTGGATGTGCAGGCTGCCACTCAACAGCCGCGGCTGGCGAAACGGTCCTGACAGTTCGGCTTCCCCGCCCAGCGACGCGTGATGCGTAACCTGTCCCCGAATCTGTACAGGCAGGAAAGGATTGACGTCGAGCGCCGTGAATTTCAGGTTCACCTTGCCGGGCAT
Organism: uncultured Acidobacteriaceae bacterium; assembly: GCA_963796695.1. GTDB lineage: Bacteria > Acidobacteriota > Terriglobia > Terriglobales > Acidobacteriaceae > Bog-257. The sequence goes on along the minus strand of CAWCMU010000044.1, from coordinate 609 downwards.
CTCGCCTTCCAGGTCCACGTTGCCGTCGAGGGATAGGCTGGCCGTCGGGAAGTTGGAGTGTGCCGTCAGCTGCATCTGCCTGCCATGCGTCACCGCGTCGGCCGTGATGCTGCCTATCGGATCACCGTTGAGAACGAGATCGGCGACCTGCACATGAGCGTTTACCACCGGTTTTTCGGATGTTCCTGAGCCCGTCGCCGTAAAATCCGTTACGCCGGCCACCTGCAGGTGGGGTGTTTGAACTTCTGGGATGTCCGCCAGATTGATGCTGTGTCCGGTGAGATCGAAGTTGACGCTCTCGGTGTGCCAGTTGTAGGCCGCCGAGCCGGCAACGGTCCCTCGAGCGGCTTGCAAGTGGATATTGTCGAACTGGGCTGCGTGGTTGGCGAACACGATTTTCGAGGTGAAGGATTTGATCGGCCTTCCGTAAGCATCACCTTCTGCCAACGAAATCGAGCCGTGCCCGTGAGGATCAGCGAGCGTCCCCGAAGCCTGAAGCGTGAAGTTCAGCTTGCCTGCCACGGGATAGTTCCATCCCGCCGCACGCTGCAATGCCGCAGCATCGCCATTATGAATCGCAGCTTGTACCTGGAACTGCGAGTTGTCGGT
>CAWCMU010000043.1:0-28837 GCA_963796695.1 uncultured Acidobacteriaceae bacterium | reverse complement strand
TACCTCACCTCGTATCCTTACGGCTGCACCGAACAAACCATGTCGAGCTTCCTGCCCGACGTTCTCGTCTCCGACGCCATGCAGAAGCTCGGCGTGAAGTCGGACATCGATCCCCACTACGCTGCACAAGCAGGTACAGGCAGGACTCGACCGCCTCTACACCTATCAACATGACGACGGCGGCTGGGGCTGGTGGCAGACCGACGACAGCCATCCCTTCATGACCGCGTATGTGCTGGCCGGCTCGACCCAGGCGAAGGCGGCCGGCTTCAACATGAAGCAGGATGCGATCGACAAAGGTCGCGGCTGGCTACGCACTCAATTCGGCCGCTCGCAGAAAGTCCGCACCGATCTCCGCGCCTACATGGCCTATGCGCTGTTCGTGCTCAGCGGTGTGACCGACAAGAGCGTCGTCGATTCCGTCTGGAGTCAGCGCTCCACCCTCACCCCTTACGGAGAAGCCGTGCTCGGCTTGGCTATGCTGAAGTAGCAACCAAGCCCGTGCCAAGCAACTGACGACGCGGATTCGAAGGTGAAGCCAAGCAGGACGATTTCCATGGCGTGGTAGCCCAGCGACAATAACTACCTGATGGATTTCCAGGGCAACACCACGGCGGAATCGACAGCATACGCGCTCAAGCTGATGAATCGCATCAACGCCGGCAGCCCGCTGCTGTCGAAGGCCGCGGTCTATCCAGTCAGTCATCGCAGCGAAGGCTACTACTGGGATTACACCGAGCAGACCGCCATGGTGATCTACGGGCTCACCGACTATCTTGCGCGCACGCAGGAGCTGAAGCCGAACTACAGCATCGAGGTGCAGGTGAACGGTAAGAGTGTCGCCACAAAGAAGTTCACGCCTGCCGACGCTCTGGCCTCAGCCACGACGATTACGCTGGTCGAGTCGCAACTTGCGCCGGAAGCCAACCAGGTGCGCATCGTCAAGAACGGCGATGGTCGCGTTTACTGGTAACGCGCGGCGAGTACTACTCCAACGCGCCGCACGTCGTGAACAGCGGAACTTTCCAGTTGAGCACCGCGCGCCAGTACTATCGCCTCACGCCGGTGCAGAAGAACGGCCGGCTGCTCTATCACCTCGACAACTTGTCCGGTCCGGTGCAGGTGGGCGACACGCTGGCCGTACGCATCACCGTCGGCGGGAACGCATGGAAGTACCTGATGATCGAAGACCCCATACCTTCGGGCGCCGAATCGATTGCCCGCGACGACTTGTACGAGCTCGACGAGCAGCCGACCTGGTGGGGGCGCTGGTACAGCGACCGCGAGCTGCGCGATGATCGCACCACCTTCTTCAACATGTATTTCCCGCAGGGACAACATGAGTACGTGTACCTGCTGAAGGTAGTGAACCCCGGCGTCTTCCGGGTCAGTCCCACCAGAGTGCAGCCCATGTATCAGCCGGACTATTTATTTACCAGCGACGCTTTGACGGTGACCGTGAAATGATCGCGAAACACACTGGCGCGGCGAAGATGTGGCTGCTGAATTTGCTCGGCAATGCCGCGCTGGTCGCTGCCGTCTACTTCTGGCTGCTGCTGCCGGACGCGCACGGCTGGCAGGTAGCGATGTCGGGAGGGCTCGCTCTCGTCGTGCTTTTCTGCGGGCTGTGGCTGCGCGCCGGAAGCTTCGCCTACTTCCGCGTCTCCGGCTTCCGCGACGCCGGCGCAGTGTGGCGGGCCTTTCGCCACTCGCTGCGGCACCTGATTGCGCTCGCCATCTGGGCGTTGCCGCGCTGGAATGGTATCTCTGGTCGCTGCGCCGCTACACTCCGCAATTCGGCGTGTGGTTCTGGCAAAAATCGCCGACGTTCCTGCACATCGGCAGCCCGCGCCAGATGTATCACGCTGCCGACTGGGTGCTGTGTTTCTATCTGGATCTTGTGCCCATCCTCTGGCTGCCAATCACGAGCACTGTTTCCGCCGCCGGCCTGCGCCCCACGTATGCTGCGCTCGCTGCGCGTGCTTAAGCGGCTGAGATACTGGCTATGGTTCCTCGCCCTGCTGCTGATCGGCGCTTACCTTCCCTACCGGCTGGTATGGTGGATCCCCGATCTCAGCGACCTGCGCAAGCAGTCGTGGAGCATGGGTCTGCGCTTCGCCCTGGCTTACGTTTTGATCTCCGCCTGGGTCGCTCTGCTGATGGTCACGGGCGAGCACGTCGAGAAAGAGATCCCGAAAGCGTCTGTAACAGAGTCAGACTTGAATTCTCTCTCGAACGAGGCGCGCGCCTGAAGATTTTCGCATCACAGTTATCGTCGTTCGCGATTCACCTTCGCGTACGAGACCAACATCATGAACCTTGCAATGGATAACGCGACGCTGCTGCTGAAAACTCCGCCTCTCGAACCCGATCCGAAACCTGAACCCAAACCCGATCCTGAGCGCGAACCCGGAGCGGATCCCGATCTCGTTCCAGCAATGGATCCGGAACCTGAGCCTTTACCGATGTAGTTGCCCGCGATTGCAAAGATCAGCGAGCGGCGTTTTTAAGCGCATCGTCAGGCGGCAATCCGTTCTGCACCCAATCGAGCAGCGCTTCCTTGCCGTGTTGCTGGGCAAGCTGAGCGACGCGCGCTTGCGCCGCAGCATAAGCTCGCCGCAACTCCTGCTCGCTTTGCGGCGAGTGGAAAAATCTTCTCTATGCTGCCGACATCTTCCGGTGTCGCCGTCGTTGGCTGCCGGGGAATTCGGCTGCGATACAGCACCAGGCCTTCACGGAACCACTGGGCGTGCCCCTCGGGCATACGAGTCGATCAGCATGTGCAGCAGTTCGTGATGGATCGTGCTGTCGAGCGTGCCCGCTTCACGCAACACATCGGCGGCTGCATCTGGATGGTACGTCCCCGCGTCGAAGCCGCGATCCATCCCGGCTCGCCGGTCGAATTGCGAAACTCCGCGACTGTTTCGTAAACCTTCAGACGCGGGTTCGCACGATAGATCAGTCCGGTATTTTCCTCGGACTCGTGCATGAAGCGGGTGGCGATGGGAGCAAAGCCCGGTCGCGATCCGGTCGAGTGGTGAACAGTTCGATATCTTCGTTCGCCAGCTGCTGCCAGGCAATCCTTGCGCTGCGACGCCGAGATGGGTGCCCGGATAATAGAACGCGAGAATCTCGCGATACGAATTCCCTTCCTCACCCATGATCTCCGCACCTATCTGGCAAAGTCCGACGCCGTGTCCCGAACCACGTCCGTGGAAAATGATTAGATTGCCATGGCGCTTACTTCGTACCAATTACTCTTCAATCGGTCCCAACCGATGTGACGCCCAATCGCCGAACGAAACAGCAGGCCCGAAACCGTAAGTCTTATTCCGTCGACGCGGAAAAATTCCACGCGGCCGCTGGAGGTCCGATTCAAGACACTGACCGAGCGCAGGTGCCCGGGACTTGATGCCGTCCGCTTCCAGGGCGCGCTGTAGATCGCGCTCGGAACTTCGCTACTCCATTGGGTGCCGCCGTCGCGAATGCAATAGTGGTCGGAATGCTGCTTCAGATACGGCGCGCGAGCTTCGTCGTTGCCCAGGATGAAGTGCCCATCCTCCGTCGTGCCGCCGCAATTCGCGTAGTAGTACGTGGCAGCCGGCTCGCCGTCATACCACAGGACTTCTCCTGCGGTGGACTCGGCAATCCGGCGAAAATGCGGGTCGATGCCCGCGATCGCAGGTCCTGGCAATGTGTGGTGTCGCAGAACTCGAAGCCTCCCAGCGCGTGGCGGCTGCCGAAATGTTTCGCATAGGTTCGCGCCGCTACCGACATGGCCTTCAGCGCTTCGTCGGACTTGAAGTTGCCGGTCTCGCCCGCCAGCACCCCGGCAATGTACTCGTCCATGGGCATCAGCGCGGTGATGGGCAGGTGACCGTCGTCGGCGCGCACCTCGATCGGAAAGTCGGCGTGAATCGGCGGCTCGCCGCTGGCGTTCATCCGAAACGTTCCGTTGATGCGGAGTTCGGCCGCTCGCTCGTCGCCGTCCACCTCGACCGCCGATCCGGAGGCGCGGAGGGCTACCGGGTGATTGCGTCTCTTTGCAAGTCGGACATTTCCGCATGCTTGCCCGGCATCGGCTCGAATTTCAGGTCGCGCGGCGGATGCAGATACCAGAGGCGAACGCGCACGGTTTGCGGAAAACCCGTGCGATTGTCTGTCTTGCCCGCCGTACCTGTGGTCAGGCTGAGAGTCGCCCCTGGACCACACGATGAGCAGCAATGCCGCGAGTCCACAGCCGTCTCACGGTCGCGCCCCCGGCCCTGGCGCGGGCGGACCGCCACGTGACTCGGCAAATGCCTGGAAGACCTGGCGAGCAACGCCCGCTGCCTCGCTCCCGCCGTGACCGTTTTCCAGGAAGACAACGAGCACGATCTGCGGATTTTGCGCGGGAGCATAGCCGGCAAACCAGGCGTGCGTCCAGGCACCTTCGCCGGCGGGAGCCGTTCCGGTCTTGCCGGCAACTTTCATCGCCTGAGACGGCTGTGCTTGATGTCCCATTCCGTAAGTCACGGATTGTTCCAGGCCTGCGAACAAAGGCGAAAGCTTGGAATCATGTGCCTGACTCAAGAGCGAGCGAGCGATAAGCCTTCGCCATTTCCAGGGGCGTCACCTGCACTCCCCACTCGCCAATGGCTTGCAGTTGCAACTGCTCTGGCGATTTCGCCAACGCGACCGAGCCAACCGCTTCATTAGGAGCGACAGCGGTACGAGCCGTGAATCCGTCGCGGACAAAGCTTCTCTGCATCTCCGCGGGAGATAGCCGTAGAGCAACCGTCGTGAAGTAGGAGTTACACGAATAGGCGAGAGCCTTCCGCGGGATCGAGGGGCCCCGTCAGTCAGCAGGATGAGAGCAATCGAGTTTATGCCCGTCGATCGAGATCGAACGCTTGCAGACCAACGCCGTCCGGCCATTCACTTGCCTGACTCCAGAAGCGCCAACAGCGTAAACGGCTTAATGCTGGAGCCGGGAGCAGCCACCCGGCGCGCTGCCACGTCCAGGTGCGAGGAAGCGATAACCAGGCCCGAATGTACGTCCAGCACAACGGCAGCACCCCGCCGACCGGCCATGGCACGAGTCAGCGCGCTCTGCAACACTGACTTGCTGCCTGCGCAGCGGCGAACGGTGACACCGCAAGCATATCAGCGCGAGACGCAACGCCATTCACCGGCCAGATGCAGAGGGGACATGCCTCGATTGTAATTGCCCCAAGTAGCGCTAGCAGTCAAAACCCGATTCGCCCCTTAGCTCTGCGGCTCCGATGTACCCGCCAATCTGATTCGCGCCAGCAGTCCGTGCCCCGATCAAGGAATCAAGACAATTTTCCCGTGCGCTCCGGATCGCTTCATCACGGATTCATGCGCCCGGGCGGCTTCGGCGAGTGGAATTTGTTCACCGATGACCGGCCGCAACGTTCCGTCTCCGAGCCCTGCACCCAGCGCCGCTTAGGTCAGCCGGCTCTCCTCCGGCGAGGAGGCCATGATTGTCACGCCACGAATATCGGCCTCCCGCGACATCGCATCGCGAGGATTGATCTCGATCGTGCCGCGATTGCCGATCACCGCAACCCGTCCCTTCTTCGCCAGAACGGTCAGATCCTTTGCGAGATTCTTGTTCGCCAGCAGCTCGACGATCACGTCAACGCCCCGCCCTTCCGTCAGCTTCATCAGTTCATCGAGATAGCCTTCCGTGGAATGATTCAGGACGTGGTGGGCTCCCTGCTCACGCACCAGCTTCATTCCATCTTCACTGCCCGCGGTGCCAATCACGGTCAGCCCCGCGGCGCGCGCCAGTTGTACCGCCGCCCTGCCTACACCTCCGCTGGCGCCATGTACCAGGACCGTCTCCGCCGGTTTCGCCTCCGCTCGAACGATCAGTCCGCGATAAGCCGTGCTGTAGGCGACGCCTATGGCGGCTCCCTGTTCAAAACTGATTTGTCAGGCAAAGGATGCACATTGCCCTCGTCGAACAGTGCTATCTCGGCATATGTGCCGGTCTTCGACGCGTGACGTAGACTCGATCGCCTGTCTTCACGCTCTTCACGTCCGCACCGACGGAGACAACTACTCCGCCAGCTTCGTTTCCCGGCGTGTAAGGGAGGTCCGGCTTACTGGCGTAAGTGCCGGTCCGAATATAGGCTTCCACCGGATTCACTCCGGCTGCATGAACCCGAACCACGAGCTGCCCCGGTCCGGGTTGCGGGTCGGGCACTTCTTCCAGCTTCATGACCTCGGGACCACCGAATTGATGCACGCGAATGGCTTTCACAATCTCCTCCTGAGGCATAAACCGTAGCAGATTTTGATGCAGCCCGGTGTGACGTGGAAACGAGTCCAGCTGTTCTGCTTGACTTGCGTGCGAGCTTGGCATACTGTCCGGCTGATCCCACATAGGAGACTTGCCATGCGGCCGACAGGCGTAGCCCTGATTGCCTTGTACCATTTCCTGAGTGCGTTGGTGCTGGTACTGCTCGCTGTTTCCCTGGTGGTTGGAGGCACAGTTTTGGGAGCGATGTTCGCCGCCGGCCATTCAAGCCCGCTGGCAGGAATGGGGTTGCTGGTCGGCATGGTGGGCGCCGTATTCTTCCTGTTCTATGCCGCGATTGCCGGCGTTGCCGGCTATGGCTTATGGACGCTACGCGAGTGGGGTCGCATTCTTTCTATCGCACTGGCCGTGCTTTCGCTGGTGTTCTCGTTGCCTGGCTTACTGATGATGGGCCTCCACCTGAACCTGTTCTTCGGCACCTATCGCCTGGTGCGCATCGCCATCAGCATCCTGGTGATCTGGTATCTCATGCAGCCGCCCATCAAAGCGGCGTTTCACAGGCCGAATGCCGCCGTGTCTCAGGTGTGAAGACCCAAGCTTAATCGCAGATCCTCACGATCCCTGCTGGATGTCCGTAGCCTTACCGTCGGTGAATGTTACCTTCACCGGATGTCCGTTGTTCGGGAAGTTCACGATGCGTGGATTCTCCCTGCCGGTGCCCTCAGGAGCACCCATCCCGATGGCGAACGTCGCTTGCAATTCGTTCATGCCCGGCTTGACCTGGTGATCCTCGACGGCCTTCCATGTCTCCGCCGACCAGTGTTTGTACAGCTCACGCGGATCCTGGATAAAGAACATTTCGTCGGAATAAATCTTGAAGTCGCCGCTTATGTCGACCCCGATGGGCACGGCGTAACGCTTGCCATCTTTTTCGAAGATCGCCATCACCTGCTTTTGGCTGGCTGAACCGGGAGTGCGGTCGAGCACCACGTCTTTGATCTCCAGCTTCACCAGCGGTCCCAGCGTTCCGGCGGCGTGGTCGTAGTCGCTGCGCCCGGCGTACGGATAGTAGGTGTAGCGATAGCCGTCGCGAACCCAAACTGGTTGCTTGGTCAACTCCTTGGCATCTTTCAGATCCTGCGGATGCAGCTTCTTGGGGGTGACGTAGTAGTCAGGGTCGAGCGCGATCTCGGTCCTTTTGGGCGCAACTAGTCCGGTACGTCGCTCGCGCAGGGTGAGATAAAAGTTGATGGCTGCCGCCACGATGGCGACGAGCAGAACGATCCGGATGATCTTGCTGGTCTTCGACATAGTTCAGAGATGTTGGATGACCGGGGCAGCCTTTCTGGATCGCCGCGTGACGGACGATATTGTTACATCCTGGCCCTGAGGTGGGGTCACTCCCCTGATTCCGTCCTATTTACCTGCTTGTTCGTCCTTTCCGGGAACCTATAATCGAAGTGCTCTGGACGAGAAAGTCTCCGCCGGACCGCTCGGCCCCGCCGCCACAACTTGCTGGCGACGCTGCTTCGGGAGTGTCCGGGAAGCAGTTCTTATGGCGATCCCCTTATCGGCGACAAGCGGCCGAAACCGTGGAGCCCACCGCCTTTCCTCGCCTTACTATCAAGCGGCCTCAGTTGGCCTGCGAAAGCTTGCTGCCTTGGCGTTACTCTGCGTCTTGTGTGCCCTGGGCTTATCGGCAGCTCCCAGCTCTGCCGCTCGTAAACAACAGGCCCGCGATCAGTTCGAAAAAGCCGAGCAGATGCGCGAGGCGCTGAATGGGCGTCCTGCGGACCAGCGCACGCACAAGGAATTTCAGCGCGTCGCCGACGCCTATCGCAAGGTCTATTACGTGGCTCCGATGTCGAGCAAAGCTGATGCCAGCGTGGTAGCTGTCGCCGAGATCTTTGCTGAAATGGGCCGCCAGTTCCAACCCGGCGAAAAAGACCTGCGCGCGGCCATTGCTGAATACGAGTTCCTGCGCCGCGAGTATCCCGGCAGCAAGTATCGCTTCCAGGCGCTCTTCACCATCGGGCAGATCTATAAGGAAGACTTGGGCGACGCCGAGGCTGCGCGACAGACCTTCGATGACTTCCTGAAGCATTACCCGCGCAACTCGCTTGCTCCCGAGGCCAGGCAGGCCTTGGCCGAACTGAAGCAGCCGAAGCCGGCGCAAAAACCGGTGGAAGAAGCTCACGCGGAGAGAGCCGAGGCTCCGGTCTCCGAAGCTGCTCCGCAGCCAGTCGCCAGAAAACGTTCCGGGCTGCCGCTGGTAACCGGCATCCGCCACTGGTCCACGCCTGACTACACCCGTGTGGCCATCGATGTTGACGCCGAGGTGAAGTATGAAGCTGGCCGCGTGCCCAACCCCGACCGCATCTTCTTCGATCTGCCGGACACCAAGCTCGCCTCGGTACTCATCGGCAAGAGCTTCGATGTGCAGGACGGCTTCCTGAAGAAGATTCGCGTGGCGCAATATCAGCCTGGCTATACCCGCGTGGTTCTGGAAGTCGCCGACGTTTCTGATTACTCGGCGTTCCTGCTGCCCAATCCCTATCGCCTGATCATCGACATTCATGGGCGACAGCCGCAGTCGCAAACGCAAATTGCCAAGGCCAACGCAGCGCCCAGCGCGAGTAATCAGGAAGCCGCCGTAACCGCAGTTGAGAAAGAGAAACCATACAGGTCAGTAGAGAAAGCCAACGAGTCGGCAAAGAACGGCGCGTCACCGCCGACGATTGCCAATTCCAAGAATCCGGCTTCCCTGCCCGACCAGGCCACCGACAACCGCGCGACCCTGGCGCAATCCGGGCATACCAGCGGATCACCCACAGCCACGACCAAATCGGCTCCTCGCAAGACAATTGTCGCCGATGATGACGACGACAGCACGGGTTCGGAAGTCGCGTCCACGGAAGTTCCGGTGACCTCGAAGCCCCGCACCGGCACCGCCGCAAGTGAGGCATCCTCTTCGTATGCGGACAGCGGTGAGCAGCTGCCCAAAGCGCCTTCCAGCAGAACTACGGCAAAGCCGAAGCAAAGCGCAATGGCCGCGGCAAAGGCTCCCGATCCGTTATTCTCCGGTCCGGAAGACAAGAGCGGTCCGGAGCTGAAAGCGACCACGCAGCCCACGACAGCCCCCACAGCGGTGGCGGTCGCTCCGCGCTCGAAGAATGCCAAGAAAACGGCCAAGACCACGTCCGCCGGCGCATCTGCCGCGCATGAAGCTCAGCCGACGTTGTCCGGCGACCGCAGCCTGACGCGCGCGCTTGGGCTGAAGATCGGCAGGATCGTGGTCGATGCCGGTCACGGAGGCCATGACACCGGCACCATCGGCCCGAACGGCTTGATGGAAAAGGACCTTGTGCTCGACGTGGCGCTTCGCCTCGGCCGCCTGCTTGAGACGCGGCTGGGCGCCGATGTCATCTACACTCGCGACGACGATACCTTCATTCCCCTGGAAACCCGGACCGCGATTGCGAACGAGCACCAAGCTGACTTGTTCATCTCCGTGCACGCTAACTCCAGCAGCGATCCCTCGGCCCGCGGGGTGGAAACCTATTATCTGAACTTCACTTCCAACCCCGATGCTCTGGACGTAGCGGCCCGCGAGAACGCCGTCTCGGAGAAGTCGATTTTCGAGTTGCAGGACTTGGTGAAGAAGATCACGCTGAAGGACAAAATCGATGAGTCGCGCGAGCTGGCGACCGATGTTCAAGAGTCGCTATATGCCGGACTGGCGACCCGTCACTCCACCTTGCGCGACCGCGGCGTGAAGAAGGCGCCGTTCGTGGTGCTCATCGGCGCGAACATGCCCAGCATCCTGACGGAAATTTCCTTCGTCTCGAACCCTACCGACGAAGCCAAGCTGGAAACTCCGGAATACCGCCAGAAGATCGCCGAATCACTCTACAAAGGCATTGCTAAGTACGCCGGCGGCCTGAGCGGCGTCAAAGTCGCAGCAGAAATTCAATAAAGCAGCCAGCCAGTAGAGAACGTCGGTTGCCAGTTGCCAGTAGTCAGCTATCGGCCGACCGTCGGCAACAATTGCTTTCTTCTACCCTCCGCAGACCTGTTAATGCGGCCAAGAACCGGCTCGCATCCGTCTCTTATGGAAACTTTGCCTGCCTAGCAGTAGTCTAATGTCATACAGGTGTCTTTATTCCTTCTCTCTTTCGCATGAACCGCTTCATTTCAACGCTGCTTGCCTGCGTGTGGTTCTCTGTCAGCGTATTCGCCGCCGATGGCGGTGACTTCCTTCCCAAGTCGTTCGCTGGGTGGACGCAATCGGGCCAGCCGCAGATCTCCGACAGCGCCGCGAAGGCCGACTCCGCTTATCCTGCGGTATTGAAGGAGTATGGCTTCAACGAATCGGAGACCGCGACCTACACTCGTGACGACGGGCGCAAGCTCACCATTAAGGCAGCGCGGTTTAACGATGCCACCGGCTCCTACGGAGCCTTCACGTTCTACAGACAGCCACTGATGAAGACCGAGCAGATCGGCACCAAAGCTGCCTCGGCCAACGATCGTGTGCTCTTTTTCCGCAGCAATGTCCTGGTGGATGCAAACTTCGATCGCCTGACCGCGATGTCAGCCAGCGAGCTGCGCGAATTGGCCGGCATGCTTCCCACCGCGCCGGGTTCGGCCGGAAATCTTCCTACCCTGCCTCAATATCTGCCCAAGGCGGATGCAGTCGAGAATTCGGCAAAGTACATTCTGGGCCCGCAAGCGTTGCTGGCGACGAAAGCACCGCTGGCGGTGGAGCAAGTTGACTTCAGCCATGATCCAGAAATCCTGATGCAGGAGTATTCGTCGAAGGCGGGACCACTCACGCTGAGCGTCATCAACTATCCGACGCCGCAGATTGCCGGTGACCGGTTGCGCGCTCTGCAAGCCGCCGATCAAGGCAATCCGAAGTCTTACCTGGTGCGACGCAGCGGACCGCTCCTCGCGATCGTGACGGGATCGACCGGAAGCAGTGAAGCGCAAAGTCTCCTCAGCTCCGTCAACTATGAGGCCGAAGTGACGTGGGATGAAGCCACGTCCATCAGCAAGCGCGACAACATTGGTGAACTGATCGTCGGCATCTTCAGCCTGATTGGAATCATTTTGCTGATCTCTCTCATCTTTGGCGTGTTCTTCGGCGGCATTCGGGTCGCGATGAAGCGTCTTTTCCCAAAGAGAGTGTTTGACCGGCCGGAGGACGTGGAGATTATCCAGCTTCACCTGCGCGAGTAAGTTACTGCCGTAAACTATAGATAAACAAAGGTTTACTGGAAAACCAGCAAAACCGAGGCGATTTCGGTCATTTCCCGTCGATCCCCGAGATTCCGCGTAAGTGATTGATAATACAGCAATTTAAGTCCCAAAAATTGCTTGACACACCCCTGCCGGAACCCTAGTATTTGTCCAGAAAGTTTTGACGGTCTAGCCTCCGTTGGAACTATTCTCCCTTGAAGAGAAGGCCGCCCAAGTTGCCGGGTGGCCTTTTCGTTTGCCGCTACGCTGTGGGAAACTCCGTCGTGTTGTGTAAAACCGTCTGCCGTCTGCATCTGGCGTCTTTCTTGCACCAAGCTATCCACTGCAATCGAGCCCTTCACGCTATGAGAGTCATAGACTGCACAACCGACAGCTGCTACATTTCCGTTGTAACTGCTGACAGTCGCCATGCGCACACTTCTGCTACTGCTCCTGTTGCTGCCCTGCTCGCTCTATTCCCAAGTGAAAATCCTGATGCCCGTGGTGGCGAAAGATGCCGCAGGCAAACCCGTCACGGACCTGAAGGTCTCGGACTTTCAAGTCAGCGGGCTCAAGGACGTCCGCATCGATAGCCTGCAGCTGGTTGTGCCACAAACCGTGAGCAGGGATAATCCCGAAGTGCCTGTAGTCGTACTCTATGACGCCGTAAATATCTATTCCGACAACCTGAACGTGGACGTCCAACTGCTTAGAGAATTCCTGGGCGAAGTTGCGAAGCGACGACTTCCAGTTACGTTCTTGATCAATACCGAAGCTGGACTGCATTTGGTGTACAACGCTCGAACATCTCCTGAAATTCTGACGGCGGCGCTTGCGGCAAGCGCAAGTCCGAAGATCATGACCGATGACCCACAGGTCGAACAGCAGGTGAAGAATCTCGGGTTACTTAAGACCGTGGCTCCAACCAATCGTACTCGTCCAAACGGATCTATCGATCAGATGAACAGCTTGATAGGTTTTGCCCACCTCGTGCAACAATCACAAGGGCGTAAAGCGATCATTTGGATTAGCAAACTGTCCCCAGTTCCGGAGACTGATGTGCCTGCTTACTGGGCATCGCCACAGTCCTACGGAAAATCATTGCTGCCCATGTATGAGGCCACGGTCGAGGAATTGAACGCGGCTCACGTGAGCGTTTATCCCTTGCTCTGGAGTAACGCCAATCCACGCGACTATGGCGGGCTCTGGGATATGTGGACGGGATTGCGGCAGCTGGCGAGCTCTACGGGAGGAGTTCCCCTCCGACTTGGCGAACAAGTTTCGATTTTGGGAGCGGTTCAAGCGGCGCTGGCGGACTTCGGACCTTATTACATGCTTGTGGTGTCCGCCCCCACTCCTAAAGAGCTGGACTGGATTCCGGTCAAGATCAAAGTCAACCGTCCTGGAATGACGGTTCGCGCCGCGCCAGGATTTCTCGGTTTGAAGCCAGTGAAAGTGTCAAAGGGATCCGCACAGCCTTGAACTTCTAGTCGGCCTGAATATTTTGCGCCAATCTAAAGCCCACTATAGTCACGGCTTAGCTTCCAGCCCATACAGTTTGATGGCGTTATCGCGCATTACCTTACGCGCGATGTCGCTGGCCTCCGGGCGCGTAATCTCTCCATCTTCCAGCATTCCGGTGAGCGCGATGGCGAGCGCTGTTCTCCCCGCCGTCGTTGTCTGATATCCCGTCTCCTCCCAGTTCACCTGCGGAGTCAGCGGATAAAGATCGGTACCGAACAGCACCTTGTCGGGAAAGAACTCGAGCATGAAGCGGACGCTGCCCGCGATGTGGCGCGGCGAGGTCATCCAGGTCTGCTCGGAAAAATCGGCGTAGACGTTGGGCTTCATCAGGAGGTAAGGCACGAACTGCTCGAAACCACCCGCGCCTCCGTGAAGCATGACGAAATTCGTCTTGCGCAAGCTGGGATCGTTGAACACGGAATCCAGCAGAAGAGGATTGCTGCCTTCCATCCGGAAGTAGCCTCCGCAGCCGCCGCCGGTGTGCAGATGCACCGCCATGCCGAGCCGTCCCGCTTCGCGAGCGATGTAGCGGAAGAGATAGTCTTGCAAAACCTTGTAATCTGCATCGCTCGGAGCGCCACCCTTGATATGACTCGCGTAGATGCGGACAGCGTCTTCTTCGCTAGCCGCAGCGAAGTCGAGCGAGCGAAGATAAGCGGCCTCAAACTTGATGGCAACCGCGCCGTTCTTCCGCTGCAACTCCAGAAGTGGCGTGACGATCTGCGCGGTGTACTCCGGCAGCGTGCCAGGTAATGCACTTAGGTTCAACTGCTTGAGGTAACGCTTTAACAGCAGGTCTTCCCGCCCAAAGAAAACTTTGCGATCGGGCGATTGCCGTGCCAGCGATGCGTTGTCGAGCGGGAAAAGCAAAATGTCGTCAAATGGCACCCAGCGGAAGCGCGGCGGATGTTGTCCTGGTCCCAGCGCAATGCGATTCGCCAATTCGGTCTCGATGCCAAGCTGATCCAGAACCCAGTTGGGATAGTTCTGGCCTTCACGCTGCTTCACCTGCTCTTTGGCGGCAAGCAGTTCCTTCACATGCTCGGGCTTGAAGTCGTCGTACTTGTAGCCGAACATTGACTGCCAGGCTTTGATGTAGACAGGATTGTCTTCGCGAAACATCAGGCCCGAGTCGGTCGGCTCCAGCGGATCGCAAGGCAGCGCATCGAAGTCTTCATCCTTCTCGCCATGGGGCCCGTCGAGCGCTGGAGGATGCGAGTGATTATCGATGGCTTTGATCTGGTTGATCTCTCGCATCAAGCTGGGCTCAGGCATGAGCTGCTGAGTCGCCTGGGGGAATCCCGTCGCTATTGCCGCCAGCACAAAGATAATGAGCAAGCTTTTCATCGCTCTCCTGACCGATAACTTTCTTCCGTGTCCGCGGCCCGCGCTGCCGAGCGCCTTCGAACGGACGGCAGCAGTCTATCGCGCAGAAAATCCCTGAACAACAGCGTCTTTGTTCCGAACCCAAACCGAATTGTCGCGAATCCAATAGCTTTGCACTACATGATGGCCGCCGGTCCCTCGAAACCGGGTAAAAAGACGGAAATCTTCAAGGCCCTGCCGGAGATCCTGCAACTCATCCGGCCGCGTCGGGCTTTGCTCTCCCTGGGACTGGTGTTGATGGTCATCAACCGGGTGTCCGGATTGGTGCTTCCCGCCTCCACTAAATATCTCGTAGACGACATCATTGGCAAACGGCGATTTCACTTGCTGTATCCCCTGGTAGGAGTGGTGCTGGCGGCGACCATCATTCAGGGGATCACGTCCTTCGCCCTGACCCAGACACTGTCGAAAGCGGCTCAACGGCTGATCGCCGAACTGCGCCGTCGGGTGCAGGAGCACGTCGGCCGTCTCTCGGTCTCTTACTATGACGCCAACAAGACCGGCATGCTGGTCTCGCGCATCATGAGCGACGTGGAGGGCGTACGAAATCTTGTCGGTACCGGCTTGGTCGACTTCATTGGCGGCTTGCTGACGGCGATCATCGCATTTGCGGTCCTCATTCGCATCAGCCCCATAATGACCGGCATCGCCTTCGCCTTCCTGCTGGTTTTCGGCATCGGCTTGCGGAGAGCGTTCCAGGTCATCCGACCCATCTTCCGCGAACGTGCAAAGATCAATGCCGAAGTCACTGGCCGTCTGACCGAGTCACTGGGCGGCGTCCGCGTGGTCAAGGGATATCACGCCGAGGCTCGCGAGCATGAGGTCTTCAGCTCCGGAGTGGAGCGCCTGCTGCAGAACGTCTTCAAGACGCTGACCGCAACCTCCGTTATGAGCCTGTCTTCGTCGACCCTGATGGGCGTCATCGGCGCCATCGTCATGTTCATGGGGACGCGCCAGATACTGGCCGGGAAACTCACCTTAGGCGGATTTTTCACCTACACCATGTTCCTGGGCTACCTGGCTGCACCGCTGTTCCAGGTAGTCGGCATCGGGACCCAGATCACCGAAGCCATTGCCGGGCTGGAACGCACCCGCGAGGTGCTGGACGAGACGCCCGAAAACGAAGATATCGATCGTACGGTTACGCTGGGCGAGATCCGCGGCGACGTCGCCTTTCAAGACGTCAGCTTCGCCTATGAGCAACAGAAAACTGTCTTGCACGACGTCTCGTTCCACGCCTGGCCGGGTACGGTCACGGCTCTCGTCGGATCGTCGGGATCAGGCAAGTCCACCATCATTGGCTTGCTTGCCGCCTTCCACAAGCCAAACTCCGGACAAGTGCTGGTCGACGGCGTCGATCTCTCGACCGCTCGTCTTGAGTCTTATCGCACCCAACTGGGAATGGTGTTGCAGGACTCCTTCCTGTTCGACGGCTCGATTCGCGAGAACGTAGCTTTCTCCAAACCCGACGCCACGGAAGAGGAAATCCTTCGCGCCTGCGCCATCGCGCGCGTGGATGAGTTCGCGGAAAAATACGAGCAGAAGTATGACACCATCATCGGAGAGCGCGGTGTGAAGTTATCCGGCGGCCAGCGCCAGCGAGTTTCCATCGCCCGCGCGATTCTCGCCAATCCTCGAATTCTGATTCTCGACGAGGCCACGTCGAGCCTCGACTCCGAATCGGAAGCGTTGATCCAGCAAGGCCTGTCCTACCTGATGCAAGGACGCACCACGTTTGTGATCGCGCACCGCCTGTCGACCATCCGCCGAGCCGACCAGATTCTGGTGGTGGAAGGCGGACGCATCGTGGAGCACGGAACCCATCGCACGCTATTCGACCAGGGTGGCCGCTATTACGAGCTCTACACCCGTCAGCACGGCATCGAGCAGAACCTGTTCCTCGCGCCCGGCGAGGGTGACACCGTGGAAGAAGCTGAGTCCATGACGCCTGCACCTTCGGCTGCCGACCCCGACCCTAGCGCCCTGCTGCGATAACAGTTGAAATCAAGCACATCCTCGAAATAGTCTTGCCTTCGCGGCTTTCCCAGATACACTCAACCATTCCCGGAGGACAATTCTTTGCCGGCCAGAACCTTGGCATCCTCGAAGATCTCTCGCCTTGCGACCCGACGACTGCGGCTGTACCACTACACCACGCTGCTGGTCACGGAGCTGGCTTTCATTCTGGGCTATCCGTTCGTGGTCGAGACCGCCTCTCATGACGAGGTATTTCGCCTGCTGGCAGTCCTGATCTTCTGCGCCGCCCTCTACGCAGTCCTGGGAAGAGGTCGCGTAACGCAGATCGCCTTCGTTCTAGGCATGCCGGCCATTCTCATTCACCTGGGAAATGTTTCTGGCTATCTTCAGTCGTGGCAGCTAGCCTCGCGAGTCCTGGGCGTGTTCTTTCTTGCATATGTAACTTGTGTGTTCATCTATTCGATTGTTTCGGATCCCAGCGTCACGACGGACATATTGGCTGGTGCAGTCTCGGCCTATTTGTTAATAGGAATCACCTACGGCCTGGCTTATGGGGTCATCGAAAGCATGCATCCCGGCTCGTTCCGTGACACCGTGGAACCAGGGAAGCATCTGGCGCAGTCGGAGTTCGTCTTCTTCAGCTTCGTCACCTTAACCACCGTCGGCTATGGCGACATTGTTCCCTGGGGAGCACATGCACGGTCGCTGGTGATTATCGAGGCGGTCACCGGAATCATGTATCCCGCGGTGTTGATCAGCCGGCTGGTCGGAATGCATCACTCCAAACAAGAACATTCCTAGGCCGTCTGTTGTATGCGGCCAGGACTCTTCCCGGTATCGCCTTCGACAGCCTTGCCGCTGGCGTAGAAGCCCTTTGCCATTTAGCATCAAGGAGGAGGTATTCTCTTTGCGTAGTAGATCTCGACTGCCATTTTTCACTATTGTTCTGACCACGCTTTTGCTGGCCGCCATTGCCCAGCCGTTATGGGCGCACGCTGTCCTGATGCAGTCCAAGCCTGCGTTGAACGCCACAGTCAAAGGGCCGGCGGTGCCTTTCTGGCTCCGCTTCAATGTGCGAGTTGACGGCAAACGGTCCAAGCTACAGTTGACCTCGGCGGACGGCGCCACCATTCCTGTGGAGGCTCTCAAGCAAACTGCGCCTGACGTTTTGGAGTCCGGTGCCGCCAGCCTGAAGCCTGGAGCTTACAAGCTGCTGTGGCGGGTTCTCGCCTCCGACGGCCACATGAGCAACGGCGAGATCGACTTCACGGTGAATTAGCCGTTTTTGATGCTAAGACTCGTCGACATTTTTAGTTACCTCGCCGTGCTGCTGAGTGCCGGGACCCTGATTGGTCAGTCCCTGCTGCTGGGCGGCTTCGTTTTTCGATTCTGGATTGCGCGCCCCAGCGTGGACGTGTCCGATGCGGGGATGGACCGAGTTCGCTCCCGGTCAATCCAGCTGTTTCGCGGCTCTGCCATCGGGCTGGCTGTCGTGCAGGTGCTATACCTGTATGTCAATTCTGCCGTGTTGATGGCTTCGGCGGAAATCGGCTTTCGCGATGTTACCGGTGCCAACTTCTTCCTTGCCGGCAGCGTGATTTTAGTCGCCTCAGTGCTGGCGGCCTTCAGCGCCAACCTGCGCAGCAAACACATTGCCTGGTGGCTGGGTTTGCTGGTCGTCATCGTGCTGGCAGCGTCGGTTATGACCGATCACGCCGCTTCTCGCATCGATGGCCGTGTTCCTTTGGTGATTCTTACCGCCCTGCACGAAGCGGCAACGGGCTTCTGGATCGGAGGTCTACCCTTCCTGATGTTGGGGCTGTATATCAGCAAAGATCAGACGGCCCAGTGGAACATGACACGGCGCTTCTCTCAGTTGGCACTCATCAGCGTCATCGTGCTGGTGGTTAGCGGCTTCTGCATGAGCCTGTCGTATGTCGCGTCGTTTCACGCGTTGATCGGCACCTCGTATGGCCTGATGCTGTTGGCCAAGATTGCCATGCTGCTGGCCATGCTGGCTCTGGGAGGCATTAACTTTCTGATGCTGCGCAAGTATGGCCCGGATGAAGTCCTTCCCCGCTTGCGCCGCCTGGTTGAAGCCGAGCTAGGAATCGGCATCACCGTCATCCTCTCCGCCGCGTCCATGACGGCCCAACCGCCGGCGGTCGATCTGCCCAACGATACGGTGCAGCTTTCCCACATCGTGGCTCGTTACAAACCGGAGTGGCCGATCCTGCGCAGTCCGAGCACCGCCGATCTGTCGACGCGCTTTCCTGGACAGTCAAACTCTGATGCCGACCCGACCCGCAAGACCGTTGCCTACA
Organism: uncultured Acidobacteriaceae bacterium; assembly: GCA_963796695.1. Lineage (GTDB taxonomy): Bacteria > Acidobacteriota > Terriglobia > Terriglobales > Acidobacteriaceae > Bog-257. The sequence continues at coordinate 10,117 of CAWCMU010000043.1, read as the reverse complement.
CCAGCGAAGGCCTCCCGCTTTCCATCCGCGTCATCGCCGACCGCAAGTGGTCGGAATATAACCATCATTGGATGGGGCTGATTGTCGTCGCCATGGGATTGCTGGCGCTCCTGGCCCGCACCGGACATGCGAAGTGGGCCGAATACTGGCCGCTGCTGATGATCGGCATTGCCGTCTTTATTTTTCTGCGCGGTGATCCCGAATGCTGGCCCTTAGGCCCAAAGAGTTTTTGGAGTACTTGGGCTACCCCGGAAATCTTTCAGCACCGAGCGGCGGCAATTCTGTGCATCGCATTTGCCATTTTCGAATTATGGGTGCGGAGAAATCCCTCGCGGCAAAGTGTTTTGCCGCTGATCTTCCCGCTGCTGTGCGCGGTGGGCGCTGCTCTGCTGCTCACCCATTCCCATGGCACCACGAACGTCAGGGAAGAAGCCTTGGCCGGAAATGAGCCACACTCCCATGGCCGTCTTAGGCGTGATGGCTGGATGGTCACGTTGGCTGGAGATTCGCCTGCCGTCGAAGGATCGGCCGGTTGCAGCCTGGATATGGCCAGTATGCTTCGTGCTGATCGGCGCCGCCCTGCTCAACTATCGCGAACTCTAGAAGCGCACGGCTCAGCCAAATCAGTGCATCGCGGTCGTGCCGCCCACTCCGGGATTGTTGGAGCGCATCAGGAAGACAGCCGGGGCGACCAGCAGGAACATCATCCCGAGAATCCAGAACGCATCGTTGAACGACAGCATGGCCGCTTGTTGCTGCACCATGCCGTCCACCATGGCCCAGGCTCGATGCGCCGCGTCGGTGGCGGAGTAACCGTGTCCTACGAACGCCGCTTTGGCTCCGGCCAGAGCCCGATCCAGCGCTGAACTGCCTCCGTAAAGATGTTCAGCCAGAATGCTGCGGTGATATTGCAGCCGCCGCGACTCGATCGTCGAAGCGATGGCGATTCCGAAGCTCCCACCCAGATTACGCATTAGGTTCACGGCCGCTGACACGTCGTTGTTCTTTTCCGGCGGAACACCAACATAGGCAGCGACGTTGATGGGAATAAACAGGAAAGCCAAACTCGCCGACTGCATGATGCGCGCAATCACGAAACTCTTATAGTCCGTCGTCAGGTCGAAGCGACTCATGTGGAGCAGGGCCAGCGCCTGCCCGACAAACCCTATTCCAAGCAGCCATCGCGCCTGGATCTTTCCCACCAGCACGCCGGTAATCGGCATCATCACCACAATCACCAACCCACCAGGCGTCAACACCCAGCCCGCATCGGTTGCGGTATAGCCGAACAAGGTTTGTACCAGCAGCGGCAACAGCGTCGTGCTCGCATACAGCACGAAACCCACCATGAACATCATCGCCTGTGAGGTCGCATACGAGCGATTGCGGAACAGCGACACATCGAAGACAGGCTCCTTCTGTCGCGACTCCCAGATGATGACGAACACCAGGGACACTACGGCGATGATCGCCAGCCACAGAATCTTGTCCGAGCTGAACCAGTCGTCGCGCTCACCCTTGTCGAGGACGAATTGCAGCGAGCCCAGGCCCAGCGCCAACAGGCTCATCCCGATGTAGTCAATGCGCAGGCCGCCATGCAGTCGCTTCTGGCGTTCGGCGACGAGTGCCGGAGGGTCATGAATCAGGCGTGAAACCAGCAGCAACGAAATAATCCCGACGGGCACGTTGATGAAGAAAATCCAGCGCCAGCTAAAGTTGTCAGTGATGTAGCCGCCCATTACCGGTCCAAGCACTGGCGCCACCACCACGGCCATTCCGTAGATCGCGAACGCCATGCCGCGTTTTTCCGGGGCAAACGTGTCAGCCAGGATCGCCTGTTCGCTCGGTCCCAAGCCTCCCCCGCTGCCCCCTGGAGCACGCGGAAAAAGATGAGAAGCGGCAGCGAAGGCGCGAACCCGCACAGCATCGAGGACAAAGTGAACAGGAAGACGCAGCTCATGTAGAAGCGCTTGCGTCCCACAATGAGGGACAGCCAGCTACTCATGGGCAAAATGATGGCGTTCGCCACCAGGTAGCTGGTCAGCACCCAGGTCGACTCATCTTGCCCAGCGCCCAGGCTGCCGGATATGTGAGGCAGAGCAACGTTGGCGATGGACGTATCGAGGATTTCCATGAATGTCGCCAGGGTTACAGTGAGGGCGATAATCCAAGGATTGAACGGGCGCACCTCCGCCGCTCGACTGATGGAGCCCGCATTGGCCGAAAACGAATTCAGGTTGGGAGTGGATTCCAGGCTGGCCATCAATCCTCGTACATCCAGGGAAAAGCAGAGATGATTAGCTCCCTAACTAGATTACAAGGGAAGCAGCTGGGATGCCGGATTTGGAAAGAAAACTTTTGAACTGCGGTTGCATTGACGCAGGACGCGGCCAGTCGGAGGTCAGGCGCGCACGTTGGGATCGATCTTGCTGACTAGCGAGATAAGTTGCTGCCGTTCCCGTTCACTCAGGTTCTGCATAACCCGAGCCATAAAGGTGAAATGCGCGGGTAGCATTTTCTCCAGGAAGCGCTTCCCTTTTTTGGTGAGTCGTATAGATCGAGCGCGGCGGTCGCGCTGATCCGCCTTCCGCTTCACCATGCCGGCCTCTTCCAGGCCATCGATCAGGCCGCTGATTGAGGCGCGGCTGACCCCACTCATTTCGGCAAGATCAGAAGGACTCAATTCCGGCTCGGAGCAATTTTCCAGGAGCATCAAGATCGTGAACCGCCCTTGCGACGTGCCGTGGCCGGCCAGTTCACTGTCCATGGCAGCGATAAGGTCGGAGGCGACCCGCAGCAGCACCAGCGAGGTTTGCAAAGCCGTAGGGTCGAGTTCGGGATAACGTTGGGCGCACTCCCGCATGGTCTCGAACTTGGGCAGCTTTTTCAGCAGCAGCATGCAGACAGTGTAGCGCGACAGTGGAAATTCCTAGCCGATTAGGGTTGTGCGCCGTTCGCGTTCCCCACGCTGACAAAATTTCCCACGTTGATCATCGGCCTCGGATTGTTCAGGTGATAACCACTTCTTTTCACCACGGAGCTCACGGAAATACGAAAACAGGACTTCGTGTTCTTGGGATCTCCGTGCTCTCCGTGTTCTCCGTGGTGAAACCAAACATCGCTTAGGGCACCGTCGTCTCGGGACTTGCAACAACTCGCGGCCTCGCGCATCCTATGTCTATGCCAACAGAAACAGCTATTCTCGGCGGCGGATGCTTCTGGTGTGTGGAAGCCGCCATTAAACAGCTTCAGGGTGTTGAGTCCGTTCGTTCCGGCTACATGGGTGGTGGCGTCGCCAACCCCACGTATCAGCAGGTTTGCTCAGGCAAGACCGGCCACGTCGAAGTCGCCGAAATTATCTTCGATCCTGCCATCATCAGCTTCAGCGATCTCTTGCACGTGTTCTTCACGCTGCACGATCCCACCACGCTGAACCGCCAGGGCAACGATGTCGGCGAGCAATATCGCTCGGTCATTTTCTACCGCGATGAAGCACAAAAGAAGACGGCCGAAGACGTCATCGCCGAACTGACGCGCGATAAGGTGTTTGGCGATCCCATCGTGACCGCGCTTGAACCGGCCTCGACATTTTACGTGGCCGAGGATTATCACCAGAACTACCTGGCGAACAATCCAATGCAGCCGTACTGCATGTTTGTGGTCGCCCCCAAGGTGCACAAGATTCGCGAAAAGTACGCGAGCCGACTGAAGGCGTAGAAGCAGGTGGAAGAGCTGGCCTTCAGGCCGGCGTGTCCACGCCTATCTCAGGGAACCAGTCGCCTTCAGCCGACGACAGGTGCTTTCAGTGAACTATGCTTCGGCTGGATGACTCTCCCTTATCTAATAATTCTTCAAGGCGTCACAGCACTAAGCTCTGAAAACTGATAGCTGACGGCTGACAGCTGATTGCCTCTTTCCGCATCCTGCTCATTCCATGCCAAATCCAGTTCTTGACAATCGCAGATTGCAATAGCATAATTGCAAATCGTAATATGAAATTGGGAGAGAAATTACGCTATCTGCGGCTGGTCGAGGGCACGCTCCGGGGCCTCGATCGGGAGATGACCCAACAGGATCTGGTGAAGGCGTTGAAAAAAGAAACCGGTGCGGGGCTCAGCCAGTCGTACCTGTCGCAAATCGAGAGTGGAGCTCGGCCGCACCTCACCAACGCTTCGCGCATGCTGCTGGCGCGCTTCTTCAAGGTTCATCCCGGATACCTGGTCGACGATCCCGAGGGCTATCACACGGAATTGACCAGCGACCTGCGCGCCACGGAAGACCGCCTGGACCTTTGGCTGGTGAACGGAGCGGAGCAATTCACGCACGACCCTGAGCTCAGTCATGCCCTGCTCCAGGTGGCGAAGCATCAGGACACGCGCAAATGTCTAGTGCTGCTGGGCGCGATTCTTGAGACGCCGGAGTTGGTGGAGCGGCTTACGGAAGTGTTGAAGCCGAGCCTGACAACGGCGCCGCATGGCCGTCGCGCGACCAAGCGGCAGGCAGGAGCGCACTTATGACCTGGGCCATCTTTTATCTCGTGTGCTTTGTAGTGGGAGTGACCCTGAGTGTGCTGTCGTTCGTGGGTGGAACCTGGCATCTTCCCCACATGCATCTGCATGTACCGCATGGCGGACACATCGCAGGTTCCCACCCCGGCGCTGGGGCGCACGCGGGCAACGGACACAGCGGCGAGATGCCATTTTTCAATTTCGCTACCATCACCGCTTTCCTGGCGTGGTTCGGCGGCTCGGGCTACCTGTTGACGCGTTACTCGACCTGGGTAGTCACGCTGGTGCTGGTGGTTTCGACGGTCTTCGGGCTGGTGGGAGCGAGTGTCATCTTTCTATTCGTGGCCAAGTTTCTGATGGCGCACTCGCGCGAACTCGATCCTGCCGACTATGAGCGGGTCGGCGCGCTAGGCCGGATTTCCAGCCCGATTCGCGAAGGCGGAACTGGCGAAATGATTTTCTCTCTTGGCGGCACGCGACAGGTATGTGGCGTGCGCAGCGAGAGCGGCGAGGCCCTGGCCCGCGGAGATGAGGTGATCGTGACACGCTATGAACGCGGCATCGCCTACGTGCGGAGATACGACGAATTGGCAGGAAATGAAATTGAGAGCAGTTAGCAATTAGCTTTTAGCTCTTAGCTAAATGCTGATGGCTGATAGCTGACGGCTTAGAGCTAAGTGCTAACTGCTAATTGCTAATTGCTAATAGCGATTCTAAGGAGGCGTATGGGTTTCCACATTCCAACCGACGCCGTGATCATCGGGTGGTCGATTGTTGCTGTCACCGTGCTGCTCATGGCAGTCTTCACCAAACTCTACCGTAAAGCCGGTCCCAACGAAGCCTTGGTTGTATATGGCATTCGTGGATCGCGCATCATCAAGAACCACGGGTCGATCATCTTGCCCATGGTTGAAAATTGCCGCGAGCTTTCGCTCGAACTGATGTCGTTCGACGTAGCGCCGCAGCAGGACCTCTACACCAAGCAAGGTGTTGCGGTCACCGTCGAGGCGGTGGCACAAATCAAGGTCAAGAGCGATCCGGAGTCGATCATGACTGCGGCTGAGCAGTTCCTGACCAAGGCGCCACCGCAACGCGAGGCGCTCATCCGCCTGGTGATGGAAGGCCATCTCCGCGGCATCATCGGCCAACTCACAGTGGAAGAAATCGTGAAGCAGCCGGAAATGGTTGCCGATCGCATGCGCTCGACTTGCGCCGACGACATGAACAAGATGGGGTTGGAAGTGATTTCCTTCACCATCAAGGAAGTGCGCGACAAGAACGAGTACATCACCAACATGGGCCGGCCTGACATTGCCCGCATCAAGCGCGACGCCGATGTGGCGACTGCGGAAGCCGATCGCGACACCGCCATCAAGCGCGCCATTGCGCTGCGCGAGTCAGCGATCGCCAAAGCTCAAGCCGACCAAGAGCGCGTCGCGGCGGAAACTGCTTCTATGGCGCGGCAGGCCGAGGCGCAACGCGACCTCGAAGTGAAGAAGGCGACCTACACCGAGCTGGTGAAGCGCCAGCAAGCGCAGTCCGACAAAGCCTACGAAATTCAAACTAACGTGATGCAACAGCAAGTGATCGCTGAGTCGGTGAAGGTGCAGCAAGTCGAGAAAGAAGCCCAGATCAAGGTTCAGGAAGCCGAGATCAACCGCCGCGAGAAAGAACTGATTGCCACGGTCTTGAAGCAGGCGGAGATCGAGCGTCAGCGCATTCAGACGCTTGCCGAGCTGAGCGTTCGCGGACGATGGTTGAGGCCGAAGGCCGCGCCAGCGCCATACGGGCGCAGGGTGAAGCTGAAGCCGAAATCATCTTCAAGAAAGGCGACGCTGAAGCTCGCGCCATGAACGTGAAGGCGGAAGCCTTCCAGGAGTACAACCAGGCTGCCGTCGTCGACAAACTGATTACAGGACTGCCGGAGATTGTGAAGGCGCTGGCCAGTCCGCTGTCGAACGTCGACAAGATCACGATTGTGTCGACCGGCAACGGAAATTCCGCGGGCATGCACAAGATCACCGGCGACATTACGGAGATGGCAGCGCAGGTGCCGGCCCTCTTCGAGGCGTTGTCTGGCATGCAGATGTCGGACCTGCTGGGCAAGATCCGGACGATTGGCGACAAGTCGCCAAAACCGGACGGTCTGCCACCTGCCGATGATGGGAAGGCGAAAGCCGCGGGTGCGGGAAAGTAGTTATGCACCCCACCCTCTCGCCAGAAGCAGGCGAGAAGGTGGGGCACCCGGCGGATCCCACTTATCCGGACACCACGAATGAGTGGGGCACCCGTTGGAAAGGGCGCGAATTCAGCCGTGCCGAAGAGGGCCATCAATTTTGCTTGAGGGCTTTAGCCGACAGGACGGTTATGTTTTCCGAAGATGACAGTACGCGCTTGATGGTGATTCTGGGAGTGATTGGGACGTTGTTAGGCGTGGTGGTACAGATTGTCAGTCACTCTACTATCGCGGTTCTCTTAGGCGCCGTGGGAGGCTTGCTCGTCGCCTTTCTTTTGGCTGCGGTTCGCGGCGAGCAAGTTTGAGTGTTTGGGCTTTTTGATTTAGCTGAGAGCTGAGAGCCGATGGCCGACAGCTGATAAGGAGTTTGTTATGGCATTACTCGATCGTGTTTCAACTTTGATTCGGACCAATCTCAACGACTTGGTCGACCGAGCCGAAAATCCCGAGAAGATGCTCAAGCAGGTAATTCTCGACATGGAGAACCAGTTTATGCAGGTGAAGACGCAAGTGGCGATTGCCCTGGCTGATCTGCATTTGCTGGAAAAGAAGAAGAAAGACAACCTTGAGAAGCATGCCGACTGGATGCACAAAGCTGAGCTGGCCGTCGCCAAACAAGACGACGAACTGGCACGAGCGGCGCTGGAACGCGCGATGAGCTTTCAGCAATTGGCCGACAGCTTCGATCAGCAAATCGCTGACCAGGAGGTCCAGGTCGAGGCGCTGAAATCTGCTCTGAAGAAGCTGGAACTGAAGCTCTCCGAGGCGCGCGGCAAGGTCGATCTGCTGATCGCGCAGCATCGCCGCTCACGCGCGGTGAGCCGCGCTGCCGATGCGCAACAGACTCCGACGGGCGAAAATCATACGTTCGACCGCATGCGGACGAAGGTCGCGCGCGAAGAGGCGCTGGGTCGGGCCAAGAACGACGTGCTGGGCGACGATATCGAAGGCCGCCTGCACGCCCTCGATCGCGAACAGAAGATCGATGCACTGCTGGAGGAAATCAAAGCCAGAAAGCGGTTGAGCGCGTAGGGGCGGAGGTCGCAGTTGGCGCCTGGCTCTCAGCCGCTAGCCGTCAGCCATCAGCATTTGTTCGGTCGCGCTACAATACCCCGATGGCTGACTCGTTCTATTTGAGCGTGTGGTTCCCCAGTTTCCGCGAAGGGGAGATGATGGCGCGCACCGTTGGCGTCCTGCGGCAGTTCCCTTTTTCGAGCGTCCGCGAAGGCGTACGATATCTGTCTGTGCATCCCGTGTCCTGGGCCGAGCCTACCGTACTCGAGCGGCGCTTCGATCCCGGGGTTTCGCCGGAGGAGGCCGTCGACGTCGCCGGCGAGTTCGCCCACGACGACTTCGCCTTCGTCTTCGAAGCGTTCTGGGATATCTGGGTGCCGAACGACGACGAGCACGGCGAAAGCTGGATCCAGCGGCCGACCGCGGTCCGCTTCCTGGTCCACGGCTTGCAGTTCGACGATGGCATCTATGCCGACGATGGGCATATCGAGGTCGACTTCGGCCTCGACTCCGCGTTTGTGTACGAGGGCAAGCAACTCTCCCCGGTGATCGAGAAGTATCTGCGCTTCAACATTGCCAAGCTAGCGGCCTTCTCCGCTGCCGTCGAGAAAAACTGTGCCGTCAGTGGCCGGGTCTTGTGGTCGGAATCCGAAGAGAACCTGGCCCATAAGCTCATTGCCAAGCTCCAGCAAACGCAATAACGGCGAGATTGACTAAGGGTCTGTCGGCGAAGACGATCTGCGCCTTACGAAGCTTCTCTGGTTTCCCTGCATTGTGCTTCCCTATCGATGAAGAGAAGGATGAGCTCACTGACACAAGGCGCCGCTTTGTGTAATGTGGGCTCATGGAAAAGACACAGGTCGATGTCGATGAATTGATCGCCCGAAAAGCCAAGTTGGAGCATCAAATCGAGGGGTACAAGGTCAGCTTGGCCACCGTTTCAGGACCGTGCAGCAAGTCGTCGCTGCGCAAGCAACTTGTAGAGTGCGAGATGGCACTCGAGCAGATCCGCGAAGAGCTTGGAGAAATCTAGCGGGATCGGCGAAGCCAGCAGCTGAATTTTATCCCCTCCCCGTCGCGCCCAAGGTAGCGGTGTTCGATCTTCTGGTTTCCGCCGCGCTCCCACCGCGCCCCCTGCCAAAAGGGAAGAGGCCGCAGGGCGCGGCCACTGTTTTCCTCTTGCTTGCTCTCACATACACTCCCCGATCCAGGAGGCCCTTGTTACTATAAACTTTTACGTCAGCCCCTGCCGGTTGAGGGCGAGGACTTTGCAGTTGCTGGTGCTGCTGTGGCAGGAGGTGAAGCGGTCAACTGCAGCGCCAAGATACGTGTGCATGGGGATGCGCGCTCTCTCCATTGCGCAAACAAACACGACGGCGCTCATATGTTCATCGTCAGTTTCAATTCATTTCCGGTCGGCGGCGGAAGCATAACCGGCGACTTCCATCATGAGAGTTGCCGCAGTTGTCTGAACCATCTCAGTGAGCTTGTCGAGATTAGCCTTGCTGTGTGTCGAGAGTTTAATTATATGGCTTGTTGGGAAACAAATGCTGATTTCTCCTTTTTTTTTGTAATTGTCGGCACTGCTGATTTTGTTACTGTTTTTGTTACTATTGTGATCTTATCATATTTCATTGACCGCCGCAGGGCTTCTGCAGCCATGGTAATGTTGCTGTTGCATCAGCAAGAGGGTTGTGGGGTATCAGTGTGGACGACACTGGGTGTGGTGGCCTGCTGCATGTGAGATTTGTGGTTGACTGCGCTGTGGCAGTGGTTTATTGCTGGTGATTTGCTGTGTCTGTGTACTTCAATCTGGAAGGTGTCAGGATCGAACGAGAACTTGCTGGCATTGCAAAGCCTTACCTTTGCATTGCCCAGCCCTTCAGGCTGTATGGGTCAGGAGGCCAGGGAGCATGGGGATGACATCCATGTCGGCGCGGCCAACACCAAGTGCGGCCTCTTCCTCAGATGTCTTCATCTTCTGGGACCTTGGACTGAGGGGACAATGAACTGGCCCTCCTCCTTCTCTTTATGTTCACCATGTCACCTTGTAGATGATTGTGCACTCACTTTGCTTTTTGCTGTTGTGACTGCTCAGTTGGGATTGGCAGCAACATCAGGCTGGTAGACAGCATGATCAAGTTGTGAAATACATAGCCTCCAATTTCCATGAATTTTCCACCTTGGGAGTGTTGATTTGTTTTCAAAACATGTTGATTGAATCCGGCGGACGCCGGACTGGCTATTCGCTGAACGTAGCAGCGCCTGACACTTACATATTCCGTATCCCAGCCTACAGAGGATGAAGGCCTGGCAATACTCCTAGAATTACCTATAAGGACCCCAAAAATGTATAGGG
>CAWCMU010000042.1:0-25987 GCA_963796695.1 uncultured Acidobacteriaceae bacterium | reverse complement strand
CCAGAGGAGTGGAATGTGATGGGACGCACAAAAGCTATCAGCTGTCAGCCGTCAGCTCTCAGCTTATAACATTGTCCCGCGAACGCGCGCCTGCGCGGCGCGGTGCGACGCAGATCCCTACACTTCGCTTCGCTGCGGTCGGGATGACACCTTTTAGATCAAAGCCGATGTTCAGCAAGTGAGAAGCTGACAGCTGATAGCTGACGGCTGATAGCTGACAACTAACAGCTGCCTCCAGCTACTTCTTCTTTGCCCGCTTCCGGCACTGATTTTGAATGCGCCGGAGCCGTTCAATGCTGATTGCTGGACAGAGACAACGCGATAAAAGTCGACGGCGGAGGATTTATATCTTCATGATATCGGTGGTGAATATGATAATAGCAGCGACGATGAAGATCGCCGGATCGAATAGCGGAAGTTTGACCAGCATCCAGGGTGCATTGAGAACTCCCATCAGCGCCAGGAAAAACACCAGGATCGGCATCTCGAAGACAATGCCCAGGCCGGCGATGATGGTCAGAAACAGGTCCCTGTACTCGCCACCGTTATCATGGGCGTAAACTGGCCGCTGAATGTGATAAGAAAATCCAGGGCGGCGGGATAGACCATGCGATAGCCGAAATAGCCTCCGGCTAAAAACAGTCCCACGGTGCTGAACATAAACGAGCACGTAACGCCGCTCATTTCGATCAAGCCCCGGCACAATAAACGCCCACACCTGATAGAGCACGACGGCGAAGCCACGAAGATCCCGCCAGAACGAGATCTTCAGGTACATGTTGAACGGATCACGATTTGAGCTAGACGAGCTTCTGGCCAGGTGATCGGCCAGCGCCGAGCGTCGGCTTCCGTATGATGCTGAAAATGCTCGTGGAACCACCAGCAGACCGCGAAGCCCCCAACCAATACAGAAAGCTATAGACGATGGGCGTGAGCTCCTCGAGGTGTTCGAGGAAGCTCATGCCAGTCCTCTTCCGAAGCCCGCTTCTGCGCTGTCTCTACCACGGGGCTGGGCATCTATTTGCCACCTGCCGACTTGGCTGGCGGGTTCGGACGTTCGACGGAAGGCTCCGCCGGCGCTGTAATCACCTTTACCGGCTCTGAGTTTTCGGTCATGGCCGAGAGTTCGGCATGGGCCGGCTGACCGACTCCAAAGGGGCTTCATCAACCGCTCCCAGGGCTGCTCCGGTGGCAGAACCTTGGGATTCTCCCCGTCCTTTTTAGCGCGCTCTTCCAGTTCGATATTGAGCATCTCAGTTTCCAGCTGGTTCTTGAACTCGTTACTGGCGCCAACTCAGCCAGAAACTTCCCCAGCTGACGTCCTCATTCAGGGAACTTACGCGGCCCCGCGACCACCAGAGCGAGGAGGAAAATGAAAATCATCTCTGGCATGCCGAGGTTCATAGGATCATGATAATGCGCAATGTAAGATTTCACCACAAAGGCTCATTTAGCACTTGGCATTTAGCACTTCGTGGATCGGGGCTGCGGGAGATGCCGCGAGGAAGCAACAGGGTCAGGACAAATACAGAAAATTTAACGACCCTACGATACTTGATCCCCTACGAATCCGCCGCAGCTTCGACGCGGTCACTGAAGCGCTGCTTCTCCCTCAACCCCCTTCATCCCGGGTTTCCCAAATGCTAAGTGCTAAGTGCTAATGCCAACGGCTAACTACTTCCTCCTGCTCACCGAATCCTCCCTCTACCGTCTGTTACGCAGGCGGGACACAAACGGATTTAGCACCTTTCGTTTCTAGTCGAGCATCCAAAATAGCGGCTGAACTGGCCCCTAAGGGCCTATAGATCGCATGGTATACTGCGGCTAAGTCTCGCACCGGTGAGCCAGTCCCCAAACGCATTTCCGGCCAAGCTGAGGCCCCCGATGGAGAGCCCTTTTGTGCTTGCCGGGGTCGTAGTCGAAGGAAACATAAATGGCACGTAGTTCGCGTCGGTCCGCTGTTCTGGTCCTTTCCACCATTCTTGTGTGCGGTTGTCTCGGCATGCTCTTTGGCCAGCGGCTCACCTCCAGCGCTTCTTCCGGCAACGAAGGCGATGTGCGCGATAGCGTGCGCAGCTTCAGCCAGGTTTACGACGTGGTGCAAGAGAACTACGCCGAGCCCGTCAACCCGGACAAAGCAATTTACAACGGTGCCATTCCCGGCATGCTGCGGGTGCTGGATCCACACTCAAACTTCTTTGACCCGAAGGCCTATGCGGCTTTGCGCGAAGAGCAGCGCGGCAAGTACTACGGCGTGGGAATGCAGGTGGGACCGCGCAATAACAAGGTCATCGTTATCGCGCCCTTTGCCGGAGCTCCGGCCTATCGCGCCGGCATTCGGCCTGGCGACATCATCATCGCGGTTGATGGCAAGCAGACGGACAACATGAGCACCAGCGACGTGGCTGAACTGCTCAAAGGACCCAAGGGTACGAACGTTAGAATCACGGTCTGCGCGAAGGTTCCGATAAGCCGCTCGACTTCACCGTGACTCGCGACGAGATTCCCCGGTACAGCGTCGACGTGCACTTCCTGATTCGTCCCGGCATTGGTTACATCCACATCTCCGGCTTCCAGGAGACTACTGAGAAGGAAGTACGGGACGCATTGGACGAGTTCGGCGACATCCACGGCCTGATTCTTGATCTGCGGCAGAACCCCGGCGGCCTGCTCAGCGAAGGCGTCGGCGTGGCGGACCAGTTCCTGAAGAAGGGGCAGGTCATCGTCTCTCATCACGGCCGCGCTTCGGCGGAAAAGGTTTACAAGGCGACCCATGGCAATGGCGGCAAAGATTACCCCATCGTGGTGCTGGTAAATCGCGGCACGGCTTCGGCAGCTGAGATCGTCGCCGGCGCGATTCAGGACCATGATCGCGGCCTGATTGCCGGTGAAACAACGTTTGGCAAGGGCTTGGTGCAGACCGTGTATCCGCTATCAGAGAACACCGGCCTGGCTTTGACCACGGCCAAGTACTACACCCCCAGCGGCCGCCTGATTCAGCGCGACTATAACGGCGTTTCGCTGTACGACTACTATTACAACGACCGCGAAAACGGCGACGTAAACGTTACCAACCACGAAGTGAAGATGACCGACAGCGGTCGTACGGTTTATGGCGGTGGCGGGATCACGCCAGACGTCAAGATTCCGAATCCCAAGACCAACAAGTTTGAAGACACCCTGCTGGAGAAGTACGCGTTCTTTAACTTCGCCAAGCACTACGTCATCAACCACAAGGTCGACAAGAGTTTTGAAGTTGACGACGCTGTGATGCAGGAGTTCCGCAAGTTCCTGGACGAGCAGAAGATTACCTTCACTGAAGCCGACCTGGCGCAGAACAACGACTGGATCCGCTCGAACATCAAAGCTGAACTGTTCATCAACGAGTTCGGCCAGCAGGAAGGCATGCGAGTCCACGCCGAGCAGGATCCCGAAGTGCAGAAGGCGCTCGAACTGCTGCCCCAGGCGAAGCAGTTGGCTGACAATGCCAAGAAGATCATCGCCCAGCGCAACAACGCTCGCCTGACGGCTCAGCAAAGCGAGGCAGCGTCCAGCAGTCGCTAATCCTAACTAACACTGGAATCCAAAGCCCGCCGAAAGGCGGGCTTTTTGCGCGCTTAAAATGCCGTTTGAGGGATGCTGGATACGTATGGGCTTGATTTAGCTGAGGCCCCTACTCCGGCTCCAGCTTCTGCTTTGTTCGGGTAGAGCTGGCCTTCAGGCCAGCGTCGGAGCCTTTGTTTATGGACCCGAGCCGGCTTCACAGACTGCTGAAAAACTCGAGTTTGATCCGTCTTTGAAGGGGCGCACCTTCAGGTGCGCCGTACAAGTCGTTTATTTTTGTGATTCCAAGTGGGCTTTAGCCCACGAGGAATCTGCTTTCGCGACTTTTTCAGCAAACTGTTCAGCCGGCGGCAGAAGCACTCCTGTCAGGTTTTCGGCCGTGCCGGAAATGTCGCAAAAACCATGGGTCTTTTCAGCCGGGGCTCGGAATCGCGGTCTCCCTCAAAAACGCAAAATGATCTTACTGGTAAGATTTCCGCTCGATCTTACCAGTAAGATCATTTTCTGTTTTTCAGCTATTTCTTGGCTTGGCTGGACTCGGCATACTTCTTCAGCTTGTCTAGCTCTTCGCGAGATTTCTTGGCATATGGGCCATCGGGCAGGATCTTCAGGTAATCCTGGTAGTTTTCCATGGCCCCTGCGGTATCGCCAGTTTTTTGCAGGACCTGCGCCAGCCTGAAGGTAGCCTCGGCGTCGTGCGGCTTATATTCCAGCGCCTCGCGATAACGGCTGATGGCGGCGGAGTAATTCTCCCGCTTGAAGTAGAAGTCGCCAACTTCCACGGCCTTCATCGCCTTCATCGGGTTGTAAGGCGTAAATTCATCGACATCGTTACTGCCAAGATCAGCCTCAGGATGACTCTTGGCATCGTCCGAGGGAGGCGCCACGTCAATCTGCGTCTGCTTGCTGGAACTCTCGTCAGCCGGAATGTTGTCGGTACGGGGCGGCAGCTTGGCGTTGTCCTTGGGCGGAGGCGTCGATTTGTCGGTGTGCACGCGTTCCACCGGCGCCGACGGAGAATCTTGGGAGGAATCCTGCGGCGGCGCATCCTGGGACAGGGCGATGCCGCCTATACAGAGACAGAAGCAAAGTAAGGCGAAAGGAAGAAAACGAAAACGCACCTTAGTATTGTAAGGGAATCCGGGCAGGACTTCCCGCAAGGCCCACTCGATGCGCTCCACCGAAGTGCGAATCAGCTCCACCGACTCATCGTGATTGCCGGTCGCCGTGGCGTAGGTGATGACTTGCAGAGCATTCCGAATGTGGTGGTTCATCTCGGAAATCGTACTCAAGCGCTCCCGCACCAACTTGCGTCGTTGGCGCTCGACATTGGTCAGGGTGTAGAAGAGGAGCCCGGCGACCAGGCCGGTGAGACCGTTCGACGTAAGCAGGATGTCGGTGCGGGTCACGCCTTCCCTGCCCAGCATTCGGTCGAAGCCGTATCCCACCGCGCACACCAGCAAAACTACAATCACACACAGGACAATCAGCCTTGCCCTGGAGTCTCTGCCCACATCCATTGGATTCCGTCCTATTTCGCCCCTGAAAGCTGAGACGCTTCAGCCGGAGATTCGTCTCTGCGAAAATGCCGCAGAATCGCCTCTGCCTGCGGCCGGCTCACCACGGAAGTTAACGCCGCGGCATCGGCTTCCTTCACCGCCTGTAGGCTGCCAAAGTGCTGCAACAGGCGCTTGGTCGTGCGCTCGCCCACGCCTGCAATCTCCAGCAATTCCGTTTTGCGATCGCGGATCTGGCGGCGCTTGCGATGGAAGGTCACGGCGAAGCGGTGGGCTTCGTCGCGGACCATTTGCACCAGGTGCAGCACCGGCGAATGTCGATCGAGGACCACCGGCTCGTCCTCCTGTCCCTGTACATAGATGATTTCTTCGCGCTTGGCGATGGACGCCAGCGGCTGATTAACGATGCCTAAAGCCTCCAAAGCTTCAGCGGCGGCATGCAATTGTCCAATGCCGCCATCAACCAAGACCAGGCTTGGCATCGTCTGCTTTTCCGGCTTATCCGCAATTTCGGGCTCAGCAGACGTCGAATCTACCTCACCAATCTGTACCAGGTCGCTGGCGATCGAGGGCACGACGCCTGCCATGCGGCGATACCGGCGGCCAATCACCTCGCGCATGGACGCGAAATCATCCACCCCGGCGACGCTCTTGATGATGAACTTGCGGTAGTCGGACTTCTTCATCTTGCCGTCTTCCCAAACCACCATGGAAGCCACCGTCTCGGCGCCCTGGATATGTGAGATGTCGAAGCACTCGATTCGCTTCGGTAGTTCGGGCAGCATCAAGGCGTCCTGCAACGCTTCCTGAACGGCCATGGCCGCAGGTTTCATCACCCGGAAGCGCTGGTCGAACGACTGCTTGGCGTTCTGCCCGACCAAATCGATGAGCGAGCGTTTATCGCCACGCTGCGGTACGTGGATCTGCACCCGACGCTTCTGCCCTTCCGACAGCACTTCCTCGAGGGTTGAACGGTCCTCGAAATCCACGGGGACGAAGATGGTGTGCGGCACATATTGCTGGTCGAGATAAGTCTGTTTCAGCAGCGACGAGAAAAACTCTCCTGGCTCAAAGCGGTCAGCTTCGATGCGCTCGCCCAGGTCTTCCCAGAAAAACTCACGCTTGTCGACAATCTTGCCGCCGCGCATGTGGAACAGGTTGACCGCCAGCATCTCGTTTTCGTAGTGATAACCGAAGACGTCGGCATCGTCACCTTCCACCGCCGCGATGCGCTGTTTCTGATCCAGCAGCGTAACCGTCGAGATCAAGTCGCGATATTTCGCCGCCAGCTCATACTGCTCACGTTCCGCAGCCGCATTCATTCGTTGATGCAATGAGCGCGACAGATCGGCGCCACGGCCTTCCAGAAACATTCTCACGTCGTGCACTGCCTCGGAGTAGCGCTCAGGCGTGGTCAGGCCTTCGACGCAGGGCCCCAGGCAGCGCCCAATGTAGTACTGCAAACACGGACGCGGATAGTAACGGTTCAGGTCGAGCTTGCATGACGGGATCAGAAAATGCCGGTGAATCAAGTCCACGATCCGGTATGCCAGGCTGGTGGGAAAGTAGGGGCCGAAGTATAGCGAGCCGTCCTTGCGCAAGCGGCGCGTGGGAAAAACGCGCGGATAACGCTCGCCAATCGTCAGCTTGATGTACGGGTAAGTCTTGTCGTCGCGGAGAAGGATGTTGTAACGCGGCTTCTTCTGCTTGATGAGGTTGTTCTCAAGCGCCAGCGCTTCCTTCTCGTTGTCCACCACCACGTAGTCGAGATCGACAGCCTCGCGCAGCAGCGAACCGGTCTTGGCGTTGGTGGCAGCCCCCTCCAGAAAATACGACCGCACCCGCGAGCGCAGGTTGTTTGCCTTGCCCACGTAGATGATCTGGCCTTCGGCGTTCTTGTAGAGATACACGCCGGGCGAGGTCGGGAGGGTACGAATTTTCTGCTGAAGATCCATTCAACTCGGACGAGAGTACCGCAGAGGAGTTCCGGTGGAACTGCCTGTTTGTTCCTGAAGTTTGCTCAAATTGGGCAGCGTTTCAAGCTGGTAAAAATTCTACTCCTTACGTCAGGATTATCTGGACAAGCCCCTGCCGCGGGAATCCTCTGCTGCGCGAACCTCATAACTTATTGAAACTACTACCCTATACTAACTACGATTCATGGCAGCTGATGGCAGCTGGCTTGCTCCTGCTTAGGGCAGGCCGGTGCGGATACGTTTCTCGCCGAGGCCGACAGTTTGGCAAGGAGCCATTTCCCATGAATCGATTTACCGTACTCGCAGTGCTGGTGGCCGGGAGCCTGCCTTTGACCGTAGGTTGCGCCACAAAAAAGTACGTTCGAAATGAAGTAACGCCGACGGTCAACAACGTCAATGAATTAGATGATCAAACGGCGAAAAATACTCGTGATATCCGCGATGTCGACACTCGCGCCCAGCAGGGGATCTCGCAGGTAAACTCCAAGGCCACAGCGGCCGATCAGAAGGCACTGGCTGCCGGTCAGGCTGCTGATCAGGCGAACCAGAATGCGACGCAAGCCTCGAATCGCGTAACCAGTCTGGCCGGGACGGTCGAGAACCTGGACAACTACAAGCCGGTGACGGACACCACGGTGCTGTTTGCCTTTGACAAAGCTCAGCTGACGCGCAAAGACAAGCAGACGCTCGATGAGTTTGGCGAACAGGTGCAGGGCCAGAAGCACTACATCATTCAGGTGGAAGGCTACACCGACTCGACGGGGCCGGCCGATTACAACTATCAGCTCAGCCAGCGACGTGCCGACGCGGTGATTCAGTACCTGGCGCAGAAGTACAACGTGCCGGCGCACAAGATTTTTTTGATTGGATTAGGCAAGGATAATCCAGTTGCGCAGAATACCAGTGCGTCCGGCCGGGCAAAGAATCGCCGAGTCGATGTTCGCCTGATGGCCAACAGCCTGGCGGAATCGGCCAGTTCGGCGCAACCCAGTTCCTCTTCGACGCAGAATCGGCAATAGCGCAGCTGCCCAACGACAGTGCGGCGGGATTCGAGTTCCGCCGCCTGCCGTTCTCACAAGCTCTCCTCAGCCCGGAGCCAATGGATGAATACCGCCATTGGAAAAGGCCGCCCGGTACGATTGGGCGGCCTTATTTATTTGCTGCGTTTTCTGCCTGCCCTAAGAGTTCGCCTTCTCCCCTGCTGCGGCTTGATCGGCTACTACCACGGCCTGGGTTTGGCTGACACGTCCGGCCGGCACCGACGGATCGGCTGCTTTCAGACGCTTGAATGCGTCAACTTTGTCGGGATCAACGATGAGCCACAGAATCCTGCGCGCCCGATTAATCACCGGATAGGTCAGCGTCATCCTGCGCCTCCCCATGTACACGCCCGTCACGGCCACATCGGAGTTGGTCACTTGCAGCACGGGATCGTTGGGAACCAGTGAAGCGGTGTGCCCGTCCGGCCCCAGTCCCAGATGCGCGAGGTCGAGCACTGGCGGCTTGCCCGCAACACTCTCCAGAGTCTGTGCATATTGCTTCGCTGCCGCTTCAACGTCGGCGGCGTCAACCGGCATGGCATAAATCTGATTGGGAGGGAGTGGCGCGTGCTCCAGCAGGCTGGCGCGCAAGTGTACCAGGTTGCGGTCTGGATCACCCGCGGGCGCAATGCGTTCGTCGATCTGGAACACGTGAACGTTGGCCCAAGGCACATCCTGGTTGGCCAGCTCGCGGAGCATGACCCAGGGCGAGTTACCGCCGCTGACCGCCATAATGAAGCGACCGCGCGCTGCAACTGCAGCGCGGGCATCTTCGGCAATGATCACCGCGCCCTTCTTGGCCGCGGAGGCGGCATCAGGAAAAATCAGAACGTTCATAGGTCCTACTTCCCTGCTGCCTTTTCCAGGTGTCCGCCGAACTCGTAGCGCATGGCGGAAAGAAGCTTGTCGGCAAAGTCGGCGTCGCCGCGCGAGCTGAAGCGCTCATACAGAGCCGTCGTCAGCACGGAAGTCGGCACACCCTCGTCAATGCTGGCTTTGATGGTCCAGCGGCCTTCGCCCGAATCCGAGACGCGTCCGGCAAACTTCGCCAACTGCGGATCTTCGAGCAGCGCCGAAGCCGTCAGGTCCAACAGCCACGACGCGATAACGCTGCCGCGCCGCCATACTTCGGCTACGTCGGGAAGATTGAACTCGTACTGATAGTGTTCAGGATCGCGCAGGGGCGTGGTCTCGGCATCGATCTCGCCCTTGCGCTTGCCGATGTCTGCCGCCTTCAGCACGTTCAGGCCTTCTGCGTAAGCGGCCATGATGCCGTACTCGATACCGTTGTGTACCATCTTGACGAAGTGACCGCCGCCGTTCGAGCCGCAGTGCAGATAGCCCTGCTCCGAGGTGCCACCGGCTTTCTCTCTCCCCGGAGTGCGATCGATATTGCCGATGCCGGGCGCCAAGGTCTTGAAGATTGGATCGAGGTGCTTCACCACGTCGTTCTCGCCGCCAATCATCATGCAGTAGCCGCGCTCCAAGCCCCACACGCCGCCGCTGGTTCCCACATCAACGTAGTGAATGCCCTTCGGGGCAAGGTCTTTGGCTCGGCGGATATCGTCGATGTAGTAGGAGTTGCCACCATCGATGAGGATGTCACCCGACTCCAGGTAAGGGGTGATTCCGGCAATGGTCTCGTCCACCACACCGGCGGGCACCATCAGCCAGATGGCGCGTGGCTTGTTGAGCTTCTTGGCGAAATCCTGTAGCGAGGATGAACCGACGGCTTTCTCCTTCACCAGTTCTTCGACGGCCTTCGGAAACATGTCGAACACGACGCATTCGTGCCCAGCCTTCATCAGGCGGCGCACCATGTTTGCACCCATCCGTCCAAGACCAACCATTCCTAGTTGCATTGCGAGGCTCCTCTTTCAGAAAAGTTTTTTCACCACAGAGACACGGAGACACCGAGAATCCTCTAACAAAAAACGTTTAAGCCGATGTCTCCATTCTCGGCGGTTAGAACGCTATCGCGAATTACTCCAGCAGCACGACCTCTGTGTCACCGTGCCTCTGTGGTGAGTGGTGGTGAATTCGAACTTATGCACCCTGCGTCAGCACCATGCTCTTTGATTCGATGACCTTCAACAGCTCAGTCCACGATTTCACAAACGACTGCGCGCCCTCTTGCTGGAGTTGGAGAGCCAGTTTTTCCACGTCCACTCCGGCCTTGGCGAACTGCGCCAATACTTGTTCGCAGTCGCCGCCATCGCGCGCCATCACCGCTCCTACTTCGCCATGGTCCGCGAAAGCCTTCAACGTCCCTTCCGGCATGGTGTTCACCGTGTTTGGCGCAGCGAGAGCCTTGATGTAGAGAATGTCGGAGGCCTTCGGATCTTTGGTTCCGGTCGACGCCCACAGCAGTCGCTGCGGATTGTACCCGGCATTTACGATGGCCTTCCAGCGCGGAGTGGCCAGCAAATCCACGTACGCTTTGTAGATGCGACCGGCAATGGCGATGCCGAGCTTGTCGCGCAACTCGTCGGGAACTTTGCTCGCTACCGCAACATCCCAGCGGCTGATGAATACTGAAGCCACGGAGCCGACATTCGCGGGCAGCCCGGCGGCGATGCGGCGCTCAATGCCGCGCAGGTAAGCCTCGGCAGCGGCCAGGTATTGTTCGCGCGAGAACAGCAGTGTGACGTTAACGGAAACGCCGGCAGCAATGGCTTCTTCAATCGCGGGCAATCCTTCGGGAGTACCGGGAATTTTGATGAACAAGTTCGGTCGGGCGCCGCGGGCATGCAGGTCCTTGGCAGCCGCCAGGGTACTGGCAGTGTCATAGGCCAGCAACGGCGAAACTTCCAGCGAAACCCATCCATCCACACCATTCGTCTGGTCGTGAATCGGGCGGAAAAGATCGGCGGCTCGCTTCAGATCGTCCAGCGCCAGTTCGAAGAACAAGCCTTCTCCGGACTCGCCCTGGCTCACCTTTTCCTGGATAGCCGGATCATAGGAGGCACTCTTGTTGATAGCTTGATCAAAAATTGTCGGGTTGGAAGTAAGTCCTGTAACTGAGAACTCGTCGATGTAGCTTTTCAGAGTACCGGTATTCAGCAGGTCGCGCGTTATGTTATCCAGCCAGAGACTCTGGCCCAAGTCATGCAAAGATTGCGTTGCTTTCATTCCATCACCTCGGGATCAGTACGTTGAAACTACCAGTCAATAGGAGTGCCTTCAACTGGCAAAAGTTGCAGTTAAGCGGTGTAGCTATGAAATCGGGGCCGTGGACGAATAAGGCAGAAAAAGTGCTTGCGTCACTATACAACGAAGCGGCAGCTGTTCATGAAGAATTCATAAACCGCGGTCCAAGGAAAGCGTCAGCGCAATAGCGTCTCGACAATGCATCAGCTTCTCCTCTACATTCGAGAGCAGCTACCCAGATCCTTTCGCCCTTTCTGGCTCAACTCTATCGCGACACTGGAGGACCCACATGGCAGCCACGAATTTTGCCGAACTTGACCGCCGCTTTGGGATAGCGGGAGTAGCACAAGTAACCGCCGGCAATGGTGGATTGGCAAAAGTTGAGGTCGCTACGTCGGACGTGTCGGGTGAGATGTATCTGCACGGGGCGCACGTTACCTCGTGGAAGCCGGCAGGGGCGCAGGAGGTCTTTTTCGTCAGCCCGCATTCAAAATGGCAGGATGGCGTTGCAATCCGCGGCGGCGTGCCGGTCTGCTTCCCCTGGTTTGGCGATAAAGCTGACAATCCGCATGCGCCCGCCCACGGCTTCGTGCGCACCAAGGCATGGCAGTTGGAATCGATCGAGCAGAGTGACGGCGCGGTTTCGGTCAGCGTGTTGACGGAAAGCAACGACAGCACGCGGAAATGGTGGCCCTTCGATTTCCGGCTGGTATATCGCGCCACCTTCGGCGCTGAACTGATGCTGGAACTCATGATGACAAATCTGGGATCGACGCCGCTGCGCTTTGAGGAGGCTTTGCACGCCTACTACAACGTGGGAGATGTGACGAAGGCGCGCGTGGCAGGACTCGATAAGACCGACTATCTCGACAAAACCGATTCCTACCGCAAGAAGACGCAGCAGGGCGACGTAGTCATTACGTCCGAGACGGACCGCGTTTATCTGAACACCGCGAGAGCCCTCGAGTTGAACGATCCCGTGCTGCATCGCCAGATCAACGTCTCCAAGGTGAACTCGCTGACTACGGTGGTTTGGAATCCCTGGATGGAAAAAGCGCGAGCTTTGTCCGACCTGGGAGAAGACCAGTGGAAGCGAATGCTGTGTATCGAAGTGACCAACGTCGGCGACTACGCAGTTGAGCTTGCGCCTGGTCAGGAACACACGATGAAGGCTGTGGTGAGGGTGAGCTGATACATTCTGGTCAATCGGCGATTTCGACCCGGGGCTAAAGCCCCCGAATTTTTTGTAGCGCGAATTCGGCACGACTGAAGTCGTGCCCTGATACAAAGCCTCCAAACCAAAGTTTTTTCAACCGCTGTAAAGCCCTTCCGCTTCTAAAGCCGCTTTGATGCGGTGCTGAAGCGCCGCACTACCAAGCGTTCTCTGCCCGTGACAATTCTCTGCAGGTAACAAAACGACGTCACGCCCCTCACGCCAGCATCTCGCCCGTATATGCCTCATTGCGGGCGTTGGGTGCCTGCATCTACACGACGCGGCGTCACCGTGGTTTGCGACAACATGCGGCGCTTCAGGCTGTCGTAGATGGGTTCGCTCTGCACCAGCATGGTGACCAACATCGCCATGAGCGAGGCGCTGAGCAAGCCCAGCGTAAGGTCGGCGCGGCCGGTCATCTCGACGGCTAGAACGATTCCCGTCAAGGGGGCGCGAACGCTGGCGGTAAACAGCGCTCCCATGCCGATGATGGCGCACGCTACCGGCGAAACATCCGCCGCAGGCAGGAGGTGATTAATGACCCCGGCAAACAGAGCTCCCGCCGCCGCTCCCAGTACCAGAAGAGGAGCAAACAGGCCGCCTGGCGCGCCGGCTGCATAGGACCATGGCCCTATCGCCAACCTCACCAGGAAGAGGACGATCAGGCTTTCCAGCCTGAACTGATTGGAGAGGATGGCTTGGGTCAGGTTGTCGCCGCCGCCTACCATAGCAGGAACAAACCATGCCACCAGTCCGACGGCTCCTCCGATGATGGCGGCGCGAGCGAGGGATGAGATCGTCGCCAGCTTGTCGCCAACCCGAAGCAGCGCCAGGACCACGACATTATAGATTGCGCCCAGCACGCCCAGCAGCCCTCCAAGGGCGAGGAACGGCCACTTGCTCCAGTTTGCTGTCGGGCTCACTTGCGGCACAGCGAAGTCGAGGGTGTTTCCCAGCATGGCGCGCATCAACCACACGGCCACCGTGGCCGCAGCGAGGGTGGATATCAGCAGCCAGGGCGTGAAGTTGCTGGTCAACTCCTCAAAGACGAAGATCGATCCGCCGATCGGGGCATTGAATGCGACCGCCAGACCAGCGCCGGCACTCGCGGCGTCCACCACACGCCGGTCCTCGTCGTCCTTCACGAAAAGACGGGAGACGATAGTCCCGAACGAGGCGCCCATCTGTACCGTGGGGCCTTCGCGTCCCAGTGCCAGGCCCGAGCCCATGGCCAACAGTCCGCCCACAAACTTGACCGGTATTACCGCCGAGGAGGCGGGCTGGACCTCGCCACTGAAAACGGCTTCGACACGTTGTACTCCGCTGCCCTCAGCGGTGGGAGCGAACTTGATCACCAGCAGACGCGCCAGACAGGCGCCGACCGCGCCTATCAGCACGGGCAGGAGCCATCCCGTGTAGTGGTGCCCGTGGGCCCAGAACACCATGCGGGTGCGAAGATGATCGAACAGGATGAGGCAGTAGCGGAAGGCGCCGCCGACGAGGCCAATCAAAATTCCGCCGACAATGCTTGCCGACGCGATGCGAATGACGCGCGAGTTCAGGAGCATCATAGCGGCGTGGCGCGAGGTGGGGTTTCGCGGTTCCATTCTATGCACGCCGCCGGCAGAATCCCTTATTGCTGGTCCCAGCCGCCGCCCAAAGCCTGGTAGAGCTGGACGTAATTCTGCATCTCGAAATACCACGCCTGGGCCAGGGCCAGTTCGGAAGCAAAGTAATCTTGTTCCGTCACCAGCACTTCCAGGAAGCTGGTAACGCCTCCCTGGTAGCGGACCGTGGCCAGCCGTGCCGTTTCCTTGTAGGTAGCAGTTTCCTCTTGCAGCTTCATGCGGTATTTGCGGGAATCGTCGTAGCCTACAAGGCTATTGGAGACATCGCCAAAAGCCTTCTGCACCGTCTGCTGGTAAGTCAACACGGCCTCGTCATGCTGCGCCCATGCCAGGCGATAGCCACTGCGTATCCTGCCACCCTGAAAAATGGGCTGTGCGATCTGCCCGCCGAGCGACCAGAAAGTTGCCGGGCCATTGAGGAAGCTGGTGATGGCGGTGCTCTGGGCGCCGAACTCGCCGGTCAACGAAATTTGCGGAAAGAACGCTGCCTTGGCCACGCCAATGTTGGCGTTGGCGGCGACCAGGTTCTCTTCGTCGCGCCGCACGTCCGGCCTGCGCTGCAACAGCGACGATGGCAAACCTGCCGGCACATCGGGCATGTGCGGCTGCTCCATCAGGCTAAGACCACGCGGGATCGAACCGGGATTACGACCGAGCAGGATGCTGATATTGTTCTCGGTCTGCTCGATGGCCTGCTGCAAGGTGATGACTTGAGCTTCGGCCTGCTGCACCAGGACCTGCGCCTGGTAGACATCGGTGATGGCCGCGTCTCCACCCTTGTACTTGATGGTGTTGAGTCTCAGGATGTCGGTGTCAGCCGCGACCGTGTCCTTCGAATATTGCAGCTGAATGTCGTACTGGCGCAGCAGAAAGTAATCACTGGCCACCATCGAGATCAGCGTGGTCTGCACCACATCTCTGCCGTAGGCCGTTTCCAGCAAGATCGCACGCGCGGCCTCGGTGGCCCGACGATATTGTCCCCAGAAGTCGACGATGTAATTCAGCTGCAAGGCTGCAGTGTCGATGGTGGGAGCACCACCGAAGAACGGGGTCGAGCGTTGGTTAACAATGCCGAAGCCGCCGTTCAACGTGGGAAACTGGTTGGCTCGGGTGATGCCCAGATTGGCGGCCGCCTGCACAATCCGCGTCGCCGCGATGCGGATGTCGTAGTTGTTGGCCAGGGCTTCGTTAATCAGGCTTTGCAGCGTTTTGTCCTGAAATACGGACCACCACTTCATCTGCGCGAACTGCTCGCTGGCCTGCTGCTGTTGACCGGCGTCGGGCGCCAGTCCGCGATACTGATCGGGAACGGTCAGGGGCGGACGCTTGTAATTGGGGCCGACCTTGCAAGCAGAGAGCAAGAGCAGCAGCACCATGACCGCAGATGTTCTCAGCTTAGTCATGGCCGGCTCCTTTCGCATCAACGCTTGGCGAGGCCGGAGGCGTCTTGCCTGGCTCCTCTTTCTTCTTTCCACCTGAGAGGAACAGTCCGAATTTCTCCACCACATCAAAGGAAACCGGAATGAAGAAAATGGCGAGCAAGGTAGAAGCAAGCATGCCGCCGATCACCACCGATCCCAGCACCTGTCGCGAGATGCCGCCGGCGCCAGTCGCCACCCACAAGGGCACGCAGCCCAGGATGAAGGCGAAGGCGGTCATCAGGATCGGTCGCAACCTTAATCGCGCTCCGGTCAGAGAAGCCTCAAGCAGGGTTGCGCCTTTGTCGTATTCCATCTTGGCGAATTCGACGATCAGAATTGCGTTCTTGGCCGACAATCCGATCAGCATAACCAGACCAATCTGCGCGTAGACATCGTTGTCGAGCTTGCGGAAGTAGAGTGCGACGAAAGCTCCGAACACCGCGATGGGGACACCCAGCAGTACGGAGAACGGCAGCGTCCAGCTCTCGTATTGGGCCGCCATGATGAGGAAGACGACCACGAAGGACAACGTAAAGATCGTAGAAGGACTCACGCCCTGCGCGGCTTTCTCCTGCTGATACGACATGCCGCTCCAGTCATAACCCATCTGGCTTGGCATGGTTTGTTTGAACACGTCTTGCAACGCAGCCATGGCCTGGCCCGAGCTGTAGCCGGGCGCGGCCGACCCGTTGATCTGCACGCATTGATACAGGTTCTGTCGCATGACAAATTCCGTGCCGCTGCGGGAGTACGTGCTGGTCAGCGTACTCAACGGAACCATCTCGCCGGCCGCATTTTTCACATAGAATTTGCCGAGATTGTCCACATTCGTTCGGAACTTTCCGTCAGCTTGCACCCACACCTGCCATTGCAGGCCGAACTGGTTGTAGTAGTTCACCAGCGCGCCGCCCATGAAGGCTTGCAGTGTCTGATACACATTGCTCAGATTGATCTGCTGGGTCAGAATCTTTGCCTTGTCGACGTTCACTCCGACTTGAGGCACACCAAAGAGCGCGGTCGTCATGATGCCGGTCAGTTCGGGACGCTTGCGCGCCGCTTCCATAAATGCTTGCGTGTTCTTGGCCAGGAAGTCGGTGCCGCTGCCCGAGCGGTCTTCGAGAATGAACGTAAATCCGCCAGACGTACCTACACCCAGAATGGCCGGCGGGGGAAACGAGAAGGCGAGTCCGGAATTTACCTGGGACAACGCGCGTTGCAAGTGAAGCTTGATGCCGTCGTAGCTGGTTTCCGGGGTCTTGCGGTCTTTCCACGGCTTGAACGAGATGAAAAAGAATGAGCTGTAGGTGGTCTGGACGCCGCTCAGCAAGCTGTATCCCAGCACGGAGCTAACATTCTCCACGCCGGGCGTGTCCATGATGATCTTCTCGACCTGTTTCGCGGCTTCCGAAGAACGTTGCAGGGACGACGCATCAGGCAGTTGGAGAGCGCCGAAAACATATCCCTGATCTTCGTCGGGCAGGAAACTTCCAGGGACCTTCGAACCGAAGAAGGCGGCGCCTGCCACCAGGATGCCCAACAATACGAACGCGAAGCCGGCCTTGTGGATCAAGTGGCGGCAGACACCCACATAGCCGTCGGTCGCTCTGCCAAACACCTTGTTGAACCAGCGGAAAAAGGCGCCCAGCGGACCGCGCGCCTCTTTCTTGGGTCGCAATAGCATGGCGGAAAGCGCCGGGCTCAGCGACAGGGCGTTAAATGCGGAGAACAGCACGGATACCGCGATGGTGACCGCGAACTGCTGATAGAGCTGCCCGGTGATGCCGGGGACGAAGGCAGTTGGGATGAAGACGGCAGCCAGGATGAGGGCGATAGCGATGACCGGTCCGGCCACCTCCTCCATGGCTTTCTGCGCCGCGTCGTGCGGGGTCATCCCTTCCTCGATGTGATGCTCCACCGCCTCCACGACCACGATGGCATCGTCGACCACCAGTCCAATGGCCAGCACCAGTCCGAAGAGGGAGAGGGTGTTGATGGAAAAGCCGAGAATCGGAAATACGATGAAGGCACCGATCAGCGAGACCGGAACCGCCAGCAGCGGAATCAAAGTGGCTCGCCAGCCTTGCAGGAAGATGTAGACCACCAGAATGACCAGGGCCAACGCTTCGAACAAGGTCTTTCGGATTTCCTCGATTCCGGCAGTAATCGCCAGCGTGGTATCGAGCGGCACGCTGTACTCCAGGTCCTGCGGGAAGCGCCCTTTAGCTTCAAGCATGAACTTGCGGACTTCGCCCGAAGTTTGCAGGGCATTGGCGCCGGGCGTGAGATAAATACCTAGCAAAGCAGCCGGCTTGCCGTTGAAGCGTCCTTCCAGGTTGTAGTTCTGCGCGCCTAACTCAACTCGTGCCACGTCCTTCAGTCGCAGCACGCCGCCGTCAGGCGTGGCTCGAATGATGATTTGTCCAAACTCCTCAGGGGTGGTGAGGCGGCCTGGGGCGCGCACGTTATAGGTGAACGTCTGTCCGGGCGGGACAGGGGCTCCACCGATCTGGCCTGCCGGATTTACCGCGTTCTGTGCCTGAACCGCGCTGATGATCTCAGGAACTGTAACCCCGAGGTTGGCGAGCGTGTCCGGATTTACCCAGACGCGCATGGAATATTGGCCTGCGCCGAACACGGAGACCGAAGCAACACCCGGCAAACGAGTCAGCGCATAGTTCAGATTGATGAAGGCGTAGTTCGCCAGAAAAACGTTGTCGTAGGTTCCGTTGGGCGACGACAGCGCCAACAACATCAGCGGAGATGACGTCGACTGCTGCACCGTGACGCCGGAGTTAATCACCGCGCTCGGCAGCTGTGAATTGGCCTGGCCCTGCCGCATCTGGGCCAGAATCTGATCGGTGTTGGCATTCGTTCCCAGAGCAAAGTCGACGGTCAGCGTCATCAGGCCGTTGCTGGCGCTGGTGGAGTACATGTAATTCATGCCGGAGACGCCCGACATCTGCTGCTCAATTGGCGTGGCGACCGATTCGGCTACCGTCTGCGCATCGGCTCCGGGATAGGTGGCCAGCACCTGAATCTGGGGATCGGCGATGTTCGGGAATTGCGCCGTGGGCAGGCTGAGCATCGCCACCACGCCGACCAACACCATCAGGATGGCAATACACATGGCCACAATCGGCCGATTGATAAAAAATTTGGGCATGCTTAGTTGCTCCCCGCCGGCTGTGCCGTGGGCACGTAGGGTTTAGCCACGACCGGAATGCCGGTCTTCGCCATCTCCGGAGCCTGCGCAGCAAACATTTGCAGCTTCAGCAAACCATCAACTACAACTTTCTCGCCCGGCTTCAGCCCCTCCGAGATGATCCAGTTCGTGCCCACGCGATCGCCAACTTTAACCGGGCGGAAGACCGCTTTGTTCTCGGGAGTGACCAAGGCCAACATGTACATCGACTGGACCTGCGTGACTGCGGCCTGTGGCACCAGCAGCGCACCCTTGTCTACTCCACTCTCAATTCGAACGCGCCCGAAACCGCCGGGACGCAGCAGTGCATCCGGATTCGGAAACTGTGCTGCCACCTGAATGGTTCCGGTCTGCGTTCCCACCTGCCGATTTACGTAAATGATCTGACCCTTAGCGGGGTAGACGGCGTCATTGGCCTGGATATATTCGATCGGCTTTGTGTTCGCGGCATTCAGTCTGACCTTGCCGGTGATGACGGCGGTAATGGAGGGCGCGAGAGAAAGGAATCTGCTCTCGCTGATGTTGAAGTACGCCCAGATGGGATTCACCTGCGAAACCGTGGCCATCTTGGTCGCGGTCCCAACCAGGTCGCCAACCTGTGCGTTCGAGACACCGGCGATGCCATCGATCGGCGAGTAAACCTTGGTCCAACCCAAATTCAATTGGGCGTTCTGCAAGGCTGCTTCTTTGGCTTTGAGCTGTGCCTCCCAGGAAGCTTGTTCGGCCACGTCGTTATCCAGCTGCTTCTGGGGAATCGCGCTCTGCGCGGCCAGCGGGGTATCACGAGCCACGTCTGCCTTCACCCGATCCAGATTCGCCACAGCCACAGCCACATCGGCCTTGGCCTGGTCGAGCGCCGCCTCGTACTGCCGCGGATCCAATTCGAAAAGCAGCTGACCCTTTTTGACGAAATAGCCGTTCTGATAATCCTGCCGAAGGAGGTATCCCTGCACCTTGGGTGTGATTTCGGCGTTCACCGGGCCGTTAAGCTGGGCTACGTACTCATCGAAAATGGGGACGTCCTGCTGAATCGGTTCCAGCACGCCGACTTCGGGCGGACCGGGCTTAGCAGGCTCCTCTTTCTTCTCGCAACCGACCAGCAACAGGGCGCCCAAGAAAAGACCCGCAATCGCTGCATTCTGGAAGAAATGGCGTCGCCGAAAAGCCGACACCTGAATGCTGCCTCTTGAAACTGTCGGGTCTTGCAACTCAATTCCGGATCGCATTGACACACTCCTGCTCATTGGTTCAACTGGATAGTGGCTCGAAAGAGTTTTCAGTCTTTCTAGACGAATCTGCTGGAGATTGCTACTAGTATTTTTCTCAGTTGTTTACGGAGCAATTCGCTTGTACATTTCTAGGACCCTTGTAACTTGCCCGCAACGGACCAAAAAAATCGAAAGTGAGCCGATCCCATGAAGCATGTAGTGATCGTCGGCGGCGGTTTTGCCGGACTAAACTGCGCCCGCAAGCTGGCGCTGCATCCCGAGATTCGGATCACGCTGATCGACAAAAATAACTATCAGCAATTCCAGCCTCTGCTGTACCAGGTTGCGGCCGGCTTCCTGGCTCCCAGCAACGTGGCCTTCAGCCTGCGAAATATCCTGGTGCGGCATCCCAACGTCGAAGTGAAAATGGAAGAGGTGGTGTCCGCCGACCTCGCCACCAAGACCGTTACTACTGCCACGGGCAACAAGTATCACGGCGACTACCTGGTGTTGGCCGCGGGATCGCAAGCCAATTTTTTCGGTACGCCAGGAGCCGATCAATTCAGCTATCCCCTCTACTCCCTGCATGACGCCGAGTTGTTGCGTTCGCGCATTCTCGCCGTGCTGGAGGCCGCCGACCGCGACCCAGCGCTGATCCAGAAGGGTGCATTGAACTTTGTCCTCGTCGGCGCGGGCTGCACTGGAACCGAGATGGCAGGCACGCTGGGTGACATGATTCACCACGCCTTGCGCCAAGAATACCGGAATCTGCCCATAAGCCAGGCGGGCATTTACGTCGTGGATATGGGACACAACCCGATATGCGCGTTCTCCCCCAGAGCTCAGGAGTACGCGGCGAAGAAGCTCGAGGAGCGCGGCGTGAAACTCCACCTGCGGACAGCGGTGAAGGAGGTCGGCTCCGGCCACGTTCTTCTTTCCGACGGCACGCGTATTTTGACGCACACCGTCGTTTGGGCAGGCGGGCTCAGGGCATCGGGCTTGTCTGGAAACGTTGGCCTGCGCCCTGGACACGGGGGGCGTATCGACGTTCAACCTGATTTGACAGTCCAGGGTGTTTCCGAAGTGTACGCGCTGGGTGACTTTTCTAACATCGGCGGGAAAGATGGCAAAACGTTGCCGCAACTTGCCTCGGTCGCGGAGCAGAGTGGCAAGTGGTGCGCGAGAAATATTATTGCCGACATCGAAGGAAAGCCGCTTAAGCCGTTCGATTATTTCGACAAGGGCATCATGGCCATGATTGGGCGCAGTGCGGCCGTGGCTGAAGTCGGCGCTCATCGTCATGAACTCGAAGGTCCAATCGCCTTCACGGCGTGGCTGGGAGTTCATGCGGCCCTGCTGTCCACCATGCGGGCCCGGATTGAAGCTTTCGTAGAGTGGGCCTGGGATTACTTCAGCGAGGTTAAAGGCGATCAGGTGCTCGACCGTTTCAGCCAGGGCGACATAAACTGGAACGACGACGCAGAGCCCAGTCCTGTTCCAGACGCCAAGGGAAAGACAGCAACTTCGGACTCCTAGTCGCGGACGGCGGTCGAAGCACATGCATCCCGTTAGCGAAGCAGTCTTGCTGTCCTGGTCAATCCCAGCGACGGCAAGTGTTGCGCTGCTCCTCACCGCAATCGTCTATGTGCGCGGCTGGGTTCTGCTGCGGCGCGCCGGAGTTCCCTTCCTGCCGCCCTGGCGCGCAATAAGCTTTCTGCTTGGACTCCTGTCTCTGTGGGTTGCACTGGCTTCCCCGTGTGACACCTTCTCCCCGTTTATTCTCACCGCACACATGCTTCAGCACATGCTGCTGATGATGGTGGCTCCGCCGCTTATCCTGCAGGGAGCGCCCTTGGTTCCATTGGTGAAAGGGCTGCCGGTGTTTGCTGCCCGCGAGTTTGCCGGCCCATTCCTGCGCTGGCGGTTGGCGAATCGCATCGGCACCTGGATTACGAATCCCCTGGTGGCTCTGCTGCTGATGGGTGCAGTGATGTTTGCCTGGCATTCTCCACGCTTGTACGAGTTGGCGCTCGCCTCCAGTGCATGGCATCAAGTCGAACATGCCTGTTTCTTCACCGCGTCCTTGATCTTTTGGTGGCCGGTGGTTCAGCCCTGGCCCAGTCATGCGCCGTGGCCGCGTTGGGCGATGGTGCCCTACCTCCTGCTCGGCGATCTGCAAAACACGGTGCTGTCGGCGATTCTGGTCTTTTCCGACCGGGTAATCTATCCGTCGTACGCGGTCATGCCGCGGCTGTTTCGCTTCTCCGCACAGCAGGATCAGGCTGCCGCCGGGGCCATCATGTGGGTCGTGGGATCGATGGCCTTCCTGATACCCGCGGTCATTGTTGCCGTGCAATGCATGCAACGCCAGCGGGACCACGTTCTGGTCGAGCTGGGTCGGCGAAGGCATGCTTTGTTGGAACGCCTCCTGGCCGCAGCGCAACGATTCTCACTGGCCAATCGTTGGCTGAAGCCGAAGCTCGGTGCAGCCAAAGTAGAGGCTTTGTGGTTCGTACTTTTGTTCGCGATCACTGGTCTGTCTTTGGCAACGCTGGCATCGCGCTCCTCCGATGACGATGATCAGGTCGTGCGACTGCAACAGCAGTCCGGCCCTTTTGCCATAACGGTATTTGCTCCGCCAGGAGATATTCCGGCCGGCACCACGACCCTGAACGTCCTGGTGCAGGACAGCCGGACGCAAGCCGTCTTAACTGACGAGACTGTGAACGTCATCGTCCGACCCACCTCTGGCGATTCGAAGTTAGCGCCGACACGGGCCAGTTCCAGCGACTCCGAAAACAAGCTGCTTCAGGCTGCCGAATTGAATCTGCCAACCGAAGGCGATTGGACTTTGAATCTTGCCGTGCAGCAGAACGCCGACCATGCCGAGTTCTCGTTACCAGTTCACGTTGTCAAAGCCGAGTCCGGCATGGGAAACCCGTGGCCGTATCTGGCATGGCTGGCATTTTCGGCGCTGCTGCTGGTTGGCTATCTTTTGCGCCATAGCCGAACCTACCCCGCAAAAGTCAGGCACGCTTCGGCGGAAGCCGCCCATGCCGGTAGTCGCGTAGATTTATCTTGAAATCATGGCGCTTGATGGTCTAATCATTCCTCAAAACCCGTAAGCAAACTGGAGAGCATGGATGGCTAGCATCAACAATCTTTCGTACAGCCCAAAAGGTCTTGCGCTGACGCAACAATTCGAAGGGCTGCGGCTGACGGCCTACCAGGATTCGGTTGGGATATGGACCATCGGCTACGGGCATACCGGCACGGATGTTCACCCCGCGTTGTCCATCACGCAGGAGCAGGCCACGGAGCTCTTAACGCAGGATGTGTCGAGCGCGGTTGCACACGTCAACCGCCTGGTAACGATCGAGCTAACCCAAAACCAGTTCGACGCGCTGGTAGATTTCGTCCTCAACGCGGGATGCGGGAACTTTGCCGCCTCAACCTTGTTACACAAGCTGAATGCCAACGATCTCCAGGGCGCTGCGGCCGAATTCTGCAAATGGTGTCATGCCGGAAAAATAGTCTTACCGGGACTATTGAAGCGTCGTCAAGTCGAGATGGCGTTGTTTCAAATGTTGGATGCGGACGCGGCAAGCAAACCCTAACTATCAGCGAAGCAGAGACTCTTTAGCCGCGCTGAACGGCGTCCGCCCCGCCGCGGCGCTCAAGACGCCCCCGGCATCTTCCGCTCGCCCCTCAAAAACCTTCCCAGACCGAAAACCCGGTGTGTCGATTTCGTCCCCCACCGTTCGACGTCTAAATAGAGCGCGATTCAGGACGGCACACAGCGCCGTGAACCGGCTCTCACTCATCATCAGGAGATATAGCGATGCGAGTCATGGTAGTTGTCAAGGCCACGAAGGATTCGGAAGCAGGGGTAATGCCCAGCTGGGAACTGCTCACCGAAATGGGCAAGTTCAATGAAGAATTGGTGAAGAACGGAATCATGTTGGCCGGCGAAGGCCTGAAAGCCAGCTCTCAAGGCAAGCGCGTGAAGTTTTCCGGCTCCAACCGCACCGTAGTCGACGGTCCGTTTGCCGAAGCCAAGGAACTGATCGCGGGCTTCTGGCTTTGGCAAGTTCGCTCCCTGGAAGAAGCTGTCGAGTGGGTCAAGCGCTGCCCTAATCCCGGTTGCCCGGATTCGGAGATCGAAATTCGCCCAGTGTTCGAAGCCGAGGACTTCGGCCCTGCGCTCACACCCGAGTTTCGCGAGGACGAGCGGCGCCGGCGCGATTCCAGCGCAAAGCGAGCTTAAGCGGGGCAGCCAGGTTTCGTGGGAAAAAAACCTGAGCTTGTCGATTTGGAAGGTCAACATTCGTCGTAAGAGTAGAGCCGGGATTTGCACTTCCAGTAAAGCCCGACGAATTCAAGTTAGAACGAAAAATACAACTCATGAGAGAGGTCTAAACATGCGATACATGATGATCGTAAAGACGAAGGAAGGGGCGGGTATGCCGCCCAAAGAGTTGATGGAAGCGATTGCGAAGGTCAGCGAAGAGGCGACCAAGTCGGGCACAATGCTCGGCAGCGGCGGCCTTCGCCCCACCTCAGAGGGACTTCGCGTGCGCCTTGCCGACGGGAAGATCACCGTCATCGATGGTCCCTTCACCGAAGGCAAAGAGGTCATCGGCGGATTCGCGCAGTTTGAGCTGAAGTCGAAGGAAGAGGCGCTGGAAGGCGCGAAGTACTTCATGGAACTCCACAAGCAGCATTGGCCCGGATGGGAGGGTGAGACCGAAGTTCGTCCCATGTACGAGGCCGGCGAATTCCCTTGTAAGCCGTAGTTGCGACTGTGGCTAAATGCGCGAGGAGCGGAATATCCCGCTCCGAAGCGTTTTCGAGCCTGACCGCTCCACCGATTTGTCATACGAGCAGGCTTCGAGCCTGCGAGGGATTAGCTTTCGTCCCAACAGCGAAAACTGATCTCCCGCGCCAGAAATTGTGACGCTCGTCATGACAAGTCAATTCTTCCAACTCATATGCTTGCGTTCGAGGCGCGAATGATGATGTGATCGGTACCTGTGTCCGGTACCGATACTCATCTGGCGATCGAAGCAGTCTGGAAGATGGAAGCGCCGAAGCTCATCGCGGCGCTGGCGCGATATGTTCATGACATAGGGATCGCCGAAGACCTGGCTCAAGACGCGCTGGTCGCCGCGATGGAACAATGGCCGACGTCGGGTGTCCCGAACAATCCTGGCGCATGGCTGATGACCGCAGCCAAGCGCCGCGCCATCGATTTTTTCCGACGCAATAAGCTGCTGGACCGCAAACATGAGGAACTGGGCCGCGATCTCGAGCTCCAACAGCAATTATCGCGCGGCGAACTTGAGGCTGCGATGGATGACGATATCGGTGACGATCTGCTGCGCCTCATCTTCACCGCCTGCCATCCCGTGCTCTCGACCGAAGCCCGCATTGCCCTGACGTTACGCCTGCTGGGCGGTCTGACCACGGACGAAATCGCGCGCGCCTATCTCGCGCCCGAACCTACCATCGCGCAACGTATCGTCCGGGCCAAGCGAACGCTGTCGGAGGCAAATGTTCCCTTCGAGGTGCCTTCCGGGGCGGAGTTGGCCGAGCGTTTGTCGTCGGTGCTGCAGGTTATCTACCTGATCTTTAACGAGGGCTATTCAGCTACCGCCGGAGAAGATTGGCTGCGGCCGGCCCTGTGCGAAGAAGCGCTGCGCTTGGGACGCGTCCTGGCTGAGTTGGTGCCGCGCGAATCTGAAGTGCACGGCCTGGTGGCACTGATGGAAATCCAGGCATCACGCTCGCGGGCGCGCGTGGGACCAACGGGCGAACCGATTCTGCTGCTGGAGCAGAACCGCGCGCAGTGGGACCAGCTTTTGATCCGCCGCGGGCTGACGGCTCTGGATCGCGCGAATTCTCTGGGGCGCGCGCCGGGGTCTTATCTGATGCAGGCAGAGATTGCCGCCTGTCACGCGCGGGCCCGCACGGCAGAGCAAACGGATTGGCGCAGGATTGCCACGCTTTACGAGGAACTTGCGAACATGGCGCCGTCGCCGATTGTGGAGTTGAATCGCGCGGTGGCT
>CAWCMU010000041.1:0-32247 GCA_963796695.1 uncultured Acidobacteriaceae bacterium | reverse complement strand
CGAGTGGCGGCAACTGCCGAAGAGTCGCGTGTGGTTGCGCAGACTGTGCCTGAAACGAAGGTTGCCGTTGCGTCGGAACCAAAAGCTCCGACTGCTCCTCCGGTTGCACAGGTGACAAAGCTCGCACCGCAGGCAGCACCGCTGCGCGCTGAAGCCGCGAAGCAGAGCGCAGCTGCGACGGCAGTGGGCGCGACACCAGCCACGCCCGTCGTGGCGAGTGCCCCCGCCTCGGTGATCGCTGCTGCGCCGGCGGCAGTGGCGACGCCACTAACGGCTGGTGCAGTGAAAGAGCGCATCCTTGAACTGGCAGTAGAGAAAACCGGGTATCCGGCGGACATGCTGGATCTTGATCTGGATCTTGAAGCCGATCTTGGCGTCGACACTGTCAAGCAGGCAGAAATCTTTGCTGCCATCCGCGAAATCTACAGCATTCCGCGCGACGAGAACCGCAAGCTGCGCGATTATCCGACGCTGGCGCATGTCATCCGGTTTGTGTTGGAGAAGCGGCCTGATATCGGCGTCGCGGGTTCGACAACGTCGGTCGCTGCTGAAACTGCTGAAGTCGACGCTCTCGTCGCAGTTGAAATCGTTGCTCCCGTCGCGGTTTCTCAAGTTGTTGCGCCGGCCGCGATCGCAGCTCCGGTTCAGATGCATTCCGGTTCGGCCAAAGATTCCGTGAAAGAGCGCATCCTCGCTCTTGCGGTCGAGAAGACAGGATATCCGGAGGACATGCTGGACCTGGATCTCGATCTTGAGGCCGATCTTGGCGTCGACACGGTCAAGCAGGCAGAGATGTTCGCCGCCATCCGCGAGATTTACAATATTCCGCGCGACGAGAACCGCAAGCTACGTGATTATCCAACGCTGGCGCAGGTGATCCGGTTTGTCTTCGAGAAGCGACCCGATCTTGACGGGAGTGTTGCAGCCCGACAAGCTCCGGAGCAACCGCACCCCTTGATTCGCCAACTCAGCCAGAAGCGCAGCGCCGGTCTGGCTCCCGAGCCAGCGACCCTGCCGCCCCGGCGGAGCCGCGACGCCAGTCAGTGAAGGATCGCATTCTCGACCTCGCCGTGGAGAAGACTGGTTACCCCAAGGACATGCTGGACATGGACCTTGATCTGGAAGCCGATCTTGGCGTGGACACGGTGAAGCAGGCGGAGATGTTCGCGGCCATCCGCGAGATCTACAACATCCCGCGTGACGAAAACCGCAAGCTGCGCGATTATCCGACACTGGCGCACGTCGTTCGCTTCGTCTACGAGAAGCGGCCCGATCTGGCAACTGCGTCGCCAATTCCCGCAAAGTTGCCGAGCCAGAAAAAACCGGACGAACCGGCAGAGTTATGCGCCATCGTCGCCGCGCACAACCGGAGGCCGAGATTTCGGACGAGTCCATCAAGCAGAAGATTCTCGAGATCGTGGCCGACAAGACGGGATATCCGCCAGAGATGTTGGACATCGATCTTGATCTCGAAGCCGATCTCGGCGTCGACACGGTCAAGCAAGCCGAGATGTTTGCCGCCGTGCGCGCAGCCTACAATATTCCGCGCGATGAAAATATGAAGCTGCGCGATTTCCCGACACTGGCGCACGTGATCCAGTTCGCGCGCGAACGCAGGCCAGCCGCGGCTGCCAAATAACTTCGCCGGAGCCTGCGACAACCCAGTCATCGAACTCTGCTGCGACCTCGCCGAGCCCTAAGCCGGCAGCTGCGTCGCGTCCACGCCCAGTGGTTGCAGGATTCGAGGCAGCCAACAAGATTCCGCGTCGCATCCCCGTTCCCAATCTGCGGCCGCCTCTCAACGTCTGCAAGCCGACGGGCGTGACACTCGGCCAAGGTAGTCGAGTTGTGCTCATGGCCGACAAGGGCGGTGTGGGCGATGCGCTCGCACAACGTCTCCTCAACTCTTGGCGCCGAAGTACTGCGCATCGACCCGACACTCGATGCCGATGCCCTCGCTGCATGCCTTAAGCAGTGGGTCACCGCCGGGCCGGTGCAGGGTGTGTATTGGCTGCCTGCGCTCGATCACGAAGGCGAACTCGCGACGATGAATTTCGCGACCTGGCACGCGGCATCGCGGATGCGCGTGAAGTCGCTGTACGTAACCATGCGCATCTTGTACGAGCAGATTGCAGCGCCGGGTACCTTCCTGGTTGCGGCGACTCGACTCGGCGGACACCATGGCTATGACGACGCCGGGGCTGTCGCTCCCATGGGAGGCGCAGTCACAGGTTTCACCAAGTCCTACAAGCGCGAGCGCGCTGAAGCCCTTGTGAAAGCCGTGGATTTCGAAACGGACCGCGCACCGGCAGAAATCGCCGCTGCCCTCATCGACGAAACTTTGCGCGATCCTGGCGCAGTCGAGATCGGCTACAAGAACAGCCTGCGTTGGACGGTGGGCCTCCAGGAGCAGTCGTCAAGAGATGGCCAGCCAGGTCTGACGCTTGATGAACGCAGCGTATTCGTAATTACAGGCGCGGCCGGCAGCATCGTGTCGGCAATCACCGCCGACCTGGCCGCAGCGTCTGGCGGCACGTTCTACCTGCTTGATCTCGTACCCGAACCTAATCCGGACAATCCTGATCTCACGCGCTTCGTGGCGGACAAAGAAGGATTGAAGCGCGATCTGTTTGCGCGCATTCAGGCGCGCGGCGAACGGGCCACGCCGGCACTGGTCGAAAAAGAGCTGGCCGCACTTGAGCGGTCGCAAGCCGCACTCGCCGCAATTCAGGCGGTACAAGCGGCGGGTGGGACGGCGCACTACTTCAGCGTCAACCTGGCGGATGCCGACGGAGTCACGAAGGTTATCGAGCAGGTGCGTGCGCAAAGCGGACGCATCGATGTCCTGCTGCATGCCGCCGGTCTGGAGCGCAGCCATTTCCTTCCGGACAAAGACCCACGCGAGTTCGACTTGGTCTTCGACGTGAAGGCGGATGGCTGGTTTAATCTGCTACATGCCATCGGCAACATGCCGCTGGCTGCGACCGTCGCCTTCAGTTCGATCGCTGGACGTTTCGGCAACGGCGGTCAGGTAGATTACAGCGCGGCGAACGACATGCTGTGCAAGTTTGCCTCGAACTTTCGCACGACGCGGCCGCAGACGCGCGCCATCGTCCTTGACTGGACGGCGTGGGGCGGAATCGGCATGGCTACGCGGGGCTCGATTCCGAAGATGATGGAGCTCGCCGGCATCGACATGCTGCCGCCAGAGGCTGGCGTTCCGTTTATCCGGCGCGAGCTGACAACAGGTGCGACTCGCGGAGAAGTCGTGGTCGCGCAGCGCATCGGTGCCATGCTTAATGAGTGGGACCCGACTGGTGGGCTGGATACTGCTGCACTGGAGGCTTTCGCCGCAGCCCTGCCCGCACAAGGGCCAATGGTTGGCAAGATCACGGGTATGGGCCTCTACAGCGGGCTAACCATGGAGACCACGCTTGATCCAACCGTGCAGCCCTTCTTGTACGACCACCGCATCGACGGCACGCCTGTGCTGCCCGGTGTGATGGGCATTGAGGCGTTCGCCGAAGCGGCGCTGTGCGTTCATCCCGGCTGGCATGTTGAAGCGATCGAGGAGGTGAACTTCCTGGCTCCGTTCAAGTTCTACCGCGACGAGCCACGAACGGTGACGATTCAGGCCTTCTTCTATCCTCAAGGAGATAAGTTGATCGTCGATTGCAGGCTGCTCGGAAGCCGCGTGCTTCCGAACCATACGGAACCGCAGCAGACAATCCATTTCACCGCGCGGGTAAGAGTGGGCAAGCAGGCTTCGCAACCAGTTGGTGGAACAGTTCCGCGCTTGTCGGCGGAAACTATCGTGAACGCTGCGCAAATTTACCGCGTTTATTTCCACGGGCCTGCGTACAGGGTTTTGGAGCGCGCCTGGTGGGATGGATCGCGAATGATTGGGGAGTTGGCCACGAATCTCCCGGACAACAACCAGCCATCGGATCGACCGACATTAATGGCGCCGCGGCTGATCGAGCTGTGCTTCCAGACTGCCGGTCTGTGGGAGATGGGCACGCGCCACCGTATGGGCTTGCCGCAGTTTGTTCAGAATGTCTTCTGGTCGCGCGAGCCGAAACTGGCGGAAGGCAAACTCTACGCGCTGGTCACTCCGCACCCGGATCAGGACAGCTTTGACGCCGAGGTCGTAGATCAAGAGGGCAACCGCTACGTCCGTCTCGCCGGATACCGAACGGCGCGACTGCCCGACAGCCTCGATGCCGAATGGCTGAAGAATCTGCAAACCGTCATGTCGCCGGAAACCGTCACAGCCTCATGACCTCACCTGGATGGCGGGTAATTGCTATTGAGCAGGTGTCCAATGCAGCATGAATTTCAGAGAGTAGCGATCGTCAATCGCGGAGAAGCTGCCATGCGCTTTATCCATGCAGGCCGCGAGTTCAATCAAGAGCACGAGGCAGCGTTACAAACCATCGCGCTGTTCACGGAGCCGGACCGTCACGCCATGTTTGTGCGTGAGGCGGATGAAGCTTATTTCCTGGGCAGCGCGCACGTCCTGGATCCGCAGACCAACCAACTCAAGAGTCGCTACGTCGATTACGACTGTCTGAAGCAGGCGCTGGAGGCGGTGCGCGCTGAAGCCGTCTGGGTAGGCTGGGGATTTGTGGCGGAGCACGCTGAGTTTGCGGACCTCTGCCGCGAGCTCGGCCTGGTGTTCATCGGACCGGACGGCGACATCATGCGCCGGTTGGGCGACAAGATTTCTTCCAAGCGATTGGCGGAACAGGCACAGATTCCGATTGCGATTTGGAGTGGTGGCCCGGTGGACACGCTGGCCGAAGCAGCTCATCATGCAGAGCGGATTGGGTATCCGTTGCTGATCAAGGCCACAGCCGGAGGCGGAGGTCACGGAATCCGGCGGGTGAATTCGCCTGACGAGTTGGAGTTTGCTTTTGCTCGTGCGCGCAGCGACGCATTCAAGGCCTTCGGCAATCCGACAGTTTTCATGGAGCAATTGGTAACCGGCTCCCGTCACGTCGAGGTTCAGATCATTGCCGATCAGTACGGTACAACCTGGGCCGCTGGAGTGCGCGATTGCACCATTCAACGCCGCCATCAGAAGGTAATGGAAGAAGCGCCGTCGCCGGTGTTGTCGTCGGAACAGGATCAATGGTTGCGTCAGGCGGCAATCCGGCTGAGCCGGGTGGCCGGGTATCGCAATGCCGGCACAGTCGAATTCCTGTACGAACCGGTCAGCAAGCGCTTCGTGTTCATGGAGATGAATACGCGTCTTCAGGTCGAACACCCGGTGACGGAGTGCACGACGCGGCTCGACCTGGTGAAACTTCAGATTCATGTTGCCCGAGGCGGTCAGCTGGAGGCAGTGCAACCGCAGACCATTGGACACGCAATCGAAGTACGGTTGAATGCCGAGGATCCGGAAAACGGATTTACGCCGGGCCCCGGGCTCATCGAACGGATGAAGCTGGCGACCGGGCCGGGAATCCGTATCGACACCGGCGTCTCCGTGGGCGACACCGTACCTGCGGAATTCGATTCGATGATCGCCAAGATTATTGCCTTCGGTCAGAGTCGTAAAGAAGCCTTGGCGCGGCTCCAGCGAGTGTTACGCGAGAGTGTGGTTGTCATCAAAGGCGGCGCCACCAATAA
Source organism: uncultured Acidobacteriaceae bacterium (assembly GCA_963796695.1). GTDB lineage: Bacteria > Acidobacteriota > Terriglobia > Terriglobales > Acidobacteriaceae > Bog-257. The sequence continues at coordinate 26,613 of CAWCMU010000041.1, read as the reverse complement.
AGCGTTCCTGCTGGAACTAATTCGCCGTCCCGAAGTGCAGAACAGCGAAGTGGATGTGGAGTGGCTCGATCGCCTGGCGGCTAAGGGAGAACATCTCTCGCTGCGTTATGCCGACGTGGCCCTGGTGCAAGCGGCGATCGAGGTTTACAACGCCGACCTTGCGGTGGAGAAAGCCCAGTTTTATACGTCGGCGGTGCGTGGGCGTCCGCAGGTTCGCAGTGAAGCGGGCCGCACGGTGAAGCTGCGGTATCGCGGCCAGTCCTACGCGATGAAGACCTACTGCCTTGGTCCGGAGCGCTATCGCATCGAAGTCGACGGCTCATTCATCGATGCGCATCTGCATCACCTTGGGCCCTTCGAATATTGGCTCACCACATTCGGACAGCGCTCCCACGTGGTTTCGTCGGTGCAGGGACTGAGTTACCGGATTGAAGTGGACGGCGTTTCGCATCGCATCGAGCGCGACGACGGCGGCGTGATTCACGCACCTGCTCCGGCGGTGGTGGTATCGATTGCCGTGAAGCCGGGCGACACCGTCGCAGCCGGCGATCGCCTGCTGGTGCTGGAAGCCATGAAGATGGAGACGCAGGTCGTCGCGCCATTTCCCGGCAAGGTGCGGCAGATCATGACCATACCCAATGTGCAGGTGGACATTGGTGCGCCATTGGTTCAGATCGAAGCTTCCACGGAGGAGGAGTCGAGCGACTCGGAAGGCAGAGTGACGTTTGGCGCGTCATTAACCGCCGTGAGCGCGACGGGGCAGCCTACCTGGCGGCAAAACCTCGATGAGTTGCGGCAGCTGATGCTGGGCTTCGACATTGATCCAGCACACACAGGAAGAATCTCGACGCAGTGGCGGCAATTCCGTGGAGTAACTTCGGATGCGGAAGAAATACAGCGTCAGGAAGAGGAGATACTCAGCATCTTCGTCGATATCTGCGCGCTGTTTCGCCGCAAGCCGGGCAACAGTGATGCTTCTGGCGGCGAAGCTCCCAGCTCTGAGGCCTACCTCTTCACTTATCTGCGAATGATCAACACGCAGGGTGAGGGCTTGCCGCGAACATTTCTCGAGGCATTGCGCCGAGTGCTGGCGCACTACGGCATTGCAACGCTCGACCCATCACCCGTATTGGAAGAGACACTGCTCTGGATCTACAAATCGCATCAGCGAATGGAGCGGCAGGACGCAGCCATTCTAAGTGTGTTGGAGCGCCGGCTCGCCTCTGGTGAAACTCTATCGGCAGAGAAAGATCACACCTTTCGCACTCTGCTCGACCGCTTGATTTCGATCACGCGAGGCAGCGCTCCCAGCATCAGCGACCTGGCCAGAGAAGTCCGTTATCACGGCTTCGATCAACCCGTGTTCGAGTCCTCGCGGAAGCTGGTCTACGCACAATTGGAGGATCAGCTCGACTATCTGACAGCGAATCCGGAAGCCGTCGACCGCGACCAAAGAATGCGAGCCGTGATCGAGTGCCCGCAACCGCTGGCCACCATTCTGTCCCGAAGGCTCGCCGCAGCGCCCCCAGCCGCGCAGCAGCTAATGCTGCAAATGATCGCGTCCCGTTACTACTGCGTGCGAACCCTGACCAACTTCCACGCACTTCCTGCGAATGGAAATTGCTGCGCCTCCGCTGAGTATGACGAGAAGGGAAAGCGGGTTCACATCTTTGCCACGCACGCCGACTATAACGGGTTGCTGAAAGCGATGCAGGCTCTGAAACCGGCGATCGCGCAAGTTCCCCTTGAGGACGACATCGTCCTCGATTTCTTCACCTGGAAAGACGGCGCTCTGTCTGATGCGGAGACGGCGCAACGCGAAATTCATTCGACTGTAAACGCTGCTGGTCTGCCCGGCAGGCTGAAGCATGTTGTTGTGGCCGTTTCCGGTCCCGGTCAGGACCCCGGCATGGGTGGCATGCAACACTTCACCTACGAACCGTTCGAGACCGGATACCGGGAAGTAGAGCTGCTGCGCGGGATTCATCCCACGATGGCCGAGCGCCTGCATCTATGGCGCTTGCAGAATTTCAAGATCGATCGCCTGCCCTCCGTCGAAGACGTCTATCTGCTGCACGCGGTTGCCAACGAAAATCCCAAGGACGAGCGGCTGTTTGCCTGCGCCGAAGTTCGCGACTTGACTCCCGTGCGCGACGATAACGGCCGGGTTGTGCAGCTGCCGCATCTGGAGCGGATGTTTGCCGAGGCGTCAGCTGCTATCCGGCAATTCCAGATGAAGCGGCCGCCGCAGAAACGCCTGCACTGGAACCGGATTCTGCTTTACGTTTGGCCGACACTCGAGGTTAGCCCCGACGATCTGCAGGCGATCGCGTACCGGCTGGCGCCGGAGACCGACGGTCTCGGATTGGAGCAGGTGGTACTGCGCGCCCGTGTGCCGCACCCGCGCACCGGTGAGTTGCGTGAGATGCTGCTGCGGGTATCGAATCCTGGCACTACCGGTTTACTGATGACCATGCGGCCAGCCACCAAACTACAGCCGCTGAAGCCGCTGGCGGAATACGATCAAAAAGTAGTGAAGATGCGCCAGCGCGGCCTGATCTATCCCTACGAGATCATCAAAATGCTGACGCCGTCTCTGGAAGAGACGCGCGCGGAATTCCCCACTGGCGATTTCGTCGAATACGATCTGGACACCGACCAACGGTTGGCGCCGGTCGAGCGGCCTTATGGCAAGAATAAAGCCAACATCATTGTCGGCGTCATCCGCAACTTTACTGCGAAGCATCCCGAGGGCATGACGCGAGTGGTGCTGCTGGGCGATCCAAGTAAAGGAATGGGCGCCCTTGCCGAGCCGGAATGTCGCCGCATCAACGCGGCCATCGATTTGGCTGAAGAAAAAAATATCCCGCTGGAGTGGTTCGCGCTCTCCGCCGGAGCAAAGATCTCGATGGAGAGCGGCGTGGAGAACATGGACTGGATTGCCCGCGTTCTGCGTCGCCTGATCGAGTTCACGCAGGCGGGAGGCGAAGTGAACGTGGTGGTGAACGGCATCAACGTTGGCGCGCAGCCTTACTGGAATGCCGAAGCCACCATGCTGCTGCATACTCGCGGCATTCTGATCATGACTCCACTGGCCGCGATGGTTTTGACTGGTAAACGTGCTCTCGACTATTCAGGCAGCGTCTCCGCCGAAGACAATCAGGGAATCGGCGGCTACGACCGCATCATGGGGCTGAACGGACAAGCGCAGTATTTTGCCCGCGACCTCGACGAAGCCTGCCACATCCTGTTCCGCCATTACGACCACACCTACGTCGTCCCGGGCGAACGTTTCCCGCGCCGTGCGGTAACTAACGATCCTATCGATCGCGATGTGCGGACGTATCCTCATGGTGCCAACGGCACCAGCAGCTTTGTGCGCGTCGGCGACATCTTCTCGGACGAGACCAATCCCGGTCGCAAACAGCCCTTCGACATTCGCCGCGTGCTCGCTGCGGTAGTCGACCAGGATCACTCGCCGTTGGAGCGCTGGTCTGGCATGCGAGGAGCTGAGACGGTCGTGGTGTGGGACGCGCATCTTGGCGGCTATCCCGTCTGCATGCTTGGCATCGAATCGCATCCCGTCCCTCGCCTGGGTTTCGTGCCGGCCGACGGTCCGGATCACTGGACTGCCGGAACGCTCTTTCCCTCGTCCTCCAAAAAAGCGGCACGGGCGATCAATGCGGCCAGCAATAATCGGCCGGTTGTCGTGCTGGCCAATCTTTCGGGATTCGATGGATCTCCGGAATCCCTGCGCAAGCTTCAACTGGAATATGGCGCCGAGATCGGGCGCGCTGTCGTCAATTTCAAAGGACCTATGGTGTTCTGCGTGGTCTCCCGCTACCACGGTGGCGCATACGTAGTGTTCTCGGGAGCCCTCAACGAACAACTTGAGGTTGTGGCGCTGGAAGGAACCTACGCCTCCGTGATTGGTGGCGCACCGGCGGCCGCGGTTGTCTTCTCCGGTGAAGTGGAAGCGCGAACCAGGAAGGACGAGCGGCTGGTCACCGTGAGTCAGGCAATCGCTCAAGCCGAAGGCGCAGAGAAGCGGCGTTTGCAGGCCCAGTACGACGAACTGTTTAAGCTCGTGCACTCCGAAAAGCTGGGGGACGTAGCCGGCGAATTTGACCACATCCACAGCGTGCATCGCGCGCTCGAAGTCGGCGCACTCAACGACATACTTCCTGCTCGAAATCTCCGCTCTTACCTAATTAAGTCCGTCGAGCGCGGAGTTGCCAGGGAGATCGCGCGCTGTGCGCCAGAGCCGACGGCGTCCAAAGCAGCGACGGTTGAGGCGCACGCTGCCGGCGTGGTTTAGTGGCCCACATGAAGGTTTACTGGCTCGAACGGGCTGCATCCGACGTTCCGAGCGATAACAATTGGTTGTCCCCATCCGAGCTAGCCCGCCTCGAGGGTATGCGCATTCCCAAGCGCCGCGCCGACTGGCGCCTGGGCCGATGGACCGCCAAGAATGCAGTCGCTGCTTACCTGAAACTAGCTTGCGATTCCATCGCACTGTCCGGCATTGAAATACGCTCGAAAGACAGCGGGGCTCCCGAAGTTTTTCTCGCCAACGAGGTCGCCGCCGTGTCGATCTCTCTCAGTCATCGCTCTGAGGTTGCGGCTTGCGCGATCGCGCCATCCGGAACGAGGTTAGGCTTTGACCTCGAGGTCATAGAGCCACGCAGCCAGGCGTTTCTCGAAGACTACTTCACGGCGGACGAACAACAACTGATTGCCAGCGCTTCGTCCACTGACCGCGACAAAGTTGTGAACTTGTTTTGGAGCGCAAAGGAGAGCGCGCTGAAAGCGTTGGATGTCGGGCTTCGTTTGGATACTCGCCGGGTGAGCGTTAGCTCGATGGAAGGATTGTCGCTCGCCGCTGAAACTGAATTACGAATCGGCGAACACGCACCCGATCAAACGGAATCGACGCCGAGCGTCTGGAATCCCTTGCGCGTGTCCTTCGGCGACTACATTTTCCAAGGTTGGTGGCAGCAGACTGGCGTACTCTTGCGCACGATGGTCTCGGCACCCGCATGCGATCAGCTTGTTCTCTTGACCACCGCTCCTCAATACTAATCATCACCAAAAAACACGGCTCCCGAAAATTCGTGGGAGCCGTTTTACTTTGCACGCGTAACAGACTAATGCGACTGAACCGCCTGCAGCAGGTTGATCAGTCCATAGCCGAAGGTGTTGTCTTGCAGGAAGCTGGGACCGCGGCAGGCGCCCACAGCTTGAAGATCGGTCAGGTGCTGTGTTGCATGCTCGATGGTCGACTCCGTCGCCGTAATGTTTCCGATCAAGCTCGGCTTGGCTTGCCACAACAGGGCAACGCCTCCGGCCAGATGCGGAGCAGCCATCGAGGTTCCCGACCATCCCGACTCATATCCATTGCCGGGCACCGCGCCACGAATGTTGACGCCGGGCGCCGACACATCCGGCTTGGTGCGGTTGCTGCCGTCGATCGTAACCGGCCCCCGACTGCTGAAGCTGGCGATGTTGTTGCCAGAGTCCAGCGCTCCCACATCCACCGAACTGGCATAAATGGCAGGTGGATACACAATGCTGGAGCAACTAGGGCCATCGTTGCCGGCGGCCATCGCGGGAAAAATTCCGGCAGCGCGGACCGCGTCAACAATGCTCTGCAGAGTGCTGACGGAGCAGCCTTCGCTGGGCGGGCAAACCCACGAGTTGTTGATGGAGTCCGGAGCCTTCGTGGGATCGCCCTGATCGGGATTACCGCCAATCGGATAGGGCGCGATCAGGAACTGGAAACATTCCGTGTATTGCGAAGGCGAGCCGTTGCCGCCGGCATCCATGTTGCGGCAGGCGATCCACTTTGCGCCGGGAGCCACGCCAATCTGATTGCCCTGTCCGTCGTCACCCACCATCCGCTGACGGTGAACGTACCGTGACCGTGCGGGTCGATGGGCACGGGAGAATGATCGCTGGTGGCGTCGTGCCAGTTGTAATCGTGATCGGCTTGCTGACCATTCCAGCCGCGATAGTGATTCTTCAGCGCAGGGTGGTCCCATTGCACACCGGTGTCAGCGCCGGCTACGACCAGGCCTTCGCCATGGTAGCCAAGATTCCACACGTCGGGCGCCTTCACTCGTTGCACGTTCCATTCAATGCCGCTGGGCTGGAAGGTCGTATCGTTGCCGGTGGGCGAGGGCAGCGCGGTGCGTACATGAGGATTGGCGTCGATGGAGGCAACGTCGCCGCGTGCCGCCAAGGTTTCCATCAAACTGCGATCGCCGGTGACCTTGATCATGTTGACGATGTAAAAGGACTGGTAAGGAATGCCGCGCTCCCGCAGCATTGCGAGAATCGGCCCTTGGCCGGAATGAGCGACAGATCGCAGAGTGTCGACCACGAAGCGGCCCTTTTCGGTTTTTGTAGCGAGGTTATTGGCAGGGCTCAGGTCGGCCTGGCGGGTGAGTACAACTAAGGCCTCGGTCGACCCGCCGTTGGAGGTTTCCGACAGCACGCGGGAAGCGATTTTCGAATTCGGGGTATCGTTCTGGGCCGACCAGCAAAGCGGTATTACACTGGCCGAGAGAGCGGTAAGGACTGCCGACATCAGGAATTTACGCAATTTCATGTTCGTCTCCGAAGGGAACGTAACTTCTGTGAGATCAAATTGTTGAAGTGGAACGGCCTGGGGCAAAATGAGCTCAACTTGCGAATGGACTTTAGTTGCTAGCGGCGCTCCTGTCAACCTCGACCCGGCGGGGTGTTCCTTCCGGCTCACACCCAAGTGTGATTCGAGTCACAGCATGTCGGTTCGGGTTTTGGCATAACAGATCAATGAAAAATGTAGGCGCCCAGTGTAGCTTCTTGAAGGCATCGACGGACTTGAAGGCTTGCCTGCGGGAAATCGGCAGCCAGGAGCACTTCGCCGCCGAGGAGTTTCTTTTCCAGGAAGACGGCAATAATGCCGGCGTCTATTTTCTGGTAAAGGGCAGGGTTCGGATGAGCGTGAAAAGTTTACCCAAACTTGACCGCTTGTTTTCTGCCGGCTCGGTGCTGGGTCTGCCTTCGACGTTTACCGAGCGCCCTTACAGCCTGAGCGCGGTCGCGCTGACCGAAGTAGACGTGATCCACGTCAAGACCGAACCGTTTCTGGATCTGATGCGCCAGCGGCCGGACCTCTGTGGCGAAGCCACCGAAATGTTAGGGCAGGAAGTTACATTCATCCAGGCTGCGCTGGCCGAGCGGCACAGACATGCATCGACCAGGAAGGTCCTCGGAAGCCACCCCGTTCCAGCTTAGCGATTGCCACGGCGCCCTACTGAACCTCAAAGTCCGCAGTTTGCACTTTGGTAAAGTGTCCTGCGGAATCCGTTCCTCGAACTTCCAACTGATAGGAGCCTGGCGGAAGTTTGTCGACCGGCAGTTTCAATCCCACGCCGACCACCGGGTTTCCTGCCGACGTTCCCGAAGCCGGTCCTCCCGTTTCCAACTTTTTCTGTCCCGTTTTACGATCCATCACCACCATCTGGACTCCGACCGTGGGGGGAGTGGACGTAGTGAGCAGAGGATCGTAGATCTCGACATAGAAGACGGCAAGGTCGGTGGGTTTGAACTGATTGTTGCCGGTAGGGACGATCTGCATTCCCTGGGCCACCAGCGGGCTGCGATCCTCCAGCAGCGCCACGTCCAGGCTGTTGCCGACCTGCGAGAGGGGATGAATCTCCCGGCTTAAAGCCAGCGCGCTAATGCCGAACTGCTTAGCGTCATGAGGGTCGACGACCAGAGGCATCTCCAGCTTTCCAAAGTTGTTCTCGCCGGAGTTGAAAGCCACCTTCAGGTTGTAATGTCCGGCACCGATTTCGAACTGGTTTTCGTAGCGGTAAGGCTTCTTTTTGAAGGCCTCGAGTTCATCCTTGCTATCGAAGTTGAATTCGACTTGATCGCTGAAGCGAGCGGCGACATCGCCGTTAAGTTTGTAAGCAATTCCCAGGACGTTCACCAGGGCGTGCTGTTTGCCCTTCACTTTTTCGAACACCACGGTGCTGGAAGGAATCTCGATGGCGAGGTCGACCCGCGCCGTGTCCGGCGAGGTGTAGAAGTAAGGAGCCAGCATGGTGGCAGCGACGTTTCCTGGTTGCGAACCGGTGACTTGGTTCTCCAGTTGTTTTTCAACCGGCTTGCCGGCCAGCAGGTCGGTCGGCCGCACGTTGCAATATCCACTGCGCGAGCGGACCTTGGTATCCGAGCGGTCCACCTTCACCTTCAGGACGTGGCAACTACCTTCTTCCGACTGCGGCGGAGTGTACCCCAAAACGTAGTATTGGCTTTGCTCGTTCGCGATCTTCTGGAGTCCGCCCAGCAAATCGTTCGAGTTCACAATGACAAATCCGCCGGTGCCGACCGCCAGCTCATACAGCACCTGTTGATTGCCGGTTGCGTCCGAGACCGTGGGAAGAAGCTGACGCGACGAGCTGTAGGGAGCGACCGGAAGCGGGTTCATGGCCCCGCCGCTGCGCACGCCACCGCTGGTGCCACCGCTGTGCCCCGTACCGCCGGTTCCTCCAGTGTGGCCGCCGCCGACCCCACCCACTCCATGACCTCCTCCTCCTCCTCCTCCTCCGCCCACACCATGGCCGCCGCCACCACCGCCGCCACCAGCGCCGCCATGCTGTACGTAAACCAGGTGCGGAGTTTGGTCATCCTCGGCATCGTCAGGATTGAGATTCAGGGTAGCGGTCACGAGTCTTGCCGGTGGCGAGTCGGGAAACATCTGCCATGGCGACGCTTCGCCGATCGGGCTGGTCAAACCGCGTACGTCGATGGGATAGATCGCCACGTTGGCTTTGTTGCAGGTGTTGATGACGGCGGTAAGTTCCGATTCCCGCTCGACGGTATTGGGATCGGTAGGAACCAAAGGGAATCCCGAGGACAACAGGACCAGGGTCTTGCGTCCGGGAACGTTGGCCATACCTTTGGCCAGATCTCGCAGGGCCAGCAGCAATGTGCGAGCGCCAAAATTAGCCGAGGCGTCCACCAATTGCGGAATGCCGCCGCCGATGTTCGGTACCGGTCCCGCAGAAGCGATCGACGGCGTCGGCGACACCGAAGAGAATTTCAGGTTCTTTACCAGCTCCTTCAGACGAGCGGTATCGGTGGTGAAATTTTGTGTGACCTTTAACGTGCCGCCGAAGTCCACTACCGCGATGTATCGATCGGCCCCGGTGTTGTTATCCAGGAATTTCAACGCAGCCGCGCGTGCCTGGGCCTGATCGTTGATGTCCATCGTCGAGTTGTCGAAGAACAGGACCAGGTAGTGACGCCGGTCGCCATTAGGACCTGCGGCATCGTTCTCGGCGGAGAAGCTGGTGATCGGCTGCTCTTTATTGTCTTCCCAAACTTTGAAGTCTTTCGCCGTCAGGTCGCGAATGTAGTGGCCTTGCTTGTCGGTGACAATCGTGTCGACCAGAACCAGGCGCGTCTCCGTCTTGATGGTAGGAATCGAGCCTGAAACGGGTTGCGCCTCCGGCGGTTGACTCTGCGCTACGGCCCAGCGCGGTGCGAGTGTAGCTATCACCAAAAAAACAACTGCGAGCACAAAGCGGCGGTGCTTCATAGGTGTACCCCTGACTACGGAATCTCCACGGCGCTGTTTTGCGCCGCCAGTTGACCATCTTCATCGCGCACCACCAGGCGCACGATGTAATTGCCCGGCTTCACGTCAAAGCTGCTCCGCATGGCAATGCCCGAACCCAGCCGGGATTGCAGAGTCTCGTCTTTCAAATGCAGTTGCAGAACTTGCTGATTTCCGCTGACGAAGTTGCCGTTGCGATCGAACACCGCAGAGACCACGGTGACATCGTTATTGTTGCGGCCGTCAGCTTTGCGGAAGTGAACATGCCGGACATCCATGCGAACCACGACCGAGAGCTTGGCGTCATCTTCGCTGGGCTTGAAGAATTGAGTGTGAACCTGAACCGGGATTTCGCGCACTTCGTCGCGTGAGAAGACAGCATCTTCGATCGCCTGCTTGGCTTGCGCGCTTGCGTCCGTGGCGCCCTTGGGAGCGTAGTAGCCGCGGCGAGCCTGAACCATGCCGTTAGCAGGCTTCTTCAACGTGACTTTCAGTTTGTGGTAATTTCCGTCCAGCTTCAGGTTTTGCGGCGAAAATCCCAGCAAGTAGGAATATTCGGGAGGCGCAGCCAGGCGTTGAAAGCCCTCACCCATATCGTTGTTGTTGTGAAAGAATGTGCCTCCGGTGGTGTAGGCAAGCTCAGCCAGGACGTCGTCGTCGTCCTGCATTTCCTCCATATGATACTGCTGCATCAGGCCGCCGATCCCGACGCCAGCCGAGCGGGTGTCGCTGACATCCGGCAGATCCGTGTACAAGCCGCGGGCGTCCAGCGTATTGATGACGATGTTCAAGTGCAGCGCGTGTTCCATCACGTCCATCTGCTGCGACAGATTATCGGGTTTCAAAAATCCGGGAGAGACCAGGATGACAGTACGCTCACCCGGCATCGCGGCGATTCTGCGGACAACATTGTTCAACACCCCAAAGGAGATCTTAGTCTCGGCATCGCCTCGATTGAGTTGCTCCAGGGCAGTCGATTGAGCTAACTGCTGTGCGGCATTCATATGCGATGGATCGTTCATGTAGGCGCATTGCAATGCATCCAGAGTGGCAACCTGAAGGGCCTGAGTATCGTGCTTGTTTGTGATCCGGTCAGCCATGTAATAGGTGACGTTGGGGCAAGCCGTAACCACTTTCTGAATGATTGGCCGCGGCATCAATTTGTTAAGCGCCGCCGTCAGCTGTGAAAGGTCGTCAGTGAAGTCCAGATGCGTTTGCCCCGAGGTACTGAAGATCGCCGCCCGGTCGGATGGCCGCAGCGACTGTAACTGTCTTTTGGCGGCATTGCGGGCCTGGGTTAGATCGCCGTTTTCGAGGTGAATGTCGTCGAAAAGGTAAGCAATGTAGCGCTGCGGTACGACACTGGCCGCCTTGGTGTCCATGCCGCCAGAGGGTTCGGCGGGATTAGCCGGCATCTGGTCGTTGTGAACGATAGGCTGCATTCCGGCTTTTTCTACACTGAACTTGGTTATGACCTGTGGCTTACCGCTGTCGAGGAGCTGGAAGTCTTCCTGCTTGAGATCGCCCATGGCATTGCCCTTGGCATCGCGTACCACTACCCGGACCTCAACCAGATTGACCTTTACCTTAAAGGTAGTGCTTTCCTCGTGAGAGCTGATCTCGGCTTGCTGATCGGCAGACTGTTGATTGGGAGCCTGCTGGTTGGGAACCGTGGATGAGGAAGAAGTTGCTGCCGGAGGAGTAGTTTGCTGGGCCCAAGCTGGGCAGACCAGCATCGCGATCAAACACAGGGAAGCCGAAAACTGCCAGGTGCGCGGAGAGCGCGCACCGAAACGTCGGAAGGTCATAAAGGCACGCGTGACTTGGCTAGCTGCTATCATTTCGTGGTTCCTGACATGGTTCCTGGAAACGATGCAACCGATTGGCCCGGTCGCGGGTCCTAGTTTAGACCATTGAGTGACGATAGGAACACCGATAATGAACACTATGTTTCGCGGCGATTGTCGAAATATGGGAAAGTATGGGCAGGTATGACGTTCACTCCACGGGCTGGCGGCCCAGGTTTACTCCTGGCAGCGCTAATTGGCTTGATCGCTATGGGACAAATCGACGCTGCTGCTCAAACCAATCCCGTCCCGCCAGCGGCAGTCTCCATCGGCGGAGAACCTGTCGTAACCCTGCAACGCCCTGCCGTTACGAATCGAAATAAGCCGCAATTCCTGGAAGCTACAATCCTTCCTGGACGCGGGATGGCTGTGCTTCAGATTAAAGCTTATCTTCCGGGAAAGGGTGAGATCGATGTGCTCAACGCTCCGCCGCTTCCCGAGGCTGAACAACTGCTCGACAACAAGGATGACGAATTCGGCAACGAGATATTCAAAATCGGCGGCGCCATCCTGCTGCCCTTCGCCAATCGCATTCGCGGCAAGTCTGGGCCTGATGGCAAAATCATTACCGCGACAGTAGCCGGACAGACCATCACTCTCCCCGCCAACTGGAGCGGCAACAATCCCGGGGCGGAGAAGCACGCTATCCATGGCCTCATGCGCCGCTCGCAGTTCAAAAACGTTGTGGTAAAGAACGGAACTGACGCCTCAACCGTTTCCGCTGATTTGCAGGCTGGCAACTTCGATGGCCACTGGCTCTCGGACACAGAGGTGCAGGTTCAAACTACGCTGAGCCACGACGCATTCGACATGGTTGTGACCGCCAGGAACGTGGGGCAAAAGCCGCTGCCGATGGGGATCGGCTGGCACCCTTACTTCGTGTTGCCCAGCGGAGACCGCTCCCAGGTAAGGCTGCACCTGCCCAGCCAGACTCGCGCGGTCATGAATAACTACGATGATTCGTTCACCACGGGAAAACGAGTGCCGGTGAAGGGAACACCGTACGATTTTTCCGCGCCAGGAGGACAGGTGCTGGGAAGTCAATATCTGGATGATAATTTCTCGGACCTTCACTATCGCGGGGACGGCAGCACGGTCTCTGAGATCGTGGATCCGAAAGCGAAATACGGTCTTCGCCTGATAACACTTTCCCGACATATCGAGTCAATCCAGGTGTATGCTCCTTTGCAAAAGAATTTTGTTGCAATCGAGCCGCAGTTTAATTTGCCCGATCCGTATAACAGGGATTGGGGCGGTGCCAATACCGGCATGGTGTTGCTCCGGCCCGGCCAAGCTGTTTCCTGGCACGTTCGGCTGGAGCTATTCACGCCGAAAGAATAGGTGGGCCATGCATCGTCTGACGATCAAGACACATAAGAAGCGCGAGATTATCGATATCACGCAGAAGCTGGAAGCAATTCTGTGGAAGAACTATGAGGACCGGACCGGCATATGCCATCTGAACATCCTGCACACCACCGCCGCGCTGACGACCGCCGACCTTGACCCCGGCACCGACCTCGACATGCTGGACGCGTTTGACATCATGGTGCCCAAGCTCGACTACCGCCATGAGCACAATCCGGAACACGTTCCTGACCACATTCTGTCCGCGTTGATTGGCACGTCCGTCCACTTGGCAGTGGAGAGCGGATTGCTACTACTTGGGACTTGGCAGCGCGTCGTCCTGGTGGAGCTCGACGGCCCGCGCGAGCGGGAGATGGTGATGGCGTTAACCGAGTCGGTGTAATCCTCCGAAAACACGGTTATTGCCACCGGCCATGACCTCAAAGCCAATTTCCTGCCCCTCGCAGCCAAGCAATTCGCCATTATAAATTCCTGCTAAAAAAGGCCAGTACTACTCATGGTAGTAGTGGAAGCCCCAGAGTAGCTTTGCATTCTCAAAGAAGGTCTAGCTAAAAGTTGCTAAGTTTTTCGCAACCTTCGGCCGACCCGAGGAGATCCCAAATGCGCTCCACTCCTTGCCCGCATTTCCTTTTGGTTATCCTCATAGCTGGCGTAGTCTCCTCGATTTTGCCACTTACTCTAGCAGCGCAGAACTCCACCGGCGCTTTGCTGGGAGAAGTGCAGGACGCCAAGGGAGCCCGGATCCCCAGTGCCTCGGTCGTGGTCACAACCACCAGTTCCTCGCTACAGCGCCACGCAACTACCAACGGAAGAGGTGAGTTTCGTTTTGAAGGGCTGCTTCCGGGCAAGTACCACATTGTGGTAAAGGCGCAGGGATTCGCCGACGCAAACTCAGACGTGAACGTGTTGATCAGCAGCGTGCAGGACACGCTGGTGACGATGCAGCCGGCGAGTGTGCAACAGACCGTGAACGTGACGGCCACACCATCCTCCATCACTACCGAGCCACTGAACACCACAAGTCAGGTCCATGAAGGCGTCGTAAGTGCAAGCGATCTGGAAAACATTCCCCTCGCCGCCCGCAGCTTTGCGAACATCGCGTATCTGGTTCCCGGCACGGAGCCGGTCGAGCCTTCGGATCCGACGAAAGCGCGCATAACCGCAGTTTCCTTCGGCGGGAGCTCAGGCTTGAACGATACGCTGACGATCGATGGCGGCGACAATTCCGATGACTACATTGGAGGCTTCCTGCAGAATTTTTCGGTCGATGCGTTGCAAGAATTCGCGGTACAGACATCGCAGCAGAACGCCGATGTGGGCCGCACCACGGGAGGTGCGGTGGTCATCAGCACCAAGAGCGGAACCAATGAGTGGCATGGCGACTTCGCCGTCTTCGAGCGCGCCTCCGGATTGAACGCACGCTTTCCCATCGAAAATCCGGCTCCCGAACCGAAGCAGCCCTTTTCGCGGCAGAACTACGTAGCCACCTTGGGTGGCCCGATCGTGAAAGACAAGATCTGGAGCTTCACCTCGTTCGAGATGGTGAACGAGCATGCCAGTATCAATTACAGTCCGACCAGCCTCGCCCAATTTAATTCGCTGTCGCAATTGGCGGCTGAGGGACTGGTTCCCAACACCAGCTTCATCGCGGTTCCGGGTTACGTGCCTGTGCCTTTCCAGGATTACCTGGCGTTACAGCGCTTTGACTGGTCTCCGTCCACCAAGTCGCATTGGTTTCTGCGGGCGGCCATCGACAACAACACCACCAACAACGGACTTGTGGCGCAGGGAACGCTGCCTTCCACCGGAGCCCTCACGCACTACAACTATCAGAACCTGGTCGTGAGCAATCAGTACGCTTTCACGCCCAGCTGGCTGGGATCATTTACTTTCGACGCCAGCTATCTGCACGCTACCGCGGCCCGCAATAGCGATCTTGGATTCGCGCTGGCGTTTCCCTTCAGCTCCACTTCGAAGACGATCTCGGGCTTCGAAACCTATGGCGACAATCAGTTCGTCACTCCGATTACGGCGTTCCCGATCCTGCGCAATCAGGAGAAGTATCAGTTCAAGTACGACGTGAGCCACTCTTCCGGAACCCATGCCCCACGCTTTGGCATTGACTTTATTCATGAGCCGGTGCTGAGTGGAGCGCTTCCCGGCAATCCTGAGACGCTGTACGTGCTCACCGAAAATCCGACGTACTACCTGACCAATCCGGCGCAATTCACTGCGGAGTTGAATTGTCTCCCGCCTTACACCGGGGACATGTGTCAGACCACCTCCACGCCTGCCAGCAACGGAAACTTCAATCAGAACGTACAGCGGCTTGGCCTCTATGCCATGGATTCCTGGCGGGTCACGCCGAACCTCACCGTCAACTACGGGCTGCGCTGGGACACAACCTTTGGATTGTTTAAGGGGACGGGCGTTAGCCAGTACTACAACGCCGCAGTGCAGACCATCCGCGGGTTGGACTTACCTCTGCCGACCGGCATACCGGGGGACTATCGCAAGGCCTTCGGTCCACGATTGGGTATCGCGTGGAACCCCGACAAGGTCGAGGATCTGGTGATACGCGCGGGCATTGGCCTTTACTACAACGATCTGGCGCAGAACGGTTGGGTCGAGGCCTTCCAGGCAGTCAACACACCGTCGGCCTTCGCGCCTTGTAGCGGACCGGGCGGCCCTGGATGTCTGCCGGGGGCAGGTTCGGGTGGCACCGGGGCCATCATCGATCCCAACTATCACACGCCTTATGCCATGCACGTCAGCGCCGGCGTCCAGTACGCTATCAATCGGCAATGGACGACCAGCGCCGACTTCATCCTTGAACAGGGTATGCACGGATACCGGCGGTACAACTACACTGCGGGCTACACGCTGTCGTCACCGCTGTTCGCCCAGGATCAAACGACCCAGATCGACAACGTGCCGGATATTTCGGTATTCAAGTCAGACAACCGCTCCAGCTACAAGGCGTTGATGCTGCATGTGCAGGGCAACGTCTCCAAGCGGTTCAATCTCACCGCCAACTATGTGCTCTCGAGTGCGAATACCTGGGGTTGCGTGCTGGGTGAACTCTTCGATTACGTCAACGGCGTTTGTAATCCGCTGAACCCGTTTGCTCCCGGCGATTACGGCCCGTCGGGCGAAGACGTGCTTAGCCGGTTTACGCTGGGTGGCATAGTGTATGTTCCGGGCGGCTTTGAGCTGACCACCCTGATCCAGGCGGAGAGCGCGCGGCCGATTACGCTGACCACGCCGGTGGACGTGAACGGTTTTGGCGATCCGACGAACGATCGTGCGGTCGTCAATGGCGTCCAGACTTCGATGGACCAGTTCCGCGGTACACCTTATGTCCAGGTCGATCTGCGTGTGACCCGGCCAATCAATGTCGGCGACCGCTGGAAGATCATGCCGTTCATCGAGTTCTTCAATCTGTTCAACCGCAACAACCCGGGCGCAAACTATGTGACCGATATCTCCGCGCTGCCCGTGCCCGTAAACAATCTCTTTAATGCGACGGCCTTGTGCCCGACTCCAGCCTGTAACGTCCCCATCACCAGCCCGAACCAGTTGCTGGTGCCGGCCGGCGCGCTGGGCGACTTCTTCGGGCCTGGAACCACGGTGGGCATTCCGTTCGCTGCTCAGCTGGGCGTGCGTGTGACGTTCTGATCGGAGCGCTAGTTGAAGGTACAGCCGGGGCAGGGTTGGGCGGCCGAATTAACGGATTCCCCGGCAACCAGCTCAAAATGAGGAATGATCTTACTGGTAAGACGGAGCGGTAATCTTACTGGTAAGATCATTTTTCCTCGACCTTCGGCACGCTAGCGCAAAACGCCTTATTCTGCGGACTTGACCCGGCTGCGCTGATAGAAAAACGACACTGAGAGCAAAATTGCGCCCAACACAATAAATGCTGCGATGCGGTAGCCGCGCTCCAGAGCTTCAATGTCGTAGAAGAAGACTTTGGCCGCGGTTAGCGCCAGCAGCGCGATCGCCTGCCAGCGCAGAAACGCCGAACGCTTCCAGAAGCCAATCAGCATTAGCCCGCTGCCGTAGACCATCCACACCGCAGAGTAGGTGAAGTCGCGTACCGTGTGCAGGCTGCGCAACTCAGCCGAGGTCAGGATGGCTCCCGGCAGCGGCGTGAACCAGTCGATCACTTCGAAGTGAGCTGCCAGCAAGGCAAGAACGTTGAACGCAAGAATGGCGCCTGCCGCCCATTGGCGATTCTCCGATCCTCCCTCACGCAAGGTGAACCACGCCAGCAGTGCCAGCGCGCCGGTCGCGACCAGATACAGTCCGAAACGTGGGTTCAACAGCAGCCGGTCTTGCGATGCGATGGAGTCGACGGCAATAAGTCGCGCCACGCCAAATGCCAGCGCCGCGACGCCCATGAAGCGAAGCAGCAGGCTCCTGCTGCGATGCGCCGCCCAGAACAACGCTGCTGCTTCCACCAGCCAGCCCAGGGTAAGCCAATGATCCCCCAGCTTCAGCGGAATCGCGACCGTGAGAAATCCCACTCCCAGGGCTAAATACAACTGATCGTATAAGGCGCCGGATACTCCGGTGCGCCTTTGCAAGACGCGCGTGAAGGCAAAGAAGAATGCCGCCAGGGCAACCGACAACCAAGCCAGTTCGAATCGGTAATGGCGCTCGAGTAGGAGATAGCTGGCCGCGAAATACAGCGCTGCGTTGAGTACCGCCAGAGCTGCGGTGACGTTCTGCAACGACGCGCTCTCTGCGATCGAGGACCGCACGAATGGAGTCGCCGCATACAGCAGAAAGAAGAAGGTGGCGAATGCCAGCGTGGTGGCGAGTTGCGGCTCGGTGTAATAGCTGGAGGCCCAGGCGGCAAATAGCAGAACGGTGCCCACGAAGCTGCCGAGCAACAGGCGGCGCCAGCCTTTGATGGCCACGACCCACGCGGTTCCAAGATCAAGTAATGCGATGTAGCAGAAAAGCGCGGCTTCGTGGTTTTCGCCGGTCGAAACCAGCACCGGCGTGAGGAATCCGCCCACCAGCGCAAAGGCAGCCAGCAACTCGGAGTTCTGCCGCAACGACAGTGCGGCCGACGTCATCGTGACCAGCACCATTCCGAAGAACGTCACCGTCGAGGGCACCAGGTGGTAATACTGCGAGGCTGCCCACAGCGAAAGATAAAGCGCTCCAATTGCCAACGCCTTCAGTGAGTACGCGAAGCCAGCGTAGCCTTTGCCGCGGAAGCGCTCGCTCCAAACGAGGATGGCCAGTCCGGCAGCGATGCCGATAAGCACCTGCGTGGCTGGGCCGATCCAGTTGTTTTCAAACGCGAGCTTCAGGAAGTACGACAGACCGACCAGTACGGCAACGATGCCAATGCGATTCAGCCACTGGCCTCCGACCCGCAACTCCAAGGAAACTTTGTTGGCGGCAGATCTGGAAGCTCCGCTTGCGGTTGTGCCCGAATGGTTGACGACAGCGCGCGGCGATACTTCCTTGCGACTCGCGGGCGGCCCAGCGGACAAGGGAACTGCAGGCGGACAAACAGACGGCGTTGCGAAAGGCGGCGAAGCTGTGACTCCGGCTGCCGACGACACTGCCGGCTGCTCCCCGGCCGGCGCTGGGCTGACTTCAGCGGCACGCGCAGCCAGCAACTCTTCCAGGTGATAGACGCGACGGGTGAGTCCTGCCAGCTGTTCACGCAGACGCTGCAGTTCGTCGGATTGATCGGGCCCGGGCATGCTGGAGAGGCTGATACGCGCTTACAATACGCGAAAGTCAGAGCCTTGGCTAACGGCTAAATGCCAAATGCTAACGGCTGCTTTTCCTCCGCCCACAAAAAAGCCCGCCATTTTCAGCGGGCGATTTCACCAAGTGAATTTGGTTCAGAACGTGAACGCCACGCCGCCCCGGACGCTGCGCGCGGACTGTACAAGGTACACGGTCGTTCCGTCGGGACCAATCACCGGCACGTATCCCTGAGCCAGCAGGTTGCGAAGATCGATCAGAGCTTCCATGTTGCCGGGCATGCCGTGGAAGTGCGGTAGCGGTTGCCGGATAAAGAGATTGAAGAACGGGTCCGTCTGTCCGGCAGAAGCATTGAACAGATCGACCGGAGTCAATGTCTGGCCGCTGGTCCAGCGATACGATGCGATCCAGCGCGTCTTCGACCGGGGCAGCGTTCCGTTCAGCTTGAGAGCGGCAGTGTGCCGCCAGCCATGCGACAAGCTACTGCTGGCCGCATTCCAGTTAATGCCGGGCTGCTCCAGTTCGAGCACGCCACCGTAAGCATAATCCAGGGTCGCCGTCAGTTCGTTCGAGATCTTGCGCTGAAATACGAAGCGTACGCCCTGGGCCTGCAACTCGCCGCCGTTATAGCTGAAGGTGCCGGAGTAGACGTCGGGCAGAATATCGTCGCTGTCGGCGCTCACGTAGCCTACGCCGAGCAGCGCCGGATCTTTCACGCGATCGTTGAAGTAGGCGACCTGCAGCTTATTGTTGTCACCGAAGCGATGGGAAATGGACGCTTCGTGGTGATGCGCATTTTCGATCAGCGGAACTCCGTTGATCATGGTCATGCGCGGGGCGCTCTCGCTCAGATCCGCTGGCGCCGAATCGAAGCCCTTGCTGGCGCGCGTGGTGGGTTCCGAAGTGGTGTACCGGTATTCCAGAATGGTATTGGCGGATAGGTGGAAATCCGCCGTCGCGGAAGGACGAAACGCATTGACCTCGCGCCCCAGGAACTGGATAGCCTGCGCCTCGCCGCCCATCTGGAGATCCAGGAAGTCGCCCACTGAGAAGGTATTGGCAAACGACATAGCGATGGCTTCCAAAGCGCCACCATGGGGAACCGTGTCAGGCGCGGAGAAGCGGCGAACCAGCAGTGACAGGGCCTGGCTCGAGCCATCGTCGGAATTCCGGTCGTAGGCGGCGCGAATCACGCCGTCGGGGGTTCCGCTGCCGTAGCCCAAGTCGCCGGACAGACCAAGCGTACCGGTGTGGAAGAGAGACTGTTCTACGTTGAAGCTCGTCCCCAGATCGGCAGGACTGCCGTAACCGTCACCGGCTGCGCCGGCCATCAGGCCGACTGAAGCCTTGAGGGGCTGATCCTGATCAGCACTTTCGACAACAATGGCGGAATCGCCGTCGTAGCGCAGCACCGGACGATTGGCGGTTGAGCGCAGCGTCCACTTCCAACTGTCGTCCTCGTCATCGCCCTTTTTCAGCGGTGGCAGCATGCGCACTGCTTCAAACAGCGTATTCAGGGTGATGTTGAGCACTTTGCTGGCGCCTGCCGAGAGGGCGACGTCTTCGCGCAAGGTTGGCAGGAAAGACGGTGCCGAGACGTGCACACTGTAGCTGCCGGGAATGAGGCCGGCGAGGCTGAAGAAGCCTTTAGCGTCGGTGTATGCGGTTTGCGACTGTCCGGTTGCGCGGACCAGATTGACGGTAGCGCCCATCTGCGGCACTCCCGCCGAGTTTCTTACGTATCCCGAGATCGTACCCGGATTGACCCCGGCCGACGCCGTTATGCACAGCGAGGCCACAACCACACACCATGTCAGTATTCGGGCCATTCTTTAAAACCCCCTGTCAGAGGTTCCCGGGAGCAAAATGCTGCGGACCCACAAGCGCCCGCAGTTCCCAATTCCTAAGCTACTCCACAGCAAAGCGCACGGACGGCGCTATCTGCTGTTTGGAGACATTGTCGTCAACCTTAACTGTCAGCTTATACAGACCAGGCTGAAAGGTGTTCAACGACAAACTCTTTTCCAGTGTTACTTGGTCGCCGACATTGCCCATGGCATCGGTGGACTCCGAGGACTGCAACACAGCCTTGTTGTCCGCCAGATTCACGATCTCATATTCGATCTTCGCCGACGATTTCTTGGTCTTGTCGTCCGACTGCAGATTATAAATCTGCATCCACAGGGCCATGCGCTGATCGTGCTTGAAGCTGGCAGGCTTGCCATCGGCGCCATCCAGGTGGGGATAAGCCAGCTTGGTTTCGCCGAGCACGAAGCTGCCGGCGCCAACATTTTTCGACGCGACTTTCTCCATGCGGTCCGACAAAATCAGCGACGACGATGCCAGTTTGTCTTCGTTGTATTCCGGAACCATGATGCCGTGGCTCCAGGTGCCCACGCGATCGCCGTTCACGTCCTTCACTACGATGTCCACACGATAGCGACCGGCGCGCAGCGGAATTGCCTTCCAGTAGAGCGACGAGTGCTCCATGGTTTTTTCCAGCAACTCCGTCGGCACATCCACCTGCACTGTGTCCTCAAAAGTCTGGGCAACGCGACCGGTAATTCCGGTTACACGGCCGAAGATATTGACCGTGCCGCGCTGAATACCATCCTTGCTGACGAAGGTAATGTCCTTGTTCTTGACTTGCAGGGTTACCGGAACCAGCACGGTGTCGCCCGTTACCTTCACGTAATCAGTACGCACCTCGAAGGGCATCAGATTAACGTTGATTCTATGGCTGACGACCTCTTCCAGATCCTTAAACTTGATCTTGGGAGGGGCCTGCACCTTGGCCAGCATCTCGAGTTTGTCGAATTCTTTAGTGTTCTGCAGTCCCTGCTCAGGGCCGGCGTTGGCCGCAAACGGATTTAAGCGGTCAGCGCGATTTCCCATGCCCATCTGTTCGTACTCGGTCGCACCGCCGCCGGGGGTGTGCAACAGGGCATCTTTCTCATTAGGATCGCTGGTCAGGTGGTAATCGCCGCAAGAGCAAGGGTCGACGAATTCAAGATTGACCTCTTGACCAACGCCTTCCAGATAGCGATAGCGCCAATCTTCAAAGGGATACGTACTGGTCTCGCCGCCGCCTTCGGCCTGCGAACGCTCATAGGTACCGCCGGCAGGATGCGCTTCAATCTGATCGGGCGGACCCCAGATGATATAAATGCGTCCGCGATCGGTCTTCCATCCCGGAATGCCGGCGCCGAAGTGTTCGTTGGCGTAAGCAATGCGCCGATAATGCTCTTCCTTGTATTCGTTCTCCGGAGTGTCCGGAGTAGGGTCACGACGCAGCCAGAACTGCTCGATGAACTGATCGCGCTCTTCATCGTTGGACAATTGCTTAAAGGCCGATTTCTCTTCCGGAGTGATGATGTAGACCACGTCCTGGCTGAGCCACTTCTTGTAGGTGCTGCTCAACTCCTGCTTCAGAGCCTTGGAGTTTTTCTGCTTCTGCTTCTCAGTCAATGGCCGCTTGAGGGGATCGCTTGTCTGGTCGGAACCCGGGGCCGCGGTATCAGCCGGCGTGGATGCGGCTGGGGTGCTGCTCTTGCTCGATTGATCCGCAGGCGCTGGGGAGCTTTGCCCCATCGCATAAGCGCTGGAGATGAGAGCTAACAATAATGCAAATGACCAGAAAACTGCACGCGACTTCATGTGTAGCAACGAACTCCTCGACATCACTAGGGGACCGCTAAATTGTAAGTTTTTGCCACTGTGAAAGCAAGGTTACCGTAGCGAAATCGGCAACGTTCTTGGGCTTTGTGACCTCTGGCCGTGCCAACCCACGCCGTCGCTGTAAGTTGCTAAAAATACAAATTGAATGGGACGAACGCCAGTGCCGTCCTGGGCCGCGCCAAAGTGTTATCCCCGTAGGCTCCCCCACCACGTAGTTGCCGCATGAGGTTTCGCGGACGGGCAGCTATAATTGACCAATCCGGAGAGAGCCTGCGTTCTGAAAGGTCGGTCAGCCAAAGACCTTTCGAATGCTCGCGGATACATTCCACTCCGTAGAAGCCAAATATTGCTTCCTAAAGGAACCTTAGGCCGTCCCACTTCGTACCAACAGCAGGTTGAAGTGCGCAGCAGTTCGAGCCTTACCTGACATTCATGAAGAACTGGAAAAAACCCGCACTCATCGTCGGCGTCATTGTCGTTCTCCTGGCCATCGTTGGTTTCACCGTGCAGCAGAGCCGCAAGGGAGTGGTGACGGTGCAGACCGGAAAGGTCATCCGTGAGGACCTGGCGTCGGTGGTCACGGCCTCCGGGGAGATCCGTCCCAAGGTGTACGTCAATATCGGCGCCAATGCGATGGGCAAGATCACGCATCTCTACGTCAAGGAAGGCGACGTGGTGAAGAGGGGCCAGGTGCTGGCCCAGCTGGACAGCATCCAGTCGGCTGCCGACGTTGCTGCTATGCAATCCGCCTACAACGCCTCGCAGACCGACGCGATCGCTTCGCAAGCTGCCGTCAATACTGCCGCGGCGGAGCTAAACCAGTCCGAAGCCGAATACGAACGAGCGAAGCTGGACTTCACCCGCAATCAGGCGCTGTATAACTCGCAGCTCATTGCGAAATCCGATTACGACACCAAGAAGGCGGCCTTCGGCACCGCGACGGCTCAGGTGGGAGAGGCCAAGGCGAAGCTGGCGCAGGCCAAAGCAAACCTGGATTCCGCGCAGGTGCACATCAAACAGAATGCCGCCACCCTGCGGCGAGCCAGCGACGTGCTCAGCAAGACTGAATACCAGGCGCCCTTCGACGGCGTGATTACAAACCTTCCGGTTCGCGAAGGCGAAACGGTTGTGATGGGAATCCAAAACGCGCCCGGCAGCACCCTGATGACGATCGCTGACACTTCCATCATCACCGCCGAAGTGAAGGTGGATGAGAGCGACATCGTCAACGTGAGGCTGGGACAGCCTGCGGAAGTTTCCATCGATGCGATTCCGAAGCAGAAGTTTAAAGGCGTGGTGAGTGAGATTGGACGCAACGCGCTGCTGCGCTCCACCGGCGTTTCCACGGCGCAGAGCACCAGCAGCGGCCAGGAAGCCAAAGATTTCAAGGTCGTGGTGGCGTTGCAGGATCCGCCTCCAAACGTGCTGCCGGGATTGTCGGCTACGGCGCGCATTACCACCGCAAAACGCGGTAGCGCTCTGGCGATTCCCATCCAGGCGCTGACCATCCGCCAAAAAGGCGATCTGGAGCCGGAGAAGAAGGACAAGAAATCAGTGCAAGCTGCGGCTCCCGCGGCCGCCGACGCCAAGGAAGAGTTGCAGGGAGTATTCGTTCTCAGGAACAAGAAGGACGCGGTGTTCGTACCCGTAGGGACCGGAATAAGCGGTGCGACGGACATCGAAGTTACCAGTGGGCTGAAGGAAGGCGACGAGATTGTGACTGGAAGTTACAAGGTGCTCCGAACCTTGCGTAACGGAGCCAGCGTGAAAGTGGATAATAGCGTAGCTCCGAAGGGCGACGAATCATAAACGGATTGACCGCACACGGAATGACCAGGTCTGCGTCGATGACAAACCCCGTGCGGCAAGCACCCGAGGAGAAGAGGATGGCGACGGAAGTGACAAGCCTGACAGAGCCGATAAGCGCGACTGTGCCGGACTCCTGCATTATCTGCACCGAAGACCTGTGGAAGACCTACGACATGGGTCTGGAGCAGCAGGTGCACGCCTTGCGTGGCCTGAACATTCGCATTCAGCGCAACGAATATGTCGCCATCATGGGACCGTCGGGCTCCGGCAAATCCACGCTCATGAACCTGATCGGCTGCCTGGATTCGCCCAGCAAAGGCAACTACTGGCTCAACGGACAATTGGTCAGCGAACTGGATGACGATGAGCTGGCTCGGATTCGAAATAAAGAAATCGGCTTCGTTTTTCAGACCTTCAATCTGCTGGCCCGCGCTACCTCACTGCACAACGTGGAGCTGCCGTTGATTTATGCCGGCATGCCGGCGGAAGAGCGCATCGAACGCGCCAAGAAGACACTGGCTTCCGTGGGCATGGAGAAACGCATGAACCACAAGCCTAACGAACTGTCAGGCGGTCAGCGGCAGCGGGTTGCGATTGCGCGTGCGCTGGTCAACGATCCTTCGATCATCCTGGCCGATGAGCCTACCGGCAACCTCGACTCTCAGACGGGCGTCGAGATCATGGCTCTGTTCGATCGCCTGCACGAGCAAGGCAACACCATTGTTCTGGTGACCCACGAACACGACATCGCCGAGTACGCGCATCGCGTCATCCACATCCGCGACGGACAAGTGTTTAGCGACCAGAAGACCGCGCGAGGTTAGCTGGCGCACCTCCCGCCTGCATCCGGGTGTACCCTGAGAATGAACTTTTATTTCTACTTCGGGGATCGCTCGCGTGTCCTTGCTTCACCGCTTCTTCTTGATGGTCGCTTTCCTCCTGGGCACCGCCTTCATGCTTCCGGCGCAGATGCCTATTCCCACGCAAAGGCCAACGGAAAACCTCGAAGGCCCGCAGGTCCGGGAGATTGTTTCGAAATACTGCCGCCTGGACTACGAAGGGGGACGGCTCGACCCCCAGATGTGGCCTAAGTTTGAGCCCATCGTGTGGTGGAAGACCGCTCCAGAATTCACCCAGATCGACGTGATTGCGCGCTACACGGTGGATGCCGAGCCCATCTCCAATCACGGCAAGTACACGGTCAGCGTGCATTACCGGCTGCTGGGAACCTACGACCTGGTGACCGGATACGTTCCCGAACCACCGGGATCGACGCAGGATGTGGATTTTCTGGTTACCTCGGAAAACACAGAATTTCGCATTGGAGATGCGGAGAACACTTACCCGCATCCCTCCAAAACCGCCATGGTGAAATGGCTGAACGATAAGATCAGCAACACCACAGACGAGGCGACCAAAGCGCGCCTGCAAAGCGCCTTGACCCAGCTCAGCGCTCAGTCGGGCTCTCCCTTCGGCAAGTGAGAAAGCTCGCGCCATCAAAGTTGGGCCGCCCATCCGGTCGGAAAAGCATCTGACTCTTGGTTAATCCTGAATTCCGCACGAGGCAAACATGAATCTCGAAGGCAATCACATTACCTGGCTTGGTCATGCCACTTTCCGAATCGAAACCAAGGACGGAGTGACGGTCTACGTCGATCCCGGCTCAGCAACCCGAAGTGTCCGGAGGACGAGAAGAAAGTGAAGAAGGTCGATGTGCTCCTCTGCACGCACGGCCACGGAGATCATATCGGCGACGCCGTCCAGATCGTGAAGCAGCACAATCCGGTCGTGGTCGGCATCTATGAGCTTTGCAAATGGCTGGAGAAAAAAGGCGCCAAGCAGATATCGCCCATGAATAAAGGCGGTACGCAGACAGTGGCGGGCATCAAGATCACCATGGTGCATGCCGTGCACTCCTGCGGAATCGAAGACGATGACGGTAGCATGGTGTACGGTGGCGAGGCCTGCGGATACGTGCTGGAGTTGCCCGGCGGAGTGAAGATCTATCATGCCGGCGACACCGCCGTTTTTGGCGACATGCAGATCATCCAGCAGCTTTATGCGCCGGAGATTGCCATGCTGCCCATCGGCGATCATTTCACCATGGGCCCGCGCGAAGCTGCTCACGCCTGTCAGTTGCTTCAGGCGAAAACCGTGATCCCCATGCACTTCGGCACGTTCCCCATGCTCACAGGACAGCCGGGCGAACTGAAGAAGTTGCTCGGACCGGGCGGTCCGGAGATTCTGGAAATGAAGCCGGGACAGACGCTGTAAAAGGCGTTCTAAAGAAACTCTGATCAAGTCCTGGGTGAGGTGCTCTAGAGAAACTCTGATAGGTCCTGGTTTGAAGGGGCAGGGCTTAGCCGTGCCGTAAGTATTGCAAAATCGTTGTGGCTTTTACAGTTTGCTGAAAAAGTCGCGAAAGCAGATTCCTCGTGGGCGGAAGCCCACTCGGAATCACAAAAATAAAGGACTTGTACGGCGCACCTGAAGGTGCGCCCCTTCAAAGCCGGATCAAACTCGAGTTTTTCAGCAGTCTGTTTAGCCGCTGAGGAAATCGAG
>CAWCMU010000040.1:0-45839 GCA_963796695.1 uncultured Acidobacteriaceae bacterium | reverse complement strand
AGAAAGTTCTCCACCTCCACGGCCGAGATATTTTCACCGCCCACGCGCACGATATCTTTCAGGCGCCCGGTCCAGGTCAGGAACCCATCGGCATCGAGAAATCCGAGATCCCCGGTGTGCAGCCAGCCTTCTTTATCGATAGCGCGTTCTGTCTCCTCGGACTTCTTGTAGTAGCCCTTCATCACGTTGTAGCCGCGAAAACATATTTCGCCGCGCTCACCTGTCGGCACGGACTCCTCGGTAGCCGGGTCGATGACCTTCACCTCCACCCCCGGTTGCGGACGACCCATGGTGTTCATGCGCTTTTCCACCGGATCGCGCCAGTCGCAGATGCAGACATTCGGGCTGCCTTCTGACAATCCGAACAAGGGGCAGATGAACTGGATGCCAATCTCATTGGCTACCATGCGCAGGATGCTGGAGGTGCCCGCCGTCCATCCTTTTCTCAACGAGGCGCGCGAGCGCTTGTTGAAATCCTCATGGCTGCGTAGCGCGATAAACATCGATTCCAGTCCGATATAGGTCGTGATCTGTTCGGACTCGATTGCCTCTAACGTTTTCCCTGCTTCAAACACCGGGCCCATATAAAGGATGTAGCCCATGGTGAGCGCGCCCAACAGAGCGCACACCGATCCGCCGACGTGGAACATCGGCATTGCCGAAAGCACACGGTCGGTTTCGTCGATCCCGGCACGCACGGCCATTTGCGAGGCGTTGCGCAGCACCTGTCCGTGCGCCAACATCGCAGCCTTAGGAAACGCAGTTGTTCCGGAAGTGTATTGCAGAAGTACCACATCGTCAGAGGTGACCTGCTCTTCGCGTTTATGGAGTTCAGGCAGCAGATCGCGTCCCATCTGCTGAACGTTGGCGTAGGTGAACATGCCGGGCTGCTCATCGCCGAGTACGATGAGGTTCTTAAGTAGCGGTGTGGCCTGAGAGTTCAACTTTCCGGGCTGGGAAGCGGGAAATTCTGGAACGACATCTTTGAGGACAGCGAGGAAATCCTGCGTCAGAAATTGCGGCATCAGCAGCAGCGCGCGGCTGTCCGACTGGCGCAACACGTATTCCAGTTCGGTGGCCTTGTAGCGCGTATTGATGGCCATCATTACCGCACCGATGCGAGCGATAGCCAGTTCGGCAACACACGTCTCCGGCAAATTCGGCAGCCATACGGCGACCGTGTCGCCTTTGTTGATCCCGATCGCCAGCAGGCCCAGGGCAAGATGCTCGACTTCTTCCGCAAGCCGCTGCGCCGAGATCCGTTGCTCGCGAAACACCAGCAGATCGCGTCCGCCAAAACGTGTGGCGCAATCGCGCAGCACCCCGCCGATAGTTTGCGAACCCCACTCTTCCGGAGACCGCGTCTTCATTTCCTGCGCAGACGAGGAACCCATGAATGCAACAACTCCTATTTAGGCAGCGTTCCTACCATTTGCTGCACCTTAATGCTGTCGTAAAAAATCTGTAATTGCTGGATCATGCCGTCTTTGATGGTAAATACATCGACTGCGTCAAAGATGACGGCGTTGCCGGTCGCAGTCTTGCCTTCAAAATGGATGTAGGCAGCCACGTTCCCCTGCTCGCTGGTAAACCACTGTGTGACGTCGTCGAAGCGCTCAGGATAGAACTCCAACACCCCGGCATAGAAGTTTCGGATCGCCTCGCGGCCGCGCAGTGGATCGAGCACGGGAAAATGCAGCACACCGTTAGGTGAGAAAACTGCGGCCAAGTCGTCGAGCCGCGTCTCGTTCACCGCGGAAAAATATTGCTTGGCGATTGCGATCGCGTCGGTCGCTGTTGCCTGACTCATTTCGATTAATCCCCTTCACTACGCTGCAAAATCATTGCGCTGAAAACCCGCCGTCCACCGGGATAGAAACCCCGGTGATGAAACTGGACTCATCGCTGGCCAGGAACGCAATCACCGCGGCAATCTCTTCCGGTTGGGCGATGCGTTTCAGCAAGGTGAAGCTGGCATACATCTCGCGCATTTCTTGTGCCTTATCGCCGCCCATGCGCTCGATGGCGCGTTTCAGCAGCGGCGTTTCCACCGCGCCCGGACAGACCGCGTTCACCCGAATGTTGCTCTCGGCATAATCGGCGGCCATGCTGCGGGTCAACTGGATGACGGCAGCCTTCGACGCGCCGTAGGCAGAAAAATCCTTCACGGCAACCAGTCCGCCGACCGAAGACATGTTGACGATGGCGCCTCCGCCGGCCTCGATGATCTTGGGAATGGCGAAACGGCTCATGCGATACACGCCGTTCAGGTTGACGTTGATCTGGCGCTCCCATTCGTCATCTTTCGCCGTCGTCACCGAACCCGAAGTCTCAATTCCAGCATTGTTGATGAGGATTTCGAGGCCGCCCATCTGAGAGACAGCTTCGTTCACCATGCGCTCGGCGTCCGGCAGGCGGGACACATCTCCAATGGTCTTGCCCAGCTTGCCCTCGGAAGCCTGTACGGCGAGGCTAGCTTCCGTGGCACTCAGATCGGCGATGACCACTCGCGCTCCTTCTCGCGTAAACCGCGTCGCGATGGCCAGACCAATGCCGGAAGCTCCCCCGGTGACAAGCGCCCGCTTTCCTTTCAGCTTCATACCTCGATCTCCTGCCCCGATAATCATCGATTCATTAGGCGAATATATTTGGCGGGCCAATAATGACAACTGTCACACATTGCCATATGTCCCATATTGTGGGACTGCAACAACGGTAAACCCGCTCATTCAGGGCAGAGCTTCGTCCCGAACATCATTGCCTTCATGACTGGCTAGGTAAAACTTAATGATGTCCGACCCAAAGCTCTGCCCGTTACGATGGCCCGTCTCCGTCAATCTCCGCTCGGGCGCGACATGTCCTACTTTGTCGCCACAGAAATTCCGTTTACCAGCTGCTGCACCCTGTCCATACACTGGAACGACGATTTCGCCTTACCCGGATCGGCGAAGGCCGTGATGTTCCACAGCACAATGTGCCGCAAGCCGGCTTCTGCCAGATCCTGCACCTGGGCGGCAACACCCTCGGGCGTTCCGTGCAGTGTGAAATATTCCACCACTTCGCGCGGAACCTTGTTCATTACGCGCACGGCATCGTCATAGGGGAAGCGACTGGGCACATAGTCGTGGAAACCGACAACGCCCTCGCCAAACGGAGGCTCGTAGCCAAAGCGCTTGAAAATTTCTGCGGGCAACAGCAGGCACAACCCCTTCACCAGAATGTGGTCCATCAGCTTGGGAATTGCGTTGCGATCCTCATCTACCACAACGTAGGCCAGCATGCCTGGCGTAACCGCGTCCGTGCCACGGCCAGCTTCTTTCGAAGCCTCGCGAATCTTGCTGAGCTTGCCCGCGTACTCCTCTGGTGTCATCCGCGTGGGCAACCAGCCATCGGCGTACTGGCCGGTGATGGTGAGCATGCGCGGCCCATGCGACGCTATCCACACCGGAGGAGCTTTGCCCTCATATGGCTCAAGCCCGAGTACAGCGCCCTCCAGCTTCCAGTGCTTGCCATCGAAATCAACGGCCTTGCCTCCAGACTCCCACAGCAGGCGCATGATCTTCAGCCCTTCTTCGAGTTTCGAAACTGGCTGATCAAAGCTAAACCCGTAAGGCGAGATGTTGCACTGTTCGCCTGAGCCGAGGCCAAGGATGGTACGGCCTTTGGCGATGTGGTCGACTGTCAGGGCGGCTTGCGCCAGCATAGCCGGATGGCGGCGAATGAGATCCGTGACGCCGACCGCAACTTTAATTTTGCTGGTGTTGGCGGCCACGGCCGACATTACCGTCAGCGGCTCAAAATACACGTCGGCGCTCTTCTGATAGTTAGCCAGCGGCGTGATCTCCGGAATCCAGATGGATTGCGGATGCCAGCCCATGAGGTGACACGGCCACCAAACCGCGTCGTAGCCCTTGGCTTCGCCGCGTTGCGCCTGCTGCAACACTTTATCGAACGGCGGCATAATGCCGCCGGGAATGCCGATTTCAATTCTGTCCATGAAGTACCTGGCTTACACTTTTGTCTCGGAGCCGCGAAATTCCAGCTTGCGCATCGCTCGTGGGTCGACCTTCTCGCGCAGGATGCGCACTTGTTCCTCGGTCGGCGCCTCGGTTTCTGGGACCTTCGAGGGAATCAGCAGCTCGAACCCGGTCTTCTCCTGCACCTGCTTAGGCGTGATGCCATGATGCGTTGACACCAGCCGCATACGCTTGCTCGTCGGCTCAAAATCCATAACGCATAAATCGGTGATGACTAACTTAGGACCGTTCTTAAGTCCCAGCTTCTCGCGCGCATCGCCTCCGTCGAGATAACCAGGCGCAGCGAGGAAATCGACTTTGTCGACAAAGGTTCTTACATTGTGGGTGGTCGACCAGATAAAGATTTTCTTGTCGAGCGTGGTCATGTCGCCCATGCCAGCCGAACCGGGCAATCGCACCTTTGGCTTCTTGAAGTCGCCGATAACGCTGTTGTTCACGTTGCCAAACTTGTCGATTTGCGCACCGCGAATGCAGAAGGTTTCCAGCGTGTTGCGGTGCACGTAGCCCCACATGTCTTCGAGCTGCGGAAGGTACATCACGCAGTTTTTCCACATCGTGGGATCAAGCGTGTTGCCCACAATGTAGCCGGGATCAGCGTCAACACCGACGGCGCCCGCCACCCAGGTGAAGCCCGGCGCATGCGTTTGCCTGGCCAGCAGAGCGGCCGAGACAGGTATGAACGAGACCGTCCCATTCAGCATGATGTCGTCGTCGGTAAACTGGCGCGCCAGCGTAACCACCATCAGTTCGTCGATCGTGTAGTCCTTGGAGTAGTTGGCCATCGTCTAGTCCCATTTCCTGATGCGCAGCAGCGCGTCGGCCCCGCCTGCCACCTGCAAGTATTCGCCGTGCGACTTTGGAGCGTAAACGTATTTGTCGAGGAACTTCCTGGTGCCTTCCTCGGTGCGCGATTCGCCTGCGTAGTCGGTAAAGAACTTGCGATCAAAACTGTATTGCGGAAACAGCGAACAGGGGTGCGCGCCGTAAGGAATCTCAACGACTGCATCAACTTTGAAATAGGGGATGCCGGTATGCAGCGGCGTGCGCCGAATCTCGTCGGTATCGACAATCTCTTCCACTGTGACGATGACCTTGTTGGCCGCACGCGGGAAGACATCGACGTCCGTCCATATCGGCTTGGGAAAGAACTGGATGTTGCCGTATTTGTCGGCGCGATGCGCATGC
Source organism: uncultured Acidobacteriaceae bacterium (assembly GCA_963796695.1). GTDB lineage: Bacteria > Acidobacteriota > Terriglobia > Terriglobales > Acidobacteriaceae > Bog-257. Next base: position 40,617 of record CAWCMU010000040.1, on the reverse strand, counting down.
AGGATGGTCACATCGGGCTGCAGTGCTTTTACGGCGATGACCTTTTCGCCGGTAAAGGGACAATCGATGACCTTGGTGATGTCGGGATGAGTTTCGATCAGCTGCGATCCATATCCGGAGCGAGTGACGCCGAAGCTGAGTCCTTTCGCTCCCGATTGCAGGCGCGTGAGGAATTGGTGCTCGGTGTACTCCTCGACTTGGAGGCGCCCGGCTTCGACCTCGCGGCGAAAGCTGTTGGCCATGCCGAACTCGTCCAGGTTGACGATGATGTAGCTGACTTTCTCCACGCAACCAGCGGCGATCAGCCAGTCCATGCCGATTCCACCAACCAGTTGCACGATCTTGAGGTTCTTCTTTTCCGCGCGAATCAACTCGCGGATCATGGCCATGGGCGACATCTGGGTGCCCATGCCTTGCAGGCCGACGACGTCGCCATCGCGAACGATTTGCGCCGCCTGCTCCAGGCTCATTCGTTTGTCTTCTTTTTTCGCCGCCATTCCGCCCTCAATCGCGACTGCAAGAATCTGGGGCTAAAGCCCCTATCGTAAAAAACTGTTCGTGCCGGCACGGCTGAAGCCGTGCCCTGATACAAAGCTCAAACCCTGACGCAAATTTCGGCGCCCTGATGCAATCTCACTGCACGCCGCAAATCTTCAAAGCGCCCGATACACGTGTACCGCCCTGCAACGACGCGAGAAAAATCAGCGCTTCTTATCCCCGCGGTCCTCCGGCTCTTCCACGAACACCTGGCAGCTGTTCTTCAGGATCGGCATCCACTTCTGCCGATGCTCCTCTTCGCTGCTGACATATTCCTGCTCCAGCCCCGAGTGGCGGCCGATTAGCAATGTGGCGCAAAATCCTATCGCTGCCTGAAACAGTTCCACCAAGTGCACACAGCCCTGGCTGCGCCCCACCAGGCTAATGATCTTGCGATTGATCCCCGGCCCAATGACCTGGCCTTTCAGCTTGCCGACATTCTCCAGAGCTCGCGGGCAATACGTCGGATAAGGACGCCGCGACATCACCGCCGTCGCGTCTTCGATGACCCCGGTCGAGGCGTCCACTACCAACTCGCCGTGAAAGCTATGCTCCAGATCGAAGAGCGAGGCGCGCACTTTGTACTTGTCGTTGCCTTCATCAATGACCTTCACATTGATGTTGCGTTCGTAAATCTTCGGGAAGTCGTTCTCATCTCCGCCAACTTTGCCAAATACCAGCGGCAGAGACTTCCCTGTACTACCCACTTCGATACCCTCCTGTCGTTACCGCGACCCCGTGCGCGACAGCAGCCATCTACGCCGCGCGATACTTCGGCATCACTTCCTTGCCGAAGACTTCCAGTGACTTCAGCACCGACTTACCATCCGGCCCCTTGGGGAGACGGAAGCGAATCACCAGGTAATCGACGTCGTACTCGTTGCCGTACATTTCGATTTGCTTAATACAGTCATCTGGATTGCCGGTGATGAAATGCTTGCGCACGCGATCTGGGGTGAAATCCGACTCCTGCTTGAAGTCTGGATGATGCGTCAGAATTCCGTAACGAAAATAAAACAGCAATTCTTCGATGGCGATAGGCAGGAAGAGCTCATCTGCTTCCTCACGCGTGGGAGCGCACCACGCATCACGCATCAGCACCACTTGCGAAGGATTGCCGTTGTCCTTAGCCGCCTTCCGATAAAGCTGGACCTGCTCCAGCCAATGATCTTTGTCGAGCGGAAAAGGATCGCTGCACCACGCGTCACCGAGTTTGCCGGCACGCGCGATCGTCTTAGGAAACATTCCGCCTACCCAGATCTCGGGACGCGGCTGTTGATAAGGTTTTGGCGTCAACTCGACATCGTGAAACTTGTAGAACTGGCCGTCATACGAAAACTTCTTCTCCGACCACGCGTGCAGAATGATGTCGAAGGCTTCCTCAAACATCGCGCCGCGCTTCTGGTGCGGAACATTGAAGAACTCGCTGTATCCCGGGTGATAACCAGACGCGACACCCATTATTAAGCGGCCATGCGACAGCTGATCGATCATGGCAAACTGCTCGGCCAGCTCCATCGGATTGTGCAGCGGCGGAATACAGATGTAGGTGCCAAGCCGGATCCGTTTGGTTCTCTCGGCAAGCGCGGTCAGCAGGATGAGCGGCGACGGGAAAAAACATTCAGCGCGGCCATGCCGCTCCGGCACCTGAATCGAGTCGAAACCGTACTGCTCCACCAGATCGGCTTCGGCATGAAGCTGATCGATAAAGGCGCTCACTTCCTCGCGGGTCGGCTGCGGGCGATCGTAAGCCCCGGCGTGAGTGTCGAGAAGATATCCGATTTTCACCTGCGTTGTCTCCGCATCAACTCAGTCTTGGCAACACTTTTTCACCAAACATGCGTATCGCTTTCATGACATGGTCGTGATCCGGCCCGGTCGGATGCCGGAAGTACAGCACCATGTATTGGCAGCCGACATAATCGCGGTAACGTTGGATCTCGTCCAGCACCTGCGCCGGGTCGCCGGCCACCATGCGGTTGGGCGCCACTCGGTCGAAGGTCCATTCCTCATCGCTCACGGTGCGCACCCACGGCTCCCATTGCGTGTTGAATCGTCCCGACTCAAAGAAGCCGAGGTTCTTGTAAAACAAATGTGAAGTGCGCAGTGGTGGCCACCAGACGTTTTTGATCTCGGCTTTCGTGTCGGCCAGCATGAAGGCGCGCATGATCACCACTTCCGCCGGATTCCCGTTTTCATGGGCATGTTTGCGGTAAATCTCGGCCCACGACTTCATCACCTCGATGTGATGGAGCGGATCGGAGATCCATCCGCTTCCCAGGCGCGCGGCCCGCTTCAGCGCGGGTTCCGACATCGCGCCAATCCAGATTGGCGGATGTGGCTTCTGCAACACCCGCGGAGTGATGCTCACATTGTCGAAATGAAAGAACTTGCCCTCGTAGGAAAAGGATCTCTCTGTCCAGGCGCGACGAATGACTTCGATCTCTTCGTCGAAGATTTGCGCCGCGTCTTTCACTTCTTTGCCAAACAGTTTGAACTCGGGCTCGACCAGTCCCAGACCGACTCCAAGAATCGACCGTCCGCCAGACAGGTTGTCGAGGACAGCCCACGCCTCGGCGACGTTGATGGGGTGCCACTCAGGCAATTGCAGGATCGAACTGCCCAACCTTATGCGCGAGGTGCGCGACGCGATCGCGGCCAGCAGCACTTGGGGAGCAGGCAGGTAGCCATCCGGCATCATGTGATGCTCGGGTACAAAGACCGAGTCAAACCCAACCTCTTCCGCCAGTTCGGCTTCGCGCAGGATTTCCTGGTAGAGGCGTGGAATGGTGCTCCCGTCGGGTGGGGCTTGGGTGTTGACCAGCATGCCGAACTTCACGCGGCAAATCTCCCGTGGGACGCGCCGAGCAGGCGCCAATGTGCGAACAGGAGCTATTAACCAGCCCCGCATCTACCAAACAAACGTTTGGCCGAAACGATGCTATGCCGTAGGTGCGTTTCTGTCAAGCCCAAGCAGACCCCTGTTTGTCAGGATCCGGGAATAGCGATCGGCTTAGGGTTTTGCAGTCGATGACTGCCGCGCCGCCTCTCATCCCGACACGCCGAACTCGAATCCCTGATTCGTTCTCCGTGCGCTTCGCCTGAAGAATCTGTCCGCCACAATCTAGCAGTCCCTCGCGTCGTGACTAAAACTCCAACCGCAACGCAAATTGTATTTCGCGAGGGACGCCCACGGTCGTGCTGATGACGCCCGCCTGCGGGTTGCAGGAGTACAACTTCGCCTGGGCAGCCGTCAGTCCGCAAGCCGCATAGTTGCCACCGAGGGGAGTGGGCGCTTGCTCATACAACTGATTGCCCGGCAAGCCAAAGTTCGTGTGGTTGAGCAGGTTGAAGAAGTCCGCGCGAAATTTCAGCTTGAAAGCCTCGCTCAAGGCGAAGGTCTTGCCTACTCCAAAATCCACGTCTTCATATCCAGGGCCACGCAGCGGGGTGCGCGGCGAACTTCCCAGATAGCCGGCGACCGGTAAGCCAAAGCTGTTCAGGCTAAAGTACTGGTTAGGATTTTTTACATTGGTCGTGATGGGGTTAACCAGGTTGGGACGATCCGGGAAGTCGATGTTGTCGCCGATATTGCTGATGTCGAATCCTACCAGCGGGGAGAACGGGAACCCATCCTGAAAGATTCCCAGGCTGCTGACATTCCAGCCTCCAAGGACACCATTGACGAAGCCATGCGCGCCGCTCATGTATTTGCGCCCGGCGCCGAAGGGGAGGTCGTATACCACATTGTAGGTGGCGCGATTGCGCAGGCTGAAGGCCGACTCGGAAGCGTCCAGCCGTGGATCCGCAGGATACAACGAAGCTTGCTGCTGTCCGGTGATGAAGTTGTTGGAGTTGAAAGCGTCAGATTCCGAGATGCCGTGGGCCCAGGTGTACGTAGCCTGCAAACTCAGTCCAGCATTGAAGGTGCGCGAAACCATGGTGGTTAAGGCGTTGTAGTTCGCGGTCGCATCGTAGCGGCGGGAATACAGCGAGAAGCCCACGCCTGCTTCCACGAAGCCCGGAGCAGCAGTGCCGCAGCTTTGCCCAGCGGCATTCAGCAGGATCGGCAAGCCGTTGGCTTCATACGAGCAAGGCAGATTGTAGTTCGCTTCCAGCTTGCGCGGCAGATGCCATGACTGCGAACCCTCATAGCTCATGGTGAATATCAGGTTGTGCGGCAGTTGCTGTTGCAGTTCGAGATCCCATTGCTGCGTAGTCGGAGAGTTCACCGGCAGCAGCATGCCTGTAATCAGCCCCGGGAAGCCGTTGCTGACGGTACATGATTTGCACGTGGGGAAGACACCTTGCGGTGCAAAGAAGGTATTCAACACGGGGTAGGGATCGTTCCATTGCAGAATGCCCTGCGCGTTGCCGGAGAAGTCGATGAAGTCGTTGAAGATTCCATAGCCGGTTCGCACCACGGTCTGGCCAGTACCGAAAACATCCCAGGCGATTCCCAGGCGAGGCTGAAACTGCGTCGTGGAATAGTTGTTGTACGGCGGGTTTCCGATGTGGATGGAGGTAGCGTACGGACTCTGCCAGTTACCGAGTTTGCCATTTGTATCGGCCAGAATCGGCACCTGGAAATCGTAGCGCAGGCCATAGGTCAGGGTAAGACGGCGCGTCGCCTGCCAGGTATCTTCCGCGTACATGCCAATCGCGGTCGTGCGGACGTGGAAGTCTGCGTCAGCATTGTTCTGCTTGATCAGCAAGACAGTAGGCGAGGCTTGCAAAAGGCTTTGCAGGCTGAGGAAGGTATAGCTTCCGCCAGGAATAACGCCGGATAACCAGTTCCACTGGAAGCGATTCACCTGTCCGCCAAACTTCAGCGTGTGCTTGCCGTGCGTCCAGACGAGGTCATCGTTGATCGGAAAATTGTTTTTCGCCAGGCGGAACGGACTGGCATCGTCGTTGCCGAGCAGGGTGAGCGCACCGTTTCCAGTTCCGGCCGAGCCGCCGCCGACCGTGATCACACCAATAGTCTGGCGGCTGGGGTCGCCGGTGTACTGATCAGGACTCAAGGTTACGGTAGGCGCGGTCGAATCCTGCGTGTACATGCGCAGGAAGCTGAATGCCAGGGAGTTGACCACGCGCGGGCCGAACGTATGTGTCCACTTAATCAGCAGATTCTGATTGCGATCGGCGCGCAGGAAGGCAAAGTCCGGCAGATTGTAAGCGCTGTTGGAGTTGGCATCCACAATCTGGTAGCGCACAAAAATATTATCGTTCATGGTCGGCTGATAGCTGATGTCGGCCAATCCGAAGTCCTGGCTGGTGGGCTGATGGTTGGGAAAGAACGCTTCCGCCACGCCTTGGCCGAGATTCGGACCGTTTGGCGTGGGATACAGGTTCAGCAACGGCGTGACCGCCGGATTGTAGCCGGGCACCATCTGGCCGTTGATGATTCCGTTGCGCGCGTTCAGGTCGGGAACGAAGGCGACGCTGGTCGTGGTCAGGGCCTGGCGCAAACCTTCATAGTTCACAAAGAAGAACAGCTTGTCCTTTTTGATCGGGCCACCCAAAGCGGCGCCGAATTGATTGCGCTGAAACGGTGGCCTGCCCTGGTCGAAATACGAGCGAGAGTCGAGCACGTCGTTACGGAAATACTCATAGACGCTGCCGTGGAGATTGTTGGTACCGGTGCGCGTGGCGAAGCTGACGATGGCGGCCGACGCGCCGCCGTAAGCAGCACTGTAATCGTGCGTCAGAACCTTGAACTCCTGGATAGCCTCAACGCCCGGAGTGTCACCGGCCGCAGCGGTTCCCGGAGCGGAGAAGCTGCCGTTGCTGAAGTTCACTCCATCCATCAAATACGCGACCGATGCGCCCAACATGCCGTTGGCGCTGATCATGGAGCCGGTGTTGGTGGCCGCGCTCAACACGCTGGCCGGAGCGGTAAAGGTAATCTGCACCATGCCCGGCTGCTGCGTCACCAGCGAGGTGAAGCTGCGTTGATTCAGCGGCAGCCCACTAACCTGCGCCGGCGAGATCACGTCGCCGATGTCGGGCTGCGTAGTGGAGATGGTCGCGGCTTCACTGGCGACTTCCACCGTTTCCTGCGTGCCGCCGACGTCCAGCTGGATCTTCATATCTTTCGTCGAGCCCACATCAACGGCCACGTCCTTCACCACGGACTTCTTGAAATTGAGGTTCTCGACCGTCACGTCGTACGTGCCGGCTGGGAGTTGGTTGACAGCGAAGGCGCCGTTCTGGTCGGTCGTGAGCGTGCGGATCAGCCCGTTCGCCGTGTTTTGTACGGTGACTTTGGCTCCGCTCACGACGGCGCCGCTGGGATCAACCACGGTGCCGTCAAGATTGCCGGAAGTGGCCAACGCTCCTTGCGCGAAAGCCGAGCGCGGCGAAAGAACGACCGCGAGGAGCAGAAAAGCTGTGATTGGCAGCAAAGCAGACCGAAGGGAAGTGTTCACGGTAGCGTCTCCAAACCCTTGCCGAAAGGCCGGCAAGCAGGCGATTCAAGGCGTACCAAACAACCGGTTGGTTGTGACTCGGCTGCGGATGTTACAGCGTCGTTTGCACGTCTGTCAACGATGAAGTGACTGGAAGCAATCTTTTTGTAACGGAGGAATCCGGTTCTCAGCGAACCAGCGTTGAACCCTGAACCTAGGTCCTTCCGCCGCGGTGACGTCACATCCCCAAGCGCATCCTCTCGCCGCCGCTCGCCTGTATTGTCGATCGACGCTGTCTTCAACTTCTGTTCAAGCGCATTGACAATCTCGAATCCCTCGCGCTACTCTTGCCAAACAATCGGTTGGTTGGTAATACACAAAAGAGGATCATGCAGCGAACCCAACGCATTCGCGAACAAGCCGTCAAACGTAACCTGGACGCCATCGTTTGTTCCGAGCCGGCAGACGTCGTTTACTCCACCGGATACCGTTCGGTGCTGGAGCAGTGGGGACTGACCGAGCCGGTAGCAGCAGCGATCGTTTATGCCGATCCCAGCAAGCCGGACACCCTGGTGATTCCCGAAGCGCTGGTTGCTCTCGAAGCCATCGCTCCTACACGGGCCAGCGAGATTCGCGTCTTCGACCTCACCAACTTCTGCGAGGTGATGCGCACCGAAGATCCCTCGCAGCCCGCCAGTGAAATCGGGAAAGAGGCTATTCGCATTTATGGACAGAAAGTCCGCGGCACCTGCGAGCCCGAAATAGTGAGCGCGATCGCCGCCGGTCTTGCCGATCACGGCCTACAAAAAGCGCGAATCGGCGTGGATGATCTGCGCATTGGGGAGCACCTCAAGCGCAGGCTGCCGGGATTGGAAACCGTTGACGCGCTGGACGCCATGATGGCCGCCCGCATCATTAAGACTCCGCCGGAACTTGAGGCAATGTTGCGGGTGGGAAAAGTCGCCGACCAGAGCCTGATGGCCGGCGCGAACGCGCTTCGTCCTGGCGTCATCTGGAGCGACGTGCAACAAAGCGTTGTGGAAACGATGACTCGTCTCGGCGCGATTCCTGTGGATGAAGGTGGGCTGCTGTTCGGTGGCGCTTTCCGCGGCGAATTTATTCCTGAACTGTTTCGCACTCGTCACAACCGTGCCCTTGAGAAGGGGCAGGTAGTCATCATCGAGGTCCTCGGCAAGTATGAAGACTTCTGGTTCGATCTGAATCGCTCTGCCACCATCGGACCTCCCACGCCGGAGTACCAGGCGCTACACGACAAAATCCGCGACGCTTATTTGATGGTGATCGACAAGCTTCGTCCAGGAGCGTGGACTGGCGATCTCGCGCGGATGGCAAGCGATGAACTAAGGAAAGCCGGCGTGTCGGCCCCGCAGCGCCTCGTGCTTTTCGCCCACAGTGTGGGACACATTCCGTTCGAGATGCCGCAGCCGTTCCCGGCGTACGGACGTCCCGGCGACAAAGGTTTTCTCGTCGAAGAGAACATGGTGTTGAGCGTGGATTGCCTGTACTTCGGCGGAAGCCTCGGTCCGTGCCACATGGAAAACGTTTTCATCATTCACAAGGATCGAGCTGAGTCGCTGTATTCGGTGCCTCTGGAACTCTTAGGGCCACGATAAGAAAAAGCGCGATGGATCAACTTTCCACCGACGATCAGAACGAGCTTGCCAGGCTTCGCGACGAGTTGGCATGCCGCAAGGTCTTGGCACGCTACGGATGGGCGCTGGATTGGCGTGATCCGGAGACTCTGGCGAGCATCGTGTGGCCCGACGCAGTGGTGGACTACGGCTTCTTCCGCGGCTCCGGCACCGAATGGGTACAGGCGTTCATGGAGATTGAGCGCGCTGCCGGCCGGCCGTTCCACATGCTGGTATGCGATCAACTCGAGGTAAAGGGCGATGTCGCTGAAGCCGAAAGCCTGGGTATCGCGCTGACGCTGGAAAATGGCGACACCGCCGCCCGCCAGTACTGGGGACGCTATCTCGACCAACTGCAAAAGCGCGGAGGAGAGTGGCGCATCAGCCAGCGAACCTATGTAGTGCACGGCGTGTTCGATGTCGGCATCCAGCAACTCGGCTCGGGAACAATTGAGGGCCTGCACGTAGCCAAGAATCTAACTGTCGATGACGCGAAGTATCGGCGCTTTCCGCGGTAGCCAATTCAACTCTTCAAAACAGGTGCACGATGACGGAGATCGAAACGTTCCTGGAAATAGAAAAAATCAAGAAGCTTCGAGTTCTCTACTCGCACTACTTCGACAGTAATGATCTGGAGAACATGGCGGCGCTGTTTACCGATGACGTCATCTGCGAGTACGGCAAATACGGTACCTGGGTTGGCAAGGAAGAGTTGCTGAAGAATTACGAGGCCGCGCACGCTCGTCATGATCTGTTCCACAATGGCCCATACCCTTACATGCACATCATCACCAATCAATGGGTGGAGCTGACCGGTCCGGAAACGGCGGAAGGGCGTTGCTATTTGTTCGACAACGTAACGGCCGAACCCGACAAGAACCCGCTACTCCTGCTGGGAATCTACGACGACGAGTACAAGAAGGTGGCGGGCGCGTGGAAGATTCATCGCACCCGAATTGAATTCGTCTGGCCTGAGCGTAGTCTTGTCGGCGGCTTTCCCGGAAGCCGAATTCCGACTAAAGTGTAAAACTCGAATTTCATCGTTGTCGGTCAACCGCACGGCTGACTCTGCCAAACCAGCTCGCAACTTCTGCAACTCTCGATTTATTCGATTCCACGAAATCTGAATCATTCATCGCTCCGTTCTTAAGGCACGAGGCCGAAGAGCCAAGTCCCTCTCGACTGCCTCAAGCGCGCATTTCCTGGTAGTCGGAATCCCTTGGCGGCTGCCGAAACCCATATCTGTTGCTAATGAGCCGCAGGTAAACCCTGCTTACCTTAGGAAGGGGACCATGACCAAGCTGGAAAAGCTTACGGAATTAATCGAGAGTCCGCTGAGCCGCCGTTCGTTTGCCAAGGGCATCGGCCTGACTGCTGCTGGAATTGCCGGAGCCTCGGTGCTCGGTACTACTGTTTTCAAGGCCGCCGCACAAGCGCAGGAATACGACTCCTCCACCAATCTCACAATCACCGATACGGATGTCCTGAATTTCGCGTTGAACCTCGAGTACCTGGAAGCCGAGTTCTACCTGATGGCGACGTGGGGCACGACGCTGGTGGGAGAGGGCATTCTGACCGAGTCCGAAACCACCGGAGCAACTACCGGCGGAAACAAGGTACCCGGCATCGCTTCTTCGCCTTTCGCCTTCGCCGCCAGCGGCCTGCGCACCGACGAAGTCAATCACGTGAAATATCTTCGCAGTGCATTGGGATCGGCGGCCGTCAAGAAGCCAGCCATCAATCTGAGCGCACTGGGATACGGTTTCTCCAGTCCTTCCGACTTCCTGAAACTTGGCCGTCAGTTTGAGGACGTGGGAGTAAGTGCCTACGCCGGAGCTGCTCCCTTGATCCAGAACAAAACCTATTTGGAAGCGGCAGCCCGCATTCTGGGAACCGAAGGCGAACACGCCGGAACCCTGCGCTTCGCCTGTATCTATTGGGGAGTGAACAGCCCCGCAGTTGACGGACTGGACGTTCCTCCCACTTCTTCGCATCCCTTCGACGTCGATGCCAATGGCTTGGCCATCGCGCGCACCACCGCCCAGGTTCTGAATGTCGTCTATCACGGCGGCAACTGCTCCGGTGGTTTCTTCCCTTCGGGCATGAACGGCAACATCAAGTGCCAGTCGTAGTTTCATTCGCGGGAGAGACGTTTGCCTCTCCCGCTTTTCCGATTTTGTTGTGAAGGAGAGCGAACATGTTAGAAGGCCTTTTTCAGCCAATGCATTTGCTGGTGATTCTGTTTATCGCTCTGATGGTGTTTGGCCCGAAGAAACTGCCCGAGTTGGGCAAAGGCTTGGGCGATGGGATCCGCAGCTTTAAGGATTCGATGAAAGACGCAAAGCCTGAGGCCGACGGGAAGAGCAGTGAGCAACGCGAGGCCGAGGCTTTATCGATTAAGAGTTAATGCGCCAGGCGTCCGAATCGAGGATAGCGGCTCGCTACGGGCCGGAGGCGTGCCTTTTCACGCGCTGGCTCGATCTCCAGTAGGCCAACCGTTCCTGCGCTGCGCAGGCAGGAAGCCGGAACCATGCGGAAGACACTGCGGAAGAAGGAGCCACCAGCGGGAACTGGAGCAGCGGGTGCCTGAGGTTTCGCACTGTGGTGAAGGGGCTTGCGAAATCGGGGCGGACCCCATCAGTGGTAGCGCTCGGTAAGGAACTTAGGCATCACGCCGTAGTGGTACAGATATCCAGCTAGCCAGAACGCGGCGACCGCAACCACCGAGGCGAGCAGCATCTGCACAATCAGGTGGCGATGCGACTGCGGGTCCTCGGCACGAGCATGGATGGCGAGGTTCACGGCCAAGCCGCACATGATAACGCCGATGCCGCAGAGCCCGACAGCGCGTCCGATACCCTGCGCGCCCTCTACACAAAACGACGCCAGCAGCAAGCATCCGCCAATCGCGATGATAAAGCGCGGAACGCGATGGATGCCTTCGAAGAACGTGCCGTGATCGTGCTGAAGTTCAGAATTTGTCAACGCGAGTTGATCATAACTTGTAACATCGCGAAGCTCAAGGAGCGGTATTCCCTTTGCCGGTGCGAGCGCCGGTCCTGCGATGAACTGTTACATTACTGCTTATGCGCGGAGGCCGCGAAACGTCATTCGAAGACCCGCAAATCCGGCGGGAAATACCTGCGGCTGGACTGACGCGCACGCATGTTTTCCTCTGGCTACTCACGCTCGCCGGAGCGTGGCTGCGACTGTCGCACCTCGGCAGCAAAAGTTTGTGGCTGGATGAGGGGGCGACCGTCGCGCTCGCGCGAGCGTCGTGGCAACACTTTGCCTGGGTGTGGTGGCACGGCGAAGCCAATCTCCAAACCATCTATTTCCTCTTGATGCGCGGATGGGTTCGCTTCGGCATTAGCGAAGCCTGGTTGCGGCTACCGTCAGCCTTGTTCGGTATCGCCTCCATACCTCTTATCTATGTAACCGGGCGTAAATTCATGACCGCCGGTCCCGCTCTGGCCGCTGCAGCACTGCTGACGTTCAGCCCTACGCACGTCGAATACTCGCAGGAAGCGCGCAGCTACACCCTGGCGATTCTTCTGGTGCTGCTGTCGACATATGTGTTCGTCGCAGCAGTCCAGAGTGGCCGCCGGCGCGACTGGGTGCTGTGGACTCTGCTCGGAGTTGCGGTGTTTTACACCCACGACTTTGCAGCCCTGGTTCTGGTGGCGCAGGTGTGCTCGCTGGTGTTCCGAAAAAATGCGCCCTGGCGCCCGGTGATGCTGGGCGGAGCCGTGATCTTTCTGTGCGCGCTACCGGGAATCACTTACATCCTTCGCGCCTCGCCCGAGAACCTGCACTTTCTGTGGATGCCACGTCCCACGCCGAAAGAACTGTGGCATCTGGCAATGTTCTTCGGAGGAAGCGGGGCGAAGATCGTTGTGTCCGTGGTGTTGTGGGCCGCGGGCTTAATCACTGTCGCACGCAGCCGCCGGAGCCCGAAGCACGACGACTTCTGGCGAGCAATGTTGATCGTGCTTTGGGCCGTCGTGCCGGTCGTCACTACGGCCTTGGTATCGCTGTTGCATCCCATGTTTCTTCAGCGCTACATGATTTTTTCGCTGCCGGCGACGATCTTGCTGGCTGCTCTGGGGGCGAGCTTGCTGCACAGGGGGCACGCGGCAATACTTGTCGTCTTACTTTGCGCGCTATCGCTCCCGACCATCGTGGAAGGTTACAGCAAGCCGCGCGAGGACTGGCGCGCCGCCAGCAACGCAATTCTCTCTTCGGCATCACCCGGCGACGCCGTCGTCTTTTTCCCGTTCTACACTCGCATCATGCTGGATTACTATCGCGACCGCTATCCCGGGCATGCTCCCGCACTGCATGTTTTCGCGCCTGGATATTACTCCGGCGGCGACGACGTCCGCACGCTGCTGCAATCGTTGAACTCAAACCCGCACCAATTTCGACATGTGTGGCTGGTAGTCGCCGGCACGAACGCGCAGCCGGCTTCCTTCGATTTCGGCGATGTGACGACACACAAACTGCAATCGATCTACGGAACGCCAACCATTCGACGATTTCCCGAAATCACCGTGCAGGAATATGGGCGCTAGCCGGACGCGACGGAACACCGCCATATCGCGGGGATAGACGTTCTTCGACTCCGGCGGCGAAAACCGGCCGCCTCCGCTCAGGATGACAGGGGATATTGAGGCTGCAATTTCTCTTTACTCGGGAGGAGCAGGCTCGGGAATGAACCTGTATCCCACGCCGCGCACGGTCAGCAGATGCTCCGGGTGTGACGGATCTTTCTCGATGTACTTACGCAGGCGCACCACGAAATTGTCGATCGCGCGCGTGTCGGTGTCCTCGTGCAATCCCCAAACTTCCTCCAGTATCGACTTGCGCGGCACAATCTTGCCGCTGTTGCGAATCAGGTGCCGCAGCAGTTCCGCCTCCATTAGCGTCAGGCGAAAGATTTTGCCGTTAGCGCGTAGTTCGAGGGTGCCGAAATCCACCTGCTTGTCGGCAAAAACGTACACATCGAATTCGCGCAACCCATCGGCATCTTTCGATTCGGCTACCCGTGCCTCCGCCGGCGGATCGGTCAGCAGAGTGCGGCCCCAGTCGCGCCGCCGCAACAGGCTGCGAATTCGCGCCAGCAGGATCGCCAGGTCAAACGGTTTGGGCAGGTAGTCGTCGGCACCGGAAGCAAAGCCCTTCAGCACGTCTTCAGGGCGGCCGCGCGCCGTCAGCATCAGACAAGGAATATAATTGCTCGCCTTGCGCAGTTCGGTGGCCACCGCGAAGCCGTCCTTGCCCGGCAACATGATGTCGAGCACCAGCAGGTCGAACTCGCTACGCTGTTTCAGCAGCAGGTCCAGAGCCGCTTCGCCGTCGCCGACAACCTGCGTGGGATAGCCTTCCGCTTCCAGGTTAAACTTCAAGCCACGCGCTAAATGTTCTTCGTCTTCGACCAGTAGAATTCCGCTCACGACGAGTTCCTCGGCAATTCGATCGTAATGGTAGTTCCACGCCCCGAACCTTCACTTGCAGCATAAGCATTGCCGCCATGGCGGCGAGCGATGGCGTGAACGATAAATAAACCCAGGCCGCTTCCCTTCACCTGCGAAGCTCCCGGCGTTAACACCCGGTAGAAGCGCTTGAACACTCGCTTCAATTCGCCACGGGGAATGCCGACTCCGTTGTCCTGCACGCGAATTTCTACTCGCTCCAGGTCGGGTGTCACCACGGCAACCCGAATACGCGGATCTTTCGGAGCATACTTCACCGCATTGTCCAGCACGTTGGATAGCGCGGTCGAGAGCTCGTCGCGATCTCCCATGATGGTGAGATGATCGGCGGGCTGGCCGTCCGGCGCCCAATCGAGCACTTCAGGCGGTAAATGATGGCGTGAGCGCGCCCATTCAATAGACTCCTGCACCAGCGGGCGGATGACGATCTCGCTGCGCGAAAGAACCGCGTTCTTCTGAACCACGCGTGCCGCGCGCAACACACCTTCCACCGTGCCCATCAGGCGCTGCGTGTCCTCCAGCATCACCTGGTAAAACTCGCGCCGCTGCTCGTCGTCAACGTTGCGCTTTTGCAGGGTCTCGAGATAGAGGCGAATGGACGTAATAGGCGTTTTCAGTTCATGGGTAATGGCATTCAGGAAGCTGTCCTGCTGCTCGTTACGCCGTATCTCACGTACCAGGAAAATCGTGTTCAGAATGACGCCAGCGATGATGAAGCCAAAAAAGATGACGCCCAGAATAAGTGGTACGATCTCGCGCCAGTTGAGGATAATCCAACTAGTGCTGAGAACACCGGCCGCGGTAGCGATGCACACGCCCAGCGTGATGAAGAACGCGATCGCAGTTTTGCGGCTGGTAATGCGCATGGGACGTCGCGGTCAGGATAGCAGGAAGGGGCTGTCAGCCGGCGGCTATCAGCCGTCAGCAAAATCCTAGGCTCGCTTCTTCAATAGTCGACATTAAAGACTCGTCTAACCCAGACCCGCACCAAAAGCATCCCAACCGACAACGGACAACCGATAACCGTTTCACTGCAATCCAGCCTGCGCGAGCATCTCCAGAAATTGCCGCTGGGTTCGCATATCGATCGACTGCGCCACCAGCTTGCCGTCGCGGTCATAGACAAAGCTCTTGGGAATGCCTTCGACCTGGAACAGGTTGTTCACCTTGCTGCCGGGATCAAGCAGGATGGGATAGGTAATCTTGTGCTCGGCGATGAAGGGGGCAACCTTGGGAGTTTCTTCGTCTTCGGAAATCGCCAGAATGACGAAGCCCTGATCCTTAAAGCGATTGTAGAGCGACTCCAGGTCCGGCATCTCTTTGCGGCAGGGCGGGCACCACGTCGCCCAGAAATTCACCAGCACGACCTTGCCCTTCATATCTTTGAGCGTCCACGTCTTGCCCTGCAAATCAGTCAGGGTAAAGTCGGCGCTCTGGCGCTTCTGATCATCAGCCTCGAGCTTGGCTATCGCGGCCTTGTACTGCGGCGAGTCCAGCGAAACCTGCATGTGTTCGTAGCGCGCCAGTTCCGCCAGTTCGCTGTAAGCCGTGTTCGATGCAGTCGGCTTGTCCTCATGGGGAGCCTGCTGCACCGCATCAGCCAGCGTGGTGGTTACTTCCTGTAGGGTATCGTGGCCGAAATCGCCTTCGGTGGCTCGGCTCGCCAGATAAACCGCGAGTTTGAGCTTACCGGTGCTGGCAGGTAGAGCGCGGATCTCCAGCGCAATGTCCTTCGTGGTCTTGGCTCGAACGTCATCGGGAAGGCTGCGCAGAGTCTTGATCTGCTCGAAGATCGGCTTCTCCTGCGCATTCCACTGCTGCTCCTGCTGCTGGGCGTGGATGATCATCGGCGTCAACACCGTCATGAGAACCAGCAGGCCGGCGAAGATACGGCTCCTGCGAAGCACCTTGGTCGGCAAAAGCCGTCGGAACGAAATCATCCACTCACCTCAAGCAACATTCTAGTAGCGATCACTCTGAATACGACAGTCTATGGGACGTGTGGCTGAAAGATGTTACTCGAAGAGCGCACTGAGGTCGCGATACCGCTAAGAATGCGAACCGCCGTAATCCCGCCCCGTCGCGGAAGATAGAAAATCACATAGTTACCGACAGCGAAGCTGCGGAGGCCGGCGGCCAAATCATCCCTTGAACGCCCCAGGAGCGGTGAACGGCCCAACAAATCGAGCACCGATCCAATATGATCTAGCAGTTCGTCAGCGGCAGCCGCATTGTCATCAGAGATGTATTTCCAGATGTCCTTCAGGTCCCGTCTGGCCGCTGCTGAGATCCTGACCCTAGCCAACGCGTCTCAGCTTTCGGCTGCTGACTTCTTTTCGAGCCTCTCCTTTGATCCGTTTCATGTCCAGGTCCGCCACTTTCCCATCGCGAACATCGTTCAAGCCTGCTTGAATGTCGTTACGAAGACGCTGAAATTCCAACCCTCGACGGATGTCACGCTCGGCTAACAAACGCAGCGCCTCGCGCACCACTTCGCTGGCCGTCTGATAATTTCCCTCGCGGACCTTCTGCTCGATAAGTTTTTCCAGCTGCGGAGTTAGAGAAACATTCATCTTGGCATCATAGATCTGATAACAGGAAATAGCAATATTGGTTATTTGGGGACACAAGGAAGCCGACGGTCACTTTCTTGAATGCCAAAAAAGACGGCGCTGTTAACGCCGTCCCTTTGCAATACGAATTTAACTTGTCGACTTAGTCGCCGCTGTACGCCACGGCCACGGCAGGAGCCTCGGCCTCGACCGGCTTGATCTCCGGCTTGCCGATTTCCTTGATGCGACCCGAACCCAGCTTGGGTAGCTTCACATCCCAGATCAGTCCCAGCGCCTGTAGTGTCTTGATACCGTACCAGTTCACATCCAGCTCGTACCAGGCCAGGCCGTGCCGGGCTGATTGCGGATGCGCGTGGTGATTGTTGTGCCAGCCTTCCCCGAAGCTGAGGTAGGCGACCCACCAGAGATTACGCGAATCGTCATCCGTGGCAAAGCGTTTGGAGCCCCACATGTGCGTAGCCGAGTTCACAAACCAGGTCGAGTGCAGCAGCACGACGGTGCGCAGGAAAACTCCCCAGAATACGAACGGCCATCCGCCCAGCAGCAGCAGGATCACGCCCAGCGTGGTGATGGGGACCCAGTGATATTCGCTGATCCAGAGATGAAACTTATCTTTGCGGAGGTCGGGAACGTAGGCCAGCAATTCGGTGCTCTTGTTGTGGAAGGTCTTGCCAGTCAGGATCCAGCCCATGTGCGCCCAGAAACCGCCGTCGCGCGGGGAGTGCGGATCGCCCGGCTTGTCGGTGAGTTGATGATGCACGCGATGCGTGGCTACCCAGAAGATAGGCCCGCCCTCAAGCGCCAGGGTGGCACAAACCGTCAGGACATACTCCAGCCACTTCGGGCACTTATAGCCGCGATGCGTCAGCAAGCGATGGTAGCCCATGCCAATGCCGAGACTGCCCGCGATCCAATAGACCACGAGTCCAACGAAAAGAGCCTTCCAGCTGAACATGAACAGCGCCGCAATAGCGCCGAGATGAAAGATGACCATAAAGACCGTGGTAATCCAATTGACGCCAGTATCCTTAACGGGCGCGGGAGTTGCTGCTGTCGCTGTCTGAGCCATGTATCCCCTAAGTTGATGTGCCATCCTCCGCGACATGCGCGTGAAGAACTAAATTCAGACTAACAACTTATGAGAGAAGCGTTTGTAATACTTTTGTCACCGGGGTTTGTGACGTGAGGGATGCCGCTCCCAATGAAGAAGGTTGATGCGTAGAGGTGAAGATTTCAGCGGGGGTAGAGGTCCCTCGACTTCGGATCGCAAAAGCGGCGATCCTGCGCTCGGGATGACAGCATGAGATAGGGGTGGGCGCTTACCCGCGACTGCATTCATCACAACCGGGATGGATTGGACTGAAAGCTGAGAGCTGAGAGCTGAATGCCGCCTTACTGCTGGTTCGCCGTCCCCTCGCCCCAGTTGAAACTTACCGTGACCGCGCACGTTTTGTCGGCGACCTGGATCTTCGCGACGCCCGCGGTCTGTCCCTGCGGCTTAGTTCCCACAACCGCTTGCCAGCTCCCGTCCGGACCGGCGGTCGGACTGTGCATGGAATCGTCGCCACCCAATTCACCGGTGACCGTCAACATTTCGTAAGGCGTAAATCCGCTGGCCCGCACCAGCACCACGTCCGCCAACGGCGTCTGACGCACCACGGACAGCTTGCACTTCTTGTCTGTGGCTTCGATGGGAAAGGGCACGGCTTCCGCAAAGCCGCCAACGCGCCCGTCACGCGAGAGCACACCGAAGCGCTTGGGCTCGCCCAGAACCGCTGTCGTCTTAAGGTTGATCGGCTCGTCGACTCCTTGCCCAGTGCAAGAGCCAGGCTTACCGGAACAAACCAGCACCCCGCGCTTGTCGAAGCTCACTCCTTCAATGGCTTTGGTTGGTTCCTTGCCCGGAATCCAGAACCACAAGTCGTAGGTCTTGTCGGCAGGAAAACCTTTACCAATCAGGTTATAAATCAGGATTGTGCCCGACGCGTCGTGCTCACGTGGACCTTCCTGTGCGACCAACTCGGTCCCGGGGCTGTTCTTGCCCCACATACTTTTTTCGAACTGCTGCGCGAACATAGGCGTTGCCAAGGCGCAAGCGATCAACATCAAAACTGAGAAGCGAGTCCAACAGCTCATGCTTATTTTTTGTCCTTTGCCGGTTGCACTGGGAGCGACATGCCGTAGAAGTACAGCTCACGTGCTTTCTGGATGACGGCGTCGTCGTACCCTTCCATGATCAGCAGATCGTTGTCATGCCACTCGATATGGATCGGGCCCTCGGCCGCCGAACCCGCGATCAGACTGCAATCTTTCGTCTGTGCTCCCTTCGACGTATCGAAGCAGTTCGAAGTCCAAGCGACCTTCCCGCTGTAACGTTTGGGCAGATACTCCAGATACAGCTTGGCGAAATCGCGCGCGGCCTCAGGCGAATCCCATCGCGTAAAGAACAGCATCGCAATCTGGTCTTTGGGAGCGGTCTTGGCGTGGGCGGCGAAGTAATACCCGCCGCGCCAGTGCCGATAGTAGTTGGGCGTATCGTTCGCCCCATACTGCTTGGCCAGCAGGTAGATGTCGAACTCACCCATGCCGCCGAAGTCGAAGCGCTCATAGCCCGGCGCGACCAGATTGTCGAAGTCAGGAACCTTAAGCGCCGCAACTTCCTGGTGAAGCAGGTACGTCTCCGGTTGCATGATCTGGCGGGTGTCGATCGGCGGATGTTCCAGCACCCCGCCATACGCGACCTCTTTGCCTTTGTTGGCCAGCACTGTGCGCTCGAAATCGAGGCCGAAGGTATACGGCATCATCAGCGATTCCTTCAGGAAGATTGGAGCTTCGGCGAACACCGGCGAATCCTTGTTGTCGGCCATGCCACCGCGCATGGCAGCCACAATCTCAGGGGCGGTCAGTATGTTCTTGTTCATCGGCGCCAGCATGTAGTCGAACATTACGACCATCGCCTGGCCTTCGGTGACGGCTTGGCGAGCCGCCTGCTCCTCTTCCACCGAATATTCCTGCTGATCGGGCAGCGCGGCATCATCTTTCGCCCCAGCCAATTCCCATTTCTCAATACCGATTTTCTGGTCCTGTAGGGCATGCGTCAGCTCGTGCGCTAGAATCGGCTTCTGCGTATCCGGCTGTACCCAGTCGAGCAGGTTGACGCTTTGCGTTTTGGGATCGTAATAAGCCGCAACCTGTTCAGCCATCAGGCGCAGAAACTCGCCATGCAAATCATAGCCGGGAGGCAACAGCCCGAATTTCTGCAAGACCAGCCGCGACTGCTCCAGCCGCTTCTCGTCCTTGTCGTCCTTCATGCGCTTGTTGACGTACTTCTCCACCGACTCGCGCGTGATCAGGTTGCGCTTGACCTTGTGCTCGATGGGCAGGCCCGTGTCCTGGCTGGCAAAACTCAGAATCTGGTCGACTGAGCGAAACAGTTCTTTCGCCTGCGCTTTGGTGATGCGGGTTTGCGGTTCAGGCTGATTGTTCTGAGCTTGTGCTGCTCCGGTTGGAGGATTCTGGACGTCAGCGCCGGCTCCTGGAACTTGCTGCGATTCGGAGCTCTTCGGTGGCGATTGCGGCTGGTCGGACGATCCGGATGGTGCCGTCGAGGCAGGCGTCTGCGGCTGGCTCGAACTTTGTGCAGAAGAGCTTGGCTGCGCTGGCGACGATTGGGCTTGGGCCACCGCCAATTGGGTAAAGGCGGCCGCAGTGAGAAACACGAATGTGACGAGCGCGGCGATGATCGAACCCGGACGGCGCTTAGCTGGCTGGCACGGTAACGCAGTGAACATGAAGTCTTTTAAGCATACAGGAGAACGGGAGCCCCTTGCCGACCCGCACTACCCCAAAACAAATGACTGAAACAGAACACATGCCTGATAGTGCCTCTTGTACGACCGGGTAGCCAGAACCTCGGCTGCCGCTTTACACTGCTCGGGTCCTCTGGCAAAGTAAATGGTGGAAACGCAATCGATCGTCGTCCTCGACTTCGGCGCGCAGTATTCGCAGCTCATCGCCCGCCGCATCCGTGAACAGAACGTCTTCTCCGTCGTCCTCCCTTGTACCGCCCAGCTTGAAGAGATCAAGAGCTATCGTCCCGCAGGCATCATTTTGTCGGGTGGTCCGTCGTCGGTCTATGATCCCGACGCTCCTCCCGCCGACGAGCAGGTGCTGCATCTTGGCCTGCCCGTCCTGGGGATCTGCTACGGCCTGCAGTTCATGGTCTACAAACTGGGCGGTAAGGTGCGCGCGGCCGACAAGCGCGAGTACGGCCACGCCGAGGTTGAGTTGCTGAGCAACGACTCTCAGCTGTTTAAGAGCCTGCAAGGGCCGGTAGCGGTCTGGATGTCGCACGGCGATGAAGCCCTGGAACTGCCTCCCGGCTTCGAGTTGGTCGCCAAGACCTCGAATGCTGTGGCCGCCATTCAGTACCCCGCGAAGAAATGGTATGCAGTGCAGTTCCATCCCGAAGTCCGCCACACCCCGCAAGGCACCGAGATCCTGCGCAACTTCGTCTTCGAGATTTGCGGCCTCAAGCCGAACTGGTCGCCGCAGAGCTTTATCGACGAGACCGTCGCCAGCGTGCGCCAGACAGTCGGCAAAGGTCGCGTCATCTGCGGTCTTTCGGGCGGCGTCGACTCCTCGGTCGCCGCCGAACTGGTGCATCGCGCCGTGGGCGATCAGCTGACCTGCATCTTCGTAAACAACGGCGTGCTGCGTAAGAACGAGTTCCAAAGCGTGCAGAAAAATCTGCGCGAGAAGCTGGGCCTCAAGATCGACGCGGTTGATGCCAGCGAGCGTTTCCTCACCAAATTGGCCGGCGTGACCGATCCCGAGAAGAAGCGCAAGATCATCGGCAACGAGTTCATCGCGGTCTTCGAGGAAGAGGCCCACCGCATCGAGCAGATTGAAGGCAAGGTCGAGTGGCTGGTGCAGGGGACGCTTTATCCCGACGTGATCGAGTCGCGATCGGTGCGCGGCCCGTCGCAGATCATCAAGAGCCATCACAACGTCGGCGGCCTGCCCGAGAAGATGAAGCTTAAACTGATCGAGCCGCTGAAAGAGCTATTCAAAGACGAAGTCCGCCAGATCGGGCGCGATCTCGGCATGCCGGAAGACATTCTCCAGCGCCAGCCCTTCCCCGGTCCGGGACTCGCCGTTCGCATTGTCGGAGAGATCACGGCCGAGCGCGTTGCGCTGCTGCAAGACGCCGACGACATCGTGGTGACCGAGATCAAGCGCGCCGGGCTCTACAACAAAGTCTGGCAATCGTTCGCCGTCCTGCTGCCGGTGATGTCGGTGGGCGTGATGGGCGACATGCGCACCTACGCTTACACTTGCGCCGTCCGCGCCGTGCATTCGGAAGACGGCATGACCGCTGACTGGGTGCCACTGCCCCACGAAGTGCTGAAGACCATCTCCAGCCGCATCGTGAACGAGGTCAAAGGCATCAATCGCGTGTTGTACGACATCACGTCAAAACCGCCGGGAACGATCGAGTGGGAGTAAAGCGGTTGTCGGTTGGCAGTTGTCAGTTGTCGGTTGCCGGCGGTCAGCTATCAGCCGTCAGCTGTCAGCCAAAACTTCGGCCCGCTATTCCTCGTCGACTTCGCCCGCGTGCTGCCGGCCGATGTCGATCAGCACCGCCAGAGTGCGGCGGGTACGTAAAGCGTCGTCCGCTCCCACGCTAGCCAATAGCTCCGCATCGATTTTCTCGCGTGCCGCTTTCTGGGTTGCCGCCGCTGCCCGTCCCCGCTCCGTCAGCGCTACGGTTAGCTTGCGGCGGTCATCCTTGTCCACCGAACGCTCCAGGTAACCGCGCATCACCAGGGTGTCCACGAGTTGGCCGGCAGCCTGCTTGGAGATGCGGAGTTCCTTCACCAACTGGCCAAGGGGTATTTCGGGTAATTCCAACGCCAAGCCTCCCAGCACGTAGAGCCCGTTGCCGGGAATGTCGTCGTATCCCGCCTCGGTTAGTGCTGCGCGCATGGCGACGCCATAAGTTGTGCGAGCGTGCCGAAGTAGAGCCGGCAAGGGAATGTCTTCGTACCAAGGTTTGTCTTCAGGCATTTCGGCAAAATAGCAGCCGTTTAGTTTACTGTCAAGTTAATTTACTATCAACAACAGTGCCCTATTTTGGGAAGCCCGGATGTGTGCGGGAGCCAAGAAACTGCTCGTGCCGGGTCGCCGACGAATCGTCCCGCTTACTCCGCGTACTCTTCGGAACCAAGCACCCACAGGAATGACTGGATGTCGATCAGGTCGCGGGGCCTCAAGTCGCTCACGTCGCTGCAAACCTGGTTTGCAAATTCGAGCAGCTTTTCGTACACCTCCCAGGAGGGTCGTGAAGTGTAAGGCAAATCGAAGCCATACTCTCGGGCGGCAAGCCGGGTGACTTTGGGCTTGAAGAAGATATGAACGTCTGGTCTCGCTATAAATCCGAACACCGTAGCCAATGGCCAGGTCAGGACCCGAGTCTGCTTTCTCGGCAGCGCGGCGATGACTTCGCACCACTCTTCAAACTTCCGTTCCGGCTTTCCGGGGCGGTACACAAAGTCATAGAGACCTTCGGCGAACAAACGAGCTCCGAGCGATTCCTTGACGGCATCGCGAAGCGCCATCTTCTCAAAGGAGAACAGCAGGTTGGTGCGAGACTCGATTCGTACCGCCCGCAACGCGATCTCTTCGTATTGCCGGCCGCGCAAAAGCGAAAGATATTCTGAGCGGTTCAGCAATTTATTCCAGCGTTGGTGCGCGGCGTACTTGTATTCGCGTTCCCACGCAAGATAGGTCTCGTCACGAAAACCGCCGGGGAACATCCGAAGAAATTTTCGGCGTGCCTTGAGGGCCGCCGGACAGAGCTTGCGATGGGCACGGCCTGGCACTCAGGAATGGATGGCGCGTAGTGCTGTCACGTTGTACCGGCTGTATGACCGCGGCGTGGGTGGCCGTAGATGACGGCTAGCTGTTCCGCACTTTTGAGTGTGACGCGCTTCCTAGCCCTGCGCCCCGCCACTTGTGATAAACAAGTATGTAAGCCAAGCCGGCCACAGAGTCGGCCCGAGCCAACTATGAGCCATTCCGTTTTGCGGGGCGTGGGCTCCGCGCACTTGTTCCGTCGGCTGAAGCCGGCTCTTAAAATAAGTAGTGTTTCTCAACCCTGGCCTCAAGGCCAGCTCTACCCGATCTGCAAGTCTCTCCACGCCGCGGCTTATCCGGAACAAGCAGTCCGCGAACGCCATCCTAAGGAGGCCTCATGCTAAGGTCGGCCTTCATCGCTCTTTCCGAAAGCAAAGGCTTGCGCAGCTTCGCGGAGAAATCTCCCCTGGGCCTGCGTTTTTCGCAGCGCTTCGTTGCGGGCACACACCTGCATGACGTCATCCGCGCCACCGAAACCGTAAACGAATGGGGCGCCGGCGTCAGCATCGACAACCTGGGCGAGAACGTTACCAATGCCGACGAGGCCAAGCACAGCGCCGAGCTCTATCACCGCATGCTGGACGAGATTCATCAGCGCAAGCTCAACGCCAATATCAGCCTCAAGCTCACGCACATGGGCTTCGATGTTAGCGAGGACCTGGCGTTTCGGCTGGTCACCGAGTTGGTCGATCAAGCCGTGCGGATTAACAATTTCGTTCGCGTCGATATGGAAGGGTCCCCCTACACGCAACGCACCATCGATTTTGTGCGCGGGCTGCATCGCGAACCGGGCCACGCCGGCAAAGTGGGTACGGTTATCCAGTCATATCTTTACCGCAGCGAGAAGGACGTCAACGACCTGCTGTCGGAGCGCATCCGCATCCGCCTATGCAAAGGCGCTTACAAGGAGCCGGCGGACATCGCTTTCCCCAAGAAGGCCGATGTTGATGCCAACTACCTGAAGCTGGCGCGCACTCTGATGAAGAGCGGTGTCTACCACGGCATTGCCACCCACGACGAGAAGATCATCGCCGAGCTGAAGGAATTTGCCCGCGCGGAGAACATCCCGACGTCGGCCTACGAGTTCCAGATGCTGCATGGGGTGCGCCGCGATCTACAGCACCAGCTGGTTCGCGAAGGTTACGGTCTGCGCGTCTACATCCCGTTCGGATCGGAGTGGTATCCATACTTCATGCGCCGCCTGGCAGAGCGCCCGGCCAACGTGTTCTTCATCGCAAGAAATATGTTCAGGCAGTAAGGCAGTGGCGGTGAATAGTTGGAGGTGAAGAAACTTTTTTCGCCCAGCTAAACACCCTGCTTCTCTGCTTACAGACAGGCACTCTCGCACTGCTAACGATGTCCCGCCCTACGCCAGAGGATGGCGTAGAGACATCCGACTTCTGATTTCCGACTATTTACTAATCCTTGATTTACTGACTAATCTTCCACACCACGCCCGCGGAATTGTCCCCGCCCCGGCCGCGGTGCCGTACAGATTCCCCTGGGCATCGACGACCGCGTTGCTGAAGGGGAGGCCTCCGTCGCTGCCGCCGGTGAAGTCGTGCAGGGTGGTGTAGGTCCAAATCCCGCCATTCTTGGTGAGCTTGAAGACGTTGCCCTGATGGAAGGCACCGTTGAGACACGCGGTACCGTAGAGATTGCCGGCCGAGTCCATCGTAAGGGCGTCTTGCGGACCGTTTATCTCATAACCATAACCATCAAGGTCGGCCAGCGTAGTATGAATCCATCCGCCCTCGCCATCCGGAGACATCTCGAAGACCGTACCGCCACCTCCGGTGCCGCCCTCACTTGTGGTGCCGTACAGATTGCCTTGCGCGTCGGCGATCAGGTCGCCAATAGGGTATGCCCCATCTTCACCGTCCTGAAAGGTGTAGAGGACGGTGGCCACCCACTGCGAGCCAGAAAACGAGAGTTTAAAGACGTTTCCGTAATCGCCGAGGCCGCCTCCTTCCGCGGTGCCGTAAAGATTGCCAGCGTTGTCGAAAATGACTCCGCTGGGCTGAGCCATGGCTTGGAAAGTGTAGATTTCGGTTTCAACGTAGCCGCCACCCGAGGGCGACAACTCATAGATGTAACCTCTGTCGGGGATCCCTCCCTGCCGCGTACTGCCGAAGATGTTGCCTGCGGAGTCAAAGGCAAGCTTGCCGGAGAGCACTGGCTCTACATATCCGCGGAAGTGGTACAGGATCGTCTCCCTCCATGGTGCTATTGGCGTTACTGGCAGGGCGGGCGCAGGGCGCAGGCGAAACACGATGCCGCAACCTGTTCCACCACAGAGGCTATTTCCACACAACGGAGTGGATCCGTACAGACTGTCATCCGGGGCTATCGCCAGGTCGGCGCGGTTTGGCTCGCAGCCGTCGGTCCCTGCTTTAAAAGTGTATAGAGGAGAGAGGATCCAGTTCGAATTTCTCTCGGCCATCTTGAAGACCACACCCGAATGGCCTCCGTAAGACGTCGTTCCGTACAAGTTCCCGGCGCGATCGACGGTGAGGCCTGCAACCGGGGCGGCTCCGTCGCCCCCACCGGTGAAGCTATGCAGCACAGTGAACGTCTGACCATGTGTGGCGATTACGCTTGTAAGCAGCAAAACCATCAGGGCAATGGGACCTTGGATCTGGCGGACTGTGAACTGCAAGCTCAAATATCGTAAGCGGAAACTTACCGATGCACCGTTCATTTCGCGTTCCTCCATTCAGGACTTGAAATTTCGGGGCCTTGTCTGGCAGGGTCGAGGACGGCCAAATGAATCTCGAACAGCAATTCACGCGGCCGATGCCGAGGAGCATAGCACTAGAACCGGCTTTTCCGGCCAATTCTCACCAACCGCGACAAGTTGCTCAACTTGAGGAATGGAGCTTCGACGCGCAGGGTTGTGAGCGGCAAGGAACAGTGGCTAGTTAGTGGGAAGAGACTATTGGCGCCGTCGCCGAACCATCTGACGACAGGACGTTTGTACTTCTAGCCGTACTCGCGCCCTAGGCCGGTGCATGGCGTAGAACGAGTTCGGTCAGATCATTCGGCGTCCCTCTTGGAACGGCTCGTAATATCAGTTCAAGATCGCTGCGATCAAGAACGCGACGCCTGAAACCACGTTCAGCCAGACGTAGACCCTCCACTGACGATCGCTCAAATAGTGAATTGTGCCTTGCTTATTCAGAGTATGCGAGAGGCCGGTGGCCGCTACGTCGGGGTGATCACGTGGCACGGTCCCGTGGCGAAGCTCGGAAGGACAAGCAGAACAATACCGATTTTCAATCGTGTGATTCAGAACTGTCCACTGATCACCGAAAACTGCCCTACTTCAGCTTCGCCCCGACCGGCACATCCTCCAGAAATCCAGCCAGCACGGGAAGGCCTTCGTCGCCCAGCGACGCGGCGACGATCATGCCGTTCGACTCCAGTCCCCGAAGCTTGCGCGGCGCCAGATTCGCTACGATGACCACCTTGCGGCCAACCAGTTTCTCGGGCTCGTAAGCTTTGGCAATGCCGGCGACAATTTGGCGGACCTCGGTGCCGATATCAACTTCCAGGCGCAACAGCTTGTCGGCTCCCTTCACCTTTTCTGCGACCTTCACCTCGCCGACGCGTAACTCGACCTTAAGAAAATCATCGATCGTGATCTTGTTGTCGCTTCCACCCACCCTGTCGCCAACAGAAGGCGACGAGGATGAGGCACCCGCGGGCGACGCGGAGGGCTTTCCTGCAGCTGGCGCCGGCGCGCCCGGCAATGCCGTTCCGCCTTCAGCTTTTTGCGCGGGAGAGGATGCGCTGGCCGGCGCCGCGCCGGTTACCTGCTCCGTCTTCGTTTCGGCAGTCTTGGTCTCGCTCTCGGCGGAGCGTTGCTGTTCCATCTGTTGCATCCTTTCAATCATGCTCTTGTCAGCGCGCGGAAACACCGGCTCAACTTTGCCCAGCTTCGTGCCTGCATTGATTTGTCCCCAGCCAAGCTGCCGCAAATCCAGTTGCTGTATTTTGCCTAAACCGAGTTGACTCCAGATGCGCGCCGTCGCCTCGGGCACCACGGGGTGCGCCAGCGCGGTCACGATGCGCAAGGCTTCGACCGAGGTATGCAGGATCGTCGCCAGCCGGGCGCGCGAATCTCGATCGTCGCGTTCGGCCACGGCCCAAGGCTCGTTCTCCACGATGTATTTATTGACCGCCGAGACCAACCCCCACGCCGTCTCAAGTGCGCGTGAAAACTGAAACTGGTCGAACTGCGCGTTGAACTCGGCAATGGTTCGTTGCGCCAAATCTTCGATGGCTTTGTCCGCAGGCGTGCGTTCGCTGGCGGACGGATACGGTATCTCGCCGCCAAAATAGCGCGCGATCATGCTGAGCGTGCGGCTCGACAAATTTCCGAGATCGTTGGCCAGATCGGCGTTGAATCGCTGCACCAGCGCGTCGAAACTGAACGAGCCGTCATGCCCGAACACGATCTCGCGCAACAGGAAATAGCGCAACGCGTCCTGGCCCAGTGTGTCGAGAATGGTTTCGCTGCGCACGATATTGCCGCGCGACTTCGACATCTTGCTCTCTTCGAACAGCAGCCAGCCGTGGGCCACGATCGACTTCGGCAAGGGCAGGTCCGCGGCCAGCAGAAACGCCGGCCAGTACACGCAATGGAAGCGCACAATCTCTTTGCCAATCATGTGCACGTCAGCCGGCCAATAACGTTCCAGCTTTTGCTTATCCGCTGGATCGTCGGAGCCGAAGCCAAGCGCCGTCATGTAGTTCGCCAGCGCATCCAGCCAAACGTAAATGACGTGTTTGGGATCCCCCGGCACCGGGATGCCCCACTTGAACGACGTGCGGCTGACCGAGAGATCGCGCAAGCCGCCACGTACGAAAGCAATCACTTCGTTACGCCGCGTCTCGGGTCGAATGAAGTCGGGATGCTCGGCGTAGTACTTCAACAGCCGCTCTTCCATCGCCGACAGCTTGAAGAAGTAATTCTCTTCGTGAACCGTTTCCGTCGGACGCCCGCACTCCGGACACGGCGCACCCGGACCAATCACGTCAACGTACAACTCGTCGAACACACAATACTGGCCGCTATACGAGCCCTTGTAGATGTAGCCGCGCTCCTGCAAGCGCGTGAACATGGCTTGCACACCACGCACATGCCGGGGCTCGGTAGTGCGGATGAAGTCGTCGTACGTGATGTTCATGCGGTCCCACAGACCGCGGAACTCGCCGGAAACTTTGTCGGCAAACTCTTTCGGCGAGCAGCCGGCGGCCGCGGCCGAGCGCTCGATCTTCTGACCATGCTCGTCCGTGCCGGTGAGGAAAAATGTGTCCACGCCCATCATGCGCTGGCGCCGGGCGATGGCATCGCATACCACCGTGGTGTAGGTGTGCCCGATGTGCGGCCGCGCGTTGACGTAATAAATGGGAGTGGTGATGTAGAACTTCGCTGGCTTATCCATGCTGTCGGTCCAGGTACAAACGGATGGCTTCCTGCATCACGCTCTTCAACGGCACATGATGTTCGGCGGCAATGCGCCGGCAATCCTCATATTCCGGCGCATACTGCGATGTCGAGCCATTCAAACTTGCGATCTTCATGCGTACTTCGCCCCATGGCGTAACCACCGCTTCGTGACTCCGGGCCAGCGCGTAACGCTTTTCATGGCGCGACCGCACGCCCAACGTCGAGCTCTCGCGAAACAACAGTACCCGCATCTTCTCTTCCTGCTCGGGACGCGCCAGTATTGTCAGCAACGTGCCGGGACGGTTCTTCTTCATCTGCATCGCCGTGGTGAAAACGTC
Source organism: uncultured Acidobacteriaceae bacterium (assembly GCA_963796695.1). Taxonomy (GTDB): domain Bacteria; phylum Acidobacteriota; class Terriglobia; order Terriglobales; family Acidobacteriaceae; genus Bog-257. Next base: position 11,239 of record CAWCMU010000040.1, on the reverse strand, counting down.
GAGCGCGCCTTCGGCCAGCGCCAGGTCCACGATATAGCCGATGAGTTGCGGGTTCAGGTCGTCGAGATTGACTTCCAGGATCGCGATCTCTTCTGATGTTCCGTAGGCCGCAGCCGACACCAGCGCAGCCTCAACCACCTCGCCGATGCTCAGGCGCACAACGTTGGCGTGTCCCGGAAGGTCACGCGATCCCGCCCCGTAACCGATGTTCTCGGCCAGCATGGTGGGACGCGGCCCGAAGCTTGAGACTAACACTTTTACGATTGCCGCCCCGGTAGGGGTAACCAGTTCCTTCTGGATTTCGCCGGAGAAGATGGGCACGCCCTTCAGCAGCTCAAGAGTCGCCGGCGCCGGCACGGGCAGCACGCCGTGGGCGCAGGCGACCGTGCCTCCGCCGACGTTCAGGGGCGAACAGCGAAATTCATCGACGCCGAGGGCTTCCGCGCCGACGACTGCGCACACGATGTCCACAATGGCGTCGGCTGCTCCCACTTCGTGAAAATGAATACCTTCGATACTGATGTTGTGAATCTTGGCCTCTGCGGCTCCCAAAGCCAGGAAGATTTCGCTGGCCGTCCGCTTCGCGTCCTCGCTGATCGAAGACGCCGAGATGATCTTCAAAATCTCGCTGAGGTTGCGAGATGAGCCGTGGTGGTGAGCGTGTGAATGTTCCGGATGGCCGTGCTCATGCCCCTCGTCGTGATCCTTGCTGTGCTTCTTTGCCCAGTACTCCTCGCGCGGCAAATCTTTTTCCCCGTCCACGATCACATCGAGCTTGGTGGCGGAAATACCACCGCGATCGACCCGCGAAAGCTGAAGCGAGGCTCCCACATTCAGTTCGGCGACTGTCTGCTCGAAGAGCGCAAACGGGACTCCGGCGTCGAGCAGCGCGCCTAGAAACATGTCGCCGCTGATGCCGGAGAAGCAATCGAGATAGGCAATGCGCATGGGATTAACCAGTTCGGCGCGCGAGCACGCGTCGGGGAGAATTCTCATGATAGGTAAGCCGCGATAGAGCGTCAAACCCGCGTCGTGTGCGGCCTTTGCTATTCTGTTTGTAGACTCTGCAGGGCTCCGAGATGCCTTCTTCACCCCGGAGAACGCAGAGTTCAAGAAAAACAGAAGAGTGCTTAAGGCTGAGAGCTGGGGAAGGTCTGAACACGGTTTGGTAGAGTGGCGCTTCAGCGCCGCGTCAAGCCTGTTTTAAATGTGGAAGGGCTTTAGCCCCGGGATCCATCGCAGGTCTGGGCCCGTATAGCTCGCAGCAACGTACGAAAGAGCGGCCCCTTGTATCTTGAACAACAACGAAAACTTTCCAACCACGTTCGCGCATTTCTGCGTGAGAAATATCATCTCGACCTGACTAACATCGTCATCGACCAGCCGCCCAACGTTGAGATGGGCGAGTTCGCCCTGCCATTGTCGTTCGAGCTCGCCAAGAAACTACGCAAGGCCCCGCGCAAGATCGCCGAAGAGATTGTCGCCGAACTGCCTCTGCCTGATGGTTTCGAGAAACTGGAGGTCGCCGGCGCCGGATATATCAATGCCCGCCTGAAGCGAGACGTGGCTGCCCGCGCGCTCGCGAACCAAACCACGTTAGGCGGCTCCAGCCATGCCGGCGAGGGAGCGGCCAACGTCAGCGGCAAAATTCTGGTCGAGCACACCAGCATCAATCCCAACAAGGCCGCGCATATCGGACATCTGCGTAACGCCATCCTGGGCGATACGTTTGTCCGCTTGCTGCGTTCCGCCGGGCACGCCGTCGACATTCAGAACTACATTGACAACACCGGCGTGCAGGTGGCGGACGTGGTGGTGGGCTTCGTGCAACTGGAGAAAATGTCGAAGCCGCAGATCGCCGAGCTAATCGCTTCAACGCCGCGCGTCGACTATTACTGCTGGGATCTTTACGCCCGTGTTTCGCAGTGGTACGAGCAGGACAAAGAGCACCTGAAGTTCCGCCTGGAAGCTTTGCACGCCATCGAACATGGCGGCAACGAGATGGCCGAGATCGCCGAGATGATTTCCGTCGCCGTGCTGCGGCGGCATCTGGAGACGATGGACCGGCTCGATATCGAGTACGACTTCCTTCCCCGCGAGAGCGAGATTCTGCGCCTGCACTTTTGGGATGCAGCGTTCGAACTGCTCAAGCAGAAGGGCGTGCTCTACTTCGAGACCCAGGGAAAGAACGAGGGCTGCTGGGTGATGACCCGACCGAAGCCTTCGAATTCCTCCAGCGCGAAAGACGCCGCCCAAGCAGAAGAAGCTTGGACGGGGCACCCTGAAGAAAAAAGCCTAGACGAAGTTCTCACCGACATTGGAACGCAGAACCAGCAGCCTACTGGCCCCGACGAGGATGCGAAGGTCATCGTGCGTTCCAACGGCACGGTTGGTTATGTCGGCAAGGACATCGCCTATCACCTGTGGAAGTTCGGCCTGCTGGGACGCGACTTTGGCTATCGGCGCTTCTATCAGTACCCCAACCGGCATGAAGTCTGGATCTCCGCCGAGCAGGGTGAGCCGGACCACCCGCACTTCGGCAACGTGGCTGCGATTTATAACGTCATCGATTCGCGGCAGAGCGATCCGCAGAACACGGTAGTGGAAGCCATCCGCTTGTTGGGATACACCGAGCAAGCGGCGCACTACACACACTTTTCCTACGAGATGGTGGCCCTGACGCCGCGCTGTGCGCTGGACTTGGGTTACGAGGTCAAGGAAGAAGATCGCGCCAAGTCCTACATTGAGGTATCTGGCCGCAAAGGCTTCGGGGTCAAGGCCGACGATCTGCTGGACGCCCTGATTACCGCAGCTAAGAAAGAAGTGGATGCGCGCCATGCCGAACTTAGCGAGGACGAGCGAGTACGCATCAGTACGCAGATTGCTATCGGCGCGCTGCGTTACTTCATGCTGAAGTTCACCAAGCAGTCGGTGATCGCCTTCGACTTCAAGGAGGCGCTGGCGTTCGAGGGTGAGACCGGGCCGTACGCGCAGTACGCGGTCGTGCGGGCGACGAACATCTTCCGCAAGGCCGGCATCGAGCCGGAACAGGCACTCACGGCCGACGTCGATTACGCGCGGCACTTCGGTGAAGCCAGTGGTACCGAGATCTGGGAACTGTGGCTACTGGCCGGCAAGACATCGTTCGTCGTCGAGCAGTGCATTGCGACCACGGAACCGGCCTTCGCCGCAAAACATGCTTTCCAACTGGCGCAGCAGTTCAACAACTTCTACCACCGGCATCACATCCTCACCGAAGCAGATGACGACCGGAAGAAGTTTCTGCTGGCGACGGCGGCCGTGGTACGTCGCGAGTTGATTCGGGTGCTGGCGACGATGGGAATTACGGTGCCGCCGGTGATGTAGCGTCGACTCCCACCCTAGCCAAAGTCAGGCTAGGATGGGGCACCCCCCTTTCCCGAAATATCAGTAAACATTCTCAAAAGCGTGTAAATACCTGACCAAGACGACCGCCTCGCCTTCCAGGCTATGCCGCTCACTCTTCGGCTTGCGCCTGCATGTCGGCGGCCTGCAAACCTTGCGCGATCTCGGGTAGGATTCCCAGCCGTCCATAAATCGGGCGCACGAGTTTTCGAATCTGCGGAAGCTTGTTCAGGAACCACACTGCTCCCACAATGCAGCACGCTCCGCCGATGGCGAGAGTGAACGGCGCTCCAATTTTCGCCGCCAGAATGCCGGCGAACAGGCTGCCGAACGGAGCCATCCCCTGAAAGGAGATGGAGTAGAAGCTCATGACGCGGCCGCGTTTGTCGTCGTCCACGATAGTTTGCAGCACGGTGTTGCTGGCCGCCATCTGCTGCATCATGCCGAAGCCGGTCGCCACCATCAGCAGCAGGGATAGCCAAAGCCAATGTGAAAAGGAGAACGCGATCAGCGCTGCTCCAAAGGTTGCGGCCATGGCCGGGATCACGCGCCCCAACCCCAGCACCGACTTCCGCGTGGCTAGCCAGGTAGCGCTGCCCAGCGCTCCTACGCCGGACGCGCCCATCAGGAAGCCCAGCGTGTGCGCGCCACCGTGCAATACTTTCGCCGCGAATAATGGCATGAGCACGGTGTAGGGCATGCCGACAAACGACACCAGTGCCAGCAACATCAGGATTGAACGTATCGGCACGAATCCGGAAACATAGCGCCAGCCTTCAGCCAGTTCCTGCAACACGCGGTGTCTCGCCTTGGGCGGCAGCTCGATGATGTTTTTCATCGCCAGCAGCGATACGATCACGGCGATGTAGCTGAAGCCGTCAATCAGGAAGCAGTAGCCCTCGCTCGAAAGCGCGATCACGGCGCCGGCAATCGACGGCCCAATCAGCCGCGACGCGTTCACCATCGACGAGTTCAGCGCGATGGCGTTCGGCAGGTCTTCGCGGTTCTCTACCATCTGGATGACGAATGCCTGCCGCGCCGGCATATCGAAGGCATTGATCAGGCCCTGAAATAAACTGAGCAGGATGATGTCCGTGACGGTAATGCGGTGGCTCAACGCGAGCGCGGCCAGGGCAAACGACTGCGCCATGGAAAGGATCTGGGTCACGATCAACACGCGATGACGGTTCCAGCGATCCACCCAGACACCGGCAAACGGCCCGACCAGCAGAAACGGAATCTGGCTGGAGAAGGCAACCAGGCCGAGCAGAAAAGCGGAATGCGTGAGCCTGTATACCAGCCAACTGGTGGCGATGCGCGTCATCCAGGTGCCGATAAGCGAGACCGTCTGCCCGGAAAAAAACAGCAGGTAGTTACGATGCTGCAATGCCCGGATGGCGAACTTCCAATCCGAGCGGACAGCGTTGTCACTAGCTACGGTGGGTGGCTGAGGACCTGGCATGCGAACGTGCGTTCCCTACTTTCCCAACTGCTGGTCGAAGAAGGACATGGTCAGATCCCACGCAAGTTTTGCCGCCGCCGGATTGTGGGAGGCCCGCTCGTCGCAGAAAAATCCGTGGTCAGCATCGGAGAACGTCACCTGAATCGAGGGATGCGGAGAAGCCTGCATGCCTTCGGCTACTTTTTGCCTCTGTTCGGCGGTAATGTGTTTGTCCAGCCCGCCCCAGAAGAACAGCATGGGCGCAGAACACTTCGACGCACGACCGATGGCATCGGCTAGGCCGCCCCCGTAGTAGGAAGCCGCAGCCCGCACCGGAACCGCGGTGTTGGCCAGGAACGAAACTCGCCCGCCCATGCAATAGCCGGTGCAAACAATTTTGTCGCCTACCCGCTCGCCCAGAAAGCTATGCGTCGCGTGAACATCGTTCTCCAGACCATCCGGCGTTAACTGTTTCGCCAGCGCAATGGCTGGCCCTGAGTCGGAGTAGCTGCCTTCAAATCCCGGCGAAGTTCGGTGATACAACTCCGGAGCAATTGCCAGGTAGCCGACCTGCGCAAAACGATCGGTCAGCGCGCGGATGTGATGGTTCACGCCGAAGGCTTCCTGGAAAAGCATGAGCCCGGCTTTGATCTCTTTCTCAGGTGGAGACGCTAGCCACGCGCGCATGGTGCTGCCGTCGGCAACTTTCAGTTCGACATATTGCGATTGGATCTCGGACATCAAATGACTCCTAAATGAATTGTTATTGCAACGCGAGTGAATCTATTCAGATGCGGACACCACGGCGCTCGCTTCTGCACGGTTTGTCCAGAGTACTCCGCAACCAACCTCAGCTTGCCGGCGCAAGAAATTCAAGCTGCCATTGGCTTGGTGGCTTCCAGCTTTGCCGGTGCGGTCTCCGGCACCATGACCTGAAACCACAATGCTCCCGCACCTGCCAGAGCTGCAAACGCAATAAACATCGTGACGAAACCGAGGCGCTGAATCAGGACACCGGTCACCAGCGGGCCCACCACTCCGCCCACCGCCAAGGCCGTGGCGAACAGACCCATGAGCGTATTGAAGCCGCCTTTGCCGCGGGTGAGGTCAGCCGACATGGAAACGATCACCACGCCATAGATTCCGGCGCCAATGCCGTCGAGCGTTTGCAGGGCGACCAACGCCACCGGACTATGAACCAGGGTATAGCTCAGGATTCTCAGCGGCAGCGCCCAAAATGCGATGGCCATCACCGGTTTGCGGCCCCACCCATCCGCCAGCCGTCCTGCCAGCAGCGACACTGGAACCATCACCGACTGTGCCGTCAGTACCGTTGCCGTCATCAGCTTGTCTGATCCGCCGAGTTGCTTCACGTACAGCGCCACAGCCGGAAGAATAGGCGCGTTGGCGAAATGAAAGAGTGCGACGGCTACGAAGAGCACCGCGATGGAACGCTGGCGCAGCAGCGACATCGCGGACACGCCGTCTTTCTGGTTGTCCGTGCGCCCTGTCGCCAGATAAGGGTTTAACTCCGCCGGCCGGATCAGCAGAACCGAAGCTGCGGCCAGGGCGGAGGTAATGCCGACAGCGTAGAAGATTCCGCTCAATCCAAAGCGAGCGACCACGGCAATTCCAACCAACGCGGCGACGATGTTGCCGGCATGGTTCCAGCTTTGGTTGGTGCCGATGGTCGCGTTCAGCCGCGCATGTCCCACCAGCGACAGCGCCAGGGCCGCGAGCAAAGGAGCAAAGAAGCTCTGCGCGGCGCCCGCCGCAAACAGCAATGCAAGGATTGTCGGAAAGCTGTGCACCACCGCCGGCAAGAAAACGAAACAAACTCCCACAATTACGCAGGTGATGGCGAACAGCGCGCGGCGGGAATTGATGCGATCGGTCAGCAGACCTGCGGGAGTCTGGAACAGCAGCGTACCCAGCCCGGCTGATGCGGTGGCAATTCCTATCGACGAATACTGCCAGCCCGACGCGCGCAGCAGACCGTTGAGCACCGGCAGCACGACGCCGACCGCCTCGGCCTGCAGGAAGTTAGCGGCATTCAGGCCGGTGCGGCTGATGGCCGAGTCCGGCGGTGCACTTGGATTCTTTGCAAGTTCAGAGGTCTTCATTCGCAGCAGCAAGGCATAATTTGGAACTCTCTTAGGTGGTTGTGATGCGAGGCTCCCCCTCGACTGCCGGATCGAATTTTGCTAAGAAATGTGAATGGTGCTGGCGCCCTGAACGCGCTATGCTTAACCTCCAGCAATGCCAGTAACCGGAAATTAACATTGGCTGCTGACTTCACCGTTTAGAATCATGCGTATGCAAGATAAGCCATTAGAGATTGAGGAAGTTCATAACGCATCCGGGGCCACCGTGTTGCGCATTCACGGGCCACTGTTGCTGGGCAATTTTTTCCCGCTGCAAACGAAAGTACGCTCCGACAATTCCGATCTGCTGATCATCGACGTTTCGGACATGCCCTACATCGATTCGGCCGGCATCGGCTGCCTGGTAGGAGCGCACGTGTCACGCGAAAACTCCGGACGCAAACTGATTCTGGCCGGAGCGAATGATCGCCTGCTTACCTCGCTGAAGGTTACAAAAGTGGATCAACTGTTTACCTTGTCGCCAACGCTCGAACAGGCACTCTCACAGACGGGCGGCGCGTAGTCGCGTTCATCACAGAGGCACAGAGTACACGGGCGAGCACTTCAGATTTCTTGCGGAGTGCCCGTGTTCCTAATTGCAGGCGCCCCTGTCCCCCGGCCTTCTCCGACTGCGCCGCGATAACCTGCCCCTAAATCCCGCTCTGGCCGCCTTGCTCCTCTGATACACTCTCCCGCGAGGATGTGGCGTAGTTCGCGGGACGCGAGTTCCCGCTCATTCATTACCCGAACGGCATTCCGCCCCAGCATCACAAAGCAAGGTGACACCGCAAGCACCTTGCCTCCAGGAGGTTCTTATGTCTACAGCAGTCAGCGCTCCGCAACTTCATAAAAATGTGCAGGCATTCATCGACCAGCCGCGCAAGATGTTCATCAATGGCAAATGGGTGGAGGCGGCGTCCGGCAAGACTTTTCCCACCTACAATCCCGCCACCGGCGAAGTGATGGCGCAGGTCGCTGAGGGAGATCGCGAAGACATCGATCGCGCCGTGAAAGCCGCGCGTAAAGCGTTCGAGAGCGATGCCTGGTCCGAGATGAGCGCCTCCGAACGCGGCCGCAAGATTTGGAAGCTGGCCGACCTGATTGAAGAGCATCTGGAAGAGTTCGCCCAGCTTGAGAGCCTGGACAATGGCAAGCCTCTCTCCGTGGCGCGGGTTGCGGACGTTCCGCTCGCCATCGATCTCTTCCGCTACATGGCGGGATGGACAACCAAGATTGAAGGCAACACGATTCCGATCTCGGCGTCGTCGAAGCACGTGAAGTATTTCGCTTACACCCGGCGCGAGCCCGTCGGCGTGGTCGGACAGATCATCCCGTGGAATTTCCCTCTGCTGATGGCTTCGTGGAAGCTGGGCCCGGCGCTGGCTACCGGATGCACGGTGGTGTTGAAGCCTGCGGAACAAACTCCCTTGAGCGCTCTGCTGCTCGCCGAACTGGTCGCCGAAGCTGGGTTCCCGGACGGCGTGGTCAACGTGGTTCCCGGCTACGGAGAAACTGCCGGCGCTGCCCTGGCGGCGCATCCCGATGTGGACAAAGTGGCGTTTACCGGATCGACTGAAGTGGGCAAGCTCATTCTGCAAGCGGCTGCCGGAAATCTGAAGAAGGTTTCGCTCGAACTGGGCGGCAAGTCGCCCAACATCGTGTTCGACGATGCCGACATGAAGGCCAGCATTCCCGGCGCTGCCAACGCCATCTTCTTCAACCACGGACAGTGTTGCTGTGCCGGCTCGCGCCTCTACGTCGACCAGGCGATTTTCGACGAAGTGGTTGGCGGCGTCGCGGATCATGCCAAGAAGATCAAAGTCGGCCACGGCTTCGATCCCGATACCAACATGGGGCCGCTGGTTTCCGAGGAGCAGCTAAACCGCGTTTGCGGCTACCTGGATGCCGGGCTCAGCGAAGGCGCCCAGGCTATGGTGGGCGGCAAGCGCTGTGAAGGCCTGGGCTATTTCGTCGAGCCCACGGTGATGGTCAATACCAATCCGGACATGAAGGTGGTTCGCGAAGAAATCTTCGGGCCGGTGGTTTGCGCCATGCCCTTCAAGGACGCAGACAAGCTGGTGGCTGAGGCCAATCAGAGCGAGTACGGTCTGGCCGCGGCGGTCTGGACGCGCGATATCGGCAAGGCGCATCGCATCGCCGCCAAGCTGCGTGCAGGTACGGTGTGGATCAACTGCTACAACGTTTTCGACGCGGCGCTGCCTTTCGGCGGGTATAAGCAATCCGGCTGGGGCCGCGAGATGGGACACGAGGTCTTGGAACTGTACACGGAAGTGAAAGCCGTCTGTGCGGCGATTTAGAAGCCTAAGGCGACGATTGATCTTAAGGCAGTCCTCGCCCACCGGAGAAAATAGTCTTACTGGTAAGATTTTTGTGCGATCTTACTGGTAAGACTATTTCTTTGGCCCAGCCACCGTCCCCACGAATTGTCATCCCGAGGAGGCCTTCAGGCCGACGAGGGATCTGCTTTTGATGGAGTGAGCTAAAAAGTCACGCCGCGAAACCGCAAATCCCTCGACTCGGGCGCGCTCTATTCGGCGTGTCCTCCCTCGGGATGACAGCCCCGAGTGGGTTGCCTCGATCCCCAAACTGATTTTGAACATTCGGTGAATCGTCCGCCAACGCCCGGCTTCTCCTCGCAGCGTATCAGCCGACGGATGCTAAACTACTGCTTACCGCTCCTATGGAATTGCTGCTTAATCTGGTCTGGATCACTCTGGCCGCAGGCACCTTCTCGCTCTGCATAAAGCGTCAGCGGCGGTTCCAGCCCGATGGCTCAAGTGCGCGCTGCCTCCTGGCACTCGCCTGCATTCTTTTGCTACTCTTCCCGGTCGTCTCCGCCAGTGACGATCTTCATCCCACGCAAGCCTTACTGGAAGATGCCAGTCGTCGCATTCAGCACTTCGAGCCCCGGTCCAGGTACCGCCCGGCCGACCTCCCATGCCGATGGCGCCCATGCTTCTGGCGCTGTTGAGCCTGCTGGCGATCACGGTTGCGGTCCCGAACATAAATGCTGAATCAAACGCTCTTGCGCTGGATGGTCATCGGATCTTGCGCTCAGGCCGCGCTCCACCTCTCTTCTGAATTTTTGCTTCTCGCGGCGCCGTATGAGCCGGCGCTTTACAGGTTTCACGAGTCAGTTTTCCCACGCTGGTTGATGTCGGCTCCGGTACCGTTTTGCAGCGGAGTTCTGTTAGATCAGCTTCGGGCCCCTGTTAGAAGAGAGCTTTGAATGACGAAAGATCACTCCAAGTACGATGCACGTACCGCCTGCGAGTGCGGTTTGCGTTCACGAGTTGCGCCTCCGCAGCCCTGCTCCTGCTATTGTTTTCCGCTGCATGTTCGCGTGACAAGGCCGAGCCTGCGGCGACCAAGATCGTGGAGACGAACAATGACCGCGACCTGTTCACCATGCCGGATCCGAGTCAGTTTGGTCTCACCACCGCCCAGGTGCGCAAGGTCAACGATGAACTTCACGTGAACGGCGTGGTGACCCCGGACGTGAACCGTTCCGTGCCCGTGGTATCCCTGGGCAGCGGGCGCGTAGTGGCCGTCAAAGCGAAGCTTGGCGACTCCGTCAAAAAAGGGCAGGTGCTGCTGCTGATCGATAGTCCCGACCTGACGGCTGCATTTTCCGATTATGAAAAGTTCAAAGCCGACCAGACCCTCGCGCAAAAGCAACTGACCCGCGCCCAACTGCTCTACGACAAGGGCGCCATCGCGTTAGCGGAGTTAGAAGCTGCTCAGGATGCCGACACCAAGGCCAAGGTCGACATCGACAGCGCCGCGGCCGCATCAAGGTGCTTGGCGGAGACGTCAACAATCCAACCCCGCTGCTCCCGCTGCGCGCCCCCATCTCAGGCACCATCGTCGACCAACAGATTACCGGCGGCACCGGTGTGCGCTCGCTCGATAACCAGCAGGCTCTATTCACCATCGCCGATCTATCGGAAGTATGGGGATCTGCGATGTCTATCAGGACATGCTGTCCCGGGTGCATGTTGGCGACGTTGCCGATATCAGCCTGGACGGTTATCCGCATGATGCGTTTCCCGGCAAAGTAGTCAACATCAGCGAAGTCCTCGACCCGAACACGCGCGCGGCCAAAGTGCGCATCGAGTTACCGAATTCCAAAGGCGTCATGCGCGCGGGCATGTTCGTCACCGCCATGTTCCGCACCTACAAGCCGGTGGACCGCATTGTGGTTCCGGCGTCGGCCGTCGTCCATCTGCACGATAAGGACTGGGTGTTC
>CAWCMU010000039.1:0-16625 GCA_963796695.1 uncultured Acidobacteriaceae bacterium | reverse complement strand
AACCCTTCTGCGATGGCACACATTCCAGGATCGGATTTGAGGCCGCCGAGGCAGCCGTGAAGAAGGCTGACCAGAGCACGCCTGAAACACCCAAGCCTTAAGCTGATCGTCGAGTGTTGAAGATTAGAAGGACCGCTCGGCGCGGTCCTTTTCATGATCTACCCGGGCTGTCTTGTATGGAAAGCTCGCTGTTGCGGCCGATCGGCGTTAGTGTCGACCGGCCTTGCCACAGAGAAATGCGGCCCACGCAACCAATGTGCGCCTGTCGACTTGGATTAAGTTACTCGCCGAAGCGGAAGACCAATCCGGTCGAGACTCGCAGATTGTTCTGGTCCGTGCTGAAGTGATTTTCACGCAACCAGTCGACCTGTGCGGCGCGGAACGAAAGACGTCCCTTCACCGGAATATCAATCCCGCCGCCGATGGCGGTAGCGAAAGCAGTATCCGAAACCGAGCTTCCCAGCAGGGAGGCGCTGGCGTTGTCCACACCGAAAAGGGCGTGAACGTAAGGCGTGAAGTGCGGCGTGCGCATGCTGATGGTGGGTCCGAACAGGAAGCTGGTATCGTGCGCGCTAAGACTGAACGGCGAACCGTAGTAGCCGCCAAAATCCGCGGTGGCTCCCAGCCAGCGCGTGAAGTTGTAGGTGCCTTGCCCGTTCCAGCCATTCAGGCTGTAACGGCCGTCGGTTCCGGAGGTGCTGCCGTTGAAGTACGAGTATCCGCCAAAAAGATCGAACTTCGAAGCGCTTTGCTGGGCAGTGGCGAGAAGACTACCCAATGCTACAAGGGCAAACAGCAAACTAATTTTGCGAATCATTTCGTTATAACTTCCTCTCCTGAAAAATTCCCAAATCCGTTTTTGACGCCAGTTTTCTTCGTGATCGATCGCAGGGACGAGTAGACACACTACTCCGTCTGCTCCCAGAGCATGCTCTGGAGCCTAATGGCCCTCAGGCTGGTCGAGTGAGTCCGAACGCCGCAGAAGCGCGCCAGGCGCGGAGTTCAGGAGCTGCGAATCGGTATCAGCAAGTCAGATCGGACATCCTTTGAAAGCTGGCGACTAGCTTTTGTGTTCATGTGTGTAAACACATATAGCAGACGAGGGTTGTGGCAGAGTTGCTGAAAGCTGCGACAAAAATTTGTGCTGGCGGCCGCGATTTCCGCGAGAAAGGGAGGCTTGTGAGCTTTCGGCCATCAGCGAACCCGTGACTTGTCGCGGAAGAAAATCCAAGCGGACCAGACAAAATAATCTTACCAGTAAGATTAATGAAAATCTTACCAGTAAGATCATTTGGCGCTTAGGGCGCCTCAAGTCCGGTTGATTTTTACGCTAAGTGCTAAGGAAACTCTGATCAAGAACATCGAAGTTCCGCAGGGGCTAAAGCCCGGCCAAATTGGCGGGATTACGGCACAGCTGAAGCTGTGCCCTTTCAAAACTTAACTTGCACGACTTGATCAGAGCTTCCCTAACGGCTAAGTGCTAGCGGCTAAGTGCTAGCGGCTAAGTGCTAACTGCTAACTGCCAACTGCTTCCTTCCTCTCCCACGGTGTCGAGAACTGCCGCTCGATCTTCTCGCGGTAGCACGGCCCGGAGTTGTAGGTGCAGAAGGGATAGAGCTTGCCGTCCGGCGTGGCGTAGTGGATGACGCAGCGCTTCACGCGTTCGATGTCGTAGTTATAGGCGTCCTGGAAATGCATACCGGCTACCAGCAGCGTGCGATAGGTGAAGGTGCCGTCCTTGCCGTCGCGCCCCAGTTTTTTGTTGGTGAGGCCCTGCAACGTCTGCAGGAACTTTGCGAAGGTCAGCCCCGGAGGCGCGAGCTTCGACTTGAAGTGCCTCTGGAACGAGTTCCATGCCTTCATCTTGCTGTAGAACTTGAAGCGCGCTTTGCCGGCCGAACGAGATAACTCTTCCATGTCCTGCAGCATGTTTGGCACATCGACAAACTGCGTGATGGGTACAGCCTTCTTCGAGCGCTCATCCACGAAGAAATAAGTTCCGAGGGAACAGTGCGGGTGCGACGAGATGGTCGGCACACCGGTTCCGCGCAGTGCCGCGGTGAATTTCGAGAACGGGGTAACACAGGCCAGCGGAAACCAGTCCGAGCGCGGGTCGGTGATGCCGGTCTGTTCGCTGACGCAGCGCGCGAGATCAGCCAGAGTGAAGCGCTTGGCCAGCAGTTCGTGCCTGGCGATGCGGCCGGTGAAAGCAACCGGCTGGAAGCTGATGCCGGAGACGGTATCTACGTTTTCGATCGCTACGCGCACGATGTCGCCGATCTGATCGTCATTTAAGCCCTTGACGATGGTGGGCACGAATACGATTTTCATGCCGGTGGCGCGGCAATTCTCGATGACCTTCATCTTGATCTCGAGCAATGATTGCCCGCGCACGCGCCGGTAGACATCGTCGCTGACGCCGTCGAATTGCAGGTAGAGCGTCGCCAGGCCGGCTTCTTTAGCCTTCTGCGCGAACTCCAGATTCGCCAACTCAATGCCGTTCGTGGCGGCTTGAATGTGAGTAAATCCCATCTCGCGCGCCATCGACAAGATTTCGAAGAACTGCGGATGGATAGTCGGCTCGCCACCGGAGAACTGCACTACGCGGCCATCCACCGGGCGCTCGTTGCGCAGCGTCTCCAGCATGCCGCGGATTTGCTCAACGCTAGGTTCGTAAAGATAACCGGCAACGTTGGCGTTGGCAAAGCACACCGGGCAAGTCAGGTTACAGCGGTTGGTGAGATCGACGTTGGCCAAGGCCGTGTGCGAAGTGTGCATGCCGCACAGTCCGCAATCGTCCGGACAAGTCTTGCCGCCTTCGACCTGCGGATTCGACAGGCCGAGATTGTCGCCGAAGTTCCACTCCTCCATCTTGAGATAAAGTTCCACGTCGCTGAAGATGATGTCGCGGAACTGACCATGCTCCGCGCAGGTCTTTTCCATGACGACCTTGCCGCCGTCGGCAAAAATGTCGGCCCGGATGACTTTGGTGCACTCCGGGCACAACGATTCCGTCTGCTTGGGCAGTCCCTTTTGCAGCGGAGTGATAGGCGCGCCCGTGTAGGTCACATCGGGTTGCAGGATGCGCAGGCCGGGACGCTTGGCCGGAGACGGTGTCTGATTGTCGAACTCGGGCTGGACGATGGGACGGTTGACTTCCGGAGAGAATGTCTGCGTGCTCAAGGGCCTACCTCACCAGGAAAATGGAGGAGGCGGTGGCGAATAAATGGACAGCAGGTGTTATGAAAGACACACCACCGCACTCCTCATCCCAATATTGTGCAGGGTTCGGTAACGGGAAGGCAGTGTCGAGTCTCACCGGTATGAGTGAAGCACATGTGCAGGGAACGGTCTTGCCGGTCCTTGAGCGGGCGTTAGCGGGGGGTGAACGGAGGGCATAAATCGGGCTGTCGGAATCACGAAGATTACGGGGAAGCCATAAGCGTATTTCCTGGATTATGGAAGCGAACCCAGCCGCAGCGTCCAAATGGCAATGCGAGTGGTGCGCAGGATGTCCATCGTGGTCCAGGGATCGTCGGCAAAACGCCGCTCGATCTGCTCCGGCGATTCAGCCTGAACGATGATCAAAACGTCGGAACTGCCTTCGAGCGGCCCGACCAACAGCACAAAACCCTCGGCGTAGAGAGCATCCATGAAGTCGGCATGCTCGCGCCATGCCGGCTGTTCTTCCAACGGCAAAGAGAGTTGAAACTTGGAAGTCCGATTCCGGATGACCGCGAAGATCTTCTTCATGGGCATGCCACCTGTTCTGTTCGACGCGCGGCTGAGCGTTCCGTTGCAGCGGCGCTACTTGCAGGTGTCGATCACGATGCGCACGCTGTCGCTGCTGCGTTTCGTCGTCTTGCCGCCGGGTGCCAGCAGACTCGGCGTACCCTCGGGCGCCAGCGGAGTTCCTTCCGGCACGAAGCCGTGATTGATCAGCCAGCCGCGAACGGTGATCGCGCGTTTGTCGGCGAGCATCTGACCATCGCTATCCGAATCGGTCGCACCGGCGAAGGTTTCGATGCGTATGGGATGTTTGCCGGCCTCGGTGATCATCGGTCCTAAGACGTCCATCGTGTCGCCTGCATCCGGCTTGAACGTCCAGTGCTCGGGTTTGAACAGCGAGTCCGCGCGGATAGACAGCGTCGTGCTGCACTTCAAAGTCTTCCGAGTGATCGCCTGGGTTCCTTTTGGA
This sequence comes from uncultured Acidobacteriaceae bacterium, assembly GCA_963796695.1. Classification (GTDB taxonomy): domain Bacteria; phylum Acidobacteriota; class Terriglobia; order Terriglobales; family Acidobacteriaceae; genus Bog-257. The sequence goes on along the minus strand of CAWCMU010000039.1, from coordinate 12,427 downwards.
GCGGGCGGTCCGCTTGGCTTTTCCTCGGCGCCGCGCGGCTCATCGATCGGTCCGGTCTGAACCGCTCCGCCAGATCGTTGCGCTTGACCGTTTATCGGGAACATTGCGATAGCGATCGTCGCGGCGAAGAAACAGAGACAGGCTCGAGCGATGCGACGGAGCCGAGAGCCAGCGATGAGTCGAGAGCCTGAAGTCACAGTGAAGTTCCACGATCAGCTAGATCGCACCACGACGGATGTGAATGGCAGAGACAGCTTACTTAAGCTGCGATTTTACCAGTGCCGCACGATGTTCCGTTTGTCTGAACTCCTCGATGGAGCCGAGATCAGATGCAAGGCCATCCTTCGCGGCGTAGAATCGTGCTCGCCTTTGAAATACAAGCTGGCTGTGCAGAGGAGAATCTCCATGGGAAAGAGCTCCAAGAAGAAGCATGCCCAGAAGTCAGTGTTTGACAACCCAGCGACTCCGGATGGAGACGCGCGTCCAGAATTCACCAAGAAGGAGTATGAGCGCGAGCTGTTTCGACTTCAGGTGGAACTGGTGAAGATGCAGGACTGGGTGAAAACCACCGGTGCGCGCATCGTTATCATCTTCGAAGGCCGCGATGCGGCGGGCAAGGGAGGCGTTATCAAGCGCATTCTGGAGCGGGTGAGCCCGCGCATCTTTCGCCTGGTAGCTCTGCCCGCGCCCGACGCTCGTGAAAAAAGCCAGCTTTACTGGCAGCGATACATCGCGCATCTTCCTGCAGGTGGCGAAGTCGTGATCTTCGACCGCAGCTGGTATAACCGCGCCGGAGTCGAGCATGTGATGGGCTTCTGCACCAAAGATGAGTACACCAAATTCCTGCAAGGCTGTCCGCAGTTCGAAGCCACCCTGGTCTACAACGGCATCATTCTGCTGAAGTACTGGCTGGATGTTTCCGAGAAAGAGCAGCATCGGCGATTCCAGGGGCGCATCAAGGACCCGTCGAAACGCTGGAAGTTGAGCCCGATGGATCTGGAGTCGCATCGCCGCTGGTATGACTACTCGCGTGCCCGCGATGCCATGCTGGCCGCAACCGATACTGCGATGTCGCCCTGGTATCTGGTGCCTTCCGACGATAAGAAGCGCGCCCGCCTGAACTGCATTGCCGATTTGCTCAGCCGGGTTCCGTACGAAGAAATCCCCTACACGCCTCCGAAGCTGCCGGCGCGCCAGAAGCCCAAGGGTTATGAGGAGCCAAAACTTCAGCATCAAATGGTGGCGCAACGCTGGTGAGACCAGGGAATGGGGATTAGGGATTTGGGGCGGGAGGGCGAGTGCCGCTCCGTCCACCCTGGCCATGGATAGTGGAGGCCGAAGCGTACACTGCTAGGCATGCTGCAAGCACATAAGAACGCGATTTCTGCCATCAAGAACGCGCAAAAGGAAGTTGAGAAGGCGACGGAAGAGCGCGACAAGGCGAAAGAGAAGCTGACCAAAGCCCAGTCGCGCTTGAAGCGCGCGAAGGAACAGCTTCGCCGGAGCCAGGAAATATTAGAAAGCTAAGGTCCTCGTGGCACGTATCGGACCAGCCGCCGAGAAATCACCGCGAATAGGCCCAGCGCTCACCAATCGCTGTCATCTCGAGAAGGCCTTAAGTCGACGTCGTTCGGATGATAGAGTTTCTTGGGTAGAGTGGTCCTTCGACTGCGCTCGCCAATGGCTCGCTCCGCTCAGGATGACAACATTAAGTGGAAGGTGCAGGACCCAAGGGCTGACCAATCCCAAAGCAACCCATACCCCTACGCCGCGCGCACGTGGCCAACCCTGTGATGCTGTCATCCCGACCGAGGACTTCAGTCCGAGTGGAGGGACCTCTACCGCATCGAGGCGTCCGCACCAAAACAAAACCGGCCGCTTGCGCGACCGGTTCCCGGGGCTAAAACCCCTTTTCTCACATAACGCTGGCCTGAAGGCCAGCTCTACCACCTAGTCACCGTAGACTGCTTCGCGCTCTTCCGCGGCCGGAGCAGGCGCAGCCGGCTTGATGCCGCCGATGGTGCTGAGCGGTACGAAGCCTTCCTGCGAAACCGGTTTCTCGCCCAGTACGTGTTCCTTGTACAGGGCCATCATGCGTGCCTTCTCAGCTTCCGCCTTCACCTTCTCGTCGCGAGCCTTGAACTTCTCCTGACGCGCATTTTTGGCGATACCGAGATCGTCCAGCGTGTGATTGGCTTCTGCGTTCACGTGCTCTTCCACCAGGTTCAGCGTGTGCGCCGTAGTCTCCAGGCCGACCTTCTTGCCGCCGGCAAAGATCTCGTGACGGCCGTGCTCTTCGTACCACTTTGTCAGAGTCGCGGTCATGTGCATCTTCTCGACGATATTGCGCCATCCCACGCCGGTGTTGTACGCGCAGAAGCTGATCTCGCCTTCCTGCGTGGCGTAAGGAATGATGCACTGCTCGGTGCGGCGGAAATCGTAGTTAAACAAGTCCTGGAACCACATGCCGGCGACGAACAGGAAGTTCCAGCGATCGCGGCGGCGCTTCTGGATGTCAGTCTCGGTACGGTCGCCCGACACCTTGCCGTAATCCTTGCCGGTCGCGCCGAAGGTTTTGTCGAACTTCTTCAGCAGGTCGGTGAATTTGAAGTGCGTGGGCGACTTGAAGGGATCGTAGTTCTTCAGCAGAGCCAGCGTCATGCCGGCAATCGACATCCACTTGCCGCGCGCGGCGTCGTTCACCTTCGCAATGTCTTTCGCGATAGTGTCGCCGTTTAGGAAAGCCGTGACCGGGACCGCTTCCTTGGTTTGCTTGTCGATCATGACGGCCATGCCCACGCCGCAGTTCGGGTGGCAGCCGCAGCTCAAGGAGCCCCAATCTTTGTCGGGTCCGTGGACTAGGTCAGCCCAGTCAGAGAAGGTGCTCATAAACGAAATAGGGAACCAGTCGCGGGTGGGTTCGCCCAGGCCAGTCTGCTTCTTCACGTCGTGCGCCAGATGCGACAGCGTGTAACGCTGCGCTGCGCGACGTTCGTCGGTGATGGCCTCATCGCGGCCAGTAAACGAAACCGGCTGGAAGGAGAGGAACGAGATGCGCTTGGGATTGTCCAGTGCGAACTGAATGATGCGTCCGACCTGCTCGTTGTTGAGGTCGTTGACGATGGTCACAACCGGCACGATCTCGACGCCGGCCTGGTGCAGGTTCTCGATGGCCTGGAGTTTTACGTCGAACAAATTGCCGACCAGGCGGTGCGAGTTGGCAGCATTGCCGATGCCGTCAAACTGCAGGTAGGCATAGCGCAGACCCGCTTCCGCGGCCTGCTTGGCGAACTCGGGGCTCTTGGCGAACTCGATGCCGTTGGTCGCAGCCTGCACGCTGTTGTAACCCACCTTGCGCGCATAAGCGACGGCGTCCAGGAAGTAAGGCGACAATGTAGGCTCGCCACCGGAGAACTGTACCGACATCTGGCGCCGCGGCTTGATGGTGATGGCGTTGTCGAGCATCGTCTTGATCTCGTCCCAGGTCAATTCGTGGACGAAGCCAACCTGGTTGGCATCCATGAAGCAGGGATCGCACATCATGTTGCAGCGGTTGGTAAGGTCGATGGTCAGCACCGATCCGCGGCCGTGCAGCACTGTGCTGGAGCCGTGATGATGCAGCTTCTCATCGTTGTGGGCGCGAATATCGCGGCCCGGGAAAACTTCTTCCAGATGCTTGAAGAACGCGGTGTCCATGGCCATCACGTCTTCGAAGTGGCCGTGAATGGGGCAGTCCTTCACCATCAGGATCTTGCCGTCGCGCTCAATGATCTGCGCCTTGATCTCGCCGGCCTTCTCGTTCATCAAGACCTCGACGGGCAGCTTGCCGTCGATGATCTGCTGACGAATTTCAGGGACGCACTTGGGGCAAAGCGAGTCGGTTGCACGCGGCCAGCCTAGCGGCGGCTTCGACTTCTGGTAGGACTTAAGCAACGGCTTGTCAGACCACTTGGGCGTAAATGAAGGATTGGGATTGATGCCATTCAGTTTGTCGAAGACCACCCACGCGCCCTTCGCTGCAACCGTGACAGCCTTTTCAACATACTTAATTGGTTTATGCATTTACGCCTCTCAGAATTGGATGATGATGGTCCACCCCACGTGGGCCAAGGTTCACACTACTATGCATTTATAGGGTAATGACCCGACCCTGAAAGGGCCAAGCAGGATGGGCTAAACGGGCGGAATTGGGGCCCTAGCGGGTGCGTAGCACATTGAATGGTGACCCAGATCACAGGCCTATGTTATTGAAAAGCAAAGGAGAGCCGGTAATCGTGCCGGAGATCATTGGCGCCGTATCTCCATCGAGCAGGGTAACGAAAGAATGCAGTTTGCAACTCTCGCAGCAGGTTAGGTCAGTAGTCAAAGCGGAACTCAGGGAAGCCGTCACATGGTAGGACGAACATCCCTAACCTAAACCGCAAAGCAAAGGGCCGCGCCCGTGCACAGCCCTTGAAGACTAATTGACTGGAAGTTAACTTTGAAGCCTACATCGTCGAGGTTCCCCTAGATCTTCAGCAACCTGTCGAAGAAGGAACGATAACGCTGGAGCGCGATGCGCAGATCTTCTGTAGACACGTTGTCGCCGCGGTCCCACTGTTTTTCCAGACGCTCGCGTTCGCTAGCGAAGCCTTCGGCCAGCTTCTTCATCAGGGAAGCCACAAGGTTGTCGGCATCTTCCACCGCGCGCCGCGGCTGGTCGACAAAGCCGGTCTGGATAGTGTTCCATCGGGTGCGAAAATCGCCCACTTCGGTGTCCGCAAAAAGCGGCGTTGGTTCACCCCAGTCCATCCCCGCCGTCGATGGATACTGCTTACGATTCTTGTCGGTTCCCAAGGTGGAGGTGGTGTCGGCATCTCGAGTGCCGGTGCTGCGCTCAGTCACTGGGCCGCGGTACGCCAGCGGATGCTCTCCTGCACGATCATCCCTCACCGGATCCGCAAGTGAAGGATCAGCTGCCTTGCGTTGCGGATCGCGGACCAATTGTGGGCGGCCTTCCACATCGCGAACATCACGGGTTCGATCGCCGCGGCCTGCCAAATCGGCGGTGGTGAGTTCGTCATCTTTGCGCTTGAATTCTGCCATTTATGCAACCTCTCTGATTGCGTCGGACTTACGTCCGTCTAAAAGGTCCTCAAATAAAGACCGGTAATGAATCATTGCCTGCCGCAGATCTTCCGTGCTGACCTGCCCCTGGCGCTGACGCGCAGCGATGATGTGGGCCGCGCGGTAATTGCTGACAACATGTGGGTAATCGACGGATAGATCGGCGGCGCGCTGCTCGAACTCCGACATGGGATAGCCGCGTGCGCTCATCAAGGAAGCGACCGTGTCATCTGCTTCGATGACGGCGCCGCGCGGGTCGTCGACAAAACGCGACTGCACCAGCAGCCAACGGTCGGCATACTGCTTGCGCTCCGCCGGATCCAGGCGGCGAATATGAAACTTCTCTACTCGCTTCTGCCGTTCCAGTAGAACCGTTTGCGCCGCGCTCTCTGATCCGCGCTCGCGAACGGTGCGGTCGTACTCGGTTCCAAAACGCTGGCGCAAGGCTTCTTTCTTGCGCCTGTTCGCCACCACGACAGCGATCGCTATCAGGGCCACAATCACTATCACGGCAAGTCCGATAATTTTGGGATCCACCTGCATGAATCGCTCCTGCAATCGTCGCAATTTCTCGATCTAAAAAGTTAGAGGCGGCACACGAAAGCGAGCGTTGTCCTGCACTGAGCTTTATTGCGGAGCTGCTCGTCTGCGCCGCCAGGGACGATCAACGCCGGCACGGAAACTGCGGTTCACCATCGAGGTCACGGAGCGCGCCGAAGAAACAGGAAAGTTGGGGTGGGGGGGATTTGGATTCGTTATTCGCTTAGCTATTGCCGGGATTTGCGGTGCAAGCTTGGCCTTCGGAAGAACGCTTTGTTTATGATCCGGCTTAGGCCCGCGGCAATAACTATTAATCGTCCGCCGAGACCGCTACACCTGCTGCGGAATAATCGCCGGACGCCATCGCCGGTGCAGGAATCTCCTGGTCCTTGTACTGCAACTGATACAGCTTCCAATAAATTCCGCGCTGCGCCAGCAGTTGCTGATGCGACCCGACCTCGCGCACTTGGCCCTTGTGCATCACGATGATCTTGTTGGCGCGCTGAATCGTGCTCAGCCGATGCGCGATGATGATCGACGTCCGCCCCTCAACCATGCGGGTCAACGCCTCGCGGACGCGGAACTCGGTCTCGGTATCGACGCTCGAAGTCGCTTCGTCCAGCACAAGAATTTTGGGATTGTGCGCCAGCGCTCGCGCGAACGAGATGAGCTGCTTCTGGCCGGTTGAGAGCGTGCTGCCGCGTTCGCGAACTTCTTCGGCAAAGCCGCCGGGCAGCGAGCGGATGAAGTCGGCGACATTCACCTGTTCGGCCGCATCCTCTACCGACGCATCTAGAATCCAACGCGAGCCAAGACGAATGTTGTCCGCTACGGTGCCGGAGAACAGGAACGGATCCTGCAACACCACGCCATAACGCCGGCGAAGCAGGTCGAGATCCATATCGCGAAGGTCGACGCCATCGATGCGAATGGCGCCCTTCTGCACATCATAGAAGCGCAGCAGCAGGGAGATGATGGTGGTCTTGCCCGCGCCGGTGTGGCCCACGATCGCCACCGTCTCGCCCGGCTCGATGGTGAACGACACATCGCGCAGCACCCAATCGTATTCCTGCTCGAGATTGACGGCGTTCTCGGCGGCAACTTTCAGTTTCTCGCCCTTGCTGGCAGCTTCGGCTGCAGCCTGCGCCAGGGTGCGATAGGCGAACCACACGTGGTCGAACTCGATGCGGCCCGGGCCGTCGGGTACTTTGGGTGCGGCGGGAGTAACGATCTCGACCGGCGTGTCCAGCAGCTTGAAGATGCGTTCGCTCGACGCCATTGCAGATTGCAGGATGTTGTACTTCTCGCTCAGGTCCTGGATGGGCCGGAAAAAGCGTTGTGCGTACTGCATGAACGCGACCAGCACGCCGAGCGTCACCACGCCGCGCAGCACCTGGTTGCCGCCGAACCATACCACGCAGGCAATCGCCGTCGCCGACAGCACTTCCACGATGGGGTAGTAGACGGCGTGCGCCAGGATCGCGTCCTTGAACGCGTCCATGTGGGTGCGGTTGATATCTTCGAACTTGTGATAGGCGCGCTTCTCGCGATTGAACAGCTGCAACACCACGATGCCGGTGACGTGCTCCTGCAGGTAGGAGTTGATCCGGGCAATGGCGATGCGGATGCGGCGATAGCTGTCGCGCACCTTGCGGCGAAAGATCGAGGTCGCGTAAAAAATGAGCGGCAACACGGCAAAAGTGATGAGTGCCAGCCGCCAGTTCATGTTCAACATGATCGCAAGGATACCGATCAGGACGAAGACGTCTTCGACGATCGACACCACGCCGGCGGTGAACATTTCGTTCAGTGCGTCGACGTCGCTGGTGACGCGGGTGACCAGGCGGCCGACGGGATTCTTGTCGAAGAACGAGATGTGCAGCCGTTGCAGGTGGCGGAAGATCTGGCTGCGCAGATCGAACATCACCTTCTGTCCCGTCCACTGCATGATGTAAGTCTGCGCGAACTCCAGCAGGAAGCTGATGAGCAGCAGGCCGATATACATGCCTGCAATTTGCGCGATGCCGGTCAGCGGCTTGGGACTGAGGAAGCGGTCGAGAAGGGAATGCGCTTCAGTGTGCGCGGCCAGGTACTTGTCGATGGCGACTTTGGTCAGGTACGGGCCCAGCACGTCGGCGCCGGCTTTGATGATGATGGCGATCAGCGCCACCGTGACCTGCCAGCGGTAGGAGTGCAGGTACGTCAGCAGGCGCTTCATCAACCTGGCGTCGTACGCCTTACCTAGTACGTCTTCTTCCTGCATCCAGCCCAGTGCCCCTACTTCATTCTAACTAATGTGGTGGAACTGATATAGACGAGAAAATCGGCGCAGGGGATGGAAAAGATCGGAGCGGATGGTGTGCCTGTCGGTGAGAGAGCTGGCCGTGACATTCATAATTCGATTGTCATCGGGAGCTGCCCCGGGACAGAAAACCATTTCGCACTGTCATCCCGAGGGAGCGCAGCGAGTCGAGCGATCTGCGGTTCCTGCGCGATGGGGAGGATTTGCGGGTGGAAGAGCTGGCCTTCAGTGTCTGCGTGAGACTAGAGTTTCGCATTGGTGGTGGAGCACAACGGACAAGAAACCAGCGCCGTAGGCGCGAAACATCTTAGCCTAGCACGCAGCCGAACCGGGGTCCCCAAGTCGTGCCGCTTTTGGGCGAATTGGGGTGGGACGGCGGAGTGCTGGGTAAGTGAGAAATTGATGCGAGTCCCGTAGGGACGGCAGAGGTTCTCACGCAGACACTGAAGGCCAGCGTTAGCCGTGCCTGTGAATACCAGCCGCCTTCAGCCGGAGGCACCGCGCGCCCTACTCCGGCAGGCCGTTATCCCGCTTCAGCGGCCGCCAGTGCATGTGGTCGTAGGCGATCATTTTGTCCGCGGCTTCGGGACCCTCACTGCCGGCTGCGTAATTTGGGAACTGCGGCGGCGGCAGCTCAGCCCAAGCTTCTTCAATCGGCGTGATAATGCGCCACTCTGCTTCTACTTCGTCGCGGCGGGTGAACAGGGTTGGATCGCCGCGCATGGCGTCGAGCAGCAGCGTCTCGTACGCGGCCGGCGTCTCCGTGCCGAAAGCCTCGTGATAGGAAAAGTTCATGTCGACGCGAATGGAGCGCATTTGCTGCCCAGGCTGTTTGGCGCCGAAGGCTAGCGAAATTCCTTCATCCGGCTGAATGCGCATGGTGATGACGTTGTGATGCACATCGGCCGGGTTCTTGGAGAATAGCGCCTGCGGTGTGCGTTTGAAGTGAATAGCGATTTCCGTCAACTGATTGGCCAGACGTTTGCCGGCGCGCACGTAAAACGGAACTCCCGCCCAGCGCCAGTTATCAATGTGAAACTCGACCGCAGCGAAGGTCTCGGTCTGCGATTTCGGGCTCACTCCCGGCTCCTGGCGATATCCCGGAACCTGTTTGCCCCCGACCTCGCCCGGCCCATACTGGCCGCGCACGGTGCGCTTGGCCACTTGTTCCTTGGTCATGGGAGCAATGGCGCGCAACACCTCCACCTTGTGCCCGCGCACCGAGTCGGCATCGAAGTTTACTGGCGGCTCCATCGCGGTCAGCATCAGAAGTTGGAGCATGTGATTGGCGACCATGTCGCGCAGAGCGCCGGTCTCTTCGTAGAACGCGCCACGTCCTTCCACACCCAGCGTCTCGGCCGCCGTGATCTCGATGTAGTCGATGTAATTGCGGTTCCACACCGGCTCAAACATAGAGTTGCCGAAGCGGAACATCATGATGTTCTGCACCGTCTCCTTGCCGAGATAATGATCGATGCGGTAGACCGCACTCTCCTCGAAGACGTCGGAAACAATCTGGTTCAGTTCCTGCGCGCTCTTCAGATCGTGGCCGAAAGGCTTCTCCAGAATGATTCGCGTCCAGCCTCCGTTGTTCTTGGCGAGGCCGACTTCGCCCAGTCCTTTCACGATGGGTGGCGCCAGCGAGGCCGAGGTCGAGATGTAAAACAGAACGTTCTGGCTCGCCCCATTCTTTTGCAACTCATGGATCTTTGCCTTGAGGCGAGGGTAAAAGTCCTCCTCGCTGGCGTCTCCAGCGAAGAAGTGCAGGCGCTCGGCAAAATCCTTCCAGCCATCTTCGCTGAAGTTGCGAGTGTCTTTCGATTTGGCTGCGCCTTCGTGCAGGCGCTCACGGAAGGTGTCGTCGTCAAGCTTGGTGCGGCCGATGCCGAGTATCTGAAAATTGCGCGTGGTACAGCCGACGCATGCCAGGTCGTAAAGCGCGGGGATCAGTTTGCGGCGAGTAAGGTCGCCGGTGCCGCCGAAGATGACGACCAGGCAGGAGTCGCCTTGCGGAAGAGGAGGCGTTTCCAATTTCTGCGGTGCAGGCTGAACCAGAGTACTCATGAAGTCGACTCCAGGAGAATTGATGAGTTGCAGATGCCAGCCGTGAAAGAAAGTTGCGGCATCGTAGCGTTGCAATCAGGAATTTAACCACAGAGACACGAAGGTCACAGAGAAAGAAACAATCGACGGGTGCTCCCACACAACCCTGCTTTTGGTTGTGTGGGAACGACGAACCACAGACCGTCGTCGCCATATCCCACTCATTCGAAAATCGCGAATGAGAGGGCCCCCCACCGTCGGAAGTAACACAGAAAATCTCCGGGCTCTCCGTGCCTCCGTGGTGAACTACTTCTTGGCGTTCTTCATCGACTCTTTCGCCTTCGCGATCACGTCGTCCACCGTGAACCCGAAATGCTTCATCAGTTCCTTGATGGGAGCCGACGCGCCGAAGTCCGCGTGACCGACGACCAGTCCGTCCGAGCCGACATACTCTTTCCATCCGAACGTCGTACCGGCTTCGACGGCGACGCGCGCCCTCACCTCAGGCGGCAGAACTTCCCGTTTGTACTCCGCCGACTGCTGCTCGAAGAGCTTCCAGCAGGGCATGGACACGACGCGCGCCTTCACGCCTTCAGCCGTCAGCTTTTCGTAGGCCCCGACGCAGAGTTGAACCTCGGAACCCGTGCCGATGAGGATGACTTCGGGTGTTCCCCCTGAATCGGCCATGATGTAGGCGCCCTGCGCGAGGCCCGCTGCCGGCGCATACTTGGTGCGATCGAAGGTCGGCACACCCTGGCGCGTGAGCGCCAGTGCGACCGGTTGCTTCTTGAGCGGCATGATTACGCGCCAGGTCTCGGCGACCTCATTAGCGTCGGCGGGACGGAATACCAGCAACCGCGGCATGGCACGCAGCGACATCAACTGTTCGATGGGCTGATGTGTTGGTCCATCCTCGCCCAGCCCGATCGAGTCGTGCGTATAGATGAAGATCGGTGGAATGTCCATCAGCGCTGCGAGGCGAATCGGCGGACGCATGTAGTCGGTGAAGATGAAGAAGGTCGCGCCATACGGTCGCACGTGCGAGAGCGACATGCCGTTCACGATCGAGCCCATGGCGTGCTCGCGAATGCCGAAGTGGAAGTTGCGCGCACCGTAATTGTTCTTCTCGAAATTGCCTTCGCCGTCGATCAGCGTTTTAGTCGAAGGATACAGATCAGCCGCGCCGCCCATCAGGAACGGAACGTTCTTGGCCACCGCATTCAGCACCTTTGAGTTCGACTCGCGCGTGGCCAGTCCTTTCGCATCAGCCGGGAACGTCGGAATATCTTTGTCCCAGCCCTTTGGCAGCTCGCGGTCGAACATCTGCTGCCACATCGTTGCCAGCTCGGGATTTTCCTTCGACCACGACTTGTACTTATCGTTCCACTCGCTCTCCCACTTCGCACCGCGCTCCACGGCCTTGCCCATGTACTGCTTCACTTCGTCAGGGACCATGAATTGAGCATCCGGAGGCCAGCCGTATGCTTCCTTCGTCAACTTCACTTCCTCCACACCTAAAGCTTCGCCATGCGCTTCCTTAGTGTCCTGCCGGTTGGGCGAACCCCAGCCGATATGCGTGTCGACGATGACCAGCGTGGGGCGTGCCACTTCCCGCTGCGCCGCGCGGATGGCCACATCGACTAAGTCCAGATCATTCACGTCGGCGATGTTCAACACATTCCAGTGCCAGCCGCGGAAGCGCGTGGCCACGTCGTCGCTGAAGGCCAGCGAGGTGCTGCCCTCGATGGTGATGTGGTTGTTGTCGTAGAACCAGATCAGGTTCGACAACCCGAGGTGTCCCGCGATCGACGCAGCTTCGTTGCTGACCCCTTCCATCAGGTCGCCGTCGCCGCAGAAAACGTAAGTGCGATAGTCGAAGGGATTGCTGCCGTTCTTGCTGAACTTCGCAGCAAGCCAGCGCTGCGCCATGGCGAAGCCGACAGAGTTCGCGACTCCTTGGCCCAGCGGTCCGGTCGTGGTCTCGATGCCGGGAGTCAGGCCGTATTCAGGATGGCCGGGCGTCTTTGAGCCCCATTGCCGAAATTGCTTCAGTTCGTCGAGCGGGAGGTCGAAGCCGGTGAGGTGCAGCATGGCGTACAACAACATTGAGGCGTGGCCGTTTGACAGGATGAATCGGTCGCGGCCCGGCCATTGCGGGTTGCGCGGATTGAATTTCAGGTAGCGGTCCCACAAAATAAAAGCCAGCGGCGCCAGCGCCATGGGCGTTCCGGGATGCCCGCTGTTGGCCTTCTGGACGGCGTCCATGGCCAAAGTGCGAATGGTATTAATGCATAAGGATTCCAGCTTCAAATGTTCGGCCGACTGCTTGTCCTCGACGCCGCTGCTGGCCTTCACTGGCTGGGCCTTGGCTTGCTCTTTCTTTTCTAGGGATACATCCACCTGACTACTCACCGGTTGCCGCCTTTCCTTTACTGA
>CAWCMU010000038.1:0-66414 GCA_963796695.1 uncultured Acidobacteriaceae bacterium | reverse complement strand
GGGGTGGGTGGAGGGATTCGAACCCTCGACAGCCGGAGCCACAGTCCGGAGTTCTACCACTGAACTACACCCACCATCGAGTGGAGAGAAAATTATAGCACTCGCAAGCAGGCCAACGCTGGCGACCGCGATTGACGCGGCCTCGGCGCGGTTAGTTGGGCTCGCCGCAACCGCCGCCATTCATCATGCAGCAGTTGGATTGCCCGCAGCCACCGGATGGCATCGCCGCTCTGCTACCTGTGCTCACGGCAAAAGTCGAAAGCTGTTGCTCCAGCTTGCTGGTGTGGCAGGCCGGACATTCCGGTTTCTGATCGCCAAACAGTATCGCTTCGAACTTGTGGCCGCAGCCTTCGCAAAGGTATTCAAAAATTGGCACTGATCCCCTCCAGCGTTGCCGACATCCAATCAATGCGGCCGCAACTCGAATCTGCAAAGGCCGCAAGTGATACAAACAGTATTATAGATGCTGGAGCCGGACACCATCCCACCTTCGATCGCCGAGCCCGTGGCGAACTCTCGGGCGGCTGCTTCTGGTCCGGCGGATTGCACGCTTGCGCCCGACTTCTTTGGCGAGCCGTTTCGGCCGCGACGTCCTTTTCTTGGCGGTCATGCGCAGACCATTGCGGGCAACTTTCTGCCGCGCCGCAACCTACTGCCTCCGCCGGAAGAGCGGCTGTTCCAGGTCGAACCTGACGTCCAGGTGTTGTGTCACTGCCATTGGCAGCCCGAGCGAGCCTCGGCGATGACGCTGATCATCGTGCACGGGCTGGAAGGCTCCAGCAATTCGCAGTACGTCATCGGCACCGGCAGCAAGGCATGGGTTGCGGGGATGAACGTTGTCCGCATGAACATGCGCAACTGCGGCGGCACCGAGAAACTGGGCCCGACGCTTTACAACTCCAGCATGTCGGCCGATGTGGCCGCGGTCGCGCGAACCCTCATCCAGGACGATGGTTGCAGAAGCTGGCGTTCGTGGGATATTCCATGGGCGGCAATCTGGTGCTTAAGCTGCTGGGAGAGTGGGGCGCGCAAACTCCGCCGCAGGTGAAAGCAGGAGTTGGAGTTTCGCCGGCCATGGACTTGGGGCCGTCAGCCGATGCGTTGCACGAGCGCGCCAACCGGCTCTACGAGTGGAAGTTTCTGCGCGGGCTGCGGCGGCGCATGTTCCGCAAAGCCGCGCTTTATCCCGGGCGCTACGATGTGCGCTATCTTCGCGGCTTGCGCAGCCTGCGCGATTTCGACGACCAGATCACGGCGCGCTATTCCGGCTTTCGCGATGCCCAGGATTACTACACGCGCGCGGCCGCGGCCCGCGTGGTGGATGGCATCGCCGTTCCCACGCTCATCCTGCACGCCGCAGGACGATCCGTTTATCCGTGTGCTGCCCGAAACGCGCGAGAAGCTGGAGCGCAATCCGCACATCAGGTTTGTCGAAACGGCGCATGGCGGACACTGCGCTTTCCTCGCCGAGGCGAATGGCTACGACGGGCGCTGGGCCGAGCGGCAAGCTATCGCATTCATCCAGCGGGTCGCGCGCGGGCGCTCCGTAGGCCAATCAGCAGCCGATTTGCGATAATGTTGTGCAGGTATTCGTTACTGCCGCGTGGGCCCGTAGCTCAATTGGATAGAGCATCAGCCTTCTAAGCTGAGGGTTGCTGGTTCGATCCCAGCCGGGCCTACCATTTCTTCCGGCTGCGCATCCGAAATGCCAGAGATGCTCTCTCGCGTAAGTCGAGTTCTTGTTTGCTGGCTGATCGCCTGCGCCTCGTGCATGGCGGCGCCGCTGCATGTCACAGTCGCTAACACCGGCGGTGTACCCATCAAGAATGCACTGGTCATTCTCCAGCAACTCGAGCAGCCGCGAGATCACGAACTCCTGCGCGCGCTCACCGATGAGCGCGGTAACATCCCGGCCCAGCAACTGAATGCAGGACTGTACCGCATCATCGCGACCTATCCTTATGGCCAATGGCAAACCGGCGTGCGCGAGTTTCTGGTTCGCGATCAACCGGTGGACCTGGACTTGCGCCTGGCTGAGGGCGATTCCCTGCAAGCAATTCCGGTCTCGATCGGACAGCTCACTGTGCACGTGCTGGATGCTAATGGACATCCGGCGGCAGGAGCCCAGGTACTGGTGCGCGATGCCCAGGCGACACCTACCTCCGAGCACTGGGGAACGACCGATGCCCACGGAACCACCTCGCTGGAGTTGACCATCACTCCCGCGATGCTGGTGGTCGTTTACCATGACCACCTCTATACCTTCGCTACCGAAGGCGTAGTCACGGAGCGAACTCTGCGGCTGAAGTGACGCCCTCACAGTCGAGTGGTTAAGGGGTGGGGCGGATCTCGACTTGCGGCGCGCGGCAATCACGCAATCCGTTACCGCATTGTCGATACTGCAAATCTTTCGTCAGGCAAGCTTCCAGGGCAACGAACTCCGATCCGCTGCACGACACGCGAAAAGCGCCGCCGGGGGCATGATTGGCGGCGGCAAACTTCTGCTCGATCTCCGCAGGACTGGCCTGGATGGGCTGCGAGGGAGCGCGGTACTCCGACGGAATTTGTAGTTGATGAAATGCTTTTTTCAGGTTGCCAAAATAATTCTGCGCGTTCAGCCCGCTACAGGTTCCGTGAGTCGCCCACTCGTGCTGTATCAGGCCGCGATCAGGAATGATGGGCAGCAGTTCCTGCACAATGCTTTGCGACACCGGCTGCGCCGGGCCGCAGTGCTGCGGATACGAGCCGTTGTTGTTCTCCGGCCACAGCCCATGCACCACGAATCCGTAATGCCGCTTGGGATCGCACTCGCTGGACGCGGCATTGCTGGAGTGCGTGGCGCAGAATTCCGGCGCCCAGGACAGCGTCAGCAGGTAGTAGTCGAAGCTGCCGGGCGTGTCATCAGCGTAAGAACGCCGATGTTGCGCGTGCAGGCTTCCGCAAAAGGATGCCACCAGGAGGACTGAAAGGAGTCGAATCAGCACGCCGACAGCATCCCATTACCGGTCGGTGCGGTCAAGCCGCTCCCGACGAAGCTGCGGCTGAGTGGAACGACTGCACAGCACTCGCCTCGTCAGCTTCGATCTCGAGCACCAGATGCAGCTTGGTCATGTGAAGCAGATCGCTCACACGCTTGCTGACATCCACGAGTTTCAGTTGCCGCCCTTCCTTGCGCACCGTGGTGTAGGCCTTGACCAGCTCTCCCAATCCCGAACTGTCGACATATCCCACATTGTGCAGGTTCAGGAGAATTTTCTGATTCCCCTTTTCCATTAAGTCGCGCACCAGTTCGCGCAGCACGACGCTGCCTTCGCCAACCGTGATTCTTCCACTCACGTCGATCACCGCCACGTCGGCAACTTGACGAATCGAAGTCTGCAACTTTACCGGCGTGTGTTCCTGGATGGCGATGCCGAGACGATTCAGAACCTCGTTCGACACGTTCGTAATGTCTTGCGATTCACTGCGAACAACCAGTAGGCTCCGCCCTTCAGCGAGAATTTCGCGGAAGAAAGCGACATCCTCCGGACAGTTCGCGTCCGGAGTAGGAGCAACCATTTCGCCGGGCGCTGCTGCTTTGCTCAGCGCGGAGCCGGCTCCGGCGCCCGCCAAGCCCAGCAATGCGGCTGCTCCGAAACCCAGCGCGAATACCTGGCCGATTCCCGGAACCATCAAGAGCACGGCCGCGCCTACTCCGGCTGACATTCCGGTGGCGACTCCCATGAATCCACCAACGGTTGCGCCCAGTTCCTTGGCTATTGTCTTGCTCTCACGTCTCCGAGCGGGTGAGGAAAACGATGGCGTCCGCTGGTACCTTGCGGCCGATCAACTCCTGGTACGCAGTTTCCGCGCGCTCACGTGCAGAAAATACCCCTATGGCTGTATGCAAACCAACCTCCTTCGGCAATGCATGGCGCCTCTTCCTAAAATGCCCGAATGAACTGAAGTAAAACTGCCCGTGGAATAGTGGCGCAGATTGTACCTTCGTTTCAGCGATTATTAACAGGCAACATTGGTGGCTGTTGAGTCTGCACATCGGGGACGCACGGCACACCACGAAGATGTAGCTGGGGGGGGGTAGTGCCAAACGCTCAGGAGGATTGTTAGTGCAGGTGTGCGAGGCGGTCGAGCAGAAATAAAATGGCGACGCCGATAAACACCACCAGCGCCATCTTCACCCCCGGTTCGCGATTCACTTCAGGGATCAGGTCCGAGGCGGCGACGTAGATGGTGACGCCGGCGGCGATAGGCAGGCCGTAGCTCACTGCGTGCTGGCCGATCACCATGGTGAGAACGCCGGCCATGGTTGCCATCCCCAGCAGCACCGAGGCGAACCAGGAGCGGCCCTTGCTTAATCCGCTGGCCAGCATGACCGAAGTTACGGTAAACCCTTCTGGAATCTTGTGCAGGAATACGGCGAGAAAAATGACCCATCCCAGCCAGGAAGAAATCAGGAAGCCGGCGGTGATGGCGATGCCGTCGAAGAAGGTGTGGATCAGCAACCCGAACAGAACGGACACGCGCCGATGAGAGTGAATGTATTCGTCGGCGTGGGTCTCTTCGCCGTAGTGGAAATGCGGCGTGATGGTGTGCTCGAAGAAGTGCACCAGCAGGTAGCCGCCGAGCAGCAGCAGCGCACCCTGGCGTCCCGCCAGTTGCAGGCTCTCGGGCACCATCTCGACCAGGGCGGTCGCCAGCATGAAGCCCGCGCCCAGGGCGACGAAGTAGCGCAGATAATTGCGTGTCCAGTTCTTTTGAACGATGACGGCGCCGCCGAAGATGTTAGCGGCCGACGCGGTGAGGCCGAGCAATATGCTGGTCAGGATGGGATGCATTCGCAGTCTGAAGAATAGCAGAGCAGGGCCAGAAGGCCTGTGATGCGCGGACACAGGCGAGTGATTTAGAACGGGAATTGGGGGTTGGGGGTTTAGGGATTAGGGATTCGAATTAGTTCCCAGACCCCAGTCGATGGCCCAGACCGGCCGATCACTAAGCACTAACCACTATCCCCTGTCTTTTCACCCGCTGTGCCGGATATGCATCACGTCGCCGTCTTTCACGATGTACTCCTTGCCTTCCAGTCGCAGGGTGCCGCGGTTGCGGCCTTCGGCTTCCGAGCCGGCATCGAGTAGCTGGTCCCAGTGAATGGTTTCGGCGCGGATGAAATGGTGTTCGAGATCAGTGTGAATTGCGCCAGCCGCGTTGACCGCTTTCGACCCGCGCGGAACCGTCCAGGCGCGGCACTCGTCCTCGCCGACGGTAAAGAACGAGATCAGGCCGAGCAGTTCGTAGCTCTTACGAATCAAGCGCACCAGACCGCTTTCTTTCAGGCCATAGCTCGACAGAAATTCCGCGGCATCCTCGTCGCTCATTTCGGCCAGTTCGGCTTCGACTTTCGCGCACACCGCAAGCGCGCCGGTGTTGGGCCGTGACGCAACTTCGGTGATGCCGTACTTGGCGATCGCCTCTTCGAGATCCTTGCCGAGCGTCGGGCTTTCGCCGATGTTCAGCACGTAGAGCATGGGCTTCTCGCTGAGAAACATGAAGCCGCGGAAGCGCTTCTCGTCTTCCGGCGTCATCTCCATTTCGCGCAGCGGGCGTTCGGTTTCCAGATGCGTCTTGGCGCGCTTCAGCAGTTCGAACTCGCGCTCGAGCTCCGCCGTCTTCATCTTCTTCAGGTCTTTTTCGACACGTTCCAGCCGCTTTTCCACTTGTCCCAGGTCGTTGACGATCAGGTCGAAGTCGATGTTCTTGATGTCACGCAGCGGATCGATGGGGCCGACGTGGGCAATGGAATCGTCCTCGAAGGCGCGGACGACATGGGCCAGCGCGTCGACGTTGCGCAGGTTTGCGGCAAACGCAGTCTCGTTCAGGGCCTCCTTGCTGAGGGCGGCGACGTCGGCATATTCCACGCTGGCGTGCACCAGCTTTTTGGGATTGTAGAGTGCAGCCAGCCGGTCCAGGCGGTCGTCGGGAACCTTGGTGACGCCCAGGTGCGCCTCGCGCGGATTGCCGGAACGCTGCGTTACCTGCTGCTTGGTCAACATTACGAACAGAGAAGTCTTGCCTACCTGCGGCAGGCCGATGATTCCGGTTTTCATAAATCGCTTTCAGTTATCAGCCGTCAGCTCTCAGTTTGAGTGCCGGGCGACTGCTCCTTTTACGTAGGATAAAAGCGCGTGACATCGCGCTGGAATTATTGGCACCGAGATGGGCCGGGAGCATTATTGCGGGCTAGAGCCCATATTGTTTATAGCATCCGGACGCTGGCATGAAGTGTCTGCTCTCCCGACTCGAAGGTTGTCGGTCGCACCGTCAACCGTCGGCTCGATTAGGGATAAAGTCCCTCCCGCGTATATAGCAGCCTCAACGCGGCGCTGAAGCGCCGCTCTACCGGCAACGCCGAACGCCGTCCCGTCCACTGCGTTAAAGGCCTTTCTACAAGTGACGCAGATGTTCAGACCTTCTCCTAAGCAAGCTGATGGCTGACGGCTGATGGCTGACAACCGACAACTGCCTTACGTCATCCGCCGCGCGGTCATGAAGAGCAGCGCCAATCCCAGCAGCAGCACCGTACCTTCGATTCGGGTTGACCAAACGTGCAGGCGATTAAATTCAACCCGGCGTGCGTCGTCCTGTGGAACGTTGTCGATGATTCCCATCTGATTGCGCAGAACCAGCATCTTGGACGCGACCCCGAACATGCTCACCAGCGTCAGGATGATCATCAGGTAGATGAGGAGATGCCGCAGTGCGAAAGGTTCAGCCACGCCGTTGACCAGCCGTGAGTCGATCATGGAAGTGACCGCGAAAATCACCCCGCAGGAAATCCCCATCCAGTGCAGCACGCCCAGGCTGCGGTTGACCACGTTGCCCGCCAGTTGATGCGTGGGCAGAATGCCGGGACGAAATACCGTTGGCGCTACCACAAAAGCGAAGAAGATCAAGCCGCCAATCCAGACTACGAGCGATAAGAGCATGAGAAATCGAAGGAAGGTCATTGCACCTCGGAGGACAACAAGCAATTGTAAATGGGAGTTGCTCCTGACGCTTTACCTGTCACGTGAGCTGACAAAAACAGGGAAACTCTGCGGAACTAAAAACGCGCTTCCTCAGCGGCTGAAGACCGAACTGATTTTGTAACTCTGTGCGGACGGCCTAACGGCTGCTTCCCTTCGTAGGCAAACTCAATCAAAGTTCCATAGGCCTTCTAACGCCTATGTTCAGGCGCTCTCGTTTTAGGTTCGCCGTGGACATCTTACTCAGCCTTAGTCCCATCGGATAAGGGAGCGGCCATTTCGAATCCTGAAAATCGGGTGGGAGGAACAACACAAATGAAGCGGAGAATTCTATTACTGGCAGGCACAGTGCTCCTGTGTGGATGCTGGGCAGTAGCTCAGTCGGCGGGAGCGGGAGCAGGCGCAGGTGCAGGCTCCGGGGCGGGAGCTGGAGCAGGCAGTGCAGCAGGTTCCATGGGATCGCATGGAACAGCAGGGGCGCAGAGCACGAATCCTGGAAGCACCATGGGCGGCCAGAGCACGACACCGGGCGCAACCACAACAACGCCGGGAGCAACAGCTCCCAGCGCGGGAACTACTCAGCCGGGTACGGAAGTGACGCCGAACTCGACGGGCACTCCCACGGCATCTCCCAACGCGCCGAGCACTGCGCCCAACGTGCCGAGCACTTCGCCGAATACGCCGAACGCAGCGCCTAACGTACCCTCGAGCGCAAACCCAAATCCGGGCACGATGCCGCCGAACTCGAGCGAAGGCACCACCAACACTTCTCCTCAGAGCAATTCAACCGGCGCACCGCCGCAGATGTAGATCCTTCAGCGACAGCGACAGCAGCAACAGCGAAGCAGGGGAGCCGGAAACGGCTCCCTTCTTCTATGCTCAAACATCGGCTCCGGCGCAGGAACACCCGTTCCCTCGGGCCGCATCGACTCGTTAGAGAAATTTAGCTGGGATTTTTGCTAAGGGCAGGCGCCCGCAGCTATAAAAAATTCTGCGACAGGTAAACCGGAACTATTCGCCGCAGATTTCCTGGCGTGCCTGCAACCAATCCTGCTCAGGGGAACCACCGTTCCCGCCGCGCTGTAAGTAGAGCTCATAGGCTCGTTCGCGGATCTGTTCGTCCAAGCCAGGTTTAACCTGAGAACCCACACCAGATTTAGCCTGAGAACCCACAACACTGGGCTTAATTTGAGAAGCCGCAACGCTGGTTTTGACCTGAGAACCCACAACAACTTTTTCAGGGGCGGCCACAACAGATTGCGGCGAAGAGCCATTCCCATTTTCAGCGTGAACCCCATTGCCGTTCGTTGACGCGGCCTTGCGGGTGCGCTTTTTTGGTGTAAGGCTGTCTTTGTCGTCCCGTGGTGCTTTCGGCATCTTACTTCACTCCTAAACCCTTGAAATAATTACACCTGGCGTAATCCAAATGGCGATCGCGGTCACAGGCGTTACCTCCAATATAACTAAAATTGCGTGGAATTTGGGGCGCGAAGGTGCCACTGTTCACAATTTTAATCAAGTCTGCACCTGACTTTTGCTGCTCCTCTCATTCCCCGATAAGCAACTACCATTTCGAGACTTAACGGAGTCCAATAGTAGACACTGCCGGCTTTTCTGGAACCAAGTCTCCAAACGGCTCGTATATCACTTAGTTAGTGGCAGCGACCCGAATCTCCAGGCTGTCCGGCTCCGTTTTACGCCCATGATGTTTTTCGAGACACTTCGCCAGATGTTGCGCACGCTGTGGGCACACAAGCTGCGCTCCTTCCTCACCATGTTCGGTATTGCCTGGGGAGTGGGCTCGCTGCTGCTGCTGGTCGGATTGGGTGAAGGCTTTCGCTCCGGCAATCGGCGGGAACTGAACTCACTGGGCGAAGATATTATGTTCGTCTTTCCCGGCCGCGCACCCGCTGTCGCTGGAAATATGAGTTCGGGCCGCAACTATTATCTTACCGATCAGGATTACCGCGACATCGCGGCCGAAGCTCCTCACGTGCGCGCGGTCGCTCCGGTACTCTCCCGGCTGGATATCCGCGAGGTCAGCGACTACGGCAATACCAACGGCGAAGTCAGCGGCGTGCCTCCGCACTACAACACGATTCGCTACCTTCCCCTGTCCGCCGGACGCTGGTTGAACCAGGACGACGAGTCGCAGACCCGCATGGTCGCCGTGATCGGCGATGAGATGTTGAAGAACCTTTTTCCCGGCAGACCGGCAGTCGGCAATACCATCCTGCTGAATGGAATTCGGTTTCAGGTGATCGGCGTGGTGCAGCGAGTCGGCCACGGCGATAACAACTCCACCAACAATCGCGTGTTCCTCCCCTTTACAACCATGCGGCAGTTCTTCCCGCTGGTTAAAGAAGGCCAGGAGGGTGCTGTCTCCTTCATTAATTACCGGCCGCGGGTTCGCTCCGAGCACACCTTGGCGCGCGAGGAAGTCCGCAAGATCATTGCCCGCAATCACGGCTTTGATTGGCACAACGAAGACGCCTTCGAAGATTGGGACACCATCAAGAATGCCGAGACAGTCGGCAAAATCTTCGACGCAATGGATATCTTTCTGGGCGGCGTGGGCCTGGTGACGCTCACCCTCGGAGCCATCGGCATCGTCAACATCATGCTGGTTGCCGTCAGCGAGCGCACCCGTGAGATCGGTTTGCGCAAGGCTCTGGGCGCGACCAACCGCAGCATTCTTTTGCAATTCTTCCTGGAAGGTGCGTTCCTCACCTTGATGAGCGGCGCCATCGGCATGGGCGGAGCAGCCTTGCTCATGGCTGCCATGAGCGGAATGGGGCAGGTTCCCGGTTTTGATCCGCCCACCATGTCGTTCATGTCGGCTACGCTGGCCATTGGCACGCTGGCCATCGCCGGCATTGTGGCCGGCATCTATCCCGCGCGCAAGGCGGCAATGCTGCAACCGGTCGATGCCTTGAGGCAGGAGTAGTCATGGTAAAAGATCTGCTGTCGCAATCCTACGAGGCCATGCGTTACAACCGGCGGCGTACAGCCCTCACCATGCTGGGTATGGCTTGGGGCATCGCAACCGTGGTGCTGCTGCTGGCCTACGGCGCAGGATTCGGCCGCGCCATCGAAGCCATCTTTGCCAGCTGGGGCACGCGTATCATCGGCGTCTTTCCCGGACGCACCTCGCAGCAGGCCGGAGGTCAGAAGGCCGGCACCCAGATCAAGTTCACCCTGGACGATGTTGACCGCATCATCAATGCCGCGCCCCTGGTGAACCGCATCACCCCAGTGGTCGAGAAGCAGGCGACGGTGCAGGAGGATGTCCGCACCTATACCCTTCCCATCAACGGCGTGTACCCGTCAATGTTTCAAATTCAATCGCTGAGCCTGAGTGAAGGGCGGTTGTTGAACGAAGACGACGAGCAATCGCGCGCCCGGGTCGCCGTCATCAGCTCGGATGCCAAGCTCAAGCTGTTCTCCGGGGAGTACGCGCTGGGTCAGCATATTCGTATTGAGGGCATCAGCTACGAAGTGGTCGGTGTGCTCACCGCGCACATGCAGGAACAAGACGACGACGTCAACAAGACTGTCTACATACCGTTCAGCACCATGAGCGACTTCAAGGACACGCATTACCTGGATGGCATCTGGATTTCCTACGAAGGCACCCAATTTGAATTGGTGGAGAGCCAGGTGCGCGCCGTGCTCGCCAAGCAATACAACTTCAAGCCCGACGACAAACGCGCTGTCTTCGTCTTTAACATGATGAAGCAATTGAAACAGTTTCAGATCATCACCGCCGGGTTGCAGGTGCTGCTGGCGTTTATCGGCACGCTCACGCTGGGTATCGGTGGCGTGGGTCTGATGAACATCATGCTGGTGTCGGTAACCCAGCGCACGCGTGAGATTGGCGTGGAAAAGGCGCTGGGCGGGCGGCGGCGCGACATCCTGTTCCAGTTTCTGGCGGAAGCGATGGCGATTACCTTTATCGGCGGCGCACTGGGGATTCTACTGGCCTATGCGGTTTCCATCGGGGTGGGGCGAATCACGTTTTATAGCGCCATCGCCAAGAATGCCGAGGCTGCCGACATTCGCCTCATCATCGATCCGACAATCGTTGTGGTGGCCACGGTCATCCTGGCGTTCGTCGGCCTGGTAAGCGGAATGTTGCCGGCAATCAAGGCATCACGCCTCGATCCGATTGAAGCGCTGCGGTACGAGTAGCCGAGAGCTATCAGCCGTCAGCTCTCAACTTGGAACAACGACGGTGGAAGAGCGGCTTCACGCGAGCGGCGATTCGGGCGACAGAAGTGGGGAAACGCTGGGTTGGTAGAGCTTGCCTTCAGGGTCTGCCGGAGAACTGAATTCGTTTCGGGCAGTGGAACATATCCCGCGAAACGTGAGCCCCGAAGGGGCGGCCGTGCAGTTAGCCCAGGACGCAGCGTTAGGGGAGTCCTGGGTAAAGTGGGAAAATCCCCGAGTCCCGTAGGGACGACAGAAATTCTCACGCAGATACTTTAGCCCCTGCCAAACGTTTGCAGAGGCTGAAAGCCCTCTTCATTTCCGCGGGCTGCCGGCCCGACTGAAGTCGGGCCCTTATACAGATCAAAGGCGCAGCTTCAACCGACAGCGACCAGCCCACCGTCCGGCTTGAGTAAGTTCCACCTCGCTCGACCGATTCCTCAACAATTGCCTTGCTACAATTCTCTTGTGACCGGCCTCGAACGCGTTCTACAAGAGCTGCGGCAATACGAACATCCTTTGGTCGAGTTCGCTGCTCGCGCCAAAGACGATGGCGTCGAGGTCATCCTGCGGCCGCGCTTTACCGACCCGCCGGTCCATACCTACTACTTCGAACTGCATCCGCGTGACCTCAATGATCCCCAGCTGGAATGGACCTTGCAGCGCCAGATCTTCGATGGCCTGCACGACTACCTGGTCGAGATGTTCATTCGCACCCCACAGCATCGCAAGGAAAACGAACGCCTCCTCAAGGCGGAGCCTAAGTTGTGAGTCAACCGGGCGCGAACCCTGGTGCCGATCCCAGTTCTCTGCGGGAACGTATCGCTGACGAGATTCGCCGCCACGGCCCAATCCCTTTTTCGCGATACATGGAGCTTTGCCTGTACGAGCCGGAGCTTGGCTACTATTCCCTCGCGCGAGAAAAGTTTGGCAAAGCGGGAGACTTCTACACCTCCAGCGATGTTCATGCCGTGTTTGGAAGGCTGCTGGCGCGGCAGTTCGAAGAAATGTGGCGTGCACTGGATTCTCCTGCCCGCGTCGATCTGATTGAACTTGGTCCGGGGCGCGGATTGTTTGCACGCGATGTGCTGGACTGGTCGGCCAAGCAGTTTCCGAAATTCGCCAACGCGCTGCACTACGGGATGGTGGAGCAGTCACCGCATCTACGCGAGAAGCTACATGAACGACTGACGGAGCACATCGCGGCAGGCAAGTGCGATGTGCTCGATTCGCTTGAGTCAGCAGCTGCGATCGCCGGCGATGCTCTCATCGTGTTTGGCAATGAGTTTTTTGACGCGTTGCCGGTTGACGTGATCGACCATCGCGGCGCAATACGCGTAGGCTGCGAGAACGGCCGCTTCGTCGAGAATTTCGTCGCCCCTTCCGCTGCCGAGACCGAATTTCTCGATCGCTACAGCGTTCAGCCTGAGGAAGGCGAGCAGGTAGAAGTGTCTCCGGTTTCGCTAGTCTGGATGGATCGCATCGCCGATGCATTCGGAAATAGCCGCGGATTTCTGATCTTCATCGACTACGGCTACACGCGCGAGGAGCAACTGGCCGGCCGTCATCGCGATACCGTCATGACCTATCGCCAGCACACCGCTGGTGCGTCTCCTTACGAAGCGCCGGGTGAGCAGGACATCACGGCGCATGTGAACTTTACCACGTTGCGAGAGCGCGGCGCGGAACGCGGCTTGGACATTCTGGCGCTGCTGACGCAATCGCAGTTTCTGATCGGGGTAGGCGAAGAGACACAGTTTGCCGACGCCTTTCATGACTGCCGGTTGCCGCAGGAGCAGGCGAAAGTAGCGTTGCAACTCAAGCACCTCATTTCGCCCAGCGGAATGGGCGAGATTTTTCAGGTACTGCTGATGTCCCACAATGTGGGAAAAGAAAAGGCCGCCGGATTGGGCGGCCTGAAGCTGGCGCGGTAGAGCAGAGCCCTTACTGCATCCCCGGCTTATCGCTGCTGCTCTGTGTCTGATACGGACTCTGTAAATATCTGCGCGCGGTATCCAGCGCGTTCTGGGTGTTGTCGTTGGTTTGCAGCGCCTGGCGGTATTCATTGGTCGCGCGCTCGCGCTGTCCCGTCAGATCGAAGATCATTCCCAACTGGATGTGGCTCCAGACCTCGGTCCAGCGCGGCTCGCCATCGCCGTTCAGACTCTCGCGGTAAGCGTTGGCCGCAGACTGATAGTTATGCTGGAGAAAGAAAACCTCGGCGATTCGATAGTGCGCCAGCGAACTGTTCTTGTTGATGTCGAGCGCCTTCTGGTATTCCTTAAGGGCTTCGGTCAGGTCGCCCTGCTCGACGTCCTGCTGGCCACGCATAATCGAGGTCCGCACTTGCAAGTCGGTTGAGTTCTGCAGCACGTCGTTGTCGGGATCGATCGAGATACGCCGGGGCTTGCCGAAAGTTTCGATGGCGTAGGCCGAGTTTGTGCCTTCCACTTCAATCTTCTTGGTCTCGGTCTTGCCATCGGTGTCGACCCTCAATTCCACAGGCATGCGAAACAAATCCATGTCCTGCGAAATTTCGCCGACCACGCGAAAACCTTTTTGGGTTCGATAGACGGTGTACTTGTTCTTGAATTCCGGCGCGCCGGTCGAGTCGAGCCACTGGGTGAAGAACCAGTTAAGCTTTTGTCCCGAGGTCTGCTCCGCAATCTTGCGAAAATCGTCGACCGTAGCCGACTTTCCCGCATACTGTGACACAAAGGTCCGCATCGTCTTATCGAAGGCTTCGTCGCCGATGACCCAGTGCAGCATCTGCAGGATCATGCCGCCCTTGTCCGTGACCAGCGACTGGAATTCGGGTGAGAAGGTGTCGAGCCGGCCGACATCCGCCAGCGGCACCGACACGTAAGCCAGGGCGCCCACCGACATGTCCTTGGTCACTTCCTGAAAGCCCGCGCGCCCGGCCACGTGCTCAACGTAAAGCGCTTCGGAGAATCGCGCCGCACCATCGTTCAGCCACCAGTCATTTTTGGTCGCAGGACTCACCATCGTCCCGAACCACTGATGCGCGATAGTGTTTGCCAGCAGCCGGTAATCCCCCTTTTGGGTAAAGCGACGACCGGCGATGGCCGCAATCTCCGGCGCCCACGCCGAGGGCACCGTGTCATTCGGCAACTCCACGACACTTAATTTCTGGCTGAAGGGAGGACCGTAGAGGGTGGTGTAGAAGAAAAATTCCTTCACGGCTGTATCGGCGTATTGCGCCGCGACCGCCTTGTGTTCCGGCGTGGTGTAGACGTTGATGCTCAGGCCGCCTTCGCTGCTCTTGGTCTGCACAAATTTGCCGACGATGATCGTGCCCGGAAAGCTGGGTTTGTCTTCGTAGTTGAAGGTAACGGTTTGGCCCCCTGCCGGACTCGCCAGCTTGGTTGCTCCGCTCTGCGAAGCGCTCTTACGAGGAGCAGGCGCGCCTTCTTCGGCTTCCGCCCCAGGTCCCGCAGTCTGCTTGCCGCTACCGATTACGGTGTAGCCCGCCGGAACGCTTACGCTGATGGTGGAAGTAAACCGGTTGGTGCCATAGCCAACCATGGGAAACCAGCGCCCGGCATACAGCAGATAGCTGATCGGATCGCCGACGTAGGCCAGCTTCAATCCCTGCACCGGGCTGTCGTCGCCGGACTGAAGGGTTCCTTCGTATTCGAAGATCAGCGTGTCGGATGAGCCCTTGGGCAACAGACTAGGCAGCGAAATCCGCACCGTCGAATCCTGGCTGACGCGCTCCACGGACATGGGCTGCCCGTTGGTGTCGATCACCCGGGTGGGCCGAAGGTCGTTGTGCAGCTCGAAAGTCGCGATGTTGACGTCTTCCAGGGCGGTGAATTTTACGCGCGCCTGCGCCTTCAGCGTGTGTGCCTGCGGCGAAATCACCGCATGAATGACGTAGTCGTTGACTTCGATCCGCGGCTTTTCCGCCGCGAAGCAGGCCGAAGCCCAGGCGATCACAACCATCATCAGTATGAGAAGGCGTGCAAGCGATCGTGCCGGATTAAGCATTAGGGAGAGAACTCCTGCTCTGCTGCTCACTATAAATGATGGAAAATCTGCGGGGAAAGATGCGTAGCTCGCTGGCTGCGGCCGCACTCGTCGCCTGGGATTGGCAATGCATTGTGTCCAAGTCCTTATTTCCACTTCGCTGCATGTGCTTCGCGTTTTCGCCGTGAATCGCGTCGATGCATGCGGTCGCACATTCCATGTTCGTTAGCTCGACTGTCTCACAATCTCCAGTACGGCCCGGGCTGCCCGTTCGGATGCGTTGGCGCCTAACTCACTCGTTGCCAGCCGCTCGCGGACATCGTGGAAATCTGAAAGCATCCGGTCGCGGTCCGGGCCTTCTGGAATGATCCGCCGCAGTTCTTCGCAGACGCGTTGCGGAGTGAAATCGTCCTGGACCAGCTCGGGCACCACGTCCCGCTCGGCGATCAGGTTCACCATGGCGAAGCGGTCCACCTTTACTAGACGGCGGCCAAGAGCCCAGGTGAGCGGCGCAACCCGGTAAACCATGGTAAACGGCGTGCCGATCAGCGAGGCCTCCAGCGTGGATGTGCCGCTGGTGACAGCAGCCGCACGCGCATGCAAAAGCGTTGCCCGCGCATCGCGCGTAAACGTAATGGGCGGACCCGAATAGCCGCGCAAAAACGCAGCCACCCAGTCGCGGCTGAGGGTTGAGGCCACCGGAACTGTGTAAACGTACTCCGGGCCCAGAAGTTGCGCTGCTTTCAGCAGCCCGGGGAAAATTCGCGATACCTCGCCACGCCGGCTCCCCGGCAGCAACGCGATCCATGGCCGCTGCGGATCAAGCTGGTACTCGCGTGCAAACTCCTCACGTGAAGTCGCGGGCGCCGGCAGGTCGGCCAGGGGATGTCCTACAAACTTCGCGGCAATACCATGCTCGCGGTAGAACTTTTCCTCGAAGGGGAAGATCACCAGCATCTCGCGAACGTACTGGCGCACCCGCTCGATGCGGCGCTGCTTCCACGCCCACAGCTGCGGGCTGACGTAGTAAATGACGGGTACGCCAAGCTTGTGCAACTCGCGCGCCAGGCGCAGGTTGAAATCGGGAAAGTCGATGAGTACGGCTGCGTCGGGCCGACGGCGCTCGGCTTCGCGCACCACCTGGCGAAAGCGCCGGTAAATGGTGGGAATGTGCTTGATGACCTCGACGATGCCGACTTCGGCGATCTCGCGGGCATCGACCAGCAGATCGCAAC
The DNA here is from genome assembly GCA_963796695.1 of uncultured Acidobacteriaceae bacterium. Lineage (GTDB taxonomy): Bacteria > Acidobacteriota > Terriglobia > Terriglobales > Acidobacteriaceae > Bog-257. The sequence goes on along the minus strand of CAWCMU010000038.1, from coordinate 49,961 downwards.
CGGCCGCACGCATCTGGTCGCCGCCCACGCCGAAGAACTCGATAGCGGTGTTGGAAGGGGTCGCGGTTAATGCGGGATTGTGTCGAGCAGAAGGCGGCGCGATATCGTTGCGGCCGGAAGTCGATTCTTGGGAATTCGCGTTCGATCGAGAACTTGCGTTCGCTGCGGCTTGTTGCGAGGCGCCGGCCGAGACCAACGCGGTTTGTTGGGCTGTGCGGGCCGGGACCAAGGCCGCTTCCGTCGCCGTTTGTATATCCTGGGTGACGATTTGCTGGCGCAAAGCTTTGATCAGCTCTGCGCCATAAAATTCTCCCGACGCCTCTCCCGCGGAGATCAGAATTCGCACATTGGAATTATGACAGGAAAACGGAAGCCATCAGTAGCCAGTCGTCAGTAGTCAGTAGTCAGTAGCCAGTAGTCAGTGGCCAGTAGCCAGTAGTCAGTAGTCAGCCGTCAGTAGTCAGCCGTCAGGTTTCAGCCGTCAGCTCTCAGCTCATCAGCTAAGAAATGTCCTCCCAGATCTGTCATCCCGAGAGAGCGCAGCGAACCGAGGGACCTCTACCCTGCCAAGTCGTTTCGTAGGCGTGATACGCACCTGCCGCCGGACTAAAGTCCGGCTCTGTTGAAACGGATGCCGGCGGAACGCGGCGCTAAAGCGCCGCTCTACCACGCTTAGCTCGGCATGATTTTGAGCACAGCCGCAAATGCTCGGGCCGAGGCGATCTCCCCACGTTACTGTCATCCCGAGAGAGCGCAGCGAACCGAGGGACCTCTACCCTGCCAATCGTTTCGTGGGCGTGAAGGGTGCGCGGAACGCGGCGCTAAAGCGCCGCTCTTCCACCCTTGGCTACGGGACAAACCACTGGCTACTGACAACTGACAACTGACAACTGCCCACCGACAACCGCTTCTACACCGTCGCCGGGAACCACAGATCGTGCGCGATCAGGTCCTCCGTCACATCGTGCGGCTGATGCAACACGCCCTTGGGAATGCGGATGAACGATCCCGCGCTCACCGGCACATCGCCCATGCCTTCGACCCAAATCTTGGCTTTGCCGCGAATGATGTACAGGATGTCGTCGGAATCCTCGTGAATGTGCCGCGGAATCTCCGCCCCAACCTCCCAGTGCACCAGGGCGCAGGTCATATCGATGTCGTCATCTTTCTTAGTCAGCAGATACGCAATGTCGACGCCCTTGAATTTCGGATGCGGATTCCAGTCCGTCTCTTCCGCGTGAATCACCTTCGGTTCGACCATCTCCATTACCGGCATGTCGAGCTCCTTTTCGTCCAGTCACGGTTTCGAGCGTGACTCGCTTACCTATCCCTACCGCTTCGCTGTAACAGGAGTCTGTGCGTTAGGTCATGTGGAACGGTGATGCGCGTCGTTTCCCCCACCTGCGGCATGGCATAGATTCGTATGTTCCAGCAGTGCGCCCGAACGTGATTCCTGTGAGCCGCGTTCAAGATCCTTCCTCTGGGAGTTGGCCATGCCGTGGTATCAGAACTACTCAGCCGTAGGCGGCAGCCTCGGCCTAACTGCAATCATCGTTTCCATTCCTATCGTTTATCTCTTCTGGGCGCTGGCTGTGAAGCGGATGAAGGGCCACATCGCGGGCCTGTCCACGCTGCTGCTTACGCTGGTGATTACGACACTGGCCTACCATATGCCGATCAAAGTCGGATTGTCGGCGACGGCGCTGGGCATGGTCACCGGCCTGTTTCCCATCGGCTGGATTATTTTGACCGCCGTGTTCTTCTACAACTTAACCGTGGAAGCCGGGCAGTTCGACGTCATCAAGAGTTCGATTTCATCGATCTCCGCCGATCGCCGTTTGCAGGCGCTGCTGATTGCGTTCTGCTTTTCCGCATTCATGGAAGGCGTCGCTGGACAGGGCGCGCCGGTCGCGGTCGCCGCCGCCATGCTCATCGGCCTGGGCTTCTCGGCGCTTCCCGCGGCGGTAATCTGCCTGGTCGCGAACACTCCGCCGGTACCGTTTGGTCCCGTCGGCGTGCCCACCAGCATGATGATCTCCGTCACCAAGATCAACGAAGGCGTGATGACCCGGGCGATCGGCGCCGACATGTGTCTGATGGCGCTCATCATTCCGGTTTTCATGCTGGTCGTTCTGGCTGGCTGGAAGAAGGCGATGGAGGTTCTGCCGGCGGCGCTGGTCGCCGGGGTCAGCTACTCCGCGACATGCTTCTTCGTCTGTCACCACGTTGGCGTCGAACTGCCTGCGATTCTGTCATCGTTTGTGTCGATGATCGCGTTGGTTATTTTCCTGACGTTCTGGAAGCCGAAGACCATCTGGCGGTTTCCCAACGACCCCGACGTGTCGGCTACGACCGGTGTGAAGTATAGTGGCGGCCAGATTGCCAAGGCCTGGTCACCGTTCGTAGTGCTGATGATGGTCATGGGGATCTGGGGCATTCCGGCGTTCAAGGCGCACATCCTCAATACGCGGCATTGGCTGGTGAACATCGCGCACTGGCCAGCGCTGGATGGAGTCGTCTATCGCACCGCACCCATCGTGGCAGCGCCGGCGAAGTACGCAGCCAGTTACAAGTGGGAGTTCTTCACCGCGGCTGGCACGGCCATGCTCATTTCATCCGTGATTTCGATGGCGATTCTCCGCATCAGCCCGTTGCGCGGCGCGAAGGTTTTCGGCAAAACGTTCAGGCAGTTGTCGTTCGCACTGGTCACGTTAGCGTCAGTGATCGGCATCGCGTTTCTGGCGAACTACTCTGGCATGTCGTTTACGTTGGGCCTGGCGTTTGCGCACTATACCGGCAAAGCGTTTCCCGCGGTTTCGCCGGTCATTGGATGGTTGGGAGTCTTCCTCACCGGATCAGTCACATCGTCGGCAGCGCTGTTCGGCAAACTGCAGCAGGTAACAGCAACCCAGATTGGAATTAACCCGGTCCTCACCACGTCGGCGAATCTGTTTGGCGGGGTGATGGGCAAACTGATCTCGCCGCAGTCCATTGCGGTAGCGTGCGCGGCCACCGGCTTGATCGGACGTGAGACGGACATCTTCCGCAAGACGCTAAAATACTCAGTTATTTTGTTAGCCTTTTGTATGTTGGTGGTTGTTCTGCAAGCCTACGTTTTCCCCGGAGTGGTGCCGAAGGACATTGTTGCGGCGGTACAACCATAAGGCCGGCACTCCGTCCCGCTTAAAGGCTCGAGCCCCGCTGTGATCTCGGCCTCGAACGCCGGGCACCGCTCGCAACCGGGGGTCGCGATTCTTCGCGAAGCAAGTGATCTGCGCGCAACCGGTTCGCCGAGAGGTTCGAGTTGTCTGCTGCGAGAGGCAAGAAAAAGGGATTTGCCGCAAGACACCTGGACCCAGCCGATCGCCTGGAGGAGATCCTGTGCGGGCTGATCATGGTGCTCGACTTCACGCTGATCGCGGGATTCACCGCGGGCACGGGAGAGCAAGCGGTCCGTCACCTGCTGTTTGCCGCTCTCGGCTGCAATATCGCCTGGGGCGTCATCGACGGCGCGCTCTACATCATGGGCAGCCTGACCGAGCGCCGCCAGCGCCGGCATTTCCTGCTGCGCCTCAGACACGCCTCATCTGAGCAGGAAGCGTTCTCCACGCTCGGCGGCCAGCTCGACCCCTTGCTCGAACCTGAGACGACGGCGGAGGACCGTACCCGCATCTGCCATATTTTGTTGCCGCTGATGTCGCAGATCCATTTGCCCCCAGCTTCCGTGACCAGGGAAGACATCTTCGGATCGATCGCTATTTTCTGGATCGACTTTACCTCGGTCTTCCCCGCCGTTGTTCCCTTTCTGATCTTCCGGCACGAACCGCGTTTCGCGCTCCGTGTGTCCAACGGTTTGCTGCTGGCGCTGCTCTTCGTGGTCGGCTTCATGTGGGGTAGATTCAACCGGGTGTCACCCTACATCACCGGACTGTGCACCATGCTTCTTGGTCTGGCGTTGGTAGGGGTAGCTATCGCGCTGGGCGGTTGAGGCCGCTTCTGCGCTGCGGACCGCAACTAAAATCAGATAGGAACAGGTAAAGCCGGGCCGAAACCACATGGGTGAGGTGCTTAAGGAAACTCTGATCGTCCAAGTTTTGAAGGGCATGGTTTCACAGGCTGCGGAAAACCCCCGCTCTGTTGAGTTCGGGTAGAGCTGGCCTTCAGGCCAACGTCTAAACATTTTATTTATCGACGCGAGCCGGCTTCTAGCCGGCGGCATAAAGCATTCGTATTCGGCTTTTTCCGCAGCCTGTTCCGCCGTGCCGTTGATATCGTAAAACATGAAGCTTCAGCCGCTGAGGGAAGGATCAACAACTGCATCGGCTCCTTTAGATTTCGACGCCATTTCTCAACGGCGGGGGGATTGTTCGCAAAGAAAGTGTGAGGACGAAAAACGTGGACTTTCGCAAGGAGTTTATCGTCGAGCCCGGAAGCAAAGTAAAGCTGAACAAGCTGGACGCCGTCTACCAGGCCCGCCATCTCAGCGAAGCGCAGGCGACCAGGGAAACCGAGAAGTACTGCGCGCGAATCGCCAGGCAGCAGTATCTGCTGTACTCGGAAAAGAAGCACTCGCTGCTGATCGTGTTACAGGCGCTGGATGCGGGCGGAAAAGACGGCACCGTCAATCACGTGATGGCCTCGATGAACCCGCAGGGGACGAAAGTAACCGGATTCAAGGAGCCGACGGCGGAAGAGTTGCAACACGACTTTCTCTGGCGCATCCATCCGCATACGCCGGCAAAAGGATTCGTTGCAATTTTCAATCGCTCGCATTATGAGGATGTGCTGGTCGTGCGGGTGCACAACCTGGTTCCCAAAGAGGAGTGGGCGGCGCGCTACGATTTCATCAACAATTTCGAAGACCTGCTTTATCACGAGAACAACACGCACATCATCAAATTCTTCCTGCACATCACGCCGGAAGAACAGTTGTTACGCTTCAAGCAGCGGCTGGACGACCCGGCGCGCAACTGGAAGATCAGCGAAAGCGACTACAAGGAACGTGAATACTGGGACGACTATGAGAAAGCCTATGAGGACGTGTTCCACAAGACCAGCAAGAAGCATGCGCCGTGGTACATCATCCCCGCCAATCACAAGTGGTTCCGCAATCTCGCCGTCTCACAGATCGTCGCGGCCACCCTGGAAGATCTGGGGATGCAGCTGCCCAAGCCCACCGTTGATTTGCAGAGGATTCGCCAGGAATATCACCAGGCCGCCGACGACAATCTGAATGCAAGCGGAAAGGAAAGCGGCGATTCGAAGAGAAAGAAAAAGAAGAAGGGTGCCAAGTAACAGGCGCCACTGCGTCGACCCTAGTCTTCCCCTGTGTCATCCTGAGCGGAGTGACCGCAAGGGTTTTCGGTCCGCCGGTTTTGCGGGCCGGCGGTCACGAAGTCGAATGGATCTGCTGTGTGACAGCGCGATGCCATCGCTAAAGCGACCTTTTTAAGGCAAACGGCGCAGCTAAACAGCCTGCCAACAAACTCCGCCGTCTGTTGAGTTCGGGTAGAGCTGGCCTTCCGGCCAGCGTCTCCGCTTTTGTTTATTGACCAGAGCCGGCTTCAGCCGACGGCATAAGCGCCGCTATTTTCTCTACGGCACGACCAAGGTCGTTGCCCTGATACAAATCGAATCAACGCGAGCTTTGTATCAAGGCACGCTTAAAGCTACGCGCCTTCAAATCTCAAGCGACGCTCCGGGTGAATTTGCCGTGACCGGTGTAACTAATGTTCCGGAGCGGCGCCGCGCTCGGACGTGGCTTTCGGCTTATCAGGCTCAGGCCACACGAATCGCAGTGGTGACTTGATGGCGTCCGCCACCAGGAAGCGCAGCAAGCGCCACTGCTCGGCGTGCCGCACATCGTAGGCGCGCAAAGCCACATAGGCCGCGATCATAAAACTCACACCCAGGTTCAGGACGAAGATGACCGCAATACCTTCTACCGCAAAATAGAACCACGTGCGCCCCAGGCTCTGGGTTCCGAAACTCGCAACCGCCAAGGCCAGCGTGCCGGTGGACAAGGTCACGTGCCGCACATCCAGCGGCACTCCAAAGAAGCGTCCGATCTCCGGCGTGAAGCCCAACAAATATCCCAGCACGATGCTCGTGCTCCAGCCGCCCAGATTGCGATCGAGCGCGCCGGCCACCCGCTTCATCCATTTCTCGCCCACGCGCAATCCCAGCGGATGCTGCGCGATCGCATCATCAAGCCGGTAATACACCGCGAAGTTCTCGAACCATCCGCCGGCCAGGGCGGCCATCCACAAAATCACGCCGGTGATGATGGCGAACACGGCCGTCCCCGAGGCGAAAGGATGCAACGTCTCATAGACGTGGGTCGCGCTCTCCGGCGGCAGGTAGGATGCTGCAAAGACTTTCGTCCACAGCCACTCGAACCCGATGGCGCCGATGGTGACGGCAACAACATTGCCGATGGCGGCAGCGAGTTGCGTGCTGGTGATGTGGGCAACGAAGTCGGTCAGCTTGCTTGATCGTTCCACTCCCTTGTTGTCGCGGATGATGCCGGCAAAGGTGGCCGCGGTCGCTGCCGGCTGCTTGGTCGCCAGCACCAGGCCAAGTATCTGCAACAGGACGAAGCTCACGGCGTAGTTGGTTCCGGCCAGGAAGCCTTCCGCAAAGGGGGGCAGGTGCGCGTCCACGATTCGCAGCTTGAATGCGGCAGTGATGACCGTCAGCAGTCCACCGCCGAGCGCCGCTCGCCACATGTGCCAGTACTCGGCGCGATCGTGCGCGATATAGTGTTCGCCGCTGCGTCCGGTGCGCTCCACCATCTTGCGCGCGATCAGGTTCAGGTTGTCGCGCAGCAGCAATCGCAGGCTGCGGTCGGCGAGACGGCCCGCAATGAGGTGGCCAACCAGCGTACGCGAAGCCATCACCTGGTGGGCAGGCGTGGAGGCCACCAGCACTTCCACGATCATCTCCATGCGGTTAAGGCAGGCCTCGATCTTCTTCAGATCGAAGATGAGTTCCACGCTCACGCCGGCCGATTCCATGTGCCGATGCACCTGCACCATCTCCCAGCGACAGCGGCTAACGGTTTCCGTCCACTTGCTGAGACAAGCGAGGACATTGCTCGCATCCGAGGCAGTGATGAGCGCGTCTGTGGCCGAACCGATGCGATAGAACGGCGATTCGGAAATAGGCAGCGGTGAGCTGCGGTCGCGCATCTCGGGCTCCAGCCCGCGTCCGCTAATACGGGATGCCAGCAGCCGCAGCGCATCCTGTAGATCGGTGCGCTGATGGCTCCAGATGTCAGGCGCATCCGGCGGCGTCAGCGCCGCGACCAGCCGCCGGTAAAGCTCGTCGGGAGTTTGCAGGAAGCGGCGCACCTCCCGCTCCGAGCTGTAGAGAGCGATCAGCAGCTTCGAGGTGTCGGTGTCTTCGCGCGCCGACGGCACCAGGCGTCCCGCCAGGCGCTGCGCAATTTCGGCCGCCAGGCTGTGGTCGTAAGGAATGCCGGCTTCAGCAAACAGCGACAACGAACGCAGCTCCTGCAACAGCCGCGCAAACGAGTCCTGAAAGCGCGCCCGCATCGGCTCGTCGTGCTCCAGGTATGCGACCAGTGCGGCGAGATTCTCAACACTGTCGGAGCGTCTCGTCCAGTGAATGAGCCGGATGAGAGCAATGTTTCGAGCTGAGAGCGACGTGGCATTAGCGAAATCGGCAACCCGCCGCGTCAAGTCAGGCGAGTACGTCAGCAGGGGCAACTCGGGCGCCAGTTGCGGTTTTGAGGATGCAGGCTCCATATCCGTCGCAAGAGAAGGAACGTATCAGCGCCCCGTCATCGCGTCAACTCGACAACCGGCGGCCGTCCGAGGTTGCGAATGCGATGGATAGAGAGTGCGAACCGAAGATGAAATTTGCGCGGCGGTTTGCCAGCTGGAAATTCGTCTTAATGGGTTGCGACCCGTGTTCCTGGCCGCGATTCCCGTGGACGAACCCCCGCCCCCAGTCTATTCTCGGAGCACACAACAAGATGCAGATACGGACGCGGATCGCGCCTGGGCGCGGCCCGGCAGCATAACTCCGTCAACTTCTCCGGGAGAGGAACTACCGCGTGCACGGATTGCGTAGGATGGGATTTGCGCTGGTCACGATCATCGCCTTGCTGCTCACGATTTGGGCTGCCGCAGCCCTTCTTTACGACTCGCCCTTCCCGGCGCTGCGCATGCCTGCCGCCATCGTGTACCTCATTGTGGTACTCGGCGCGCTGCTCTTCCTTCGCCGCGGCCACGCCGGTCTGCTGGCGGCTTTCGTCGCCTTCGTCGTAGTGGTTGTCTGGTGGCTGTCGATCAAGCCATCCAACAACCGCGACTGGCAGGCCGACAACGCGCAAACCGCTTACGCCGACATCAATGGTAACCAGATTACGATTCACAACTTCCGCAATTGCGACTATCGCACTGAAGAGGATTACACCTGCCATTGGGAGACCCGGTCGTACAATCTGGCGAACCTCAAGTCCGCCGACCTGTTTATTACCTGGTGGGGCTCTCCCTGGATCGCGCATCCTATCGCCAGCTTTGACTTCGGCAACCAGGGCTACGTTGCCATGTCAATTGAAACGCGCGACGTCGTCGGCCAGAGCTATTCGGCCATCCGAGGATTCTTCCGCCAGTACGAACTCACCTACATCGCCAGCGACGAGCGGGACGTCATTCGCCTGCGCACGAACTATCGCAAGCACGAAGAGGTTTACATCTTCCGCACTACGCTGAAACCTCGGCTGGCGGAAAAGATCTTTCTCGATTACCTGCAGCGCGCCAACCAACTGCACGCAAAGCCCGAGTGGTACAACGCTATCACCAACAACTGCACAACGAATATCGCGGTGTCGGCCGCCGAGGCTCAGGACACCAGCACTCGCTGGGACTGGCGCATTCTGTTGAACGGCAAGATGGATGAGATGATGTACGACCACCACACCCTGGTCACGGGCGGACTTTCCCTGCCCGCGCTAAAGGCGCAGGCGCACATCAACGCCGCAGCCCAGGCGGCTGACGATAGTCCTGACTTCTCGCAACTGATTCGCAAAGGACGAGTGGGCTTTACGCCCGGCACCGAGTAGCCGGCGACAGGAGCCGGGCACGATTTGATTTGTATCAGGGCAGAGAAGCAACAAATTGCGCGCTTCAGCCCCTGCAAAGAATTCTGATAGTAGCGCTTATGCCGCCGGCTGAAGTGTCTGCGTGAGAACCTCTGCCGTCCCTACGGGACTCATATAAATTTCCCACTTACCCAGCACTCCGCCGTCCCACCCCAATTCGCCCAAGAGCGGTGCGAATCGGGGACCCCGGTTCGGCTGCGTGCTGGGCTAAGCTGTTTCGCGCCTACGGCGCTGGTTTTTTGGCCGTTGTATTCCACCGCAAATGCGAAACTCTTAGTTCTCACGCACACACTGAAGCCGGCTCGGGTTCGATAAATAAGCGGCTTAAACCTGGCCTGAAGGCCACTTCTACCCGATCCTACAAACCCGGAGTTCTTCAGCAGCCTGTTCGGCCGTGCGGTACGGGTCGCCAAATCATTGTGGCCTTTAGTGACTGCGGAAGCACCTATGTCGTCCCTACGGGACTGCCATATCTCCCACCTACCCAGCACTCCGCCGTCCCACCCCAATTCGCGCAAAAGCGGCGCGACCGGGACCCTGGTTCGGCTGCGCGCTGGGCGAAGGTATTCCGCGCCTGCGGCGCTGGATTTCTGGCCGTTATATTTCACCGCCAACACAACACTCCAGTTTTCACGCCGACATTTAGCCCCGAGGAGTCTATTTTGCCGCCGTGGCTGCCACCAGCTTGCGTAAGCCTGCGCCGGCACGTTCGAACCGACTCCCACATTGACAGACTAGCGACTCCGGGATGGTTTCCCCACATTCGCACATGAAGCCGATCTGCCGAGCCGGATTGCCGACTACCAACGCGTAGTCGGGGACGTCGCGAATCACTACCGTGCCGGCGCCCAGAAACGCATAGCGGCCGATGGTGGTGCCGCAGACCACAGTCACGTTGGCCCCAATGCTGGCGCCCTCCCGGACCTTGGTTTCTGCAAACTGTTCGCGGGTCTTCTTCACCTGCGCGCGAGGATTGAGATCGTTGGTAAACACCGCGTTCGGGCCGACGAACACGTTGTTTTCCAGGGTAACGCCGTCCCACACCGACACCCCATTCTTGATGGTGACGCCATCGCCGATGGTCACGTTGGACTCAACGAAGGCGTGATCACAAATATTGCAATGCGCGCCGATCGTGGCGCCTTTCATGACGTGCGCGAAGGCCCAGATACGCGTGTCTTCGCCAATGGAATCGGTTTCGACCAGAGCTTGCGGATGTACGAAGTAGCCTTTGGAGTTCATTTCATTCCTATTGGAATTATTTATCGGAAATAGAGCCGCTTTATCGAAAATAACTGCGGCGCGGTTGGTGCGCTGTCAGCGAAGCTATAGCTCATTGTACTTCTTCGCTCAAGCTCTACCAGATGGGCACTTTTGGGGAGTTGTTCTACCCGCCACCAGTGGTACAATCCCGTCGTCGTTCGACCGACCCAACCGGTTGATTCGAGACTCAATTACCAATTCAGATCGACAAAACAGAGCCGGCGATGGAGACATTCTTCTCGTCTGACAATGTGGTACTTCGGCCCAGAAACCTTATCCAGGAGAGTACGATGTCGCGCCCACAACGAATCTCCCGTCTTCGTCACTTGATCTTGTCCTCCTCGAAATCACTGTTCTTCGTCATCCTGACCGCTGTCATCTTCGCCGGTTGTGCTGTCACGCCGGCTACCGCCGCTACGCCTACCTGTTCCAGCGGCAACCTGCCCAACGGCGATGGTGGTGACATTGCGATCGTAACCGGCACTTGCTACGTAACCACCGGAACCTATAAGTATCGCAACATCAATATCTATGGCGGCGGCACGCTGGAATTCAGAGACCAGCCGGACATCGACTTCTGGGCGCAGTCCATCCTTATCGAGAAAGATGGGGCCCTGATCGCCGGTCGGCCGGGAGCGCTCATCGGTCAGACAGGCGGCTCGGTCACTATTCATCTCTGGGGCCAGGACCAGGGAACCGCTGGCCTGGGCGGCGCAGGTATTCCGTGCGCAAGCTCGCCGACGTGCGGTGTCCCGCAGACACTTTGGAGTTCCAACTCCGGTATGAAGCTCAATCCCGGATCCTGTGTGCGCGCCAAAGATGTGGATGGCTGGAACCAGAATCTTCCCGGCAACGTCGATGACTGCTTCTACCCCTATGAACCCATCACCTATGATCGCGGAGGCTCGCCTGCTGGATTTTTCGGCTACAAGGTGCTGGCGGTTTCCTTCGGCGGAACCCTGCAATTACTGGGAACCAAGGGCGCGATAGCAGATCCGCAACCCGCCAACAACTCCGGCACCAGCTGGGCGCGGCTCACCACTACGCTGGTGGGCGGCGACACCGAAAACAAGTTCACCATTGACCGCAAAGTGGATTGGGCGCCGGAAGACCAGATCGTCATCACCACCACCGACTATCTGCCTGGACACTCCGAAGTTTTTACCATCGACACCATAACCACAACGGACACCAGTTCCACCATCACCACCACGACCAAGGTACATAATCCGCACTTCGGAAAGGTCTATCCGCTCCCGTCGGATTTGCCCTCCGATATCGGCCCCGATCCCGGCACGACCAATCGCTACGTGGACACGCGCGCTGCCGTGGCCTTGTTGAGCCGCAGCATCAACATCGTTTCCGGTGGCGACACCTTGCTGTCGCCTTTCCCGCCAGCGAATCCCAAATGCGGCGCGCCCCCCAAGGCCCCTTGCTACTACTTCGGCGGACACACCATCATCCGCCAGGGCTTCCAGGAAGTTCAGATTCGCGGCGTGCAGTTCTATCAGATGGGACAGGGCGGACGCATCATGCATTACCCGGTCCACTTCCATATGGCGCGCAAGACGCCGCAGCCTGCGGCGCCCACCGACCCGCCTGTGACCTTCATCGAAGACAGCACGGTATGGGATTCGATGACTCGCTGGATGGTGCTGCACGGCTCACAGGGCGTGACCCTGGCGCGAAACGTCGGCTACCTGTCGATCGGTCACGGATATTACCTGGAAGACGCGACCGAGACGAACAATAAGCTGTATTCGAACATCGGCATCTTCGCCCGCGCCGCGGTCATCAACCCGCAGAATCCGCGGCAAGTCCCCGGCATTCTCGCAGCTCCCTATCCTGATCCAACTTTGAAGCCTGTCATACCGCAGGAGCAGGTGCCGTATCACACCGACATCGATCATCCAACCGTGTTTTGGATCACAAATGGGTGGAATGATTTCGAGTACAACATGGCGGCAGGAGCGGGAACCTGCGGTGCCTGTTACTGGTTTGTGCCGGCGGCCAACAGCACCATGTCGCGCTACGAGAAGTGGTGGTCGTACGCTTCCGAGCAACAATGGGGAAGTAGCCCGATTAACAATCTGGCGCGCGCGTCCATGACGCCCATGGAGACGTTCGAAGGAAACAGCTGCACCACGGCAATGAATTCCTTCAACACCATCGGCGACACCGGACCGTGTTACGGGGTTGTCCGCCAACTGAACACCGATCTGCCGCGCATGTTGCCGGTGACCTACGGCGATCTCGCTCCCGATCCGAATTCCGATCCCAAGAGCGCCGACGCCTACTATCCGCAGGTCGACAAAGGCGGCGGACGCTTTGGCACGCAGTGTCCCAGCGGCGACTACGCGGATTGCAACACCGTCCAGCGCTGCTCCAGCACGAACGAAGCCGCTTGCATGGTCACCGCACTCGACCACTACACCACTTCGTTCAGCTGGACAGAGACGAACTTTGCGGCCGTCTGGCTGCGTCCCCTGTGGTACCTGCTAAGCAACAGCGCTATCACCGACGTGCAGAACGGCGGCTTGACCTTTGTCACCGGCGGCGGCTACACCCAATCGGACGCCATCAAGGGACATTGGGCGATCGCTCGCAATGACGTCTTCGTCGGCAACACGCAGCCGGCGACGGGCAATCCTTACGCCGAAAACGTAGGCCCGTTCAATCCCGACACGCTGAAGCAGGATCCGAATTTCACCTGCGCCAAGCAGGAGAGCGGGGCCACCGCCGGCAATTACTGCCTGAACGAGGCTGCCGGCATCAGCATGCCAATCAGCAATTTCGGTAATAACCAGAGATTGTTCAACATTTACGACGGTCCGGCGTACGAAGAGAACAACGCCTTCCTCGACACCACCAAAGCCGAGATCACCGGTTGCCCACCGACTGGCGGTAACTGCTCCTTCAGCAAGTGGATGTACGGCCAGGTCTTCGGCATGCCTAAGGACGCGAAGGGACAGTGTTATCTCCCCAACGCCGCCATCGCGTGGAAGCAGCCCAACGGGTTTTACTATCCGCCGGCCTTCCACTCGGACAATCTGTTCTTCAAGAACGTGGACATCCGTCACTTCGTGATTGAGCCCTTGTTCGATCCCGGAACCTACAACACGAATAACGAAGCGGTCGAGAAACGCTACTGTACCTATGTTCCGAACACGCAGTTCCAGGGCTTCACGGACATCGACCGGCAAACCGAGCTCAACGACGACGATGGTTCGCTGACTGGACTGATTCGGACCATCTCGGTCAACAAAGATCCGTTCTTCGCCGCGCCGGTCGAAACCACCGAATGCGCCTCCGACATTGCCAGCAATATGCCCCCGGTCTGCGACCCCAGCAGCGAAACTTGCGGGACCGCCAAGACCAGCCCCTACGATTACGTGACTACCGTGGTCTATCCCGACTGCGGCGAGAACTGCCCGCAGCTGGTGAAAGACGCGCCTGACTACCTGCATTTCTGGGCAGTCGACTGCACCAATCCGACCTGCTACGGCGTGCCTCTATATCGCCAGGACATCAACCCGGTCGAGAAAGGCACGAAACCGGCGATCCGCATGGCCGGGCAGGCGATTGCGCAGCGCAGCACCCTGACCGTTAACCACGGCAGCTATTACATGGATACGACTGTCAGCGAGGCGATACAGCGGCGTGGGATTGCCAGCAACCTGGTGAACGTCTTCAAAGGCGGCGAAACCTATTACACCTTCCTGCTGTTCGCCAAGCCCAAACCGGACGATCCAGCGAAAGGGCCGCCCGCAACCAAGCAGACCTACCAGATGTACGTGGGCACCACGGGCTTCAATCCCGCCACCGACGTTTTTGAAGTTACCGCCGACATCAGCGCCGTCCCCCTGGACTTCACCAAGAAGACCACCTGGGATTGGGAAGAGCCCGAGTACAACGCGCAGACCGGCATGTTGACCGTGACCATCGACACCAGCTTCCAGACCTTCAAGGACGACTACAACAAAGTTGCCGAGGAGCACTGCCAGCCGCCAACCTTCTGCTCCTGGAGCGGTAAAGCCTGCGGCTGCGCGCTTAATCCCGACAACACGCTGTTCAATCAGTGTCAGGCGGTTTGCAGCGGCTGGACAAACAAAGATGTCGACTGCCCCGACGGCGGTTGCTATGGATTTGGGGTGAAGTTCCCGACCGACTTCGTCGCCAGTGGCCAGGCGTCGCCACCGGCGCCGGCGTGCTATCCCAACAATGGCGACTGGAATGTTCCCTTCCAGCCGGCCACCGAGGAAAAGGCCGGCACCTGTTACGACAAGGAACCGCCCACGGGCACCTTCTGCACCAGCATGCTCAACGAGGCTCATTAGTCGAAGGTCGGCCGGTGACGACGGCCTTCGACCATTTACGCTTCGGCACGTCTTCCAGCTACACTAGGAAGACGTGCCGAGGCATGACATCATGAAACGTTCTACTCTCTCTACCAGCCTGCCAGTCTTCATTCTGGCTGCATTACTTCTTTCCGCCATACCTGCATATTCGCAAGCCGCCGCTAATAGCCAGTCGGTTGCTCCCTCCGCTGTCAGCGCTGAGCTGGCGCCGGGCAGCGCGCACCTCATTAACCCGGAAGAGCTACTCAAGGTTATTCAGTCTCCTAAAGGTACGAAGCCGCTGGTCCTGATGGTTGGTCCACACATGCTCTATTCGCAGGGACATGTTCCGGGATCGGAGTATGTCGCCGCGGGCTCGTCTCCCGAAGGCATCGAGAAACTGAAGGCGCGCGTAAAATCATTGCCAAAAAATAAAGAGATCGTACTGTATTGCGGCTGCTGCCCGTGGAGTCATTGCCCCAATGTGCGTCCGGCGTTCAGCGCCCTGCACGCGTTGGGCTATACCAACGTGAAGGTGCTATACATCGCCGATAACTTTGGCCGGGACTGGGTGGACAAAGGCTATCCCGCGACCAAGGGCGATTAGCTGTCGAGGATGGTCCGCCGAAAAACATGGGCTTGCAGAGAAGCCGGTGCCCGGCGCGAAGACTCTGATCCAGCCTGGCTTTGAAGGGGCACGGCTTCACAGGTTGGCGAAAAACTCCCGCTTCTGTTCTGGCGGCTAGAGCTTCTGTTCTGGCGGGTAGAGCTGGCCTTCAGTGTCTGCGTGAGAACTAAGGTTTCGATTGATAGTGGAGCCCAACGGTGAAGAACCCAGCGCCGTAGGCGCGAAACAGCTTAGCCCAGCACGCAGCCGAACCGGGGTCCCCAATTCGCGTCGCTTTTGCGCGAATTGGGGTGGGATGGCGGAGTGCTGGGTAAGTGGGAAATTGATCCGAGTCCCGTAGGGACGGCAGAGGTCCTCACGCAGACACTTCAAGCCAGCGTCCAGCCCTTACGAATGGACCAGAGCCGGCTTCAGCCGGTGGCATAAGCATTCTTAGCCGGCTTTTTCAGCACTCTGTTCAGCCGTGCCGTATGGCTTGCAGCATCAACTCGGTTTACCGGCTGAGGAAAAGATCATCGCTTGATCAGAGGCGCCTTGAGGTTGAGAGATGACGACGTGCCGCGAGGTGTTCAAGATCACCTGGTACATGACACTCTCCATCGCGATCATCTCGGCGCTGGGCTTTGCGGCGACGATGATATTCTGGGCTCTGTTCGCAGGCTTTTTTCATCGTTGAAGTTGCCTTCGAATTTTCTACATTTATGAAGAGATCAACCTGGATTTTGCTGATAATCGTTTTGGCGATCGGGTTCTACCTGATCAGCCGGCATCATTCCTCCGAGCCGGGCCGCTCACGCGCGGCGTTGACCAGCCAATCGCCGGCTCCGGACTTCACCCTGACCGATCTCGACGGCAAGCCGCTCAGCCTGGCGAGTTACAAAGGCAAAGTGGTTCTGCTCGATTTCTGGGCGACTTGGTGCGCTCCCTGCCGCGCCGAGATTCCACACTTCGTCGAATTTCAGAATAAGTACGGCCCGCAAGGATTCTCGGTCGTCGGCATCTCCATGGACGATGATGTGAAGCCGGTGGGTCCGTTCTACAAGGAATACAAAATGAACTACCCGGTTGCGATGGGCAACGACAAGCTGGCCAACGCGTACGGCGGCATTCTCGGGTTGCCGGTCACCTTTCTCATCGACCGCAACGGCAAGATCGTGGAGAAGTTCGTGGGCGCCGTGGACATCGCAACCATCGAAGGCAAAATCAAGTCGCAGCTGGCGATGTAGTTGTTCGCCAACGGAGACGGATAAAGCTGGTGTTGTGTTGAGGTCGAGGCACGCGGTTTTCTGTTCTGGTAGAGCTGGCCTTCCGTTGCGCGTAGAGGCGTCTTGGGTTCGGGTAGTGGTGGTGGTCGTCCGCGGAGACTTGTCTTGTGTTCGTTTATCGGGTAGAGCTGGCCTTCAGGCCAGCGTCCAAGCCCTTTAATTATTGGCCCGAGCCGGCTTCAGCCGGCGGCACAAATCTTGATTCGCATGGACGACGATTCGAGTCACGGTTACTGGCGTATTCCAAGACCAAGGCCTTTAAAACCGCAACGGTTCGCGATACGCATACACTGCTTCACAGGCTGCGGAAAAAGCCGAATAGAATGCGTTATGCCGCCGGCTGGAAGCCGGCTCGGGTGAAATGAAAGGCTTAGACGCTGGCCTAAAAGGCCAGCTCTACCCGAACACAATAGATCCGGGAGTTTTTCAGAAGCCGAAGCGAAAATGATCTTATTGGTAAGAATCTACAGATATCTTACCAGTAAGATCATTCTTCATTTTTAGGCAGAGTCCTAAAGTTGCGTTGCCACTCGTCCCACTCTTTTTCGTCCCATCCTCCTTTCGCCTCCCCAATGGAAGGGAAAGAAGGTTCCAATAAGAGCGAAGATGAACCAAAACACAAAAATCCGGGTTCCATGGGGCTGATGGCGTGCACGAGCTACGAATTCGCTCAAAACGGCCACGATGGCGATTAGAGGAAGCCGATGCCACCTCTTTCGCCACCGCACGGTGAAGTATCGTTTTACGCGAGCAGTTCCGCCAACGTCCATATGCGATCGGTCAACCCAGCTTCCATTGCTGGAGTTGCGCGCAACGATCTATGTGTCCAGCAGAAATTGTAATACGCGAAGTGCAGAGCGCAAGCGGCTTTGTGGTTGTCCAGCTTCTTGCTACCGCAATAACTCATCAACGCAACTTTAGGACACTACCCATTCTTAGGTTCTGCGGCCGGTTTGAAGATCATTCCCTGGCTGGTCTTGCCATTCATCACGACGACCAACGGCGAATCGAAACGCAAGTGACTCACCGTCCCGTGCTCCTCGACTGCGGCCTGCTGGGCCAGCCATTGCCAATCGACGAACCCGTCGCCGGAATCGGGATTGACCGTGAAATAGCCGATCTGAAACGCGGTCAGGTTCTGGAAGAAGTGGCTCCCCTGCGACGGCATAACCCGGAAATCACGAAAGCCCGATTCCACAATGACGCGCGCGCCCGAGATCTGGTCCCAGGCCACCGGAATCCCCAGCCACGGATCCGTCGATCCCCAGCGCCCGACCCCGATCAGCAGATACGGCCTACCCTCCTCCGCCAGCTTGGCGTTGAAGTGCGCGACACTTTGCGCCACCTCGCGGCTGCGGGCGCGTTCGAAGCGATGCGAATCCACCACCACCACATCGCGCAAATCTTGCAGGCGGCCGTGCCCCAGCACCTGCGCACTCTGGCAGACCAGGCGCTGCGGCTCGACCTCGTCGATGCGAATCTCTTCGTCCTCGCGCGAGAGCACTAACGGTCGTAGCTGTAAAAAACCAAATTTGGCGAGCTCATTCTCATTCTGCGGCAGCCGCACGGCGAACTCGATTTCCACCGGCCGCCCCATTGCATCTTCGCCAATCTCCATCAGCGCATTTAGAATTTCCGCCAGGGGAAACATGCCGTGCTTCAAAATCGACGCGAAGCTCACCACGCGAGGACCGGGGCGGTTCAGGCCGTCGTAGATCGCGTGGTTGTCTTCCGAATACGTGGAAGCCAGCATGCGCAGCGTGCCGTCCGCTTCAGCCACAGAAAGATTGAACGCCATCTCGCGCAGGGCGCTGGTGGGATCTTCCGGACGAGCGACAGAATCGAGTTCGAGAGCCCAAAACTCGGTCTGCGAATTCGCCAGCATGTCTTCCACTGACGAAAACTGCACCAGGTGCCGCGGATGACGCGGACTGAACGTCAGCGACTTGCCGCCGCTCACCACCGCCCGTCCCAAACCAAGCGCCACGGCCGCAAATCCGTCCTCCACCCGCACCGGCGGATGCGGATAGAAATTCCGCGATCGCACCACGCCGGAAAAATCCGGATAGAACCGGTTCTGGTGTCGCGCTCCCACCACCTGCTGCAGAATCACCGCCATCTTTTCTTCTTCCAGCCGGTACGGCGTCGCCCGCACATACGCTTTCGCATGCTGGCTGAAGGTCGACACGTACACCAGTTTGATCGCCTCCAGCAACTGCTCCAACCGCACCTGAATGTCGGGATGCTGATTGGCCAGCATGAAGGTCTCGTACACGCCGGAGAACGGCTGATATTGCGAATCCTCCAGCAGGCTGGACGAGCGCACAGCCAGCGGGTAATGAGTTCCTTCAAGGAACGCGAGCAGGTTCTCCAGCAGCGTGATGGGAAATGGAGCTGCGAGAAAGCGGCGCGTGATTTCATCATCGTCGTCGCTGTGGATAGCGAGATCGAGGAGCTTGTTTTCCTTGAGGAAGCGGTCGAAGAACTCGGTGGTCAGCACCAGCGTTGGCGGCACGGCGATGCGGATTCCGGGGAAACGGCGTGCCACCCGGCGCTGGTGCAGGATGTGGCGAATGAAAGCCAGCCCGCGCGCCTTGCCGCCCAGCGATCCACCGCCAAGTTGGAGGAAGAAACCCTCATCCGGCTGAAAGGTTGCAGGATTGAATTCGCCAATGAGGATCTGGCTCTGCTCGCGGCGATATTCGGCGATCGACTCGATCAGATCGCGGCGCAGATTCTCCAGGGTTCCGAATTCGCTCACCGTGCGCGGCCGGAGTTTCTGCGCCAGCGCGAACTCCGTGCGCGCCATCAGCCAATGCGAAAAATGATTGCGCTCGGCGTGAAAGGCCAGGCTCTCTTCCGGAATGGTGTCGAGCAGCGTCTCCAGGGCATTTAGATTGGGTGCGCGCGCTACTTCCGTTTTGCCGTCGGGCATGCGAAAGACAAAATCGCCAAAGCCCATCTCTTCGGTCAGAATGCGCCGCATGTCGCCCAGCAATGTGGGCGAGCGCTTCTGCAAAAACGAAAATCCTTCACGATGCGCCGGCTGCATGAATTCAGTGCGGCTGGATTGCAGCACAATAGGCACATCGGGCACGGTCGCACGCACCAGCCGCGCCAGGCGAAATCCCGCTTCCGGCGTAAGCTCGCCGCCCGCTCGGAAACTCGACGTCGGAAACCACTCCCAGCAGATACTCGCGGTACTTGAACAGTTCCCGCTCCGCATTTTCGTAATCGGAGCAGAGCAAAATCTTGGGGCGCGCCCGCATGCGCACCAGCTTGTGCGCGACGTTCAGGCCTTCGCTCAACAGCCGCCGCGACTGGCTGATGAGCTCGGTGTAAATCACCGGCAGGAACAGCGAGTAATAACGGATGTCGTCCTCGACCACCAGCATGACCGGGACGTCCATGGCGCGCGTGTCGTGCAGCACATTGCGCTTGTCCTCGATGTACTTGACGATGGAGATGAGGATGCGCGCGTTTCCCTGCCACAGGAAGATGCGCTCGATATCAGTGTGCGGATTGCGCGCCAGAAAATTCTTGATCTCGCGATAGTCGTAAGCCAAAACGATGACGGGCACGTCGAGCCCGGCGGCTTTGACCTGACGCGCCAGTTGCGCGGCGTCCATGTCAGAGACTTGCAGGTTGGCGACGATGAGGTTGAAGCGGGGCTGCGATTGCGCCAGGGCTAACGCCTGCGCGCCGCTGGACACGTGAGTGATGCCGGGCACCTGATGGATGTCGAGCTCCAGCGACTCGCCCATCAGGAGCTCGTTGAGCCGTCCGTCTTCGCGCAGGATGAACGAGTCGTAGAGGCTGGAGACCAGCAAGATGTCGTTCACGCGAAACGGCATCAGGTTCTCAAAGCTCTCAAAGAGGCGCTCTGAGGAAGCGGTAGCGGGATCGAGATGGGGGTTTGTCGGGGTCAAATCATCCCTTTGCCAAAGCAGCCTTGTGGTCAAGAGATCGTGCAATCGAATAAGAACTGTCCCTATGGGACTCGACCGGTGGAGACGCTTACCCAGCGCTGAAGCGCTGGGCTATCCTCTTTCGCGCCTTGGGCGCTCGGTTCGCTCCGACTTCATACCACCCCGCGAATCAACCAATCTTTCTTGATCAACTCAAACCGTGCGGCGTCCGCGAGCAAGAACGGGGCGGGCTTGCGCCCACCCCGCATCATACTCAGCCGTGCGAACCGGGACTATACCAGGCCCTGGTCCAGCATGGAATTGGCGACCTTCAGGAAGCCACCAATATTCGCGCCGTTCACCAGATTGCCCGGAGTGCCGTAGGTCTCGGCAGTTTCGAAGCAGGTCTTGTGGATGGCTTTCATGATGTTGTGCAGCTTGTGGTCGACCTCTTCGCGTGTCCAGCTCAGCCGGGCGCTGTTCTGCGACATCTCGAGGCCGGACGTGGCCACACCGCCCGCGTTGGCCGCCTTGGCCGGACCATAGAGGATTTTCGCCTCCAGGAACAGCTTGGTAGCTTCCAGCGTGCTCGGCATGTTGGCGCCCTCGGCCACAACCTTTACCCCGTTGTTGATGAGGTTGGTCGCGTCCTTGGCGTTGATTTCGTTCTGCGTGGCGCTGGGGAAAGCGCAATCAGCCTTGACGTTCCAGAGCGGGTTGTAGCCCAGCTTCAGGTCAGTAGGCATGAAGATTGCTTTCTTATACTGGTCAGCGTACTCGCGGATGCGGCCACGCTTCACGTTCTTCAGTTCCATGATCCAGGCCAGCTTCTCACGATCGATGCCATCAGGATCATAGATGGCGCCGTCGGAGTCGGAGGCCGTGACCGGCTTCGCGCCCAGATCAAGCAGCTTCTCGATGGTGTACTGCGACACGTTGCCGCTGCCGGAGACCAGGCAGAGCTTGCCTTCGAAGCTGTCCTTGCGGGTCTTCAGCATCTCGTCGGCAAAGTACACGCAGCCATAGCCGGTGGCTTCGGGACGAATGAGCGATCCGCCCCAGTGCAGACCTTTGCCGGTCAGCACGCCGGTGAATTCGTTACGAATGCGTTTATATTGGCCAAACAGGAAACCGATCTCGCGTCCGCCCACGCCGATATCACCGGCGGGAACGTCAGTGTCAGGCCCGATGTGGCGGCACAGTTCGGTCATAAAGCTCTGGCAGAAGCGCATCACTTCGTTGTCGCTCTTGCCTTTGGGATCGAAATCCGATCCGCCTTTGCCGCCGCCGATGGGCAGCGTGGTCAGCGAATTCTTGAAGACCTGCTCGAAGGCCAGGAACTTCAGGATGCCGAGATTGACGGAGGGATGGAAGCGCAGGCCGCCCTTGTAGGGGCCGATGGCGCTGTTCATTTCAATACGGAAGCCGCGATTGACCTGGACATTGCCCTGGTCATCGAACCACGGCACACGGAACATGATCAGCCGCTCGGGCTCTGTGATGCGCTCAAGGATGCGGGCTGAGATGTATTCCGGGTGGCGCTCCAGCACGAGGCGCAGAGAGTCGAGTACTTCCTGCACTGCCTGATGGAATTCCGGTTCGGCCGGGTTCTTGGCTTTTACTAGCGCCATTACTTCGTTGATGTAGTTCCCAGGCGTCTTAATGCCGGGGTTAGTGGTAAGTCCAGCACTCATATAGGTCCTCCTCGAACCTTCCAACTAGTTAAGATAACTAATAAGGGCCGGTAGAGAGATGAAACCGATTCGCCATGAATGAAGGCGAACTATATTTGAGGCCGGCATTATTAAAGCCTTCCGCCCAGGATTTGGCAGTGACTGCTATCACCCGGAAACGTGATGAAGTGGCTTAATGGTAACGCCGTTCGAGAAAAGGGAAAGGGAAATCTTGGGCTGAGGTTGGGGCGGCGATGGCTCGGTCGAAGGGCCGTCGAGGCATCCTGCATGATTAGCCAGGAAGAGTATGCTGATCACCATTCCAGATGAAGTGCTTGCAGCCGCCCATATCAGCGGTGCCGAACTGAAGCAAGAGCTCGCCCTGACGCTGTTTCAGCAGGAACGCTTGACACTTGCGCAGGCGAGCCGTTTGGCGGAAATAGATCAACTGGCGTTTCAGTCGCTCCTCGCCGAGCGCAAAATTCCGATCCACTACGGGATAACCGAATTCCGTGAGGATCTTCAAACCCTGCGCGAAACGGACCGGCATTGATCGTCGTCTCGCGCTCGCCTCTAGGATGCTCCAAACGTCCGAAGCTTGGTGCCTCCGACTTCGATATATCTCTCGCCGCTGCCACTCAGTTCATCGTTACATGACTCAGCGGGTGCTCGAATCCCGGATAGCTGCAGTTGCTGGTCACATCGCGCACTCGGTCGGCGGAAATGGTGTACCAACCAACCCCGGTCGTGGCCTGCCGCTGGTCCCAATTCATAATCATCTCTGTCGGATTGTTGCTGCCCGTCATGCCGTCAATCTCAACCGTGTGGCCCAGTTTGCCTTGCAGGAGCGCGGTGTCGCCTCCCACCACTCGATATTGCTTCGGTCCATTGCTGACCACCGCCAGAACGTAGCTCACCCCGTTGAAGGCAAGGCAGCCCTCGATGCTGCGATAAACTGGCGAATTGGCCGCTTGGGGTTGCGCGACGTCGCCCGAAGCCGGCTTGTCCTGAGCGGCCAAAGCGAGAGTTGTCGCCAGCATAAGAATGGGGATAAGAACCTTAGATTTCCGCTTCATGATCTGTCCTCCTGATGGCCGGCGATCTTGGGCGGATCGCCTCTGTATCGGTACGCTGGCCGTGAGGATTTGGATTGGGGCAGCGAAAGATTTCTCGGGAAGTGACGCCTGCGCCTGTGGAAAGCCAGTCCCAAGCGGCCGAGGGCTAGCGCGGTCCCGACCGTCCGCCAAAGGCGGGTATGGGAGGAGGCGCTGGCGATCTCCTGCACGCCAGCTCACCTGGTTCGGTGGTTAGATATTTACTCCCGGTAGTGCGCTCCGCCATGTCTTACGTCGGCGCCGCGCACCCAGAAGATCACGTCCTCCGCGATGTTGGTCGCATGGTCGGCGATGCGTTCCAGATTGCGCGCGATCAGCAGAACATTCAGCGCCTGGCGGGTACACGAGGGCTCGTCGTGCATCTTCTGCACCAGCAGGACGAACGCTTCGTCCTTCATGCGATCGACGATGCCATCCATCTGCAACACAGCCTCAGCCACCTCGGCTTTGCCGTCAAGAAACGATTCCAGCGCGCGCTGCACCATGGTGCTCACGCCATCGGCCATGCGCGGAATATCAACAGGGAGGTCGATTTCCGGCTCGCCAATTAAGTCGAGCACGCGCTGCGCGATGTTAACCGCCTGATCGCCGACACGTTCCAAATCAGCGTTGATCTTGAGCACTGCCAGGATGAAGCGCAGGTCAACCGCCATGGGCTGCTGCATGGCCAGCAGATCGAGCGCCAGTTCGTCGATCTCACGCTCGGCATCGTTGATGGCTGGCTCGCCGGTGAGTACCATGTGGCAGAACTTGCTGTCGCGTGTGCGATAGGCTTCGGTTGCGCGATCAATGGCCTGCTCCGCCAGGCCTCCCATGCGCAACAGTTTTTCCTTCAAGTCGTCCAGTCCCTGCTGAAAACGGCTACGCATCATCCAAACCTGCCTGTAACGTAATCTTCCGTCCGCTTATCGGCCGGGGTGGTAAAAATCTTTTCCGTCTTGTCGTATTCAATAAGGCTACCCATCAGGAAAAATCCCGTCAGCTCGGCCACACGTGCCGCTTGCTGCATATTATGCGTAACGATGACGACCGTATAGTGCTGCTTCAACTGAAAAATCAATTCCTCGATCTTGCTGGTGGAGATAGGATCAAGGGCCGAAGCCGGCTCGTCCATCAACAGCACCTCCGGCTCAACCGCCAGGGCGCGCGCAATGCACAGGCGCTGTTGCTGGCCGCCGGACAAACTTGCGCCCGACTTCTTGTGCAGATTGTCTTTCACCTCGTCCCACAGCGCCGCCAGCCGCAACGAGCGCTCAACGAGCTCGCTGGTCTGCTTGCGATTGCGGAATCCGTTCAGCTTTAGCCCAGCTGCTACATTGTCGTAGATGGACATGGTGGGAAACGGGTTGGGTTTCTGGAACACCATGCCGATGCGCCGCCGCACTTCAACCGGATCCGACCCACCGCCGTAGACGTCCATCTCGCCGACTTGTACCGACCCTTCGGCGCGGGCTTCCGGAATCGTCTCGTGCATGCGGTTCAGGCACCGCACGAACGTACTCTTGCCGCATCCCGACGGCCCAATCACCGCGGTGACATGGTTCGCCGGAACGGTCATGTCGATGGAGTTCAATGACTGATTCTTGCCATACCAGGCATTCAATCCCTTGACTTCGATTCCCACGCCCATACGAGCTCTTATGCTCCCTTTAATCTTCCGCGGCTAGTGGTGATGCGCACCGCCGCTACCGCCGCCACGATCATGATGATCAGAATCAAAGCGCCGGCCCAGGCCTGGCGATGCCACTCGTCATAGGGCGAGATAGCGTAGGTGAACACCTGGAGCGAAAGCGCCGCGGTAGGCTGATTCAATTTCAGGTTCCAGAACTGGTTGCCGAACGCCGTAAACAGCAGCGGAGCGGTTTCGCCGGCCACGCGCGCGAAAGCCAGCATACAGCCCGTGATCACGCCGGCCGAAGCCGTGCGCAACGATATCGACAGCGTGGTTCTCCACTTCGGAATGCCCAGCCCGTAGGCTGCCTCACGGACGACATTCGGCACCATGAGCAGCATCTCTTCGGTGG
Organism: uncultured Acidobacteriaceae bacterium; assembly: GCA_963796695.1. Lineage (GTDB taxonomy): Bacteria > Acidobacteriota > Terriglobia > Terriglobales > Acidobacteriaceae > Bog-257. The sequence continues at coordinate 24,618 of CAWCMU010000038.1, read as the reverse complement.
CGCGCGCTACGGTCGGAATCATCATGATTCCCAGGGCAACGCCGCCGGAAAATGCTGAGAAATGCTTTTGCCGGAGAACGATTAACGAATATACCGCAATGCCAATGACGATCGACGGCACGCCATTCAGCACGTCGGCGGTAAAGCGGATGAGGTCGCCGAAGCGGTTGCGTCCATACTCAGCCAGGTAGATGCCGGAGCCGATGCCCAGCGGCATGCCGATAAGGCTGGCGACGGCGAGAATGATCCCGGTGCCGACAATCGCGTTTGCCATACCGCCGCCAGCTTCGCCCGGAGGCTTGGGCGTCTGCGTCAGGAAGGCGATGTTGATGGCGCCCACACCTTTGATCACCAGGTAGGTGAAGATGGCCAGCAGCGGCAACAGAACCAGGATGGCAGCCAGTACGGCGAATCCGGTGGCGCCCTGGTCGGCGATGCGTCGCCACAAACTGACTTTGCCCGTCATCACGGGAGTCGAGTTAGGCACGCACCCTCGCAGTCCCGCCGGTGATGCTCCACACCAGCAGACGCGCCAGGGCGTTTACGATCAGGGTGACGATGAACAGGGCCAAGCCGATCTCGACCAGCGCGCTGAGATAAAGGTCGCCGGTAGCTTCGCTGAACTCGTTGGCAATGACGCTGGCCATGGTGTAGCCGGGGGCGAATAGCGATTTCGCAATCTGCGGGGTGTTGCCGATCACCATGGTCACGGCCATGGTTTCGCCCAGGGCGCGGCCTAGTCCGAGAATCACGCCGCCGACAATACCGATGCGCGCATTGCGCAGCACGCCCATGCGAATCATCTCCCAGCGCGTGGCGCCCAGGGCCAGCACGGCTTCGCGCTGGTTCTGCGGGACGGCGACCAGCACCTCGCGCGTGATGGACGCGATGATAGGCACAACCATGATGGCGAGAATGATGCCCGCAGCCAGCATGCCGATGCCGTATGGCGTGCCGCTGAACAGGCCGGTCCAGCCAAGCGTTTTCTCCAGGAAGGGTTCCACATAAACCCGCAACAGCGGAGCCAAAACGAAGATGCCCCACAGGCCGTAAATCACGCTGGGAATGGCAGCGAGCAGCTCCACCAAAAACGAGATGATGGCGCGCAACGATTCCGGGCACATCTCCGTGATGTACACCGCAACTCCGACGGACAATGGCACGGCAAGCAGAAGCGCCAGGAACGAGGAAACCAGCGTGCCGAAGATAAACGGCAGCGCCCCGAAATCACCGTTGACCGGATCCCAGTCGCGACCGTAGAAGAACTTAAGTCCGAACTGGTGCAGCGAGAGTTGCGACTTGGTGACCAGCTCCCAGACCACCAGGACAACGATCGCGAAAACCGAGATCGCGCTGAGCACGATGATGAGATGGAAGACGGCATCCGGCATCCGGCTGCTGCGCGGATGCGAGCTGCGAATCTTCTCCAGAGCGGCCATCGGCTTCGCTGACTTCGACGACCCGGCGTCGATCTTGGCCAGTGACGGCATGGAGGTCACCGGCTTCGGAAGCTGTCCCAGAGGCTCAGAAGAGTTCATCGGAATCGACGCTATCAAAAATGTGTTACAGCGGTGTTAAACGGCAGTTGTCAGTTGTCAGTTGCCGGTTGTCCGTTTGCGGTTCGCGGTTGTCGATGATCGCTGGTTAGCCGTCAGCACTCCACTTTGCGCTTCTTACTTTGCGCTTTTCGCCCTTCGCTCTTAGGCCGTACCTCTGAGCAACATTATCAATTGTCATCACGAGGAGGTCTTTAGACCGACGAGGGATCTGCTTTCGATGGCGTAGCGAAACAGGCTCGCTGCGCCACGGGACCGCAGATCCTTCGACTCCGGCGCGGAAATGCATCGCGCCTCCGCTCAGGATGACAATAACGAAGGGCCAGAGATCACGCGGCGCTGAAGCGCCGCCCTACCCGCAAGCACTCGTCCAGATTTAGCTAATTACCAAGTGCTAACTGCCAACTGCTCCTACGGCTTCACCTGCGCCGTTACGGCCGCTCTCTCCTTGGCCACCACGTCCTTCGGCAGCGGAGCATACGACAGCGCCTCGACCATGCCCTGTCCCTTGTCCATCATCCAGAACAGAAAATCCTTCAGGATCTTTCCCTTGGTCGCGTCCGCGGGATTGGTGGGTATCAGCAGCCAGGTAAAGCTGGCGATAGGATACGCATTCTTGCCGGGCGGGTTAGTGATCGACACGCGGAAGTCGGCCGGCATCTTCACGCCTTCAGCCGCCGCGGTCGTGCTCGCCAGGCTGGCCTTGATGAAGTTCTTCGACGAATTCTGCATCACGCCGAAAGCAATCTTGTTCTGCAACGCGTAAATCAATTCGATGTAGCCGATCGAGCCGGGCAGCTGGCGAATCGAGCCGGCAACGCCTTCGTTCCCTTTGCCGCCGATGCCGACAGGCCACTTCACCGAAGTTCCCTTGCCGACGTTGCTCTTCCAGTCTGAGCTCACCTTGGAAAGATAGTCGGTAAAGATGTAGGTGGTACCGCTGCCGTCTGAGCGATGCACGACGGTGATGTTCTGGTCGGGAAACTTCACTCCCGGATTCACGCTGGTGATCCGGCTATCATTCCACTTATTGATTTTGCCAAGATAAATGTCAGCCAGAACGTCAGGAGTGAACTTCACATCGCCGCTTACTCCCGGGATGTTATAAGCCGGGACGACCGCACCCAGCACCGTCGGCACATGCAGCACTTTGACCTTGGATTGCGCAATCTGCTCGTCAGTCATCGGCCCATCGCTGGCGCCGAAGTCCACGGTGCCGGCCTGCACCTGGCGGATTCCGCCACCGCTGCCGATCGACTGGTAGTTGATCTGGATGTTCGAATGCTCGTTATGATATTCGTTGAACCACTTGGAATAGATCGGGTAAGGGAAGGTGGCGCCTGCCCCGTTCAATGTCGTCTGCGCCATTGCGCAGCTTGCAAGCACAGCGATGCAGAGGAGCACCCTGAGAGAGCGAATCACGTGTTATCCTCCTGAATTTTGGCTATAAAAGTCCAACCGTCGTTCTACGCTCAGCTTGTTACAGTCCGGTTACACACCGGTGAATTTCGGATTAAGACAGCCACTTATGTGGAGTTGGGTCGGCGCGGAAAGCCGCTCGCATCAAAGCCGGCGGCTACTTGAGCGAATCGTAGCGCCGGCGCTCCAGAAGGTTGAGCAGCTCGGCCACAAGGATTTGCTTCCAGGTTAACCACCATTTCGCAATAGCTTTTCTATGATGGGATAAGCCTGAGTGTTGTTGCGATCCCGTATTCTGGCCGGCAACGTCAGGGGCCGGAGCTGAACCATGGGTTGGCATCGCTACACCTCACATCCTGTTTAGGTGCGGGAGGCTGGCCCGCGACCATTAATATTGTGCAAATTCAGCTCGGCACCTGGCGGCGATTCTGGCGATCTCGTTGCCGATACTCGACGCTACTTCGCTTTTTGCCGCCGCCTCAAATCGTCAATAAACATCTGCTCGACCGGGCGATCATAGGCGCGCAGCACGTGTCGAACGCTATGTCCGCTGACCAGGTGGCAGACTTCCTCAGCCAGGTTCTTGGCGTGATCGCCGGCCCGCTCCAGCGACTGCGTCATAAATAAGACGTGGAAGCTCTCGGTCCGCGGCGTGCCTTCATGATTTTCCAGATGCCGCAGGAAGATGAGGTTGCGCAGCCGATCAAGCTCGGCGTCGGAACGAAGCACAGCCAGCGCGCGATTAAGGTCGCGCTCGTTGAAGGAGTCGTGCACGTCGCCCAGCATCTTCTCCAGCCGCGACGCCATCAGCGTGAGGTCGCGAATGTCCTGCAACTCGATGCGGCTTCCTACGGCGGCGGCTCGGTTACTGCAATTGAGTAGCAGATCGCCGACTCGTTCCAGATCGATGATGAACTTCAGGCAGGCCAGAAGTTCGCGCGCCTGATCCTCGTTGACCTGGGTGATGATGGAAGTCACGCCCTGATCGATGACGCGATCGAGGGTGTCGAGTTCTTTCTCGCGCTCGCGCACTCCATCCAGCAGCGAAGGCACGCCGGTAGCGATGCCTTCCGCCACAATTCCAGCAGCGATCCGCGCCACCCGGCACGCCTGAAGCGTTTGCTCATGAAGCTGAGCGCAAATGGCGTCGGGAGAAGGACCGGCAATGTCGGGGGTACTCATCAAAATCCTCGCGAACTGGCCACACACACCAACGCGTCAGTCTGGGCCCGGGCGTTCGTGAGCCAGCACGGAAGGTGGTGAGGAATGGCTAAGGCAAGAGTAAAGAGCGAAGATAAATTTTCGGTGAAATCCGAATGAAGTTCCCTTTAATTCACAGGCGGGAGTACTTGGATTGCCATGTGTGCGCGTGCCGTCCCCAGACGCTTCTTTGGGGGAAGTTGGGGAGTGGATGACTTAAAACAGCCTGCTGAAAAACAGCCGTTGGGTTGTGTTCGGGTAGAGCTGGCCTTCAGGCCAGCGTTTAAGCCTTCTATTTATCGCCCCGAGCCGGCTTCACAGACTGCTGAAAAACTCGAGTTTGATCCGTCTTTGAAGGGGCGCACCTTCAGGTGCGCCGTACAAGTCCTTTTTTTTGTGATTCCGAGTGGGCTTCAGCCCACGAGGAATCTGCTTTCGCGACTTTTTCAGCAAACTGTTCAGCCGGCGGCACGTTACGTACCGCGCTTACACCCTGCCGTCCCCTCGGGACTCATTCTTTCTTGCTTGCCCACCCAGCGCTGAAGCGCTGGGCTATCATCTCTCGTCCCGCGCGGGGCGGGACTGGGCTTTCGAGACACGTGCTTCGTCGCAACCCACGAATGCAATCAGCGGGTGACTACATCACTATGCCTCCCCCGATTTGTCATCGGGACCGAGGACTTCAGTCCGAGTGGAGGGCTCTGCGGTTGCGCGCCCGGGCAGTCCGTCCTTACGGTCTCCAGGCAGTCGGGTCGTGATCGCAAGGAATCATGCGACGTGCGCCTTGTATCAGGGCCCAGCTTCAGCTGGGCCGACAGCGGCTACCCTTACATTGAAGAGCCGGCTTCACAGACTGCTGAAAAACTCGAGTTTGATCCGTCTTGAAGGGGCACACCTTCAGGTGCGCCGTACAAGTCCTTTATTTTTGTGATTCCGAATGGGCTTCAGCCCACGAGGAATCTGCTTTCGCGACTTTTCAGCAAACTGTTCAGCCGGCGGCACACCTTACACCGGAACAGGCACGGGCTGCCTCGGCAGCACAAAATAAAACGTCGACCCGTGATTCAGCTCGCTCTCAGCCCGTATTGTGCCGGAGTGCGCCCGCACTACATGTTTCACGATCGCCAAGCCCAAGCCCGTCCCCCCCGACTCCCGCGAGCGCGCCTTGTCGACGCGATAAAAGCGTTCAAACAAGCGCGGCAGGTGTTCGCTGGGGATGCCGTAGCCGAAGTCGCGAACATAAAATTGCACGCCATCTTCCGACTCGCATGCGCCAATCAAAATCTTGCCACCCTGGCCGCCGTACTTCAATGCGTTGTCGATCAGGTTGGTAAACACCTGATGAATCGCATCGCGATCCACCGTCACCGCCGACGACGCCGTATTCATGACCGCCAGTTCAACCCCACGGCTGGCGGCGAGATCGTGAAACGTCTGCGTCGCGTCGTCCAGCAGCTCCTGCGGCATGGCAAATTGGAAATTGAAATTCTGCTCGCCCGATTCCACTCGTGCCAGCACCAGCAAATCTTCGGTGAGCCGACCCATGCGCAGCGCGTTCTTACGAATAATCTCGAGAAATTCGCGCCGATCGTCCGGCATGTTCCCGTTATCCAGCAGGGTCTCGGCATAGCCTTGAATCGAGGTGAGCGGCGTGCGCAGTTCATGCGAGACGTTGGCGATAAAATCGCGCCGCGTCTTTTCCACCCGCTCGATCTCGGTCTGATCGTGCAACACGGCGACGGCTCCGCCACCCGGCATGGGAGCGGCGGTCACATCGAAGATACGGCCGGAAAAAATCTTGGCGGCGCGCGCCATGGTCACATCGCGAGTAGTCAGCGCGCTTTGCACCGAAGCCAAAATTTCCGGGTCGCGTACCGACTGCACCAGCGGAGAGCCCAGCCGTATCCCACTGGGTAGGAGTCGCTCCATGCGCTGATTGGCCCACAGCACGCGCTCGTCTTCGGCTACCGCAATCACCGCCTCCTGCATGGAGTTCAGCAGCGTCTCCAGTGTCTGCCGGCTGTTTTCTACCGAGCGGAACCCTTCTTCCAGCTTACGAGCAGTTTTGTCCAGCGCCGAGGCGACATGCGCAATCTCGTCACTCGACTCTTCCTGGATTCGCGCCGACAAATCGCCGGCCGCCACCCGCTCCGCAAATTCCGTGATGCGCAGCAACCTGCGCCCAATCGACTGGGTCGCGATCAACGCCAGCAGCAGCGCCAGCAATCCCGCGATCGCCGAACCTTCCGCCAGGTCGCGCCATATCTGCCGGTTGGCCTGCTGGATGGAGTGCAGCGGGTAGGCCATGCGGACCGCGCCGCCGGGAATGGGCAGCGCAACATAGAGCAGTTCGACGTTGACCGTTTTGCTCAGCCGCGTCGAGCTTCCCATCTGCCCATGCAGGGCAGCCACGAACTCCGGCCGGGTCGCATGGTTCTCCATGGAGTCGGGATTGGCTTCGGAATCGGCAAGCACCTTGCCGCTGGAGTCGATGATGGTGATGCGGGTGCCTGCTGCCTGAGCGGCCTGCGTAGTGATCTGGGCGAGCGAGGCGGGAGGAGCATCTTCGACGCGCAGGGCGAACATCTGCGTCTTCTGCCGCAGCGAAGTTTCAATCTCGCTGCGCAGCATGTTTTCCCACGCGCGGCGGACCAGCAGGTCGAGAGAAATAGTACACGCCGCGATCACCACCAGGGCCGCGAGAAACAACTTCACGAAGATGCGACTCTTCACAGCGCGCTCTTAGGACTTCGGAATTTCAAAGCGATACCCTGCTCCGCGCACAGTTTTAAGGTAGCGGGGCTCGTCCGGGTTCTCCTCGATTTTCTCACGAATGCGGCGCACATAAACGTCCACCGAGCGCGGGGTGACATAGTGGGTGTCGCGCCAGACGGCGTCAAGCAGCTGGTCGCGAGTGAAGACGCGGCCGGGATGCCGCGCCAGGTATTCCAGAAGACGAAACTCGGTGGCCGTGGTTTGGGTTAGCGCCCCGCGGACCAGCAGGGTCATGCCACCGCTGTCGATCTCGATGTCGCCGGCCTTGACGATGGAAGGCGCCAGCGGGCGCTCGAAGCGGCGCAGCACGGCGCGCACCCGGGCCACCAGTTCACGCGGGCTGAAGGGCTTGGGAATATAGTCGTCGGCGCCCAGTTCGAGGCCGATGACCCGATCCGACTCGCTGACCTTGGCGGTCAGAAAGATGACGGGAATCATGGACAGCGCTGGGGTCTGGCGGACGCGGCGGCACAGTTCGAGGCCGTCGCCTCCCGGCACCATGATGTCCAGCAAGAACATCGCCGGCAACTGTTTCTCGGCTTCGGCGATCACGCCGGCCGTCGCAGAGAAGGTGCGGACAGCGTAGCCGGCAGCCTCCAGGTGGTGACGCACCAGGCGCGAGATATCGGCATCGTCTTCCACAGCAAAGATGGTTTGCTTCACGGCTGTATTGTAGCCGACGGTAGGCGTAGAGCTATCGTATGTGGGGATCACGGCTATAAGGTTACATCGAGGTTTGTTACAGGATGATGAAACAGGGCGAAAAGAAAACGGGAACGGAATCGGGGCAGGCAATGGGAGCTTGTCCCACAATGTGGATGGAAAGTTAAACGAGTCGCTGGTCTACCACAATGTGGGATATAACACGACGCAGCGTGATTGTAGCTCAACTTGTCATTCCGAGCCGTAGCCTGCCACTGTTTGTCATCCCGACCGCAGTGGAGGGATCTGCGGTTTCGTCACGAGCCAACAAATCATGCGCCGCACGCCTTGGATCAGGGCCCAGCTTCAGCTGGGCCGACAGCGGCCACCCTTACATTGAAGAGCTGGCTTCACAGTTTGCTGAAAAACTCGATTGTGGCCGCATCTCGGGTAGAGCTGGCCTTCAGGCCAGCGTTTAAGTCGTTTATTTATTGTTTATTTATTGTTTTCATAGCCGGCTTGAGCCGGCGACACAAGCGTTGTCCGAGTTTTTCAGCACTCTGTTCAGCCGGCGGCACACACCTGGTTACGGGTAGGTCAGCCAGGCACGCGTCAGGTAGTCCGTCATGCTGAGCGAGAACAAAATAACCAGGAAGAAGATCGCCGCCAGCACGGTCACCATGGTCAGCTTGGTGCTGTAACGCAGATGCATGAAGAAGAGCACGACCAGCGTGCCTTTGATGGTCGCAATCACCAGCGCTACCACCACATTGAACACGTGCAATTCGATGGTGGCCGCAAACACCGTGAGCCCGGTAAAGAAGATCAGGGTCGCCCAGATCCCCACGTACATGCTGATGGGCGCAATATGCGAGCTGGGATCGAAGTGTTCCTGCTTGGAGCCGGGATGGAAACGGTCTTGTATGTTATGCATGGTTAGCCACCGTGTTTTTTGCTGATCAAATAGAGCAGCGGAAATAAATAGATCCAGACTAAATCGACAAAGTGCCAGTACAAGCCGACAATTTCCACCGGACTGTAATAGGACGGGCTGTAAGCGCCCATCAATCCGGCGGTCATGATCCAGAGCACCAGTCCGATGCCGATAATCATGTGCAGCGCGTGCAGGCCGGTCATCGCCCAGTAGAGCGAGAAATAAATTTCCGTGTGCACCGCATCGCTTGCGGGATGGGCTTCATCGCCCGTCTGGAAGTGAAAATTCGGGCCGGGAAATTCGTGGTTCTCCCAGTGCTCGTGATACTCGACCCCCTTGATGCCCAGGAAGCCGAGGCCAAAAATCATGGTGATGATCAGCAGGAAGGCCATCAGTTTGGGCTTGCCCATCTGCGCCGCGCGAACTCCCAGCGCCATGGTGAGCGAACTGCAAATCAGCACTGCCGTGTTGGTGGCGCCCAGCCAGATATTCATCTTCTGGCTACCTTCCACGAAGGCCTGGTAATACGACGCGCGATACACCAGGTAGGCGCAGAACAGCCCGCCGAAGAACATGATTTCCGTCAGCAGGAACATCCACATGCCGAAGGTGGCGGTCTCCCGCTGCTGCTCCATGTCGGCAAAGTGGTGTTGCAGCGCGTGCTCAGCGATTTGGATATCGCTAGTGGCCAACGGTGACCTCCTCTTGCGGCTGATGTTCGTAGTCGTAAGCTTCCCAAGTCACGATTGGGGTTTCATCGAAATTATGCGTGGGCGGCGGCGATGAGGTCATCCACTCCAGACCCACGGCATTCCACGGATTCGGAGGAGCCAGCTCGCCGTAACGTAGCGACCACAGGAAATAAATCATGGGCAACACATAACCCACGGCCAGAATCGAGGCGCCCGCGGTCGACAGCACGTTCAGCACCTGGAACTCTGGCGGATACGCGTGATAGCGGCGGGGTGAGCCCATGTAGCCCAGGATGAACTGCGGAAAGAAGGTGGTGTTGAAGCCGACAAACACCAGCAGGGCCGACAGCTTCGCCCAGCCTTCGGGATACATGCGGCCGGTGATCTTCGGCCACCAGAAATGCAGTCCCGCCATGTAGGCCATCACCATGCCGCCCACCATGACGTAGTGAAAATGAGCTACCACAAAGTAGGTGTCGGTAACGTGCACATCGATACCCAGCGACGCCAGGAACACGCCGGTGAGGCCGCCCACGGTGAACAGGCCGATGAAGCCGAAGGCATAGAGCATCGGCGTCTCGTAGCGAATCGACCCCTTATACATGGTTGCGGTCCAGTTAAAGACCTTCACCGCCGATGGGATGGCAACCAGGTAGCTCAGCAGCGAGAAGACCAGTGCGGCGTACACGGAGATGCCGGCGACGAACATATGATGCGCCCACACCAGGAATCCCAGCACCGCGATTGCGATGGAGGCCAGCGCGACAAACTCGTAACCGAAGGCCCGCTTGCGCGAGAAGCAGGTAACAATCTCGCTGATCACGCCCATGCCCGGCAGAATCATGATGTAAACAGCCGGGTGTGAGTAGAACCAGAACAGATGCTGGAACAATAGCGGATCGCCGCCCAGCTGGGGATTGAAGACGCCGATGTGGAAGCCTCGTTCCAGGGCGACCAGCAGCAAGGTGATGGCAATTACCGGAGTGCCCAAAACCATGATGAGAGCGGCCGCGTAATTCGACCAGCAGAACAGCGGCAGCCGGCGCCAGGTCAGGCCGGGCGCGCGCATGCGGTGAATGGTAACGATGAAATTCAGTCCGGTAAAAATCGAGGAGAAGCCGGCAATGAAGATGCCGATGGCTGCTCCGATAACGTGCGTATTCGAATAGGTGGTGCTGAACGGAGTGTAGAAGGTCCAGCCTGTGTCCACGCCGCCGGTGACCATGGAAACGATGGCTACAATCGCGCCCACCATGTAGATGTACCAGCTGAGCAGGTTAATGCGCGGAAAGGCCAAATCCTTGGCGCCGACCATCAAGGGAATCACGAAGTTGCCGATGACGGCGGGCACCGACGGGATCAGGAAGAAGAACACCATGATGATGCCGTGCATGGTGAACAGCTTGTTGTAGGTGTCAGAGGACACCAGATCACCCGCCGGGGTCAGCAACTCGAGGCGGATCAGCATGGCGAAGAACCCGCCGATCCAGAACATGGCTGTGATCGAGATGAGATACAGCAGCGCGATGCGCTTGTGGTCTGAGGTCAGCAGCCACGACTTGATGCCGTAGTTCGAATTCAGGTAATTCTCGCGTTCGACGGTCTGTACAGCGGTTGCCATGTCATGCACCTTCGGGTTCTCGTCCGTTATTGCGCGGTCGGCGACGCCGGCACAGCCGGGCGATTGCTCACCGGCTCGCCCTGTTGCGGCTGGGCCAGCGATTTAATGTAGGCGACCAAGGCCATCAAGCTCTCTTCCGATACCTGTCCCTGGAAGGTTGGCATGATGGGTTTGAATCCGGAAACGATCTTCGCCTGCGGATTCAGGATCGACTCACGAATATAATTTTCATCGGCGACCACGGTGCGCCCATCTTCCAGCAGCACCGGCTTGCCAAACACGCCAGTCAGGTTCGGACCGCGGCCCTGGGTGTCGAAGCGATGACAGGTGGAGCAGCCCAATTGCTGGAACAGCTGCTGTCCATTCGCCGACAACGAGCCCGACGCTCCGCCCGTGTTCAACCACGCCTGGTAGGCGGTCGGCTCCATCACAATGACCTGGCCAATCATGCCGGAGTGGTCGGTGCCGCAATATTCCGCGCAGAACAGGTGATAGGTTCCCACCTTGGTCGTGTGGAACCAGGTTGAGGTGAAGCGGCCGGGCAGCACATCGGCCTTGATACGGAACGCAGGCACGTAGAAGCTGTGAATCACGTCCTGCGAGCTCATGATCATCTTCACATCAGCGCCCAGGGGCACGTGCAGCTGGTTGATCTCGCGCTGGCCGGTCTCATGCTCAAACTTCCACATCCATTGTTTACCGACGGCGTAAATCTCCATCGCTCCCTGCGGCGGGCGCGCCTCCTGGAAGAAGATCAGCGAGCCCCAGGCAAAGAAGATCATGCAGATGCCCAGGGGGATGAGCGTCCAGGTCAGCTCCAGCGGCAGTGAGCCCTCAATCTGCACCGGATGGGGATGGACGGAGCGGCGATACTTCACCGCAAAGATGAAGATCATCACGAAGATGAGCAGCGTGAAGAACGCCGACACCGCGACCAGCAGGAAATAAAGTCCGTCCACCTGCCATGCCAGTGCCGAGGCACGCTCAGGAAAAAGTGGGAGGTTCTTCCACATATCGATCAGGCCCGTCCTGTTCCCTTGTTGCTGCCGTGCTCATCTGCCACCCCCTCGTGCGCAACCGTAGCGCCGGTTGGGGAAGCAGGCGTCGCCCCGTCGCGCGCAACCGCGCCACGTTTCGGGGACCCGGATCGATCACGGCGGAACATCACAAGCAAAAATCCGCCAAGGATGAGCATGGTGGCAGCTCCGGCCAAACGCATGATGTTGGTGACCACGGCGCCATATCGCCCGGTGTTCGGGTCGTAGTGATAGCAGTACAGCAGCACCTGGTCGACGATAGTGCCAATCTTGTCTTTGGACGCCTCGATCAAGCCAAGGCGAATGTCCTTCGGCGAATATTCCACGCCGTAATAGTACTGAGCGATTTTGCCGGTCGGGGTCACAATCATGATCCCCGCGGCATGAATGAATTGTCCGGTGCGCGGATCGCGCCGATAACGAAAGCCGACAGCGTCCGCCAGTCGCTTGATCTCGGGCTGCTCGCCGGTAAGAAAGTGCCAGCCCGAGCCATCGGTCTTGTGGTCCAGATGCTCGTTGATGCGGCTGATGTACACCTGCTTTTTCTCGGCAGCATCCTTCGGCCCTTCGTCCGGATTGAAGCTGACCGAAACCACTTCGTACTCGTTGCCCGGCGTAAACTTCAAAACGCCCAGGGCGCTGGCTTCTCCGGCCAGTTCTTCTCCGCACAACATCGGACAGGTGTAATAGACCAGGTTCAGGAGGACCGGCCGGCCCGACTGGAAGTAGTCGCCCAGCTTCACGGTTTTGCCGGTCTCGTCCCTGAATTCGAGATCGAGCGGCACCTGCTGATTGAGCTTTTGATCGATGCCGATATTCGCCAGGTCGGCAGGATTGACCTGCGACGAAGGCGCGGTACTTTTATCTTGAAATGCCGAAGGAGCCTGCGCGATGGTAAACGTGCTCGCCGTCAGCAGCAGGATCAAGGCCTTCGCGATTTGTAAAACATTTCTCACAGCTCTACATCCATTTCCGTACCGGGGCTAAAGCCCCGAAGTTTATGTTGTCCCGTGAAGCTGGCCTGAAGGCCAGCACTACCCACTGTTCGTTCGGGGCTAAAGCCCCGAAGTTTATGTTGTCTCGTGACGCCGGCCCAAGGTGTGCGCCTCAGAACCTCTGACGTCCCTACGGGACTCATCTAATTTTTCCACTCACCCAGCACTTCGCCTTCGGCTACGTGCTGGGCTAAGCTATTCCGCGCCTACGGCGCTGGTTTCTTGACCGTTGTATTCCATCGCCAATGCGAAACTCCAGTTCACGCACACCCTGAAGGCCAGCACTACCGTTCGTTGCCTTCTCGGGATAATCCCCGAGATTTGGTTCGCGCCTGACGCTGGCCCAAAGGCCAGCACTGCCCAATTCTTTTGTCATCCCGAGCCAGGCGCTTCAGCGCCGAGCCGAGGGACCGGCTGTTCTACGGCGTTTGCTTCGCGGCAGCAGCCTTCTTCTTCCCTGGCGCCGGCATCGACTCGGCCGCCTGCGTCGATTCCATACCGCCGCCGCCTTCGCCCTCCGTCAGGTTGGGCGGCTTGTTCGGTCGCACCGGCAAACCGCGCTCCGCAATTAATTTCATCGCCTGCTCAATCGGAATATGCACTACCCCGCTGGGATCGGTGAACGGTTGCGGCGGATTCAACAGCTTCTGTTCCGCATCGACATATTCCTTCATCTCGCCCGCATCGTTGGTCTGCAACCGGGGCAGAGGAAACACCGACAGATTCACTTTCGGCGTGTTTTGCAGCACCGATTCCGTCTTCTCCGGCGGGGCCTTGCCTACCGCGGCCATGGGATTCATCTTGGGCTGCGGAAACAGCACGTCGCTGTGCGCCATGAAACGGAACATTCCCCAGATCACCAGTTCGATAAACACTCCGGCAATGAACAGACCGACCAGGAAATACAGAATGCCTGCCGGGCTCAAATCGGAGCGTTCGTAGTCGACCTGCGGATTGCGCAAAGGATCGATGTTTTCGTGATTAGTGGCCATGTCCCGATCCTTGATGCAAGAAGTTCGGTGTCTGCGGATCATAAAGCGGCAACAGCGGCCGCTTGCGGAAGATGAAGAAGAAACAGCCCAGCCACAGGCCGCCCATGGCGATCGGCGCAATCACGTACCAGATGCTGAGATAAAAATGCCCGCGTTCGTGAGCGAAGTTCGGCACCACGTACCAGTAGATGTCGACCACCCGCATGAACATCAGGAAGATGGCGACCGGAATCAGACGCCGGCCGGCGCGCTTGCGTTCGCGCGATAGCAGCAGGCAGAAGGGCAGCGCGAAGTGGAACAGGATAATGATGAGCGCGATCACGCCCCATCCGCCGCGTATGCGGTTCAAATACCAGCCAATCTCTTCCGGCAGGTTGCCGGCCCAGATGATGAGCCACTGCGAGAACGAGAAGTAAGCGAACAGCATCACGAAAGCCAGCAACAGCTTGCCCAGATCGTGGAACTGCGTCGGCTTGATGACCTCGCGATACGGACTGTAGCGGGTCAGCAGGGTAAGCATGACCACGCAGAATGCCAGCGCGGAGAGCCCTTGCCCCGCGATGAAGATGAGGCCGTAGATGGTCGAACCCCAATGCGGGTCAAGCGACATGACCCAGTCCACCGAGGCGAAGGAAACCGTCAAGGCATAAATCACCGCGCCCAGTCCGCTGATTCCCTGGAAATGCGGCAAGGGGCCGCGCAACGGGCTATACAGCCGCTCGCCGCGACGATTCAGCACCGTGGCAAAGCCAATCCAGATGGCGAAATAAATGATGGCGCGCGCGATCCATCCGCCTAATCCGCCAACATGCAGCCACCAGCTGTTGCGCGCGGTCAGCGACGGATCGTTCATCCAGGCATACAGATCGTGCCGGAAGAACAGGATGGGCAGGAACAGGACGGCCATGAGCGGCAGGCATTTGGTCGCTGCTTCCAGCGTGCTGCGAATCGCCAGTCCCCAGAATCCGCCGGACAGATACTGCACCATCAAGAGACCGAGACAGCCAAGGCTGAGGCCCGACCAGAACATGAACGCGATGAGATAGCCGCGCAGGAACTGCTCGCGCGAGATCACTGCGCCCACGATGCAAACCACGATGCCGACCAGACCAACGCCCAGCCACAGGTTCTGCCAATGCGCAGCCTGTGCGGGAACCACATCCTCGGACTGGCGGAGATCCAATGCGTGTTCGTTCATTGCTTCTTCGCGCCTCCCTGGGCCGGAGCCGGTTTGGGCGCTGGCGGAGTTGAGGCGGCCGTAGTGGCGCCTTGCGTGTCATACGGCGGCATGATTACGATGCCCGCCGGTGGGGTGCTGGCAATCTGCTCGCCCGGCGGAACATCGGCTTCGGTAGCGTGCTGGCTCAATTGCAAGGCGCGAATGTAGGCGGCGATGGCCCAGCGATCTTCCGGCGGCACCTGCTGTGAATAATCCGGCATCGCGCCGAAACCGTTGGTCATCACGTCAAAGAAATATCCGATAGGCGCGCGGCGCAGCCGGTCAATGTGATACGACGGCGGACGCTTGTAGCCGCGCTGCACGATCATGCCGTTGCCATCGCCAACTTCACCGTGGCACGGCGAGCAGTAAATATTGAAGCGCTGCTGGCCGCGAGCCATTACTTCGGGCGTCACCGGAAACGGCAGGTAGTCGCCGTCATTGGCGCCCACTTTGCCGGTATAAAAATACGTGTCCGCATCCAGATGCCCGCGCGCCACCGTGCCTGCGATGATGGGACGCGCCGAACGCTTGTCGGCGTAAAAATCGTTTTCCCGGAGGGGCCGATAGTACGGCTGGTTCTGCATGTCTTCGCGGCAGCCCGCCAGCAAGGCAAAGGCGCTGACCAGCAACGCCAAGGCGGTGATCCGGCCCAGCTTGCGCGAACCCGCGAGGGGTGCCTGTTTCCTGAGTTGTGCTAGCCGATTAATGCGGCACCTCCGAGATCGACACCGGGTCCAGGCTCCGCAGAAAACGCTCCGCACTCTCCGGCTCAAAATGGGGATCAGCGGCTTCCAGACACAGGAAGAACTTGTCGCGCGTCACCCGGCTGAAACGGTCGACGTTGAACAGCGGATGATGCGGCATGGGCAATCCGTTGAGCGCAAACATCCCGAACATGCCGCACAAGCCGGCAAACAGAATGGTCAGCTCGAAGGTCGGAACAATAAACGCCGGCCACGACAGCCACGGCTTGCCGCCGATATTCAACGGATAGGAAATGCAGTTGATCCAATATTGCAGGCCGAAACCGGAGGCGCCGCCCAGCAGTCCGCCCACCAAAACGATCAGGGGCACACGGCTCTTGTGGAAGCCCACCGCCTCGCTGGCTTCTTCGATGGGGAAGGGGCTGTAAGCGTCCATCTTGCGATAGCCGGCGCGATACGCGGCCTGCGTCGCATACACCAGGTCAGTCGGAGTATCGAACTCCGCCAGCAAACCGTAAATTGCAGGTGCAAGCTGTGCGTGACTCACTTAGCCTTCACCTCCGCCTCCGGCAGCAGGGTGCGCATTTCAAAGATTGAAATCGCAGGCATGATGCGGATGAAGATAAACATGGCCGTGGTAAACAGGCCGATGGTTCCAAAGAACACCGCGTAGTCCCAACGGGTGGCCGTGTAATGGCCCCACGAGGATGGCAGGTAGTCGCGATGCAAGCTGGTCACGATAATAATGAAGCGCTCCAGCCACATGCCCAGCAGCACCACCAGCGAGATCAGGAACAGATAGCCCGTCTTGGCCCGAACCTTGGGAAACCACAGCACCTGCGGGATCAGAATATTGCACGCGATCAGCAGCCAGTAGAAGCCCGAGTACTGGCCGAACCAGCGGTTTTCCATCATGAAGCGCTCGTAGGTCGAGCCGCTGTAGAAAGCGATAAACGCTTCGAAGGCGTAACCGTAAGCGACGATCAGACCCGTAGCCAGCATGATCTTGGCTGAGTTCTGAAGATGCCGCATGGTGATGAGAGCTTCGAGGTGGTAGTACTTGCGGATCGGAATCGCCAGCACCAGCACCATGGCAAATCCGGAATAAATCGCGCCCGCAACGAAGTAGGGCGGGAAGATGGTGGTATGCCAGCCGGGCACGATGGCGATCGCGAAATCAAAGCTGACGACGGTGTGTACCGAGAGCACCAGCGGCGTTGCCAGGCCGGCCAGCAGGATGTACAGCGCCTCGTAGTTCTTCCAGTGCCGCGCCGAACCGCGCCAGCCCATGCCCAGAATTCCATACAGTTTCTTGGTCAGCGGATGCGTCGCCTTCTCGCGCATGGTAGCCAAATCAGGTACTAGTCCGACATACCAGAAGACGGCAGAGATGGTGGCGTAGGTCGAGACCGCGAAGACGTCCCACACCAGCGGGCTGCGGAACTGCGGCCACACACCCATGCTGCTGGGATAAGGGAACATCCAGTACGCCAGCCAGGGACGGCCCATGTGCAACAGCGGAAACATGCCGGCGCAAGCCACCGCAAATAGCGTCATGGCTTCCGCAAATCGGTTAATGGAGTTGCGCCAGCTCTGCTTCAGCAGCAACAGAATGGCGGAGATCAGCGTGCCGGCGTGGCCAATACCGATCCACCAGACGAAATTGATGATGGCGAAGCCCCACGCCACCGGGATCTCGATGCCCCAGATGCCGACGCCAATCAGGAACAGATAAGTGACCGCGGCCATCAGCACGCCCAACAAGGTCATGCCGACCAATAGGCCGAACAACCAGCCAAGCCCGATCGGCCGGGTCAACACGGCATCGGCAATGGTGTCCGTTACACTGCCGAACGACTGCCCCGGCAGCATTACCGGTGGTTCATCCGGCCAGGGCACGTCCTGCAGAATGGTTTTTTCTTCTGGTCCCTGCTGCATCGCTAACTGGACTCCGACTGTTCAAGTTCCGGATTCGGGTTTTGCACCACTGCCAAATACGAAGTGCGTGGACGCGTGTTCAGATCTTCCAGCAGGTTGTAATTCCGCTGCTGCAATTTGATTTTGGATACGCGGCTCGTGGGATCGTTCAAATCGCCGAAAACAATTGCTCCCGCCGGGCAAGCCTGCTGGCAAGCCGTAATCACTTCGCCGTCGCGCACCTTGCGATTTTCTTCTTCGGCGGTGATGCGGCCATGCGTAATGCGCTGCACGCAGTAGGTGCACTTCTCCATGACGCCGCGGCTGCGCACGCTGACTTCCGGATTGCGCATCATCTTGTATTGCGGCGTGGTGAAATCCTGGAAGAGCAGGAAGTTGAAGCGGCGCACCTTGTACGGACAGTTATTGGAGCAATACCGCGTGCCCACGCAACGGTTGTAGATCATGTCGTTCAGGCCTTCGGTGCTGTGCACCGTGGCGCCCACCGGGCAAACCACCTCGCAGGGCGCGTTCTCGCACTGCTGGCAGGGTACCGGCTGGTAATACATTGTGGGATTCTCGGTGCCGCCCTCGTAATACATATCGACCCGCAGCCATTGCATCTGGCGGCCGCGCATGGTCTGCTCTTTGCCTACCACCGGGATGTTGTTCTCCGCCTGGCAGGCGACAATGCAGGTCTTGCAGCCTATGCAGGCGTTCATGTCGATGGTCATGCCCCACTTCAACTCGGTGTACTTGTAGTTGGTGTAGAGCGTCATCTCCGGCCCGGGCGACTCGATGTCTTCGTGCGCGAAGTTGGGATTCTTGATGAAGTCCTCGAGCGTCGCCTTGCGGATGATGTGCCGGTTCTTCAGCGGCTCGGTGCCCTTCGGCAAATCGGAGTAGTCGATGTATTGGAAGCCTTGGGGATGAGCGAAGCCGAAGCCGTCGCCCACCTTCTTGATCTTGGTATCCGCAAACCACGGAGCTTCGGTGCCGCGCAGCTTGTATCCGCTAAAGCCGACATCGGTGCCGACGCGGCCGGCCTTAGTGCGTCCGTAGCCCAGGAACACGGTGATCGCATTGTCCGGATGTCCGGGCTGCGGCCAGATCGGGCCCTTCACTTTGCGCCCATTCACCTCGATCTCGATAATGTCGCCGGTCTCCAGCTCCGACTTCTTCGCCTGGTTCGGGCTGATAAACACTGCGTTGTCCCAGCACAGGTTCGTGATCGGCTTTGGCGTCTCTTGCAGCCATCCGTTATTGGCGCGGCTGCCGTCGTAGATCAACGGATCGCGACGGAAGATGACTTCCATCGATTCGGTGCTGGTGCCGGTATTGGTCGGCGGAATGTTGCCGCCCTTGGCAGCCACGCTCTTCACCGGGAACGCGGTGTTCGCGATGAAGCCGTCATACAGCGCCTTGCGCCAGGCGGTATCGAAATCGCCGCTCTTCATCTGGCCTTGCCAGTACTTGCGCACGATCTCGTAGCTGCTGGTTTCAGGCGACCCGACAATCGCGAAGATGAATTCAGACTCACTCTTGCCGTCGTACAGCGGAGCGATGAGTGGCTGCGTCACCGTCACCGTGCCGTCGAAGGCCCGGGCGTCGCCCCACTGCTCCAGATAATGCGTGCCGTTGATGTGCCAGTGCACGTGATCGAAGGTTTCGTCCTGATACATCGCGTGCTGCACCCGCAATGGAACTTTGTCCATGGCATCGGCAAAGCCCAGATCGGCAGGCGCATCGTACACCGGATTGCTGCCCATGATCAGCAGCAGGTCCACTTTGCCGGCATTCATCTCGCCGACCAGGTCCTTGAGCGCCGCAGTCTGATCTTGCGGCTTCACCGCAACCGGTTCGGTAAACGTAACCGTTGTGCCGCTCGCACCCAGGGCGGAATTCATGGCATGCGCCAGGGCATGAACCGCTGCAGGCTGGTTGTCGCCCGGTATAACGACTGCCGCGCCCTTGTGCGCCTGAAGGTCTTTCACCACCGCGGCAACAAACTTCTGATGCTCCGGCTTGACGCTGCCGCCTCCACCGCCTGCCCCCAAACCGGCTGCGATGGCCCGCGCCAGCCCTTCTATCTCCGACGCGCGCACCGGCAGGCGATGATCGGCCTTGCCGCTGGTATTCGTCGGCGTGCTCTGGATGGAGTAGAAGCGCGACATCTTCTCTTTGAGGTCGGGATTGCGCCGCTCGGCGAAAGTGCGCGCGTAATAAAGGAACCCCGGATATCCGCTGGAGAGAAAATCGCCATCAAGCGAAAGAATAATGTCGGCTTTGTCCAGGTTGTAACGCGTTTCCACGTCCTGGCCGAACGCCAGCTGCGCCCCGGCGCGAACGTTGTCGCGATTGATGGGCTCCCACTGCACCCACTTGGATTGCGGATACGCCGTCTGTACCTGCTCCATCAGCGACGCCATGGTCGGCGAACTGGTGGGATGGCTCAGGATGCGCAAGCCCGCGCCATTGACCGCCTTTTGCCCATTCAGCGCGCCGCGCAGCGCCACGATGTAGTTGCTCCAGGTGCTGCCCGAGCCCAGATAGGTGATGATCTGCGAGCGGTCGGGGTCGTACATGTCAAGGATAGAAGCTTGCGCGAACACATCGCTTCCTCCCAGACCCGCGGGATGCTGGGGATTGCCCTCGATCTTGGTAGGGCGTCCCTCGTGGCTCTCCACTAGGACCGGCGTGGCGTACGCGCCCATCGACATGGCGCTGGCGAAAAACAACGGATTGCCCAACACGATTTCGTTGGGCTGGCGCACGTAAGGGACGATCGGTTCCAGCGGCTGCTTCACGCAAGCTGATAGTCCCGCCAGCGCCAGCGAAGCGCTCATCAGCTTCATGAAGTCGCGGCGCGAAGTGCCCTCCGGCCAAACCGAAGCCTGGCGCGGAAACTCGCGGTGCAGCATCTCGTCGAATCCATCGCTCTGCGCCAGCTCTTCCAGACTCCGCCAATATTGCGGACCGCTCTTGGCGCGCGAGAGCTTGTCCCGCACCTCAGCGAGCTCCAGCTTGCTGGGACAAACCGCCTCGGATTTCTTCAAACTCTCTTTTTCTGCCATCTTCTCGTAGGTTCCTCCCCGGCGCGCGCCCAGCTTGCGAAGCACTCGGCGCTCAGCAGGGACTCCGGTTCCAAAACACCAACCTTCGTCAAACTACGTTTCCAACTACATGACCGCGGCCAATGCGAGCCGGCTTAGCGGTGACAGGTCGAGCAACTGGTGATGTCCTCGATGGTGCGGATGTTGTAGCGATGCTTCAACTCGTTGCCCAGCGCGATCTGATCGGTGAAGGTCGCGCCGTCAGCCAGCTTGACCGGATGATCGCTGGTGGGCTGCTCGTAGGCCATGTTGAACACCTGGTCGCGGGGCCGCAGGAATTTCTCCGGCGCGCGATGGCAGTTCAGGCACCACTCCATCTGCAGCGAATTGGCTGCGTACATCAACGGCATCTTGTCCACCGGCCCGTGGCAACTGGCGCAACCTACGCCCTTGTTGACGTGAATGCTGTGATTGAAATAAACGAAATCGGGCAGATCGTCGACCCGGGTCCAGATCAGGGAATTCCCGGTGCGGTAACTCTCCCGAACCGGTTCCAGGATGGGAGCATTCGTCCAAATCTGGGAGTGACAATTCATGCAGGTCTTGGTAGGAGGAATGCCGGCAAAGCTGGAATCCTCGACCGAGGTATGGCAGTAGCGGCAATCGATGCCGTCGCCTGCCGCGTGATGCTGATGGCTGAAGGGAACCGGCTGCGCCTGGGCTACGTCCTGATAGGTGGCATAGGGCGAGCGCTGTATTTCCAAAGCTGCCCACAGCAGCACCGACACGACCACCACCACTCCGATGATCGAGAGCCGCGCAAGTGTATTCGCACTACGATGGAAGATCTGGGCCATTTATGTGAAGCTTTCCAGTTATGCGGGTTCGGGTCGCGAATACCCGTTCGAGACCCCGGAGCGTGCGGTTGTCGTGATAAATGTCTCAGCTACGTGTGACACTCGTCACTCAAACGAGTGATTATAGCAACTCAAGTTATGTTTGTTGCAAGTCCGCAGAGACTTTCGCAAAAATGTTTTTGCCCTAGGTGCGGCATCAGACAATGGGTTGCGCCAGAGGCGCAAAAAAAGCGGCTGAAATTTGCTTCGTTGAGAAATTCAACACCTGATTTTTTCCGCGAGGGCGCGCTCGGCAGATGCACCGCAGTTGCAGGTAAAGCAGGTGGGAGCGCTTCACCCGAGGGCGCGAAGATCGCTACAGCAGGTCCCTCGTCGGCCTAAAGCTCTCCTCGTGATGACAAATCAATTGGGGCCCAAGGCATCTTCGCCGTCGCATTCCAGATTTGTCATCCTGAGGGCAGCGGCCGCCAGGATTTTGCGGGCCGCCGATTTTGCGGGACGGCGCCCGCGGCGTCGAATGGATATGCAGTTCGATGCCGGCGTCGTGTCGTCCCTACCGGGACTCGGGTCTTTCTTGACTTCGCAACGGCGCAGCTAAAGCTGCGCCCCTTCAAATCTGCGGCGACCATAGGTGCGCCGCCCTTCAAATCTGCGACGACCGTTTGTCATCCTTAGCGCAGCGGCCGCCAGGATTTTGCGGGCCGCTGACTTTGCGGGACGGCGCCCGCGGAGTCGAACGGATCTGCAGTTCGACACTGCACCGCAAAGCAGATTCGTTGAAGTGTCGACATGAGGATCGAATGCTCGCTTTGGCGTTGGAGTACAACGGCCAGGAAACCAGCGCCGCAGGCACGGAACAACTCAGCCCAGCACGCAGCCGAGCCGGGGTCCCCGATTCGCGCTGCTTGTTCGCGAATTGGAGTGGGACGGCGGAGTGCTGGGTAGCGTACGAAATGACGTGAGTCCCGTGAGGGACGGCGGATGTTTTCACGCAGATACTGAAGCCCTCGTCGCGATCACAAATCAAACGAAGGAGGCCCCGAGCTCTTGCGCAATAGCGGAAATCCTCACCGCCGTACTGACGCCAGACGGCTGACAACCGAGAACTGACGACCGACAACCAAACGCTAAATGCTAAGTGCTAATTGCTAACGGCTGCCTTCCCAAACGTGGGCAGCAACAATATCGCGAGCACATACGCTACCGCGCCGCAGGCCAGCGTCACGTTCAAACCAAACTGAATCGCGATGACAATCGCCAGAACCGAGCCCAGCACGCTCGACGCGGCATTCATGGCCCACGCCCACTCGATGGCGCCGTGCTTGGCGTGACCTGTCGCCGCACTGCCGGCAACCGAAAGCGCGCGCAATCCGCTGGGAAACGGCATTCCCATGGCGAAGCCCAGCGGCACCAGCAACAAAGCGCTGATGGCCAGCTTCGCGACAAAGGCCAGTCCGATCATCGCCTCCAGCAGATGCGGCAGAACGAAAACATAAATTCCCAACGCCACGACAATAAACGCCAGCGCCGCAACCGCGCGCGTCGGCTCGCTGAACCAGCGCCGCGAAACCAGGCTGCCGGCCCGCTCAAAGCAGCATCAGGAAAACCACCACCGTCAGCGCATACGTGGGATAGCCGAGAAACAGCACGAAGCGCTGAATGAACGCGATCTCCACCATGATGTAGCCCAGGCCAATGGCGATCAAGTAGAGCACCGGCAAGCTGCGCCCTGAGCGCGCGTCGGCCGACAGCGCCAGCGGCACCACCAGAAATGCGATGACCGCGACAATCGACACCAGCAGCACAATCCCCAGGATGGCGATGCCGAGATTCACCTTCCAGTCGATGCCGCCCTGGTCGGAGCCGCGGAAAACCTGCTCCGGCTTCAGCGTGAAGAAGAAGAACGGCGCGTTGTCGGTGACCGGCGTGACGTTGTAGGGATACTGATCGGAGAACCGCGCACGTCCTGCCCGCGAATGAGCTGTGAAAACGCCGGGTGCGCCATGCCCGGCTTGTTGGCCGTAACCGGCATGTAGAGCACCGTGAGGTTGAGGTTCGGATTCTTCTCGCCGACGCCGAGGATTGATTCAGCACCGCCTGCTGCTCTTCCAAGGTGAACGGCGACTTCTTCGCCAGCACCACGACCGGCCGGCCATCGGTATCGAGCGGACCATCGCTGACCACGATGAAGTTCTGCGTGGTGTCGGCGACGCCATGTCGTGCAGGGCTTCATGGCTTGCGACACTACGCGCAGCGCCTCGCGCGGCTTGGTGAACTCCCAGCGCGTGATGGCGATGATGCCATCCGGTTTCAAGTGCTCAAAGTATTCGCGAAAAGCCTCGACCGTGTAGAGATTGTTTTCGCTGAGCGCGAATGCGCCCGCCGCGGTCGACGCCCAGGTGTCGACCAGCGTCATTTGCACCGCGTCGTAGCGCTCGCGGCTGTTGCGCACGAACGACCGCCCATCGCTCACGTGAATGTGCACCTCGGGAATCTGGTAGAGGTGATACGTGCATTGGCGAAGCGGTCGCGCATGATGTCGTTGGCAATGATGGGATTGATCTCGATGCCGGTGACATTGGGGCTGCCGTTGGCGACCGCGCGGATCGTCCACGCCGCCGCCCTGGCCGATGATGGCGAAATCACCGTGCGGCCGCAGCACATTCACCAGCGACGGAGCAGCCGACATCAGGTGCTGCCGGTAATCCTCACCCAGTTGTGCGGCTCGGTATTCATCAGAGAGGTCTGCGCGTCGGCATCGATCACCATGGCCTTGCCCAGCCCCTGGTTGTCGACTTCGACTCGCGAGATAGCGTTCCACTTCGCAAACACTGGGGCTTCGCGCTTCATGCCTTTGGCATACACGATATCGATCAGCCGGCCGTGAAAGTTGATCGCGATCAATAGCAGGAAAGCGATTGCTACGCAGGCCGGCAGCGGACGCTTTGCCGGCGAGGCCCACGCCACTGCGGCGAGCGCCACAGCCACCGCTGCAAACGGGA
>CAWCMU010000037.1:0-146805 GCA_963796695.1 uncultured Acidobacteriaceae bacterium | reverse complement strand
CGGCGCGGGAGAACAACGCGAAACGTTCCGCGTTATCGTGATAGTCGCCCAGTGAGGTACCGTAGAGTCCGTCGCGATCGAAGTAGGCCGGATAGTCGATGAAATAGAATTGCACTCCGGAACGCTTGCCGCCGTCGAGCACCGAGCAGAAGCGATAGTGGTCGTCGAAGGGCACCGTGATGCTGGGGATTACCACTCGCGGGTTGTCGAGCTTGGTCTGGCGATAGCGGGGAAGAAAGACTGTGACCTGATGTCCGAGATTGGCCAGCGCCGGCGGCAACGCGCCAATGACATCCGCGAGGCCACCGGTCTTGGAAAACGGCACGCACTCGGATGCCGCGAAAGCGATATGCATGAATCCTCTTAGCGCCGGCTTCGAGTCCGGCGTGGTAACGTCGAGTTGATGAAGTTTGCAACGCTGAGGATGAGCGTACTGCTGGAACACTTGAGTCTAATTGCCAAGTTGAAAGAGGGTCAATGTGGCTAGAGCCGCGTCAAAGCAACCCGGCACAAAACGCAAGCCGAAACTTGGACAAAACTTTCTGATCGATGCAGGTGCAGCTCTGCGCATTGTCGAAGCGCTGGGCGACATTTCCAACCGCAGCGTGATTGAAATCGGCCCGGGACGCGGCGTTCTTACCGATCTGCTGATTCCTCGCGCGCGGCGCGTGATCGGGATTGAGCTCGACCGGGTGCTGGCGGCGCAGCTCCGGATGAAGTATGCGACCAAGCCGAATGTCGAGGTACTTGAATCGGATTTCGTCACGGCAGAGTTCCCGTCCATCGTCGGAAGACGGCCAGGGCCGTTGCACGACTTACGGCCAACCCAGCAGGAAACGGTCGATCTCGTGGGAAACATTCCCTACTACATCACCTCGGAAATCGTGCTGCGCATTCTGGAACTGCATGCCAACATCGAGCGCGCCGTGATCATGGTGCAGCGCGAAGTGGCCGACCGCATCTCTGCTGCGCCTGGCAACCGCGACTACGGCCTGCTCTCGGCGACCGCGCAGCTGTTCGCGCGCGTCGACAAGTTATTTACTTTGCCGCCGGGAGCATTTTCGCCGCCCCCACAAGTGCACTCGAGCGTGGTGCGCCTCACCATGGCCCCGCGTTTGGAAGAATTGCAGGTGGAAGAGGCGCCATTCATCGCTTTCCTGAAACTCGCCTTCGCGCAAAAGCGCAAGACGCTGCTGAATAATCTTCGCGGCGCTTACGATGAAGCGGCGATCCGGGCCGCGCTGAAGTCGGTGGGCCTGCGTTCCGATGTCCGGGCCGAAGCCATGCCACTGGAGAAGACCGCAGCCGTGTTCCGCGCTCTGCAATCGGCGTAACATCTAGCCGAGTGCGGTGCGGACCGCGCGAGCTGCTCGGCCGTAGTGCGTCTCTGTACGTGGAGCAATCATTTCCGGCGAAAGAGCGAATAAATGTCCAGCACAGTGCGACAGCCGGCGGTTGCCGGACGCTTCTATCCAGGCAATGCGCAGCAGCTTCGCGCCGAAGTCGAGACGTTCACTGCCGCTCCGGCCAACGCAGCAGCTGAGTCGAAGATTCGATCCACGGGATGCGTGGTTCCTCACGCCGGATACATGTACTCCGGCCACGTTGCAGGTGCGGTATTCCGCCGTCTGGAGTTGCCGCGGCGTTTTGTCATTCTCTGCCCCAATCACACTGGCATGGGCGAACCACTGGCCATCATGAGCGAAGGCGCGTGGAACACACCGCTGGGAAATGCTCCGATCGATGAGGCGCTTGCCGCTGAGTTGAAGGCGCATATGCCGCTGCTTGCCGAGGATGCAATAGCCCATCGCCAGGAACATGCGCTCGAAGTCGAACTCCCGTTTCTGCAAGTGCTGGCTCCCGGATTTCAGTTTGTTCCCATCGCCGTCGGCACCAGCAACTTCGAAGCGCTGAGCGCCCTCGGTGTGGTGATCGGCAAGGCCCTGATGAATCGCAAAGCGGAAGTGATGATCGTCGCCTCGAGCGATATGAATCACTACGAAAGCGACAGCGTTACTCGTGTCAAAGATCACCGCGCCATCGATCAACTGCTGGCGGTCGACCCCCGCGGGCTTTATGACGTGGTGCACGAGGGCAACATCAGCATGTGCGGCTACGGGCCGGCCGTGGTGATGTTGACTGCCGCGAAGAAGCTTGGCGCTACCAAAGCAGAGCTGATTCGCTACGCCACGTCGGGCGACGTGTCCGGCGAAAAGGACATGGTCGTGGGATACGCTGGCATTGCCGTGTACTGAATCGTGGAGCGCGCAAATAATAAGGGCGGCATCGCGCCGCCCTTCGTCATTCCTATCGAACCCGCTATTTATGCGCGGCAGCCGCGCTACTGCCGGCAGAGGAGTGTGCACTGCTCGCACTCGGCATGATCGCACGCGATGCCCCCACGGCTCTGCCCGCACCTCCGTGAGGCCCGATCTCTTCCGCATCGGCAAACGTCACGCGGGGAGTTGGCGCTGCGAACACATGGGCCGGCGCTCCATGATGAGCCGCATTGAACGCACTGTCAGCCGGGGAGGCGAACACGCTGCGATTGCTGGCCGCCCTTGCCGCACCCGCGCCCGCATAACCATGCAGAGCGTTTGCTCCTGCCTTGTGTCCCGGAATCACGCTGCCGAACGTAGGAGGAATGCGGCCACCGGGAATCGAGGCTTGTGTGGTCGCCGCTTTGCCCACCAGCACGGTCGCAGCGTTTACGCCCGTGGACGCTGGCGGAGCTGCAGCGGTCCAACCTGCCGGAGCCTTCAGCACCTTCGGCGTAGCAGTGAAGTTGCTGGCGTACCACTGATTGCCGTAATGCCTGCCCGGAACCCATGCCCATCCCGCACCGTGAATGAACGCCCATGAACCGTAGTGATAGGGCAGCCATCCCCAGGGATACGACGATGCCCACGCATATCCCATGCCCGGGTAAGACAACCAGGCTCCATTGCTGTACGGGTCCCAGCTGGTCATCGCGCTGGCGAAGCCGTAAGGCTGCCAGACGTATCCGTACCCGTTAGCGTAGAAGAAGTCGCCGTAATAATTCAGGTCCTGCAAGCCATAGCCGCGGTTGGGGCCGCCGTAGCCCTGATTGTCGGCGTAAGTCTTACTGTAATCCTGGCGCTCCCGGTTCCAGTTATCGAAGCGCACGGCCTCGGTGCCTTTGGCGACGGTGTAGCCGGCTGCATCGCTAGTGCCGAGGGTCAACGTCTCATTCTTCTTCACCGCGACCGGCTGCGGCTGATTTTCCAGCTGCACTTCGCCCTTCAGCACCGCAACCTGCACATGGCCGGACGTCGCATCGAGCCGCATCAACGTGTCGCGATGGGCTACCAGCGTCGCACCATCCACGGTCACGCGATAGATGTCATCGCCCTTGGAAGCCGCGTCGAGATACACCAGGCCTTTGACCACGGTAATCTGGTTGACCTTATCGCCGGCGTCGTTCATCAGGAGCTGGGAAAACTTGACTTCGGAATTTTCCGCCAGCCGCAGCGCGCTCTGGTTCTCGAACTCCACTTCGGCCAGCCCGTCGCTGCCGGTAATCAGGCGCGTGCCTTCGACAATCGGGGTATTCAGGATGGCGCGCTCTAGGCCTTGACCGGCGCGGTCCATCTGAACCGTTCCTTCCACGGAACTGAGGCGGACGATCCTGACATGGGAGTCAGCAAAGGCTGCGACGGAAAGCGCCATCAAAACAGCGCTAATTGTCGAAAGTGCAAAGACCTGCCGTTTCATACGAGGGTACTCCTGGCCCGGGATGCCACGAACCGATCTGGGAGAAACATCGCGAGGCACTTCGGCTGGCGAGCCTCGTGAGATCTCTCTGCTTGGGTCTATTAAACACCAGTTTCGAGTAAAGAATGCGAAAATCTGCCTCCCGGAGTTGTCAACATTTTGTCGAGGCGCGCTGCCGCCCAGACACCAGATACGCGAACCTAAGTCGCTTACATCCGCCCTGGATCATCGGCTGCGGGCTGAGGGGTATTCATCGTCCGCAGAATGTGTTGCGCGCTCTTGCGGCTGATGTTCATCAGGTTAGGATCATCGGCAATTTTTTGCAGAATGGGCGCAATCACCCTCAGCTCATGCACGCTGTGGCTGGACTGCATGTCTTCCAATTCCTTCAGCAGCTTGTCCATCCCCAGCTTGTCGAAGCGGTATTCAAACGCCAGCTTGCGTCCGAAGTCGATCGTGTTGGCGATGCCGAGAAAAAGGTTGGTCAGCTCCTGCACATCCGCATTCTGCGAGTAGTTGTAGGTGTTCGCGCCTTGCACCTGTGACGATCGGTATTGCAGCGTCTTCTTGCCGGTCTGGGCGATGTGTTTCAGATGCGAGTCCAGGTCGCCGCGGAAGTAGTTGAGCTTCTGGCTAAGCTCGAAGATCCTTTGCCGGTTCAACTCCGACATGACGAAGTCCTGCTCATACGGATCGGTGTCGTTCGTCTCATCGGGATGAGGAACGCCATCGAAACGGGCCTTGCCGTCGGATTGCACCTCGATGGAGTATTTTTGCCAGGGAACGCCTTGTGGCCATTCGAAGCTGAAGGTGACGGTGGCCATAGCCGAAGCGGGAGCTGTCTCCATTGGACTCGAAGATTGCTGGGCTACGGCCGGTAAAGCGATAAAAATTGCCAGAAAGCTGAAGATGAATCGCATTGGAGAAAAATTCTATCCCGTTGGAGTCCAGTTTGACATGGCACCCGAGAAATCAGCTTGAAGAGCCACAAAACTGATGCCATGATGAAAACGGACGCTCTAGCGAGGGCTCTATGTCCTTCCTGACCTGCTGTGGCCGCAGCCGTGGGATCCGAAACCTCTTGCCCAGCGCAATCGTTCTCCTTTTCCTGCTGATGGCTCCCCTCTGTCTAACTGCGCAACAACTCGATAACAGCGCTCCTGTTTCCAACATTCTGGAAGAAGCGCTGTCCTTCCCGCCTCCAATCCAATGGCGGATGGGAGAAATGGAACTCTCGCTGATTGGTATGGCTTGGGGGCCGGCAAATTCTCGGGACATGCTGGCCAAGGGCCGCGAAGTCGCTCAGCGGGAGAAACCGATGTTTCCCTCTGACCGGTCCTATGCCCTGGCGCTTTGCTTGCGCGCCACCGTGCCGCACGCCGGCAACACCATCCGGCTGAGCGGGCTGGTTCGAATCAAGAATGTAAGTGGCGAAATCGAATATCCCTCGGACTTAACATCGTCAGGATTTGTGCCTTTATTTGTCGCACCCGCCGGCGTCAATGACATCGCTTTCAAAGGGACAGACACGGTGGAGCATTGGGAGTTCTTTCCAGCGGCGCCCGATCAGAAGGAATTTCTCTTCCAGGTAATTCGATCTGCCGGAAACCCAATTCTGTCGTTCCGGGTCATTTTGAGAGATAACAAGTTTGTGCTGGTAAACGCTTCCACCGGCCCGGCGACGCCTGTTTTCGAAATGACAAAGAAATTTACGGGCACGATCGGCGCGGAGTCCAAAGTTGAACTTCAGCTCAAGGCTAAGGGAGCGAATTTAACCGGCACAGAGCGCTACTTCAAGAACTCCAAACCACTTTGGCTCGAAGGCAGCGTCGATTCGCTGGGGAATTTCGAACTTGAGGAGTTTTATCCAAAGGACACGAAGACCGGGATCCTGCGGGGAAAGTTTTCTCTGGACTACCGGGTAATGAGCGGGTATTTCTCAAAGCCCGACGGCTCTCGCCTGCAACCGTTCGAGTTTCATCAAGCCGCAGGAACTAGCCCCAGCGGCCAACCCACGCCGGATTCTCAACAGCAGTAGAAATTGCGGAACTTTATCGAGCCGTAGCCCCCTGCCTTTGCAGGGTCCCGGCGGTATGCAGATGGCAGATCGCGATAGCTAACGCATCCGCCGCATCGGGCGATTCCGGAGGCGCGGGCAGACCAAGCAGGCGGGCGACCATGATCTGCACCTGCGACTTCTCAGCCCTGCCGTAACCCACCACCGCCGACTTGATCGAAAGCGGCGAGTAGGCGATCACTTCCAGCCCAGCCTGCGCCGCCACCAGCATAGCCACACCGCGAACGTGTCCGAGCTTCAACGCCGACTTCGCGTTTACCGCGTAGAACACGTCTTCAATAGCAACCTGTTCGGGCGATTGGTCAGCAATGATCTGGGTGAGCGCGTCGCAGATCTTCTTGAGGCGAAGTTCCAGGACCTCGCGCGGCGACAGTCGAATGGCTCCGCTACAGCAATGGCGTAGTGATCCGTTGCCGTCCTGTTCGACTACTCCGTAGCCGGTGTATTCGCCGCCGCAATCGATGCCAAGAACTCGCATTGGGCCGAGTGTAGCAGAGCAAAATGATGACAAGCCTGCCTTTCTACGAAAACAGCCGACTCGAATATCGGAAGCTACCCGTCCATCGTCATGCCGCGAGACGCTGCAACAATTCTGCAATGCTATCCAATTCAGCAAGCTTGACTTTGATATCGGACTGCCACAGAATTCCTGCACTTGGTCGAGGACCGTCGCAGGCCTCGGCACCTGACTCCGCATCTTTCCGAAGGAGACCCTCCTATGAGTACGCAACCACCTCCAGTGGACATGGACAAGCTGAACGCCTTCATCGGCCGATTCGTCGGCGATCTGGGCGCGGCCGTGCATACCGGCATGGTCGTGATTGGAGAGAGGCTGGGACTGTACAAAGCGCTCGCCAATGGGCCGCTTACCCCCGCTGAACTGGCAGCCCGGACACAAACCGATGAACGATATTTGCGCGAGTGGCTGGCCTCGCAAGCGGCAGGCGGCTATATCACCTACGATGGAGCGACCAACAGGTTCGGCCTGGACGCGGAACAGGCGTTCACGCTGGCTGACGAAAACAGTCCTGCCTATCTGCCCGGAGCCTTCGAACTGGCCCTGGGTTCCCTGGCGGCGGTTCCTCGCATCGCCGATTCATTCCGTACCGGCGCAGGCATGGGCTGGCACGAGCATGACGACGGTGTCTTTCACGGCTGCGAGAAGTTCTTCCGGCCCGGCTACGCCGCCAATCTCGTCGCCTCGTGGATTCCGGCACTCCAGGATGTGAGAGGCAAACTCGAGTCCGGCGCACGCGTAGCCGACGTCGGCTGCGGCAAAGGTTCGTCCACACTCTTAATGGCCAAAGCGTTCCCCAAATCCCGTTTCTTCGGATTCGACTATCACGACAAATCGATTGAGGCCGCCCGTGAAGCCGCCCGCCGCGACGGACTCTCAGATCGCGTCAGCTTCGAGGTGGCCAAAGCGAAAGATTATCCCGGCAAGGACTACGATTTCATCGCCGTCTTCGATTGTCTGCATGATATGGGCGATCCCATCGGGGCAGCGACCCATGTGCGGCAATCGATGACCAAGGACGGAACCTGGATGATCGTGGAGCCGTTCGCCAACGATCAGCTTCAGGACAACCTCAATCCCGTCGGCCGGGTGTACTACTCGTTTTCGACATTGCTGTGTACGCCCTGTTCGCGTTCGCAGGAGGTGGGATTGTGTCTGGGCGCGCAGGCCGGCGAATCACGTATCCGCGAAGTGGTGACCTCGGCAGGCTTCAGCCGCTTCCGTCGCGCTACCGAGACGCCGTTTAACATCGTCTACGAAGCCAGACCGTAGGGCGGAGATGTCGGAGTTCCCTGGCCCGCCGGGCCGCAGCACGTTTCAGCGAGGGTAGAAGAATTGCCCTTCTGGGCACGGTCTCGTCCGCCCATCAATTCGCGAGCTGGCTCCATCCGGCCGTATTCCATCAGGCAATGTTCGCAGGAGCGAAACTTTAGCGGCTCATCCCACGTATCTTTCACTGGTCACACGGTCACTGGTCACACGGTTCGCGAAAGTGTAGTCCTTGCTGCAGAAACGGCGTAAAGTCGTTACTATTCTGTCTACTCATTCGAGTCGCATCATCGACGCAGTAACGTTTGGAGATCGCTCATGAAACGTTGGCTGGTGCTCTTGCTGCCCAGTGCTGTGCTGCTCTGGTCCGCCGCTGCGGCCGGGCAGAGTCCCTTCGCACCCAAGGTTTCCGGCCCGCTGTCGACGCGCGTCGTGGCTTACGTCATCGATGCCAAGTACGACCCGCCGAAGCACACGGTCGAAGCCACGGAGACGTTGACTTACCACAACCTCACCGGCCAGGCCCTCGACACGTTTCCCTTCCATCTCTACCTGAATGGCTTTCAGCCGAAGGCGACTTGGATGCACGAGGCGCACCGCGATGGCAACTTCCGCACCAGCAATCTGGATGAATGGAAGCCAGAGGACTACGGCGCAAATGAAGTGACCTCGTTTGAGGTTGTCGGCATGGGCGACCTGACAAAGCAGATGAAGTTTGTCTCGCCCGACGACGTCAATCCCGACGACAAGACGGTGTTCCAGGTGAAGCTGCCGCAGCCTATCGCGCCCGGAGCCGATGTCGTCTTCAAAATAAAGTTCAAGGCGACATTTCCCGAAGTCATCGCGCGCACCGGCTACAAGCGCACCTTCCTGCTCGCCGGCCAATGGTTCCCCAAGGTCGGCGTGTGGTGGCATGGGCAATGGAACTGCCACCAATTCCATGCCATGACCGAGTTTTTTGCCGACTTCGGCACCTATGACGTGAAGGTCACGCTGCCGAAGGATTACATCATCGGCGCCACGGGCGTGCAGACCGCCGACACGGATAACGGCAACGGCACCAAGACCGTCGCCTTCCACGCCGAAGATGTTCACGACTTCGCCTGGACAGCCGATCCGAATTTCAAAGTCGTCGAGAGCCAGTTCGACGGCAGCGTCGGGCCGGTGCGCATCCGCTTGCTGACCTACGATGGTCACAAGAGCCAGTGGAATCCTTACATCACCTGCGTGCAGCAAAGCATGAAGAAGTTTGACGACTGGTATGGGCCGTATCCTTACGCCCAGCTCACGGTGGTCGACCCGCCGCACGGGGCAGGCGAAGCCGGCGGCATGGAATATCCCACCTTCATTACCGGCGACAGCGGATACTTCATTCCCAAAGGCTTCCACCTGATCGATCTGGTGACGGAGCATGAATTCGGGCACCAGTACTGGTATGGGATGGTGGCGACCAACGAGTTCGAAAACGGCTGGCTCGACGAAGGCATCAACAGCTACACCGAAGTGAAAGTGCTTGGACAGCTTCTACGGCAAGAATGCGAGCGCCATCAACCTGCTGGGCGGCCAATTGGGCGACCGCGGCGCGCAGCGGCTGCAATACTTCGGCAATCCTGACATGGACCCGCTGTCCCGCTTCAGCTACCAGACGGAGAGCGTCGGCTCCTACGGCGCAGTCACCTACGGAAAAACGGCATGCATGCTGCTCACCCTGGAAGCCATCGTCGGCGAGCAGACCATGCAAAGGGCAATGCACACCTACTTCATGAAGTATCGTTTTACTCATCCCACGCAGGAAGATTTCATGAATACGGTGAGCCAGGTTTCAGGCCAGGACTTGCAGTGGTTTTGGAACCAGGCGGTTTACGGCACCCAGATGCTGGATTACGAGGTTACGCGCGCCGACTCCGATCCGGTGAACTGGTTTGATCCCAACCTGAAAGAGAAGAAGGGTGAGACCGAATTCGAGACGCAAGTCATCCTGCACCGCAAGCAGGACTTCGTGTTTCCGGTTAACGCCGAAATAAAGTTCGACAACGGCGAGACGGTTCGCGAGAAATGGGATGGTAAGGATCGCTGGACGCGATTCGTCTACCACAAGAAAGCCAAAGTGGAGTCGGTACAGATCGATCCCGCCTACCAGGTCGTAGCCGACGAGAGTTACTTGAACAACAGTCACGTGACCGAAGGTCAACGCGCAGCGACGGCCAAGATCTCGACGTACTGGCTCTTCCTCACGCAGTTCTTTGCGCAGTTCATGAGCTGGCTGGCGTAACGGCAGGAGAACGGTGGTTCCGGATGGCGATCACGCCGTCCGGATGTTCTAACGGAGAAAACATGGTTGACGATCAGAAAGGCTTAGTGGCTGCTGGCTTCGGCCTGCTGTGGCGGAGACAGGGAATTCTGTGGTGGGTATTCGTGGTGAACCTGGCGTGCGGCGCAATGGGTACCATATCCGCGGCGATAGTACTGAATCGCGCGTTGCATCACAGCCTTGCCAGTCAGCAGCTCAGCAAAGGTTTCGACCTGAACATCTTCTTCGAACTGATTCGGCTGCCGAACATCAGCTTGATGCACGCCGCCGGAAGCTCCTATTTATTCGCGTGTCTGTTCCTGTTGTTCATGCTGTTCGTCACCGGCGGAATTCTGGAGACCTATCGCCAGGATCGCAGGCTGACCACCGGCGAATTCTTCGCGGCTTGCGGAGCTTTCTTCTGGCGCATGGTACGGCTGACGCTGCTTTCCATCATCCCCTTCCTGATCGTGCTCATGATTTACCAGGGGCTGGACAAAGCGGCGGACAAAATCGGCGACAAGGCAATTGCGGATCAGGTGGGCTTCTATCTTTCTCTGGCTACGATCGTGGTGTTCCTGTTGCTCGCGCTGGCTGTACGTCTGTGGTTCGACATAGCGCAGGTGCGAGCGGTGGCGCAAAACGAACGCGGCATGTGGCGTAATCTCTGGAAATCGTTGCGTATCACCTGGCATGATTTCGGCAGGCTCTACCGTGCCTACTTCTGCATCGCCTTCGCTGCCTGGGCAGCGTTGTTCATCGGCCTGCTGATCTGGGCCCACCTGCCGCCGACAGCAACTCCAGTAACCTTCATTATTTTGGAGCTGATTATGCTGGCACAAGTGGCGACGCGGCTTTGGCAGATGGCCAGTGCGATGACGTTCTACCAGCGTCATGCAGAAATGGTGCCTGCCGACTCGGTCGATTACACGACGCCGCAGCCTCAAGAGGTAGTTGAAACCACGCCGGAACCAATTCAGCGTCCTGACCCCGAAATCGAATTGCCTCCCGCCGACGCCTAACCAATGAGAAGTGGGCGCGGACAGACCCGCGCCCCACTCAAGTTTGCATCCGCTATTTCGCCTTGCCGCCGAAGGTGACGCCCAGTCCCGTTGTCAGCACCACATCGTTGTTGCGTTTACCTTCCACCGGCTGGCTGTTATAGATATCGCCGAAGTTCAGGTTCCAGGTCAGCCCACGATAAAACTTACTGGCCACGCCGAAGTTGAATGTCCCGCGATAGTTTCCCGTGTCATTCAGGTAAGGGAAGAAATACAGCTGCTCGACAACCGACGTGCTGGCCGTGAAGTTGTGCGAGAACTCTTCGCCAACGTTGGCGTTGATCAGGTTGTTGGTCACGCCGTTGGAATAATTCTCGTAGGTATAGCCGATGCCGCCGAGAACATCGAGCGTGGTCACCTTGCTCGCGATCAAATGGTATCCCAAACCGCCGTTGGGACTGATGCGCTCATCCAGGTCCTGCGCATGATCGTACATGCCGGCGAACAAGCCGAAGGCAAACAGCCGCGCTGTGAGGTTGTGGGCGTAGCGAATCGATCCGCCCAAGGCATTCGCGCTGGTTGTAGTTACGTTGTCGGCCGTGCTGGTGGAGTACAGAGACGTAGCCTGGATCGTCCACTCGTCGGTCGTAGTCTTGCGATCGGCATTGAATGCCAACGCGAGGTTGGTGGTGTCGGAGTTGCCCCGCGCTAGACCCAGTCCGAAGTTGCCGCCGCCGGCCCAGCCTTCCAGAAATCCGGGATGTAACGACTTCTCATAGGCTGCCTGGTCCGCGGGTGAGCGAATCACCGCGACGTCCCCTAAAGGAATCGTTTGCGCGCCCCCCGTACTCGTGACTACCACCGAGGTATCCTGCGCGGTGACCGGTCCGGAGATCACCTGCTTGTCGGTGCGGGTCACCACCAGCGGCTTCTCCGATGAGAATTGCGCGATTGCGTCACGATCGATAACTACATCGCCTGCGTACGCAGTCTTTACAGTCAGCTTCTTGTCATCCATGCTGACGATGGTACCCGTCAGGCGATCGCCATTCTTAAGGGTTA
Organism: uncultured Acidobacteriaceae bacterium; assembly: GCA_963796695.1. Taxonomy (GTDB): domain Bacteria; phylum Acidobacteriota; class Terriglobia; order Terriglobales; family Acidobacteriaceae; genus Bog-257. The sequence goes on along the minus strand of CAWCMU010000037.1, from coordinate 134,854 downwards.
CTTGCTCTGCGGATAAACCTAAACAACAAAAGATTAGAGCGAAGCAGACACTAGTCCTTATCATCGGAAAATCTCTCCTTATGTTGTAGGTACGGGCGCGAGATGCGTGCGCGAAATAGACAGGGCCGTCAGGTCGATGGCTGGTCGCCTGATCGGATCACAACTGCGTGAGCCGATTGCAACATTCTAAACGCGGCACATAACCAACAGGCGAAAAAGTGTGATCGCGAGAAACTGCGCCGGCTTTTCCAGCCCAGTCAGCCGACGATTAAGGAAGGATGGATTAGTGTGTGACTGCCGCACGCTTCTGTGTGCTGTCGGCAGCTTTACCCTGGCGAATGTAGCTGTACACGTATTCGGTGTCCGAAGGTGAAACCTGTACCTTGGTCTGCAGCGAGTCCGCTAACTGCGACGGAGCCGTATTCGGCAACGCGTCGTTGGACAGCAGGAATCCGCCCGGCTTGATCATGTTCGCTAATACGGCTCGCGCCAGCGATTGCTCCAGACTTCCGTAATAGACGAAGATATTGGTGCCGATCACCAGGTCGAACTGCTTGTCGGGCGGTAGCTCCACCGTTTGAAACACTACGTTCATATCGACGGGCCTAACCCGCATTACCACGGACGGGCGCACGCCAATGGCACGGTTCCAGATGTCCGGGGCAGCGTCAGGTACGGGGATGCGTTCGACCGGCTTGCCTATCTGATCTCCCAATCGTTGCCAGTATTCCAGAAATCCCGCGGAGTAATCCTTGTTCCAGCTGTCCTTCGGACTGGAAAGCAATTGGATATTGTAGGGTTTGCCTGCGGCCGCCTGCACGCGTGCCTGCGCCAGATGGCGATTGACACGATTGCTGATGTCAAAGGTTTCTACCTCAAGCGAAGAAACGTCCGCAAGATGCAGGCGCACCAGCGAATCGATTACCGCAAAGGGTTGCGTGCTCTGCGGCGGGTAAAAATCGGAGCCGGAATTCTTATTCACGAAGTCGAGGCCAGGACCCACGATGGCAACCCGGTGAATGCTCTCCGGCTTCAGCAGCCCTTGCTCCGCCATATGCCGCAGCTGCAAGTCGATCATGTAGTCAGGATAAAGATTGCTGTCGGTGGAGATGCCGCGATCTTTAAACTGCTGCGACAGATTAGCGTTCTTGTTCTTATAAATATCAGCCTCAGTGCGGATCACCTCATCACGCATGCGCGCCAGGTTCGCCAGCATGTAGGCTTTCGCTGCCTTCTGGCCGGCAGGCGTCTTCAGGTTGTAACCTTCCTTTTCCAGAAACGATCGCATCTCCAGCATGCCAGCATTGGCATGGGCTGCGTTCAAGGCGCGAATTAAATCGTCAGCCCGGTGATCGGCCAGCTGATCGACGTAATGGTCCTTGCCGTACTTCTCCAGTGTGACAAATGAAATGCGGTCTTCTTTCGTATAGGTCACGCCCAGACGCAACAAGTTCGTGAGCGTGTCCTCCTCCCCGCGTTTAAGGCGGGTGCGGATTTCCAAATCCTGGCTGCGCACCCACTTGTCCCAGGCCGCAGCGGTGGGTTGGCCGGAGGGTTTCAGCTCAGCGGGCAAGGTGCTCAAGTAAGTCTCCAGCACCGGCTTGGCGGAAGAAAAAGGAATGTATTGCGGAGTCTGAGCTTGCGCCTGCCACGCGCCAAAAATCCCGAGCAGAAATAAACCTAATGTCCTCTTATAAATGCTTCGCATAACTCCTTTTCCAATAGCCAGGCACACGCTATCGCCGACCTTACGGGGCGGCTGGTGTAAGTTTCTGGAGTGCTTCAGATTGTGCCGTAACTGCGTGCCTCTCGCAAACGGAGGCAGCCGAGGCCAAATGTTGCGATCATTTTCCGCTTGTTTGCAAAGCTGGTCAACTTGGCCGTGCGTTACCGTTTGGATCAATCCCCATCGCGCTCGACGACCTCAGCTGACAGTCAACACCGGTTGCGCAGTCTCGATCTTGGCTTCACGCAGATACTTCGCGGCTTCTTCCGGCGGCGTAGGATTCTGGTAAAAGCCGGTTCCCCACTCGAAGCCGGCGATCTTGGTGAGCCGCGGCATGAACTCCACGTGCCAGTGATAGTGATCCATGGTGGCTTCCTGCACCGGCGCGGTGTGGATCACCAGATTGTAAGCAGGATTCTCCAGCACCTGGTCTGCGCGCATCAGCAGGTTCTTCAGCGCCTTGGCCAGGTTCTCATACACCTGCGACGACGAATTCTCGAACGCCGACTCATGACGCTTGGGCAGGATCCAGGTCTCGAATGGGAACCGCGGAGCATACGGAGCGACGGTGAGGAAACCTTCATTCTCCGCTACCACACGCACACCCGACTCCGTCTCCTGGCGAATGATGTCGCAGAAAACGCAGCGCTCCTTGTAGATGTAATACTGCTTGGAGCCTTCCATTTCTTCCACCACGTGCTTGGGGACGATGGGCAGCGCGATCAATTGCGCGTGCGTGTGCTCCAACGTGGCCCCCGCCAGGGTGCCGTGGTTTTTGAAGATGAGGATGTACTTGAAGCGGCGGTCCTTCTTCAGATCGACAATGCGGTCGCGGAAGGCCCAGAGCACATCTTCGATGCGCTTCTCCGGCAGATTGCTCAGGGTCACGCCATGGTCGGGCGTCTCCACCACCACTTCGTGGGCGCCGATGCCGTTCATCTTGTCGAACATGCCTTCGGCTTGGCGGTTCAAATTGCCTTCGATGCCGAGCGCAGGAAACTTGTTCGGCACCACGCGAACGGTCCAGCCTTCACCATCCCGGGAAGCGCCGTTCGGCCGATAGGCCAGAACTTCCGACGGCGTCTTGTTTTCGTTGCCGGCACAGAACGGGCAGAAGCCGCCCTTCATCTTGACCGGCTCGCGGCTGAAATCGCTTGGCCGCTTGGCGCGATCCGTAGAAATGATGACCCATCGTCCGATAATCGGATCTTTCCGTAATTCAGGCACGGGAACCCTTCCCTAACAATTTCTATGTTACCGCTTCTTACTATCGGATGGCGCGGAGAATCACTTTACCGGCTCGGGAGCAGGCTTGCTGCCCACCAGTTTCTCCACCTCGCTCATCTCTTTCGGAATGGCTGAGGACAGGCTCTCGGGCCCGTTTGCGGTGATGAGAATGGTATCTTCCACGCGGAAGTGCCAGTGCTTGTCGGGGAACTCGACGATCGGCTCAACCGTGACCACCTGCCCGGCCTGGATCGGCCCGCGCGGCATCATCACGTCGTGCGTAGCCAGCCCGACGAAGTGCCCGGGGAACCCCATCCACTGCGCGCCCACTCCTTCGCGCTCATAAACTTTCTTGCCTGCATCCGCGGCCTGCTCGTAGGTATTGCCGACTTTCAGCATGTCGATCACGGCCTTTTGCGATTCCAGATCGACGTTGTACCACTTGGCCTGCTCGGGCGTGAACTTGCCGTCGATGTTGAAGGTGCGGGTGATGTCCATGGTCATGTGATCGAGGTCGGCGGCGAAGTCGAAGACCACGATGCTGCCCGGCGTAATCTTGTCGCGATTGAAGAAATAATGCCAGGTGTTGGAGTGCAGCCCCGCGCCCACGATTGCGGGATAGGCCAACCCTTGCGCACCTGCGTAACGGAAGACGTATTCGGCTTCAGCTTCGATCTGATACTCCCACATGCCAGGATGGGCGATCGTGATCGCTTGCATGTCACCCAGGGCGCTGATCCGGCCGACCCGGCGAAGCACTTCAATCTCCTGCGGACGCTTGATGTTGCGCATGGCGTCCATGGTCGCGGTGATGTCGCGGAAGTTAGCGCCAGGATAGCGCTCACGCAACTTCACCAACGCATCGCGATCGCCAGGCAAATTCTGGCCATAAGGATTGTTGTACTCGGCGGCGTAATCGCGGCCAGTTTCGAAGCGCGCGCCATCGGGTTTGTCGGCAAATCCAAGACGCACCCAAAGATCACTGCCTCCACCGCTGCCGAACAGAAAACTCAGTGCTCCGTCCAGGCTGGTGAGCGGTGCGACGTTGGGATAGCCCAGCGCCTTCTGTTCATCCTTGGAGAGCGCCAGCAGATTCGCACCATACACCTGAACTTCGCGCGGACTCTGCACCGGTTCGAAGATGGTGACGCGCTGCGACGAGACATCCATCAACAGGATCGCGCCCGGATCGGAGAGACCCGTGTAGTAGTAGAAATCGTTGTCCTCGCGATAATGTCCGGCAGCCGGAACCTGCGTCTTGGCGAACAGCAGAACGTAGCCGGTCTTCAATTTTCCGGCGAGTTCAGCACGCCGCGCAGCAAACCCTTGCGGACCACCGAGATCGTTCATGGCGGTGCGATCAGTGTATTGCGCGGTGGCGGTGAGTGCCGTAAAGACGATCAGGAAGAGAAGTGCAAGTCGAGATTGTGGGAACATGGCGTAGGGCAGTGTAGACCGCGAAAAGACTGACGCAATTCCAACGGGGATAGTTGGAACGATAGAACTGCTGTCATTCCGACCGAAGCGAAGCGAAGTGGAGGAACTTCTCCGTCCGTTCAATGCGCGCAACAACCGAAGCCTGGACCTCGCGGCCCAGGCTTAGCTTCCCTGTCCTATCGATGCGCTTATGCGCCGGCTTGCTTGCCGTTCGTCGCCGACATGACATGTGGCTTGCCCGAGACCACGCCGATGCACTCTTCCAGCACGTCCATGGCAATGTCCGCCTGCTCTTTGCTCACGATGAGCGGAGGAGCAAGGCGAATGCTGTTCGGCCCGCATCCAAGCAGGAGCACGCCGCGCTCGAAGGCCAGTTCCACGATGCGGTCACGCTCGGCCCCGCCCTGCGTCTTCGCCTTCTTGTCGGTGACAATCTCGACGCCAATCATCAAGCCTCGTCCACGAACGTCGCCCACCAGGTCCAGCCGCTTCGGCCACTCAGCCATGCGATTCATCATGTGACGCCCAACCACTTCGGCGTTCTTGATGCCTTCGCGCTCCAGAACATCCATGGTCGCCAGAGCTGCGGCGATCGCCACCGGATTGCCGCCGAATGTCGACGCATGTGAGCCGGGCACCCAGTCCATGATCTCGGCCTTGCTCATCATCACGCCCAGCGGCATGCCACTGGCAATGCCCTTCGCGCTGCAAACGATGTCGGGCTCGACACCGGTATGCTGGATCGCCCACCATTTGCCGGTGCGCCCCGCGCCGGACTGCACTTCATCGGCAACCAGCAGAATTCCGTGCTGATCGCAGATGCGGCGCAATTCCTGCATGAATATCGTTGGCGCTACCACGTAGCCGCCTTCGCCTTGGATGGGCTCGACAAAGATAGCCGCCACTTCCTCGGGAGGCAGCGTCGTCTTGAACAACTTTTCTTCGATGAAGCGGGCGCAGCCTAGAGCGAAAGCGTCAGCTTCCTCCGGGCTTCCACCAACGCATCCGCGATAGATGTCGGGATACCGCACGTGCGTCACGCCCGGAACCAGCGGAGCAAAGCGGCGGCGCTGTTGCGGCTTCGAGGCCGTCAACGAGAGCGCGCCCATGGTGCGCCCGTGGAAGGCGCCGTAGAACGCGATGACGTTCTGCCGCTTGGTGTGATAGCGCGCCAGCTTCAATGCAGCTTCAACCGCCTCTGCGCCGGAGTTGCCGTAATAAACCTTGTGCGGCCCCTTCATCGGAGCGATCTTCGACAGGCGCTCGCCCAGGGTCACCATGCTCTCGTAGTAGAAGTCGGTACCCGACATGTGGATCAGCTCGGCCGCCTGCTTCTGAATGGCGGCAACAACTTCGGGATGGCAATGCCCCGTCGAGGTCACGGCGATGCCGGCGGAGAAGTCGAGGAACTCGTTGCCATCGACGTCTTCGACAATGACGCCGCGTCCGCGCTTGGCTACCATCGGATAGGAGCGGGTGTACGACGGCGAAATGTAGCGCTGATCGCCTTCCAGAATGCGCAGCGCATTTGGACCGGGCAGAGCGGTCTTGATGTGAGGACCGGCGACGGGAATAAGAGTGTTGGCGGACATGATGTTTTCCTCCGAATCGGCTTGCGGCACCCTGTTGTGTGCCGGAGCTTAGGTCAGCCCGCGCAGGCGGTCTGGTTGGACCGAAGCCACGCAGGAGTCAGGAAGAAGAACCCGTAACTAGTCGCCGGAGAAGAGGTTAGGACGAGCCATGCAGGGCGCCAGCTTGCAGTCTGCCCGGCTGGATATGGCTCGTGACCAGGTTGCGCGCAGACCAAGCCCGGCCGCCGGGTTGGCGGACACGATCAAGCAGTTCGGCTGGGTGCAGCGGGTCAAAGGCAGGTACTCCTGAATCGATTATAGTCACCCGGGACGCCGGCCGTAACCCCCAAAATTCCTTTGTGTAGCAAACAGTTGAGGAATTACTATCATCGATAGTACACAAGGGTGCGCAGGAGAATCTCCTGTCTGCGGGACACTGAAATTTTTGGGGCTGCCGGGTCACCCTCGTCGCAGCCTCTCTAACCGCTCCGTGATCTATCGGAGCCGAAAGGAGCACTAACCATGTCGAAATTAAAGAAATTGTCTCTCTGTGCGGTCCCTCTCGTGTTCTTCGTGGTTTTCCCCATTCTCCTGAGCGCGCAGGACAATATGGGCGGCAAGCAGATGACCTCGGTCACCGGCTGCCTGAAGCAGGGTAGCGACGCGAATGGTTACTACCTCATGGGCAAGGACGGAAAAATGTATGAGCTGATGGGCAAGGGCCTGAGTGCTCATGTGGGCCATACCGTAACCGTCACCGGCATGCCGGTAACGCTCTCGCATTCGCAGGAAGAAAAGAAAGAGATGAGCGAAAAGTCAGAGGCCGGAACCAATTCCTATGTTGACATGAAGGTCAGCGACGTCAAGATGGTCAGTAGCAGTTGTGAATAGAGCGATCTGATTCGATCGGCAGCAGCGAAGCGAAAATGGCGAGCACAGTTTCCAGGACTGTGCTCGCGCTGTTTGCGACATCGACTTGCCTGACGCCTCTTACGGTCACACCCCTAACCGCGACGCCAGGAATCCAAGCAGCAGCACGGCAGCTACCAGCCAGTACCACAGCCCTATTCTCGGATCGGTCCTGAACCTAAGCATTTCTCCTACCTCTACTGGGGCATCCAAGATAAGTCCGTAGAAGACGCACGTATTCCACGATTTTGACCTGGCTTCCACAATCGAAGTCCTCGATGAGCACGCGGCAGAGACGTTATTCCCATAATGGAAAGGCGGCTATCAGTCGTCAGCTGTCAGCTATCAGCTCAAGCTCACGGCTGCGACAGACATTGGCACCGGTCAACCCACGATATTCCCCCAGCCCACATAACGGGCGCTGTTATCGAAGACCACACCGACGGCTTGACGCACAACTCTTCTAGTCGCGTCCACTGGACTTCGGCGCTTACTCCGGGCCGCTGTCAGACTTAAAACCTGCGTCACACACGTTCTACTGACAGCTGACAGCTGAAAGCTGCCCCCTTCGGTTGACCCCCTTTCTCACGCGCCCCTACAATCGAGGATTCCGTACTTCTACAGGAAGAATTCATGGCGCTTGAGCTTTTCAATACTCTGTCCGCGAAGGTCGAAGAGTTTCACCCTCTGGAAGACAACCTGGTCCGCATGTACGCCTGCGGGCCAACGGTCTATGACTACGGCCACATCGGTAACTTCCGCACCTTCATCGTGGTGGACACGCTGCGCCGGTTCCTTAAGCAGAGCGGCTTCCAGCTGAAGCACGTCATGAACATCACCGACGTCGATGACAAGATCATCCGCAACGCCGCCCGCGACGGCGTCACCGTGCAGGAGTACACCAAGAAGTATCGCGCCGCATTTCTGGAAGATTCCGACTGGCTGAACATCCAGCATCCCGAAATGCTGGTGAATGCCACCGACCACATCCAGGAGATGGCGCATTTCATCACCGATCTGGTGGAAAAGGGATACGCCTACCGCACCGACGACGGTTCGTACTATTACCGCATCGCCAAGTTTCCGGATTACGGCAAGCTCTCCAAGCGCGATTTCGTGGGAATGGAAGACGGCGCGCGCGTCGATGTGGACGAGTACGACAAGGACAATGCCCGCGACTTTGCTCTATGGAAAGCGCCGAAGCCGGGCGAAGCCTCGTGGGACACCGAGATCGGGCCGGGTCGGCCGGGTTGGCACATCGAGTGCTCCACCATGTCGATGAAGTATCTGGGCGAGACCTTCGACATTCACTGCGGCGGCGAGGACCTCATCTTTCCGCACCACGAGAATGAAATCGCGCAGTCGGAGGCCAAGACCGGAAAGCAGTTCGTACACGTCTGGGTGCATTCGCGCTTCCTGCTGGTGGAAGGCGAGAAGATGGCCAAGAGCGCGGGCAACTTCTTCACCGTCCGCGACTTGATCCTGATGGGCCACAAGCCGTCGTCGATCCGCTTTCTGCTGATGTCGGTTCCCTACCGCAAGCAGCTCAACTTCACCTTCGACGGGCTGACCCAGGCGGCCAATTCGGTGGAGCGGCTGCGCAACTTCAAGCTGCGCCTGGAGAGCTCGCAGTTTCCCGAGGGCACGAGCGGCGCCATCGCGGAAATTGCCAGTAAGACCAGTACGGAAATGACTGCGGGGCTGGCGGACGATCTGAACACAGCGCGCGCCCTGGGAGCTGTCTTCGACATGGTGCGCGACGTGAATGCTGCCGCCGACGCCGGCCAGGTGCATAAGGGCGATGTGCCGGCACTGCTGAAGGCGCTGGAGCAATTCGACGAAATCTTTGCCGTCCTCAAGGACGACGATGCCGCCAAGGTGCGAGCCACCGTCGAATGGGCGAAGGTCGAAGGCCTGGAGGCGAAGATCAGTCCGCAGACGGCTGAGTTGGCCAAGGCTGCGGCTCTGTCAGACGCCGAAGTTGAGAAGCTGGTGGCCGAGCACTCACAGGCTCGCAAGTCCCGCGACTTCGCGAGGTCGGACGCCATCCGCGCCGAGCTGGGAGAAAACGGCATCATCCTGGAAAACACCAAAGACGGCGTGCGCTGGAAGAGAAAGTAAGAATCAGTTGTCAGTGGTCAGTTGTCGGTTGTCAGTGCGCGGTTATCAGTACACGTTCGGGTGCCCCATCCAACCTTCCTCTGGTTGGGTGGGGATTTTGACGGACAACTGCCTACTGCTTCACGGTGAATGCCTTGATCACGATGTCGTTGGGCTGGTTGCCGACGGGAATCAGCGTGACCAGGGCGCGGTCGGCGCTGATCTTCGAGTTGTCGCGGGTCTTCACCGTGCGCACCACCGCAACGTCGCCGGACTTCGAATCCACGACCAGCAGGTGCGCCTCGTCCGGTGTGAGCGCCAGCGCATCCGGATGGCTCCCCACCTGCACAGCGCCAATCACGCGGCCTTCGTCGATCGCGTAGACACTCACCGTGTCCGAGCCAAAATTGCTCACATAGAAAAGGCTGTTGTCCGAGGTAACGACGCCGTGCACCGGATTGTTGCCGATGAGGTAGCTGCCGCTGACCTCGTTGGTTCCCGTCTCGACAATGGAAAAGTTGTTGCTATTGAAATTGCTGACGAAGAGTTCACCGCCATCGGGCTTCAGCGCCAGTTGCACCGGAAGCTGGCCGACGTCGAGAAACGTCAGCAGGCGACCTGTCTTGAGATCGACGGCTGCAACTTGATTCGAGCCCGGGCAGGCAACGAAGGCTTTACTGTTGTCCGGCACGATGACGAGGTCCTGCGGCTGCTGGCACACCGGCACAGTGCTGCGGACCGCCAGCTTGCCCGTATCAATGATGGATAAGCTGTTCCCCGCCCGATTGCTGACCACCGCAAGCTTCCCATCGGGTGAGACTTTGGCCATTCCAGGCGCGCCGCCTACACCGATCGTCGCGATCACCGCTCGCTTTTGAAGATCGATGACCGAAACGTTGGCCGAGCCAGAGTTGGCCACGTACGCTCGCTTGCCATCCGACGAGACCGATACGTAGTAAGGCGCGCGATGCACGCCGATCACTGCGACCTGCTGATTGCTTTCCGCGTCGATGATGCTGACGTTGTTAGAGTCAGCGTTAGCAACGTAAATCTCGTTGCGGGTGGGACTGGCAGTGATGCCGCTGGGGCTGGCGCCGACGCTGATTGTCTTGACGTTGTGCAGTTGCAGCAGATCGATCACGCTGACCGAGTTGCTCTTGCCGTTACTGACGTAGGCGTATTCGTGATATCCGGGCGCGACTGTGGCGCGCTGATGACACGCCGTCGCCGGCACGATTATGGCCGCCAGCGACAACAGCATCTTCATCTTGCATCGCGCGTTGCGCCACCGCCCGGCGGCATCCATCAGCGCGTGGCAGAACTTCCCGCGCCCGCTGTAGCAGGGCGGGCGGTTGGATCGGCAACCCGTCCCGCAATCGAGCGGCCGAGCACGTTGGCGATCTGGCGTACCTCGACCATCAACTGATCGAACTGGTCAGGATAGAGCGACTGCTGGCCGTCGCTGAGGGCGCGATCCGGATCGGGATGCACTTCGATGATCAGGCCGTCGGCTCCCACGGCAACTGCTGCGCGCGATAGCGGTGTGACCTTGTTGCGCTTGCCGGTGCCGTGACTGGGATCAACGATGATGGGAAGATGGCTCAGGCGCTGCACCGCCGGAACCACGCTGAGGTCGAGTGTGTTACGCGTGTGGTCGGCGAACGTACGCACACCGCGTTCGCACAATACTACGTTGTAGTTGCCTTCACTCATGATGTATTCGGCAGCCATCAGGAACTCTTCCAGCGTCGCTGACATGCCGCGCTTCAGCAGCACCGGCTTATGCGCGCGTCCGGCGCGTTTCAGCAGCGAGAAGTTCTGCATGTTGCGGGCGCCGATCTGAATCATGTCGGCATACTTCTCCACCAGGTCGAGCGACTCGTTATCTACGGCTTCGGTAACGATGAGCAAGCCGAAGCGATCGCGAATCTCAGCCAGGATCTTCAGCCCATCTTCTGCCATCCCCTGAAACGCATAGGGAGACGTGCGCGGCTTGTAAGCGCCTCCGCGGAAGAAGCGCGCTCCAGCCCGGGCGACAAACTCGGCCGTGGCAAACGCCTGCTCGCGCGACTCGACGGCGCAAGGTCCCGCCATAACCGCCACCTCGTCTCCGCCGACAGTCGCGTCGGAGTTGACGAAGCGCACCACCGTGTCTTCTTCCTTCAAATCTCGACTGACGAGTTTGTAAGGCTTACTGACCCGGATGACCTCCTGCACGCCATCCATCTCGTCGAACGTGCCGGGATCAATCTCGGTCTCGTTACCGGTGATGCCGATGGCGGTGCGCTGAGCGCCTGGGATAGAGTGAGCACGGAAGCCGAAGCTTTCAATCTTTTCGCAGACATTGCGCACCTGCTCTTCGCTGGCGTGCGCCTTCATGACAATAAGCATGGGAGACCCCTTGTAATCGCCTAGTGTATCGTTCCGGCGCCTGCTGCGGCAATGAAACGACCGGATTAACTGTCTGCATGAGAATTGGAGTTTCGCGCAAACAGTCCGAATTGCGACCGAACCAGCCGCGCAGCGGCGACATCTGTGTTAGCCGCGGGCGTAAGCCCGCGGGGCAGGTGGGACAAGTGGGGGAGCCGCGGAGCGGCGGCACCTGCTTGCCAGACCGTCTTTGTAGGGACGACAGAGGTTCTCACGCAACCACTCTGCGCCGATTCTTCGAGACGCTATCTGGCCGTACACTTCGCACTATCTGATCAGATAGAAGTTTTTGCTGAGGACGTGGCGCGGCGCGCCAGTTTGTCTTCATTCGCGGGCCAAAACGCGAAATGCGTGGTGTACAGTCCCGCCAATCTTCTGGCAGGACGATTGCAATCTACATGGGCACAAGGCCACCAGATTTAGCCGCAACACAAAATGAATTGGTGGCGATCGCTATGTATCGGATGGTCGAGGGGAGATCGTCCGATTCAGGAAGTCCGCGGCTGCCGGCCATCGAGGTCAGCAGCCGCGATTTCGTTTTGAGGTGAGCAGGCTGCTAAAAAACGCACGCCCCGCTGTTCGGGTAGAGCTGGCCTTTAGGCCAGCGTCCAAGCTTTTTATTTATGGACCTGAGCCAGCTTCAGCCGGCGGCATAGTTTGTTCATCGATTTGCGCTACCCGAGCCGACCCTCAATGAGTCCGTCGCCTACGCTCTGCAGCATCTCGCTAAGCTTCGTCACCGTGGCCCAATTACGCGCGGTGGCCACCGTCGACAGCTGCGAATCGAAGTACGCGCTAGTCAACTTGCTGCGGCCCATGCCATTGGGAAGATGCATATAGATTTCCCGGCCGACAACCCGATACTCATCCGGAGCCGAGCGTTTGGGATCGAGTTTCGCCACTGCACTTTTCGTAGGTTCGTCGGCGAGAAAATAAACAGAGAGCAACTTTTCCGGCGCGCCCGCCTTGATAAACGGATTATCGCGCAACACTCGCGCGATCTCCTCTGAGCTGCGCAAGATTACCGGCACCGGAAATCCGAACTGCGACTCAATATTCCTGGCAATCAGTTGCGGGATTTTTTCCACCCCGCCGGCGGGGGCGCTGAAGATCACGTTTCCGCTCTGGATGTACGTCCGCACATCGCCGCATTTAGCGTCGTTGAAGATTCCAGACAGATGCTTCATGGGCAGGATGTGCTTGCCGCCAACGTTGATGCCGCGCAACAGCGCGACATACCTGGCGCAGCGAGTTTGGGCTTTGCTGGGACTCATGGACTGGCGCAATATGCGATGAAATTGAAGTGCTGGCAAACCGCGACGACCGCCACCTTACTGCGCAACTTGCCTGCGAGCATCCATATTGCTGCTATGCAGGGGAACTTCGCGGCCTTCACCAAAGTGCAGCGTCCAGAACGCCGTGTTTTTCAAGTCGGTGTGCCGCAGAATTTTGTTCAGCAAGTCGGTCGGCTCATCCTCGCCATCATCAGCCAGATCGAAAGTTCCGAAGTGGCTGGCGACGCTGGTCATGGCCCCCAGGGTGAGATGCGCCTCCACGGCCTCTTGCGGGGACATGTGGACCTCACCCATGAACCACTCGGGACGGAAGGCTCCAATCGGCAGAATGGCCAGGTCGATCTCGGGAAACTGTTTGGCAATCTCATTAATGTGCGGCCCCGCCCCCGTATCGCCCGCGAAGTAAATGGTCGCGTCATTGCTCTGCACAACGAACCCGCACCACAGCGTCTTATCGTTGCTGAACGGCAAGCGTCCGGAGAAATGTCGCGCCGGAACCGCGGTCACCCAAATATCGCTGCGCGCCGCCGCCTCCTGCCACCAGTCGAGCTCCACCACGTTGCCGATCCCGTGGCGAGCCAGGGCTCTCCCGTTTTTCAGGCCGGTGTAAACCGTCGGACGATGCTCGCGCGCCAGGCGCTTCAGGGTCGGGATATCCATGTGGTCGTAATGATCGTGGCTGAGTAGCACCAAATCGATCGGCGGCAAATCCTCAAACCGAACACCTGGGGGATGATGCCGCTTCGGCCCAGCCCACGAGACGGGACTGGCGCGTTCCGACCAGATGGGATCAGTCAGAATATTGATTCCGTCAACTTGTAGCAAAAATGTGCTGTGATTTATGAAGGTGATGCGCAGTTGTTGCGAATGCTTCGGCGGAGGCGGACCGGGTTCTGCGTTCCGGTGTTCCTGCCACGGGCCGCGCTGACGCGAAAGGATCCAACGCACGAGTTCACGATATCGGTTGCGCCGGGGAACTGCGTTGTGGAATCGCTGACCGTCAAAATGAGAAGGGAGCGTCGTCATTTTGCGAATTGGCCGAACATTTGTTCGGCCCGCATTATATAGATGTTGTCCCTTCAGCGAAAGCTTCTTTCCCGTTAACCTGGCTGATCCGGCATTGCCAGCCGCAGCCAAACCCGTCACAATCGAAGCAGCATTCCAACATTGCGGCCGATCACGCAGTACCGCTGGCGTTACTGAATCTCATGCCACTTCTGCAAAGTACCCGGGTGAAAAACCAGTTTTGGACAGCACCCAACCAGATCACGCTGCTGCGCCTGATCTTCATTCCCTTCGTCATCATCGCGGTCTTTGACGCCAACTGGGATTGGGCGCTCGGTCTGCTGGCTGCTGCCGCCTTGAGCGACGCGCTCGACGGGCTGCTGGCGCGGGCTCTCCATCAGCAGACACTGCTGGGGCAATACCTCGACCCGTTGGCCGACAAGCTGCTGCTGAGCTCGTTGTTTCTGGTGCTTTCCTTCGTCAAGAAAATCCCCTGGAAGTACACGGTGGTCGTCTTCAGCCGCGACCTGTGCATTGTTATGACCGCGGTTGTGCTGTACGCCACCGTCGGTTTTCGCGACTTTCGCCCCAGCATCTTCGGCAAGTTGAACACCGCCTGCCAGATCGCCGCGGTTTTCTTCGTGGTGCTGTCACAGGTGCTGACGGCATCGTGGGTGGGTGTGCTGGTGAAGTTTTTCCTCTATGCGACCTTCACCTTCACCACCATTTCCGGGGTGCATTACGTCCTCATCACCGGGCACAAGTTGCGCAAGGAACAACCCAAGCCGGCCACGTAGTTGTGTACTCATCGCAGCAGCGCTAAATCATTCTCACTGTGACTCCCGACCGCCATCACCGGCTGCAAGTGATCTTCGCGTTTGCCCTGGTTTACATTTTCTGGGGCTCGACCTACCTGGCGATTGGCATTGCCGACGCCGAGCGTTTGCCTCCGGCGGTTATGTGCGTGCTGCGCTTTGCTGTTGCCGGCCCGCTGATGCTGTTAGCCTGCGCGGCGCTCGGTCGGAAAATTCGCATTACCTTGCACGAGGGTGCACGCCTGGCGACGATCGGATGCCTGCTGCTGGTTGGCGGCAACTTCGGCCTGGCCTGGGCCGAGCAATGGGTGCCAACCGGCTTCGCCGCCTTGATCGTTGCCGTCACTCCGATCTGGTTTCTGGTGCTGGAAACTTTTGTCTTTCGCGGCGAACGGCTGTCCGCACGCGGAGTCTTCGGCGTGGCGCTGGGCATTGCCGGGGTTGCGGTTCTGTTCTGGCCGAGTTTCGAACATCGCGCCACCCTCGGCATCCTGCCGCTCCTCGGCGCTTGCAGCCTATTGCTCTCGTCGCTGAGCTGGTCGATCGGCTCAGTACTGTCGCGCAAGTGGCAGATGAAAGTTGATCCCTTCACAGCCACGGCCTGGGAGATGGTGTTTGCGGCAATCGGTAATGCAATCGTTGCCTTGGGCAGCGGCGAATACCGTCACATCGTGATTACGCATCGCGGACTTTCGGCAGTCCTGTACCTCGTGGTGTTTGGCTCCTGGGTGGGCTACACCGCCTACATCTGGCTGTTGAAACATGTCCCCACGCCGAAGGTCGCGACCTACGCCTACGTCAATCCGCTGGTCGCGGTTTTTCTGGGATGGCTGGTGCTGCACGAGCGACTGGATGGCTTTATGTTCGCGGGCACGGTGATTGTCGTCGTGGCCGTGATTCTGGTGACGACCGCCAAGGTCCGCGACAGCAGTCCGAATCTCGCCACCGGAGGGACGCTGCCGGAATTCGACTCGGAAGTCTAGGAAATCGATTACTCCTCGCGGTGCGGGTGACGATCTTCGCTCTCATCTTCCCACTCCAGAAAGGCGCGGAACGCCGCTCCACGATGGCTGTACCTGGCCTTCTCCTCCGCACTTAATTCGGCAAATGTTTTGCCAATCTCCACAAAGTAGAACAGCGGATCGTAGCCAAAGCCGTTGGCGCCGCGCGACGCCCGCAGAATTATGCCTTCGGCTTTACCCTGAAATGTGTCGAGGGCGTGGCCATTGCGGGCGGCGGCGATCACGCAGACAAATCGAGCGGTGCGAAATTCGTCCGGGACCTCGTGAAGCTCGCGCAGTAGGCGCGCGTTGTTGGCTTCATCGTCAGAGTTCCCAGTGTGCTCGTGGGGATGGTGCTCATCAGCCGCGTAGCGGGCGGAACGCACTCCCGGCGCGCCCTGAAGCGCGTCCACCTCCAGGCCGGAGTCGTCGGCGATCACCAACGCCCCCTGCGCGTGCTGGCTGTAGAATTCGGCTTTCTTGCGCGCGTTCGCCTCAAACGTCAGGCCATCTTCCACCACTTCCGGCAAGGAAGAGAAGCCGGGCAGAGTTTCAATCTGCACGTTGTGGGCGATCGCCGCTCCGACGAGGTCGCGAATTTTACCCGGATTCGATGTCGCTACCAGAACACGCTTCAAATGTTCCTCCCGAAAATCAGTTCACCACAGAGGCACGGAGACACAAAGGAAGTTATTCAAGAAAAGAAGGCCAGAAAATCGGTGCCTCTGCATCTCTGTGGTTAATTCGGACTCACTGCTTGCGTTGCTCGCCGTTCAACGTACCAGAATCTGGCGAGGATGATCAGCGCCGCGAGGCTCAGCAGATCCCCAATCCAGCGATCGATCGTACGTGCAAAGTGAACCTCAACCTCACTGTGCCCCGCGGGCAGAGAGATCGCCATCCTTCCGGTGGGCTGCTCGGATTGCGGCTGAACTGCCGCGCCGTTCACCGTAACTCGCCATGCAGGATAGTTCATCAGCCGCAGCACCAGTTCCACAGGCTTGCGGCGAGTCGACCGTCAACTGCTTGCGATACGTTTTCGCCTGCAATCTCGTGATGCGCGAGCCGGCCGGAGCAGGCCCGCCCTGCTCACTGCGCAGCAGCGCCTCCGGGAAGTCTGGCTTGATCTCGTAGTTGTCGCCGCCCGCAGGAACATACTCATCCGTCCCCATGTAGCCGTAGCCTGAGTGATAAACGTTGGCAATCATGAACGGTGTGTCCGCCGGATCGCACCTGGGCTGCAGCATCAGATTGCAACCCGCGATCAGCAATGCGAACAGCAGCGCATAGAGCCACGGCTTGCCGCGAAACGACGGTAGGGCGATCACCAGGAACACGGCGTAAGCGATCCCGGCCGCCAGCATCCAGCGCCAGGGAAATTGCAGGAAGCGCAAGTCGGGCAGCAGTTGATACGCCCAGGCCATAACCGGCAGCATCAACAAAACCGTCATCAGCAGCAATGCCAGCAGTGACCACCACAGCCTGGGATTGAGCTTGCGCCAGCTGCGGCCCGCAACAATCGCCAACCCAGTAATCGCCAATTCTCCCGAAGCCAGCCACGACAGCGCCCGCAAGAAGCGATCGTGCTGCGGTTCGCCGGTCCGCGAAAAAAGAAAGTTCTCCGCCGGGCGCACCCCCGCCGACAGCACCTGGCCAAGCGTGATCCAATTTTTCTCGTAGAGCACGGGCACAATGAAAAACGCCGCCAGCAACATACCAACTGCCATTCCCGCTATTCCGTAAACAAATACCCGCGAGTTTCGCCGCAGAACCGTCACCACCACCAGCAGCAGAATCGCCATGTAGCTCGCGATGATGGCCGCCGGAACGTTAGTCAGCCATATGCCGGCAACGGTCAGCGCCAGCGGCACGAACATCTGCCGCGCAGGACGGTCACGCACAATCCACAGCAGCAGAAGAGGCAGAAACGACGCCGCCAGCAGTTCCCCAAACGCGCTGCGAACGTAAATCGTCAGCAGCATGTAAGGATTCACCGCGTAGGCCACGCGCGATGAGCGTCGCTTCCGAAGCGTCGAACCATTCGCTCGCCATGCGGAACATGGCCAGCCCAGCCAGGATGACCACGCAGCAATCGAACGCCACCGGCGCGAACATCCATGGCATAAGGCTGCCCAGCGCACCTCCCAGCATCCACGACAGCGGCGGATAGAACAGGAACCGCGGCTCACCGCCCCCGTAGTTGGCCATGGCCGCCCAGCGCGGATAGATCACGCCTTGCCGCCACTGCTGCGCCGCCTCCATCCAGCTGTTCATGTGGAAAGTGAGGTCGTGGCCGCAAGCGATGCCGCGCACCGCAAAAGGGGCAACCACTGCCAGGGCCGCGCAGATCAGCGCGTACACGGTGCCCTTGCGGACCGGCGATGTGGATTGCGGCATGTCCCTCATGTTAACCGTGCCGTCACTTTGCTGAACGCGTGACCGTTCAAGTTAATCGATTCCCGCGCGCTTTATCCAAATGCCGGAAATTCTTGGCTTGTTCATCTTCTTTTCATCGTCGCTTCAACTGCGGTTGATGTTGTCCGTTTATGAACATGAAGCCTCAGAATCCATGCCTGAGGATTGGAAAGGGTGAGGAGAATATGCGTCAGATTTTGGCAACTACGTTAATGGCGGTCATGACCTTGCGGACCGCTAGTAAACGCGAACGCCGCGCCGGTTCGGCCGCCAGCGAGAGCATCCGGTGACTCAACCACAACCCCGATCAAGCACCTGGTAGTGATTTTCCAGGAAAACGTTTCCTTCGATCACTACTTCGGCACCTATCCGGTCGCTACCAATCCGGGTGGCGAGCCGTCCTTCATCGCGCTACCCAATACCCCGAGCGTTAACGGCATCTCGGGTACTCTCTCGACGCAAAATCCGAATCTGAATCCTGCTAACGGACAGGGCGCGGCTAATCCCTTCCGTCTGGATCGTTCGCAGGCAGCGACCGCCGACCAGGACCACGACTACACGCCTGAGCAACTGGCCTTCGACAAAGGCTTGATGGACCTGTTTCCGGCAAACACCGGTACCGCGGGTCCGCCTCCAGGTGGCGGCGGCATCGTCGACACGACTGGCCTGGTAATGGGCTACTACGATGGCAACACCGTAACCGCCCTGTGGAACTACGCTCAGAACTTTGCCATGAGCGACAACTCCTATGACACGAACTTTGGCCCGTCGACCGATGGCGCCTTGAACCTCGTTGCCGGCCAGACCAACGGTGTCATCCAGAATGAGAACGGAACCGGAGCCGTCATCGGCGACGGCAACGGCGGTCTCACCCTGATCAGCGACGCCGACCCGATCGGCGACGCCTGCTCCACAACTTCGGGCGAAGTATTGCAGATGGGCGGCCAGAACATTGGCGATCTGCTGAACACCGCAGGCGTGAGCTGGGGCTTCTTCGAAGGCGGCTTCGACCTCACCATCACCAACCCCAACGGCACCACGGGCTGCCACCGGTCGACGACTTCCACGATTACCGGAACGACCAAGGCCGATTACATCCCGCATCATCAGCCCTTCCAGTACTACGTATCGACCGCCAACCCGCAGCACACCCGTCCCACTTCGCTGCTGACCATCGGACAGCAGGGTGACGCCGGCAACCACCAGTACGACACTCACGATTTCTTTGACGCCGTCAACGCCGGCAACTTCCCCGCCGTCAGCTTTCTGAAGGCTCCCGGCTATCAGGACGGACACGCCGGCTACTCTGATCCTATCGACGAGCAGAAGTTCATCGTTGATACCATCAACTTCCTGTCGCAGCGCCCGGAGTGGGCAAACACAGCCGTTGTCATCAACTATGACGACTCCGACGGCTGGTACGATCACCAGCTGGGTCAGATCGTGAACACCTCGCAGACCAGTGCGGATGGCATGACCGGAGCCGGCCAGTGCGGAACCGTCGCTCCTGTCCTGGACGGCATCAACGGTTCTCACGCCCAGGGCCGCTGCGGTTACGGCCCTCGCCTGCCCATGATGGTGATTTCGCCTTACACCCGCCCGAACTTCGTTGACCACACCATGACCGATCAGTCTTCCATCATCCGCTTCGTGGAAGACAATTGGCTGAGCGGTCAGCGCATCGGCCACGGTTCGTTCGATACCATCGCGAACTCCATCGCTTCCATGATGTCGTTCGTCCAACCCAGCACTTGCCTGCGTTACGTTCTGCTCGATGACAACTCGGGCGAAGTTACCAGCAAGGGCTGCGCCCGCTAACGGGACAGGCCAGTAACAACGTTGGGCACGTAAGCAAGGGATGCAGCGAGACGACTCGTCTGCATCCCATTGCCATTTGCTGATTATGTTAGTTATTGAAGGGTGATCTTGACCTCACGACGAAATTTTCTGCGGCAATCCTCAATCATGACCGGCGGCCTGCTCCTGGGCGGGCCGAAAGCGCTCTCCGCGATGAACCATGCCGCGACCACGCCGGCAAACACGCTGAACGTCAGCACGCTGGCCACCTTTGTCGACCCGCTGCCGATTCCGCCCATCGCCAAGCCTGCCGGAACTCGCGCTCTGCCGTCCTCGCCTGAGCTCAAGCTTCCCTACTACCGTCTTGCGGCTCAGCCGATCGAGATGAAGATCCATCGCGACCTGAAGCCTACGCACTTCTGGGGCTTCGGACGGCTCCGTGCCAGGTCCGACATTTGAGACTCGCAGTGGCGAAGGAATTCTGGTCGAGTGGGCAAACGAGCTGCCGCAAAAACATTTTCTGCCCATCGATTACCGCCTGCACGGGGCTGACAACGGCAATCCTGAAGTGAGGATCGTGTCGCACCTGCATGGCGCGCGACGTGTGCCGCCTGAGAGCGATGGCTACCCGGAAGACTGGTTTGTCCCCGGCAAGTCGGTGCTGTATCACTATCCCAACGATCAGGATGCAGCCATGCTCTGGTATCACGATCACGCCATGGGCATCAATCGCCTGAACATTTATGCCGGGCTGTTCGGGATGTCCATCATTCGCGATCAGGCCGAAGACGCGCTGAACCTGCCCAGCGGTAAGTACGAGATTCCGCTGGCCATCTTCGATCGCATGATTACACCGGAGGGCCAGTTGTACTACCCGATCTCCGGCAAAGAGCGCGCACCCTGGATTCCGGAACTGTTCGGCGACGCCATGCTGGTGAACGGAAAGCTGTTCCCCTATCTCGACGTCGAGCCGCGCAAGTATCGCTTTCGCGTGCTGAATGCATCGAACGCACGGTTCTATCACCTGTCGCTGGAGAACGGTCAGGCCTTTCAGCAGATTGGGACCGATCAGGGATTACTGCCCGCGCCGGTATCGGTGAAGAAGATGATGATCGCTCCGGCCGAGCGGATCGATGTCGTGATCGACTTCAGCCAGAGCCACGGCCAGCAGATCGTGTTGAAGAACGACTCCTTCGTCGTCATGCAGTTTCGAGTCTCGTCCCACAAGGTCAGCGACAGCAGCTCAGTGCCTGCGCAGTTGCGCCCCGTTCCTGCGCTGGCCGAGTCCGAAGCCGTCAAGACTCGCCTGCTAACCCTCGACGAATACGACAACCTGGTGGCCGAACCAGTATTGATGCTGCTTGAACGGCAAGTATTGGCACGATCCCATCACCGAGACGCCCGCGCACAACACCACCGAAATCTGGAGCTTCGTTAATCCTACCGACGACACCCACCCCATCCATCTGCACGCTGTGCGCTTCCAGATACTCGACCGCCAGCACTACGAGCCTTGGACCTACCAGACGAAGAAGGAATTCCGCTTCCTGGGACCTCGCGTCCCGCCTGAGCCCTACGAGGCCGGCTGGAAGGACACCGTGCGCGCCGATTCCAAGATGGTGACCCGCATCATCGTTCACTTCGACGGCTACCCCGGCCGCTACGTCTGGCACTGCCACATCCTGGAACACGAGGACAACGAGATGATGCGCCCCTACGAAATCGTCAAAGCGTGACGGGTGTGCGTCTCTTAAGGGTTAGAGCCGGCCTTCAGGTAGTGCTGGCCGCTGGGTAGAGCTGGGTTCTGCGTAGACCTGAGCTTTCTTGCGGAGTGTCTGGAGTGATTAAGCCTTGTATCAGGGCACGAGGTCGAATCGTGATATGCGGCAGGGTGTGTCCGATCTCGCAGAACTCGTTTTGTATCAGGGCAAGACTTCAGTCGTGCCCTGAATATCCAACAAAAATGCGGGCTTTAGTGTCTGCGTGAGGACTGGGGTTTCGCCTTGGCAGTGGAGTGCAACGGTCAAGAACCGAGCGCCGTCGGCGCGAAATAACCTAGCCCAGCAAGCAGCCGAACCGGGGTCCCCGATTCGCGCTGCTTTTGCGCGAATTGGGGTGGGACGGCGGAGTGCTGGGTAAGTGGAAACTTCATATGAGTCCCGTAGGGACGGCAGAAGTTCTCACGAGACACCCCTGGCCCCTGAGGCGAGTTTTGCAGGGGCTGAAGCCCAGCCCTGATTGATTCTTACCGGCTCGGCTGAAGCGTGCCCTTCCGATCGGTAACAAACCATTCCACCCTTTAACGATCGTCCTAAAACAAAAAATGATCTTACCAGTAAGATTCTGTGCCATTCTTACCAGTAAGACCATCTTTCCAGTAAGGCCATCTTTTCGTGAAGCACACCCAAACGCCCTTCCCACTCCAAATCCTGCGAACGAACTTGCCTTCTGTACAATGAGCCAACACCGGGTGAGTTTGGCTCATGAACCTTCACGATATTCGCCGGGAATTCCCTGTGCTAAAGCGGCAGGTCTTCCTCGATTCTGCCTGCGTCAGCCTGGCCCCGCAATGCGCGGTCGCGAAGCTCCGCGACTTCCTCGACATGGCCGCGACCTGCCCCTCCGGCTCTTCCACTCAGCATCACCTTGATATGGACGCCATGCGGAGCGCCGCACGCCCGCAAATCGCCAAGCTGATCAACTCTCGCGAAAGCGATATCGCCCTGGTCGAGAGCACCACCCACGGCCTTAGCCTGGTTGCCAATGCGATTCCCTTGAAGTCCGGCGACCGCGTTGTCATCTGCGATTTGGAATTCCTGGAGGTCGCCGTCCCCTGGATGCAGAAACGCGAGGAAGTCGGCATCGAGATCGACTCCGTCCCGAATCGCGATGGTCGAATCCTGATTGAGGACATCGAAGCCGCCATCACGCCGCGAACCTGCGTGGTCGCCATCAGCTCCGTGCAATGGAGCAACGGCTTTCGCTGCGATCTCGACGCTCTGTCGCAACTGTGTCGAGAGCGACATGTCTTCTTGATCGTCGACGCCGTGCAGCAGATTGGCGCCATACCTCTCGACGTGCAAAAGACGCCGGTAGACGCGCTCGCGTGCGGCGGCCACAAATGGCTGATGGCGCCGTTCGGTTGCGGCTTTCTGTATCTCAGCCAAAGCTTCCGCGGCAAGGTCAAGCCGCCGCTCGCCGGTTATCTTTCTGTTGCCGATCCGGAGGGCGGATGGGAAAAGTATTTCCGCACGCCATCCATCACACCGGTCCGTCACTACGATTTTCTCGACGACGTCCGTCGTTGGGAGACCGGCGGCACCGCGAATTATCCCGGCGCGATCGCGCTGGCAGAGTCGGTTGGGCTCATCAACGAAATCGGAATCGACAACGTAGGCCGTCACGTCTTAGCGCTGACCGACCATCTTCTCGACGGGCTGCGACAACACGACATCCAAGTTGTTACGCCGCAAGACCGGCAATACCGCTCGGGCATCGTCACGTTCTCCGTCGGCGATGCGGACGAAAATCTCGCGCTTGCCGACTACCTTCAGGCGAATCACGTTCTGGTCTCCGTGCGCTATACATCAGGCGTCGGCGGAGTGCGCGTCTCCTGTCATCTCTTCAACAACCAGGCCGACATCGATCAATTGACCGAACACGTCGGCACATTCGTTCGCCGGCAGGCAAAGGCAACAGCATAATGGCAGCCAATCCCCTACCGGTCCCCGAGCACCACGCCAGTGTCGTAGCCAACGAGCAGGGGCTGGCTCGCAAGCTCAGCGAGCGGCAGATGAGCATGATCGCCATCGGCGGCGCGATTGGCACGGGATTGTTCCTGGGCAGCGCGCTTGCTGTCCGCACCGCCGGACCCGGCGTAATCCTGAGCTATGTATTCACGTCGGTCGTCGCGCTGCTGCTGATGTTCTGCCTGTCGGAGATGGCGGTCGCGCATCCTGCCGCCGGATCGTTCGGCGTCTATGCTGATCTCTACGTCTCGCCCTGGGCGGGCTTTGTGGTGCGCTATACCTACTGGGCGGCGCAATCGGTTGCGGTTGGCGGCGAGGCGGTGGCCGCCGCCATTTACACGCAGTGGTGGTTTCCGCACACGCCAGCATGGGCCTGGGTCGTCTTCTACGCAGCGCTGCTGATCTACATCAACGCGCGCAGCGTGGGCGCGTTCGGCAGTTGCGAATACTGGTTCTCGATGATCAAGGTGAGCGCGATCGCCGTGTTCATCGTGCTTGGCACCGGCGTGCTCCTCGGCATTCATCAGCCCAAGCCAATCGGCCTGACGAACTTTCACGCTGCGGGAGGCTTTCTTCCTCACGGCTGGCTGGGCGTGTGGCTCGCTGTCGCGTTCGTCATCTTCGGCTTTATCGGCACTGAAATTGTGGCGGTCACCGCCGGCGAGGCGCAGGATCCCGAGCGCTCCGTGCCGCGCGCCATGCGGACGATGCTGCTGCGGCTGGTCATCTTTTATATCGGCGCCATCACCGTGCTGGTCGGCGTCATTCCCTGGACCGAGATTCAGCCGGGACAAAGCGTCACCGTCAGCCCATTTGTGCGTGTCTTCGACGTCATGCACGTTCCTATCGCCGCGCAGATCGTCAACTTCGTGGTGCTGACGGCGGCGCTCTCGGGCATGAACTGCAGCCTGTATCTGGCCACGCGCATGGTGTTTTCATTGGCCCGCGGCGGCTACGCCCCGACGGCGCTTGGACGGTCTCCAGCAAAGGGCACGCCGATTCGAGCGCTGATGGTGTCGGCTGCCGGACTTGGTATCGCAACTCTGTTCGCGATCGTCTACCCGCGCTCGGCTTACGTGTACATGTTTGGCATCGCGCTGTTCGGCGGGCTGTTTGTCTGGCTGATGATCTTCGTCACCCATTTATTCTTCCGCAAGCAATGGGAGGCACAAGGCGGCCGCAAGTTGCCGGTGCGCATGCCGCTGTTCCCCCTGACCACCATCCTCGGCGCGTTGGCCGTGTTGGCGATTATCATCTCGACCTGGTGGGTCGATGGCATGCGTCCCACGCTGGAATCAGGCATTCCGTGGCTGCTGGCGCTCACCGTGATTTACTACGTCTGGGGACGCAAGGGCGCGAGAGCCAACGCCTCGAAGCTTAAGCTGATGAAGACTTCGCAGGGGCCAGAGGCGGCCGACTAAAGCAGCAAGGGTTTATACTGGCGCGCTCAGAACTTTATCCTCCGAGGCGCTATGAAATCCCTGTTGCGCATTCTTCTGGTTCTCACTCTCACCTCCGTCCTCAGCACAGCACAAAACATGAAGCCAACGACCAGACCATGCTCAGGCCAACGCAAAATTCGCTAAGATGACCGACCAGTTCGTGAAGGACTCGCTCGCGCTCTCGCCGGTGAGCGCCTCGCAGGCCGGCTATCACAAGCATCTCGACGCCAAAACCGGTAAGACCATCGATCTCGACGCGCAGCTCGACGACGTCGGCCCGCAAGGCATGGCCGCGCAGGAGAAGTTCTATAGCGAGTGGCGCCAGCGCTTTCAGACCGAGACGCCGATCGAGTCGCTGAACGCGCAAGACGCCGCCGACTTCCGCCTCATCGACGATCAGATCGCGCTCAACCTGCTCGAGTTCGAGAAGATCCAGAACTACAAGCACAATCCAACCGTCTACGTAGAGCTGTTGGGCAATGGGCTGTTTCTCCCACTGACGCAGGAGTACGCGTCCAAGGAAGTTCGCGTGGGCGACGTCATCTCGCGCATCGGACAGATTCCGCGCTTCCTCGATCAGTCGAAATCGGAGCTGACCGATGCGGATCCCATCTTCATCTCCACCGCGATTGACGAGAACGAAGGCAATATCAATCTGGTGGACAGTGTGGCGGCCGAAATTCCTGCCGGATCGCCGCTCAAGGCGCAGTACGACAATGTGGCACCCGCGGCCAAGAAAGCGTTAAACGACTTTCAACGCCTGGATGAAGAACGATCTGGCCAAGCAGGACACGCATGGCCGCACCTGGCGGCTGGGCGCCGAGTGGTACGCGCCCAAGTTTCGCTACGTGATGGAGACATCCGTACAGCCCGACCAGTTGCTGGCCGAGGCGGAAGCGCAACTGAAGAAGACGCGCGCCGAAATGCTGCAGCTCGCGTTGCCGCTCTATAAGCAGATGTATCCCGGCCAGGATGATTACGCCAGCCTGCCCGCCCAGGAGCGCGAAAACAAAA
This sequence comes from uncultured Acidobacteriaceae bacterium, assembly GCA_963796695.1. GTDB lineage: Bacteria > Acidobacteriota > Terriglobia > Terriglobales > Acidobacteriaceae > Bog-257. The sequence goes on along the minus strand of CAWCMU010000037.1, from coordinate 108,921 downwards.
TCATCGCTGCCGTGCTGAACAAGATCAGCGACGAGCATCCGCAGCGCGATCAGCTGATTGAAGCGGTGAAAGCTGACCTCGAAGGCATCAAGCAATTCATTCGCGAGAAGAAGATCGTCACCCTCAGCAGCCGCGACAACCTGAAGGTGATCCCCACGCCGGAATTTGAGCGGGGCATCTACTCGGTCGCCGGCTTCCACGGCGCGCCGCCGCTTGAGCCCAATGCCGAAGCGCAATATTGGGTGACGCCCATCGATCCCAAGATGCCGGAGGCGAAGGCCGAGAGCAAGCTGCGCGAGTACAACAATTACGCGCTGAAATGGCTGACCATCCACGAGGCTCTGCCCGGCCACTACGTGCAGGGCGAGCACGCCGACGACGTTCAGCCGCCAACCCGTCGGGTGCTGCGCAACCTGTTCGGCAATGGCCCCTACGTCGAGGGTTGGGCCGAGTACGGCGCCGACGTGATGACGCAGGAAGGCTATCTCGACTTCAATCCGAAGTTCCGGTTGGTGCGCGAGAAGATCTGGCTGCGCGCGGTGGCCAACACCATCCTCGACATCCGCCTCCAGACCATGAACATGACCGACCAGCAAGCGCTTGACCTGATGACGAAAGAATGCTTCCAGACCCAGGCCGAGGCGGACGGCAAGCTGGTTCGCGCTAAGCTGAGTTCAACCCAGTTGCCGACCTACTTTGTCGGCACGCGGCAATGGTGGGAGCTGCGCAAGAAATATCAGGCAGCCAAGGGCAACGGCTTCACGCTGGAAGAGTTCCACGATCGCGCTCTGGATCAGGGACCGCTGCCGATCGAGTATCTGGAGAAGATCATTCTGCCGGGAAGCAATTAGGCAGTTGTCGGTTGTCAGTTGCCGGTTGTCGGTTGTCGGGTGTTAGTTGTTGGTTGCGAGTTGTTGTTGAGGGAGAGCTTTGATTTAGTCCTGGCTTTGTCAGTCCCGGCTTGAAAGGGCACGGCTTTAGCCGTCCGTAAATATCACGAAATCAGTGCGGCTTCAGCCGCTGAGGAACCTCGGTTTCGCTTAAGCCGTGAACAAGCGCATTGCCGGTAGAGCGGCGCTTCAGCGCCGCGTCATAGTTGCCGTAAATGAAGCGGGGCTTCAGCCCCGGGGTCCGCATCCCAGGTCTGAACAAAATTTGCTTCGCCGTTGGCTGCCACGCTGCGCCCATTGTGAAGAATTGTAAAAACCTAGCGGTTCGTCCCAACCTGGCGAACTTTTCGGCGTGCCCTACGTCTATATCGATAACCCAAATCCAAGGTGGGCGCCGTAACCCCAACAGAAATGCAAAAGGCGCCCACCACCCCTTGTCTTCAGTTGTCAATTGTCAGCTCTCAGTTATCAGCCGTTAGCTATCGTTCTCAGAGCTATAGCTGAGGATATCGCGCGCCAGCATCTGGCCTCGTTCGCCATCGTTTGTGACCCGCCGCATCGCGTGAATTGCCCGCCACACTAGCCGAAAGCTGGGGTGAACGCAAGCCCTATCGGCTGTCAGCGGTGACGCCCCAGTCCCGCTTTGCTGGACGAAACAAGAAAGCCCACCGCTTCAGCCGTGGGAGGACGTCGCTTAATGAACCGAGTGCCTCGGGCACGGGACAACCACAGATCCAAAACCAGAGACATGTGCCGTCCCCAAGGGACTCCGTCTCCAATTGTCTTCCACCCACCGTTGAAACGGTGGGCTATCATCTTTCGCGCCCGGGGCGCTTCCATCGGCGTTACAATTAAACTTGGGTAGTTACCATGCAGTTAACATCCTTAAAGCCTGAAACTCACCCCGCGCGCTGGTGGGAGACCATGGCGGACGGGCGCCTGCACTGCTATCTGTGCCCGCGGCATTGCCATATCGGCGAAGGCCAGAGCGGCTTCTGCTTTATTCGCAAGAATGAAGGCGGACGGCTGGTTCAACTCGGCTATGGACGGCCCGCTGCGATCGCGATGGATCCGGTCGAGAAGAAGCCGCTGAACCACTTCTTTCCCGGCACCAAGATCCTTTCCATGGGCACTGCCGGCTGCAATATGGGTTGCTTCTTCTGCCAGAACTGGGATATCTCGAAGGCCAAGGCCGACCAGGTAAACTCGCTCGCTCTCAGCCCGGAAAACGTCGTCGCTAGTCGCGCTCGAACATCACGCACCGCACCTTGCCTTCACTTACAACGAGCCCACGATCTGGGGCGAGTACGTTGTCGACATCGCGCGCGAGGCGCATGATGCCGGGCTCAACACCGTCATGGTTTCGAACGGCTACATCACGCGCGAGGCGTTCTTCGATATCTATCGCCACATCGACGCCGCCAACATCGACCTGAAAGCTTTCACCGAGCAGTTTTACGGAAAGGTCACGCTCACGCATCTCCAGCCCGTGCTCGACACGCTGAAGTGGCTGCGGCACGAGACTGGCGTGTGGTTCGAGATGACCAACCTGATCATCCCCACGCTCAACGATGGCGACTCCGAGTTCAAGCAGCTGTGTGACTGGGTGCTCAACAATCTGGGCGACGATGTTCCGCTGCACTTCACTGCGTTTCATCCGGACTTCAAGCTGCGCGACAAGCCGGCGACCCCTCCGGAGACGCTGCATCGCGCGCGCAAGATCGCGCTCGAGATGGGCCTGAAGTACGTGTATGAGGGCAACATCTATTCCGATGGCGCGAACACCACGTGTCCCGGATGCAAGCAGGTGGTGATCACGCGCTCCTGGCACTCGGTGATGTCGAATCGGCTGAAGAATGGCTGCTGCACGAATTGCGGGACAAGGATCGCGGGAGTGTTCAGGAAGGCTGAAGCGGAGAAGCGGCGGGAGTGGACCGGATCGCGAAGCGGAAGAACAGCAGGTCCCTCGGCTGCGCTCGGAATTTAAAGTCAATCGACTCTCCCGAAACCAATAAGCTTTCCCGAAATGGCACGCCCAGCTTGCGTTTCCCCTGATTTCCCTAGCCACCAATCTGAATCGTTGGATAATCTTTATCATCTGATAACTATGCGCCGGGAAACTTACAACGAGTTTCGCCAACTGTGCCGAACGCACAATTTGGCCGCCACACACCAGCGACAGAGAATCTACGAAGCTCTGGTGTCGCGTCCCGGGCATTATTCGCCGGAGGAGATCTACGCGCAGGTAAAACCTGATCTGCCGTCGATCTCGCTCGCGACCGTCTACAAAAATCTTAAAACTTTTATTGAAGCCGGCTTATTGCGCGAGGTCAGCCTGCATCACGGCACCTGGCGCATCGACGCTAACCTTACTCCCCATCATCATCTGGTTTGCACGCGTTGCCGCTCCATCACCGATCTCGATGTGCACCTGCTTGCTCCTGTGAAATTACGCGGCAAGCTGCCTCCGGGATTCAAGCTGGAGAAATTCAATATCGAAGTGCAAGGTCTCTGCAAGGCGTGCGCATCCCATACGCGACTGTCATAAATAATTCTTACCTGGAGAAAAACAACATGCTAGCAATTGGCGAGAAGTTTCCCGATTTCAGTGTCACTGCAACCGTCAGCACCAACAAAGATACCGCTTTCAAAACCATTACCAATGACGACTATGCCGGCAAGTGGAAGATCTATTTCTTCTGGCCTAAGGATTTCACCTTTGTCTGCCCGACTGAGATTGCTGCCTTCGGCAAGCTGAACAAGGAATTCAAAGATCGCGATGCCCAGATTCTCGGTGGTAGCACTGACTCCGAGTTCGTTCACCTGGCGTGGCGCAATAATCATCCTGACTTGAAGGACCTGCCCTTCCCCATGTTGGCCGACATCAAGCGCGAGCTCTGCGGCCAGCTCGGCATTCTGGATGAGAAAGAGGGCGTGGCCCAGCGCGCGACGTTTGTGGTCGATCCTGACAACGTTATTCGCTTCGTCTATGTGACCGATCTTTCCGTCGGCCGCAATCCGCAGGAAGTTCTGCGCGTTCTGGACGCGCTACAGACTGACGAACTCTGCCCCTGCAATTGGCAGAAGGGTCAGGAAACGCTGACGGTTTAACTCAATCGCTATAACTCATCGCCTCGGGGACTTCGGTCCCTGAGGCAGACATTCCAGAAATCCCCCTCCTTTCTATTCCATTTCGAAAATCAGCCAGAAAATTACAAGTGGTGCACAGGCGCGATATGTCTGTTTCCCACTTCGCGTCGGCTGTCGTACCATCTCCTGAGACGTTCCACCCTGAGGGAATGCAATGTACCACTATGATCCGGCAACCGCTCTGGAAGAGTTGCAAGAAGACGCAGTGCTGCCCAATCCAGTGCATCTGCGCGACATGATGTTGCGCGCTCACCTGGATGTCGATCATTCGTTGGAGTACAACCGCCTCTTCGTGGATTACCAAAAGAAGTTTGGCGAGTTGCAGGCGCTGGGACAGCAGCTGCTCGACGGATTGGATAAGCGATAATCGGCGTTTCTACTGCGAGCTGTTCTTCGCAGCTTTTCGGTTGAGGAGGGTGGGGTGAAAACCTGGTGGCTCTGTCTCTTGATCTGCGCGCTCGCGGTTTCGGCTGTGGCCGCGGAACCGCATCCCGTGTCCTATCAAAGCGGCGACGAGACGGTGAACGGAATCCTGTATTTGCCACCGGGCAAAGGGCCGTTCCCCGCGATGGTGGTTATTCATGAATGGTGGGGGCTGAACGATTGGGTCAAGCAACGGGCTTCCAAGCTGGCCGATGAAGGGTATGCTGCACTCGCTATCGACCTCTACCGAGGAAAGGTGGCCACCACGCCGGATGAAGCGCACGAGATCATGCGTGGCGTGCCGGACGATCGTGCCAATCGCGATCTGCTGGCCGCGACCACGTATCTGCGCTCGCTCACCACGGTCAATTCCAAACGCATGGGTGTCATCGGCTGGTGCATGGGAGGCGGATACGCGCTTGACTTGGCGGTCCTGGACCCCCGATTGAAGGTTGCCGTCATCAACTACGGGCACCTGGCCAGTGACGACGCCACGCTGCGAAAAATCCACGCGGCCGTGCTCGGCATCTTTGGCGGCAAAGATCGTGGAATTCCGGTCGCTGACATAAAGCGGTTTCAAGACCACATGGAGAAGTTAGACAAAAAAGTTGAGATCCACATTTTCCCCGATGCCGGCCATGCGTTCGAAAATCCTAACAACCAACAAGGCTTCCGCCCGGAAGACGCTACCAAGGCGTGGAATCTGACCATTGATTTTCTCGCCAAGAATCTGAAGTAGGGAGTAGCGGGAAATCTGGGGAGAATGGACCCTTAGACTGGACGGCGCGGCGGGGCAATTTCGCCCCAGCCGGCCGCTATCGACAAGGCTTCAGGCAGCCTTGTGCTTCTGTTCCATGGCCCGAACCCGGTCAAGTGTCCCTACGATGGCCTGGGCCTGATTGCGAATGATGCCGAGGATGTCGTCCGGAAGCTTGTTGTCGCGAATGCAGTCGTCATAAGCATCTTTGGCGTATTTGTCGCCAGTTTCCATGGAGGAGAGAATCGACTCGTCGCCTCCGCCCAGGCTGGTCTTCAGGTTGGTCCAGCCGCGGTGAACCGCGCCCAGCGTGGTGCCCGAACGGTCCACATCGGACTTGCCCAACCGTACGGCTTCGTTCTCCAGATCGCCGGCAAACTTAGCGCGTTCCAGGCTCACCTGGTCCAGAAATTTCTTCAGCTCAGGACTCTTGGCATGCTCGGCGCCCTCGCGGTATCCGTTTTGCCCATCGCGGCTAATCTCGATCAGCTTCTCCAAAGCGTCGATCACGTGTTTCTGATCACTCATATCTGCTCCTCAAAGTTCGAATTGGTTCTTCCAGTCTTGGGTTGGATGGCCGTCAGCGGCCACGGTTTGTATCGGCCTGAGCGTCTGAACCGGCGAAACTGTCGACAACCCGAAGTTATTTTTGCCAGGCCCTTGACCCAGTGACTGGCGCGGACTAGCATTCCTGATGGCGAATAAAAAGCGAAAGTAACCAAGTCGCTCAGCCCATGCATCCCTCTCAGCTTTATCTCGAAAACGACGATTCCCCGCCGCCGCTGGTTGGCATCGCTAAACTAGCAGCGCAAGGGGAGTCGATTCGGCAGGGACATCTGGTCGAGTACTTCACTCTGCCGTCGCGAGCTCTGCTGAACCGCTGTACCTCGGCTCGCATGCCGTTCACCTGGACCATCAATCCGTTTCGCGGCTGCGAGTTTGCCTGCAAATACTGTTACGCGCGCTACACCCACGAATTTATGGAGATGCGCGACGGCGTGGAGTTCGAACGCAAGATCTATGTCAAGCAGCAGACCGCCTGGCTCTTGCGGCAGGATTTGAAGAAGGTGAAGCGCGGTGAGGAGATCGCCATCGGAACCGCTACTGATCCCTATCAGCCGGCGGAGAAGCGCTTCGAGGTAACGCGCGGCATTCTGGAGGAAATTGCGCAGCACCACGGGCTGCACATCGGCATCGTCACGAAATCGCACCTGGTGACGCGCGATATCGATGTGCTGCGCCGCATTGCCGAGCACAATTCCCTGTTCGTGAATCTCACCATCACCACGTTGAACGTTAGTTTGGCCCGCAGCTTGGAGCCGCGAGCGCCACGTCCCGATCTGCGACTGGATGCGCTTCGTCAATTGTGTGCCGCGGGAGTGAATGCAGGCGCGATCTGTGCGCCCGTGTTGCCGGGAATCACGGATTCTCCCGCCGCGCTGGACGCTCTGGTTCGCGCCGTCAAGCAAGCTGGAGGAAAGTACGTTTACGCCAATCCGCTATTTCTGAAACCGTGCTCCTCTGCGGTGTTCCTGCCGTTCCTGGAGAAGGAATTTCCGCACCTGGTCGACGACTATCGCAAACGCTTCGGTGAACGCGGGTTCACGAGTAAGGCTTATCACAAGCGCATCTCGGACCTGATGGCGCAATTGCGGAAAAAGCATGGCATCACGCGCGAATTCAGTTCACGCAGCCACAGCTCTCATCCCGTCCAGCCGGAAGCCGAGCAGATGCGGCTGTTCGTCTAAGGAAAGCTGGTGCTGTCGATCACAAGGCGCTAAGCCTCGGTCAGCCAAAGCTAAGAGAGCCTGCCATTGTCTGGTGCTTTCCGTCACAGACAATGTTGCTGCCGCCGCGCTAACGTGGAGCGTAATAACGGAGGTGTGGTATGGCAGCGCCCTGGGCACACCGTTACGCACAACGCACGAAAACCGCGAAAAGCTCTATCATCCGCGAGCTCCTGAAACTCACCCAAAAACCTGAAGTGATTTCCTTTGCCGGAGGCTTGCCGGCCCCGGAAGTTTTCCCGGTCGAACGCTTCAAGGAAGCTTGCGATCGCGTCCTGCAAACGCAGCCAACTGTGGCTCTGCAATATGGACCTACCGAGGGCTATCGGCCGCTGCGCGAGTTGATCGTGGCGCACATGGCGCGCTATGGAATTATCGCCACCGTCGATAACGTTCTCATCACATCGGGCTCGCAGCAGGCGCTTGACCTGATTGCCAAGCTCCTCATCAATCGCGGCGATCGCATTCTGGTGGAGTCGCCCACCTACCTCGGAGCGTTGCAAGCCTTCGACCTCATGGGCGCCGAGTACGTGACCGTGCCCATCGACGACCACGGTCTCCAGACTTGCAACATGGAAGAGGCTCTGCGCTCGGGACCGAAGTTCATGTACATCCTGCCGAACTTCCAGAACCCCGGCGGAGTCACCCTGTCGCGGCCGCGGCGCGATCAACTGGTGCTGCTCTCCGACAAGTACGGCATTCCGATCATCGAAGACGATCCTTACGGGCAATTGCGCTACGAAGGCGAGCACATTTCGCCGCTGGTAGTGCTGGACCGCACGAATCTGTCACGCGACGTTGGCTACAAACTGGGCAACGTAATTTATCTCAGCACCTTCTCCAAGGTGTTAGCGCCGGGACTGCGGATCGCCTGGATTGTCGCGCCTCCGGACGTCATCGGCAAGCTGGTGCAGCTGAAGCAGAGCACCGATCTGCACACCAGCACCTTCGCTCAGATGATCGCTTACGAGGCGGCACGCGATGGCTTTATGGAAGAGCACGTGAAGCTGATTCGGAAGGTGTACAAAGAGCGGCGCGATGAGATGCTGGCGGCCTTGCAGGATTACTTTCCGCCTGAGGTTTCGTGGACGCATCCCCACGGTGGGCTGTTTGTCTGGGTCACCATGCCGCCAGGAGTTGACTCGTCTCGGCTGCTGGAATCGGCGCTGCGGCAGGATGTAGCCTTTGTACCGGGCGAGCCGTTTTTCCCGGCTGGCGACACCGCTTCGCACATGCGCCTGAACTTCTCTAACGCGCAGCCTGACCAGATCCGCGAAGGGATAAGGCGGCTGTCGATTGCCGTGGCGCACGAGCTGGAGCATCGATCCGCCGAGGTGCTGGTTTAAAACAAACCCCACCCGAAGCTCGAGTGGGGCTCATCTCATCTGGACGCGTTCTAACCTGAACTCAGCTTAATGCGCGCCGCTGGTTGACGGCGTGAACGATACGCCGCGTAAAACCTCGCCGAAGCCGGCAGCGTCGAACGTGGTGAAGCTCTCGCTCGGCGGCAAGCTGGTGGCGCTCAACTGGTCGGTGATGACGACCAACTGGTTCGGGTCAGCTCCCTGATCGCCGTTACCGCTGACGGTCGAGGTGATGCCGTAAATCGTGACAGTGCCATCACCGTTGCTGATGCCGGTAACATTGCGCAGGCCGTCCACTCCAGGCGCCCAAGGCAATCCCGTCGCCGGATTATTCCCTGTTGGATAGTTGGGAATCGTGTACGGAATACCGAGTTGTAGTCCCGACTGCAAAACATAAGCCAAGTTCCACTGTCCTGCGACCGGATCGAAAATCCACTTCTGTAATCCCGCCGTGGTGGACGACGCTGCCTTGGTGTAGATACCGCCGGCGTAGGTGTTATCGCCATCGCCTTCATCGGCAACGTAGAGCGTGTTGGCATCAGCGAACCACATGCCGAAGGGGAAAGAAGTCTTCGACTTCAGCTTCGTGGGGAATCCCTGAAGGATGCACATGTTGTTCGGATCGAGTCCCTCGGTCTGGAGCAAGGTGGGATCGTAAGCCAGGGGAGCCGTCGGCAGGGTGGCGTTGTTGGGCGGAAGACCGACGCCGTTGGAATCGTTGCAAACGTTCAACGTGGGATCAACCCAATAGACCGTGTTCACTCCGTTGCTGCCGCTGCCCTTCGTAAAATACAGGACGTTGCTGAAGACGGTCAGGCCGCGGAAGTTGTCGTCTTTGCCGATTTTGTCCTGCGGTTGACCGATTTGGGTAACGTTAAAGCTGCTCACCGGCGTGGGCAGTTGCGGACGCTGCGAAAGTTCGGTCTGGTTGAGCGGAGTCATGATCTGCGCGCCTGCGCCGATGATGATGCCATCCGGTTGCGGATTGCCGCCATTTCCAGCATTGCCGGCGGTATAGAAAAAGCTCGCGCCGTTGGTGTTGTTCAGGATGGCGGCGCGTCCGTTGTTGCCGCTGTAGGCCTGCGTCTCGGTGAAGTTGAAACTGCCATTCACGTCGACTCGCGCAACCGCGCGATAGTAGTTGGTGCCGACCGGGTTCGTGGGATCGACGACCAGCGGTGTATTGGAGTTCGAGACGTCGATGTTGTCGACTGACGAAACATAACCCATAAAGGTCAGGTACTGGCCGTCGGTCGACAGATTCAGGGCGACCTCGGACTTCGAGGAGAAGCTGGTGACCATCTCGTCCCGCAGAAGGGCAGCGCCGATGCGGCGGCTGTTGGGAACCTCCAGCGAATTCACCAGCGACCCGGCCGGTGTGAACTGGTCGAGCACGATCTTTGAGGTAATACCGAAGCTGCCATCTACCAAGTCGTTATTGAAGACGTAGGGATACGTGCCGTCATTGGTAGCGGCGCCGCTGCATCCGGCTTGCGTGTTCTGGCAATTGGGTGGCAGGATCTGGCCTACCTTAACGTTATTGGGATTGTTGTCATACACGCTGCGGCTGACGACCAGGTTCCCGGGGGTAAAATATGTGCTTTGAGCGGACGCAGATACGGCGCCGCCTAACATCGCTGCTGACGCCAGGGCCAGCGTACTCAGGCGATAGCGTTTTCTCAGCATATTAGCTGTCACAGAGAATCTCCTTCGACTTCAGGGTGGAGTCGGACCGATGACCAGCAACGGTCCTCCGAATATCTTGGCAAGTGCCTGTTGCAAAGGCGTTGCAACCAGATTGCACTACGATGAATGTCGCAAGAGGCTTGCCAGTTCCGGCGAAAGAAATTCGCCAGCGGATTCTCGGAGAGTAGCTGCTTGACCGCCGCGTCAACGTGCAGCCGGGTCGTATCGAGGAGTGGAATTCCGGGAACGTCGTTTTCTTTTAGCAGCAGAGGCAATTCTGTTCCCGCCAGAATGACTGCTCCTACCTCTGCCCGCCGACGCATCGACTGGATGATTTCGACCAGCCGATGGCGAGTTGCCGGAAGAAACTTATTTTGCAGCAACTCATTCACGTAGATGTCATGAATGTATGTCTGCTCAACTTCGTCCGGCATGATCAGGGCGATGCCTACCCTGGAAAATACATCGGAATAAAAATGCCCTTGCATAGTGAAACGCGTGCCTAACAGGCCCGCCTTGGCGATGCCACGGCTCTTGGCCGCGGCGCACGCGGCCTCGACTATGCTGAGCAGAGGAATAGGCGACTGCTGCTGAATTTCATCGAAGACAATGTGAGGCGTGTTGGCCGCGATCAAGCCGAAGTCTGCACCTGCGGCCGCTAATCGCCGGGCCTCAGCTACTAGATATTCGATAACAGAGGGCAACTGATTATCGGTCATCCAGGCGAGCAGCTTCTGAACGTCGAGGCTGGTGATGACTATCGCGGGATAGGAACCATCGCTCTTTTACTGACGATAGCCGGCAATGATCGAGCGATAGTAGTCGATGGTGGACTCGGGGCCAATTCCACCAAGAATGCCCAGAGTTTTCATGTATGCACCACCGCGCTCACGCTTGTGAGTTTACGCCAGTGTTCATTCGCGCGTTTCAGATCGCGACAGCAACCGATCTAGCGTGTGGCCTTCTCCAGCAGATACATATACGACCGGTAGATCTGGCCGGTGGCGCGAGTCATTCCAATCTCGCAGGTGCGGCTGCTGGAGTAACACTCGTCCGAATGCGAAGCCTTCACCTGAGCCGCTTCACGCTTGGTCGCCGACTGCGTCAGCTCGGGAACCAGGAATCCGCGATCACCCGCGAAGGCGCAACAGCCGGCGTCCAGCGGAACCGTGACCTGATCGCTGCAAGCGCGTGCGATGGCTTCCAGCTTGCCGGCGATCCCCATCTTCGTCACTGAACACACCGGATGCAGCGCGACCGAATGCGACTTCGTCTTGATGGGCAGCTTGGGAAGCAACTCGTCGTGAACGAATTCGATGGAGTCGACGAACTTCATGCGGTCGAAGCGCTCCTGATTTTCGGCCGTCAGATAAGGCCGGGCGTTCCTGAAGCCATAGGTGCAGGGGCTGGTGTCCACCACGATGGGCAGCCTTCCCTGCTCCGACCACCTCCAGAATTTCTCCACCGCGGCGTTGACCGTGATGGCGTGAGCGCGGGTAAAGCCTTTCGAGGAGAACGGCGTTCCGCAGCAGGTGCCGGCTATATCGCGCGGAATGTAGACCGGAGCTCCGGCGCGGCTGGACAAGTCAACCATGACTTCCATCAACGAGCGCTCCTTCGGCTCGCCCGGAAGCCGGCCCATCACGCGAGAGATGCACGCCGGAAAATACACTGCTTGCGCGCGCGCTTTCTGCGCCTTCGGCACCGGCCCGGCAGCATACGGGGTATCGGGCATCCACTCGCTGAGGGTGTCTCCCACGAAGCGCTTCATGCTGCGCGTCAGCGAACGCATCCCTTCTGCACCGATCACTTTTTCTGTCGCGTGCCCCGCGCGCAGAGCCAGACGCAGCACTCGCTCGGTCAAGGCAAAGTTGCCGGCGATGCGCTCCGCCCACTTGTGAGCACCGGCCGAGGCGCGGACATTGCGGAAGCGTTTCACCAGTTGCCCCGTGTCGATGCTGACCGGGCACGCGGTTGCGCAAAGCCCGTCGGTCGCACAGGTGTCGAGAGCCATGTAGGGGAACTCTTTGTCGAGCGCGGCGTATAACGCCTTCGCGCTGCTTCCGTTGCCGTTGCCGTTAGCGGGCGATAAGCCGTGCGTGGCTCTTCCGTTGTTGCCGTTAGCTTCTTGCAGCCTCGCCATCTCGCGGCGCACCACGATGCGTTGCCGCGGGGTCAGCGTCAGATCGCGGCTGGGACATTTCGGCTCGCAGTAACCGCACTCGATGCACTTATCGATTTCAGGCTCGACCGAGGGCAGTTGCTTCAAGTTTCGCAGGTGGGCTTTGCGATCCGGGTTGATGATGACGCCCGGATTCAGCAGGTTCTCGGGATCGGCAAGCTCCTTCAGCCGCCGCATGATTTCGTAGCCATCGCTGCCCCACTCGGTCTCGACGAAGGGAGCCATGTTGCGCCCGGTGCCATGCTCGGCCTTCAGCGCGCCGTCGTAGCGGCCCCACCACCAGCTCCACCACGTCGTCGATGAAGCGGGCAGTACTGATCGATCGCCTTCTGATCGTTGAAGCTTTGCGTAATGACGAAGTGCAGGTTGCCGTCTTTGGCGTGGCCGAAGATGATGGCATTATCGTAGTCGTGCTTGCGGAACAGGTCTGTCAAACTGTGCGCCGCGTCGGCCAATGTCTCGATGGGAAACGCGACATCCTCGATGATGACCGTGGTCCCGCTGTTGCGTACCGAGCCCACCGACGGGAACATGCCGGCGCGAATCTTCCACAGCAGCGCCTGTTCTTTGGCGACGTGGGTGAAGCTGGCCGGTTCGCAGTAACTTGAGTCCACCCAAAGCGTCTGCTGCGACTTTCTCCAGCACTGTCCGGTCCGATTCGTTCGCCGACTGAAATTCCGCCAGCAATCCGGCAGCGCCCTCGGGCAAAGCGCGAAGTGACGACGGAACGCCAGCCTTGTCCTCGACGGAGCGCAGCGAAGCGCGATCCATCATTTCCAACGCCTTCGCGCCAGCTTCGCGCAGCGGCACAATCGACGCCGCCGCGGCATAGAGATCGGGAAACAGCAGCAGCCCCGTGTACTTCACCGGCAGATCGGGAACGGTGTTCAGCACCGCTTCGGCGATGAAGGCCAGCGTCCCTTCGGAGCCGACCATCACGTGCTGGAAGATGTCCACGGCGCGATCGAAATCGAGGAACGCGTTGATGCGAGTAGCCGGTGGTGTTCTTCATCCGGTACTTGCTGCGCACGCGCTCGCGCAAGCGCCGGAGTTCGACATCAGCTTGGCCTTCAGCTCCAGAATGCCGCGCGCCAGTTGCGGCTCGCGTGCGTGAAATTGCGCGTCGGCATCGGGAAGCGAAGTGTCGATGACGGTTCCGGACGGCAGCATGAACTTCATCGAGTGCAGGGTGTGATAGGCGTTCTGCTCCACGCCGCAGCACATGCCGCTGGAGTTATTGGAGAGGATGCCGCCGATGGTGCAGGTTGCGATGGACGCCGGATCGGGACCGATCTTCGCCTTATATGGATCAGCGCCTGGTTGGCGCGCGCCCCGATCACCCCGGGCTGTAGCCTGATTTTCTTTCCGCCCTCCTCAACCTGGAGATCGCGCCAGTTGCGTGCGACTTCCACCAGCAATCCGTCCGTCACCGACTGGCCCGACAGGCTGCTTCCGGCTGCACGAAAGGTCATCGGAATCCGGGTGTGCTGGCTGAAGGCGAACAGCGCGCGAATCTCTTCCAATCCCTGCGTCTGCACCACCGCTTTGGGGACCAGCCGATAAAAGCTGGCGTCCGAGGCGCACGCGATCAATTCGATCGGCCGGATCAGAACGCGATGGCCCGGAACCAGGCCGTCAAGTGCTGACTTAATTTCTTCCGAAGACATCTGGGCGGGGGCGACGAGGGTTGCAGCCATTTTTTCTCTTCGACTCCTGGCAATTCGCCAAAGCGAGCGCATAAGTCGGCGGGAAATGCAGGTTAGGCCGGCGTCAGCGCCTGCTTTGACTCTAGAACAGGGGAATGCCGGGTACGCGGAGGTAGGTCACAACGGTTTGTGACTGACGGCACAGTGGGGTGATCGTTGCACCGACGGGGGAATGTTTCTGATACGGAATGGCCAACGTAATTCCGGCCGCGATGGCACCGCGAATTAGGGAAGCGATGGGGAGTCGACCCGCAGCAGCCAGCCGCTTCCTCCCGACACATGGACGTCGCGAGCTGATTGCAGTTGAATCTCGCCAACCGGTCCGGCATGTCCCCGATTTGCGATCTTCAAACCGTCGATGCCGTACACGCCGCAAGCCGAAGGCGAAAATATCCATAGGGCCTGTTCGCGCTGGTCGCTGTGGCAGGCGGATCCTGGCGGCGCGGTGAGTTTCGCTGTCACAGCGCCGTAATCAGTGGATCTTCCTACCACCTGATCACCTGACAACACTTGCCCGTTCCCACGATAGACTCCGGCGCCTCCAACCTGAACTGTGTTCCAGTCGCTGGTTGAGGTTCCGTAATCGTCCCAGGAGTTCGTGGGCATCGTGGCTTCAAACACGTCGCTGGTGGACGCCAGCGCACGAAGATGCGCCGCCACGGGAATGGAGCGGTCTTTGAGGACGATTTCATCGAAGGCTATGGCTAGCGTCGAGGGGCTCGCCCAAGTCGCCGGATGAGACTCCACGATGTGTCCGACCACGTGAGCGCCGACGGGAATTTTTCCGCCATCCGGCAGCGGGACGTCTTGCATAATGTGCCGGTAATCTTCTGGCCGGGCTTAGCGTGGCGTGCTTCGAGGCTGGAATTGAGTCGTACGGGCAACACGGTTCCGGGCGGAAGCTGTTGGCCGGGTGCGATCAGCGACAACGCCAATAGAACGGGCGCTACGAACGCAAGACGGCTTGTCCGCATCCCCTGCATGACTACGAAACTAAAGGATTGCGAACCCATAATCCGGGTCCGCAATCAAAATTGAACCCAGCCCCACGAAGAAGCTGGGCGCGCAATACGTTCAACCAGCGGGCAGCGGCGTGAACCCTGGCCAGTCGTCCATCGCACGACATCAAACCAATCAGCCGCTCACCAAACCTACTTCTGACAGGTGCCTGACGCACCTTTAACACTCTTTACCTTGAAAACCGATTGTTGCGCCGCCGACGACTCGAGTCCCTGCGAGGTGGTGTCCACCGTTCTTGTCCCCGGCATGCCCGTAACTTGGATGCGCTTACCGACGTAATGAGTCAGCCGGTTGGCTTCGTTAGAAAGCTGATAGGTCGTGCCACTGTCATCGGTAAGTCTGTAGTGGCTGTTGGTGTAGTGCAGGCAACCTTCAATGGTCGTCGGTCCAGCTGTTTTCGCGGCAGTCTGACCGGCATCCTGACCATAGAGGACAGCTGCCGACAGAAGGAACAGAAGGGTAAGTATCAGTGTTTTGCGCACTAGCAACCTCCTTGAGGTGAACGATTATATGCTGCAATTCAAAAACCGGGCGCCCGAATTTACCGGGTAATTTCGCAGGCGTCCGCGACGCGTTTCACCGTCTTTACCTGGAACACCGGCTGCTCAACCACGCCCGACCCTGCGCCAGCAATGGTGGTGTCAATACTCTTGATGCCGGGCTTGCCGGTGACCTCAATCTGGTGGCCGACCTGATGACCGAGTTTGCCGGCTGCGCCTTCCAACTGATGTGTGGTGCCAGTAATCTCAGTCAAAAGGTAGTGGTCCAGATAGGTACTCAGGCAGCCTTGTAATGTGGTGAGATCGGAATTCTTGCCTGACGAAGAACTGGACGACTGCGCCTGAAGGCAGAGAGCAAAAATAAATACGGTGAACAACAGGATAGCTTTGCGCACTGATGGGTCTCCTCGCGATGCCTACGCTGCTCATCTTAGGAGCGCCATATTCGCCAGTCAACGAGTGTGTCAGCTTTAGCAGAAAATTGCTCATGCTTCGGCCGGCAGGAAAACGGGCGACTCGCTTGCGCGGGCCGCCCCTAAGAGTTACGACGTTTCGAGTCTTAGAAGGTGAAGACAGGTCCAAACTCGGAGCGCCAGTCGGTGGAAGTGCAAGTGGGTTTGCCGGCGACCTTGGTGGTGCAAAGGCCGGTGTCGGCCGGAACAGCGTAGCTTGTATAGTTGCTTTCCTCGAAGCCAAACTGTACCCATGGGTTCATCTTGTAGAAGACAGTGACAGCCTTCAGATTGCTCTTGATCGGGCCAGCGCCGTCGGCGCCAATGTCCTTCGCGATATAGAAGTCATTGGCATTCGCCGCATCCAGGCCGTATTCAACATAAGCCTGCCAGCCGGCATTTCTGCCCTTTGGCTCGGCGTTAAACCAGCGCGAGATGGGGAATCCTAGCTGCACGAATCCGCCGTAACCACGAGCCGGCAATTGCGGAGCCACCGTGGCTACTCCAGCGGCGTTGGTTCCGAATACGGCGGGATTGTTGTCAACCGAGAAGCCGGTAGCGGTATTGGTCAACCCGTGCGACTGGTTGTAGTAGGACAGGGTCTGGCCACCGAAGAAGAATCGCAAGTCAGATCCCATGTAGCCGCTGGCGACCAGCGTCGCCCAGCGAGTGGGAAGTGAAATTGCGATCTGATTGCCGTAGCCGTTGCTGTTGATGTTGGCGCCGTCCGGAAAGTCCGCCTTATAGGCAGCCGGTACAGCCGAAGCCAGGATGGTAGCCTGGCGGCCAGAGTAGAAGCCGCTCCACAGGATCTGCGCCGGAACTACGCCCGGAGCCTTATCCAGTTGGAACTGCAAGACCACGCGCGATTCCAACTCGGGTTTGGCTGAGTCAGCGCCTTGCCGCTCGCCGTAGCCCAACTGATTCCCTGTGCCATCGACTACGGTACAGGTGGTGGCTTTATCTAAGGCCGTGATGGTGCAGGTCGTGCTATCGGCCGGCAGGTCGCCTTCCGACGGCATCATGATGGCAAACTCAGGCGAGAGTTTCCAGTCACGCGATCCGCCCAGCTTCTGTACCAACCCTAACCGCATCTGCGGCGAGCGCTCGTACACGTTGCCCCAATAAGCGCCGTAGAACGTTGTCTCAAACAAGTTCATCAAAGCGCTGGAACCGAAGATGGTCCAGTCTTGTCCGGCTTCAAAGAAGATGTCGGTGTTCGGGTTTTTTGCCCAGTCAATGCGTCCGTAAGCCAGACGCAATTGGAAAGCATTGCTGCGGATGCTGGAGACGTTGCGGTTGTCGGCGCGGCTGAAGTTGCCTTCGAAGTCGGCTTCGATCTGGCCTGTCACCGTGATGTTCTTGGAAATGTCAGGCCATTCGAACTTCGTACCGATGCGCGAAGAACGCGCCTTCATGTGCCATTCGGGATTCTTGTTCGGACCCGTGTCGGCGGCGGTGAATCCTGGACGCGGAAAATCATCGCCCGTTGGATCGAGTGAGTCATACGCCTCGGTAGCCTTGATGAAGCCGTAAGGCATCAGGCGAGCACCCGACCGGAGCCTAAACCACCAGCCAGGTTGTCCTTTGCCGGGGGGTCCAGGGAGAGCACTCGTACCGGAGCGATGGCCGGAATTACGGTTGGTCCAGTCGGAGCCGGAGGCTTCGGTTGGGTTGACTGCGAAGTGAGACTCGCGCTCTGCATAGAGTCCGACTCGGCGTCGATGACTGCATGGCTGGCCTCGGCATCGGCAGCCGTCTTCAACTCCGCTACCTCCGAGTCATTTACAACACCTTTTGCCTTAAGCAAAAGAAGTAATTGCTGCATGCCTGCTGTGCCGGAAGTGCTCCGCAAGCTGTTAGCTTCCGTGCTGGTCAGGATGCCCTTTTTTACATATGGACCAGACTTGGATTAAGAGCGGGGCCAATATGGCTCCGCCGGGTGTTGGCGCAGCCACTGCCGCGCTCGTGGGCTCTGCTGTGTTCGCATTCGAGTCCGCTGCCGTGAGTAGAATCGGCACCAGAAGACATGCGATAGCAACTAAAACTAGTGCCGGGTTACGCAAAGACTTTCGCATCTTCGCCTCCAGGAGTTAGTGCCATTCAGATGGATTGCCTGCCGCTGGGCCCACGTCATGGGGCTCCATCCGTGAATTGGCCTCGGGCGTGACTCTAAGGGAGAATCAGGAAGAGGCTGGCGGACGTAGCTCACGTCCGATTGTGAGTTACCGCACAATTTCTGGTGATATTTCTGGAAGGAGCTACCATCTGGGCCTGTAAATAAAGGGTTACGCCCTAACTCGAATACTTTAGGAAAGTTTCCGATTAGAACTACAACTTATGTGGGACCAGGTGTAATTGACTCTTGAATCTGTGGCCTACGCGCAGCTACCTTTTATCTCTAGGCTGATAACCGCATCTTCGCTCAGAACGGCCTTTGCCGTGTGTCATCACATCGAATTGTGACCGGCGTCGCCAAGTTCTGATTGCCGTTTGTGCTAACACTAGGCTCCATCGCGGCCCATTCTCTTCGAGGAGTTCTCAATGCCGGAGCAGCAACACTTTTCTTAGCAAACGAAGATGGCCATGACGTCCCAATTCCTGGGCTTCATGCTGGACGCCTATGACATGGCAATGGTCATCGTCATGGCTCCCATCCTGGGCAAGATCTTCACTTCCCCCAAAGGCAGTCTCCTTTGGCAATACCTGGCGGTGGTGCTGGGATACTCCATCACCATGGCCGCCCGGCCGGTGGGTTCAGCGTTCTTTGGAGGTTATGCTGACAAAATCGGCCGCCGGTTCCTTTTGATCTTTACCATCGGCGGCGTCGGCGTGATGTCGGTTCTGTCCGCATTCCTTCCTCCTACGCCCAGGTTGGCGTGAGCGCATACGTTCTTTATTGCCTGTTGCGGTTCTTCATGGGCTGCTTCTTCGGCGGGGAATATGCGGTAGGACACACCTTCGCCATCGAGTATGCCCCACAAGGCCGCCGCGGAGCGGTTAGCGGCTTTATTCAGTTGGGATTTCCCCTGGTTACGTGCTGGCATCGCTGGTGTTCGCAAGCATTTCTTACTTCACTACCAAAGCTGTGCTGGCTCAGTATGGCTGGCGTATTGCTTTCATGACCGGCGTCATTCCGGTTTTCCTGGCTCTCTATATTCGCGGTAACCTTCAGGAGTCGCCCGAATTCGAGAAAACTAAGGCCGAAGGAAAGATTGAGAAGGCTCCCTTCTTCAGCTTGTTCAAGGCACCCCAAGTTTTCGATTTCCTGCAAGTCTTTGTCTTCATGACCGGTCTGTTTCTTACCGACTACTCAGTCTATGGATTCCTACCCAAGATCCTTACCTTGGACAGCGCCTGGTTTTAACACCACAACCTATAGTCTGATCTATGGATTTACGTTTTTCTTGTCTTTCCTGGGGTACAACTTTTACGGCTGGATATCGGATAAGACCGGGCGCAAGATCCTGACCCAGTGGTACTGCGTCTTTCTTATCGTCTTCGGTGTCCCGGTTTACTACGTGCTTTATCACGCAGCGCTTCAGCGCAACATCAAGAGGCCATCCTCGGGACGTGCATGGCCGGCATGCTGAAGCTGGCTTGGGGCGTAGTTCCGGCGTACTTATGTGAGCGTTTTCCCACCAAGCGGCGCGCGGCTGGTGGGCTTCGGCTACTCGGCCGGCGCA
Source organism: uncultured Acidobacteriaceae bacterium (assembly GCA_963796695.1). Classification (GTDB taxonomy): domain Bacteria; phylum Acidobacteriota; class Terriglobia; order Terriglobales; family Acidobacteriaceae; genus Bog-257. The sequence goes on along the minus strand of CAWCMU010000037.1, from coordinate 89,318 downwards.
ATTCTTGGAGCATGGTTCCCGCTCTATGTACCCTGGGCGCATAAGATTCCGTTCATCCACTCCATTGAAGGCCAGGACACATGGCTTTCTCCGGCGGTGGTATTAACCATCGGAGCGATCATGACGTTCGTCAGCCTGCTGTACTCTCCCGAAACCAAGCACCTGCAACTCGACGAGGTTGGGGAAGCCGAACGCGCCAGTGACCGTGCCAAGGACGGAGCCCGGAACGAGGCCATGACTCCCGTCCGTTGATCGATGCAGTCGGTTACATCTAACAGCGCCACGGTTCGCCGTGGCGTTTTGTTTTTGGACATGAATGTTAGCTTTGATTTGTATCAGGGTACGACCTTGGTCGTGCGGTAGACCAGGAACAAATTCCAGGCTTCATCCCCGGCGAAGTCCAGCCTCACCCAAACCTCCCCCTACCCTTCATTACGGCCACCGCGACTAAGCCTTGAGCTTTGTTTTGCATGATTCGGCGCGACTGAAACGGCCTGCGAGCAGCGGAATAGGGCACATATGCCATGAGGTAAAGCCGGCTTGGGTCAATATACACAAAGACTGAAACGCTGGCCTGAGGACCGGCGCGACCCGAGCCCATAATTCTCCGGAACTTTCTCTTCTCCGAAGGGCAATTATGTAAGAGCAGGCGAGTAGGTTTCATTGGAGACAAACTGCGCCCGCTTTTTCACAAAAGTTTACGTTCGCGTTACCAGACTTAACCGTAACTTCCCCGAAACCGGGGTTTCAATCTGTGACAGACGAACTGTCGAGAAGGAGAAACACAAAATGAAGACCAAGTTTTGGGCGTTGCCGTTGCGTTGCTGGCGATTATGCTTTGCGGAACCGCGATGCTCTCGTTTGCGCAGCAGACCGACGAAAGCTCCCCCGCAACCGCGTGGAGCGGACATCGCCACGGCCACATGGGCTACCTGGCCAGGGAATTGAACCTGACCGATGCGCAGAAGGCGCAGATTAAAACCCTCATGCAGTCCCAGCGCACGACCATGCGCCCGCTGATGCTCCAGATGGCGCAAATCGGGAAGCCATGATCACGGCCACCACCGGCGGGCGTTCGATCAGGCCAAAGTGCAGGCGCTGGCTAACCAGCAGGCACAACTCATGTCGCAGATGATCGTGCAGAAGGCCTCCCTCCACAGCCAGATCTATAACACGATACTGACTGCCGATCAGAAGGCGAAGGCCGATCAGTTGCGCCAGCAGCAGCTGACCCGTATCCAGAACCATGTGCAGAAGTTGTCGGAAGCAGGAGCTGCCACCGCCACAGCCCAGTAAGTCATGTCAATCAGCTTTGGGGATTTCTGATTCAGGGATCAGAAACTCCAATTGAGGCGGCCTGCCGCAACGGGCCGCCTTTTTGCATTTCGCTATTCGCTCTTCGATTTTCGCTATTCGCTTTTCGCCACGCTCCCCGATCCTTGCTGTCGGCAAGGCAATGCGGGCTAAGGCCGGTTCAGCTTCCCGTGAAGTTTCTTGGCAGCCGAGTGCAGGTCTTATGGCGTTGCCGCTCCGAGCGGTACGTCTCAAGGCGTTGTCATCCTGAGCGAAGCGTCCGCCTGGATTTTCGGACCCGCGCCGCGCGGGGCGGGCGGACGCGCAGCCGAAGGATCTGCGTTTCGACTTACGGGTCTCACTCCGGGAGGAGCCGCAGATCCCTCGGCTTCGCTCGGGACGACAGGCTAGAAGGAGAATGCTTTGGCGTAACCGATCATTCTGATGCAACCTTCCGCGAAGGCCATTACTCAAAAGCGAAAAGCGAAAAGCGAAAAGCGAAAAGCGAAAAGCGAAAAGCGAAAAGCGAAAAGCGAAAAGCGAAAAGCGAAAAGCGAAAAGCGAAAAGCGAAAAGCGAAAAGCGGCTTTCCTACTTCCCTTCCAGCCCCAGTTCCTTCGCCACGCCCTTCATCGCCTCAATGCAAAACCCGATGTGCTCGTCCAGATCGACGCCCAGGTCGGCGGCGCCCTTCACGATGTCCTGGCGGCCGACCGAGCGCGCAAAGGCTTTGTCCTTCATCCTCTTTCGCACCGACTTGGCTTCCAGGCTGGCAATCCGGTCCGGCCCGCACCAACGAGCACGCCGTAATGAATCCGGCCACCTCGTCACAGGCAAAGAGCACTTTGGCCAAAAGCGTGTCGCGGGGCACGCCGCTGTAATCGGCGTGGCCCAGGGAGTCGCGGCGCACCTCCTCGGAGACCCCCCTCTGTTTGAGGATTTCGCTCCCCTTCAAGGGGTGGTCGGGAGCGTTGGGGTATTTTCGTAATCGAAGTCGTGGATCAACCCTACCACGGCCCACTTTTCCTCGTCTTCGCCGAACTTGTGCGCATCGGAGCGCACGCAGGCCTCCACCGCCAACGCATGCTTCCGCAAACTTTCTGATTGGGTGAACTCAGTTAGTAAACACCACGCGGCTTCACGCTTCATTCCGTGTTTCTCCTGAATTTTGCCGGGTTTCTTCCGCCTACCTTGGGAGCGGCACCGGGATTTCCACAACTTACCAGGGTTTCACCCGACAATGTACTTGACTCTAGCAGAGCTATGCCCCAAAGTACCCGTAAGCTGTTGATGTGCCCGCTCTGGCACTCTGCAACCTGCATGGCTACAACTCTCGCACCCGTGGATGCCCGGGACGTGGTGAGATGCGACCATTGCCATCTCGTCCAGTTCAAAACCGTCAACAATCTTTGCCGCCGGTGCCGCACGTCTCTGGATGAGGACGAGCCCGAGCCTATCCTTACGCAGCAGATGCCCGTGGTGGAAGCGGAACCTTCCAGTCGCTCCAGAAATCCAGGTCGCCAAAGCCATCCGCAGCCTGAGGCAGCGCGGCGGCTTAAGCCAGCGCCAACTCGCCTTGCGCATGGGAGTGCCGCGCACCTACGTCTCGAAAATTGAGAACGAGAAAGCTATTCCCACGTTGTCTTCGCTGGCCCGGCTGGCCGCGGCGCTGGAAGTGACCGTGCCTGACCTGCTGGTGGGTTGCGCGCCTTCCCGCGAAGAGGAGATCACGGAGCTGATGGCCGATCCGTTCCTTGCCGAACTGGTCGAGTTCACCTCCAAGTTAAACGCCATGCAGCTGTCGAGCGTGCTCACGCAAGTGAAGGACATGGTTCTGCATCCGCGGCGCACAGGCCTAAGAAATCGGCAAGTCTCTGTTCTTAGTCCAGCCACGGATCCGTTCATGCGGGAGGGCATGGCGGCTCGTCGGATCTCGTGCGCAAGGTGCTGGGGCTGTTCAACTCCACCGCGCCCCTTTTACTTATGGGCGGTGGCAACAGCTTACCCAGCGCCGGACGCATTACGTTCAGTCGCCATCGGTCCGAGCCAAGATCCCAGGGCGCATCTGGTAATCGAATTGCATCTCGCCATCTATGTAGTGCGTCCCTGCGAAGTCCGAATTGATTGCCCGGCCCCCGAGGCCCGAAACGATGCGGGTAAGCGCTAGGTCGTGGGTCGTTATCAGCCCGATTGCTCCGACGCCTATGAGTCGCTCAAGGATCGCGCTTGCTCCGGCAAGTCGGTCGGCGGAGTTCGTTCCTCCCAGCATCTCGTCCAACAGAAAAAGGAGGTCGCCACTGGACGCCAAGGCCAGCACTGCTCTGAGTCGCTCGACCTCCGCCTGAAATTTCGACTTCCCTTGCATCAGAGAGTCTTGTGTCGTCATCGAACAACCAATCTGCAACCGGGAGATGTGCAGTTGAGCAGCGCACACCGGACCGCCGGCTAGTGCCAGAACTGTGTTTAAACCGATGGCCCGCAGTAAAGTGCTTTTGCCCGACATATTGGATCCACTCACCATGATGAGTTGTGTCGCTTCAGAATCGAGGTGAAGATCGCAACGAACGCAAAGCCGGCAATGAGCAGAGGATCGCCAAGGGAAACAGCGTGAAATAGCGGATAGGACTGCGGTTCTATGGTCGGAAACGAGTAATCTGGATTCTCGTAATAATAGCGAGCGAGACAAAGTAGCGCTTCAAATTGCCCGATCGATTCCAGCCAACCGTTCAAGGCTCGCCTATGTTGCTGCCGCCAGTGCTCCACAACCATCGACAGATTCGTACCCCAGAGAAGAAGCGCGCACACGGCCGCGAAGTACTCACTCCGTCGGAGTTCCAACAGCCGTACCCACCAAATCAACCGGTCGATCGGCTGCCAAGGCCCAACGTTCGCCGGGGACAACGTGCCTTGTAGAGACTTCAGCAATGGGCAGTCAAACCGTTGTTGCCGGAGCAGTTTCAGAAGCGGCGACAGCAAGGAGAGTTCAAATGCCGGCAGGGTGACATTCTGCGACACTTGGCGCGTTTTCCTTAGTAGCAAGGCCGCAATCAGTGCCTGCAATCCCAGCAGCGTCCCCGTGACCCACGGCCAGGTTCCCCGAGGACACGGCCAAGCCGAGGGTCGCCGAACTAGCGAGGCAGATTGGCAGCAGAATCGTGAGCCTCTGCACGAAGCTCGAGAAACAGAACCCTCTCGGCATCGCTCCAATCACGAAGTACCGAACCGCTGATGTGATGTACGGCAGGCTTCTTCCCGACCGAAGCCCACTGCTCCCGTAAATCAAGTTGGTCACGAAGTTCGGCAATCGCTTGTTGGCGCTCGACGATTTGCTCTGCGTTCGCTGCACTTAGCAACCACTTCGCCAGGGTGGTTTTCGCCGCTCCCGTCCGAGCGGTGCAAAGCAATTCGAACATCGAACCCGTGCCGAACAAGTCCAAGTCTCCGGCATAGAGGTGCTCGTCTAGAAGAAATGCGCTGCCGCTTTCTCCGTTGCCTTGCCACTGGTTGCGGATGCGCGAAACACCCCATTCGTAAAAGCGTACGACCTGCACCGTGCGGCAATATGCGCTGTCATTTTCCGCGAGTGCTCGGAAAATATAAACACCCATAACTATGGGCAGCACTAGCCAAATGGCCGGGATGAAGTTCAGCAAGAGCGAAGCGATACCGAGGGCGACAGCCCCCAGTAAGGGCAGCAATGAAGCCGATCCACAACCGCCGATGCGTCCCATCACCCGCTCCAACCCTTGCTTGTACGTTTGTAGCCGGCTCAAATACTCCCGCTTATGCAAGTCATAGACGGCATCAATCGGTATTGTCCCACTGTTCGGGATCGGATCTGCCCCCATGAACGCCATCGCTGGTTCTCTCCTCAAGGCACACCTGGTTCGAAAAGAAATGACAAACGAACAGTCCTCCGCCGTGAAGACATACCGGCGAAGTCCGATCGACAATGTCTAGAACGAGGAGAGCATCGGTGGCGGGCGCTGAAATAGAGACGGAAAGCTTGGGGCGTCCAATGCGGGCGAATCTTTGAAGAGCATCACGCCACCGGCGGAGAACGGGCGGTGCGAAACAGCGAACGGGAAGAGCACGGAGACAACTGGCGACAATTTTTTCTAGATTTGCGGAGTTAAGGAGAGCAAACAGCAGCAGGTATGAAAGCACCAGGCAGGCAAACACCTTTAGGGCAGCACCGAACAAAAATGGCCGAAAGTCTATGACCGAGATTACGGCCAGGTACGCCAAATTCGCGAACATGTTCCGGTAGCGAAGGCAGTTCATTTCCTGGTACATCATTATATCGCCCACAACCACCCGCGATTTCGCTGTTCCGTTCCCAACCTAGGAAAGCTGCTTCAGCTTTCATTGCAACCCCCTTTGCTGTGTGCTACTTTCAAGGATGGTTAGAGGTACGCTTTGCGCGCACAAGTGCCCGCTGGGCTGAACCGCAAAGAGGCTGAGATTTATCGCCCGCCTCGATCCAGAGCGGCTGCCCCACCACATCGCCATCATCATGGACGGTAACGGCCGTTGGGCCAAACGCCGCCACCTGCCCCGTATCGCGGGACATCGCTCAGGTGTGGCTGCCGTGCGCTCTACCGTCGAAACCGCCGCGCGCCTGCACATCCCAGCCCTGACGCTGTATTCCTTCTCCGCCGAAAACTGGAAGCGCCCCAAGACCGAAGTATCATTTCCTGATGAATTTGCTGCGCCGCTACCTGAAGATGGAGCTGCCCACGCTGATGGAAAACAATATCCGGCTGCAATACATCGGCCGGCAGCAGGAGCTTCCCCAGGAAGTGCAGGAGCGTATGGCCTGGGCGCGCGAAATGACCGAGCGCAATACCGGCATGGTGCTGACCCTGGCGCTCAACTATGGCTCGCGCACCGAACTGGTCGATTGCTTCAACTCGCTGGTGCGTGAAGCTTCGCGCAACGGCGGCATCGAGCACCTGAAGATCGACGAGCGATCCATCGCGCGCCATCTCTACACCGAAGGCCTGCCCGAACTCGATCTGGTCATCCGCACCAGCGGCGAGATGCGGCTCAGCAACTTCCTCTTGTGGCAGGTCGCTTACGCCGAGATCTACGTTACCGAAACGCTGTGGCCTGACTTCCGCGGCACCCAGCTGCTGGAAGCCATCGAGGCTTTCCAGAAGCGCGAGCGACGCTTCGGCGGCCTGATCAGCGACAACGGACACTCTGCGTGAAGCGCGTTCTCACCGCGGTCATCCTGGTTCCCATAGTTGTGATTGCGCTCTTCCGGGCGCCGCTGTGGCTGTTCGCGCTGCTGGTGCTGGGCGTGGCGCTGCTGGCGGCGAAGGAGTACTTCGATATTGCGGAGGCGACGGGTACAGGCCGATGCGGGGTCTCGGTTATGTGTTTGTCGTGCTGTTTTTCACGATTTCGGTTGGGGTCGCAATAGCGGGAACGGTAGATGCGCCTCGAGCGGCTGGAAGCTCCGATCTAATTCCAGCCGTGTTGTTCTGGGTGTTGCCAATTTTCGTTCTCTTGGTTCCTTTATTTCTCTTGCTCGCGGCTCTGCAACACGAGCTCTCCAAATCATTGGGCGATTCAGCCGTATCTTTTATGGCGTTGCCTTATGTCGGATTCACTTTGGTTTTGATCCCACTGTTCCGAGCGACTTGGATCGGCTCTCTCTATCTGCTCTACCTGATGCTCCTGGTCTGGTGTGGCGATATCGCTGCCTATTACGTTGGCCGTGCAATCGGCAAACACAAACTCGCTCCGCGCATCAGCCCTGGCAAGACGTGGGAAGGAGCGGTCGCATCGGTTGTGGGAGCAGTGATTGTGGGATTGCTGCTGTTTCACTACATCAACCCCATCGCCAGCGGGTTGCGCAGCGCGCATCTCTTGACGGGCCGCACGTACTGGTTTGGCAGCCCGATACCCGCCACGCAGCCGCTTATCCTCGCACCGGTTTGGTTCGTCGCTCTATTCGCGATCTGCGTCAACGTGGCCGCGCAACTCGGAGACCTGGTGGAGTCGGCGCTGAAGCGCGGCGCGGGCGTGAAGGATTCCGGAACGTTGCTGCCAGGACACGGCGGCGTGCTCGACCGCATCGATGCCCTTCTGTTTGCGCTGCCGGTTGGATTGATTTTCTACCTAGCAGGAATGAGCCGGTACTTCTCGTATCCTCCTTACGGACTAAGTCGCCGGAAGTATCGACTCCGACGTGTGAGTTGCGATTTGCTCGTCGCCTATGGCAGCGAGGCTCGAAGCTGCCGTGCCTACGGCACGGGTTCGTCTGATCTGTACCCAGCATTCCGCCTGCGGCTGCATGCTGGGCTACGATTGTGCCGCCCTTCGGGCTCCGATTTTGCGCTTGGCAGAAATTTCGAATTGCGTGCGACACGACGATAAAGCGGAACAGCAGGTCCCTCCACTCCGCTTCGCTCCGGTCGGGATGACACAGCTTTGCCGGGCGCTTCGCTCCGGTCAGTATGACACGAGCTTGCCCGCGGGTACTCCTGCGATCCTGAGCCCGCCATGTGGACTAAGGTTGGATTTTACTGGGTTTCAGCAAGTTGCGATATCTGACAATCAGAGCGGAGAGATGGAAGAAAAGAGCACCGGGTGCCCACTCCTAGCCTTCCTTTGGCTAGGGTGGGAGACGACGAACCCACACCGCGAATCTATCCTACCCTTTCCAAGTGCGCGCCTCTGCACTTCCCGCACCCATTCATGAAATACTTAGTGCAACCTTCATGAAACGCATCGCCATTCTCGGTTCCACCGGCTCCATCGGCAAAAGCACACTCAACATCGTCGAGACATTTCCTGATCGCTTCTCCGTCGTTTCGATGGCGGCCGGCAACAATGTCGAGCTGGCTTTCGAGCAGGCACGCCGCTGGCGTCCGGAGATCCTCTCTGTCGCAACCGCCAACGCCGCCGACCAGTTGTTCGAGAAGCTGAAGAGCATCGGCTTCAGCGGCGATGTCGAGGTCCTGCATGGCTCCTCCGGCACGGTCAAAGTAGCCACCCATCCCGACGCCGATTTCGTGGTCAGTGCCATCGTCGGAGTTGCCGGACTGGAAGCCACCTACGAAGCCGTCAAAGCCGGCAAGACCATCGGCCTGGCCAACAAGGAATGCCTGGTCGCGGCGGGCGATCTCATTACCGCCGAGGTTCGCCGCCAAGGCAAGCCGCTGCTGCCCATCGATAGCGAGCACAACGCCATCCACCAGTGCATGCGCGGTGGCCGCCGCCAGGAAGTCCATCGCGTCTGGCTGACCGCCTCCGGCGGACCGTTCCTGCACACCCCGGCCAGCGAGTTCCCGAATATCACAGTCGAGCAGGCGCTGAATCATCCCACCTGGAAGATGGGAAAACGGATAACCATAGATTCGGCGACCCTGATGAACAAAGGCTTCGAGGTGATCGAAGCTTGTCGTCTCTTCGATATGCCGCCTGACCAGATCAGCGTGCTGGTTCATCCCCAAAGCACCATACATTCGATGGTCGAGTTCGTGGATGGCAGCCTGCTTGCTCAACTCTCCGTAACTGATATGCGGCTGCCAATCCTATACGCGCTGACGTATCCCGATCGCATCGCCTCGGACCTGCGTTTTCCGGTCCAGGAGCTGCGCCGGCTCGACTTTGAGCCGCCGGACCTTCGATAAATTTCCCTGCTTACGTTTGGCTTACCAGGCAGTCGAAGCGGGAGGTGCTAAGACGATTGCTCTGAACGCGGCCGATGAGGTCGCGGTCGCGGCCTTCCTCGAAGGTACTATTGGCTTCCTGGACATTCCGGCTACAATAAAGGCAGTGGTGGATGAAACGCCAGCCCGTGTCCCGGAATCTATAAAGGACGTGCTGGAACTGGATGCAGATGCGCGCCTGCGGGCGCGAGGCGGGTGGAAAAGCTCGGCCCACAAAAAGCTGCGACTCCGCGATTCGACACTAAGCGAACTCCCCGAAGTAAAAGAGGTATATGGAATCGTTTTTCATTGCGGTGGTTTCGATGGCCGTCGTGCTCGGCATCATGATTCTGGTGCATGAGTTCGGTCATTATGCCGCCGCCAAGTTTTTTGGTGTTCGCGTCGATGTTTTCTCCATCGGCTTTGGCAAGCGCCTGGCGGGATTCCGCCGGGGCGAGACCGATTACCGCCTCAGTGCTCTGCCCCTGGGCGGCTACGTCAAGATGGCGGGCGAGAATCCGCTGGAATCGCGCAGCGGCGCGCCCGATGAATTCATGTCGCATCCGCGCTGGCAGCGCTTCGTGATCGCCATTGCCGGACCGGCGATGAACATGCTGCTGGCGATCGCCTTGCTGACCGCGCGTGTTCATGGTGCACTACGAGCGGCCGCAGTTCTTCGACCAGCCCGCCGTGGTGGGCTGGGTGCTGGACAACTCTCCTGCCGCCAAAGCCGGCATCGAGCAGGGCGACCGCATCGTCCGTATCGACGGCGAACAGAATCCGACCTGGGAAGACGTAATTCTCAAGGTGATGATCAGCCCCAAGCAGCCCATCGACATCGCCATCCAGCGCGGCAAGGACATCCTGCAAAAGCAGATTCAGCCGCAGTCGGAAGGCTCGGATGAATACGGCAGCGTAGGCTGGCAGCCGGATCAGCCGGTCACCGTGACTGAGCTGGAGCCGAACATGCCGGCCATCAAAGCCGGAGTGCATCTGAACGATGAGATCGCCGCAGTCAATGGGCAGCCCATGCGGTCGGTCTTCTCGCTCATCCATTATCTCCAGCAGAACGGCGACAAGCCGGTTGTGGTCACCGTGATCCGCAACGGCAATCCGATCAACCTCACGATGACTCCGGTGCAAACGGACGAGAACGGGCAGAAGGGCTATCGGCTGGGCTTCCTCATCTCCGGCCCGATGCGCGTGGAGAAACTTCCGTTCGCCAAGGCGCTGAATCAGTCGCTCCAGGAGAACAAGCGGTACTCGCTGCTGATGATCGACCTGCTGCACAAGATGGTGGAGCGCAAGGCCTCGATCAAGCAGTTCGACGGACCCGATCGGTATCGCGCGCGCGTCAGGCGACGCGGCCCGGCAGCCAGGCTGGACTCCGCTGCTCGGGCTGATGGCCATGATCAGCTTGAATCTCGGCATCATCAACCTGCTGCCGATTCCGATTCTCGATGGCGGCGTGATCATGCTGCTGATTATCGAAGCCATCATGCGGCGCGACATCAGCATGCGGATCAAGGAACGCATTTACCAGACCGCATTTGTCTTTTTGGTGCTGTTTGCGGTGGTGGTCATCTACAACGACTTGATGAAGGCTCTGCCTGGCCTGGCGCAACGCCTGCCATAAGTTCGATTTCACCTTCCGACGAAATACACGGGGCGCCGCGAGCGCCCTTTTTGTTGCCCGTTGGCCAACTCTTAGGCGAGATCAAGCGTGGAACCGGTTCAATCCAGCCGCGCAGCGGCGGCATTTGTGTTAGCCGTGGGCGTGAGCCCGCGGTGGAGTGGGGAAGATAATTGAGCCGCGGAGCGGCGACAACCACAATGCAAGAAGGCTCCCGCTTCCTTGGGAGCCTCTTTTCCAAACTGGGTCTCGAATTAATTGAATGACTGCGAATCAGATCCGTCACTGCGCTTCAGGGTCGGACGATCGTCATCGGATTGTCCGTTGCCCGAAGAACCGTTCCCGCTGCCGCTACCCGACGAGGGGCTGTCGGCCGTAGCGCGCCGCAAGGTTGGACGATCTTTGTTGTCCTTATCGTTCTGCACCTTGTGCCGGTTCTCGAGCGAAGCCAGCCGCCCCTTAACCTGATCGAATTCCGAAGTGTTCACGATGTACTCGTCGCGCGGAGGCAGCACAGTCCGCATTTCGTTCTGCGCCGCGGCAACCCGGTCCGGCGTCATAGGATGAGAGGCAAATGCCTTGGCCAGAGTTCCGGGCTTCTTCTTTTCCTGGGCTTCGATCTTCTCGAAGAATGAGATGAACGATTGCGGATCGTATCCCGCCTTGTACATGTATTCCATTCCCAGGAAGTCGGCTTCCGCCTCGAAGGTGCGCGAGAACTTCATGAAGGTCAGCGGCACACCGATACCCAGCGCGGCTTGTGTTCCTTCGTAAACAGCCCAGCCACCGGGCACAAAGATCAGCGGAATGCTGGCTAGATTAACGATGTTTCCCCGGGTCTGCTCGCGGGCCACGTGACAGGCGGCTACGTGGCCGATCTCGTGCGCCATCACACCTGCCAGCTCTGCTTCATTGTCGGCTGCCAGGATCAGTCCTGAATTCACGTAGAAGAACCCTCCGGGCAGGGCGAAGGCATTGACCTCGTCTGTATCGATCACCTTGATGGTGAATGGCACCTTCGCATCCGAGTTCCGCACCAGGTTCTGACCGATGCGGTTGATGTACTCGGTGACCACCGGGTCCGTCACCATCTTCGCGCCGTGCTCCACCTGCTGCGCGTACTGGTGGCCCATGGCCACCTGCTTGTCCAGCGAGTACCAGTTGCCAAAGCCTTTATTGCAGCCGACATTACGATTGCCAATCGCGTCGATGTTGTCCAGCGTGTTCTTCGGCGGTGCATTCTTCTCCGGCTTGTCAGGCAAGTACTGCCCATCATTGCCGGAGCTCTGGGCAGAAGTATCCTGGCCCGATGAGCCTGAGGACGGCTGGCTCGACGCGTTCGCTGTGCTCGACCCCTGAGTGGACGAGCCCTGGCTCTGGGCGATGCCCAGCGGCGCCAACATAAGCGCCAGAGCGCAGGCACAAAATAAACGGGATGCAGAACGCATGATGTACACCCTTTGGAGCTTTGGCCCAAGCGAGAGACACTTCGGCCGGGGAGCCCTTCGAGCCTTTATAAACCCTGATCGGCAATCTTTGTTGCCAAGGTTATTACTATTGTCGTACGCTCGGGAACGCCAAGTCCACTGCTATATGGACGCAGTATGTAATCAGATGTCACGTTCTCACTAAGGGTTCCGTATTTCAACAACTTGGGTTTCAATTTATTTCACCGGGTGCCCCATACAAGCCCGATTTTGGCTTGTGCGGAGCGTTTTCCAAGTTGAGGCATCAATCCGGACTTCACGATTCCTCGTTCCCACCGTGATAAACTTTTGCTAGACCTCCGTATGGCCCAAATTCAACGCAGGAAGACTTATACCGCGGTTGTAGGCGGAGTGCGCGTCGGCAGCGATGCACCAATTGTGGTGCAGTCGATGACCAATACCGACACTGCCGACATCGACGGCACCATTCGCCAGTGTCTCGCCCTGGCCCGCGCCGGCTCCGAGCTGGTTCGCGTCACCGTTAACAACGATGCCGCCGCGCAAGCCGTACCGCACATCGTCGAGGGGCTGGACCGCCTCGGCACCCGCGTTCCCATCATCGGCGACTTCCACTACAACGGGCACCTGCTGCTGAAGAAGTATCCCGCGTGCGCGCGGGCGCTGGCCAAGTACCGCATCAATCCCGGCAACGTCTCCATCGGCAAGAAGGATGACGACAACTTCCGCACCATGATCGAAGTTGCCATCGAGAACGACAAGCCGGTGCGCATCGGCGTCAACTGGGGCTCGCTCGACCAGCAGCTGCTGACGCGGCTGATGGACGCGAACTCGAAGTTCGATGAGCCCAAAGACGCCCGCGACGTGATGATGGAAGCCATGGTGCAGAGCGCGCTGCGCTCCGCCGATCTCGCCGTCAGCTACGGCATGCGCAAGGAGCAGATTATCCTGAGCGCGAAAGTCAGCGGCGTGCAGGACCTGATCGACGTTTACCGCGAGCTGGCACGGCGCTGCGAATATCCGCTGCATCTCGGGCTGACCGAGGCCGGCATGGGATCGAAAGGCATTGTCGGCAGCGCCGCGGCTTTGGCGGTGGTGCTCCAGGAAGGCATTGGCGACACCATTCGCGTCTCGCTCACGCCGGCGCCGAATGGCGACCGCACCGAAGAAGTCACGGTCGGCCAGCAGATTCTGCAGTCGATGGGTATCCGCAGCTTCACCCCGCAAGTCACCGCCTGTCCCGGCTGCGGCCGCACCACCAGCACCTTCTTCCAGGAGATGGCCGAACAGATCCAAAGCTACCTGCGCGAGCAGATGCCGGTCTGGAAGACGCGCTACTCCGGCGTGGAAGAGATGAAGGTCGCCGTCATGGGCTGCGTGGTCAATGGCCCCGGCGAATCCAAGCACTCGAACATCGGCATTTCGCTGCCGGGAACGTTTGAGGAGCCCAAAGCTCCGGTGTACGTCGACGGGCGGCTGATGCTCACGCTCAAGGGCGATCACATCGTGGCCGAGTTCATCAAGATTCTCGACGACTACGTGGACTCGCACTACGCGGCGAAAGACGGCCAGCCGGTCGGGGTCAGCTCATAGCAGTTGGCATTTGGCACTTGCGTTTGGCATTTAGCCGTTTGCTTTTCGCCATTCGCTTTTTCCGGAGAAGGTTGCACAAATCCGTACTCGGTAGCGCGACGCTTAAGCGCCGCGTCAAAGCTGCTATAAATGAGATAGGGCTTCAGCCCCGTAGAATCGCTCCGACATTGACTTGTATCAGGGCACGTCTTCATAGGCTGCTGAAAACTCCCACTTCTGTTCTGTTCGGGCAGAGCTGGCCTTCCGGCCAGCGTCTAAGCCGTTTACTTATCGATCCGAGCCGGCTTCAGCCGGCGGCATAAGCATTCTCGTCCGTCTTTTTTTTCGCAGAGTGTTCGTCGTGCCGCAGACTGCCGAACAAACCAGGGCTTTAGTCCCTGAAGGAGCTTTTTGCAGGGGCTAAAGCCCGAAGCCTTAGGGGCGCATCATTCGGCACGACTGAAGTCATGCCCTGATACAAATCAACTCGTGGCTTCATGTAAGCCGAAGGGGGCAGCCCAAAGGGTTGGCATTGCAGGGTCGGATTACCGAGTTTCTCTGGGCGTTTTGCAAAATGATCTTATTGGTAAGATTGTTGATGAATCTTACTGGTAAGATCATTTTGCTTTTTCCTCCCAATTCGGCCTGGCAAGCGTGACTCCTATTGTCGCGGGGGTTACTATTCAGCCGTGCTCTTGTTCAGAAGTCCCTCAGGCACCACAATTCAGCGGTTTCTTGCCAGCGCTCGAGAGTTGCGACTGACGTATTCGGAAGTCGGCGCCACGGCGGGGATAATCCCACCTCTTTATACGTCCGATCACAACCGTGTAAAGCTGGGCATGGGAGCGCAGGTGTGGGATCGCGCAATAGTGGCACTCAGAACCTGGAAGATGTTCGACATCCCATGGGTTCAGTTGTGCTGGCCGTCCGCTCCAATCGCAGTCGGGGAGAATGTCGCAGTTGTTGCTCGTTATATGAATTGTTACTGGCTGAATGCATGCCGCGTTGTTTATGTCGTTGATGAGGACGCCGGCCCTCTGAAGCGTTTTGGATTTGCTTATGGAACGCTGGAAGATCATGCCGAGAGCGGCGAAGAACGATTCCTGGTGGAGTGGGACAGCGACTCGAACGAGGTATGGTACGATCTGCTCGCCTTTTCCCGTCCCAATCAGTTCTTGTCGCGCATCGGATACCCGTTCGCGCGCAGGCTACAGAAACGGTTCGCCACAGAGTCAAAGTTGGCCATGGCGAGAGCCGTTTCGGAGTGAACGATGAAAGCTGCCCGCCTGCTGATCTTCATTGGAAGCGTGCTGCTGCTGCTTGGCGGCGTCATGCACGCCTATGGCTACACCGTCATTATTCCGATGGCGCGGGCGGCCAAGGTCAGTCCCGGGCTTATGAAGCTGCTCGAAGGCCTGTGGTTCATGTTCTCGGCGGAGTTTATCCTGCTCTGCCCCATCCTCATCTGGATCAGCCAGCTTCCGCGTGCGCGTTGGCTCCTGCTTCTGTGCGCCACAATTCCTGCGATTGCGACCTTCATCATGTTCTGGTCGGTGGGCGTCTTCATTGGCAGTATTGGATTCGCGATCGGCACCGCCCTGGTCGTCCTGGGAGCGCTGCTGATGCCTACCAGCGCGAAAGCCAGCTAACGCGAACCGGTTCTTTGCCGGTTATAACTCGTCTTCAGGCACAATTCGACTTCCCGCTTTGCACGGTCACCAAGCTCGGGAGAAACTGATTTGATTTACTGCTGCGGCTGGGTTTGACCCAAGGGCGCCGACTGGGGCTGGGTAGTTTGCTGCTGTCCAAAGCCACTTTGCGACTGTCCGAAACCACCTGACGATTGGCCGAACGGGTTCGACTGGCCATTCGGACTCTGCTGCCCGTTCAATTGACCGGCGGGCGTTCCAATCTGGTTGTTGCCGCCAATGGTTGTCGGCTGGTACGGCCCGCGCAACAGGACGTTCGCCTGGTCCATGATGGGGTTGTAGATGAACTGCCACTGATCGTACGTCTTCTTCTTGTTGTAAATGCGGATAGTGGGATCTTTGCTCAGGCTGGCCACGCCGACGATCGCGCCTCCACCGAACTGCTGATTGTTGCCGGTAGTATTTTGTCCGAAGGGCGACGAACTCTGCGAGTTGCTGCTGCCCGGTTGGCCGTTCTGCTGATTGCCGCTTGCCGGCGTGTTGCTGGTGACAAATCCCTGGTCGCTTCCTGATTGACCGGCGCTCACGCCCGGATTGCCCGGCACGCCTTCCGAATTGCTGCCCTGGTCGGAGTTCGTGGAGAAACCACCGGTGTTGGCGCCAGGCAACTGCTGCTGCACCTGTTGCTGCTGCTGTTGTTGATTACCGCCAAAGTTCAAATTCGTCGTACCCGACGAGTTGTTCCCAAAGGCAGAATTGTTCCCGGAAGCAGAGTTGTTCCCGAAACCGGAGTTATTTCCGAAGCCGGAGGTTCCGCCCGTGGTCGCGGCCCCACCTTGTCCCAGCGCAGCCGCAGGCGTACCGGGCGCGCTGGCATTCAACAGCGTCTGGATGTCACCATAGTTCAACAGCTTCCACTTGCCATCCTTGGTCAGCGGATCTTTGTAGCGCTTGCGCAGGTAGCGAATCTGCGTGTTCTTGTCGAGGTCGTCCAAACTCGAGGGATAGCGGCCATTCTTCTTGTAAAACTTTTTGATGGCGCGCGCGTACTCGGTTCCGCGGTGGATCATCTCCTCTTCGCGATCGCGCTTGATCTGCTGCACGATTCTGGGCGCCACAACCGTGGCCGCAATAATCATCATCGCCATCATCAGCAGGATGGCCAGCAGCAGGTAGCCGCCGTCGCGCTGGCGGCGCGCTGACTGCACTCGCAGGATCCTGGTTGGGAAGACGGGTTGCATACTGCTCTTCAAATCAGCCGGCTGATGGCTTTAACCCGCACTCAGCGGGATAGTTTGGGTATTGTTCGTCAGGACGTCCTGGACTTCTACAGAGGTCGGTCCGATGCGCATGATCTTGTAGCGCCGATCGACAATGTCGCCCTCTTTAGCCAGGAAAATGTCTTCGCCCTTCAGCAGGAAAATGCGTTTTGGACCGTTTTTGTGCCCGGTATAACCGTAAAACTTCAGGTCAATCGGCGGCGGTGGAGGCGGAGTGTGCGCCGCCTGCTGCTGTTGCAATGCCGATTGCACCGGCTTCGGGATGTCGGGTGGCGGCGCTTCCGAGCGGAAGATGTTGCGGCCGGTGCCTTGATAGGTGACGTCTTCGCTCGACTTCAGCAGATCGAAGCGCAGGGTTGGATCAAGCGAATGAGCCACCAACTTCATGCCCTTCTTACCTGCGCCAGCTTTCGTAGCCGCAATACTCGCGGCAGAAGTTGTCGTCGCCGGAGTTGGCGGTGGACTGTCCTGCCCGCCGCCGGAGAACGCGCGCACCACCAGCACGGCAGCTACCACCAGCAGCCCGGCGGCGATCAGCGTCTCCTTCTTGTTCTCCGTACCCAGCTTCACGACTTACCCGCCCCCGAACGCAGATACGTCTCCAGCTTCAGTTGGAGCCGCACATTGTCTTGCTGTTCGCCCAGCACGATGCCGTCGATCAGGAAAAACATCTTGTCGCGCTCCAGCCCGTTAATGAACTTTACTTCCTGCAAGTAATCGCCGGAGAGCGCCATCTCAATGTTCAGCTTGCGCAAGCCCTCGATCGGCGCCGGCTTCTCTTCATACTTGATTCCCGAAAGACGCACGCCCGTATCGGTGGCAACATTGCCCAGTTCTTCCGAGACCGAGGAATACTCCGCCGGCAAACGATGATCGTAGAATCCGGTGATGTCCTCCGATGCCTTCACCAGCTTGTGATCCATGCCGCGCGTAGGCAGGACTTCCTGCTGTTTGGCAGCGAGTTGCTGCTGTAGCGCGCGATACTCCCGTTGCCGCGCCTGGCGCGACCGTCCCGCCGGAGAAACCAGGTACCCGATGCACCCCAGATCAAGTACCGCGAGAGCGATGATCAGCGGCATCAATTTCTTTTGAGTTTCGCGAATACTGGCCATTAGTGCTCCCTCGAGCGGCCCGGCGGCATAGGCCGATTCGGCGCTGCATTGGCATTCGACTCGGGACTGCTATTCGGGGTCATGACCGGGTGCGGGCCCGGCGGGGCCACATTCACCGGCGCGGCCGAAGCTTTGTTCACGGGAGCAGCCGTGGGCGTCGGATTGTTCTTCTCTTCAGATCTGGCTTTCGCACCGGAGTTGGCTTTCACGCCGGAGTTGACTTTCGCGCCGGCTTCGGGAGCCTGGTCATTGTCCTGCGCATTGGGAACGTAGATAGCCGCAATGTCGAACTGAATATTGCCTCCCCCGGCAGACTGGTCGCTGGTGTTGGTCACCACAGCTTCAGCCACCACCTGCGAATTACGAAAATGGCTGGAGTTCTCCATGTGCCGTACCAGCTCGACAGCGCGATCGCGCGAGTCGGTTGCCACCACCATGTGCACGACCAGGTCATTAGTCTTGCTGTAGTCCGGCTTCATGGAAACCACGTGCAGGTTTGGCGGCATGATCTTTTCCATCTCGGTAAAGATGTGCGTCCAGGAGAGCGCCTTGCGCGCGAACAGCTCGTTTAGAAAATCCGCTTGATCGGCGATTACGCGGTTCGCCGGCTTGTTCAGGATGACGCGCGCCTGTGCCTCCTCATGACTAAGAGCGTCGATCTGCTGCTGTACCTGAGCCAGTTGCCGGTTGATGGAACGGGTGTGTGCCCGCTGATACACGATGTAACCCACAAGCAGTAGCGCGACAATGCCCAGGCCCGCAATGAGCATGGTCATGCGCCGGCCGAATTCCCGTGCCGCTTCGTAGGGCTGACTGGCGAGATTGATGTTGAGACGCATCAGGGTACCAGCGCCCCCGCAACTCCAGCCAGCGCGGATCGCGGCACATTCCCCGCCGCCGCGCCGGTCATGCTGTTGCTCACTAACTCTTCCACGCGAATATTGGAGGTAGCGCTCAACGCCTCCTGCAAAGCCTGCGGCGATTGCACTCCCGCCACCAGCACGCGATCCACTCCAACTCCGTAACGATCTTCGAAATACACCAGCGAGGTATTCACGTCGTCCAGCAGCGACTCGCCGGTTACCGCCGTTCCGGCACTGTCCAGCGAGCGGTAAAGCCGAAGCTCATCTTGATCCACGATGACAAAGGTCGTGGTTCCCTGCTCCGCCTTGATGATCATGGTCGGACGGGACGCATCCACCAGGCCGAGCGCGGCGATGGTCGAAGGCAGAACCGATCCCGGGTTGTAACCGGCATCACGCACCAAGGCCTCGTACTCGTCGAGAATGCTGCGCGGCGTTACAGCCGCAATTGCACGCACCGGATCCGCCGTGCCTTGCCGATCAAACGATACTGCGGCGTGCTCCACTTCGAACGGCAACGACTTCTTTAGCCGGAACCGCACCACGGCGTCTGCCTCTTCCATCTTTTCGGGCAGGGTTTCGAAATCGAGCAGCAGGACCCGGGTAGTGGCATCGGGGATGATGAGGCAAATATCGCGCGAGCGTCCTGCTACCGCCGCCAACAAAGTACGCAAGGTGGGCAGCAATGCATCCCGGGCAGCGACATTAGCCTGCTGCAAGCCCGGAGTCAGCAAGCCTTCGGGCAGCGCAGCAGTTGTGGCCGCTTCCAGATTGGAGTTGCCCTCGCCGGCACGTGCCGCCACCACGCGATCAGCGCTGATCTCGCAGGCGAGCCGAGGACGCGAAATGTGTTGTGTCGTCAAAATCAGTGTCGGTTGTCAGTTCGACAGCCTTCAGCTATCAGCTATCAGCTTTCAGTTAAATCGATATCGCGGTCGAGTGAAGTTCCGGATACCTGTCATACATCGTGAAATCCAGGTAAAAAGGCTGTCGCCGCTCCGCGGCTCGAGTTCTGTTATTCACGCCTACCGCGGGCTTACGCCCACGGCTAAAACAAATGGCGCCCTTCGGGCTCTTGGGCGCTGCAATCACGAGTGCCCAAGGCACGGCGATTACGAGTGCCGAAAGCACGGAATAGTCTAGCCCAGCCCGGAGCCGCAGGCGTAGCGCTGGGTAACAGCAAATCCGATCCGAGTCCCGTAAGGACGCCACAGTTTGTAACATCCAGCCCCGCTTTGTAACATCGCCCCGACGGCAGCGCCTTTCATCAGAGGCTGAGAACTGACGGCTGATAGCTAACAGCTAAGAGCCAACGGCCTGAACGAACTGACGGCTGACAGCTTCCTTACCTTGTCGTCTCGATAAACGTGACCTTGTTGATCTCCTTCAGCGTGGTCAGGCCACGTTTTACTCTATCAATTGCCGACTCGCGAAGGAAATGCATGCCTTCATCTTTGGCGGTGCGGCGGATTTCGCTACTCGGCTTTTTAGCCAGAATCATCTCGCGCACATTGTCCGTCAGCTCCAGCAGCTCGTGAATCGCAGTACGGCCGCGAAAGCCGGTTCCCGAACACTCGATGCAGCCTTCACCTTCGTAGAACGGCACGTTCGCCCATTCCTTAGGATCCAGACCGCTGGCCTCCAACTCCTCGGCCGAGTAGCGCACTTCTTTCTTACAGAACTCGCAAATCAGTCGCACCAACCGTTGCGCCAAAATGCAGTTCAAGGCTGAAACGAAGTTGTAAGCTTCGACGCCCATATTCAGGAAGCGCCCCAGCACGTCGACCACGTTGTTGGCGTGGACAGTGGTGAACACCAGGTGGCCGGTGAGCGCGGAATTGATAGCGATCTGCGCGGTTTCCGTGTCGCGGATTTCGCCCACCATGATCTTGTCAGGATCATGACGCAGAATGGAACGCAGTCCGCGGGCAAAGGTCAGACCTTTCTTCTCGTTCACCGGAATCTGGGTGATGCCGCGGATCTGATATTCGACCGGGTCTTCGATGGTGATCAGCTTGTCTTCGTCGGTCTTGATCTCATTGAGCGCGGCGTACAGCGTGGTGGTTTTGCCGGAGCCGGTCGGCCCGGTCACCAGCACCATGCCGTAGGGCTCTTTGATGTAGCGGCGGAACTTGCGCAAATCCTCTTCGCCGAAACCAACCACGTCGAGCGTGAGCTTGTGAAACTTTTCGCTCATCGATTCTTTATCGAGCACGCGGAGCACGGCATCTTCGCCGTGAATCGACGGCATGATGGAGACGCGGAAGTCGATGGAGCGCCCGTTGTAACGCACCCGGAAGCGGCCGTCCTGCGGAACGCGGCGCTCGGAGATGTCCAACTCGCTCATGACCTTGATACGCGAGATGATGGTGGAGTGGTGCTCCTTGGCGATGGGCTGCATGGCCTGCTGCAGAACGCCGTCGATGCGGTACTTGATGGCCACGGAGTCGTCGCGCGTCTCGATGTGAATATCGCTGGCTCGCCGCTGCAATGCGGTGAAGATGGTAGTGTCGACCAGGCGGATGATCGGGCTCTGATCGGTCTCGCCGGTCAACTTTTCGATGGAGATGGTTTCGTCGGCGTTTTCGTCTTCCGCAATCACGTCCAGCGCAAAGTTTTCGCCGGCTTCTTCCAGCACGCGCTGCGACTGCTCGCTCTTCTTCAGCACGTCGTTGATCTGGGTGAGACTGGCGACTTTGATAACCAGCCGGCGGCCCAGCAGAAGCCCGATTTCGTCGATCATCATCAGTTGGCTGGGATCAGCCATCGCGATAACCAGGCGGCCATCCGGCTTCTCTTCGAGGGGGACGAAGTTATAGCGGAACATCAAGTCCACTTTGATTTTGCGAAACAGTTCGTGCTGGATGTGAAAGTTCTTCAGGTCCACGAACTCGCAGCGATAGCGCCGCGCCAGGTCTTTGCCCTGCTCGATCTCGTCGAGGGTGGAAACCCCACCATTACCGTTCACGAAAATTGGTTTGATCTCTGCCATGGAATACTCGTTTCGTTGTTGGCCGCTGTTCGCTGTTCGCTTTTCGCGATTGGCCCTTAGCCTTTAGCTCTTAGCTCGGATCCTTATCGCTTGAGGCTGTTGCTTTTGGATCGTAGCTCTTGCCTCATTAGTCCCTAGTCCACCTGCCAACGGCGGCTCTTGGTCAGCGCCCGTTTCCAGAGCGCTCCGTATCAGACCGCTTGTATCAGACCGCTTTGTATCAGGGCACGACTTCAGTCGTGCCGTTAAGAACCAAATAAAACCTGGGCTTCAGCCCCTTAGGTCAGCTTTTGCCGGGGCTAAAGTGTCTGCGTGAGAACCTCTGCCGTCCCTACGGGACTCATCTAATTTCCCACTTACCCAGCACTCCGCCTGCGGCTGCGTGCTGGGCTAAGCTGTTCCGCGCCTACGGCGCTGGTTTCTTGGCTGTTGTATTCCACCGCCTATGCGAAACTCTAGTTCTCACGCAGACACTAAAGCCCCAATCCTTCCAGCGCCTCGTGTGGCACGACTAAAGTCGTGCCCTGATACAACCCATCCCGATATCGTGCATGCGCCGCGCCTATCCACTATCCCCTAACCACTATCCACTGCTCTTAATGCAGGCTGCCCGCGCCCAGGCTGAAGATCGGCAGATAGAGTGAGATCAGCACGAAGGCTACGACCACGCCCATCACGATCAGAATGACCGGCTCGATCAATGCCATGGCCGTAGCCAATGCGTTCTGCACATCTTCCTCAAAGAACTCGGCAATCGAGTTCAACATGGCCGGCAACGCGCCGGTGGATTCGCCAACCTCGATCATCTCCACCGACATCTCAGGAAACACTTCAGTATCTTCCAGGCTACGCGCCAGGGTTCGACCTTCGCGAACTCCGCGAGTCGCGTCGTGGATTCCACGCGCCATCAGGCGGCTTTGCATCGACTCGCCCGCGGTCTCCAGCGACGGCACCAGCGACAAGCCGCCCGAGAGCAGCGTCGACAGCATGCGCGAGAATACCGCTACCTGGTACTTCAGCCAGATATCGCCGACCAGGGGCGTCCGCATCTTAACCCGATCCATCTGGGTCGAGCCGGTCTCGCTCTTCATCCAGCGCCAGAAGAAAAAGCCAAACACAACCAGCACCATCAGGGCGTAAAGCGAGTACTGCTTGGCGTTGACGCCGACGGCCAGCATGAACGAAGTCATCGGCGGCAGCTCCGCGCCCAGCGTGTGGTAGAGGTTCGCGAACTGCGGAACGACGAAGGTGATGAGGAAAGTCATCATCACGATCAGCACGCCGACCAGCAGCGTGGGATACACCAGCGAAGAAATCAGCTTCTTGCGAAACGTGACCGCCAGGCGCTGAAATGCAATGTAGCGGCCCATCACCTCTTCGAGGTTGCCGCTCTTCTCGCCCGCCAGCAGAGTGGTGGTGTAAACCTTGGGAAAAACCTTTTGCGCCTCGAAGGCGTCCGACAGCAACTCGCCGCCGCGCACCCGGTCGCGCACGTTCTGCAACACTGAATGAAAAAAAGGATTGCGCTGCCGCTTGATCAGCAACTCCAGCGACTGGATGATGGGCAGCCCAGCGTGAATCAGGGTCACAAACTGCTGGTTGAAGATGACGAACTGGTCTTGCTTGATCTTGCGCCGCTGCGGCAGGCGGACTTCGCCGGACAGCAGTCCCTTGGACTTAACCGAATAGACCAGAAAGCCCTGCTGCGCGAAGCGGTCGCGAATCTCCGCCTCCGAGCCCCCGTTCTCGAGCTGTTCGAGAACATGGCCCTGCTCGTCGGCCATCTTGATCATGTATTCGGCCATAAGCTCTAAGAAAAATGCCCTTTGGGGAAGGTGTTAACTATAGTCTAACATTTTGGGGTTATCAGCCTTCAGCTGTCAGCTCTCAGCTTTAAGGTTGGGTCGGATAAACCTTGCTCATCGCAGTGTCGAAGCCTGTTCAGATTTCCTCGCCGCCCGTGACCTGTCTGTTCCCTTGCCGTATCGAAATCGCGGGATCTCCTACGCACAACATTATGAATCCGCCACTTCCCCCGCGCCTTAGCTGAAAACTGACGGCGATGGCTGACAGCCGCCTTACTCCATCTGCGTCCCTGCCACCACCTCGACGCCGGGGGGAGGAATGAAGCGAAATTGTGTGTCTGCTATTTCGACGTTCTCCTGCTGCTGAAGAAAGCGGAAATCGGTCTCCGATCCGTCGAGTTCCTGAATTACGATGCGCACGATGAGCCCGTCCGGCGCGACCTCCAGCAAAGTCTGCTCCACCCGATCGCGCATGCCCTTGGGCACGCCTCGCAGCACGATGTCACCCGCCACCACCGGCTTCTGGTCAGGCGCAAGTGACAGGCCTTCCATCTCTTTTTCCAGCTTGGTCTTTCCCAGCATCAAGCGCAGCGGCGAGCGCAGATCGTCGAGCTGCTTCACCGGAATGCGGCGCGCCTGGTGTTCGCCGGGAACATAGAACCATGCGGTGTCGCCATCGGTGAGGAACAACTTGGGCCGCGGCTGATCGTAATTCCACCGCATGCGCCCCGGCTTCTTCAGCAACAATGTGCCGCTCTCGGTCCGCGACATACCCACACCAGAGTAGGTTTCCGTGAAGCGCGCCTGGAGGGTGTGCATGTGGTCGTAACGCTGATCGACTTTGGCCGCCAACGCGTGCACGTCGGTTTGCGCAGCCGCCCGCACTCCGCAAAGCAGGAGCAAGGCCAGAATACCCGGAGCATATTTCTTGAAGGTGAACAGGCAGGAACGTATCAAACGGGAACTCACAGTTGTCTGGGTGGGCGTCGCAAGCGATTGCGCCCGATGCCGCAATACTCTGTCACGCGATCGCTTGTTTCTTATAGTAGTAACCGTGATCCCTTATGTCGGTATTGTGCGTCCGTGGTCGGGCGCTTTCTTCAGGCGACGCGATCTCCAGCCTAGTTGCTGATGACCGGGCTGCTGGCGTCGGCCACGCCGTCGGCGTTGTAGTGGATGTCACCTGACTCGTCGCCGAAGAAACGGCGCTGCCCGGTGGTGCCCACCTGGTCGGGCACAGCGGTAATGGTGTAAGAACGGACGGCGCCATTGATCTTCTCTCCCGGAGTATAGGTGAAGGTGTAGCCGCTCTTGCGTCCGCTGGCGAGATTGTTATCGATGGTCTGCTCGCCGCCGCCTTGCGCGGTTCCCCCCAGCATGGCCAGATCGGCGGTGAAGCCCACGTCAGGATGGCTGCTGGAGTAGATCATCTCGGCTTCATTAATCGCCTTGATGCTGGCGATAGCGGAAGCTTCGTGGGCCGGGATGGTGGACTTCGTCAGTTTGGGGATGGTAAACGCGGCAATGATCAGAATAATGGTGACGACAATCAAAAGCTCGATAAGGGTGAATCCCCGGTCTCGATTATTTCTGCGCATCTGATACCTCATTTCGTCGCTCGGGAAGGCCGGGCCCTCTGGCCGTCCGCAGAACTGAAGAACCTTCCCACGAAAGCATCAACCAAGGAAAACCGCGGATAAGCGTGAGCTGACAAGCAGAATTATTGTTTAGTTGTAAGCCGATGTCAAAGGATCTGCTGGTTGGACGGTGCTGGCGGGGAAAGGTCGTGGCGGCCCGCCGTTCGCTATTCGCTATTCGCCTTTCGCTACAGCGCGACGAGATAGTTGATTATCAGCCATCAGCTTTCAGCCGTCAGCTCACAGATAATGAGATCCAACTGAGAGGCGATAGCCAATCGCTCCATCCTGGAGCCTTAGCGAAAAGCGAATCGCGAAGAGCGAAAAGCCGCTTCAACACGCTAGCGAATCCCGCGTGATCTTCAATCCATTCAGATTGCCCAGCACCGTCACCGCAATCAGCTCCGGCTTGAACAGCTCCTGGGCTGAGTGGATAAGATCTTCCGTGGTCACCGCCTGGATCCGGTTGATGATCTCGTCCATGGTGATGAAGTGGTCGTAATACATCTCCTGGCGCGCCAGGTTTGACATGCGCGCTGTACTGGACTCAAGACTCAGCATCAGGCTGCCCTTTAGCTGGTCTTTGGCGCGCTTCAGCTCTTCCTCGGAAATCGGCTTCTCCTTGAGTTCCCGGAACTCGCGCACCACCGACTGCACCACCTTGGGCGCCGACTCGCGCGAGGTGCCGGCGTAAACCGACATCATCCCGGTGTCGCGGAAAGGATTCAGCTCGGAGAAGATGGAATAGACCAGGCCCTGCTTCTCGCGCACATTCTGGAACAACCGCGAGCTCATGCCTCCACCCAGCAGCGTGTTCAGGATGTAGGTGACATAGCGCCGTTGGTCGCTGATGGAGTAGGACGGCACGCCAATGCAAATCTGCACCTGCTCCAGCGACTTCTTATTGCGCAGGATGATGCGCGAGTTGATCTTGGGCGGCGTCTCCTGCCAGCCGTTCGTGGCGGGGGCAAGATGCTCGAAGCGCTGCCGCAACAGCTCGACGAATTCGTGATGATTCACGTGGCCGGCTGCGGAAATAATCATGTTGCCGGGGGCAAACTTGCCGCCGTAATACGCGAGGATCGCATCCTGATCGAACCGGCGAACGGTTTCCTTGGTTCCCAGAATCGGCTTTCCCAGCGGGTGCCCCTTGAAGAAGTTCTGGGTAAAGATTTCGTGGACCAGGTAGTCGGGATTGTCCTCATCCATCTTGATCTCTTCCAGAATCACCCCGCGCTCCCGGGTAATCTCGCGCACATCAAAGATGGGGTGCAGCACCATATCGCTGAGGACATCGACCGCTATCGGCAAATGTTCATCCAGAACTTTAATGTTGAAGCAGATGGTCTCCTTCCCCGTGAAGGCGTCCATATTGCCGCCAATGGAGTCCACCTGGCGGGCAATGTCCTCGGCCGTCCGATTGCTTGTGCCCTTAAAAACCATGTGCTCAACGAAGTGGGAGATGCCATTGACATTGGGATCTTCGTGACGCGAGCCGGACTTCACCCAGATCCCCATCGAGACGGAGCGGATGTGGTCCATCTGCTCGGTCAGGATGGTGAGCCCGTTGGGTAATACCTCGCGTTGGATATTGCGCAGTTCTTCAACCATGATGACGGCTCCAAGCGACATGACAGTCGTCGTCGCTCAGTTCTGAGAAACCTGCATTCGCCTGGGTTCACAGAGGTCCGAACCACAGGCGGCAGGATAAAATGACAATGCTCGATGATGACGATGAAGTCCCGAACGATGCCGGGCGCACGGAAATCGGACTTAGCTAGCATATTGGATGCATGAGCCAGTCGCAACATACCGAACTATTGGGTCTATCGATTCAGCAACTTACGGAACTTATTGAAAGTACCGGAGAAGCTGGATTTCGAGCCCGGCAGCTGTTTGACGGCCTGTACCGGCAAAGGTGGGGCACGCTGGAGCGGTTTTCTACCTTGCCTCTGAAGTTCCGCCAGCGGCTTGCCGACGAGGGATTTCGGGTCGGATTGCCCGGTACCGAGAAGAAGTTTGTGTCGTCCGACGGCACCGCACGTTACCTGCTGGCTTTTGGCGACGGACAAAGCGTGGAGACCGTCTGGATGCCGGAAGGCGATGGCGGTGAGGCCGGCGATGGATCCGACAGTGGCGATGACGAACTGGAGCAGTTAAGCGACGCGGCGAACCGCAGGTCCCTCGGCTTCGCTCGGGATGACAGAGATCCCTCGTCGCTCGGGATGACAAACTTAAAAATCGGAATGATAAATCGAAGGTTCGAGATGATGGATCCTTGGCTCGGGATGACAACAAGAAGAGCCGGCGGCAGCGAGCCACGATTTGCGTTTCCAGCCAGGTGGGGTGCGCGGTCGAATGCGCCTTCTGCATGACTGCCCTTCTGGGCTTGCGTCGCAATCTGACCGCGGGCGAGATCGTCGGCCAGATTCTGGCCGTGCTCAACGATCAGCAAGTTGAGGTCGAACGCGACCGCATTAACCTGGTGTTCATGGGACAGGGCGAACCCTTCCTGAACTACGACAACTTCATGCAGGCGGTGCGGCTGCTGGTGGAAGGCGTCGGCATTCCCGCCTCGCGCATGACCGTGTCGACCTCGGGTATCGTGCCGCGCATTTCGGACTTCGCCGCCGAGACTGTCCGGCCCAAACTCGCCGTCTCGTTGAACGCTCCCAATGAAACGTTGCGCACGTCGGTCATGCCGATCACGAAAAAGTGGACCATCGAGAAGCTGATGGCTGCGCTGCGCGAGTTTCCTCTACGCAACCGCGAACGCCTCACCTTCGAGTATGTTCTGCTGGGCGGGGTTAATGACGAAGTCTCGCACGCCCGCGAGGTGGTCGAACTGATTCGCGGACTGCGCGCCAAGGTCAATCTGATAGCCCTGAATCCCGGACCGGAAATCCCTTTCACAACGCCCTCGGACGAACGCGTGACCGCCTTTCAGAACGTGCTGGTGCGAGCCGGAATTCCGGCATTCGTGCGTCGTCCTCGCGGCCGCGACATCTACGCTGCCTGCGGCCAGCTCAAGCGCACCACCGAGTTAGTGCAGTTGGAATCGTAAATCGCGGCTCGCCGACATCGCGGCGAGTCCAGACCAGGACATTCCAATTATCCGCCGCGCTTGGCAGCCTTTGCTCGAGGCTTTCGCGGCAGTCCGTCGGGACCGGCAAGATCAAAATCGTGAGTGACGTGAGGCGTGACCCGCGACACCTGGAATTTCACTTCAACTTTACAAATTCGGCAGGCGGGAAACTCTTCTCCGCGAATGGCAAGCACCTCGTGGTCGGCCCGATGTCCATCATGCTGGACGCGATAGATTCCGGAGACAGGTACCATTTGCCCGGGTCTGTAGGTTCGAGGGTCGCGATCGGAAGATGACGTCATCGTAAGTGAACTGGGAATCGACCCAAGCGGCAAAACGCCGCCTTTCGCCCCGGATGAATTGCTCTGACCTTCAAGAAACGTGATACCAGTCGTTTGCTACCCGGTCGTGCTGTCGGCGTCCAGTTCACGCGTTATGACCTGTACATCTTCGAGGGTTACGTTCTGAAACCAGAACATGATTTGTTCAGCAGTGAGCGGGGTCAAGCCGGGCTTGTCGAGATTCTTTCGTATGCAGTTGACCACTTCCTTCAGCACTGCGCGGAACTCAGTACGATCGCTCAGAGGACCCATGGTTTCCCTTGTGTTCGTTCGTGACGCAGTGGCGGTCTGGTTCGGAGGGCAGACGAAGTACAGGCCTGTCCTCTGGAAGTTCTAGTTAAGGTATGGATGCGAGCCACCATTAGCAGGTTGTCACCACTGCTGCCAAAAGTAAACCGCGGGCGGACTTGAAGGTGTCGACTCGGTGGCCGAATTCCGCATCTGAACCTGCATGACTGAAGCGGAAAACACTACTAAGAAAATGTCTCGCCTTAACCGTTACGTGCAGTCTCTGTGTGGTTTGTACAGCAGAGTAGCGCGTCGTTTCCGAGTCGATCGTTCCTACGTCAGCCGGGTAGCCCGTGGCGAACGGCACTCGCAAGAAATTGCGCGCGCCTTGAGCAGCGAATTTTCCCGGATCACCAAGGAACAGGCGCGATAACTCGGACGTATCGAGCGACGCCGCGATGTGCAAGATCGCGCCCACCCTCGGCTTATCTCGGTGACACGGTCTCTGTCGTTCGCCGCCGGGTCGACGACATAGACGGCCGGACTTCGAATCCCGCATCAGCGAGCCTTTGACCGAGCGCGCTGCCCCGAAGATAACCTGAGAAACCGATAGCGATGACTGCGGACGCAATTCAAAACAACGGCATCAGCCTTCTCTAACCCTGCTCTTTACGCCTGCCTCTAAACCAATAGTAAGATGGCCACTTACCGGATTTCTGCAAGCCTCAACTTCCTGCAACTCCAAGCCTGCCAAGCACATCTAACAACTTGACAACGATTGACTCAAGTTCTATAGTCGGTTTGTTATAAGGGCCTGAGTTGCGGAATTACGCATTTATTTTCAATAAGTTAGACGAGGTTTAGCCCTAAGGAGGGTGGCTGCAATGGGAAAGATTATCGGAATTGACTTGGGAACCACCAACTCGGTGGTCGCCGTTATGGAAGGCGGCGAGCCCAAGGTCATCCCCAACGAGGAAGGCGGGCGCACTACCCCGTCAGTTGTTGGCTTCACGAAGAATGGCGAGCGGCTGGTAGGCCAGGTCGCCAAGCGTCAGGCCATCACCAATCCTGAAAACACGGTTTACTCCATCAAGCGCTTCATGGGACGCCGCTTCGACGAAGTGAACGAAGAAATGAAGATGGTGCCCTACAAGGTGGTGCAGTCGGGCGACCACGTCGCGATTCTGGCGCAGGGCAAGGAATATACCCCGCCCCAGATCTCGGCCATGATTCTCCAGAAGCTGAAGAAGGCGGCAGAGGACTATCTCGGCGAAACCGTCACCGAAGCTGTCATCACCGTGCCTGCATACTTCAACGACGCCCAGCGCCAGGCGACCAAGGACGCGGGCAAGATTGCCGGCCTCGACGTGAAGCGCATCATCAACGAACCGACAGCGGCCGCGCTGGCCTACGGGCTCGACAAGAAGAAGGACGAAACCATCGCCGTGTATGACTTCGGCGGCGGCACCTTCGATATCTCGATCCTGGAAGTTGGCGAAGGCGTCATCGAGGTGAAGTCCACCAACGGCGACACGCACCTGGGCGGTGACAACATCGACCAGCGCATTGTGGACTGGCTGATCGACGAGTTCAAGAAGGACGAAGGCCTGAACCTGCGCGACAAGGGCAACGAAATGGCGCTACAGCGTCTGCGTGACGCAGCCGAGCGCGCCAAGATCGAGCTCTCCACCACCATGCAGACCGAAATCAATCTGCCGTTCATCACGGCGGATGCCAGCGGTCCGAAGCACTTGGTGAAGACCCTGACCCGCAGCAAGCTGGAAGAGATGGTGAAGGACATCATCGACCGCTCCATCGGTCCCTGTAAGGCTGCGATCAAGGATGCCGGCATCTCGCCGGACAAGATTAACGAAGTGGTGCTGGTCGGCGGCCAGACGCGTATGCCGCGAATCCAGCAGCTGGTGAAAGAGATCTTCGGCAAGGAACCCCACAAGGGCGTGAACCCTGACGAAGTGGTCGCCATCGGTGCTGCCATTCAGGGCGGCGTGCTGGGCGGCGAAGTGAAAGACCTGTTGCTGCTCGACGTGACTCCGCTGACCCTCTCGATCGAGACCATGGGCGGCGTGGCGACGCCAATGATTCCGCGCAACACCACCATCCCGACCAAGAAGTCGGAGATGTTCTCCACCGCGGCCGACAATCAGACCTCGGTTGAAGTGCACGTAATGCAGGGCGAACGGCCGATGGCACGAGACAATCGCACCCTGGGCAAGTTCCACCTGACTGGGCTACCTCCGGCGCCTCGCGGCATTCCTCAGATCGAGGTCACGTTTGACATCGATGCTAACGGCATTCTGAACGTGAATGCCAAGGACATGGCCACCGGCAAGGACCAGAAGATCACGATTACGTCGTCTTCCGGCCTGAGCAAGGAAGAGGTCGAGCGCATGGCGAAGGACGCCGACGCGCACTCCGCCGAAGACAAGGCGAAGCGCGATGAGGTGGAAGCCCGCAACCAGCTCGATGGCATGGTCTACAGCATCGAGAAGATGCTGCGCGAGCATGGCGACAAGATCAGTGGCCAGGAGCGCAGCGATGTGGAGAACGCTCTTGCCGACGCCAAGAAGGCGTTGGAGGGAACGGACGCGGCTGCGATGAACAAGGCGCGCGAGAACCTGACTTCGGCTTCGCACAAGCTGGCTGAAGCCATGTACAAGGCGACGTCGGCCCAGACGCCTCCCGAGGGCGGTCCGGCTCCGGGTGGGGACGGACAGGCCACAGGCGGCTCCGAGCCGAAGAAAGACGAAGGCGTGATAGACGCCGAGTACGTCGACGTGGACGAGAAGAAATAAGCTTTGAGCTATCAGCCTTTAGCTCTTAGCTCTTAGCTCTTAGTAGGCAGGGGGGCGCTGAGTGCGCCCCTCGTTTACAGACGCTCATTTCCAAATTTGTCATCCTGAGCGCAGTGAGGCACAGCCGAACGTAGTCGAAGGATCTCTGTTGTGATAGCGGTCCCTCGACTTCTCGCTCCGCTCGTCGCTCGGGATGACAGCTCAGGTCGGGAGTCGGATTGACGGCTCAACTCGGGGAATGAGCAATGCAACGCGCCAGTGCTGAAACGATAATGACCAGACCCGCTCGGCTAGACGAAGTCTGATCGATCTTTATCAACGTTGATCTTGCCGGCTGTTACAAAGGGCGCGTAGGACCGAGTCCGCTTGAGGGACGACAGAAGGTTGAGCGGATTAGGTCCGCGTAGTGAAAGGGTTCGCGAGGCGGGACGGATCAGGTCAAGTTGAACCGAGCCCCGTTTGGCGGGACGGATCACGTCGCGTTGAACCAAGTCCCGCTCGGCGGGACGGCGACATCTCAGCCCAGGACGGAGCGCCTTCTTTTGGCGCGCAGTCCTGGGTGGCGTTGAATTAATGACCGAGTCCCTTCGGGGACGACAGAAGGAGCGGATCTTCAGATCCGCGTTGCAAGCTTCGGGTTCGCGGGGCGGGACGGATCACGTTGCGTTGAACCAAGTGCCGCTGGGCGGGACGGCGACATCTTAGCCCAGGACAGAGCGCCTTCTTTTGGCGCGCAGCCCTGGGTGGCATTGAATTTATGACCGAGTCCCTTCAGGGACGACAGATGACCGGCGGGGCTTCAGCCCTGAACAATAACGGTAGAGCGAGCCTTCAGGCTCGCGTCAACAGCTTGATTTTTGAATGGGGCTTTAGCCCCGGAAACAAGACGAACTCCCCGGATAGAAGGAACAATTGAGATTCGAGATACACGATCAGTGGTACATGTTGAACTTTAATCGCGAAGACGGACGATGGTATCTGGTCACCTCCGGCATCGACGGAAGAATGAAAGCGATCCCGGTAATCAGCGACGAGTTCGGATTTGTCCCAAACGTCGTCGTCCCGATGGGCGACAGCGGCCAGGCGGGCGTGAACTAATTGACTTCGCCTGCGTGAGGAGCGCAGCCCAGGGTGGCAGACACGGTGTTGCCCAACAACTTGGGGTAGGTGTGAAGTACATCGGCAAGGAAACCGAGCCCGTCAGGGCGAAATATTCTAGCTCAGGACGGAGCCGAAACGGGGTCCCCAATTCGCGCTTTTTTTGCGCGAGTTGGGGTGGGAAGGCGGAGTCCTGGGTCAGACAGAAATGAACCCGAGTCCCGTAGGGACGGCACCAAGCAGGTCCCTCGACTCCCGGCCGCCCGACTTGCAGAATCGGCGAATCGCAATGAGCGAGGCGTCCGCTCGCTCGGGATGACAACCCAATGAGGAGGCCAGCGCAGCTGAAGCTGCGCTCCTTCAAGGCCGCGTTAAAGCGAGCCCAATCATGTGCGTGTTAGGGCGAGCCTAAGCATCTGCGTGTTAGTGCGAGCCTGAACATCTGCGAGCGAAAGGCGAACAGCGATTTGCTAAGTGCTAAAAGCTAACGGCTAATAGCTAAGAAAAACCATGGCCTCGACCACCAAACCAGACAAGGATTACTACGGCGCCCTAGGCGTGAAGAAGACGGCCTCCGCGGACGACATCCGCAAGGCTTTCCGCAAGCTGGCGCGCAAGTATCATCCCGACGTAAATCCGGGCGACAAGTCGGCTGAGGAGAAGTTCAAAACCATCTCTGAGGCCAACGACGTCCTCAGCGATCCCAAGAAGCGCAAGATTTACGACCAGCTCGGCTTCTACTCCGACAATATCGACCCGGCGGCGGCCGAGGCCTATGCGCGCGGCGGCGGCTTCGGCGCTGGCGGATTCGGCAGCGCCGGCCAGGGCGCCAACAGCAGCGGCGGATCGCACACCTACACGCAGGAAGTGCCGTTCGATTTCAGCGGCTTCGACTTCAACGACTTCTCCGAAGGCGCAGGCGCTGCAGGACGACGCGCCGGTACGGGCGGAGGTTTCCGCGACATTTTCTCCAGCATCTTTGGAGGTGGGGCCGGGCGCGGCGAAGCCATGCAGCATGCCGAGCCGGGAACCGATCTGGAATATCAGGTGAACGTCGGCTTCTGGCAAGCCATCCGGGGCGCAGAGTTGCAGCTCAACATTCCGCACCTCGAGGTCTGCGGCAATTGTCACGGCCAAGGCTACATCGAGAGTCCCGGCGAATGTCCGCAATGCCACGGCAAGGGTCAAGTCACGCAGAAAAGCGGCAGCATGAAGTTCAATGTAACCTGCCCGCGCTGCGGCGGTAGCGGTAAGAATCGCACCGTGTGTCCGGTGTGCCACGGCGAGGGACGGGTGGAGCGCAGTGAATCGCTGAAAGTGCGCATCAAGCCGGGCACGCGGGACGGCCAGCGCATCCGCCTGGCGGGGCGCGGCAACGCGGGAACCATGGGCGCTCCGGCAGGCGACCTCTACATCATCGTGCGCACCGGTGAGCATCCGGTGTTCAAGCGCGAAGGCGATGATATCTACCTGACGGTTCCGGTGAGTGTATCGGAGGCGGCCCTGGGCGCGAAAATCGAAGTGCCCACCATCGATGGCCGCGCCCTGCTGAAGATTCCGCCGGGCACGCAGTCGGGACAGAAGCTGCGGCTGCGCGAAAAAGGAGTTCCCTCGGCCGTGACCGAGGGCAAGCGCGGCGACGAGATCGTCGAGATGCAAGTGGTGACGCCCGCTTTGCGCGACGAACGCTCGAAGGAGATTCTGCGGGAG
Organism: uncultured Acidobacteriaceae bacterium; assembly: GCA_963796695.1. Classification (GTDB taxonomy): domain Bacteria; phylum Acidobacteriota; class Terriglobia; order Terriglobales; family Acidobacteriaceae; genus Bog-257. The sequence goes on along the minus strand of CAWCMU010000037.1, from coordinate 55,099 downwards.
TTTGCCAAGTTGAATCCGGAAGACCCGCGGGAATCGCTGTGGAAGGAAATTGGGAATTAGTGGCGGCACTTAGCATTTGGCATTTAGCCGTTAGCTAAAACCTTCTGCGACTTTGCCAAGCACTGACTGCCAAGTGCTAAATGCTAAACACTGATTTTCAGACCGAACGTCTCATGCTTCGCCGTCTCGCTCTGGACGATGCCGATGCGATCTTTGCGGTGATTGGCGATCCGGTGGCGATGCAGTATTATCCGCAACCGTTCACTCGCGAAGACGCGGTGCGATGGATCGAACGGCATCTGCGCGCTACGAAAACGACGGCTTCGGGTTGCTGGCGATGGTGCTGAAGTGTACCGGCGAAGTAATCGGCGATTGCGGCATTGCGAAGCAGGACGTCGAAGGCGAGACCGCTGCTGGAGGTCGGCTATCACTTGCGGCGACTTCACTGGGGTCACGGTTATGCAACGGAGGCAGCACGGGCTCCATGGATCACGCGTTTCGCGCTTGAACGCCGAGCAGGTCGTTTCGCTCATCCGGCCGGAGAATGTGCCTTCGCGGCGGGTGGCCGAACGCAACGGAATGCGGGTCGAGCGGCAGCTCACTGTTCTCTCATGGACTTGCCGCATCTGATGTATGCAAGATCGAAGCGACTGAAGAGACTTATGGGCAAACGTAAAAAACAAGGCGCGTACATGATCAGTTCGGTGGCGGAGATGTATGGCATTCATCCGCAGACGCTGCGTCTCTACGAGCGCGAAGGGCTGCTGAAGCCGTCGCGCACCGAGGGCAACACCCGCCTCTACACCGACGGCGACCTGGAACGGCTGGAGCTCATCCTGTCGCTGGCGCGTGACCTGGGCGTGAACATCTCCGGCATCGCCATCATTCTCCAAATGCGCGAGCGCATGGACGAAATGCAGCGCCAGATGGCGGAGTTCGTCAGCTACGTTCGCAGCGAGGTGATGACGCGGGCACAAAATGCCAGCCCCGACGCCAGCCGGGGAGCAATCGTGCCCATCCGGCGAGCGATTGTTCCGGAGAAGCGAAAGCCATGAGGCCGGACCGGGGCAGCAACCCGGCCGGTCCCAGCCAGATCCCTGCGCCCCAGGCAAGACTGCTCTAAATGAAATGATCTTACTGGTAAGATTTTGGTGTCGTCTTACCAGTAAGACCATTTTCGTTTTGGCTGATCTTGTCGTATCCAGGAAAGCTTTTAATTGCGCTGTCGATCTTCCCTCAGCTGAAATAACCCTTATGTGAAATCGCGGGCAAGCTACTCTTCGGATTCGTCCTTATGGGCCGTTCCTGACATCTGCTCCAGCTGAGTGCGCCAGTCGGTTTCCTGCACGAATTGGCGAGAGTCGCGCCAGCCCGGTCGCACTTTGATGAACAGCTCGAGGTAAATCTTCGTGTTCAGCAAGGATTGAATCTGCAGGCGGGCGGCCGTGCCGATCTTCTTCAGCGTGCTTCCCTGCTTGCCGATCAGAATGGCTTTCTGGCCTTCGCGTTCGCAATAAATTGTCGCGGCGATACGGGTAAGCCGCTCGCCTTCTTCGTATTGTTCGATCAGCACAGTCGTCGCGTACGGCACCTCCTGCTCGGTCGTGAGCAGCACTTGCTCGCGGATCAACTCCGCTACCAGAAAGCGCTCCGGTTGGTCGGTGACCTGGTCTTTGGGGAAGTAACGCGGCCCTTCGGGCAACGCCTTCACTACGGCATCGAGCAGCGTATCCAGGCCATCTTTCTTCAGAGCGGAGATGGGAAGCACCTCGGCGAAATCGTGCAGCGCTTTGTACTGCTCGATGAGCGGCAGCAGCTTCTGCTTTTCCAGCGCATCGATTTTGTTGAGCAAGAGAAAGCATTTCTGTCCGCTCTTCTTGGCGATGTCGATCACAAACTGATCGCCGGTGCCGAATTTTGCGCTCGCATCCACGATGAGCAGCAGCAGGTCGCAGCCTTCCAGCGCGTCATAAACTTCCTTCATCATGCGGCGGTTCAGCGAATTGATGGGCTTGTGAACGCCGGGCGTGTCGATGAGCACGATCTGGCCCGACAGGTTCGACGGGCGCGCGGCGCGCTTCTTCGACGAGGATTCCGGCGCCGCTGAATCGTCCGAATGCCCCATCCTGGCTTCCTTTGCCAGGGACGGTTTTTTCCGCTCCACATTCACGATGCCCTGGATGCGATTGCGCGTGGTTTGCGGCTTGCGCGTGACGATGGCCAGCTTTTCGCCGACCAGCGCATTCAGCAGCGTAGACTTGCCTGCGTTAGGACGTCCGATGATGGAAACAAAGCCGGAGCGGAATGGCATTGCTTTCGAGGATAAACCCTGGGGCGACCGCGTGCGACCCGGGATGCAAACCGGTGCCGGCGCTTAGAAAAATTATGCAGCAAGTCTGTTAGAAAGCGCCTGCGGCAATCACTACCTTAAATGTGCAGCCGCTTAAGCCTATATCGGGTGACGAAGTGAGCCAGGATTCTCTCTACGAAGAGGCGGCGAAGACTTACAGTTCTGCGCTCGACCGCCTGGCACGCGCTTACGAAGTGGACCCGGAGGCGCGTCGCGACCTGCTCCAGGAGATACATCTGGAGTTATGGCGCAGTTTCAGCAGTTTCGACCAGCGGTGTTCGTTGCGGACCTGGGTCTACCGTGTTGCTCACAATGTAGCCACCGGACACGTAATTCGGCAGAGCCGTGTCAGCAAACGCCTCGTCAGTCTGGAGGACGTCGAAGCTGTTTCGGCCAGTGATCACGAGTCCGAGATCAACCAAGCGCAGATGTTCGAGCAGCTTTCGTCGCTGATCCAGCGCCTTAAACCGCTCGACCGGCAAATCATCGTCTCCTACCTCGAAGGTTTGACGGCCAGCTCGATCAGCGAGATCACCGGGCTGTCGCCGGCCAACGTGGCGATGAAGATTCATCGGATCAAGAACATTCTGAAGCGCTGGTTCGCCGAAGGAGGAGCCGATGCCCAATGAGTTACCCGCAAACGATTCCCAAGCCATTTGGAAAAATCAGTCAACGGAGGCATTCAAAATGTCAGCAGAGCAACTTCGCCATAAGTCCGAAGAAAAGCAGAAGAAAGCCCGCCACGAAGCACTGCGCCAGATGATCGCGGGACTCATCGTCTTCGTTCTCTTTGCCTGGTACTTCGTCAGGGCCGACGGAGCGCTACTCAGGACAGGGCTAGGGCTGATCAGTCTCTGGGGCATCTACATCGCATTCGTCGCAGGCAAAGCGATTTGGCCAAGAGGGCAAGCTCCGGATGCGACCGCAAGCACGACACTGCGATCCTACAGAGGCGAACTTGAGAAACGGCTCGACTTCGAGCGGCGGCTTCCACTCAAAATCGTGCCTGCTTTCCTGGGTATGGCGATGGTTCTGATAGCCAGAGTGGCCCCGCAGATTGCCAGCCCTCATCTCGTCACGAACCTGCTTCCACTTTTCATACTGCTGGTCGCCTGGTCCATCCTTTTTGTAGTGATGAGAAAGCAACGACGGCAGAAGCTGCAACAGGAAATTGAGCAACTACGTTTGCTTGAGAGTGAGTACAGGCCGTGAAGGAGATGCGGGTCGGGAAGCAGGACAGCATCGAAAACAGTTAGAGGCACGTAATCCGTCGACCCGGTTACGCGTCCACCTGCTTGGGTTCGAGGCTTACCCGCACGCGATCGACCCGGCGCTCGGTTGATTCCAGCACCTCGAAGCGCAGGCCGTTCTGTTCGAATACTTCGCCGGCCTTGGGAATGTGCCCAGCCAGTTCGCTGACCAGGCCGGCGATGGTGGTGGCTTCTTTCTCCTCTGGCCGCACACCCAGCAACTTCTCCAGCAAGTCGACATCGGTATTGCCGTTGAAGATGTAGGACGTGTCGCTTTCCTTCACCACTTCGGCCTTTTCGTGTTCGTCGCGAATTTCGCCGACGATCTCCTCTACCAGGTCTTCAATGGTCACCAGCCCGGCCACGCCTCCATACTCGTCGATCACGATGGCCAGGCGAACATTGTCGCGCTGCATCTCGCGCAGCAAGTCGCTGCCCAGCTTGGTTTCCGGGACAAAGTAAATGTCGGGCTTCATCAGGTCGCCGATAGTTTTGGTGTGCGCCTCGGTGTCCGCCACTTGCAGCAGGTCCTTGGCATACACGATTCCCTTGATGTGGTCGATCGTGCCTTCGAACACCGGTATGCGCGAGTAGGGATATTTCTTCAGCAGCTCAATAAATTTCTCGACCGTAGTGTCAATGGGAACCGCGACGATCTCCGGCCGCGGCGTCATTACCTCACGGACCGTCTTATCGCCGAACTCGACCACCGACTGAATGAGGTCACGATCGCTCTCCTCGAGAATTCCCTCTTCCTGTCCAGCCTCGATCAAGGCGTCCACCGCCTCGGAGGGATGTTCGGGAGTGCGTTCGATGTGCTCCTTGCTCAGAGAAGCCACGGACAAGGCGAAGCCCAGGATCAGGGTCGCCGGAAGCGCCAGGTAAATCAGCATGCGCAACACCGGCGCCCATCCGGCCAGCCACTCGCCGTTGGTGCGAACGAAAAAAATGTAAGGCAGCAGCTGATGAAAGATGACGATGATGAAGATCAGGCTGACCGCAGCCTGCACCAGGTCCAGCACCACCCAGCGCTTCTCCATGAACAGCACATAGCCGATGAGGACGCCGATGCTGGCGATGCAGAGCTGGGTCAAGACAGCCATGGACAGCGCGGCACGCTCGCGGCTCACATGCAGGCGCGGCTCGACGCGCTCTTCGTAGGCCTCAATGTTTTCCTGGAATTCGCGAGCGAGAAACTTGCCCATCTCGGCGTAGAGGCGGTCCACATAAGAGACGAGGGCAAGCATTGCCATCAGCACAAGCAGCAGGAGTGCTAGCGGAAGGTTCATCTCCTGGCGCCTCCGCGCTTGAGGCTGCTGGCGGCTCTGCGAGATTTGGGGCGATCAGCCGTGCCCTGTGCGCGCTCGATCAAGCCCACCGGCAAGCCGAGTTCGCGTCGCAGCGAAGCCTCACGAGATTGCATCTCGCCGGCGTCGGCTTCGTGATCGTAGCCGGCAAGATGCAGCAGTCCATGGAGAATGAGGATCTTGAGTTCGGTTTCCGTCGAGTGTCCCAGCTCGGCAGCGCTGGCTGCGGCAATCTCGGCCGAAATGGCAATATCCCCGGCGAGTTCGGGCACGCCCGAAGGAAACGAGAGCACGTCGGTCGACTTGCTTTTTTTGCGGAAGCGGCGATTCAGTTCCTGCATCTCGGCGCTGGAGGTGATGCGGATGGTGACTTCCCCACGCAAGCCTACCGCGCGCCGGGATTTCGCCGCAAACAACGCCAACGCTCGCTGGCGGACTTCGTTGTTCTTCTGCTCCAGAATGATCACTTTCGTTTCAATAACAAAGGGAGGGCGATAGCTGCCCTCCCACACTATGGTACCAAGTTTTTACTCGGAAACGCGATTCTGCGGCGGCGAGGCCTCAGCCGGCGGCACTTCCGATAACCGAGTTTCGGGCTCGATACTGGTAGTGTAGACCCGGCCATCGCCGCTGCGGGCCGTGGCATAACCAGCGCCATTCTTGACTTCCAGCGACAACGACAGCTGCTCGTTGCGGCCCTTGTAGTCGTCGTAAGCGCGAATGATGCGCTGCACCAGGTGATGCCGCACCACGTCGCCCTCATCGAAGCGGCTGAAGTGAATGCCTTCGACCTTGCCCAGGATGTCCATGGCTTCGACCAGGCCGCTGCGGTTCGCATTCGGCAGATCGATCTGCGTGATGTCGCCGGTGATGACCGCCTTGGAATTAAATCCCAGGCGGGTGACGAACATCTTCATCTGCTCCGAGGTGGTGTTCTGGGCCTCGTCGAGAATGACGAACGCGTCATTGAGCGTGCGGCCACGCATGAAGGCCAGCGGCGCGATCTCGATGACGTTCTTCTCCAGATAACGATCCACCTTGTCGGGCTCGAGCATGTCGTACAGCGCGTCATACAACGGGCGCAGATAAGGATCGACCTTCTCCTGCAACGTGCCCGGCAGAAATCCCAGGCGCTCGCCGGCTTCCACCGCCGGACGCGCCAGTACGATGCGCGCCACGCGCTTCGACATCAACGCCGATATCGCCATGGCCACGGCCAGGTATGTCTTGCCTGTACCGGCCGGCCCGACGCCGAAGACCATGTCGTGCTTCTCGATGGCTTCGAGATAGCGGCGCTGATTGATGCTCTTGGGCTGCACACTGCGCTTGCCGAACGAGCGCTGCTTACCAGCTTCGGCCAGACCACGCAAGGTGGCCGTCGAGTCCGACACCAGCACGCGAATCATGGCGGCGAGATCGCCGTTCACGAAATTGTGTCCGTTGCGCAGCAGGTGCTCGTAGTCGGCGAAGACATGTTCGACGCGGGCCACGTCACTGGCTGCTCCTATGATTTCGATGGAATCGGCACGCAGATTGATGGTCACGTTCAAACCATCTTCCAGCAGGCGCAGGTTTTCGTCCCGGGTGCCAAACAAGGTTTCGATATTCGGGCTTATTTCGATATTTTTCTTCATCTAGGGTCGGGCGACAGCCTCCAATAGTTGACGGGCGACCAAGTTCCGAAGACTGGACGGACCCGCGACAGGTCGGCCACTTCGGTCAGATATTTGGATGCGTGCTGGCGAGTTACAGCGGAGGAAAAGGTGGCGGCCGGAAGTTGGTCCAAGCCAAATACAGCTCTCATTGGCCGCTAGCGTACCCCCGAATTTGTGCGGAGTCAATGCCAGCTGCGGGCCAGTCCGTATTAATTGTGGTACGTTGCCGGATTCTCCTGTCAAATTCCTCTTCCCTTTTATTGGATGAGTTCAGACCACAAAGGAATCATCCCGGAAAAGACAGTTTTGTTCCAGCCTGCCCTTGTAGGGTCTGACGACGCCACGGTAGCAGGGTAAGTTGAACAGGGGATGAAAGCGGCGGCAAGTTACGAAAACCTTCCGGTGGTGGGTCACTTTGAAACTCACCGCTGTAGGGTGGGGCACGCCTTAGACAGTTTGCTGAAAAAACTCGCTGTGGTGCGCTATCTCGGGTAGAGCTGGCCTTTAGTGTGTGAACTGGAGCTTCGTGTTGGCGGTGGAGTGCAGCGGCCGAGAACCCAGCGCCGTAGGCGCGAAATAGCTCAGCCCAGCACGCAGCCGAACCGGGGACCCCAAGTCGCGCGGCTTTTGCGCGGATTGGGGTGGGATGCCGGAGTGCAGGGTAAGTGGGAAATTGATGCGAGTCCCGTAGGGACGGCAGAGTTCTCACGCAGACACTTCAGGCCGGGGTCTCAGCCCTCTAGGTATTGTTTTCACAGCCGGCTTTCAGCCGGCGACACGGGCGTTGTCCGAGTTTTTGAGCACACTGTTCAGCCGGCGGCAGCAATGGAAGATCAGGGAAGGGTTGAGATCAGGCTGCGACTTCGCAGGGGCTGAAGCCCGCAATTTTTGGCTGCTCGACGGCACGACCAAGACTGTGCCCTGATACAAATCAAATCGACGCGAGCTTTGTATCACGGCACGGTTTCAAGGCGTGCTCCACCCAAAATTAATTAACCACAGCTTCAAATAGACCCGTTACGAAATCTTCCGACCGCGAGCAAAGTAAAAGTGGCCGCTCCTTGCCCAAGGAACACGGCCACTTTTATGTCTGCTCGTAACTCCTGCGAACGGAGGCAAAGGAGAGTTCGGCGAACGGCTGGATTGTAGTCAGGCATTCACAGCCGTCAAATACAACTTATGGGTCATGGCGGTGAAGGTGACGGAATTAGCAGTGAGCTCATTCCGCGGAACGCCCCTTAGTGTCGGGAATTCGACCTTAAGCGCTCTTCCACGCTAGGGAATTTGCCCATACAGGCGCTTTCCGGTAAAATCAGCTATTCGGCTCACGTCGAGATTCCTCACCTAAGGACTACAGCAAGTATGGCAAATCATTTTTCGGCGCTCAAGCGTACGCGTCAAACCGAGACCAAGACGACGCGTAACCGCGCCAACAAGTCCCGCCTCCGCGGCGCGCTGCGTTCCCTGCGCGAGGCCATCAGCAAGGGCGATAAAGAAGCCGCCCAGAGCGCGTATCGCGCTACCGTGTCCGTGGTCGACAAGGGCGTCCAGAAGGGCGTGCTGCACAAGAATACCGCCAGTCGCTACAAGGCCCGGCTGAGCAAGCGGGTCAAGGCCGTCGGCGCAGCGAAGTAGCTGCCGTTCCCACTAAGTTCTGAAGGCAGGCCACACGAGCCCGCCTTTTCTATTGCTTCCTCACCACAGTTGCACCATTAATTCGCTACTTCTGCGAATTGCTTCACTCGTTCCGCAGCGCCTGCATGGGTTCAATCGATGCCGCGCGCTTCGCCGGGATCAAGCTGGCGATCAGCCCGATCAGGGCGAGCCCGGCCGCCAGCGAGGCAATCGCCCAGGCATCGCGTCCGGCCTCGACCGGGATCACGCTGGCCAGCAGCTTTCGCGAAACGATGCTGCCCAGCACTCCGACCGCGACTCCTGAGGCCATCAGCAGCGCCGCCCTCCGCAACACCAGGCGCAGTACGTCCGGCCGCGAGGCGCCCAAAGCCATGCGCAGCCCGATGTCGCGGGTTTGCAGGCTCACCTCCTGGCTGAGCACGCCGTAAATTCCGGTCAGCGCCAGCACCAGCGCAATCACGGCAAAGATGCTGAACAGCCAGCCCTGCATGCGGTTGAAGACCAGCGAATCCGAAAGCACGTCGTCCATTGTTTCCGGCGTCTGGAACGGCACGGCCGGCGCCACTTCATGCAACGCCTGCCGCACTTGCGTCACGATGGTTTCCGGAGGCACATTGGTTCGCACGAAGAGCGCCATGGGATTCAGCATGTCCGCGCTGTCCTTCAGCGGCACCTGTGACATGGGATAGTCCATCTCGGCTAGCGGAGGCCGCGCGATATCTTGCCGCCCGTTGCTAACCACTCCGATGATGGTTTGATTTTCTTTGTCCTGCTTGATCTGCTGCCCGATAGGCTCTTCGCCGGGCAGAAAGGTATCCACAAACTTCTGGTTCACGATCACCACCTGCCGCGACCCCGGCTTGTCGATGGCAGGATCAGGCAGGCGGCCGCGCAACAGCCGCAATCCCATCGCCTGGTACCAACCCGGCGACACCATGCGGACTTCCGCCAGGCGCTCGTGGTCCGGCGGATCGGGCGGCTTGCCCACCATCTCAATTCCGCTATTCCATCCCCACTCGATGAGGGGAATAAGCCGGTTGTAGCCCGCCGCTTTCACGCCCGGGATGGCCCGTAGCTTGTCTACCAGCGGGCGATATAGCGCCGCGTCCAGGTCTTTGCCGGAATAGTCGCCGGGGGAGACGTTGATCTCCAGAGTCAGCAGGTGGTCAGTGGTGTAGCCGAAATCGACGTGCTGCATGTTCCAGAGCTTCATGATGACCAAGCCGGTGCAAACCAACAGCATGAGCGACAACGCAACTTCAATAACGACGAAAGTGGATCGCAGGCGGTAATCGCCGCGCTCGGTGCCAACCGCCGCACCCGACTTCAGCGAGCGCGTGGGGTCGCTCGACGACATCTTCTTCGCCGGGATCATGCCGAAGATAAGGCTCGAGATCATGGCGATCGCAAAAGCGGCGAGGAATACCGGCAAGTTCAAGTGAATGTCGCCGCCGCGCTGGAACGATTTGCTGAGGAACTGGCTCATCGCGGCGGTCAGCCCCCAGGCCAGCAGCAAGCCTACGGCGGCCGAGATGCAGCCGAGCACCAGATTCTCCAGCAGGATTTGCCTCACGATACGGGCGCGTCCGGCGCCCAGCGCGGTGCGGATCGCCATCTCCCGTTGCCGGCTTACGCCACGCGCCAGCAGCATCACCGCAACATCCACGCAGGCGATGAGCAACACAAAAATCACGCCGGCAGCCATCACCCACAACGCCTGCCGCTGGTCCTGTCCGGTGATGTACATGCTGAGAGGCAGTACCCGTGCCGTACGGCCTTTATCAGAATCCGGATACGCCCGACCGATATTCGCCAGCACGTGGTTCATGTCGGCCTGGGCCTGCGCAGCCGTGATACCTGGCTTCAGCCGGCCGATAACTTGTAGCCAGTGACTACCCCGTTCCGTACGTTGTTCGGCGGGAATTCGCAGCGGCGTATAGACGATGTTTGGTATGCCGATGGGAAAGCGAAATCCGGCGGGCATGAAGCCGACGATGGTGTAGGGGAATCCGTCGATGTGAACCGAAGATCCGATGACGCTGGGATTGCCTCCGAAGTGTTGCAGCCACACCTCGTAGCTGAGAACCGCGACCCGGTTGCGGCCTTCCTGTTCCTCGCCCGGCAAGAAAGTGCGCCCCAGTAACGGCTGCACGCCGAACACGTCAAAGAAGTGATCGCTAGTCGCGGTATTGTGCAGATGCACGACCTGGGAGCCGGTGTCGAGGTTGACTCCGCTGTAGTTGCTGAATCCCGCCAGGGCGTCAAAGCTGTTGTTCTGCTGACGCTCTTCCAGATATGCGGGCCACGAGGCAGGCTGGATGTAGGCCGCCGCAGCGTGCGTCTGGACAAACAGGATGCGGTCCGGTTGGTGAAACGGCAGCGGCCGCAACACGGTAGAGTAGATAACGCTGAACATTGCTGTGGCAGCGCCGATGCCCAGCGCTAAGGTGAGCACGGCGACGGTGGCGAATCCCGGAGACTTGCGCAGCTGCCGCAACGCGAAGCGAAGGTCCTGGCGAAACCTGTACATACACTGCTCCCGGCAAGAAATATCCCGGTGATAGACGAAAGCCGGGACGATTTAGTTCCGGCAAGACGAATTTTTAGCGACGCCCGGAGCATCCATAAGTAAAAGGGGCTGCGCGCTCCAGGCAAGCGGGCTGCGCGCTCCGCGGTTTCGAGAAAGCCATCATTTGTACGTTTCTGAAACAAATTTTTCGCCACGACCGGTCTGGCTCTGGCCCAACCTGCTCAGCCTGGATGCTCCGCTGATCGCCGTGCTGTGGCTGCACCTGTTCGCCGTGAGCGGACGAATCGCGCTAGCGCCGGGCGTGACGCTAGTGCTGGCGCTGGTGGTGTGGTTGATCTACATCGCGGATCGCTTGCTCGACGGCGCTCGGGACGGCGGCGACCTGTCGGCCCGGCACAGGTTCTATCGCGCTCATGGCAAGGCGTTCGCGCTGCTGCTGGTCGCACTTCTGGCAATGACCTGCTGGGCCTGCATGTCGCTGGATTACCGCACCCTGCGTGGCGGCGCTCTCCTGGCACTGATTATCGGTGTGTATTTCGCGCTAGTGCACTGGCTGAGAGGAGATCAACGCAGTCGCTTTCCGAAAGAGGCGGTGGTCGCCGTTCTGTTTGGCATCGGCACGTTTTTCCCGGCATGGATTCACCTGCGTCACGAGACCATCGCCATGGCGATGACGGGCGGCCTGTTCATCCTGATTTGCTGGCTGAACACCGCGCTGATCGAGTATTCGGAGTGGATCCGATTGCGCCACGCGGGCGCAGAAGCGCCACACGCTTCGACAATCGTCGCCGGGCGGCATTTGCCTGCGGTCGGCGTTGGCCTGGCAGCGTTGGCATCGTGGATGACGCTGGTGGGCGCGTTTCGCCTGGAACTTCCGGTGCTGATAGCGATTGCACTGAGCGCGTCGTTACTGGCCGTCTTGGGATACTTTTGGCGCCGTCTGGCAATCAACGCAGTGCGAGTGCTGGCGGATGTAATGCTACTGACGCCGTGTCTGGTGCTACTTCTTTGGCGCAGGTGATTTGAAGCGGTGTTCCGCAACCTGATGGAAGAAACCGTTAACCTGGCAATGCAACCCGACGTGATGGACTGCGACCTGATCGCGCCCTGGTACGCCCCGGTGGAGCATCTGTGCTTCGGACGGGCGCTGGAGCGTCGCCGAACCGCGTTTCTGAATCGCGTGGAAGGCGCTCGCAACGCGTTGTCCTGCGGCGAAGGGGATGGCCGCTTCCTGGCTGCGTTGCTGCAAGCCAATCCTGCGGTGCAGGTGACAGCGATCGACGCCAGCAGAAAGATGGTGCAGGTGGCTGGCCAGCGCGTCGCTCGCATGGGCACTGGGTTTCAGGAGCGAGCTTCGTTACATTGCGCCGAGATCGGCGCGTTCCATCCGCCCGGTTCCTACGACTTGATCGCGACCAACTTTTTCTTCGACTGCTTCTCGACTCCAGAGGTAAGCGACATCGTCGGCCGGATCGCCGGTTGGGCTGCTCCCCGCGCGCAATGGATTGTCTCTGAGTTTGCGCAGCCCTCCGATCCCTTAGCCCACCTCTGGACCGGCGCAGTCATTCGCAGCTTGTATGCGGCATTCTGGGTAACGACGGGATTGCGGACGAATCGCCTGCCCGATTACCGTGCGGCGTTAGCAGCGGCTGGATTCGAATTGCAATGCGAGGAGCACGCCTGCGGCGGGTTGCTGGTATCGGAACTGTGGCAGCGAGGGTAAGAACACATAGTTCACCACAGAGACACCGAGGCACTGAGGAGCCGAGGATTTAATCTCAAAACTCGGTGTCTCCGTGCCTCTGTGGTGAATGAAGTTCTACTTCCCTACCGCCTCGACGTGCGGCTTCCAGCGCAGCACCGGCTTGCGTGCGGCTGACGTCTCATCCAATCGCGAGATGCGCGTGTTGTAGGGCGCCTCGGCGATGATCTCGGGATGCTGCTCGGCTTCCTCGGCAATCGACTTCATCGCATCGATGAACAGATCGAGCTCTTCCTTCGACTCGCTCTCCGTCGGCTCGATCATCAGCGCACCGTGCACCACCAGCGGGAAGCTGACTGTGTAGGGATGGAATCCGTAGTCGATGAGCCGCTTGGCGATGTCGCCGGTCTTCACGCCCTTGCGCGTCTGGATGCGGTCGCTGAAAACGACTTCGTGCATCGTGGGCGTGCTGTAAGGCAAATCGTAAACGCCTTCCAGCTTTTTGCGGATGTAGTTCGCGTTCAGCACCGCGTCTTCGGTGGTGAGCCGCAGGCCTTCGGGACCGTTGGCCATGATGTAGGCCAGGGCGCGTACGTGCATGCCGAAGTTGCCGTAGAACATGCGAACCCGTCCGATGGATTGCGGCCGGTTGTAGTCGAAGCCCAGCGTGCCATCCTTCTTGGTGACCACAACCGGCGTCGGAAGAAACGGCTCCAGAATCTTCTTGCAGGCCACAGGACCGGAGCCAGGACCGCCGCCGCCGTGCGGTGTGGAAAACGTCTTGTGCAGATTCAGGTGCATGACGTCCGCGCCGAAGTCGCCGGGCCGCACCTTGCCGACCAGCGCGTTCATGTTTGCGCCGTCCATGTACAGTAGCGCGCCCTTGGCGTGCAGCACGTCGGCGATTTTGTGGATCTCCTGCTCGAAGACGCCCAGCGTATTGGGATTGGTGAGCATAAGCGCGGCGACGTCTTCGTTTACCTGCGCTTCCAGCGAAGCCATGTCCACCATGCCGGCAGCATTCGACTTCAGGTTCTCGACCGCGTAGCCCACCATCGCGGCCGTCGCCGGATTGGTCCCGTGAGCCGAGTCGGGAATGAGAATCTTCTTGCGCGGATTGCCCTTCGACTCAAGGTAGGCGCGAACCAACAAGATGCCGGTAAACTCGCCATGAGCACCAGCGGCAGGCTGCAAGGTAATCGCATCCATGCCGGTGATCTCGATGAGCTGCTCGCTTAGCATCTGGAGGATGCGCAGCGCGCCCTGGCTCACGCGCTCAGGCTGATAGGGATGCGCCTCGGCCAGATCCCATGAGCCGCGCGACGTACTCGTTCACGCGCGCGTTGTATTTCATGGTGCACGATCCCAGCGGATACATGCCGTGGTCGACAGCATAGTTCCAGGTCGAGATGCGCGTGTAGTGGCGAATAATCTCGATCTCGCTGACCTCCGGCATGTGGCCGAGATCTTCGCGCACTTGCTCGCCGAGCAATTTCGCGGGATCAACAGCCGGGACGTCCAGCGGCGGTAGCTTGTAACCCTTCTTGCCGGGCGACGACTTCTCGAAGATGAGGTCTTCGTTCTGGCTGATGTGGGTGGTGGCTTTGCGGATGTTCTCGTTTAAGTTCACAGCGCCACCTCCTTCGCAGCCGCGTCAATCGAGGCTTTCGTCGTGGTTTCGGTGCAGCACCACAAAGAGGCATTGTCGAGCTCGGGATAAAACTTCTTCAGCGGGAAGCCTCCAATAATTCGTTGCCCCAGCAACTTATCGTTGATGGCGTAAGGGTCGGCCTTGGTGTGCACCACGAACTCGTTGAAGCGCGGAGCGCCTTCAAACAGCAGCGTGGCGCCGCTCTTCTTGAACTGCTCCGCCGCGTAATGCGCCTTCGCCAGGTTCTGTGTCGCCAGTTCCTTCAGGCCCTCGCGCCCGTAAATGGTCATGAAGATTCCGCACATCAGCGCGACCAGCCCCTGGTTGGTGCAGATATTCGAGGTAGCCTTCTCGCGGCGGATGTGCTGCTCGCGGGTGGAAAGCGTCAGCACGAAACCGCGCTTGCCGTTGCGGTCACGCGCTTCGCCAACCAGACGGCCGGGAATCTGCCGCACAAATCTTTCGCGCGTGGCCATCACCCCGCAGTACGGACCGCCGAATCCCAGAGGCACGCCGAACGACTGCGCCTCCATGCTGACGATGTCGGCCTCGGCCGGCGGCTTCACGATGCCCCGCGAAATGGCTTCGGCGATCGAAACGATCAGCAGCGCGCCTTTGTTGTGCGCAATCTCGGCGATCGCCGCTACATCTTCGATAGTGCCGAAGAAGTTGGGCGATTGAATCAGCACGCCCGCGGTCTCTTCATCGATGGCCATATCCAGTTCGTCGAGATCGACGCGGCCGTCCTTGCCGTAGCCAAAGGTCGTCACCGGCATGCCCTGGTAGCGCGCATAGGTCGTGATCACTTCGCGATACTCGGGATGCACCGTGGAAGCGACCGCTGACTTAGCCCGGCCGGTAATGCGCGCCGCCATCATCAGGGCTTCGGCTGCGCCAGTCGAGCCGTCGTACATGGAGGCATTGGCCACATCCATGCCGGTCAACTCGCAGATCATGGTCTGAAATTCGAAGATGGATTGCAGCGTTCCCTGGGCGATCTCGGGCTGGTAAGGCGTATAGGCGGTAAAGAATTCGCCGCGCGAAACCAGCGAATCGATCACCAGCGGCCGGTAGTGTGAGTATGCACCCGCGCCGAGAAACGTGGCGTAGCCCTGAGCGCTTTCCGCGGCCCGCTGGCGAAAGAACTCGACAATCTCGCCCTCGGCATAGGAGCGTGGGATATCGAGATCGCCCTTGAAGCGATATTCCGCCGGGATGGCAGCAAAGAGGTCATCAATCGATTTCGCCCCGATCTCGCGCAACATGGTTTCGCGATCGGATTGCGACTTAGGAAGATAGCGCATGGATACCTGTAACTTTCCTGGGCAGATGTTAAGAATGAAAATGTAGGCTCAGTCGCATGAAAGGTTTGTATCAGGGCACGTCTTTAGACGTGCCGAGACGACCTAAGAACGAACTGGGCTTTATAGCCACTGACAGGACGCTCGCAGGGGCTAAACAGAGTGCTGAAAAACTCGGACAACGCTCGTGTCGCCGGCTCAAGCCGGCTATGAAAGCAATAAATAAACGACTTAGACGCTGGCCTGAAGGCCAGCTCTACCCGAGATGCGGCCGCAATCGAGTTTTTCAGCAAACTGTAAAGCCCTGACTTTATTTCAGCCCTGTTGGCACGACGACTAAAAGTCGTGCCCGGATACAAAGCGCAATCGTTAACGGCAAATCTCTATACGTCGAAGAAGCTGCAAACCACGCTTCCAGTCTAGTGGCCGCCCTCTTCGGCGACGAACTTCTCGTAATCCGCGCTGGACAATAATCCCTTCGCCTCTCCCGGATCTTTCAAGGTCACCTTGATCATCCAGGTCGTGTTGGCGTCTTTGTTGACCTGCTCGGGCGCAGTGTTGAGAGCTTCATTGATTTCCGTGACTGTGCCGGTGACCGGCGCAAACAGATCAGACACGGCCTTCACCGATTCCACTGAGCCAAAGGTTTTGCCGGCTGCGATCTCAGAGCCGACTTTGGGCAGCTCGACAAAAACGATGTCGCCGAGCGAATTCTGCGCGTAATCTGTAATGCCGATGGTGCCGGTATTGCCTTCCACCTTCAGCCACTCGTGTTCCTTGGTGTACTTGTAATCCGCGGGATAAGCCATAACTATAGCCTCCTGGCATCCGACCCTGTCGCAATGTTGTCGGTTGTCAGTTGTCGGTTCTCACAAGCACTGCAACCCCGACAACTGACAACGGACAACAGCTTTTACTGCTTCTTCGGGCGCTTATAAAACGGTGTTGGCACAATCTTGCATTTCACCGGATTCGTTCTGCACTGGACGGTGACTTCATTGCCGATCTCGGATTGCTCGACCGGCACATAAGCCAGCGCGATGTTCTTCTTCAAAAACGGAGCATACGAGCCGCTGGTGACGTAGCCGATCTCCTTACAATTTAGATCCATCACGGGATAGCCATCACGCGGGATGCCTCGCTCGATCGACTCCAGTCCTACCAGCGTACGTTTGATGCCGGCGGCTTTCGCCTTCTCCAGAGCTGCGCGGCCGATGAACTCGCCCTTCTCCATCTTCAGGAAACGGTCAAGGCCTGCCTCCCAGACATTGATGGTGTCGGAGATTTCGTGTCCGTAGAGCGGCAGCTTACCTTCGAGCCGCAGCGTATTGCGCGCGCCCAGGCCGCACGGCACGATGCCGAACTCCTTGCCAGCCTCCAGCACTTCATTCCATACGCGAGCGCTGGTCGCCTCGTCCGTGGGCACATAAATCTCGAAGCCGTCTTCGGCCGTGTAGCCGGTGCGGGCGATCATGATGTTCTTCAGCCCGCAAACCGTGCCGTGGGTAAACCAGTAAAACTTCACCTTCGACAGGTCGGCGTCAGTCAACTTCTGTAGCGTGTCGACGCCCTTCGGTCCCTGGATGGCGATCTGGGTGTAGTTGTCGCTCAGGTTTTCGACCTTGCAGTCGAACTGGCGCGTATTCTCAACCACCCAGTTCACATCCTTCTCGCGAGTGCCGGCATTGATCACCAGCAGGTAGTCTTCCTCGCCCAGCCGGTGAACAATCACGTCGTCCACGAATGTTCCCTCGGGATACAGCATGGCCGAGTAGCGGCACTGGCCGATGCTCATGCCGGCGGCATCGTTCATGGTGATGTGCTGCACGGCCTCGAGAGCCTGCGGGCCGGCAATGTGGATGTCGCCCATGTGGCTTACGTCGAAGACGCCAACGCCGGTGCGCACCGCCAGGTGTTCCTTCATCAGGCCGCCGACCGACGGGTATTCCACCGGCATGTCCCAGCCGTTGAAGTCGACCATTTTCGCGCCCATCTGGCGATGCACAGCATTCAAGGCAGTCTTGCGAATCGGTGTGGCCACCTGAGTTTCTGAAGACAAGCGGGAATCCTTTGGCGCACGGAACGCGCCGCTGAGGTTGGTGTAACTAAGTACGGTAACATGCGCGATTTTCGCTGGTCAATGAACGGCGAACGGAGTGGCTGCGCTGGGCGATTTTCGCCCTTGGAGTGATGTCTTCACCGGCTCGAAGGCGGCCGCCCTGTTCATGCCCTAGTCCCGGAGAGTGCGCTGTTACGTCGCTGATTTTATGTTCCAAACTCCGGCCCTTTCCAGATTTTGGACAGTTACGAAGGTTCAATCGCCTCCCATGCCGGCATTGCCCGTTCGGAGTGGTTAAAACCGGAAATCACCGCCTTACGCTTACCCGCCGCGTCATCATGGAAGTGTAGTTGTTGTGAGGCCCCGGTTCCTGATGCGCACACTCGCCCGCCCGCAGTCCCTC
The DNA here is from genome assembly GCA_963796695.1 of uncultured Acidobacteriaceae bacterium. Lineage (GTDB taxonomy): Bacteria > Acidobacteriota > Terriglobia > Terriglobales > Acidobacteriaceae > Bog-257. Next base: position 37,256 of record CAWCMU010000037.1, on the reverse strand, counting down.
CACCTCAGCAAATTCGATCTTCGGCTGCTTGCGATCGCAATATTTCTGGTGGCATTGACCCTGGCGCCGCTGCAGTTGTCTGCGCAGGATGGGTCGACTTCGCTGCAAGGCATCATCGAAGACGCCAGCGGAGCGCGCATTGCGGCGGCGGCAATCACAATCAGCGCTCCCGATCGCGGCCTGCAACTGAAAGCGGTCACCGACTCGCAAGGGGCATTCATCTTCGGCATGCTTCCGCCTGGCCGATACGACGTGACCGCCTCCGCCCCTGGAATGGCAGCTAAGACCAGTCACGGTATCGAACTGTTCGTGGGCGGCGTCTCGGTGGTGCAATTGCGCTTGGCGCCCGCAGCGCGCACGGAAACGATTACGGTGAGCGCCAAGCCTATCCCGGTCGAAATACAAAGCAGCGATGTGTCCAACGTGGTTGCGCAGGACGCGATCGACGGATTGCCGCTCAACGGACGCCGTTTCACCGACCTGGCGCTGCTTACTCCCGGCGTGACCCAAGATCCGCGCGGCCAGACCTCGGACTCGAATGGCGACTTATCGTTTGGCGGGGTTCGCGGCTTCCAGAATAATTTCCTGGTCGATGGCACCGATGACAACAATGTCTTTTTCGCCCAGGCTCGCGGAGGCTATCGCGCTCCGTACCAATTCAGCAACGAGGTGATCAAGGAATTTCGCGTCTCGAATAACTCTTACAGCGCCGAGGTAGGGCGCGCCGGCGGAGGCGTATTCAACGTCGCGACCAAGTCGGGCACGAACCAGTGGCGGGGCACGGCATTTTACTATCTGCGCGATCGCGATTTCGATGCGCAGCAACCCTACGCCACCAGCAAGCCGGATGACCGGCAGCAACAGTTCGGGGCAACCATTGGCGGCCCGATCCACCGGGACCGTGTCTTTTTCTACGCTGGGTTCGACCAGCATTTCCTGACCGTGCCCTCGATCATGCAGTTCATGAACGGCGCCAACTCGGTAACGCCGTCGCCGGCCGACTACGACTACCTGGATCAGAAACTCGTCACTGCTGCGGCCCAGAAGTTGAACAGCATGGGCGGCGTTTATCCCACCACCATGCAGGGCAACGCCGGATTCGCGAAGGTGGACTTCAATCTCTCGCCCAAGCATCTGGCATTTGTGCGCCTCAGCACCTCGCAGCTGACCGGAGCCAACAACATCTTCTTCGATCCCTCGAGCCCTATTACCAACTATGCGGCCAGCAGCAACGGAACGCAGAACGTACAGACCATGACCGTGGCCGGGTCGCTCACCAGCGCCTGGACCAGCAGCTTCGCCAGCCAATTGCGGCTGCAATATTCCGGCGACTCGCAGCAGTCCACCGCGAATTCCGAGCAGCCCTGGTCCAAGATTTACAACGTGATTGCCGGCTTCGGCGGGTCCAGCACACTGCCGCGCGACACCCTCGAACACAAGCTGCAACTTGGCGAAACCCTCAGCTACGAGACCGGGCGAATCCACTGGAAGTTCGGCGGCGACTTCATCCAAGCCTGGGTCTACAACTATTACCCGTATCTTTTCGACGGGGAATATTACTTCGACAACATCAAGGTGAATCCCTGGACGTTTCAGCCGATGAAGTATGGCGAGCCGCTGACTCCTTTGCGAGCCTATGCGCACGACGTTCCCCGTTATTACATGCAGGATTTCGGCAATGCCGTCTCGCATCCTGACACGCGCTTTTATTCCGCCTTCCTTCAAGACACCATTCGCATCACGCGAAACTTCACTCTGAATGCGGGCGCCCGGTATGATCTGCAAACCTTCGAGCCGGGAACGCTGATCAACAATCCGCTGTACGGCCCATCGGGGAAGGTTCCAACGGATCTCAACAACGTTTCGCCGCGAATTGGCTTTGCCTACTCGCCCGGTGAGCGTGGCTCGCTGGTCATTCGCGGCGGCGCAGGATTGTTCTACATGCCGGTGCCGGCGATGTATGCCTCGCAGGTGGTCAACAACAACGGCCTGCAGTCGAACGAATTGTTTCTCGACAACTCGATTCCGGCGCAAGCGGCGCTGTTCCCCAAGTACCCGAACGCGTTGGTGTTCTGCCCCCCGGGAACGCAGGTTTGCACGCCTCCAAGCTCGGTTGCGAGTCTGCTGACTTCGACCGTCTCGGCGTTTGCTCCGAACTTTCAGACCCCTTATACGGAGAAGGCCAGTCTGACCGTGCAGCGTCAGTTCGGCTGGAAGATCGTTGGCACGGTGAGTTACGAGTACGTTCACGGAATACACGAGATTCGCTCGCTCGACGTGAACCTGCCCGCCCCAACCATCACCGACTATCCCGTCTATAACGACACCGGATCAGTCTTCCTGGGAATGTATGACGTCGCATCGTTCGCCACTACCCAGACTACCCAGTCGGTTACGTGCCCTTATCCGCCGTGCATTAACCAGGTGCAACGTCCTGATCCACGGCTGGGTGCGATCAACTCGTTTCAGAGCGAGTCCAGCAGCGTCTACAACGGCATGAGCGTATCGCTGAAGCGCCAGATGTCGCACGGCATGTATTTTCAGGTCGCGTATACGCTGGCCAAAGCTATGGATGACGGTCCGGATGCGCTGGTCGTCGGACGCTCCGGAAACGTTCAGAACTCCTATGCCACAGCGCTGGAGTGGGGGCCGAGTGTGAACGATCAGCGGAATCGCTTCGTCGCTGCGTGGGTGGCGCAGCCGGCATTTCACTTTGACCAGGGAATACTGAATCAGCATCAATCACTGGGGGGTGTCCAGCATTCTGACCGCAGGCTCGGGACGCCCTCTGAACGCCACCATGGCCGGCGATCCGAATGGCGATGGCAACATCTACAACGATCGGCTACCGGGATACATCCGGAATGCGTTCATCGGTCCTGACTACTTCACTACCGACATGCGGCTGACGCGAACCATTCGCTGCGGCGATCACGTGGTATGGAATGTGATGGCAGAATCCTTCAATCTATTTAACCGAACCAACAGTCGCGTGCAGATCAGCGATGACGGTTATTACAACTCGGCCGGACAATTTGTGGCCTACACAACCACGGTAGGCAAGAAGGTTTATCCGGGGATGTTTCTGGTTAACTCGCAGTTCCTGACGCCCACGAATGCCTATGCTCCGCGGCAGATACAATTTGCGCTAAAGCTCAGCTTCTAAAGCTAGATAGCGAGGCTGGCAACTTTGGTGCCAACAAGCGGGAGCCACCAGTCAGCGGCCAGAAAGGTAAGTCTTTGCTTGACTTCCGGCCGTAACATGGCGATAACTACTAAAGTCCCTGTCGGGCGAGTTTGGGGGTGTTTCCTGTTTGGCAGAAGTTCGCATTCAAGAGGGCGAATCGGTAGAGAACGCCCTGCGCCGCTTCAAGCGTAAGGTCCAGCAAGAGGACATCATCAAGGAAGTGAAACGTCATTCCTTCTACCTCAAGCCGGGCGAAAAGAAGCGTGTGAAAGAAGCGCTGGCGCGCAAGCGCAGCCGCAAAAAAGCTCGTAAGGAGCAGGACTAATTCACGGATGGGCCGCCGTTATGATGGCGGCCTTTCGCTTTTATACGTAGGCAGGAATTTCATTGAGCGGAACCGCAGTTTTACCAGTAGGGCCATGCAGTTACGCATGGTGGGCCGAACCCAGGGAGATGTGCGAAGCTCCGGAATTTGTGATTGCCAGTCAGAACCCTCAGTCCGGTTCTGCTGTCCTTGCAAGTTATCCCCGTCCGGGCGCTTCGGGATCGCGGGCTGAAGGGAGCAACTCTCCATGGAATTCCAGGATAAGGTTCTGAAGTGTATCGACTGCGGTGCCGATTTTGTGTTCACAGCGGGAGAACAGCTGTTCTTCCACGATAAACAGTTCAAAAACGAACCCAAACGTTGCAAAGCCTGCAAGGCCAAGCGGGCGTCCACCTTGGGCACAACGGCACCGGGCAACTACCCTAAAGTAGAAACGCGTACCAGTTGCTCCGGCTGCGGCAAGGAGACGACCGTTCCCTTCAAACCTACGCAGGGGCGGCCAGTCTTTTGTCGGGAGTGCTTCCAGCAACGCCGAACCAGCGCTGCCACTGCCTGATTAGCGGAATTTCAGTCATCCTGTAGCGCCAGTCGCTCCCTTCTCTGGACGCAAGGGAAATTTCTGTGTCCCAGCGAAACGCGCTAATCTCTACTATCAGGCAAACGAAAATGCGGTTCGGGCTCAAGCTTCTGGTCACCTCCCTGCTCATGACGGCTCTGTGCTTCGCAGAGACACGCCAGCCATTCCAGAACATCTCCTGGAATCCCGCTCAAATCGAGACAGGCTCTCCCTGTTTGTTCAAAGTTGAAATGAGCGTCCCGGCTACCAGCCTGCGCGGAGCCTGGCAAGAGCATGACATTGTCTTCGTGCAGACGGGTGAACACACCTGGTATGGACTGGCCGGAGTCGACGTCGAGGCGAAGCCCGGCGACTACAAGCTGAATCTGACGGCCACTCTACCCAATGGCAATCAGGTTCAGGTGGATCGCACCATCAACGTGACCCAGGCTCCCTTCAAGACCGAAAATCTTCGCGTTCCCGATCGCTACGTTCAGCCCGATGCCGCTACGCTTCGCCTTATTGAGGCTGACAGAGAACTCAAGAAGGCGGCATTCGCGCATGAGAGCACCGAAGCGGAATGGTCAGGAAAGTTTCGTCCGCCGATTGACTCAACGTCATCGGAAGGTTTCGGGACGCGTCGTACGTTTAACGGCAAGCTGGCCAGTATTCACCGTGGCCTGGATTACCATGCGAAGCCCGGCACGCCGGTCCTGGCGGTGAACTCCGGCGAAGTGGTGCTGGCGCACCAGCTTTTCTACGAAGGCAACTGCGTCTTCCTCGACCACGGCAACGGTTTCATGACGATCTACATGCACTTGTCGCAGCTCTCGGTAGCCGAAGGCGACAAAGTGAAAAAAGGTCAGCAGGTGGGACTTTCGGGAGCTACCGGCCGCGTCACGGGACCGCATCTGCACTTGGCGGCGCGTTGGGAGGGAGCTTATCTCGATCCGGCGCAACTGTGGGCGTTGCCCTTGCCGGATCTTCCGCCAGCGCAAGACTCGCGCGCCAGCTCAAAGTAAAGATTTTGATGGTTACTCGGCGCTTTTCCGCGCGGAGTGTCGTTCAGACCGGGCTGCCGCAGCCGCCGGTACTTTGCCGGCGCCGGCTTTTTGCGCCATCGCCTTGTGGTCTTGATGCGTGATCAGCAGCGCTTCCAGTTGCCGCAACAACTCTTGCGTGTTCACGGGTTTCACCAGCAGCGATTGCGCTCCCTTGTTCTGCCACTCGTTGCCCAGCGATGGGTACGCCGTGAGCAATGCGGTCGCTGGATCGTAAGGCTGCTGGCGCGCCGCGCGAATCACATCATAGCCTGCCGTTTCGCTCTCCATGCGCATATCGGTGATGACCATCTCGAACACGCCATTCTTCAGCTTGGTTTGGGCTTCCTTGGCTGAGGCGGCGGTCTGCACTTCGAAACCATTCATCTCCAGAATGGCCCGCAGGGTTAGCAGGATTGCCAATTCATCATCGACCAGCAAAATACGGCGTTTCATGGGAGACTCCAGGCGAACTTTGTGTGGCCATCTCACAAACGGCTTCTAAGATGCAGCCACTCAAAGGTAAGTTGCTGCCTGCTTAGTAGGCTGATGGTACACCCACTCGCGACGACGCGCCAAGTCAGCGACAAATTGCGCCAAACAGCGCTCAGTATAATAAGCAAGTGGCGACTTATCATGTGGAGAATTTCGGATGCCGCGCTACCCAGGCCGATGGCGCAGCGATTGAGCGGCAATTGCTTGATCGCGGATTCGAGCGTGCCGGCGCTGCTGTCGAGGCCGAAGTTGTCGTCCTGAACACTTGCACGGTAACCGCTTCAGCCGATCAGGATGTGCGTGCCACCATCCGCCGCATTCATCGCAGCAATCCCGCAGCGCAGATTCTGGTGACCGGCTGCTATGCGCAGCGCGCGCCCCAGGAATTGTCGGCTCTACCGGGCGTGAGCCTGGTGGTGGGAAATTCCCACAAACACGAATTGGCCAGCTACGTTGCGCCTGTGAGCGGCGATCGTGGGTTCGTGCCTCTGACGCAAATTGGTGGCGTCAGACAGTCGAACATCGTTATCGGCGATATCTTCGCGCACACCGAGTTAATGGCCGCGCCGGTGTTCGACTCGGACTCGTCGGCCAAGACGCGACCGAATCTGAAAGTGCAGGACGGCTGCAATAATCGCTGCTCGTTCTGCATCATCCCTTACGTGCGCGGGAAGAGCCGCTCGCTCAAGTTGGAAAACGTGCTGCATGAAATCGACGCACTCGTCGCCAACGGCTACCGCGAGATTGTGCTGTCCGGAATCAACCTCGGGCGCTGGGGACGCGAACTCACACCGCGCACCAATTTCGCCGCCATGCTGCGCGCGATTCTCCAGCAGACGGCGGTGGAGAAGATCCGCATCAGCTCGGTCGAGCCCATGGATTGGACCAACGAAGTCATCGAGCTGGTCGCGACGTCGCCTCGCGTCTGCAAGCACGCGCACGTGCCACTACAGTCTGGCAGCGACAAGATTCTTCGCAAAATGCATCGCAAGTATCGCCCGTGGCATTATGCCGATCGCATCGAGCGCATTCGGCGTGCCATGCCGGACGCCGCCATCGGCGCGGACGTCATGGTCGGCTTCCCCGGCGAGACCGACGATGACTTCGAGCAGACGCGCGGGTTGATTGAACAATTGCCGTTCACATATCTGCACGTTTTCACCTACTCATCGCGGCCGGGTACTCCGTCGGCAGAAATGCCGGAGCAGGTTCCGGTGCATGTCGCGCGCGAACGCAATCGAATACTCCGCGAGTTGATTGCGGTAAAGAAGCGGGCGTTTATGGAATCGTTCGTCGGGCGCGAGTTGGAAGCCATCACGTTGACGCACTTCGACGGCGAATACACCGAAGCGCTGACGGATAACTACCTCAAGCTGCGTCTGCGAGGTGAGCAGGCGTCGAACTTCCGCACAAGTGTTTTGGTCGAGACAGTGCGTGGGGACTGTCTTGTCGGCTCGCTGAATTGCCAAGGCGCCGAACTTTTTAACAGCCAGGTTGCAGAACTCGTTTAACAATTTACAAGAAGAAATCACGCCTTGTGTCCGGGCACGATTGCGGTCGCGCGTCGACATCTCGTGCTTTGTATCAGGGCATGATTGCGGTCGCGCATCAACGTCTCATGCCTTGTATCAGGGCATGACTTCAGTCGTGCCGCAAAGACCACCTTTTATTTGTCATCCCGACCGCGCCGCTTCAGCGGCGAGTGGAGGGACCTGTTTCTTGCTTCACTGGTAGTCGGCCGCTCGAATAACAGCAGGTCTCTCGACTGCGCGTCCGGCCGCCCTAAAACCCGGGCCGGAGAAAACAGGCGGACGCTCCGCTTGAGATGAGAAACGTAAAGAGAGAGTGCGAGCGGGGCGCCTCAAAATCCCGCATAATACAAACCTGCTTTGGCTCGCCACCTTCTCTGATCGATTCGAGCCCCCATGCTATACTTTTCATAGAATTGCAGTTACTGCGGAGGACTGTATCGATAAACGTTTTATCCGCACGAATGAACGCATTCGTGTCCGTGAAGTTCGAGTGATCGACGACGAGGGCAATCAGTTAGGCATCATGACGCCTTATGACGCCCTTAAGATTGCCAAAGAGAAAACCCTCGACCTGGTTGAAGTTTCGCCCACCGCTCAACCCCCTGTCTGCCGCATCATGGACTATGGGAAATACCTGTACCAACAGGAAAAGCGCGAGCGCGAGGCCAAGAAGCATCAGCACCAGATCGTGGTCAAGGAAGTTAAGTTCCGCATCAACGTGGACGATCACGATTACGAGACCAAGAAGAACCACGTGCTGCGTTTCCTGGGCGAAGGCGACAAGGTCAAAGCGACCATCTTTTTCCGTGGCCGCGAAATGACGCGTCAGGGATTGGGCCGCGGTATTTTGGACCGCCTCATTCAGGACCTGGGCGACAAGGCGATCGTGGAGTTCCGGCCGCGGCAGGAAGGCAACACCCTGCATTTGATTCTGGCCCCGCCGAAGTCGCAGGCTCCAGCCAAGGCTCCCGGGCCGAAGGCTGACAAGAGTACTGGCCCGCGTCCGCCGCAAGCGCCACCGCCACCACAGCAGCAGCAATAAGCGCGAGTGGCTGAATTCACAAGTTGTATGTTGTAATAGAAAGACACTATGCCGAAGCTGAAAACACATAGCGGAGCGGCCAAGCGCTTCAAGAAGACAGGCACGGGCAAGATTAAACGCGGACACGCGTTCAAGCGCCACATCCTGACTTCGAAAGCGACCAAGCGCAAACGCCATCTCGACCAGGACACAATTCTGGACAAAGCGGATCAGAAGAAAATCGCACGCATGATCCCCTACTAGAATTGCAGATGTGCCGCATGGTGCGGCGCCCGGCAACATGCCCCTTGGGTGACCCATTCCAGCAAAGCTGGGGTGGAGGTTGACGGGAAACAGCGAGTGAAGAGGCACTTCCGGCCCCTCGAATATCCGGCAGTATCGGGTGACGAGCGTGGTTAACTTCTTGCCTCCAGCCGCTTATGACCGGAACAAGCGCTAGAACGGTGCTTGCCGGGGACCCGGTTTCAATTCCTCAGGAATTGGCGGGATCAAAAAAGGAGCAGCAATGCCTCGCGTAAAACGTGGAACCAAACGCCGCGCGCGCCGCAAAAAGATACTTGAGCGCGCCAGTGGCTATTACTTAACAAAATCAAAACTTTACCGCCAAGCCAAAGAGTCTGTTGAGCGCGGCCTCAAGTTCGCCTATAGCGGACGCAAGCAGAAGAAGCGGCAGTATCGCTCCATCTGGATTGTGCGCATCGGCGCCGCTGCCAAGCTGAACGGGCTGAGCTACAGCGTGTTCATCAATGGCCTGAAGAAGGCTGGCATCGAACTGGATCGCAAGATTCTTGCCGATCTGGCGGTCAACGATCCAAGTGGGTTTACGGCGCTGTGCAAGCAGGCGCAAGCCGTCACGGCATAGGCCGCCCACCCCAGGTAATTCGCAGTCTGATATGGGCGGCCCGAGTGGCCGCCCGTCGTGTTTTGGAAGGGCGATTTCACCTTTCCTGAAAGGCGTTTTCACCACAGAGACACGAAGCGCACAGAGAAGGCTTTTGGTTTTCATCTTGGTTGGTTTTCATCTTGGTGTTCTCTGTTGGTTTTCATCTTGGTTGGTTTTCATCTTGGTTGGTTTTCATTTTTGTTGGCTTTCATTATTGCTTGTTTTCATCTTTTTCATCGTTATTCGTTTCTATCGTTACTAGCTTCCATCGTTATTGGTTTTCATCGATATTGGTTTCATTTTTGTTTTTCATCTTCGTTTGATTTCAGTCTTTGAAAGGGCACCGCCTTCAGGCGTGCCGCATCAGGTGTTAAGAGTAGGCTTTAGCCCCTGAGGGATCTGCTTTTTGGTTTATGCCGAGTATTCGGAAATACTGCTTCGGCATGTCCGATCGCACCACGAGGCTCTAGTCCCACAAAGTGGGACGAAAGATAATAGCCCAGCGCTTCAGCGCTGGGTAGGCGAATTAATTGGACAGGAGCCCCTTCAGGGGCGGCACATCCCGCAGCCGGCTTGGAAATGATGCATGCTGGCGTTACGCGGCGCTGAAGCGCCGCACTACCCGAACGGAAATCATGTACACCGTCCCCAAACTCGACGATTACTCCCCTGAGGCTCTGGATCGCGCGGTCGCGGACTTGTTCGCCGCACTCGACGCCGAAACCGCCGCTCTCCAATCCGAAACGGACTGGAAGACGTTCCGCGATCGCTGGATGGCGCGCAAGAACGGCGTCCTTACCCAGATCAACGACACTTGGCTGAAGGCCGCTCCCGGCCCATCCAAGCGCGAGGTCGGACAGCGCGTCAACGAACTGAAGGCGCGTGCCGAGGCTGCGATCGAAGCGGCGCACGGCAAACTGCACGCGTCCTCAACCGATTCCAAACTCGCAGCCGAACGTCTCGACATCACGCTGCCCGGCATCCAGCGCCCTATCGGTGTCAAGCATCCGGTGCTGCGGGTGATGGACGAGATCGTCGCGGTCTTCAAGGCGATGGGCTACTCCGTCGGCGAGGGCCCCGAAGTCGAAACCGACTACTACAACTTCGAGTCGCTCAACTTTCCACCGAACCATCCGGCGCGCGATACGCAGGACACGCTGTTCATCGCCGGTCAGGAACGGAAGGCAGCGCGCGATCGCCTATTGCTGCGCACGCACACTTCCCCGGTGCAGATTCGCACCATGGAGAAGCAATCGCCGCCGGTGCGCATCGTCATTCCCGGCAAGGTGCATCGCAACGATCCGCTGGACGCCACGCACTCGCCGGTCTTCCATCAGGTCGAAGGGCTGGCTGTCGACACCAACATCACTTTCTGCGACCTGAAGGGCACGCTCGACCACGCCATGAAGGCGCTGTTCGGCTCGTCGGTGAAGACGCGCTTCTATCCCGTCATTCTTCCCTTTCACCGAGCCCAGCGCCGACATGCAGGTGAGCTGCATCTTCTGCGGAGGCAAGGGCTGCCGCAAGTGCAAGAACAGCGGCTGGATCGAGTTGCTGGGCTGCGGCATGGTCGACCCCAACGTCTTCGATTTCGTGAAGCACAACGGCTACGACTCATCGAAGATCTCCGGCTTCGCCTTCGGTATGGGCGTGGAACGCATCGCGATCCTGAAGTATGAGGTAGAAGAGATTCAGTTGTTCTACGAGGGCGACGTGCGTTTCCTGGAGCAGTTCGCATGAGAATCCTACCCGCATGGCTGCGTGAGTTCGTCAACATTCCTGCTGGCGACCGTCAACTCGCCGAAGACCTGACCTCGGCTGGCATTGCTGTCGAGTCGGTCGAGGAAGAAAACGGCGCAACCTTCTACGAGATGGACCTGACCACCAACCGTGTCGATGCCATGAACCATTACGGCGTCGCGCGCGAGGCCTCGGCGATTTACAACGTCGAGTTGAAACCAGTTGAGCCGAAGGTGGCATCCGGCGATAGGGGTCCTTCGACTTCGCCGACCAACAGCAGGTCGGCTTCGCTCAGGATGACATCAGTTGATACGGGCTCGGCTTCAGTTGACACGACAAATGAAGCCTTCCCAATCGTGATTGACGACGCGACCGGGTGCGCGCGGTACACGGCCCGCGTCATTCGCAACGTGACGATCGGAGCTTCGCCTGAGCATATCGTTAAGCGCCTTGGGCTTCTCGGTTCGCGCTCGATCAACAACGCCGCCGATGCCACCAACTACGCCCTGAACGAACTCGGCCATCCTACCCACGCCTTTGATCTTGACCGCCTCGAAGGCGGGGTGATCATCGTGCGCCGGGCGCGCGCCGGCGAGGTCCTGACCACACTGGACGGCGTCGAGCGCAAGCTGTCGCTGGCTGACCTGGTGATTGCCGATGCCGAAAAGCCGGTAGCCCTGGCCGGCGTGATGGGCGGCTTCGACACCATGATCACGGAACAGACGAAGAACGTGCTCATCGAGTCGGCGTGGTTCGATCCGGCAACGATTCGCAGTATGGCCAAGCGTCTTGGCATGCATACCGATGCCTCACACCGCTTCGAGCGTGGCGCCGACTACGGGATTACGCCGCTGGCTTGCGACCGGGTGGCCGAGCTAATCCTGGGGAGCGCCGACGGGGAGCTTGATGGCGAAAAAATCGACGCCGTCGCCCGCGAACTGAAACGCACGCCGATTTTGCTGCGTAGCTCCGAAGTCAAGCGTCATCTCGGCATCGATATCGGTCCGTCCGAGATCGGGCGCATCCTTCCCAAGCTGGGATTCGGCGTCACCGCGGCCGAAACGAACAATGATCTTACTGGTAAGACTGTTGGGGATAATCTTACTGGTAAGACTATTTCTTCAGTTCCGCACGTTCCTCAGGTCCATGTCCTGGACAGCCCCGATCCGGCGATTACCGCGCCGGAGGTTACCGTGGTGGTCGCCGAAGATATCGCCAACTCCGAAGCGAACTCCACCGCCTTCAGCGTGCAGGTTCCCACTTGGAGGCTGGACGTTGAGCGCGAGATCGATCTGCTGGAAGAACTGGCGCGCATCTACGGCTACAACAAGTTTCCCAACACGCTGCCGGCCTTCACCGGCGCTGTAGTCGCGCTGCCCGACGAAGCCAAGAACGCCAAGGTTCGCGACACCATGCTGGCGCTCGGCTATGACGAAGCCATCTCCATCACGTTCATCTCCGAGCAGGAGGCGAAGACCTTTGGCGGGGGCGAGCCGCTGGCGCTGGCCAACCCGTTGAGCGAGGAAGCCGGCTACATGCGCACCTCCCTGCTCCCTGGCCTGCTGAACATGGTGGCGTACAACCTGAACCGCGGTACCGCCAGCGTGCGGCTGTTCGAGGCGGGTGAGGTCTTCGAGAAGCTGGGCGACCGGCACGCTGAGCGGCGTCATCTCGGCTTTGTCGCTACCGGTGATGCCCTGGCCAAGAGTGTCCACACGGGTGCCCAGCCCTACACGTTCTTCAACATGAAGGGCGACCTCGAGGAGCTGCTGGCGGCGTTCCAGCATAAGACGCTCTACTTCGACGCGATGGTTCCCGACTACTTCCATCCCGGCCGTTCTGCGCGAGCGGTGCTGGATGGCGAGACGGTGGCGCGCTTTGGGCAATTACATCCCGAGCAGGGTGCCGCGCGCAAATTGCGCCAGGATGTGTACATTGCCGAGGTCATGCTGGATCGGCTGTATCACCACAACCTGCGCGAGCCGCGCTATCAGCGCATCTCCAAATTCCCGGCGGTCGAACGCGACTTCTCGTTCGTTTTCGATGATGCGGTTACCTTCGAGAAGATCAAATCTGCGGTCGAAGAACTACAGATTGCCGAGATGACCGCGTTTGCTCCCGCCGAGATTTATCGCGGCGATAAGGCGGGTAGCGGCAAGTATTCCGTTCTGCTGCATGCGGAATTTCAGTCCAAGGAACGGACGCTACGAGACGATGAGGTAGCGCAATGGTCGGCGCAGATCATTGCCAAACTCGAGGCCTTGGGCGGGACGCTGCGCGCACAGTAGAGTTGGCGAGAGAGGCTACGATTTCGGACGAGAATCTTTGCGTTCGGCTTCCGTGGCTGCCCGCTGGAGGCGATCGCGAACAGCTTCCCACTCCGGCGTCTCTGCTGGAGTATCGACGGCGATCCAGTCGTAGCTGTGCGAGTCCAACTCGTGCAACACGCGATACATCTGCGTAGCGTAATCGGTCGCATTCGGCGGCATTGCAATAGTTTTTTCCGTTCTTCGTATCGGCGGCGACATTAACTGCAGATAAGCACCCGTTGCCGTCTTTAGGAATTTCTCCGTTTCGCACCAACAGCAGCTTCGTACGCGGACTGTAATGTCGCGGATGCATTCCCGGCGAAGGATGGGCCTCCCCGGGCGCATCGGTCTGCTGCGCGATCGGGCCAATCACTTCCTCGATCTGCTGGCGCGAAACTCCTCCCGGCCGCAACAACACCGCCGTGCCACCGGCCAGTGACAACACGGTGGACTCGATGCCGACGGTACACGGCCCGCCGTCGAGAACGTAGTCCACGCGCTCCCCGAGGCTTTGCCAAACGTGCTCAGCCGTTGTGGGCGAGAGCTGGGTAAAGCGATTGGCGCTGGGAGCCGCAATGGGACGCTGCGAAGCTTCAATCAGGGCCAGTGCGACCGGGTGCGACGGCATGCGAACGCCGACGGTCGCTAAACCGGCGGTCACCAGGTCGGGAACGGTCGCCTGCTTTCGCAACACCAGGGTCAGCGGTCCGGGCCAGAATCTGTGCGCCAGATCCTGCGCGGCTTGCGGCCACTCGGCCGCCACGGACTTCGCCATTTCCAGGCTGCTGACATGCACGATGATGGGGCTGGTCGTCGGGCGGCCCTTGGCTTCGAAGATGCGGGCGACGGCCGTCGAATCGAAAGCGTTAGCGCCAAGACCGTAGACCGTCTCGGTGGGAAACGCAACCAGCTTGCCTGCGCGTATCAGGGCAGCGGCATGCTGAATTTCATCGCGAGTTGGAACGGGGGACTCGTTCACGGCTCAGCGTGTCCTCGCGTGTGATGGATCGGCGGAGTTAGCGGTGTCGAGGTCAATGTGAATGCCCGAAGACGGCGCCACATCCGGCGGATAGCAGTTGCCATCCTGTGAATAAGTTTGACGACAGGCCGCGGTCACTTCCGGGCGCCGCGGGGATTGCGCGAACTGCCACGCATCGGCAAACTGCACTCCGCTGGCGGTGGGACTGGGCGCGGCTTTGGGATAGACACAGCCGGGCGCAGGCGGACATTGATCATTGCTGATGAAGAAATGGATGTCGCGCTTGCCGGCGTGATCGCGAATGTCATTGGCGGTTACGACCGAGACGCCGCCTGACTCGCGAAACGCAATTCCCGAACAATAAATTCCGGCGCGATAGCCGGCGTGGGTTACGCCATCGACCCAGGCGTGAATGTAAGCGCGCTGTTCGGGCAGCATGCGGCCACCCTGCTCCTGATCGAGAAACAGGATCGCTCCTTGGGGGAAACCTTCATGGGTTGCGGACTGGACTGCGGCAGCGGCATCGGTCGTTCCCATGCGAGCGGCATTTCCCGAAGCCTTCAGCTTGGCGTATTCGCGGCCGTTGAACAGTAGAAGGAATCCGTATCCGTCGGATTGCAGAAACTGGCGCTTAGCCGCCCAGGTGTTGTGGTCCGCCCCCGGAGGCGGGTTGAGCCAGTAGCCGGTAAACGCGAAGGTCTTGTGTAGCGTCGCCATGGCGGTGTCGCCGGGATAGTCGTTGCGATCCATACCTAGGTAGGAATGTTGGGCCTGCGCCGGCAGAGCGAAGGAAAATGCTAGCGCAATCAGGATTAGTTGTGACTTCCACTGCACATTACCAATATCGCATGGCTGGTGAGCATTCGCGAGGCGGCGAGCTCGGCGAGTCCTAGAATTCTAGCCGGTGGTAGGGGTCCTTCGACTCCGCGGTCGCCGGCCCGCAAAATCCGCGGGCCAAATTCCTGGCGACCGCTGCGCTCAGGATGACAAACCTATTGAACATCTATCACAAGCAGGAGCCCGCTGCGCTCAGGATGACAGACCTATGAATATCTATCGCAAACACACGCCTACTCGCTCAGCGTGACATACGTTATTACCCAGCATAACGGCTCCCACGCACAACGGTTCGTGATGGCCGTCGAATGTTAAGCTGAGAGCTGAGAGCTGAGAGCTGATAGCTGATAGCTTTCTTTCAATGATCCTCGACGCGCTGCACAAAGTTGCCAATCATCGCTCTTCGCTCACGCGCGAGGAAGCGCGCGATGTCATGTCGCAGATTTTAAGCGGCGGCGCGACGGACGCGCAGATTGCAGCCTTCCTGGTTGCGTTGCACATGAAGGGCGAGACGGTGGAGGAGATCGTTGGTTTCGCCGAAGCGATCCGCCAAGAAGCTACTCCCCTGACCGGCGACGACGGCGAAGCGCTCGACCTCAGCGGTACCGGACGCGACGCGCTGGTGGACACCTGCGGCACCGGCGGCGACACCAGCGGCACCTTCAATATTTCGACGGCTACGGCGTTGACGATTGCCGGTGCAGGCGTGCGGGTTGCGAAGCATGGCAACCGCAGCATCAGTTCCAAGTGCGGTTCGGCGGACGTGATGGAAGCGCTTGGGGTCAACATCGATATCCCGGCAGCGCGCATCCCCGCTTGCCTGCGCGAAACTGGTCTTGCGTTCCTGTATGCCCCGGCAATGCATTCGGCGATGAAGTACGTGCAGCCGGTGCGGCGCGAATTGCGGCTGCGCACCGTATTCAACCTGCTGGGACCGCTGACCAATCCGGCGCGAGCATCGGCGCAAGTGGTGGGCGTGTATGCGCTTGAGTTGGTGGAGAAGCTGGCCGAGGCGCTAAGTGAGTTGGGACTGCGGCGCGCGCTGGTGGTGCACGGACGGGATGGGCTGGATGAGATCACCATCTCCGGACCCAGCAAAATTGCCGAGGTGCGCAATGGCCAGGTTCACGTGTACGAAGTGGCGCCGGAAGATTTTGGCTTGCAGCGGGCGTCGCTCGACGAAATTGCCGGCGGCGATTCCCAGCAGAATGCTGCAATCATCCGCGCCATTCTCGATGGCGAACGTTCGTGCCGTCGCGACGTTGTGCTGCTGAACGCGGCCGCAGCATTGGTGGCTGCGGGGCACGCCGACCACATCAGCGATGCAGTGCCGTTGGCCGCCTACGCAATTGATAGCGGGCACGCCCGGCAACGGTTGCAGCTGCTGGTGGAGTTTACGAATCAGGGGTGAGTGAAGAACAACAGGACAGGACATCCGAGTCTCGGGGGAGGCGAGCCGAGCGGTCTTTGCCCAAGAGTTAAGAAACCAATTGAAAACCTATCGTCCCTACCGGTATTTGTGTCGTAGCTGTGCCGCCGCTCCGCGGCTCAACTATTTTTCCCACTCCACCGCAGGCTCACGCCCACGGCTCAGACAAATGTCCCCGCTGCGCGGCTGATTCGACCTTCGGCTGTGATAGTTTCTGACGCTGGACCAGAGTTAATTCGAGTGCCGACCAAGAGCACTGCTGACAGCTACTTCTTCTTCGCGGAGCTACATTCTCGGCCGAACTGCTCTTCTCCGCCCAACTACTTCTTCTTTCGCTGCTTTTTTCGCGGGCTTCTTTGCAGGAGCCTTCTTGGCTGCCGGCTTTTTCGTCGGAGCAGCTTTCTTAGCGACGACTTTCTTCGCTGCAGGTTTCCCCGCCCTCTTAGCGGGCTTTGCCGGAGCGACTTTCTTTGCGGCAGGCTTTTCCGGAGCAGTGGCTTTCTTCTCCGGAGCAGCTGCCTTCTTGCCGGCCACTTCCTTCTTCGCGGGAGGCGTCGGTTTGGCGGGAGGCGCCGACTTCGCGGGAGGCGTCGGTTTCGCGGGAGGCGCCGACTTCGCGGGAGACGCCGGCGCAACCGCTTTCTTCGCACCCTTCGCAGCTACTGCGGGTTTCGCTTCGACAGCCGCTGGTGCCGCGGGCACTTCCGCCGGAGCCACAACCGGCGCCGGAGCGCCTTTCGGCTTGCGTCCTCGTTTGCCGGGAGCCGGAGCTTCCCCGCCCGCCGCAGCTGCGGCAGCTTTGCCACGGCCGCGCTTTGGCGCGGGTGGTGGAGGCGGTGGAGGCGGCTCGTAGGGCTTCAGGAAATTCATGATCTCCGTGTGCGAACGGAGCTTGCCATCCATCAACAAGAGAAACGCCTTCTCTGTGATTTCCGGATATTCCGGCAATACTGGCGTGATGCGCAGCTCGGCCATCTCCGGGAACGGCAGTTTCTCTCGTACCTGACGCCACTTCCCAAAGAAATTCTTAAGCTTCAGATCAACTGCCTGCTGGCGCGTCGTCAGGGTGAGAAACAGAATATTTTCCGGCGCTGCGTGCGACAGCAGCTTCCACGCGCCCGATGGCACTCCAGCTTCCTTGCTGGTCAGCTTCTTCGCCAGATCGTGAGCGCCACTCTCCAGATGCTTCCACTTATCCACGAAGTCGCGGCGCGGAATCATGCGCTGGATTTCGTTGGTGTCTTTGTCGCCCATGCGGCGGGTGAGGAAGTACATGACGATGGGGCCGGTTTCGACCGAGTAGCCCAGATCGTTCATCATCTGGCGGGTCTTCACCACTTGGCCGAGTTCGCTGGCGTCCACCTTCGCCATGTTCCAGTGCGGATGCAGGATCTTCAGCCAGCCTTCTTTATCGAGTGCGCGCATGATATGCAGCGGATCGTCTTCGTGCGCCAGCTGCTCCAACTCGTAGCCGATCATCCGCTTGCCCAGATACTCGATGTAATTGCCTTCTTTGGCGGAGTCGTAACGGGCCTGAGTGCGCTCCTCGAGCGGCCAATGAAATCGGGCGCTCAGCCGGGTGGCACGAATCAGGCGGACCGGCTCTTCCAAAAAGGCATAGTTATGCAGAACGCGCAGCACCTTGGCTTCGATGTCGGCAATCCCGTTAAAGGGGTCGAGCAACAATCCGCGTGACCCGGGATTGAGCGACAGAGCCATGGCGTTGACGGTGAAGTCACGCCGCCGCAGATCCTCGTTGATGGTGGCGGACGCGATCACCGGAGGCTTGCCGGGCTTGTCATAGGTTTCCGAGCGCGTCATGTTCAGCTCGGCGCGCACGTTGCCGGGCATCAGCAACTGGAGCGTGCGAAGGTCCTCATCGACGCCTTGCACCGTGATGCCGGCCTTCTCCAGTTCCTTCTGCAGCTTCAAGGGGTTACCCTGGATGCTGAGATCGATATCTCGAATGGGGAAGCCGGTTACCAGATCGCGGATGGTGCCGCCGGTGAGGTAGAGGTTGAGGCCCGAATGACGGGCTATTTCCTGTACCAGGTTCACACCACTCTGCTGATCCGGTGTGAGCCGGGTTTCCATGCTATAGATGTAGTCTGCCATCTAAATGTATGACTCTAAAAGGGTAAAACTGAAGCTGAACGGATCTAGGCGAGGACGCCATGACCGCTGGTACTGACTCACTGCTCCCCGCCGTGGGATGAGAGCACTCCACACGCTAAACGACAGCAGGTTGGCGACAAAACCGCAACCCACTCGTAACACAGCACTTAGGATTGGTCTGCACCCGGTTCGCTGCAATGCGAACAATAACACATGGTTGACAATTTGGCTACAGAGTAGCTTCGCAGGGGCACATTTTCAGTAAAAGTGCGACAATCGGGGCTGAGCGACTCGCCTGGCAGCTATGTCAACGACCCACAAGAAAGTCATCGTTCGTAAGATGGACCGCGACAGCGTGAATGGCTATGTCACGGCGGTCTTCGTCTCCGATGGCAAGCTGGAGTTGATGAATACGGCGGGAAATGTCGTTGCCATCGACCTGCGCGAGGTGAAGGGTGTCTACTTTGTCCGCGAGTTTGGGGATTCCGAGTCGCTGACCCGGAAAACGTTTACTTCCAGACCACGGGTCGAAGGTCTGTGGGTGCGGCTGCGCTTTCGCGACAACGAAGTGATCGAAGGAATGATGCCCAACGATTTGTTGCAGGAAGGCACCGAGGGTTTCTCGATCATCCCGCCTGATACGCGCTCGAATACCCAACGCATCTTTGTGCCGCGCTCGGCTTTGGCCGAGATGACGGTGATCGGCGTGATCGGCGACAAAAAGAGCGGACGTCGAGGCCGGCGTCCCGAAGATACCGCGCTACAGGTGCCGATGTTCACCTGAGCCTTCAGAAAGCCACGTCATAGTCCAGCCATATGAAACTTTCCCAAATCGCGTCCAGCTTGGGCGTTACTCTGGAAAACGGAGATCCTGACGCCGAGATTATCGGCGTTGCCGGCATCGAGGAAGCCGCCGCCGGGCAAATCACCTTCGTCGCCAATCCCAAGTACGCCGCCAATGCTCGAACCACCGCGGCTGCTGCTGTGATTGTTGCCGAGGATTTTCCTGCAATTGCGTCCGGGATGTTGCGCAGCAAGAATCCGTATCTCACGTTCGCCCGGGCCATCGATCTCTTTCACAAAACGCCAAGCTATGTGCCGGGCATCCATCCAACGGCGGTGATCGATCGTACGGCTCGCATTGGTAAGGACGCGCATGTTGCGGCCTACGTGGTGGTTGGCGAAGACGTTCAGATCGGCGATGGTGCGGTCTTGCTGCCGCATGTCGTCATCTATCGCGGGGCGAGGATCGGCGCGAACTTTTTCGCCCACGCGCATTCGGTGGTCCGTGAATACTGCATCCTGGGAGACGACGTCACTCTTGCAGAATGGCGTGATTGTGGGCTGCGATGGCTTTGGCTTTGCGCGGGACGGCGATCATTGGGAAAAGATCACGCAGTCCGGGTCCGACGGTGCTGGAGGATAGACGTCGAGGTGCAAGCGAATGCCTGCATTGATCGCGCCAGTATAGGTGAAACCCGCATCAAGCGGGGCACGAAGATCGATAACCTGGTACAGGTGGGCCACGGGTCGGCGGTGGGGGAAAACACTTTGTTGTGCTCGCAAGTCGGCTTGGCGGGTTCGACCGTTGTTGGAAACAACGTGATCCTGGCGGGACAAGTAGGTGTGGCCGGACACTGTTTCATCGGCGATGGGGTCATTGTTACGGCACAAAGCGGCACCCACGGTGACATTCCGGCCGGGTCGATGGTCAGCGGCTCTCCAGCCTTCGACCACAAACAATGGCTGCGTGCCGTCAACCTGTTCAATAAACTTCCTGAGCTCGCCAAAGCGGTGCGCAACCTGCGCGCCAGCCAGGAGAAGAGCGCCAAACCGGCTGAAAATCAGCAGGAGTAGTGTGCCGTTCATCCCGAAAAAACCGAAAATCTGCGCAATAAAAGTTACCTCGGCAAGCGGAGTTGCTTCTAACTGTAAAGAATGAGCGAAGAGACCACCAAAACCGAGACTGAGACAGCACTTGGTCCGCAAGCTGTTCCCGCAACTCCGATTCGCGTTTTGCTACTGGACGATCGCGAGGAGAATCTTGTCCTGCGCTCTGCGATTCTGCGGCAGAAGGGCTATCGCGTCGTCACCTCCAGCTCGATTGAGGAGGCGGAGTCGAAGATTCAAGGCATCGACATCGCGGTGCTGGACTATCACCTGGGAGCCGGCAAGTTCGGAACGGACGTGGCCGAGACTCTACGCCGCAAGCGGCCTCAGGTGCCTATCATTATTTTATCCGCGACGTTGGAACGAAAATTTGGCGGCATCGCCGACATGCATCTGCTGAAGGGATACAGTTCAGTGGATGACCTGGTGGGCGCGCTGCGTTCCTTCGAAGCCAAGAAACGCGGCAAGCCAGTCGTAGTCGATGCGCGTGATTTTTACTACTCGCGCATTTCGATGGCGATGGGGGATGACATCGTGCTTGAGATCCTCGACCGCGAAGGCAACTGGCAGTTCGTCAACGATTATTTTGCCGCGATGAATGGGCACAAGCGCGCCTGGTTCGCCGGCAAGAATTTGTTCGAGCAATTCCCCCAACTTGGCGACGAGTGGCACGAGGTCATACGCACGGTAGCCGATACCCGCGAAACCTATATTGATCGTCGCGGCTTTCGGGGCGCGTCGCATCTGCCGGTGAAGAGCCCGCACTGGACGTGGAATGTTCTGATCTTCCCTATCAAGTTGCACGACGACCAGGATGGTGCGGTGCTGACCGCTCGGCTTATTGAGACGAAGCTCTAGACGACATCTTGCGCGCCGCGGCGCTCCGGCGGCAGTGCGCTCGCAATCGAATTTCTCACCGCGAGCATCAGGGCTTCGCGGTCCGGAAACTCGCGCGGATTAATCGGCGGATGCAGCACGATGATCGCGCTGCCCGTGCGCAGCGCGAAGCGGGTCTTCGGCCAGATCTCAAATGTCCCTAGCAGGGTTACCGGAATCACTGGGACGCCGGAATCCATCGCGAGATGAAATGGGCCTTTCTTGAATGGAAGCAGGCGGCCGTCGGTGGAGCGGGTTCCTTCCGGGTAGATCACCATATGTAATCCCCGCTGCAAAACCTCGGTCGCCGTACGAACACTCTCGATGGCCGCCTCGCGATCGCTGACGGTCCACAGGCACCAAGTCCGCCAGCCTCATGCCGGTTCCGAGAATTGGAATGCGAAACAGCTCCTTCTTCACCAGCACTGAGCATCGTCCCGGGATGCTGGGTATCAGTACGGGAGGATCGAGGTTCGACACGTGATTGGACATGAAGATGTAGTTCTGGCCGGGCTGTAGATTTTCCAGCCCTTGCATCTCGATCCGCACCCCTGCCAGTCGAACGCCAAATTTCGCTAGCCATGCGGCTTTGTAGTAGAGGAGGTCAGCGTTGCTGCTAAGGAAGGCGATCAACACCAGCGGCGGTCCGGCAATAAGGATGCAAATTCCCCAGAACAACAACATGGCAAGCGCGCGAATCAATGTGAGCTCCGGCTCTCATCGTCGCCGTGGATCCAAGCCGCGCGATGGGCGCGCTGCTCTGAAGTGACAGATGGCAGATCCTGAAACTCGTACCACTGTGTTGTCCGCGCGCCCAGCCGAAGTTCGACTTCTCGTTTGCCTCGGCGATTTTCCAACTGCAGGTGAATCGTGGTGCCCGGCTTCATCTGCGAGATTTCGTCGTCAACGGAAGTTTTGATTGGCTTGCCGTTGAGCTACGTCACGCGATCGCCGGCCAGAATACCGACGCGTTGCGCATCGCTATTCGGCTGGACTTGGACGACTTCCGGCTGCCCTCCGAGATTCGCCGAAACAGTGAACCCGGCTGAACTTACCTGGCTGCTGTTGGCTATGAGTCGCAAGCCAACGAACTGAAAGAAGGAGTCATACGGGATTTCGTTTACTCCCCGAACGTAGTCGCGGAAAAAATCGTCGAAACTCTGGCCGCTGACAACCTCGGCTGCCTGTTCCACCCCGGCAGAATCTGGAAAGTACAAGTGCTGCTTGGCGTAATGGTCGTTCATCCAATGAAACAGGTCGCGCAGTGATTTCTTCCCGTCCGTGAGTTGGCGAATTCGAAGATCAAGCAGAATGCCGACGATCTCGCCTTTGTTGTAGTAGCTGATGCTGCGCTGTGGCGAACGGTAAAACGGGGATCCTTCGAACCAGGTATCGAGGCTCGATTCTTCAACAGACTGCCATGTGTGGGCCGGACGGCTTTGCAGTTCGGTGATCTCTGCCGCCACGCGGCGCAAATATTCGCCGTCCTGAATCAGGCGCGCCCGGGCCATCAGCATGTCACCGACCGTGCTGGTGACGCCTTCACTGAACCACAAAGCTCGCGAATCGTTTTCGTGCTGATAATCGATGGGCTCCAGCGACTGCGGGCGAATGCGCTTCACGTTCCACAGATGGAAGAATTCGTGCGCGCTAACGCTGGCCAACGGCGTCAAACCGTCGCGAACCCGATCGGCGTTTAAGTCGATGGCCGTTCCATACGCGTGCTCCATCCCGCCGCCGCCATAGCCGTGAGGAAAGTGATAGAGGAAGGTGTACTCCTCGAACGGCCGGTCCTCCATCCAGTCGACCGCGGCGTGCGTGACTTTCTCCAGCATCTCGTCCAGCTTGGTCATCTCGTAATCAGCAGGATTTCCTTCTACCACAACGTGGTAGGTAGCTCCATCCTGCTGAAACGACGACTGCTGAAACGTACCGGCTTCGGCAGGACTGTCTACCAGTTCGTCATAGTTTTTCGCAACTCCAACAAGCTGGACGATCTTGCCGGGCGCGGCTGCTCCCAGCACGTGCAAATCCCGCAACTCCCACTCCGTAGGAGCATCAAGCAACTGGAGGCTGAGTGGCTGGGATCGTAATGCTGGAGCGTACATCAATACCATCGCCCAGTTGAAAAAGCCGTGGTCGGCGGACAACGAGGTTCCAAATGGCCCCGGAGCATCGAGATGAATGGTGTAGCTGATCACGACGCAGCCGGCCGGAGCCGTCACTTCCCACTCGCTGGTCTTGGTCTTCAGGACTATGGCAGGATTACCCGAACTGTCCTGTGCCTGCACATCTTCGATATTGGCTGCAAAGTTTCGCACCTGGTAAATCGCGTTCCAAACCGGCATGTCGAGTGTACGAACACCGTTGCCCTCGCGCAGGCGAATGCTCACGTGGGCGAGGTGGCTGGCTGCATCCTCCAATGAAACAAAGTACTGGGTGGGCTGCGTTTGGGCTGGCGATGGCGAGGAGCAGGTTACCGCAGGTGCGGCCCAAGCTGCGCTCGCGGCAAATAACAAGGAAACGGTGACGGCAAAGAATTTGGCGATGGCCGTAGTGGGTTGGCGGGTCACCGTGTGATCGCGACCTCGTGAAGCGAGTTGAGCTTCGTCGGAAGTTTCTCGTAGATGCCGCCAAAACCGCCATTGGAAAGAATGGTCACGACATCTCTAGAGCGGAGTTCAGCGGCGATCGTCTCCACGATAACGTCGGCGTTTGCCAGGAGTCGGGCCGGTTTCCCGCCAGCCACGAGCTCGGCGACCACGCGGGCAGGATCGAGCCGCTCAGGCTCCGGAATTGCTTCCAGTTTGAAGACATCAGCGAGCACGACAGCGTCGGCTAACGCGAGACTTTGCGCGAGTTCCTCTTGAAACACCTTGCGGCGAAGCGTATTGGAGCGCGGCTCCAGAATGGCCCAGAGACGCCGCCCTGGGTAGCGCGTGCGCACGGCTCGCAGAGTTTGCGCGATAGCTGTCGGATGGTGCGCGAAGTCGTCGATGATGGTGATGCCATGGATTTCCGCTTTTACTTCGAGGCGGCGCTTCACACTGCGGAAGCTCTTCAGCGCATCGGCAATGGCGTCTGTTGAAATGTCGTAGTTCGAAGCCATGGCGGCTGCCGCCGTCGCATTCAGCACGTTGTACTCGCCCGCGAGCGCGAACTCGAAATTAGCCCACTGTCTTCCGTCACGCAGAACGCGCCATCGGGTTGAGGCGGGTAGGTAGGAAATGTCGGCGATTCGCCAGGCGGAATTTTCTCCGAAGCCATAGCGCTGTACCCGGCACAGCGCGCCGCTCACGCATTCATCAACGTTAGGGTGTCCATCCCAGGCGATCAGCAAGCCACGGCGCGGTATCAGGTTAACCAGGCGCTTGAACGCGGTCTTCACTTCTTCGAGATTGTGGTAGATGTCAGCGTGGTCGAATTCGACTGAAGTGAGGATGGTGGCGTCGGGAAAGTAATGTAGAAACTTTGGTCCTTTGTCGAAGAAGGCGGTGTCGTACTCGTCGCCTTCGAGGATGAACTCGCTGCCGGACCCCAGGGCGAACGAGCTGCCAAAGTTTTCCGGAATGCCTCCGATCAGGAAGCTGGGCGTGCGGCCGGCTTGATCGAACAGCCACGCCAGCATGGAAGATGTTGTGGTTTTGCCGTGAGTGCCGGCGACCACCAGGCGTTCCCGATCCATAAGAAATTCGTCATGCAGTACCTGCGCCATCGACTGAAACGGGATGCGCTGGTCGAGCACGAACTCCAGCTCTACATTGCGTCGCGAGATGGCGTTGCCCACCACCACCAGATCGGGCCGGGGATTCAGGTTTGCTTCGCTGAAAGGCTGGGCTACTGTAATGCCCAGCGACACAAGAAAGTCTGACATTGGCGGATATGCCGCATTGTCAGAGCCTGTGACCTGAAAGCCGCGCTGCTTCAGCATTCCGGCCAGAGAGGCCATGGCGGTGCCACAGACGCCGATGAGATGAATATGCTTTGGCTTCATGATTTGGAGAGCGGCGTGACGGCGTGCTCGCTCTGGACAGCGGCTTCGTAGCTCAACGTGACCCTGTCGCTCACTCTGAGTTTGGCGCTCACCCCAAAGGGCAGCGTTAAGCTCCGGCTCGAAACGTGGCCGGACTTTAAACCGAACGCGATCGGGATGTGCAGGTCAGACAGAATCCGCATCACGACCTGTTGCAGTGTGTAGTCGAGAGCACCCACCTCCTGGCAATCGATCATTTCCCCGAAGATGATTCCACGAACGCCATCGAACTTGCCCGCCAGCTTCAACTGCATCAACATGCGATCGATACGATAAGGCCTTTCGGCACGATCTTCGATAAACAGGATGGTTCCCCGGGTACGAATCTCGTAAGGGGTGCCGAGCGACGCCACCAACAAACTCAAGCAACCGCCGTAGAGCATGCCTTCCGCTGTTCCTTCGACAAGCATCTCAATTTCGCCAGGGGCAAAATCCTTCACGTATCCGTCGCGATTGCGAACGGCCGAAAGCCAACTCTGCTCATCAATTCCGTTCGGACGAGAAAAATCGCCCGCGACCATCGGCGCGTGAAACGTGACCAGGCTGGCGGCGTCAGTAAGGTAGGTGAGCAGGGTAGTCACATCGCTACAGCCGGCGAAAACCTTGGGGTTGGCGCGAATCAGATCGAGATCCAGATGCGGAAGTAGGTAGTTGCAACCATAGCCTCCGCGCGCGCATAGCACGGCTTTCACCTCAGGCCGCGCAAACATCTCATGCAACTCGTGCACCCGGCGCTCAACAGAGCCGGCAAAGTAGAGTTCGCGCTCGAAAATCGAAGGCAGATAGAAGGGGTTGTAACCCAGGCGCAGCAACTCGGCGCAGCCAGCCTCGAATTCATCGCGCCGAAATCCGCTGGCAGGCGCAATGATGCCTACGGTATCGCCGGCGCGCAGCGCGGCGGGACGAATACGAGCGGACTGAACTGAGGCGGCCATCAGGCAGGCTTATCTTAAACGAAAACTTCGCCGCGGCAGAGTAAGGTTGCCGGTCCGGTGAGGAAGACCTCGTTGTCCCATTCGACCGTCTGCACCCCGCCGAGGGCGTGGACGCGCACCGGCGATGCGACCTTGCCGGTGTCGATGGAGGCAACTGCGGCAGCGCACGAGCCGGTCCCGGATGACTGGGTCTCACCCACACCGCGCTCCCAGAAGCGGACTTCGATTTCGTGGGGCCCCATTACTCTGACATACTCGACGTTCATTCCTTGCGGGAAATCGCGATGTCGGGAAATCTGTTCGGCCACCTTTTGCCATCTGGGCTCGAATTGCGAGACAAAGACAACGAAGTGGGGATTGCCCATCGAGACCGACCGGCCGGTGATCTCGCCGTAGGCGATTTTGGCATGAATGTCGCCTGCCAGCGTCGGCTTACCCATGGAACTGCGGAACTGAAAAGTGTTGGCCTCGCGAGCGACAAGTTTGCAGGTTTTCAGCCCGGCGCCGGTGCGGATGACGACTGAGTCGACACCCTTCTCCGCGCAATAATGAGCAGCCACGCAGCGGGTACCGTTGCCTGAAATCTCTGCCTCAGAACCGTCGGCGTTGATCAGGCGAATTCCCAAGGCCGCGTCGTCTGCCGGGACAATCCATTCCACACCATCGGCGCCCACGCCATTGTGGCGATCGCAGATGCGCCGTGTGAAATCGTGAATGTCGGCGGGAGCGTGGACTGCGTCGACGAGCAGAAAATCGTTGCCGCAGGCGGATGCCTTCACAAACGGGACATTAGCCATATCAATCCTGCTTGGCGACCGGAGTGGAGGCAGTTGTCATAGGGGGTTGGGCGGATTGTAGCAAACCGGGAGTGATTACGTAGTCGACTCCGCGAACAAACGCGCTTAGCTGGCAGGCGCAGGAGTACCCCTAGCTTTCGGCCGGTAGATGACGCAGCGCGACTGACCGGGTGCGCTGATCGAAAACAACTCGACGAGAGTGTTTGCGTGCGAGTGTGCGGCAACCCACACCGGGTCTCCCTGACACGCAACTATGTAATCCGCATACTGGCTGGGATCGATTAGCGCCCACTCCCATTCGGGATGCTCGGCTTCGGAGATCACGTGACGCAGTGGGATTCCAGCCAGGCGCAGCACGCTGGGATGTTCCGCTTCGTACATCAGCAGCGTTGCCGAAGGCGGGGTGGTGGCGAGGAAATTGGCCATTCCCTGCTCCAGCCCCAGACGTCCACGTGAGTTGACCTGGGCTTCGCGCAGGGTGATAGGGCCGGCCGCGTAAACCGATGCGTACGAAACTGCGAGCAGAGCGCCAAGCGCACACCAAACTGCGATACGAGCCGCCTCGGCCTTTAGTCTGTCGCTGAGACAACTCGCGAGAATCACAAGGAACACAGGGAAGACGGGCAGCAGTTCCAGCCCATAGCGCACGTTGTAATAGGAAAACGGATACCACGCGGGAATATAAATCGGCACGCTGCCGTAAGCGATGGACAGCGCGTAGAAAGGCAGCGGCAGCCACAACAGTAAAAGAACTCCGAAGCGATGGAAACGCCATACGGCAAGGCCGGTTCCACAGAGCGCGAGAAGGAACAGAGCCTTGCCCCATCCTCCCATTCCGACATTGAGCTGGGCCGCCTTCAAGAAATACAGCGCGGCGGTCAGAATGTGATGCTGCCCGGGATAGGGCGGAGCGCCTTGCGCGGTCGAGCGCAGCGCGATGGCTTTAGCGGAGTAGGGGCCGGTAGCGAAATCGAAGGCGCGTCCGGAAATGAAGTAGGTGTAAACCAGCCAGTGCACCGGGATGAGCGCATTGAGCAGCAACACTTCCGCAAACGACTTGCTCATGGCGCGGCGGCGTTTCGCATCGGGATTGCGTTTCCACCACACCGCAAAAAAGTATGCGAGGATCAGGCCGAAGATAGCGGCCGAGAACCAGCCATCGTAGCGGGTGAATGCACCTCCAGCCATGGTGATCCCGCAGGCTTCCAAGGCTCGTCGAGGCGATGTTTGTGCGGGAGCTACATCCGAGCCGGCTGGCGGCGGAAATGTCCCGCGTGCGAACTCGTCGAGATAAACCAGCGCCCACAGAAAGAACGCCAGGAAGATGGGCTCGTTCATCGCCGTGGTCTGCATGTAAAGCAGGTTCGGGTTTAGCGCGTAAATGGCGGAGGCGGCGTAGGCAGCGATTTTGCCTGCGCGTACGCTGACCAGCCGATAGATGGCGACGGTCCCCAGGATGAAGGCGAGCATGCCGGGAATTGCACCCGCAATTCCACTGCGCCATAGCGTGTCGCTCCAGACAAACGGGAGCATGGCGATGTGTTGTAGCGGAAGCCAAACCGTTCCTAACTGGCCGTATGCTTCCAAGGGATGGCGGTTGTCCACCACGCGGCGCGCAATGTTGAGGTGAGCCGCAGCGTCGCCATAGAGGAGCAGTTCCTGCTTGGCGTAGTAGTAAAGAAGCGCGGCGACAGAAAGAGCGCCCAGCAGCAAGGTAAATCGAGCCTCGTTGCGCTGCCGGGCGAAGCGTTGGTTCTCAGCAGATTGGTGAGTCTTCTTCAAAGATCGATGCCTCGTCCTGCGGGCGAGGTCGGGCTCGAGGTCAATCTAGATGTGTCAGTTCGCGGAAGATGTTAAAGCGCTCGTCGATCTCCTCGCGAGTCAGCGACTGTAGCCGCTCGGTACCGAAGCGCTCAACCGAGAACGAACCCATCACGCTGCCGTAGAACATCGCATGCTTGAGCACGCGGCGATTCACCTCGCCTTGCGAAGCGATGTAGCCCATGAAGCCTCCGGCGAAACTGTCGCCCGCGCCGGTTGGATCGCGCACCTCATCCAGCGGCAGGGCGGGAGCGCGGAAGGGATGCTGCCCGCCGGCAAACTCACCATCGCGAAAGAAGATGGTCGCGCCGTATTCGCCGTGCTTGATCACCAGGGCCTTGGGACCTAACGCCAGCACCTTGCGGGCGGCACGGGGAAGACTGGTGTCATCGGCCAGCATTTTCGCTTCGGTGTCGTTGATCAGCAGAATGTCCACGCGCTTCAACATCTGATCCAGATTCTGCCGGTGGCCGCTGATCCAGTAATTCATGGTGTCGCCGCCCACCAGCTTCACTTTCTGCATGGCGTCGCGGACGCGAGTTTGCAGCACGGGATCGATGTTCGCCAGGAACAGGTAGTCGGAGTCGTTGTACTCGGCGGGAATCGTAGGCTGAAACGTCTCGAACACGTTGAGCTCGGTGTTCAGCGTCTTGGCTTCGTTGACGTTCTCGCCGTACTCGCCGGTCCAGTGAAAGGTCTTCCCTTTCGCGTGCTGCACGCCGCGAGTGTCCACGCCGCGCTTCTTCATGACGGCTTCATTGTCGGCGGTGAAGTCTTCCCCTACAACGGCAACTACGCGCACATCAGTGAAATAACTGGCAGACAGCGAAAAATAGGTAGCCGCACCGCCAAGAATTTTCTGGCGTTCGCCGTAAGGGGTTTTCAGAGTATCGAATGCGACAGAACCAACCACAAGAATGGACAAGTGCTATGTTCCCGCTTTCTGTTCAGAATCAAAATACTTGCCGACAAGCAGCTTCAGCCGCTCCAGGGTGGCCGGCGGTACGGAATCTTTCTGCGTAATGATGGCGTTCTTCAAGGCCGCCCCGCACTTGCAGCCGCGCGTCTTGGGCATCGCCCCGACAGCCTCGCGAACCACACTGCAGGCATGCTCGGCATTCTTCACCAATACGCCGATGATCTGGTCCACCGTGACCGAGTCGTGCTCCTGGTGCCAGCAGTCATAATCGGTAACCATGGCCACGGTGACGTAGCAAAGCTCGGCCTCCCGGGCCAGCCGCGCCTCGGTGAGATTGGTCATGCCGATAATATCCATGCCCCAACTGCGATAGAGGTTCGACTCAGCGCGGGTGGAAAACTGCGGGCCTTCCATATTCAGATAGGTACCGCCGGCCTTCACGTTTACGCCGGCACGACGACATGCATCCACGGCAACGGTCGACAAGTCGTGGCAGACAGGATCACCGAAGCCGATGTGAGCTACCAGGCCATCACCGAAGAACGTGTCGACCCGATGACGGGTGCGGTCGACAAATTGATCGGGGACGACAAAGTCCAGAGGATGGTGCTCTTCCTTCAGCGAGCCGACAGCCGAAAGTGACAGGACGCGCTCAACACCAAGTTGTTTCAGCCCGTGGATGTTGGCGCGGTAATTAATTTCTGTCGGCATTAGCCGGTGACCGCGGCCGTGTCTGGATAGAAAGGCGACTTTGCGGCCTGCCAGCGTTCCGAGGACGAACGCGTCAGAGGGCCAGCCAAACGGCGTTTCCAGCGACACTTCGTGGACGTCGCTAAGGCCGGGCATGGAGTAGAGGCCGCTGCCTCCAATGATTCCGATTTCCGCCTGCAACCGATGCTCCTGGGATGAGGTGTGCAAACCAAGGATTATACAAGGCGCGGATTGCGCGTTCCCTGGCGGAGGAGTGGCGGGGATCTATCGCGAATGAAAAAATGCCCCTCTTGCGAGGGGCGAAAGGTTCAGGAAAGAGGGGTTGAGATACGAGAGAGACAGATCTTAGTTCGCCAGCAGCTCGCGCATGCGCAGGCGTGCCTGGTGCAATGCAAGGCGCGACTCCGGCTGCGAGATGTGGAGCAGGCGGGCGATGCGGGCATGGTCGTAGCGTTCGACATCATGCATCAGGAAAACCAATTTTTCGGTATTCGGCAGCTGAACTACCGCGCGCTCAAGGTCAACGCGTAGCGTATTCTTGCGAACCGAGAGCACTCGGTCGCAAGGCGCGCAATTCAGGGTGAGTTCGCCGATCGGCATGCAATCGCGTAGCTCGATCATCAGGGCCTGATCGATATCGCTGGCCGATGGCTCGTCAATACACGCAAACGCACGGCGGAAGGCCTGATACATCAACTCTTCGGCGGCTAGTTCATTGTCAGTCATCCAAAACGCGAGGGAGTAAACCCGATGACGGTTGTGCTCGTAGATATCGCGGCAGCTTTCCGGCTGAGTCTTCAAAAGCGCAGGCATGTAGGCGGCGTAACCGGATGTCATCACTTCTTGGTTGTCAAGGTTCATAAAATCTCCCTGTCGGATTTCGCATTTCGAAAGATTCGAAACAGCTTCGCGACACCTTAGTACTAAGCAATCGGTTTGCCGCGGATGTCACATCTGGCTGTGAGAATCTGTAAATCATTGAATGTAAGGTTTTTAGTCAGGAAATGATTTCGAAAGAATGGCGAGGAACTCGCGTAATCATAGTCGGGGCAGAACATGCTTGCGGATTACTTGGAGTGGATGTTCTCTTAGTTGGCACCGAAATACCAACATCGAGTTTGCTGCGGATTGTTCGCCTCCGAATATTTCGAACTTTCCATTCCGGATTGTGGTAGATGAAATTTTGGGCACAAAGCATCGGGCTCAAAATTTGGAGTGGGTGAATTCCGCCGAACTGGATACAATCGAACCTTACCGCACCAGAGTGGAACGTCAGCATCAGGGAATCCCTGTCGGGACAGATATGGCCGAGCAACGAATACTTGTGGTTGACGATGAGGACGCGATCCGCGACGCGGTCTGCTCCATTCTCACGCAAGCCGGATTTGAGTGTCATCCTGTCAACTCGGGACGCGAGGCCATGGCCACCCTGCGGGGAGACAACTCCGTTTCCATCGTGTTATCGGATTTGGTTATGGAAGGTATGGACGGCTTAACCCTGCTGTCCAAAATCCGGGAAGAGTTTCCGGATTTGCCGGTAGTGATGGTCACGGCCGTGGACGACATATCCGTTGCGCTGGCCGCCATTCGAAACGGGGCCTACGACTATCTTCTGAAGCCCTTCGAAAAGGAACAGTTGCTGGCAATGGTCCGGCGAGCGCTGGAGACTCGTCGCCTGAAGCTGGAAAATCTGGCTTATCAAACCAAGCTGGAATCACTGGTTTCGGCCAGGACGGAGATGCTTCGCAAAGCCCTGGCCGATCTGGAACGATCCTACGACATCACGCTGGAAGCCCTGGGTGATGCGCTGGATCTGAAGGATGCCGAAACCGAAGGCCATTCCAAGCGAGTCACGGCGTTTACCATTGCAATTGCGCGGGCTATGGAGCTGCCGCAAGACCATGTACGGATCATCGCGCGCGGGGCTTTCCTGCACGACATTGGCAAGATGGCCATTCCGGATGCAATTCTGCGCAAGCCCGGACGGCTCAGCCCAGAAGAACAGGCCATCATGCGCGAGCACGCCTTCCTGGGCTACCAGATGTTGCGCAGAATTCCGTTCCTGCGCGAGGCCGCTGACATCGTCTACTCGCATCAGGAGCGCTATGACGGCCACGGATACCCTCGCGGACTGCGTGCCGATCAGATCCCCCTGGGGGCTCGCATATTTGCCATCGCCGACACCTTCGACGCTATGACTTCCGATCGCCCTTATCGCGCTGCGCAATCGATTTCGTCTGGGCGCAGGGAAATTGAGCGCAATTCCGGCAAACAGTTCGATCCGGAAATCGTGAAAGTGTTTCTGTCGGTGTCCGAACATATCTGGCAGGAACTGCGAAACGAGATTGAAAGTCAAAGTGCGAAGCAGCGTTATACCGCCAACCGATTTAGCCGTGGCTCCAATTAGTAAGGGGATGCAGCCGTGAGCACCGTATTATCCGAACCTGAAATTCAGCAGGCTTTGCAGCAATTGCGCGGTTGGAAGCGAAGCGGCAACGCCATCGCACGAGAATTCCATTTCTCCAACTTTGTCCAGGCGATGGAATTTGTGAATCACATTGCCGAAGCCGCCGAAACCGTAAATCATCACCCCGACATTCTGATCAACTACAACAAAGTGACACTCACACTGGTCTCCCACGATTCAGGCGGAGTGACGCAGCGTGACATCAAGATGGCGCACCGCATCAACGAATTGGCGCCGCCGTCCGAATAAAACAAGCTCACTCGGATTGACGGGGCCGACACCTACAGCTTGCCTTCCGCAATCGCTTTTGCCCGGCGAAACACTGCTTCGAACATAGTTGCAGTCAGTTTCTTCGTGGCCGTGTTCTGGTTTGAAGGGTGATAGGAAGCCAGCAGCACGATCCGGTTCGGCATTCGATATTCGGCGGCATGCCCGAAGAAGTATCCTGCCCTGCTTTGCAAGATCCCGTTACGCTTGAGGAAAGCCAGGTATGCGTCAAAGGCGATCTTACCCAGAGCCACCAGAACTTTCACGTTCTTCAGGATGGCGATCTCGCGATCGAGAAATGGGGCGCAGTTGCTCAACTCCGAAGGCAGCGGCTTGTTGTCAGGAGGGGCGCATCGAACCGCCGCGGTGATGTAGGCGTCGATCAGCTTTAACCCGTCATCGCGATGGTCGGCATTAGGCTGCGACGCAAATCCCACTTTATGCAGAATGGGATACATGAACTTGCCCGAAGCATCGCCGGTGAACGGCCGGCCAGTACGATTGGAGCCATGCGCACCAGGCGCCAGGCCCAGAATCAGGACGCGTGCATTGGGATCTCCAAAGCCGGGCACGGGCCGGGCCCAATAATCGCATTCACGAAAGGCGCGACGCTTTTCGCGCCCCACGAGTTCGCGATAAGCCACCAGGCGAGGACATCGCGTGCAATTCACCACTTCGTCGTTAAGGATGCTGAGAGCCGAAGGCATTGCGCCATTCTAGCGGCAATGGCGAGCGGGTTGACTTTCCGGGGCTTGCTGAAAAGCAGCGTTCCCCCTAGACTTCCACAGTTGAGGCTTCTGAAGATTCCCGAGGATAGCGCTGCTCGATGCTGAAACTGATTGCTCTGGTGCTACTCATACTAGCGTGCGTGGTCGGCCTGATTGCTTTTCTTGGCTCGCAATTGCCGGTGCAACATGTGGCAGTACGCACGGCGGAGTTTCAGCAATCGCCTCAAACAGTGTGGGACGTGATTTCCGGGCCGCCAACCTGGCGCCCGGACGTGAAGCGTTACGAGGTGCTTCCCTCAGACAACGGAGAACGCAAGTGGGTTGAGTATGGCAGCCAAGGCCAGAAGATCACCTACGAAGTCGTTGAAGCCGTTCCTCCTACCAAGCTGATCACCCGCATCGCCGATCCGCATCTTCCCTTCGGAGGCACCTGGACCTATGCAATCGCACCGACCGACAGCGGATCGAAATTGACCATCACCGAAAACGGGGAAATTTATAACCCGGTATTCCGTTTCGTCTCGCGTTATGTACAAGGTTATGGCGCGACCATCGACAACTACTTGAAAGCGCTGCGAGCCAAGCTCGGCGCTTCCCACTAATCTCCTACCAGGCGATAAGACTGGCGCAGATATCCTGACCGTAAAGCCGCGCAGGCATCCTTCAGAGCAGCAGAAGCTTCCAATTGTGAGCCTTGCTTCGGTCTGCATTGAGCGTTCACGGAGAGGAATCACGATGCTGATTATTCTGCTGATCATTCTTCTGCTTCTTTCGGTCGGATCGTTTCCGGCCTGGCCTTACAGTCGCGGCTGGGGCTATTATCCTTCGAGTGGTCTCGGAATCATCCTTATCATCCTTTTGATTTTGCTGCTGATGGGCCGCATCTGAACCACGGACGCGAAGCCTCATGAAAGTCTCAGTTCGACGCGGGATAGCAACCAGAGTCTGCGTCTGGTTGCTGGTGACTGCCATTGCATTTCCTCTTCAATGCGCGGGTTACTCCGTGCTGACGCATGAAGAGATCATCGATCTTCTGTGGAAGCAGCAGATCAAACCGCTGCTGCTGGCGCGATTCCCCAACTCCACTCCTGAAGAAATCAAACAAGCTCACGCCTATGCCTACGGCGGAAGCGTGATTCAGGACATCGGCTATTATCCCTTCGGCGATCAAGTGTTCAGCGACCTGACGCACTATGTCCGCACCGGCGATTTCGTCCAGGCGCTCATCCATGACTCACAAAACCTGAACGAATATGCCTTCGCCCTCGGGGCGCTGTCTCACTACGTCGCCGATATCAATGGGCATCCCTACATAAACTTGTCAGTGGGCATTGAATACCCCGAGCTGGCGAGGCGGTATGGCCCCGCCGTTCCCTACGATGTGGACCACAAAGCCCATATACGCACTGAGTTCGGCTTTGACGTTCTGCAGGTGGCCAAGGACCGATACGCTCCCGAGGATTTCCACAACTTCATCGGCTTTGAAGTCTCGGCGCCTCTGCTGGAGCGGGCCTTCCTCGACACCTACGGCCTGAAACTCACCGAAGTGATGCCGAACGAGGGATTAGCCATCAACACGTATCGCCGCAGCGTGAGCCAGATCATTCCGGAAATGACGAAAGTGGCGTTGCTGGTAAAGGGCGAGGAACTCAAGCAGGAGATCCCTGACTTCAACCGGCAGAAGTTTCTGTATCACTTGTCCAAAGCCGATTACGAGAGATCGTGGGGCTCAGGTTACAAGCAGCCCGGGCCGGGCGCTCACATGATGGCCATCCTGTTCAAAGTTGTTCCCAAGGTCGGGCCGCTGCGCGCCATCGACTTCAAAGAACCTACGGCGAAGACGGAGGATCTCTATTTCAAGAGTGTCGATCAGACCATCGCCGCATACGGAAAGGCTTTGCAGGAGGTGAGGCAAAAGGACCTGCAAACTCCGGAGATCAATCTCGACACCGGCAAACCGACGAAGCGCGGCAATTACCCGCTGGCCGACGCGACCTATCGCGAACTGCTGGACGAACTGGCTTACGACAACTTCAGGTACATGGACGATGCTCTGCGCAGCAACATCATCCAGTTTTACGATGGCTTTGATTTTCCGCCTCCGGGAACGCGTCTCGATAGCTGCGTGGTTGCCCGTTGGCGCAAGACCTGGATCGAGCTCAATCAAGTGCGTTCTTTTGACCTGCTGGACGAGTTCGATCAGCCGATTCCTTCCGCTCCTCCGCCGAATGCCATGGCCAGCGTCTATTCGGCAGCTTCGTCCTGCTCTGACTAAAAGGCGATTTTCAAGCCTTGCGGAACAACGTCCGCCCGATTCCGGCCTTCCAATTTCTTATGATTAAGTTTGTGTGCGATTACTGCGGCAACGTCAAGCAGCCTGACGAAACATGGGTCAACGGTGTGGCAGCGGAGAACGTCGGCACGCAGGCTGCGCGGCGGGAAGTCATCATCGACCCGGCCTGGCGCTATGAGCGCGCCATCGTTCCCTTTGCCGTACATTTCTGTAGCTTGGATTGCAAAGACAGCTACCTGGCTGAGCTCTTCAACCAGCCCGCATCGCTGCTGGAAGTTGAAAGCGTCGAAGTCGATCCGGCGCGACAGCGACGCGTGATTCACGCTAGAAAGGTTCCTGTGGGCAAGTCGGCGCAAAAACGAACCCACAAATCCCGCCCCGTTCGCGGCCGGTAAAGAGCCGCTTTCGGCACAATCGGCTGGGCGTGCTCGATTCGGTCGTTTGACCGCTCTCCATCCCTCTCTTAAACTTAAGGTTGGCGGTAATGCCGGTTCTCCGGGGGCGCGCCAGCCTAACCTCATATCTCAGGACGGCTTGCTGGCGCCAATCACTTTTCGTCCGCAGCATCGGCGCCGCTCGCGGCCTATATCGAAGCAGTAAAAGGCAATTCATTGACGACCGAAACAACTACGACAGAAACTAACTCTTCCGAACCAGCCAACCCGTGTCAGCGTGAACTGACAATTGAAATTCCGGCAGACGTAGTCAGCGCCGAAGCCGCGAACGTGGTCACTCGCTTTCAGAAGCTGGCCAACATCCCCGGCTTCCGCAAAGGCAAGGTTCCGGCCTCCATCGTTCGCCAACGCTTTGCCGACGACATCAAGAGCGAGATCGTCGACGCGCTGGTCCCCAAATACTTCAAAGAAGAAACTGAAAAACAGAAGCTCGCACCGGTCTCTCAGCCGCGAGTAACGGACCTGCACCTGCACGAAGGAGAACCACTGAAGTTCAAAGCATCGTTTGAGGTATTGCCGGAGTTCAAGGTCGCACCCTACCAGGACATCCACGTCGAGACGTTGGATACGACCGTCACTGAAGAGGACGTGGACA
>CAWCMU010000036.1:0-66249 GCA_963796695.1 uncultured Acidobacteriaceae bacterium | reverse complement strand
TTTTTGCGGCTGTGAGGACTCGGGGTTTTCACCCACCTAAGAGATCTCGTGAGACCTCTCCGTCCCTACGGGACTCACATAAATTCCCCACTTACCCAGCACTCCGCCGTCCCACATTCAATTCGCGCAAAACGGCCCGAATTGGGGACCCCGGTTCGGCTGCATGCTGGGCTTGACTGTTCCTCGCCTACGGCGCTGGGTTCTCGGCCGTTGTATTCCCCACCTACTCGAAACTCCAGTTCTCACGCCGGCTCTACGGCTTTACTACCCGCAAGTCATTGGTAACGTTAAGCGCATCCGGCACTTGCTTGGCGCGCATGCTCACCAGCCCCTTGTCGGTTTCCGTATCCACCACGCCAACCAACGTCACATTCGAGTTCCTGACGATGATATGGATGGGCGGATTCGGCATGTTGGCGTATTTGAACAGCGGGCCGTATTGGTAGATAGCCTGGTAAACCTGGTGGCGGAGCTGCTCGTCCAGAGGGCCCGGAGGCAGCACTTCAATTTTGTTGATGACCTTCTCGACGCCTTCCACTTTCTTTACGGCATGCTCGGCGTCCGGCTTCAGGCTGGAACGCACCACCTGCCCCTCCAGAGTCACAGTACGACCTTGGAGCCGGAAACCCAGATTGTCGAAGACTCCATAGTACGGCAGCATGATAATCGCCCGGCGAATGCCGTTGACCAGCTTGGCCTGGGTCTCCGCCGACATGGTTTCTTCACCCGCCGGAGGCTGCGCTGCCCCCTTCTGCGCCGGTACAGGCTGACTGGACACCGGCGGCTGCGCTGATTGTCCGCTTCCGACAGCCACGAGAGACATCACGATCATCACAACCAAGGCAGGAATTTCACAGGTACGCCGCATACGCCTCCTAACATTTACTTGGTACTTGCTCGAACTGTACACCCCGGTCAAAGGATGGCGCCAATCCAGGCCGAGCGTCTTAATTCGATGCACGAATGACGCCTACCGTTCCTTCAAGTCAGTCGAACTCGCCATCGTGGGATCGGGACAAACCGTCGAAAGCTTCGACCCACGGCACTTTGCGGCCATGCCGAGCCTAAAATTTCACTCCCATTTCCGAGCTGAAGATGTTTTAATTCTCTGCGAACTCAAGCCAAGCAAGCTGATGGATGTCCTGCCGGAGGTCGTACTGCGTACCCAGGGTCCTCTTTTGCAACGATGTGCAAGTGCGGTGGTGTGCCTCGCTATCCTCGTCTGCGCTCTGTTTGCGGGTTTGCCGGCACGGGCCAGCGAAGAGGACGCCGCCTCCCCCGATCTGCTGACGGTCGATGGGGCCATCAAAATCGCTCTGGCCAACAATCGCGACCTGAAGATCGTTTCGCTTAACGTCGACAGCTCGAAGGACTCGGTGCTCGCCGCCAAGACCAAGCGTCTCCCCGCCTTCAGTATCTATGCGTTCGGCTCTCAGCTGCTCTCGCCCATCAGCTTTCAGGTTCCGGCCGGACAGTTCGGGAGCTACCCCGGCATTGGGCCGATTCCGGCGGTTAATACCAACATCACGACGCCCAGCCAGCCTACGGCTTACATCTTTGCCACGGCATCGCAGCCGTTGCTGACCCTGTACAAGATCAATCTCCATGTCCACGGCGAACAACTGTCGCTGGAGCAATCGGTGCAGCAGCTTCGCGAAGAACGCAACTCGATCGTCAACGACGTCCGCCAAGCCTACTATTCGATCGTTGAGATTGAGAACGTCATTGCGGCTACCCAGGCGAGCATCAAGCAATACGAAGAGCTGGAGCGGATTACCCAGGAATATCTGACCGAAAAAGTCGTGCTGGAGTCGGACCTGCTGGAGGTCAAAACCAAGCTCGCCCAGGAGCGTCTGGAACTGTTGCAGGCTCAAGACAAGTTGCAGTCGGCGAAAGAGACTCTGAACGACCTGCTGGGCCGCGACATCAATGTCGATTTCGGCGTTACCGAGGACAAAGTTTTGTCGCCGGTGGAGACCGACCTGAAAGCCGCGCAGGCCACTGCTCTCGAGCAAAATCCTAAAGTTAAAGAGGCGGAGATCAAGGTCCAGCAGGCCGACACTGTCAGACGTCTGGCAAAGTCGGAGTACCTGCCCGACATGGGCATCTCCTTCCACTATTTGTCGCCGTTTGGCGTGAACTTTGTGCCGACCAACGTGATGGCGCTGGGCTTCGAGCTCAACTGGGAGCCGTTCGATTGGGGCCGCAGGAAAGATGTGGTCAATGAGAAGGTTCTCGCCGTCGAGCAGAGCAAGCTGAATCTTGATTCCACTCGCTCGAAGATTTTGATCAACCTGGACAATCAGTTTCGCAGCCTTCAGGAGGCGCGCATGGCGGTGGACGTAGCCAGCGTGCAACAGGATTCGTCGCGCGAGAAGCTGCGCGAAGTCACCTACAAGTACGGACAGAAGACGGCTTTGCTGCGCGATGTGCTGCAGCAACAATCTTCCGTGGAAAAAGCCAACGCCGATTACAACGAGGCAATCGCGTCTTTCTGGACTGCCAAAGCCAATTTCCAGAAGGCACTTGGTGCGGAGTAGCGAACACGATGCGAAAAGATAATCGAGTGCCGAGGCTGCTTGCTGCAATCGGATCCGCAGCATTAATCGCGGCCGCCTGTCTTCAAACTGCATGCAGCAAAGCGACCTCCGAAAACGCGCAGCTGATTCCGGTGCGCGTCGCCGAGGTGCGCAACATCGAGACAGGAAGCACGAATACGTACTCCGCCAATATCCAGCCCTACCAGCAGGTCGATCTGTCCTTCAAGTCCAACGGCTACCTGGCCAGCATTCGCCAGGTTCGCGACGCCGACGGTCACATACGCAACATCGATCAGGGCGACAAAGTGGCGAAGGGAACGGTGCTGGCGACGGTACAGCAGGACGACTTCCAGCAAAAGCTTGACCAGGCCAAGGCTCAGCTAGCCCACGCCCAGGCTGAAAACGAGCGCGCCAAACTTTCGTTCGGCCGCATCTCGACACTTTATAAGGTTGGCGCGGCCACGCAGCCCGATTACGACGACACCAACGCGCAGGTCCTCAGCACGCAGGCGTCGGTAGATGGTGCGAAGTCGTCTGTCGCCGAAGCACAGATTGCGCTGGGCTATTGCGAGCTGAGAGCTCCGTTCGATTCCTGGGTGCTGAAGCGCAACGTGGACGTCGGCACGCTGGTTGGCCCCGCTACCAACGGCTTCACCCTGGCCGATACGCGAACCGTGAAGGCTGTGTTCGGCGTGCCTGACACGGCAATCGCGCGGGTGAAGCTGGGCAGCCCGCAAACCATCACGACCGAGGCCGTTCCCGGCGGATTCTCCGGTCATGTCACCTCCATCTCGGAGGCTGCCGACCCCAAGAGCCGCGTGTACTCGGTCGAAGTTCGCATCGACAATCCCAAGAACTTGTTGAAGTCGGGGATGATCGCCTCCATCACCATCGGCGTGCCTTCGCCGCCGGGAGGCGTGACCGTCATTCCACTTTCGGCGGTGATTCGCAGCCATAACCATCCTGATGGATTCGCTGTCTACGTACCGGAAGGCACGGGCGACACGGTGAAGATTCACAGCCAGGACATAACCCTGGGCAATACTTACGGCAACATGATCGCGGTCACCAGCGGGGTGAATGTAAAGGAGCGCGTCATTACTTCGGGAACGAACATGATTAAAGATGGCGACGAGGTGCGGATTATTCCGTAGGTCGCCTCACCAGGCAAGACAAGTCGCAAAGCGCATGGCCACCCATCACAAATCCGACGCGGAGATTATCGCGACCACCCACAATGTGGCACGGTTCTTTACCGAGCACCGTCAGGTCGCGATCATACTGCTGCTGGCGACCTTCCTCTGGGGCTGGTACGGCTATCAGCACATGCCCAAGCGCAAGGACCCGGACATTCCTGTGCGCGTGGCCGCGGCCCAGTGTCAGTGGCCGGGCGCCACAGCCGAGCAGGTGGAGCAACTCGTTACCCGACCCATGGAGCAGGCGGCAGCGCAGAACTCGACCATTCGCCCGTCGAGTCCATCGAACTTTGGCATTCGCTCGCTCAGCTTTCCCGGGCTCTCCATCGTCTACATACAACTCGACGACAGTGTTAAGGATAAGCAGAAGCAATTCAGCGACATCAACCTGAAGATGAATCAGCTGAACGCGCAGCTTCCGCGCGGCGCTGGGCCCATCCAGTTCAACAGCAACTTCGGCGATACGGCAGCACTCATGCTGACGGTGGCCAGCCCCATGGTTACGCCCACCGAGGTCGCGCTGCGGGCCATTGCCATACGAAAAGCCATCGAGGAGACGCGCTCGCATCTGGCGAAGAATGCGCCCCAGCCGCGGGTCAGTGTCATCTATGCATTTCCGTTATCGGTGGCAGCAGGGCCGGTGCGCAGCACGTTCGAGAATATCGCCGGCATTGCGCAAAAAAGGGGCACGCTCGCAGATCTGCACTTTTTCGAAGGGCCGGGATATGTCGGTCTGGATGCCAGCACCAGTTTCGACGACGAAACCATTCGTGTGCGCGGCGGCCAGCTGATCCGAGAAAATCTGCACCGCTCCGAGCTTTATCCCGATGCGTGGCAGCCGGCCATCATTCGCGATCCGGCGCACACGGAAGCTGACCTGGCCAGAGTCGCCGGGCCAAAATATTCCTATCGGCAACTGGATAATTACACCGACCTGATCCAGCGCACGGTGCAGGGGGTTCCAGAAGCCTCTACCGTCACCCGCTCCGGCGTCCTGCCTGAACAGATTTACCTCGACTACTCGCAAGAGCGGCTGGCGCAGTATGGATACGATCCGTCGAAGCTGAAAGACATTCTCAACGCGCAGAACATCACACTGCCCGCGGGCTCGCTCGAAGTTGGCTCGCAGGACCTCAGCATCAATCCCTCCGGGCTGTTTCCAGATGCACCTGCCATCGGCAACGTCATCATTGGCGTCTCCGCTTCGAACAGTCCGGTTTACCTTCGCGATCTGGTCAACATTTCGCGCACCTACCAGAGCCCGCCCACGTTCCTCAACTACCTAACGTGGCGTGGGCCCGACGGCAATTGGATTCGCAGCCGGGCCATCACCCTCGGCGTCAATATGCGCTCCGGGCAGCAGATCGATCTATTCGGGCGTCACGTGCAGGAAAAGCTGGATGGCGTGAAGCATTACCTGCCTGACGACTTGGTAATCGTCCCCACCTCCAGCCAGCCAGTGCAGGTGAAAGAGCAGATCGACCTCTTCATGGACGCGCTCTATGAAGCCATCGTTCTGGTGGTCATCGTTTCGCTGATCGGCTTTTGGGAATGGCGCTCGGCCGTGCTGATGGCAATCTCGATTCCCATCACGCTGGCCATGACGTTTGGCTTCATCTACATGATCGGCATCGACATTCAGCAGGTATCGGTGGCGTCGCTGATCATCGCGCTTGGCCTGCTGGTCGACGATCCGGTGGTCGCCGGCGACTCCATCAAGCGCATGCTGGCCGAGGGCCAGCCCCGCATCGTCGCGCCTTGGCTGGGGCCGACGAAGATTGCCACTGCGATTCTCTACGCGACCATCACCAACATCGTCGCCTACCTTCCCTTTCTGATGATCACCGGCACCACCGGCGAGTTCATCTACAGCCTGCCCGTCGTCATGACGGTCGCGCTGGTATGTTCGCGCCTGGCGTCGATGACGTTCATTCCGCTTCTCGGCTACTACCTGCTGCGTCCGGACAAAAAGCCGGAGGCGCCGATCGAGGAGCGACGCACCACGGGTTTCACGGGCCAATATGCTGCGCTGGCGAAGTTTGCCATCGAGCACCGTTGGAAGGTCGCCATCGGTTCCCTGGCGTTTCTGGTGCTGGCCGGCTTTCTCTTCTCGCGCCTGAAAACGTCGTTCTTCCCTGACGATGTGCAGTACTGGTCGTACG
This sequence comes from uncultured Acidobacteriaceae bacterium, assembly GCA_963796695.1. GTDB lineage: Bacteria > Acidobacteriota > Terriglobia > Terriglobales > Acidobacteriaceae > Bog-257. The sequence continues at coordinate 60,351 of CAWCMU010000036.1, read as the reverse complement.
TCGATGTTTGGCTGCCTAACGATGCGAACTTCGATGCCACAAACCAGGCTGCGCGGGAGGTGGAGCTGATCATTCGCCAGCAAGCCGACGAATGGGACAAGCATCATCCGCATAAGAGTGGCTCGGGCATCCTGCAATATGTGACCACGTGGGTCGGCGGCGGCAGTCCGCGTTTTTGGTTCTCGGCATCGCCGCAACCGAAGCAGCTAAATTATGCGCAGGTGCTGGTGCAACTGACCGACAAGGACCTCACTCCAGATTTCGTCAACCAGGTGCAGCCCATTCTCAGTGCCAAGTTACCCGGGGTTCGCTGCGACTATCGCCAGCTACAAACGAACCCGATCAACTATCCCGTCGAAATTCGCGTGGTAAGTCAGGCTGATGTCGGCACTGCGCAAAGCGCGCAGGATATTGCCGAGCTGCGGCGCATCTCTTCCGGAGTGGAAGACATTCTGCGTTCCGCGCCTGAGGCGGTCCGGGTACGCAATGAGTGGCAGAAGGAGAGTTTCCAGGTCACGCTGAATATCGACCCCGACCGCGCCAATCTGGCGGGCATCACCAATCTCGACGTTGCGAACTCGGCCACCGGCGCCATGAGCGGCACCACGGTCACAACGCTGCAAGATGGCGACAAGAACATTCCGGTGGTCGCGCGGTTGCAGCAGAGCGAACGTTCGCGGCTCTCCGACATCCAGAACCTCTACGTGTACTCCTCGTCGTCGCAGGACACGACCAAGATTCCGCTGGTGCAGGTCTCGGACATCACGAACAGTATGTTGACCGACCGCATCATCCGCATCGACCACTTCCGCGAGATGTCGATTTACGCGTTCCCTGCCCCCGGCCACCTGGCGTCGGAGATCACCACCATCGCTTTGCCAAAGCTGAAGGAATTCCAGAAGACGGTGCCGCCGGGATACAAGATCACTGTCGGTGGCGAATACGACAAGCAGCAGGATGGCTTCCGCAACCTTGCTGTAGTTCTGGCGATCTCCATCGCCGCGATTTACCTGGCGCTGCTCTTCCAGTTCAACAACGCGGTCAAGCCGTTCCTGGTGTTTGCGGCGGCGCCTTATGGAGTGGCCGGCGCGCTCATCGGGTTGTGGGTGATGAACACGTCGTTCGGCTTCATGGCTTTCCTCGGAATCGCCAGCCTGATCGGCGTGATCGTGAGCCACGTGATCGTGCTGTTCGATTTCATCGAGGAGATGCACGCCAAGGGCGAGCCCTTCGAGGAGGCTGTAATCGACGCCGGCATCATTCGCCTGCGGCCGGTAATGATCACCGTAGGGGCGACGGTGCTGGCGTTATTTCCTCTGGCCATGCACGGCGGGCCACTGTGGCAGCCGCTCTGCTACGCCCAGATCGGCGGACTCACGGTCGCGACCTTCGTCACGCTGCTGATGGTTCCAGTGCTGTACTCGATCTTCGTGCTCGACCTGAAGATCCTTACCTGGGACGAGAAACCGAAGGCGGCCGAAACCGAGAATCATGGTGCTGCTTCACCTGCGACCCCGGCACCAGCCGAAAGCTAAGAGCCGTAGGATCAATCGGAGTACGCACCTCTGTGGGATCCACACTTACCTGGAATGAGTCCCTCGGAACTTAACCGGTCAATGCAGCGGTGTCAGCCTGTTCTGCGTTATACTGCGCCCAAGCACGAACCTTCCTGGGAGCCAGCGCATCCACTTATACTGTTGCCCGGTTTACCCTCCGAACTAAATGAGTGACACGCTACAATTCGTAGTCCAGTACGGCTATGCCTTGCTCTTCGGCTGGGTGCTGATCGAGCAGGGAGGCCTGCCGATTCCGGCCACGCCGCTGTTGCTGGCAGCCGGAGCGCTCGCTGGACAAGGCCGCATGAGCCTGCCGCTAGTCATCTTGGCTTCCACGGCAGGGAGCGTGGTCAGCGACATCTTCTGGTACATGTTCGGCAAGCGGCGCGGCGCCGTGGTGCTGAATCTGTTGTGCCGCATTGCCCTGGAACCCGACTCCTGCGTCCGCCGCACCGAGTCGCGATTCAGCAAGTTGGGTCTGCGGACTCTGCTCATCTGCAAGTTCGTTCCTGGCCTGAATACAGCCGCACCGGCCTTGGCTGGAATGGTCGGCGCTCCCTACTCGCGATTTTTTGTATTCGAGCTAGCGGGCGCGCTGCTGTGGACTACGGCCTACTCTGTCCTGGGCTTCGTGTTCAGCAAGCAACTGGACCGCGTGGCTGCCGACGCTCACATGCTCGGTGGCAGCTTCCTGGTGCTATTCGGTATCGGGGTGGTGGTGTACGTTATTTATCGCTGGCGTGAACGGCAACGTTTCATCGAGCAGGTGAAGGGCGACCGCATCACCCCGGACGAGCTGAAGCATGAGCTCGAAGCCGGCGAGCGCCCGGTAATCATCGACCTGCGTCATCCCTTGGATGTGCTTACTGACCCGCGCACCTTGCCGGGCGCGCTGCAAATCTCGCCAGAGGATTTAGAGGCGCGCAATCGGGAAATCAATCGCGACGGCGAAATCGTTCTCTTCTGTACTTGACCCAACGAAGCGACCAGCGCCCGGGTGGCGCTGCAACTCCGCAAGCATGGCATTCGGCACGTGCGTCCGCTGCTGGGAGGATTCCACGAGTGGAAGAAGCTCGGCTTCCCGATGGTCGACATCGTTGAGGCGCAAACACCTCTGCCACCCCCCGATCCCGCATTGCCTGCCGAAGGCCGGGCGTAAGCCGTCGCGCCGGTTCGTTGTGTAGGCTTATCCAGCAAGGCACGCGCTTAAATCAACCGAGATGGGGTTTACCGCTTCCGCTTCCGGATCAGCAGATCGAAGCTGACCACGCCATTCTCATCGCGGATACCTTGCACCGTATATTCGCTGTTGATGTTGTATTCGAACTGAATCACCTCCTGCGCCGAGCGCGCCAGGTTGGTGATGTAGGTGAAGGTGACGTTGCTGGAGACCTGCTGCTCGACGGTGAGGCGCGCGTTGGGATCGTTGTCCGGGCCGCCCACCGACGGATTGATGCGAATAATGCTGGAGCCGAATATCTTGGAGACGCGGTTTGAGGTCGCCGAGTTGATAGCAGAACTCAGCAACGCGCCGGACGCGCTCTCGGCGAAGCCAGGTGACGAAGTTCCACCCATCGCGCTTTCGGTTTGCGTACGGCCGAAAGCCAGCAGCGACACGATGTCGTCGGCAGACAGCGGCGGGTCGGAGCGGTACGTCGTGTTCAGGCGCTCGAGGGTGCCGTGCAGGCCGATGGTGATGTCGTAGTCGCGGACTCTCGTCGTGGCTTCCACATCGAGAACCGGGTCGATGCGCACCGGATCAAGAAACGTAATATCGCCGCGCTCCAGGTGGTACTTCGTGCCCGCGACTCTGATGTCGCCTTCCGCAATATTGATGCGGCCCAGCAAAACCGGCCGCGCACCGGTGCCGCGCAGTCGCAGATCAACATCGCCTGAAAGCTTGGCCAGCGAAGTTTGTACAGTCAATTCTGGCGTGGAGAGAATGCGCACCTCAAGATGCAGGTTGTTGAGCGGTGATTTGGGATTGGGAATCCGTGCCGGCGACGAAGCCTGCGCCAGAACAAACTGCAAGTCGCTGGAAGGAATTTGCGCGAAACGAGTGACGGTAATGTTGCCGGTCAGGTTCGCGTTGTCCCAGTTTCCCGCCAGGTGCAGATCCTGATTTGAAGTGACGCTGATGCCGGCATAGCGGAAGCGAATCTCAGTGCCATCGGCGGTAAGGTCGAAACCCAGAATGCGATCGTATGTAACGTAGCCGCCGAGCTTCACCTGCCCACCACCCATGCGTCCGCTGAGTTTCTCAATCTCCAGACGGTGCTGATTGAACACCAGCGTTCCGTTAACATCCCCCAAGCCCGCCGGCAGATCGATCATCGACACGCCCGCATGCACCACCTCGACCCGTCCATTCATGACAGGACTTGAGGCGGTTCCGTTAATAGTGAGATTAACGTCGGCCGTGCCGTAAGAAGTGAGGTCGGGATCGATGGTCTGCGCCAGCTTAAGGTTCAGAGACCCGTTGGCGCGCAGATCCAGCCGACGCTCATCCTGCAGGCTCATCGTTCCGGCAAGCGTGAAGCGGGTATCTTCGCTCACCAGGGCGCAGTGCTGCACGCTCACCACACCGTTCGCGAAAGCCAACTCGACTGGGCCGTCGCTCTTCAGCGGCACATGCTCCACCTCAACCGAAAATTGCTGGATGTGCAGGCTGCCACTCAACAGCCGCGGCTGGCGAAACGGTCCTGACAGTTCGGCTTCCCCGCCCAGCGACGCGTGATGCGTAACCTGTCCCCGAATCTGTACAGGCAGGAAAGGATTGACGTCGAGCGCCGTGAATTTCAGGTTCACCTTGCCGGGCATCTCGCCTTCCAGGTCCACGTTGCCGTCGAGGGATAGGCTGGCCGTCGGGAAGTTGGAGTGTGCCGTCAGCTGCATCTGCCTGCCATGCGTCACCGCGTCGGCCGTGATGCTGCCTATCGGATCACCGTTGAGAACGAGATCGGCGACCTGCACATGAGCGTTTACCACCGGTTTTTCGGATGTTCCTGAGCCCGTCGCCGTAAAATCCGTTACGCCGGCCACCTGCAGGTGGGGTGTTTGAACTTCTGGGATGTCCGCCAGATTGATGCTGTGTCCGGTGAGATCGAAGTTGACGCTCTCGGTGTGCCAGTTGTAGGCCGCCGAGCCGGCAACGGTCCCTCGAGCGGCTTGCAAGTGGATATTGTCGAACTGGGCTGCGTGGTTGGCGAACACGATTTTCGAGGTGAAGGATTTGATCGGCCTTCCGTAAGCATCACCTTCTGCCAACGAAATCGAGCCGTGCCCGTGAGGATCAGCGAGCGTCCCCGAAGCCTGAAGCGTGAAGTTCAGCTTGCCTGCCACGGGATAGTTCCATCCCGCCGCACGCTGCAATGCCGCAGCATCGCCATTATGAATCGCAGCTTGTACCTGGAACTGCGAGTTGTCGGTACGGTTGCCATTGCTCAGCGCGGCCGATCCATCGACCGTAAGCTGCGCGCCGCCCTCGTCGATGACGGCATGATGAAGCGCCACGCCGGACTGCGAGTAGTGCACGTCGCCGGAAAACTGATCGATGTGAATGTGGCGAGTTGTGGTAACCGGCTGCGGCGGCGGCGGAGGCGCGGAAGCACGATGGAACCACGAACTTTTCTTCGGTGGCGGCGGAGGCATCGCTGCAACCGGCTTGGTGGTCGAGGTGTAGAGATAGGTGAAATTCGTGGCTTGCAGATGGCCTGCAATGTCTGGGGCACGCAGCCGGCCGTTCAAAGTTCCGTTGAAGTTTGCGGACCCTCCAAGTTCGACCGGTAGTGGCGCGCTACCCATAGCGGAAAGCAACGGCTGAAACTCCGTCAGATTTGTGCTCGACACATTCAGGTTGAGCGCGGCGGTGGTCGCTCCCATCGTTCCGGTCGCGTCGAGCCGAGTGTGCGGCGTCGTCAGGTTCAGCGCCGACAGATCGATGCGTTCCGCTCTTACGCTATAGCGTCCGCGCAAGCTGCCGTTGATGGGAAGCTGACCATCCAAAGGTTGGGTCGGAGCGGATACATCGAGTGTGAGATCGGCTATGGCGCTATCCAGCGACTGCTTCCATACGAGGTTCACCGCACCGGTCAGGCTGCCTACAGCATTCAGTTTGTCAAGAGGCAACGATCGCGTCGCGGCCATACGCGCTACTTCCGCGAGCGATACCCGGGCCAGCCGCAGCCTCGCCGATCCTTGCTGCACCGGTGTTTCAGCAGTGTGTCCGACCAGAGCGTTTTGCTTACGCGATTTGTCCGTAGCGCCCTTCGAAGTGGAGGCCACTTTCCCCGCTACGGATGCTGCTTCAGGAACGGGAGCCGCAGGGATGAGATTCTTGATCTCTGCCTCGCCCGTGACCTGTCCCCCCAAGGCGCGCGCGGCAATCTGGGTCAGCTTCAGATCATCGTTCTCCAAAGAGAAGTTTGCGTTGAGATTCGTTTTTCGCAAGGCGATGCCACTGTCGAGATAGTCAAGGTCACGAAAGGCGATTCGCCCGCGTGACGCGTATCCGGCGGCCTCGGAGTAAGTTCCTGAGGCGTTCAGAACCGCGGTTCCACCGCGCAAGGGATAGATTCGGGCGATTGCTCCCAGCTGCGCCAGGTTCGCTTCGCTGGTAAACGTCAACTGCAACTGCGGCGAGCTGAAGTCGGTCACTTTGCCGCTGGCCTGTATCGTCGAATCCTGGGACGCAAGCTTCAGCGATTTGATATCGGCCATGCCGCGCCATAAGCTGAACTGCAAGTCAGCCCGCAGCGGGAGATCGCGAAAATCCTGGTACTTGGCGTCGATCTTACCCACCTGCACCGACCCATCGTAACGCTGGGCAGCGTGGTCATAGGTCATGGAGGCCAGAATGTCGTTGGCCGAACAGTCGAGCGGCAGCTTGCGCTCGTTCAACAATAGAGCGCCATCGTGGATGTTGACGCGCGAGACCGCCAGATTGAACAGCTCTTGAACCGTGGACTTGCTGCCGGCTGGCCGTATCGCGGGCTCCGGTGCATTGGTAGTTCCATCGGGATAGACAATGACGTGGATAGCCGGCCGCTGAACTTCAACGTACTCGAGACTGACCTGGCGCTCCACAAATGAAATGATGTGCAGCCGCGCCAGCATATGATCGACATGCACATATGGCAGTTGGTCGGGAGCTTCAAGGCCGTGAATGGTCAAGCCGTCAGCCTGGAAGGTAAGCGTGGAAAGATTCCAGCGAAAAGCTTTGAGATCAACTCGGCCGCCGCTGGCATCCTCCAGCGTGGCGATGACCTTGCGTCGAACCAGATCTTCAAATTGCGGACTGCGCAGGTACCAGGCCAGGCCAGCGACGACGGCCAGCAACAACACTCCCGCGATCGCGCCTATCCAGTAGCGCTTGTGCGAATTCCGCTTTTTCGCTTCTTCCGCCATTCTCAGTTGAGGCCGGACGCCCGTGCCGGAGCGGCCGGCGCATTCACTCCAGGAATCGATACGCTGCTGTGAATTTCGGCCTGCTGCCGCAGGTTATGTAGCCACGCATCCAGCAGTTCGTCCATGCGTTGCTGGGTCAGGAGCTCTCGAATTCTGGGCTCCACTTGCTCCAAAGGAATCACTTTCCCGCCCTCCTTCTGCAAATCGGGGAGCAGCTGGTCCTTGTAGTACGCTTCGACTTCTTCCGGTTGCACGTGAACGTTGGGCCGCAGCCGCACCTCCACAAAATTCATTACCTGCATCTCGCTTCGCAGGTGCTCTTTCAATACATCTTCATTCAGGCCATAGCTGGCGAGAAGTTTCTGCCAGCTGGCATCGTCGCTTCCGTTCGAAACCTGCGCCCGCAGCTTCGCCACGTCCTGCTGCAAGGCATCTTGCGTCGGCTGCAGCAGTTGCGCGTCGATCATCTGCGCCTTCAGCAATTCCCTGTCGATCAGGCGCTGTAACGCCAAAGTGCGTTCCTCTGGCGTCACCATGCTGACCGGTGTCTGCCGCATGAAAGCTTCAAAGCAAACAGCCTCATCCCAGTCGCTGCGCAGCACTGGATGACGGTTCACCGTGGCCACTACTCCGTCGATTCGTTCCCCGGCAAATACCGGTATCACTGCCGCTGACAACAGCAACAAAATTCCAAGTGCGATTTGTAGAACTCGTCTCATCAAAACGTTTGTCCAATACTGAAAAATACGTTGATCCGTCGCAATGACTCCGTCTCGTTAAGCTCCTGCACCGGGTAACGCGTTGGATTTAACGTGTAGCCCAGATCGAAGCGCACGGGTCCGACCGGCGTCTTGTAGCGGATCCCCATGCCGACCGCCTGCGGGTTGTAATTGAAATTGCAAGGTATTTTGCTGCCCGGCGTGGCGCAGTTCGCAATCGATTCCTGATGGATCCGCACCATTCCGCTGATGATGTGGTTGGCTGTATCGAACACGTTGCCCATGTCGTGAAAGAATACGAAGCCAAGATTGTTGCCGACGTACGGCAGCGCCACCGGAGGCGTACGTATCTCAAAGTTATTGACGAACAGACCCTGTCCGCCGATAGCGTAGCCGGTCATGGTGTCGCGCGGGCCAGCCTGGTTGATGGAGAAGCTGCGCAATGAGTTACTGCCGCCGGAAAAGAACAACTCCGGCAAAGGAATCTGGGTGGCCTCCACCGGCAGCGTGTTGGGCGGCAAGTTTTCCGTGTTGATGAAGTCGTTCGTCCCGTACGGCTTCTCGATACCAATCTGTGTTCGGCGCGCGAAAACCCAATTCTTCTTGAATGTGTAGTAACTGGAATTGTCGAATAACACGCGTCCAAAGTTGGTCTGCGATCCCAGAGCGCTTGTCGCCAACCCCAGGTTCAAAGCGTTGTAGGTTCCCTTCGTCGGATTGATGGGATCGTCCCGTCGATCACGCACTGCCGTAAACGTCGGCATGGCGATAAATACAGGTTTCGAGTACAAGGCGATGAGGGTGGGATCGATTACAAGGCTATTCGGATCGACGGCTACCCGCTGGAAGGTGAGGCCGTACAGAAACGTCGTGTAGCGATTGTATTTTTGCTCCAACTGGACGGTGCCTTCCAGTCGTTCAGAGGCAAAGGTATTTACATCGGCAGTGTTGTCGTACAGAGCGCTGACGATGACTCGCCAGTTCTCGCGGTGAAAAAGGCGCGGGGCATCATAGCTGACCAGGCCGCGACGGGTCAGCAGGCCGACCCGGGCCCTGATGGTAAAGGTCTGATCGCGCCCAAACATGTTGAGACGGGTAATCTCCAAAACGCCGTTTGGACTGACGCCGGTCTTGCCCTGCGGATTATTGGTGGTAGGAATGTTGCCGGTAGCAAACTCAATGCCACCGCCATATCGGAAGGTCCAGCGCTTGGCTTCCTGGATATTGAAGAGCACATCCTTGGAAGGTTCAATGCCTTCTGGATTCTGCACCGCCATGTCAACTTCGTTGAACAAGCCCAGCGAATAGAGTCGGCGTTGCGAGTCGACCATACGGCTCTGGCTTAGAGGGTCGCCGTCGTGAATCCGCATCTGGCGATTCACAACATAAGGACGCGTGTAATTCAAGCCGGTGACAATGACCCGGTCGACAAAAACTCGCTGGCCTTCCGTGATCTTATAAGTCACATCCATGCGTTGAGCTTCGCCCGGCGCCGGCGTGGACGCCGACTCAAACTGCACATCAGGAAAGCCGCGATCGTAATAAAAATAGGTAATGGCATCGCGGTCGGCCGCGACGTTCGCTTCGCTGAACGGCTGACCCTTCACCGTGCTCAGCTTGGCTTCGAGCTGCTCATAAGCGAAGCTGCTCACCCCTTCCAGCTTGAGGTTTCCGACCAGGGTCTGCGGCCCTCCGTCGATTTTGACCAGAACCTCCATCTCGTTTTTCTTTCCCTCATAGTCATCCTCCAGATCGGCTTCCACTTGCACGTTCAGAAATCCGTTGGCCTGGTAGAGATACTTGATCGAAGTCACGTCTTCGCTGAGAATGCGCTGGCTGAATCGTCCATTCGGCAGCAGCAGGCTCGAGGGTTGGACGGCCATGCGCTCGCGGATTGACTCGTTGTCGAAGTACTTGTTGCCCTCAATCTTGACCGCAGTTAATTTGTGACGAATCCCGGGATCGATCTTATAAACAATGTTCAGGTGATTCTTTTCCGCTACCGGACGTCGCTCCACTTCCACGGTTGCATCGAAGTAGCCTTTGGTTTGCAGATAGTCCCGCAGATTGCGGCGACCCTCGTTGAGAAGGTCGTCGTCCACCGAGTTTTCCTGATACACGGGAACCAGCTTCTTCAACTCCGACTTGCTCACCTTCTCGCCCTCCGTGCTGATCGCGATGGTCGGGCCTTCTTCCACCTGGAAGACATAGTCGAGCAGGTTGGAATCGGAGTGATATTTGCGATCCGTCAGGGAGACCTGGGCTTCAAGGTGAGCATTCTTCTGATAGTGTTTGCGAAGCCGCTCCAGAGCGCGCGTTACGTGCTCATTCTTCACCCTGTCGCCCGGTTTCAGTTTCGTGAGGCTGCGAACCTGATTGGGCGGAATGCCCGTGTCGCCAACAATGGTGACCTGTCCCACCCGCGCCAGGTCTCCGGGCACCACGTGAAAGTGGATAGCCATCTGGCTATCTTTCCGGTCTGGCATCAAGTCGTAGGTGACCGTGGCTTCGTAATATCCGCTGTCGGCCAGCACCTTCTTCATGCGATCGAGGGAGTGAACAACGTTTTCTTCCGTGAACACTGCGCCTAAATCGAGCTGAGTCGCGGCTATCAGCTGGTTCGGCTTGGGCGGGCCCTTCTGTGGTGTGCCATCAACAGTGATCGCACCGTTAAAGTAATTCTCGGCGACGACGAACAGCAGCGTTATGCCCTTCGGATTAGGCTGGGCTTCTACGTCGAGCGCGGCAAAGCGGCCCGTGGCATAGAGAGCCTGCAGGCTGGCACGCAACTTGTCCTTGTCTAAAGGCTGGTTCGTTTTTTGCTGGAGCAGCGTACGCAGGACTCCAACATCGGTCCCAGAGACACCACGAAACTCAATGTCGGTAACGGTCTTTCCCGCATATTTGTTTAGAGGGCTCAGCGCTGCCGGTGGAACTGACGGAGCCGGCGGTAGCGCCGCGGCAGGAGAAGCACTGGCCTGCGCTTGAACGCACGACGGGGCAAGATACATAAGAGTGCAGAGAACGGCGAGCGTGCACAACGATGACGTGATCGGTGTCCTCAAACTCTGCCCTTCAGCACGCCCATTAGCCAGCAGCCCTTTGTCTCACCAGGTACGCCGATCCGTCGAGTCGAGCCGCAAGCCTGCCCCAGCGTCTTGCAAGCGCGGAGACCTTTCCGAACCTCGGCCCGGGAAGGCGAAGTTGATGTGGAGTCCCTATAATAAACAAGGAAGGCATCGACTGACCAAGACATAAACACCCGTCTGACGTGCTGTTTGCGGCACCAGGAGGTAACACGGTTGGAGTTCGCGGAGCGGTATTCCCGCCAGATTCTTTTTCAGCCTATCGGCGAACAGGGACAGCAGAAACTCGCCTCGGCAAGGCTGGCGATCGTCGGCTGCGGCGCTACCGGTTCAGCCCTGGCTTCGCTGCTGGCCCGGGCCGGTGTTGGCTTCCTGCGGATCATCGATCGCGACTATGTGGAGGCCAGCAATCTCCAACGCCAGGTCCTCTTCGATGAGGCCGATGCTGCCGAATCCCTGCCGAAAGCGATCGCGGCTGCCCGCAAAATCAAGAGCTTCAACTCCGAAATCACTGTCGACCCGCACGCTGCCGACCTGACCCCCGACAATATCGAAGACCTGCTCAGCGATGTTCAAATCATTCTCGACGGCACCGATAACTTCGAAACTCGCTACCTGATCAATGATTTCGCAGTCAGCAAGAGCTTGCCTTGGATCTATGCGGCGGGCGTAGCAAGTTATGCCGTCACCATGACGGTTCTGCCCGGTGAAACCGCCTGCCTCGCTTGCGTGTTTCCCGATTCGCCCAAGGGAATGGTGGAGACCTGCGACACCTCCGGCATTCTGAATTCCGCAGTCAACTTCGTGGCCTCGGTGTCGGCGACGGAAGCCGTGAAGCTCGTGGTAGGCGCGCGAGATAGAGTCCGGCGCACGTTGCTGTCTTACGACGTGTGGACGAACGATTACGCCTCCATCAAAACCGATAAGCCACGAGTTGGATGCCGCGCCTGCGATCAGCACGACTTTGTACATCTCGCCGGCGAAGGCCGGCCGCATATTTCCATGTGTGGCCGTAATTCAGTGCAGATTCACGAACGCCAACGGCCAATCGATTTCGCTGAAGTCACGCGTCGACTGTCGCCGCACGGTGCGGTGCGCCACAACGAGTTCATTCTCAAGTTCTGGCACGATCCCTACGAGATGACGCTCTTCCCCGACGGCCGCGCCATCATCAAAGGCACGACTGATACCGCGATCGCGCGCAGTTTGTACGCGCGGTATATCGGGTCGTGAAGCAGTTGTCAGTGCGGTTGTCAGTTTCTTAGCTCTCAGCTTTCAGCCGTCAGCTATCAGCTTATCGGCAACCCGAGTCCCTTCCCGTTTGTCATCCCGACCGGAGCGAAGCGAAGTGGAGGGACCTGCTGTTGTCTCTTCGTCGATAAAAACAGATCCCTCGTCGGTCTGAAGACCTCCTCGGGATGACAATTTATGAAGGACGCCCCGCGTGGCACGACTATAGTTCGTGAACTGATACAAGCCGCCTTCACGTTAACCCCTCAGAGTGTATGCAGCTTGCCTGGCACAATAAAACGCAATTCCCCAATAACGATCGTGCTTACTGATGACCACAGCTGATGATCAACAACTGATGGCTGATGGCTGATGGCTGATAGCTGACGGCCAAAAGCTGACCACCTCGACTCCGAGTGCTCATCGCTGCCTCTTCTGATATCGTTGCTGATTCACTCGAATTGAGGCTGCCCTGAATGTCCGTTGCCCAAACCACGCGCGAAAGCCGTCCCGAACCCACGAAGTTTTATCGCTGGCTAGTGCTGATGTTTCTCAGCCTGGCGATGTTCGGCAATTACTACTTCTACGACGCGCTCGAACCGCTGGCCAAGCTGCTGCAGGAGCAGCTTCACTTTTCCGCCCAGAACATCGGCACCCTGCAAGCCGCCTATAGCTTCCCTAATATCTTCACCGTGGTACTGGGCGGGCTCCTGATCGACCGCATCGGTACCCGCAAAGCCCTGCTCATCTTCAGCGTGCTGTGCCTGATCGGCGCCATCATTACCGCTTTCGGCGCGGCGTTCCCCTTAATGGTCGCCGGCCGCTTCGTCTTCGGCATGGGCGCCGAGTCGCTGATCGTCGCCATCACCACCGGTGTGGCGAAGTGGTTCAAGGGTAAAGAGCTGAGCTTCGCTCTCGGCATCAACCTGATGCTCGCGCGCGGCGGCACCTTCCTGGCGCAAAATTCACCCACTTGGGCCAAGGGAGCCTATAACTACTGGCAGAATCCTTGGCTCATCGGCGTCGGCTTCGTGGCGCTATGCGTCGTCGGCGCAGTCGGTTACTACATCCTCGAAGTGCGCGCAGAGAAAACCTCGTCGCTGGCGCCCGAAGGCGAGCAGGACAAGATCGTCTTCGCCGATGTGAAGGCCTTCAATCTCTCCTACTGGTACCTCGTCGGCCTGTGTGTCGTCTTCTACTCGGCGATCTTCCCGTTCGAGACATTTGCCGTCACCTACTTCGTCGATGCCAAGCACACCTCGCTGGCGCTGGGTGGATGGATGCTGAGCACGCTCACCATGTTCACCATGATCGGCACGCCCATCGTTGGACTCTTCTCTGACAAAGTGGGACGCCGCGCCACCATCATGTTGCTGGGCACACTGCTGCTGATCCCGGTGTTCCTGCTGATGGCCTACACCAACGTTTCGCTCTATGTCCCCATGGCCATGCTGGGATTTGCCTTTACGCTGGTGCCGGCCATCATCTGGCCCTCGGTCGCGTACCTGGTTCCGCAGCGCACCCTGGGCACGGCGCTTGGCGTGATGACCATGATCCAGAATCTTGGCATGACGAGCATGAACGAAATCCTAGGCAAGGCCAATGACGCCGCGGGAGCCAGCGCGTCCAATCCCGCAGGCTATCTTGCGATGATGAAGATCCTGACTGTAATGGGCTTCATTGGATTTGGTTTGGCTTTCCTGCTTCGTCAGCGCGAGGTGGGCCCGAAGGGTCACGGGTTGGAGACCATCACCACCGCGAATCAGGCGGCATAGCCCGGGCTCAGCTAAGCGAAAGGAGTACGGTTTTCTAGGCCGTCCAGCCAACCATTGGCACCTTCAGCCTGCAACTTTCGGTTACGCACGATCACTAACCTCTCTCTCCGACCAAAATCATCGCCAATTGCTAAGCCGTTTCCCTGCTTCCCATTACGGGAAAATGCATAAGCTCTCCATTCGCTGAAAAGCGTTGCTATCTTTCCCGACGACAGCGTAAGATCGATTTGCGACTGAATTGGTCGCCTATTCACCCCAATTCCAGAATTCATGCTGAAGCTGACCAAGAAAGCCGACTACGGATTGATTGCCCTGCGGCATTTGGCGCAGCACGCCGATCTGGGCGCCTGTAGCGCCAAGGACTTGGCCGAGATGTACAGCATGCCGCAGGAAGCGCTGGCCAAGATTCTGCAACGGCTGTCCAAGGCCGGCCTTTTGCTATCGCAGTACGGCACGAACGGCGGCTATACCTTGGCGCGTGACCCACGAACCATCAGCGCCTTCGAAGTGATCAAAGCCATTGAAGGGCCATTGTTCATCACCTCGTGCAGCACCACTGACAGCGATTGCGACCAGAGCGACCGCTGCACCGTGCGCGAGCCACTCCGCAAAGTGAGCCGCAGCATTGAAGAAGTTTTAAGCCAGTTAACGATTTGGGAATTGACCGAGCCGGAACCATCGCCTGCGTCCGAACTGGTGACCCTGGGCTGGAGTTCCGGCAAAGCCGAGCAATCATAGGAGATGGCGGAAGCGATGAGCACGAATACCGTAAATGCAAGCAAGGATGTGAAGCTGCCCATCTACATGGACAACCACGCCACCACGCGGACCGATCCGCGGGTGCTGGCCGAGATGCTGCCTTACTTCACCGAGAGTTATGGCAACGCTGCCAGCCGCAATCATGAGTTTGGCTGGGTGGCCGAGCAGGGCGTGGAGCAGGCGCGCGAGCGCATCGCCAAGCTGATCGGCGCGACCACGAAGGAAATCATCTTCACCTCGGGCGCCACCGAAAGCGACAATCTCGCCATCAAGGGTGTGGCCGAGATGTACAAGGAAAAGGGCAACCACATTATCACCCAGTCGACCGAGCACAAGGCGGTGCTCGACACCTGCAAGCGCCTGGAGAAGCATGGCTTCCGGGTTACGTATCTGCCGGTGCAGAAGGACGGCCGCATCGATCTCGACGACCTGAAGCATGCCATGGACGACAAGACCATCCTGGTGACGATCATGGCGGCCAACAACGAGATTGGTGCATTGCAGCCGATTCGCGAAATCGGTGCGCTCTGTCACGAACGCGGCGTGCTCTTTCATACCGACGCGGTGCAGGCGATTGGCAAGGTACCGTTCAATGTCATTCAAGACAACGTCGACATCGCCTCAATTACGGCTCACAAGCTTTACGGGCCGAAGGGTGTCGGCGCGTTGTATGTGCGCCGCAAGAATCCGCGAGTGCAGCTGGTAGCGCAGATCGATGGCGGCGGCCACGAACGCGGCATGCGCTCTGGAACGCTGAATGTTCCCGGCATCGTGGGATTGGGAGCGGCTTGCGCGATCGCTACCGCTGAAATGCCGGAAGAGATGAAGAAGCTGGCTGGGCTGCGCGACCGGCTGCGCGACGCGATTATGGGCCAGCTGGACGAGTGCTACATCAACGGCTCGTGGGAGCACCGGCTGCCCGGCAATCTCAATATCAGCTTTGCCTACGTCGAAGGTGAGTCGTTGCTGATGGGCATCAACGACATTGCAGTGTCCAGCGGATCGGCGTGCACGTCGGCAACACTGGAGCCGTCGTATGTGCTCAAGGCGCTGGGCGCGGGTGACGATCTGGCGCACAGCTCGATTCGCTTTGGGCTGGGCCGCTTCAACACCGAGGCGGAAGTGGATTACGTTGCGCAGCGCGTGGTGGACACCGTGAAGCGATTGCGCGAGCTTTCGCCGCTGTACGAGATGGCGAAAGAAGGCATCGACCTGACCAAGGTACAGTGGGCCGCCGAGCCAACGCACTAGACGCGATGACGAGGAATTCGAGCCCGCGATTTACGGTAGAGCTGGCCTTCAGGCCAGCGTCACAGGCATAGATTTTTTGCTCCAGCCGGCTTTTTAGCCGGCGAAACAGGGAATTGAGGAGATAAGCATGGCATATAGCGATAAGGTCCTTGACCACTACACCAATCCCCGCAACGTCGGCTCGATGGACAAGAACAGCGCCGAAGTCGGCACCGGATTAGTGGGCGCGCCCGAGTGCGGCGACGTCATGAAGCTACAGATCAAGGTGAACCCGACGACCAACATCATCGAGGACGCCAAGTTCAAGACCTTCGGGTGCGGCTCGGCGATCGCCTCATCCTCGCTCGCAACCGAGTGGGTAAAGGGCAAGACAGTGGATGAAGCGCTCGCGATCCGCAATACCGACATCGTAAAAGAGCTGGCGCTGCCGCCGGTGAAGATCCATTGCTCGGTGTTGGCGGAAGACGCGATTCGCGCTGCTATCGGCGACTGGAAGAAGAAGAACAACCAGACCCAACTCACCGCGCAGCCCCACGGCGTTGCGGTTGAACAAGAAGCGTAAAAAGGAGTTGAATGCCGGCGATTGTATCCGCCGGCGGAGAAATCATGAGCACAGTCAATATTGAAAGTTCGGCAGAATCGGCCCCGGTTATCAAAGGCATCCAGGTAACGGACAAAGCCGTGGCGCACATCCGCTCGGCGATGACCAAGGAAAACATGTCGCTGGCCAGCGGCGGTCTTCGCCTCGGCGTGCAAGGTGGAGGCTGTTCGGGAATGAGCTACGTCATCCGCTTTGAGACGCAGCCTCACGAGCGTGACCGTATCTTCGAGTTCCAAGACGTTCGCGTCTTTATCGACCCCAAGTCGTTCATTTACCTGAGCGGCATGACACTTGATTACGAAGAGACTCTGATGCGACAGGGATTCGTCTTCAACAATCCGAATGCAACCAAGTCCTGCGGCTGCGGCACCTCGTTCTCGTAAGAGAGTGGGTGCCCCGGGTCTCGCGTCGTTCGAGACCCGGGAGAGCTCGCAACCCAGATCTCGAACAACGCGAGATCTGGGGCACCCAGTACAGACCTGAATCGCTCCCGCCCAGAGCAAGTCAGTGAGACCGTCGAACCCGAGCCTATGTCCTCACTCGAATCAAATCAGCAGAAACATTCCGCCACCGGCATCCTGGTCGATAGTCCCAGCAAGCCCACTAAGACTGACTGCTGGTCATGCGGAGCCATGCGCGCGGCGCATTTTTGCCGGCAGTGTGGCAAGGTTCAGCCGCCCGCTCCCGTGGATTACTTCACTTTCTTCGGACTGCTGTACAAGCTGAATGTGGACGTCGCCAAACTTGAGCGAGAGTTCTACGGCCTGAGCCGGCATTTGCATCCAGACATCAACGCCGTGAAGACGCTGGAAGAACAGCAGTGGAGCCTGGAACAAAGTTCGCAGCTGAATGACGCCTACCGCACGCTGAAAGATCCCCTCACGCGAACCGAGTACTTATTGCGGCTGCAAGGGGTTCACCTCGAAGAACAGTCGAAGACGGCGACGGAAGAGGCGCGGCGCACAGGCAAAGCCAAGAAGCAGGTTGTCCCGCCGGATTTGCTGGAGCAGGTTTTCGAGCTGAACATGCAGCTGGAAGAAGCTCGCATGAACAAGAAAATGGGCGAGCCGGATCGCTCGCTGGCCCTTGAGCTACAGGACACTCGGAAACAGTTGCAGTCCAAGTACGACGGCATGATGCAGGAGTTGCACACGGCATGGAACGAGTGGGACGGCCTAATCGATCGCTCTAAGCAGAACGTTGCAGTACTAGAAGAAGATCGTATCGCGGTGCGCGACAAGATGGTGGACGTGCTGAACCGCCGCACCTATCTGCGGAATCTGCTGCGCGATATCGATGAGGTGTTGGAGTAGCCGTAGTTCGCTATTCGCCATTCGCTTTTCGCCAGAACGCGTAAGGTGATGAGGATCTCGATTTGGCGAACAGCGAAGAGCGTGATTGAAAACGATGTCTAACGACCGCATAGTTGGAATCGATCTTGGTACCACCAATTCGCTGGTGGCGTATATGGCAGATGACCGCCCGGTAGTCATACCTGGCGAGGATGGCTCGCATCTGCTGCCCTCCGTGGTGGCGCTTGATGCCAACGGACAGATCGTTGTCGGCAATGCCGCGCGCAAGTTTCTGATCGAGACCGCCGACCACGCGGTATACAGCGTAAAGCGCCTGATGGGCCGGGGCGTCGAGGACGTGCGCGACGAACTGAAGCTCTTCCCTTTTCGCTTGGCTGACGACTTGGCTGCCGGCGAAGTCCTTCGCATCAAGCTGGGCGAAAAGACCTTCACGCCACCGGAAATTTCTGCCTTGATCCTGCGTCAGCTGAAACGCAACGCCGAGCGTTATTTCGGATCGCCTGTTACCAAAGCCGTGATCACCGTGCCCGCGTATTTCAATGATGCGCAGCGGCAAGCCACCAAGGACGCAGGCCGCATCGCGGGTCTGGAAGTTCTACGACTGGTCAACGAACCCACCGCAGCGGCCCTGGCCTATGGGCTCGACAAGAAAGAGACAGCCACGGTCGCAGTCTATGACCTCGGAGGCGGCACCTTCGACATCTCCATTCTCAAGCTGCACGAGGGGATCTTCGAGGTCATCGCGACCAATGGCGATACCCACTTGGGCGGCGACGATATCGACAACCTGTTGATCGCCATTGCGCTGGACGACATTCAAGGCGATCTAGGCGTGGACGTGCGCCGCAATGGGGAAATCGTGCAGGCGATTCGCAAGTCGGTGATCGAAGCTAAAATCGCGCTCTCGGCAAACGACAAAACGTTGCTGGATGTGGAGCTGCCCGGCGGCAAGCGCTACCAACGCGAAATCACTCGCCAGCAGTTTGAGCAATTGATACAGCCGGTGATCGATCGCACGACCGGGCCGGTGCGTCAGGCACTCAAGGATGCAGGGCTGACCGCGAAACAAATTGACGAAGCCGTACTGGTTGGCGGGTCGACGCGAATTCCACGGGTCCGGCAATTGGTCGAACAACTCTTCGAGCGAACGCCGCATAGCGATCTGAATCCCGACGAAGTGGTCGCGCTGGGCGCAGCGGTTCAGGCCAACATTCTGTCCGGGGGCTCGGAAGCCACTAAGGAAATGTTGCTACTCGACGTCACGCCGTTATCGCTGGGCATCGAAGCCCTGGGCGGCGTGGTAGCAAAGATCGTTCATCGCAACTCCACAATACCCGCTTCGGCTACCGAGCATTTCACCACCGGTGTTGAAGGTCAGACGAACGTTGCGATTCACGTATTGCAGGGAGAGCGCGAACTGGCCAAAGATTGCCGCTCTCTGGCGCGTTTTGATCTGAAGGGCATTCCGCCGATGCCGGCCGGGCTGCCGCGCATCGAAGTGAAATTCCTGATTGACGCCAACGGCATTCTGCACGTTTCGGCGCGAGAGCTGCGCAGCGGCAAAGAGGCCGAGATCGAAGTGCAGCCCAGCTATGGCTTGACCGATGAGCAGGTCGAGAACATGATCATCGAGTCATTCGATTATGCCGAAGACGATTTCCACAAGCGGCAGGTGATCGAGGCACGCAACGAAGCCGAGACAATGCTGGCGGCGCTCGAAAAGGGACGAAGCAATCCAGCGTGGCAGCAGCTGTCAGGCCAGGAGCGAACCAGTATCGGCAAAATGGAAACAGCGCTGCGTGCGGTGATGCAGGAGGACGACTATCAGGCGATACGGAGTGCCATCGACACGCTGAACCAGGGTACGATGCGTCTGGCCGAGCTGATGATGGATTCCGCCGTGGGCGCGGCCCTCAAAGGACAGAACATGAATACGGCCGACGTGGGCGAAGGTCCGGCATCGCCGCATCCGATTGCGCAAGCGGAAATCAAGTGAGGCAGTAGCCAGGAGCCAGTAATCAGTAGCCAGTTGGCAGTGGTCGGTGGTCGGTTGTCAGTAGCCAGTTGGCAGTTGGCAGTAGTCAGTCGGCAGTAGCCATTAGTCAGTGGCCAGTAGTTGGGCCAGAGATTTGGGAATTAGCGGTTAGGTCGAGGCGACGTTAGTTACGCTTTCAGCGTCGCGTCAACGTTGCGGTGCTGAGGCGACCTGGCTTTAAAGGCTGCGGCACAGCTTTGCTAGCGCGAAGATGTTGGCAGCAACGACGCTCCAGTCCCGCATTTGCGGGACGGCCATGTGATAGCCCAGCGCTTCAGCGCTGGGTAGCCGGGGAAAAGGAACCCGAGTCCCTTCAGGGACGACACTGATTAAGCGTCGCGTGAATGGCTGTAGTAAGACGAAGTGCGACGGCTGACGCTCTATCCCCAGAAACGAATTTATGGCAGACGAAAAAATCCAAAACGGCGGCGCGACGGCAACGGCTGAAGCTCTTCCGCCGAATACCGTTCGCGTTACGTTTCTTCCCGACAACAAGAGCTTCGAGTTCGAACGTGGCAAGCTGCCTTACCTGGACCACGGCAAGCCGGAGTCGATTCTGGATGTGGCGCTCAATTTCGGTTTGCATCTGGAACATGCCTGCGGCGGCAACTGCGCCTGCACCACGTGTCATGTCGTGGTAAAAAAGGGCAAGGAATTACTCAACGAAATGGACGATGATGAAGCCGACCGTCTGGACATGGCTGCGGACCTGCAACTCAACTCACGTTTGGGATGTCAGACGGTAATCGAAAAGCCTGGCGAAGTAGTAGTGGAAATTCCGGCATGGAACAGGAATTACGTTTCCGAGGGCGCTGGACACTAAGATAGGAGATCGTTATGGCTGCGGAATTGAGATGGGACGACGCTGAAAATATTGCAATCGCCTTGACCGACAAGTTTCCAACCGTCAACCCGCTGGAGGTACGATTCACCGACCTTCATCGTTACGTTACCGAGCTGCCGATTTTTGTTGACGATCCCAAAGCGTCGACTGAAGGCAAGCTGGAAGCGATCCAGATGGCCTGGCACGAGGAATGGCAGGATCGCACCGGCCCGTTGCATCCCATCAAGTAGCAAGTCGTCGCGCAGTAAAGTCGCGCAACAAAAAGGGAGGGCATCACTGCCCTCCCTTAGCTTTCGCGATGTTCAGTGATTAGCGTCTGGGGCCGCGTCCGCGACCACGATCGCCACCACGGCCACCACCACCGCCGGGACGGCCTCCGCGGCCACCTTCCCGTCCTCCGCCCGGACGGCTGCCGGCATGTTCCCGGCGCTCGCCATCGCGATTGAAGTTCGGTTCCGCGCTGGCTTCGTCGGCGCGCTCGTGGCCGCCTTCAAAGGTTACGCCACCGCCGGCGGCCTCGCCATCGCCGCCTTCGGGAGGAGCTTCTCCGCCGCCCATCTTGGCGCGCTGCTCTTTCAGGATAGCCTTGCGCGACAACTTGATGCGGTTACCCTCGACGGCCAGCACCTTCACCAGGACCTGGTCGCCTTCTTTCAGCTCGTCGCGCACATCGTTAATGCGATGTTCGGCGACTTCGCTGATGTGCAGCAGGCCATCGGTGCCGGGAATGATTTCGACGAATGCGCCGAAGTCAGCCAGTCGCGTAACTTTGCCCAGATACGTCTTGCCCACCTCGGCAGTCGCGGTGATGTCGCCGATCATCTGCAACGCTCTTGCAGCCGCCGCCTGATCGCTGGACGAGACGTTGACCTTGCCGGTATCTTCCACGTCGATCTTGACGCCGGTCGCTTCGATGATCCCACGGATCACCTTGCCACCCGGTCCAATCAGATCGCGGATCTTGTCGGTCGGGATCTGCAGGGTGTAGAAGCGCGGCGCAAATTCGCTGACCTTGGTGCGCGGCTCGTGAATGATCTCGTTCATCTTGTCGAGGATAAAGAGTCGTCCACCGCGCGCCTGCTCCAGCGCTTCACGCATAATCTGCGCCGTGATGCCCATCACCTTGATGTCCATCTGCAGAGCAGTGATGCCATCGCGCGTACCAGCAACCTTGAAGTCCATGTCGCCGTAGTGATCTTCAGCGCCGGCGATATCGGTCAGGACGGCATAGTCGTCGCCTTCCTTCACCAGGCCCATAGCCACGCCGGCCACAGATGCCTTCAGTGGAACGCCCGCGTCCATCAAGCTGAGCGAGGCTCCGCAAACGGTTGCCATTGACGATGATCCGTTCGACTCCAGAATGTCGGAGACGACGCGCATCGCGTAAGGCCAATCGGTTTCGTTCGGCAGAACGGCGGAAATTGCCCGCTCAGCCAAGGCGCCGTGACCGATCTCGCGACGTCCGGCTCCGCGCAGGAAAGCAACTTCGCCCACTGAGAAGGGTGGGAAGTTGTAGTGCAGCATGAAACGCTTCTTGGCTTCGCCTTCGAAAGCCTCCAACCGCTGCATATCTTCGCCGGTGCCGAGGGTGGTCGTAACCAGAGCCTGGGTCTCACCGCGGGTGAAAATCGATGAACCGTGTGTCCGAGGCAGAACGCCAACTTCAATCCAGATATCGCGGATCTGGTCAAACTTGCGGCCATCCGGACGACGCTTCTCTTTGATCACCTGCTCGCGGAAGATCTGCTCGCGCAGCAGGTCGAAGTACTTGGTCGCCTTCTTGCGTCCGGATTCGTCGTCTTCGGGTACTGAAGACTTTATTTCGTCCTTAAGCTGCTTGATCAGCGCATAGCTTTCGTTCTTGGGATGTTTCTCGGTGTTGACGGCGTCAAGCAGCTTGTCGCCGAACTTCGAGCGCAGCTCCGAGAGATAAGCCTCGTCGGTAACGACTGGCTCAACCTTGCGCTTCGCCTTGCCAACCTTCTTTGCCAGGTCGCTGATGGCAGCGCAAATCTTTTTGATCTCGGTGTGTCCAAACTCGATGGCCTGGACCACGGTCTCTTCCGAAACTTCTTTGGCGCCCGACTCGATCATCACGATGCCGTCGGCGGTGCCAACCACCATCAGGTTCAAATTTCCGCCACGCTGCTCGTCATAGGTGGGATTGATGACAAAATTTCCATCAACCTGGCCTACGCGAACTGCGCCGATCGGACCATGGAACGGAATGTCCGACACGCTGAGGGCGACTGAGGCGCCGTTGATGCCGGCGACGTCAGGATCGTTGGTGGTGTCGGCCGAGAGCACCATGGCGATGACCTGAGTCTCGCAGCGGAAGCCTTCGGGGAACAGCGGACGGATGGGGCGATCGATCTGCCGGCTGGTAAGAATTTCGCGCTCGCTGGGGCGGCCTTCACGCTTGATGAAGCCGCCGGGGATGCGTCCCGCGGCGTAGGTGTATTCGCGATAATCAACCGTGAGGGGGAAGAAGTCGATGCCCTCGCGGGGGTCGGGGTTGGCGCAGGCTGTCGCCAGAACAACGTTGTCGCCAATGCGAACAATGCAGGAGCCGTGCGCCTGCTTGGCCAGTTTGCCGGTTTCAAAGCGTATGGACTTGCCGCCGTGCAGCTCGACCGTTACTTCCTGTTTATTGACGCCATGCAATGAGGCGGTCATTTCTTCATTCATTTCCTAGATCCTTCCGTTTGAGCGCAGCTGTCAGAGCCGCCGTTTCCGGGTCGAAGGGGCATGCCTTCAGGCGTGCCGTGCAGGTTCAACCTGATATCCGACTTTAGCCGCTGGGAAAGCCTCAGCGCCTAAAGGCCAGTCGCTATGTGCGACTTGGCGGCACGGCTGAAGCCGTACCCTTTCAAACCTCGGCCACGACAATGTGAGATGGAGTGATACGCACGTCAGCCGAGAGATGCTGAACGAATGTTATGGGCGCACCTTGCGCCCGAGTACTTTGAACGTCTGAACCCGAGGATGGCAACGCTGGATCGAATGTATTCGATACCGGTTTTGCTGGGCCCGGGCGGTAAAACGCCTGAAAGACGATTCCTCGGCGATCCGCAAATACAATAACTACTTGCGGATTCCGAGCTTCTGAATAACGGCCTTGTAGCGTTCGGTATCAGACTTTCTGAGGTAATCAAGCAAGCTGCGACGCCTGCTCACCATCATAAGAAGTCCGCGCCGGGAGGCGTGATCCTTCTTGTGCGTCTTGAAATGCTCCGTCAACTCGCCAATCCGGGTGCTCAGGATGGCAATCTGAACTTCCGGTGAACCGGTATCGTTATCGGCTCTGCGGTTGTCGGCAATCAGGGCGGCTTTTTTCTCTCGGGCTAACACTGAATCGGCTGCGCTCCTACTCTTTTTATCGTATGTTGTTACGCAATAAGAATAACATGCAGGCGAAAGAACCGCAAAGGACAGCCCGCGGAGCATGGCTTAAGACAGGCCTAAATCGACGGTGCCTCACCGTCTGCTGAGAAAATCCGCACATAGGAGTTATGCCGTCGGCTGAAAGCCGACTCGCAACCTGAGTAAAGCGCTTTAGACGCTAGCCTAAAGGCTAGCTCTACCGAAAATTGCGAATTGCCGACTTTTCAGCAATTTGTTTGGCTAGTCAGAGCGGATGGACGACAAACAAGACTGATCGTCACAGTTCCCATTAGAACGAGAACAGCATCTGGAGATCGATTCTCCGGCTGGCGGAGCCGGACGAAAACGGCGGGCCGGCGAGCGCGTTCGATGTGCCGAACAGCGGCGAGTCCAGGTTGCCGATCGGGCTCGCATAGTTCACGTTGTTCAACAGGTTGCGCGCACTGACGCTAAACGTCAGGTTGTATTTACGACTGGTTTCATTGCCAAAGGTAAACGGTCCTCCGCCGCCACCGCTGAGACCGCGGCCTCCTAAACCACCTTCGCCATGATGTCCACCACCGCCGCCATGAGGCCCGCCTGGGGTGGCATGGCCCTGTACCTTCGGACCAAGGCCGAACGACTTGCTCAGCCGCATGTTCAGACTAAAAACGCTGGGACCACTTCCGTAGTTGATCGGGATAAGCGCCTGTCCGGGAAGCGGCGCAGTGTTAAACGTTCCGTAAGAGGTAACCTTATTCGTGCCGCCCGAACCGGTGCCGAACGATGGGCGATCGTTGAAGATGGAATCGCCATTCAGGTCCTGGCCCACGATGATGTCGAAGGGCGATCCGGAATTTGCGATGATAAACGGACTCAACCGCAGCGCGTACGGCAGAGCAATCGTTCCCCCTATTACGACGCGATTGCGCACGTCGAAGGCTGCGCGTCCGTAATCCTCCATGGGATCGTAGGAGTTCATCACGAACTGAGGCGAGCCACCGCCTCCGCCGCCAAACCCTCCTCCGAACCCTCCTCCCCCAGAAGAGACAACGTAAGCGCCGCCCGCGCCCAGGTCACTATTGGCATAGCCAAGCGCATAGAAGCCGAAGAGCGAAACTGCCTTGCCGACGCTCAGGCGGCCATTGACGATGACCTGGTTCTGCTCAAAGACGCCGCCCGAGTTGTACTGATAGACGTTGGTGTTGTTGCCCAGCGGCCGAATGCCGCTGTCGGGATTCGAGGGATCATAGGTCCCGGGCAAAGGCGCGTTGGCGTTCCGCAAGATCAGCTGGTGCACTCCGCGCGAGTTCAGGTAGGTCACGGAGATGGTGGCGTTCTTGGTGACCTGACGCTCCAGGCTGATCGCGGCTTCCATGGTGTAAGGAACGTGCAAATTGTTTTGCACCTGATACACCGTCGGCGAGGCAGTGGACAGCTGTGCTAATTCCGCCGGCGTGGGGATGGCGGGATAAAAATTTGGGTTGGCGACAACATACTGCTGCTGCGTAATGCCGTTGAAGCGTTCGGCTTGTAACAGATAGTCGTAGGAGAAGCGATCATAGAAGATGCCATACCCGCCGCGCAGCACGGTCTTGGGAGCAGTCTTGCTGTGCCCCAGCCCCCACGCCAGGCTGACGCGCGGCGCCCAATCGCCTTCATATGGAATCCCTGTCTGCGTTTCGTAGCGCAGTCCATAGCTTAGAGTAATGTTCGGACGAATGCGCCACTCGTCCTCGGCATAAAGTCCGATGTCGATCATCGACACATCGGAGAGCGGCTGACCGGTCACCAAGGAGAACTGGCTGGGGCCGCCGCCCAGGGCCCGAATCTCCGCCGGGGTCAGACCTTCCTCTATGCCGGCTATCGTGATCTGATACGCGTTGATTGAAGAGAAATTATACGAACCGTTGAAGTTTGAGTTCTCGTTGCTGGAAAACAGCGTGCCGCGCAGCCTTCCGCCAAACTTAATGAAATGCTTGCCGTGGGCGATGGAGGTGTAGTTCTGCAATTCGTAGTGGTCTTGATTGCTGGCCACGGTTCCCTGCGAGCTGCCGCCGGCGGTGAATGCCGACTGCACCAGTACCGTGGGATCAGTGCTCAACGGTGTCTGGGTGTCGCTGTCGCGAATGAACTGGAACCGTGTCTCGTTCACGATGGTCGGACTGATGACCTGCGTATCGCTGATCTGCACCGTGTTCTCGGTGCTATGGGAGTTGTATCCGGTCGTCGGCAGTGAAAATCCGCCGATACCTTCATTGGTCTCCGTGTTCTGCGAATACTGGTAGCGAATCGTCAGCGTGTTCTTCGGAGAAAGTTGGAAATCGACCCGCGGGCTGATGTTGAGGCGCTTCTGCGGGCTGGGCACGGTCGCATTGTAAGGAGTGATGGTGTTGCCCGGACCCAATACCTGGGCGACGATCACGCTTACGTTGTCGATATCGCGCTGTTGAGCAGTGAAGAAGAACGATGCCTTTTTCCCCAGGGGGCCGCTGACATTTCCGTTGAAGATTTCCGAGTAGTAGCCGGGCGTCTCGGTGATAAACGGGTTCAGCGAGTTGAAAGCTGACGAATTCCCGTTCAGCATGAACTGGCCGTGATACTGATCGGTGCCCGGCTTAGTGAAGATTTCAATGCGGCCGTAGCCCAGCTTGTCATACTCGGCGGAAAACGGATTCTGGTTGATGCGGATTTCGCGAATCGCCGACTTCGGCGGCAGCTGTCCCGCGGTGAAGCCATCTACATAGATCTGGCCGCCATTCGGACCGGCGGATGGCCCAGCCAGCGCCTGTAGCTCCGACTGCAACTCATCCGGATCGTCGGAGAGCGCGTCCAGATCTTTTCCCTTCAGGACGATTGTGCTCGCGCTGTTTTCAGGAGTGACGCTGACCGTCGGCGTCTCCTCCTGCACCTCAACGTGTTGCTGTTCCACCTCGATCTGCAATTGGATGTCGAGTTCCTGCACCTGCCCAGGGTTTATCTGGACCTCGGCTTCCTGATCGACTGCAAACCCTTTCGCTGTCGCCGACACGTTGTAGGCGCCGGCCGCCAGTCCCCTGATTTCGTAAACGCCTTGATGATTGGTTGCAGCGTTTGCCGACCTGCCATCCTTGCCGGTAGCCGTGATGTGCGCCTCTGGAACTACCGCGCCCGAAGGATCAGTAATTTTGCCGCGCAGCGTGCCGGACGAAGTCTGCGCAAAAGAAGCGGCGGAAAAAATCGAGATACAAAGAACAATGACGTACAAACGCATGAGTGGTTTTCAAGCCTTTAACAGCACAAAAAATACGGCTGCAACATGTATTCCGTTATGGAGCGTCTCCCGTTCCACCATTTCCCCCTGCTGACAGGTTCCAGGGTGAAAGAATTGTGCTGGCCTGACTTGGAGAAGCTGCGCGCAAAATCGGTTCGACACCGCTGAGCAGGATAATCACGGTCGACGGAGACGTGTCGGATCCCTCGGTGGCCACGATCATCAAGGCATCCCCTTTTTTCATGTCTGCAAGAGTGGCTGCCGGCATGCGGCTCAACATCTGCTGAAAATCTGGCGCGCCGCCAGGACGTCCCCCACCGGCACCTCCACCACGTCCAACGCCGCCACTAGGGCCGCCCCCCGTCGCGCCCGCAGGTCTTGGAGCACCGGCATTCGGAGCCGCACCCCCGCCGGCAGCAGCGCCACCTTTCAGACGCATGGCAATACGCTGCGCAAACATCTCCGGCAGCTTGTGCATTTGCGAATCAGGACCAATCTTCAGCGTCACCGGACGCTTGTTCGCCAGATCGGTTACCGTGATGGTGTTGCCAGCCGCATCTGTTGATACCACCAGACCGGCGATACTGCGGAACGTGCCGGAAACGATTTCCGCAGCCGCCATTTCCTTGCCGTCGTCGCTCCTGGTACCGCGCGCGCGCAGTTGATCGCCAGCTTTGATCTGCTCCAGCGTTCCCGGCTTGGCATCGTCGAACTTCACCGAGTCCGGGGCATAGCGGCGGATAATCGTGTCTTTGGTGATGTGCAACAGCAGCGTGCTGGGCGCGCCCAATGTTCCCGTCGACAACGTGATGGTTCCCGCCGCGCCGTCGACAGATTTCACCACGCCGCCCGTTCCGTGCTTTTGCCATTCCTCGCGATCGTGCTGCTGTTTTTCAGCTACGTCGGCTTTGTTCATGATCACGGCGGATGTCGCGGTCAGCGATTTGCCGTCGTCTGATGCCGTTCCTCCGGCCAGCATGCGATCACCAACCTGCACGTCGCTCGTCTGAATGGCAGGGGCGCTCTTCAGGTCGGTCTGCCCCGGAGCCAGACGAACCAACCGCGTCGTCGGGCCAATGACAACGTTCATCTCCGAACCGCTATCGGTGGTGAGCGTGATCGTACTTCCGTTGATCGACTTGACCGTACCGACGGCTCGCGAGTGCTTGGGCGTGTTCGGCTGCTGCGCGGCATCCGCCTGCTGGGCGGCGCAAGTCTGCGGAATGATCAGGCTGCCAACAATCACAGCGAGAACAGCGAAAGTGACAGAGAGGAATCGGATTGGCTTCATCATGCGCACGGCCCCATCAATTACCTAAACATATCGCGAAACTCCGCTCTGTTAAGAAAACATAAGTTTTGTAAACCCGCAGATGTTGACGGCGATGTGCGATCGAGCCCGTTTTTGCTTACCCCCGAGGCAAATCCTGGATTTCTGAGTGCCATCTGGTCTTCTCTCGTGTTAAAAGAACGTAGCTTTTCCCGGAACAACCTTCGCGAATCCCTCGTATCGAGTAGCAGACGACCACGATGCAACTACAAATCGAAAACCTCTCCAAGCGCTATCCCAACGGGACCCAGGCTTTGCAGGATGTTTCCCTGTCGATCCCGCAAGGTATGTTTGGCTTGCTCGGCCCCAACGGTGCCGGCAAGTCCACCCTCATGCGAACCCTGGCCACGCTACAGGAAGCCGACAGCGGCAGCGCCCGGCTCGACGGCCTCGACGTTTTGCGGCAGAAGGACGACGTCCGCAAGCTGCTGGGATATTTGCCGCAGGAGTTCGGCCTTTATCCCAAAGTTGGTGCGGAGAGCCTGCTCACTCATTTTGCGGCGCTGAAAGGTATCGAGAACGCCGGCGAGCGCCGCGAGCTGGTGACCACCCTGCTGCGGCAAACCAACTTGTGGGAGCATCGCCGCAAGCCGCTCGGCAGCTTTTCCGGAGGCATGAAGCAGCGCTTTGGCATCGCGCAAGCTCTGCTGGGCAATCCGCGGCTCATCATCGTCGACGAGCCGACTGCCGGACTCGACCCCGAAGAGCGCGTGCGTTTTCACAATCTGCTTAGCGCGATCGGCGAAAACATCATCGTCATTCTTTCCACTCACATCGTCTCCGACGTAAGCGACCTGTGCCGCAACATGGCGATCATTCATCAGGGACGAGTGCACGCGGCGGGTGATCCGGCAACCCTGGTGTCGGCTTTGCAAGGACGCGTCTGGAAAAAAGCAATCCTCCGAGCCGAAGTTCAGGAACAGCAGCAACGCTATCGCGTGATCTCGATGCGCCTGGTTGGAGGACAAACTTTGCTGCACGTGCTGCACGACCAGCAGCCTGACGCCGGCTTCGAGCCCGTCACTCCGGACCTCGAAGACCTATACTTCGCGACCATCAAAGGCTTCACCCGGGGAGCGGCTGGCGAGCCGTCGGCCAACTGATCCCATGCTGGCAAACATCTTCCTCTTCGACCTCCAGCAGCGCCTGCGGCGTATCTCGACTTACGTCTACTTCGTTGTCTTCTTCGCCCTGGGAATGCTGTTTGTACTGATGTCTGGCGGGGCCTTCGCTAACGCCAGCGTCGACTTCGGTACCGGCGGCAAAGTTCTGATCACCTCGCCCTACGCATTGAACGGCGTGATCACGTTCATCTGCTTCTTTGGCATCGTCATCACCGCAGCAATCGCCGGGCAGGCGACCTATCAGGACATCGACAGCAACTCCGCAGTGTTCTTTTACACCGCGCCCATCAGCAAACTCGATTACCTGGCTGGACGTTTCCTTGCCGCCTTCGTCATTCAAATTCCGATCTTCATCAGCGTCGGTTTAGGAGCGTGGATCGGCACATTGACTCCTTGGCTCGACAAAACTCGCGTCGGCCCGCAGATGGTCGGCGCTTACCTTCAGCCCTACCTCATCAATGTTCTTCCGAATCTGTTATTCCTGACCGCGATCTTCTTCGCGCTCGCAACCCTTTCGCGCAAGATGCTCCCTGTCTACGTTGCGAGCGTGTTGGTCTTGATCGGCTACTTTACGGTCAGCCAGTTCTCAGGGAGCGCCCTGACCACCAGCGTGCGTGCGGCCCTGGCCGATCCCCTGGGCGGAGCGGCCATCGATCGTGTGACCCGCTACTGGACGCCCTTCCAGCGCAACACCCAGCTGATACCGCTACAGGGGATTTTGCTCGCCAACCGGGCGCTGTGGCTCGGGATCGGCGCGATCTTCCTCATCGTTACTTACCTGAGGTTTTCGTTCGCCTATCCGGGGCAGCGTAGCAAACGGGGCTCCGTTATCGGAGAGAAGGAAGCGATTCCTGCCATCGATTCCCTGCCCATTGCGCACCCGAGCTTTTCCGCGACCGCATCGTTGCAACACCTATTCTCGTTGACCCGTATCTACTTCCGGGAGACGACACGGAACGTTTTCTTCCTAGTCCTAATGCTGGCGGGATTTCTGTTTGCCGTCGCCTCCGCCTCGGGTATCAATAATCCGCTGGCTACCCGCACCTATCCGGTCACCTACCAGATGCTGGAGCTGGCTGGAGCTGGCTTCGGTATCTTCGCGCTCGCCATCATCATTTTCTATTCCGGCGAGTTGGTGTGGCAGGAGCGCGATGCTCAGCTGAACCAGGTAATCGACGCCTTCCCCCTGCAGCGCTGGGTGATGTTCTGCTCCAAGCTGTTGGCCTTGATGCTGGTGCAGGTTGTGATCGTGCTGCTGATCCTGGCCGCCGGCGTGACCGTGCAGACCGTCCAGGGATTTCACCATTACGAGTTCGGCCTGTACTTCCGCGATCTGTTCTTGAACCGACTGCCTTCGCTGTGCGTCTTGTGCGTGCTCGCGATGTTTGTGCAGACCATCGTCAACAACAAGTATCTCGGCCACTTCGTGATGGTCTTATACATTGTGGCGACCATCGCGCTGCCTCCAGCAGGCTTTCAGGATTACCTCTACCGCTTTGGCCAGGCACCGCAAGTCACATACTCTGACATCAATGGCTATGGACCGTTCCTGCAGCCACTCATCTGGTTCCGGGTGTACTGGATCCTGGCGGCCATCCTGCTGGCCATCGTGACCAACTTGCTATGGGTACGCGGGACGGAAAGCGGCTGGCGGGTACGCATGAAACTTGCCGCCGAACGATTCTCGCGAGCTTCGCTGGCCGGCGCAAGCGTTTGCCTGATCTTGCTATTAGGTACGGGCAGCTACATCTTCTACAACACGCACATCCTGAATCCCTACCGCACGACATTCAAAGTTGACGAGGCCCGTGCGCAGTACGAAAAGAAGTACAAACAATATTGGAACCTGCCGCAGCCGCGCATTACCGATGTAACCACTAACCTCGACATCTATCCCGAGAAGCGCTCGTTCGACATGCACGGCACCATGTGGATGGAGAACGAAACTTCATCCGACATTGACCGGGTGGCCATCACGCTCTGGCCAGAGGATCTGATCCCGTTGCCCCGCTTGCATCTTCAAGTCAAGAAACTGAGCTTTGTCGGCGGGCAAACCCCGATCATCGAAGATCCGGCTCTGGGTTTTTATCTCTACAAACTCCCAACACCTTTGCCACCGCATGGCCGCATTCAGCTTGATTACGACTTGCAGTACGACAACCCGGGCTTCGAGAACGATAATCCGAATACGGATATCGTCCACAACGGTACGTTCCTCAACGACCGCTACGGTCCTTATATTGGCTACGCTCAGGAAGTCGAATTGACGGATGACAGCACGCGCCATCGCCACGGGCTCGACCAGGCCCGGCGCATGCCGAAACTCGACGATGTAAACGCGCGCCAATACAACAGCGTTGCCTTCGACGCCGATTGGATCAACTTCGAGGCCACCGTCAGCACCTCACCAGACCAGATCGCCATCGCTCCCGGATACCTGCAAAAGGAGTGGGTCGAGAACGGCCGGCGCTACTTCCACTACAAGATGGACGCGCCCATCCTCAATATTTATTCCTTCCAGTCGGGTCGTTATGCGGTGGGCCGCGACCGCTGGCAGAATGTGAACCTGGAGATCTACTACCAGCCCGGCCACGAGTACGACATCGACACCATGATGGAGAGCATGAAGGAAACGCTGGCCTATTGCAGCGAGAACTTCAGCCCCTTCCAGTTCCATCAGCTTCGCATCATCGAGTTCCCGCGCTACGGGACGTTTGCCGAATCCTTTGCGAACACCATTCCCTTCTCGGAGGCAATCGGTTTCCTTACGAAGATCAGCGGCAAGGCCGACGCGGTGAATCTTCCCTTCTACGTCACCGCTCATGAGACCGGCCATCAGTGGTGGGCGCACCAGGTAATCTCGGCGTATGTCGAAGGCGATACATCCATTGACGAGACCATGGCGCAATACACGGCGCTGATGGTGATGAAGCATCACTTCGGAGCGGACGCGATGAAGCCGTTCCTGCGCTTCGAACTCGATCAGTATCTCCGCGGGCGCGGTACCGAGCGCAACGAAGAGAATCCGCTATACAAGGTCGATCAGAACCAGGGATACATTCACTATCGCAAAGGCTCGATGGTCATGTACGCGCTTCAGGACTACATCGGCGAGGACAAGGTCAACCAGGCTATTCGCGAATTCTTGAAGCAATACGCTTTCAAGGGCCCGCCATATCCGACCTCGCTTGACCTCGAAGCGTACTTCGCGAAGGTTACGCCGCCGCAGTATCAGTACGTGCTTGAAGACATGTTCCGGACGATCACGCTGTACGACAACCGTGCCATCTCGGCCGATTACGTCAAGTCGGCGGACGGAAAATACCAGGTGCATCTTGTGGTGGAGGCGAAGAAGTTTCGCGCCGACGGCCGCGGACAAGAACACGCGATCCCGGTGAACGACTGGATCGACATTGGCGTGCTGGATGC
Organism: uncultured Acidobacteriaceae bacterium; assembly: GCA_963796695.1. Lineage (GTDB taxonomy): Bacteria > Acidobacteriota > Terriglobia > Terriglobales > Acidobacteriaceae > Bog-257. The sequence continues at coordinate 27,277 of CAWCMU010000036.1, read as the reverse complement.
CAACGGGAAGTATCTCTATCTCGAGAAGCACAAGATCGACCAGGAGAAGACCGATCTGACGATTACGGTCGACAAGCCACCGGCACAGGCCGGGATCGATCCAGTGGACAAGTTGATCGACCGCAATCCGGACGACAATGTAATTGCGGTGAAGAAGCGGTAAGGAAAGTCCTGATTGAGTTTGTTTGAATGGGGGCGGCCTTTTGAACCGCCCGTAAGCATCGCAAAATCGGTTCGGCTTTACAGGTTGCTGAACAGACGAGCTTCTATTTTGTTCGGGTAGAGCTGGCCTTTCAGGCCAGCGTCTCAGACTCTTCTTTATGATCCCGAGCCGGCTTCCAGCCGGCGGCACCAAACGGAAAGACTGCGGCGGCGTTGTGAAGCCGCGACTACGCAGGGGTTGAAGCCCGCCTTCTCTTGATTCTGTACGCCACGACCAATGGTCGTGCCCTGATACAAGTCAAATCAATGGGAGCTTTGTGTCAGAACGATCTTAAAGTTACAGCAGCTCCTTAGCCTCTTAGAGCCTGTTTCAGAGATTTCCCTAGCTCCGCTCAGCTCGCCACCGCCGGTGCGCTCACCCGTCTGGGCAGCAACTCTCCAATGCGGCGAATTCGCGCTCCTACGCTGCGCAGTTTTTCTTCAATGTGTTCGTAGCCGCGGTCGATGTGGTACACGCGGTCAATGATGGTCTCGCCGTCGGCGACCAAAGCCGCCAGCACCAACGATGCGGACGCGCGCAGATCGCTTGCCTGCACTGCGGCTCCGCTCAACGGAGTACGTCCCCGCACCACCGCGCGGCTACCCTCAATTCTGACGTTAGCTCCCATGCGCACCAGTTCCTGCGCATGCATGAAGCGGTTTTCGAAGATGTTTTCCGTAACGATGGTGCTGCCCTCGGCCTGTGTCGCCAGCGCCATGTACTGCGCCTGCATGTCGGTGGGGAAGCCGGGATATTCCTCGGTGATCATGTCTGCGCTCTTCAGCGGGCCATCGCCCACGATGCGAACGGACTCGCCATTGGTGGTTACGCTGACACCACACTCTTCCAGTTTTTGTAGCAGTGCAGCGAGGTGCAGCGGCTCGCAGCCTGTGACCTGCAGATCGCCACCGGTGAGTGCTGCTGCAACGATGAACGTGCCGGCCTCGATGCGGTCGGGGATAATGCGGTGGCGCGCGCCGTGCAGTCTCTCGACACCTTTGATACGAATGGAGTGCGTGCCGGCCCCTTCGATCTGCGCGCCCATCTTGTTGAGCAGAGCAGCCAAGTCAACCACTTCGGGTTCACGAGCGCAATTTTCCAGAACCGACTCGCCTTCGGCAAGAGTGGCCGCCATCAGCAGGTCTTCGGTTCCGGTTACCGTGATCTTTTCGAAGACGATGCGAGCGCCTTTCAACCGCGTGGCGCGCGCTTGAATGTAGCCGTGTTCCTGGGTAATCTTCGCGCCCAGTTTTTCCAGGCCTTTCAGGTGCAGATCGATGGGACGAGCTCCGATGGCGCATCCGCCGGGCAACGACACGCGCGCTTCTCCCATGCGGGCGACAAGTGGTCCCAATACCAGCGTGGACGCGCGCATGGTCTTGACCAGTTCGTATGAAGCTTCGGGATTCGCCAAGTCGCGGCAGCAAATGGTGGTGCGATGTTGGGCGCGGCCATAGCCCAGCTCGACCTCGGCGCCCATGGCAGCCAGAAGCCGGCGCTCGGTTTCAATGTCGCGAACCTGTGGAATGTTTTCCAGAATGACCGGCTCGTCGGTGAGCAGGGCCGCAGCCATGGCGGGCAGCGCAGCGTTCTTCGCACCGCTGATACGCACGGTGCCCAGCAGCGGATTGCCGCCGCGAACCACAAACTTATCCATCGGAGAGTGTCCTAACCTAACGCTTCGTACGCCGAACTTACGAATCACGGCGTTACCTCATTTTACGAGTATTTCGGCCAGGAATTGCTGCGGGTATTGCCTTGCTGCCAGGACTCGGCGCCCGAGGGTTGGTCCCAGATGCTGCTGAACTGCTTGTGCTCGAAGTTGACCCGTACGGCAGAGGTCGGGAAGCGCGCTTCCGTTTGTTACAAAATGACCTGCGGAGTATATCGCAGCGGCCCCTGTGGAAAATGTATTTTCTTGCAGACAGACCTATAAATCCAGAGGCAACCATTGCCGCAATGAGATCTGCGAGCAGCGCATAGACAATAGGTACCCCAACGTAGTGGTTAATGCGGCGCTTGGGCGTCGCCAGTAGAGTGGGCCGCCAGAATTACGGGTAGTGCGGGCGCTTTACCATTCGGGGTGGAAGGATCGGTAGTGCGTCGCTTTAGCGCTGCGTTTAAAGCCACTTGAGTTCGACGGGCTTCAGAAACTGCGTCACCACCGTCAATCAAATTTTCGAGTGGGAACAAAGAGCGACCGCGGAACAAACTAGCCGCGCAGCGGCGGGATGGGGTGAGCCCGGGGTGCAAACCCCGGGTGGGATTGGGGGGAGTTTGGAGCCGCGGAGCGGCGACACCCGCTCGCGACAGGGTCTGCGCAGCCCCAGCATCGGGATCATAGCCCAAAAGATTTAATAGCCCCGCTGCTTGTCCACCACGGATGCCAGCGGCTCTCCACGTAAAAACCTCCGCAGATTTTCCGCGAAGTGGCTGTAATGCCGCTCCCACATTTGCCGTGTCAGGCCGGCGATGTGAGGCGTGATCAGTACATTCTCCATTCCCCACAGCGGTGAATCACGGGGCAGCGGTTCTTCGGTAGTAACGTCGAGGGCCGCGCCGGCAAAGCTCTTGACGCGTAAGGCCTCTATCAGGGCTGGTTCATCGATGAGCACACCGCGGCCAACATTAATGAGGTAGGCCTCGCTTCGCAACCGCGCTAGCCGCTCGGCGTTCATCAGGTGATGAGTGCGAGGAGTAACAGGAACGGCAAGCACCACGAAATCAGTTGCGCTCAATGCTTGATCAAGTTGGTCGAACCCGTACATGATGTCTACCGCTTCGACTGGCTGCTCGGGATGTTCGCGCACTCCCACTACTCGCATGCCCACCGCCTGTGCCAATTTCGCCAGCGGCCTGCCAATTCCGCCTAAGCCGACGATGGTCATGGTCGCGCCGCTCAACTCGCGAGGGCGCGGGCTGTCGCTCCAGATGTCCTGCTGCGCCCAATGTTTTTGCTGCTGATATCGCGCCGCCTGCGGTAGCCGCTTGGCCAGGGCGAACGCCAGCGCCAGGGCGTGCTCTGCCACGACTGGACCGTGTACATCGCGCGCGTTGGTGACCACGATATTGCTGGCCTGCAACTCGGGGGACATTAGAGCGTGGACCGCCGTCGCCGTGGAGTGAATCCACCGCAGCTTCTTCGCGGCTTTGATCTGCTCGCCGCGCAAGGACCACGAGATCGCAATATCGGCATCGGCAATCTCATTGTTCGCCCGCTCGTAGCTGGAAAGATGGACCACGTCGAGTTGCGGGAAATCTCGCCGCAACCGTTCGGCAAACCACTCCGGCGCTTGCCATAGCTCAAACCGGTGCTGAAGGACGATGACGAGCTTCATAGGAAAGCGGGAGCAGTTGTCGGTTGTCAGTTGTCGGCTGTCAGCTATCAGCCGTCAGCTAAGGCAAATAACGTGTTTTCGCTGAGACAACTTTGCTTGCACACCAGCAATTTCGACCTTGGGGGCTGAAGCCCCTCCGCATCTATTGCAGCTTCGACGCGGCGCTGAAGCGTCGCTCTACCCCCAACCGCGTCGTCTCGACATTGGCTAAGTTGCTAAGTGCTAAATGCCAAATGCCAAATGCTAAATGCTTTTCTCCTTCGCGAGGACCCTTAGATCCTGACCCGTCATCTCCTTCGGCTGGCCGATCCCGAGCATGCCCAGCATGGTGGGTGCGATGTCCTGCAAAGCGCCGTCGGGACGCAACGTGAAGCGACGAGGATCGCTCTTGAAGTCGGGCTCGGTCACAGCATGCTCGGCGACAACGATGAACGGTACGGGGTTGGTGGTGTGCGCCGTTTGCGGACCGCCAGTAGCCGGATCGATCATTTGCTCGGCATTGCCGTGGTCGGCCGTAACAATCATCGCCCCGCCCCGCTGACGCACTGCGTTATAGATCTGCCCCAGGCATCCATCGACGGTCTCTACCGCCGTGATCGTCGGAGGGATCTTGCCCGAGTGTCCCACCATGTCGGCGTTGGCGAAGTTCACTACCATCACATCAAACGTTCCGTCGGCTGTGGCTTTCACCACGGCATCGGCAATTCCCTGCGCTGACATCTCCGGCTTCAAATCGTAGGTCGCGACCTTTGGAGACTGCACCAGCACGCGCTCCTCACCTGGAAACGGCTTCTCCACTCCACCGTTGAAGAAGTAGGTGACGTGCGCATACTTCTCGGTTTCAGCCACCCGCAGATTGCGCATATGCCGATCAGCCATCACGTTGGCCAAAATATTCGTCAGCGACTCGGGCGCCGAAACCAGCGGCAAGGTGAAGTGCTTGTCGTACTGCGTCATGCAAATGTAGGTCAGATCTTTTGGCACGCGACGGCGCGGGATAACCTGGTCGAGATCTTCGGCACCTTCCAGTTCGCGTCCATCCTCTGGCGTGAAGTGGCTATTGCGCGCCAGGCAGCGCGTGATCTGCCGGGCACGATCGGCGCGGAAGTTGAAATTGATGCACACATCGCCGTCGCGAATGTTGCCCAATGGCTCTCCGCGACTATCCACCAGAACGAAAGGAATGATGAACTCGTCGGTGACGTCGCGATTGTACGATTCCTTGACGCCTTGCACCGGATCGGTGAAACGGCCGCCCTCAGCGTCGCCGAGCACCATGGCGTCGAATGCCTTTTTCTCGCGTTCCCACTTCTTGTCGCGGTCCATCGCGTAATAGCGTCCGCTGACGGTGGCGATCTGTCCAATGCCATACTCGCGCATTTTCTGTTGCAGTTGCTCGATGTAGCCGGCGCCATTAGTAGGCAAGGTATCCCGTCCATCCATGAAGCAATGAACGAAGACGCGTTCCACTCCGTTCTGCTTGGCCATGCGCAACAGGGCGTACAGGTGATTCTGGTGAGAGTGCACGCCGCCATCGGAGAGCAGTCCAAAGAAATGCAGACGTCGGCCTCCGGTGCGTGCCGATTCCATCGCAGACAAGAGGGAGGAGTTCGAAAACAGTTCGCCATTCTCGATCATCAGGTCGATCTTGGTGATGTCCATGTAGACCACGCGGCCGGCGCCCATGTTGAGATGTCCAACTTCGCTGTTCCCCATCTGCCCGGTCGGCAGGCCCACATAGCGGCCGCTGGTATGGATCAACGTATTAGGAAACTCGGCGAGTAAGCGGTCGTAATTAGGCTTGCGCGCCAGCGATATCGCGTTGGCCTTCGACGGCGGAGCATAGCCCCAGCCATCCAGGATGATGAGGATCAGAGGCTTCGGAATGGTTGGCATCAGCGATCAGCTCTTGGAAGTCAGGAGTGAATAAACCTATCGCTAACTCGGCGACGAACGATGATAGTACATCGCATGCGGAATTGTTTGTGAGGAACAACCTGGATTTCAACGTCTTGGGCCTCACGAGAACACTTCATTGCCGCGCGAACTCCAGCGTGCATGGCTGCCATTCCCCGCGAGTGCAGCTTCCGGTCGAAGTCCCCCCGTACATCAAACTCGGAACGATTGACTATCCACTAACCGCTGCCGTCATTTAACGTAGTACTCGATGGGCCGTATCCACATTCTCTCGGAAAATGTAGCCAACAAGATCGCCGCGGGCGAGGTGGTGGAGCGCCCCGCATCGGTGGTGAAGGAGTTACTGGAGAACGCTCTGGATGCGGGCGCGCAGCGCATTCGCGTCAATATCGAAGCCGGTGGCAAGAAACTTATCCAGGTCACCGACGATGGCTGCGGCATGGTGCGCGACGACGCCATGCTGGCCTTCGAACGCCACGCGACCTCGAAGATCCGCAATGCTGATGACCTGCTGACTATCGCGACTCTGGGATTTCGCGGAGAGGCATTGCCCTCGATCGCATCCGTCAGCCGTCTCCGTCTGGAAACCCGCGCGCCCGAGGAAGCCGCAGGAACCGTGGTCGAAATTGCCGGCGGCAAGATTCTCGCTGTCGAAGAAGCCGGGCTGCCGCTGGGAACTTGCATCACGGTTCGCGATTTGTTCTTCAACATTCCCGCGCGACGTAAATTCCTGAAGGCCGAATCCACCGAGCTCTCGCACATTGCATCGCTCGTGACTCATTACGCCTTGGCTCATCCGGAAATGCATTGGGAGCTGCACTCGGCAACTAACGCCATGCTGATCGCCCCGCCGGTCGCCGATCATTCGCAACGCATTTATCAGGTTTTTGGCAAAGAGACGCTCGACCAGTTGATACCGATCAGTGCGCTGCTGCCTTTGGAACGCATCGGGCTGCCGCAGCCTCCACCGTGGCGGCGCAAGGAAGTGGAAGAGCAGGACGAACCGGTGAAGGGCGAGCTCAAGCTGCACGGATTCATCTCGCGGCCGGAGATCCAGAAGCTCAATCGAAACTCCATCTTTATTTTTGTGAACGGCCGGCTGATTCGCGATCGCCTGGTGCAGCACGCCATCACTGAGGCCTATCGCAATATCATTCCGCCCACGGTCTATCCCGTGGTGCTGCTCTTTCTGGAGATGCCGGCCACCGAGGTTGATGTTAACGTGCATCCCTCGAAGACCGAGGTGCGGTTTCGCCAGTCATCCTTCCTGCACGACTTCATTCGTGACTCGGTGCGTGCGCTGCTGATGAAGTCGCGACCCGTCCCTGCCTTCATGACCGAGATTCACGCCAGTGCAAACGCTTCTCCATCGCTCACGCCCGGCGCGCGCGATTTTGTCCCGAGCGAGCTGAACATTACAGAAGCCGATACAGCATTCGCCCTGCGAGCGCAGGAGCTGCCGCCGTTCACCGCATCGCTGCAATTTGAAGGGAATGGAATCCATATCGAAGCCAATGCGGCGATACCGGTTGCGCGCTTCGGCCCGCAAACTTTCGGCGGCCCGGTATCGGCAATCGCCACGAGCAACCACGCCAACGGCTGCTCGCCGGAGCTGCCCGACGAGGATGCGCCAGTCAGCCTGGAATCGCTGGCATCACTGAAGCCGGTCGGACAGATCCGCGATTCCTTTATCCTGGCGATCAACGGGCAGGGATTGTGGATCATCGATCAGCATGTCGCGCATGAGCGCATCCTGTTCGAAAAGATTTCGAAGCAGCGGCTGGCAGAGTCGCCGGAGCGTCAGCAATTGCTGATGCCGCTGATCGTGGAACTCACGCCCGGGCAGATGGCGGTCTTTGCCGAAATTTCAGACGAACTGACGCGCAACGGCTTCGAGATTGAACCCTTCGGCTCGCGCACCATCGCCGTAAAGACGACGGCGGCTGGCATCGCTCCCGGCGAGGTCGAGCATCTGCTGCACGAAATCCTGGAGCAATTCGAGCGCGAGGAGCAGTCAATCAACCTGGAGAAGATTCGCACCAGCATCGCCGCCAGTATCGCGTGCCATGCAGCCATCAAGGTGAACATGCCGCTGGAGCAAAACAAAATGGAGTGGCTGTTGCAGGAACTCGCCAAGACGGATTGCCCCATGAGCTGTCCTCATGGGCGACCCGTGGTTCTGCGGTATTCTGTTAAAGACATTCAAAGGGCTTTCAAGAGGATTTAGCCGTCAGCCGTCGGCCATCAGTTTTCAGCCGTCAGCTAAGGCTCTTGCCCGTTAGCTCTCAGCTTTTAGCCATCAAGTGTAAACAGTTACACAGTAGCTGGGCGACTGTCTTGAATGCGACCGCGCTTACGATAAATGCGTTAGCTGAGAGCTGACGGCTGATAGCTGCTTTTTATGCACGAACTGCAACTCCAGGAATTGCGCCACGAGAAGTGGCGGCTCAACGCTCGGCCCGTCCGAACGCTCGAGGACGCGCGTGAGTTCATCGACTCCGTAGGATTCTGTACGCTCTACCCGCAGCGTCCCGCGGTGCTGGCTCCGACCTTTGTCGGCGCGTTCAAGGGAAGCGACGAGAAGCTGCCAACCGCGCAGATGGCGTTCGCCGATTCCGCTGCGCGTGAGGCAAAAGAGTTGATGGTTCGTCTGCTGCGCGAGAAAGTGGCCTACGAGGCCAACGTTTTTCCTGACAACAATTTCATCGTGTCGGCCGCAGTGTTCCCTTATTTTTACGGACTGGTGGGCGATCGCAATCCACGGCAGGCACCGAAGTCCGGCTCGCGATCAGAATATTCGCCGCTGGCAGTGCATGCGTTTCAACTCATTCAGAACGAAGGTCCGATTTCCAAATACCGTCTGCGCGAGTTGTTGGGCGGCGACATCTCGGAAGCGGCGCTCGATCGCGCGCTCGACGAATTGTGGGCCAAGCTGCGCATCACGCGCGTCGACTACAAAGCCGACGAGGGTGTGTTTTGGGATGTACTGTTTCGCTGGTCGGAAGACGCTGTGAAACAGGGCATGCACGTCTCTGTTGCGGAGTCGCTGACCGCATTGGTTTCGAAGTATCTAGACTGCGTGCTGGCCGCACAACAGGAAGAAGTCGAGCAGTTCTTCTCCAGCCTGATCGGACGAGCAAGGGTGCGTGAAGCCATCAACGCCTTGCAAGCTGCGCGCGAATTGAGCTTCGTACACGTCGGCGGGCGCGTGATGTTGCAGGTTTCATCGCTGCAGGCTCCCCCCGTATTTGAGCTCAAGCCGCGGCCAAAGTTCGAGGCGCTTCCGCCACGTCCCGGCATGCCGCTGGTGGAACGCAGGCCAAAAAGACGTTTGACGCCGCGCAATTCGAAATCCTCCACCCAGGAAAACAGCAAGGAATGAGCGCACCGGGCAAGTTGGTGATTGCCATCGACGGACCGGCCGGATCAGGCAAGAGCACCATCGCCGCCCGCCTGGCGCGAAAGCTCGGCTACATCAACCTGGAAAGCGGCGCCATGTACCGCGCCCTGGCGCTGAAGGCGATGGAGCAGCAGCTGGCGCTCGACGATGCGGAGGCCCTGCGGCAACTTGCCGAGAATTCCGTGATAGCGCTGGAGCCTGGCGGCGAGAGTAATCGCGTGCTGCTGGATGGCCTCGACGTGTCGCAGCGCATTCGCGAAGCCGACGTGACCACCGCGGCCTCGCAGGTTTCGATTCATCCCGAAGTACGTCGCGTGATGGTGGCGCGACAGCGCGAAGCCGGTGCTGCCGGCGGCGTAGTGATGGAGGGCCGCGACATCGGCACCGCCGTTTTCCCCAATGCTGATGTGAAGATTTTTCTCGACGCCGATCCCACGGTGCGAGCTGAGCGGCGAGTATTACAGAACGGCTCGCAGTCTCCCGAGGAAGCACAACGCGTTCAGGCCGAGATTGCCGCACGTGATGAGCGAGACCGCACGCGAGCCGCGTCTCCACTGATAGCGGCAGCGGACGCAGTCATTGTCGACACCACCCACCAGAGCATTGATGAAGTGGTGAGCGAGATCGAGCGAATCGTCAAGACACGCGTTAACAGTTAAGGAATCTCTCCTCGCGGGTTCGGCCTTTCCCTCAGCGGTCTAAACAGTTTGCTGAAAAGCCCGACTGTGGTGGTATCTCGGGTAGAGCTGGCCTTCAGGCCGGCGTCTAATGGTTTATTTATCGTTTTCATAGCCGGCTTTCAGCCGGCGACACCGGCGTTGCCGGAGTTTTCCAGCACGGCTGAACAGTTTGCTGAAAAAGTCGCGAAAGCAGATTTCTCGTGGGCTGAAGCCCACTCGGAATGACAAAAATAAACGAATTGTACGGCGCACCTGAAGGTGCGCCCCTTCAAAGACGGATCAAACTCGAGTTTTTCAGCAGTCTGTGCAGCCGAGCCCCTTCAAAGCTAAGACCTGATCAGGCTTTCCTTAACAGATCCGTCTCCAGCTTTCGTCGAACTTTCCTGCTTTGATTCTTAACAGCGCTCAGGGTACTATGTTCGCCTCGACGAGGTGGGCTTATGTCCGAACCGGCGCCGGCCATCAGCGCTCTCATCAAATCTGAAAGCCAAGACTCGAATCAGCAGGATGCGAATCGCGGAGCCGCCGACGTGCCGGCAAATTGTGGGACTGATAGTACTCGCGTGATCTACCCCGATCCGCCGGGATATTTTCTTGACGCACTTCAAGATGGCGAGCGGCTACTGAAGTATGCCGCCGAAATGGGCGTCGAAGTGGACGAAACGACGCGCTGCGGCATCCTGACCGCCCGCGCGGCGGTAACCACTGGCTGGAACGAAGCCACCGCCGCGAATCTGCTCGCCTCGCTAACCGCGCTGGCGTCGCATCTTAAGCCGGTTACCGCCGAAAGCTTGCGTAACTTTGATACCCGCCCTACGGTTCGGACTTACTGGATTTGGGTACTGTGTCTGGCTGTCGTGATCGTTCCCTTCTCGTTGGCGAGCTTCGTTACGGCCGCGCTGTCCAACACGATTCGCACGGACATCACCAGCGCTAACGATCTGGCAGTGAAGCTTACGGCGCAATTCGGGGCTTTCGCAAACGCGGCAAATGGCACAGCCGGATCGTCCGGGGCGTCCTCGCTGCCGGCCGGCGTCAGCCCCATTCAGGCGCTAACCGACCTTCAGACTTTCGCATCCCAGACTCGATCGATTTATGCCCGGGCCAGGCAGTTGGATCGGTTCATTCTGGGCCGGGTGTGGGACCCGTTCACCGAGACCTTGAAGAAAAATGGCTACAAGCAAACCTTCCAGTTGCCGATACCGATGCCCGTGGAACTGGGCCCGGTAGTCAGCAGTCGCGTCTCGGTTTACCAGGATTCCCGATATTTTGCGCAGGAAGTGATCGACGACGTTTCAGTGTTTTATGGTGCGATCGCCACTTGCATTCTCCCCGTGCTCTACGCCCTGTTGGGCACGTGCGCCTATCTACTGCGATCGTTCCAGCAGGAAATGCGCACCCGTACCTTCATTCCGTCGCACTCAGACTCGGCGCGCTTCTTAATTGCTGCCATTGTCGGTGGAGTCGTGGGACTGTTCAACAACTTCACCGTTACTCAAGGAGCTTCGATTCCGCCACTGGCAATTGCCTTCCTGGTGGGATATTCGGTGGATGTATTCTTCTCCTTCATCGAAACTTTGATCGAAGCGTTTAGCAAGAGCAAGAACCGCCCCGGGACGCCGGCAGTGGCAGCGGCTAAGGACTGAGAGCTCAGCTGCTGTCGCTAATTGCCAGCTAAATGCTGAATGCTGATTTATAATCCGCCCGACCATCTAAAGGAGAGACCGAAACGTGCGCGGCGTGCCTCGCTGGGTGGCAGTGCTGGCGGTGGTCGCGATTGCGACCATCGTGTGTGCGTTCACGTTACGGCGCTCGCTGGCTCCCGCAACGTTTCTTACTAACCTTTCCGACTCGACCCTCCCTGCCGACGGTTTCTCCTCGACCGACATCACCATTCAATCAGCCAATGGCCATGATCTCCGCGGCTTGCGGATAGCAGTTGAAATGCCTCACCAGGCCGTCGTGGACTCTCTGAGCGTAGAAGGCAATCGCGCCGTCGCCTCATTGCGCGCCGGAGTCCTGCCGGGAGAGACGAGGCTGCGCATTACCGCTCCCGGATTCGCGCCGCAAGAAGTGACGGTCCAAACCACCCTGGACAGCGGCGACGCCGTCGGCGACGGGACGCCGGACTTCCTGCGCCTGCATGATCCTGCCGACCGTCTAGCTTTTCGTCGCTGGTTCACGCAGCTGGCGGAATCGCAATATTTCCGTCCCAAGCCTCTGCCTGAGATTGACGATTGTGCAGCGCTATTGCGCTTCGCTTATCGCGAAGCACTGCGCGAGCATGATGCAACCTGGGATCATACGATGGCGCTCTCGGCTCCGGCTGCGGCCGGCGATATTCAGCAATATCAATACCCCTACACGCCATTGGCGGCCGGGCTGTTTCGCGTGCGCGACGGCAGCTTCTCGCCTCAAGACGTGAACGACGGCGCGTTCGCGCAGTTTGCCGACGCCGAAACTCTCTGGCGCCACAACACCTTCTCGATTGGACGTAGCCTGGGCCGGGCGCGCTCGGGAGACCTGCTCTTCTTCCGGCAAGATGGCGCCGGGAAAATGCCCTTCCACGCCATGATATTTGTCGGCCACAGCCAGGTTGAGCCGGACGGCGAGCAAGTCGTCGTTTATCACACCGGCCCCAATGGAAATTCGCCTGGCCAAATCAAACGCCTCTCGGTTGCGCAGCTGCTGAACTATCCCGATGCGCGGTGGCGTCCGGTCACGTCGAATCCTGCGTTCCTCGGCGTGTATCGCTGGAACATCCTGCGAGGCAGCGAGTGACCCGAGCCAAGAGCATTATCGTCGCCATCCTCCTCATGCATTTTCTTGTCCTGCCACTTCTCGCGCAGGAGGATTCCGATACGCAGTCCTGGTTCTCGCTGACCAGCCAACGCACCTTCCTGCCCGGCGAGAAGCCGGAAATCTCGGTCAACGCCCACAACGTCAAGCAGCTTGAGTTCCGCGTCTATCGCGTGAACGATCCGGTGAAATTCTTCAGCCAGATGCAGGAGCTGCATAACTTCGGTGGACAAGCGCCCGCGCTACCCAAGCAGGCCCACACCTGGCTGGAAAAGTTTCACGCCTGGAAACATCGCATCTGGGCTTGGATCCGCGACTTTGTCCGCGCTCAGTTCTCGCCTGATTCTCGTCACCAGATCCGCTTATGGAGAATGGGAGCGGAGCCACAGAAGGCCGGCCCCAATGCCGAGAGCTATGCGCAAGTGCCCGTACTCAACCAGCAACAAGTCGTGTCGGTATGGAATTGGACGGTGCCGTCCCACGACCAATGGGAGAGCTTGAACCTTGCCGTTCCGGTAACCGACAAGGGTGTGTATCTGGTCGAGGCGACGGACGGCACGCTGCGCGCGTACACGATTGTCGTCATCACCGAAATCGCGATCATCACCAAAGCTGCACCCGGACGCCTGATGAGCTTCGTTGTCGACCGCCGTAGCGGAGATCCTATCGCCAACATCCCGGTGCAGGTCTGGATTGAGCAGAAGCAAGTGGCTTCGCAAAATACCGACGCGCAAGGATTGGTCGACACCTCCATCAACGCAGCCAAGCCGGAGAACGTAGCGGTGCTGGCCAAGAGCGCAGACCAGTTTGCCGTCAATGCTCCCGGAGCCTGGAACCTCGGCGACGATCCCAATCGCAGTCTGAAAGGCTATACCTACACCGACCGACCGGTGTATCGGCCCGGCGACACCGTGCACTTCAAGAGCATTGTCCGTGCGCAAACCGCTACGGGATACACCATCCCACAAGGCCAGCAGCTGAGCCTGCAACTGCGTGATCCGCAGACCTACGAGATCATCTGGACGCAGACGGTAAAGCTTTCTGACATGGGCACTGCTTACTGGAGCTATCCGGTTCCGGCGGACGGCAAACTCGGCTCTTACTTCCTTTCCATCCAGATGGGCGAGCGTTACGTCGACGGCACCAACTTCTCGGTTGAGGATTACAAGAAGCCGGAGTACGCAGTAAAAGTTGTGGCGCAGACGCCGCGCGTGCTCGAAGGCCAGCCGATCAAGGCAACCATCGACGCGCGCTATTACTTCGGTGAACCCGTGGCCAATGCCAAGGTCAAATGGGTAGTGCATACCTCGACCTATTGGCCGATGGGCCGCTCTGACGACGAAGATCAGTTCCAGGCAGGCGGAGGGGAGGGCGAAAGTGACGACAATGCGTCCGACGGTGACACATACGGTGGCGATCAGGAGAGCGAGAAGAGTGGAACACTCGACGCCGACGGTAAACTGCAAATCGAAGTTCCAACGCGTGTCGACAGCAAGAAGCAAGATCTCGTCTATCGCATTGAAGCGCGCGTGACCGACGCGGGTAATCGCGAAATCGCGGGACACGGATTCGCGCTCGCTACCTACGGCAGCTTTTTCCTGACGGCCGAGCCCGACTCCTACGTCTACAGCAAGGGCAGCACCGCTGTCATAAAGGTCACCGCGCAGGACTACGACAAAAAGCCGGTGCAGACTTCGTTCCGCGTGGAGATGAATCGCTGGAATTGGCGTAAGGGGGCGGGACCGTCGATCACGACCACGCAAGGCCAGACCGATGCCACTGGCAAAGCGCAAGTCAGGCTGACCATTCCCGACTCCGGCGAATTTCGGGTTCGAGTTGTCGCCACTACGTCGGAAAAGCGCGACGTCGAGAGCACGGCTTATTTGTGGGCTCCGGGCGGCGGACAGTGGGGCGGCCCGGCGCAAGAGCGCATTCAGATCGTCGCCGACAAGAAGAGCTATAAGCCCGGCGATATCGCGCACATGCTGATTGTGACCGGGCAGGAGCCGGCGTCGGTGCTGGTGACGGCTGAGGGCAACGGGCTCTACTCCGGACAGGTGATCAAGAGCAACGGAGGCAGCGTCACGGTGGATGTGCCGGTGAAGCCGGAGTTCGCGCAAAACTTCTACGTTGCCGCCGACTTCATCCGGGCTAACAAGCTATATGAAGGATCGAAGAGCCTCAACGTTCCGCCCACGCAGCACGAATTGAACGTCCAGCTCCTTCCGTCGAAGCCGCAGTACCAGCCAGGCGAAGCCGCAACCTACACCATCAAGGCCAGCGATTCGAACGGCAAGCCGGTGGCGGCGGAGTTCAGCCTGGGCGTGGTCGACGAGGCCATCTACGCCATCAAGCCCGAGTCCATCGGTAGCATCACCAACGCGTTTTACGGCCGCGTCTATTCGCAGGTAAGCACCGAAACATCGCTTAGCTACTACTTCAACGGGCAGGCCGGTAAACGCAAGATGCAGTTGGCCAGCGTGCGCTCGTCAAAAGCGATGGCGCAACTCAAGCCTGAACGGCTGGTGCAGCCGAAGATTCGCAAAGCATTTCCCGATACCGCGTTCTGGGTGGCCGATTTGCGGACCGGCAGCAACGGCCAGGTGACGGTGCGCTTCGATTATCCCGACGCGATTACTTCCTGGCGCGCGACCACGCGTGGCGTCACCCAGGACACCATGGTAGGCAGCGCGGTCACGAATACCATTGTCCGTAAAAACATCATCGTGCGGCTGGTGGTGCCGCGCTTCTTCCGCCGCGGCGATGAGATCACGCTCTCGACCATCGTGCAGAACTATCTACCCACCGACAAAACGGCGCAGGTGTCGATGCAGTTCGAAGGTCTGCAAGTGCTCGATGGTGCGCAACGCGAGGTCAACGTTCCCACGCGTGGCCTGGTGAAGGTGGATTATCGCGTGCGCGTGCTGAACGTGGATTCCGCTAAAGTCGTGGGTAAGGCGCTGACCGATGTCGAAAGCGATGCGATGGAGTTGACGCTGCCGGTCGTGCCGTTCGGCGTCAAGCTGGCAACAGCGAAATCGGGATCGATTGCCGGCGCCGGGAATACTGACACGGTACAGCCGGTCAACTTCCCTGCCGCGGCCGAGACTGGCACGCGCAAGCTGACCATCAGCGTCATGCCGTCCATTGCGGGGAGCGTGTTCTCGGCGCTTGATTACCTCACGTCGTACCCGTACGGCTGCACCGAGCAGACGATGTCGAGCTTTCTGCCCGATGTGCTGGTGGCAGACGCGCTTCAGAAACTCGGCGTGAAGTCGAACATCGATCCGCAGACACTGCACAAGCAAGTGCAGGCCGGGCTCGATCGTCTTTACACCTACCAGCACGACGATGGCGGGTGGGGATGGTGGCAGACCGACGACAGCCAGGCGTTCATGACCGCGTATGTTCTCGCCGGTCTGAGCCAGGCGAAAGCCGCCGGGTTCGATGTGAAGCGGGACGCGATCGACCACGGCCGCGGCTGGTTGCGCGGTCAGTTTGATCGCTCACAGAGAGTTCGCACCGACTTGCGCGCCTACATGGCTTACGCGCTGATTGTCAGCGGAGTGCGCGATGCGGCTGTAGTCGATTCCGTTTGGAGCCAGCGCTCGACGCTCACCCCGTACGGACAAGCCGTACTAGGCTTGGCAATGCTGGAGTTGAACGACGCTCGGGCAAAGCAGTTGACGACTCAGCTCGAAGACGAAGCTAAGCAGGATGACTCCCAAGCCTGGTGGCCGAGCGACACCAACTATCTGATGGACTTCTCCGGCAACACCACTCCGGAGTCGACCGCCTATGCGCTCAAGCTCATCAATCGTGCCGACGCTGCGAGCCCCCTGCTGCCCAAAGCCGCGGTGTATCTGGTAAGCCATCGCAGCGAAGGCTACTACTGGGATTCAACCGAGCAGACGGCGATGGTGATTTACGGCCTGACGGATTACCTGGAGCGCACCCAGGAGTTAAAGCCTAACTACAGTGTCGACGTGCAGGTGAACGGCAAGAGCGTTGCCGCCAAGAAGTTCACGCCTGCGGATGCACTTGCGTCCGCGACCACGGTGACACTGAATGAATCGCAGCTATCGCCAGGCGGTAATCAGGTGCGCATCGTGAAGTCTGGCGACGGCAGGCTCTACTGGTCCACCCGAGGCGAGTACTACTCCAACGAGTCGAAAGTTGTGAACACCGGCAGCTTCAAGTTGAGCACAGCACGCCAGTACTACAAGCTTTCGCCGCAACAGAAAGACGGCCGCCTGATCTACCACCTCGACAAACTGGATGGGCCGGTGCAGGTCGGCGATACGCTGGCGGTGCGCATCACGGTCGGCGGCAATGAGTGGAAGTATCTGATGATCGAGGACCCGATTCCCTCCGGCACGGAATCGATTGCCCGCGACGATCTTTACGAGTTGGATGAGCGGCCGGATTGGTGGGGACGGTGGTTTAGCGATCGTGAGCTGCGCGACGATCGAACTACGTTCTTCAATATGCTCTTCCCGCAGGGGCAACACGAATACGTTTACCTGCTGAAGGTGGTGAACCCGGGCATCTTCCGCGTGAGCCCAACCAGCGTACAGCCCATGTATCAGCCTGAGTATCTCTCGACCAGCGATGCTCTGACGGTGACGGTGAAATGACGGAAAAGCATAGCGGCGTGGCGAAGGTGTGGCTGCTGAACCTGGTCGGCAATGCCCTGCTGCTTGCCGCTGTCTATCTCTGGCTCACACTGCCGGACGCGCACGGCTGGCAGGTCGCCGCCTCGGGCCTGCTCGCGGTTATCGTCATATTCTTCGGCGTGTGGCTGCGCACCGGAACCTTCGCGTACTTCAGAGTTGCGGAGTTCCGCGAACATGCGGCCGTGTGGCGAGCCTTCCGCCACGCCATGCGGCACATGATAGCGTTGTTTGTGTGGGCAGTGCTGGTTACGGCTGTCGCGTTGCTCCTGCTTTGGTGCCGCAAGTTCACGCCGCAATTCGGGGTTTTGTTCTGGCAGAAGTCCCCCTCGTTCCTGCGCTTTGGCACGCCGCGCCAAGTGTTCCATGTTGCTGATTGGCTGTTGTGGCTACTGCTTTGGATCATTGTGCCCATCGTGTGGCTGCCCATCGCCACAACGGTTGCGGCCTTTGGGTTTAAGTTACGGCGCACGATGCGGGCTCTGCGTGCGCTTCGACGTCTCAGCTACTGGCTGTGGTTTTGTGGGCTGATGCTGGCTGGCGCCTACATTCCGTACAAATTTGTCTGGTGGATTCCTAACCTCAGCGATCTGCGGAAACAGGCTTGGAGCATGGGCCTACGCTTCTTCGTGGCTTACATAATTCTGATCAGCGCCTTTGTCGCGCTGCTCCTCGTGACCGGCGAGCACGTGGAGAAGGAAGATCCGGAACCTCTGCCTCAGAATCAAACCTGAATTCTCTTCGAACCCGTGGCGCCACCTTAAGAAATCGCATCAAAGATCGCATAGTCGGTAGCGACAAACGCCGCAATGCCAAATCTATGAATCTCGAAACGCAAATCGGTTACGTGCTGAAGTTCCCACCCACCGAACCTGATCCCCAACCAGAGCCAAAGCCTGATCCAGAGCGTGAGCCGGGAGCTGATCCCGATCTAATCCCTGCCATGGACCCGGAGCCCGAACCTCTGCCAATGTAGGACTCCCACATAGTCAGAGTGCAGCGAGAGACGAATTCCCTACAGCTAGCGGGTGCGTGCCGGTTGAAACGCGTTGGCCAGTTCTGCCGGCAGCCCGTTCTGCACCCAGTCGAGCAGCGCGTCTTTCCCGTGCTCTTGGGCGAGACGTGCCACACGGGCACGCGCTTCGGAGTAAGCCTGGCGCAATTCTTCTTCACTCTGCGGCGCTTGCAGCGTCTTCTCCAGAAGAGCAACGTCTTCAAAACCGCCTTCGTGAGGCTGGCCGCCGCTGGGACTGCTCAGATATAACACTAATCCTTCCCGATACCATTGCGGCGTGCCGGGTCGGGCATACGAGTCGATCAGGATGTGCAGCAACTCGTGATGCAGTGTGCTCTCCAGGGTTCCCGTCTCGCGCAGGACGTCAGGCGGCTGCAATTGCACGGTTCGGCCGCGAGTAGAAGCAGCTACCCACCCGGGCTCCCCGGTGGAATTGCGGAAATCCGCGACCGTGGCATAGACCTTCAAACGGGGCGTCGAGCGGTACACGAATCCTGTGCTCTCCTCCGATTCATGCAAGAACCGAGTGGCAATCGGCAGCAACGACCGATCACGCTCCGGTCGCGTCGTCAGCAACTGAATATCTTCGTTCGCCAGTTGTTGCCAGGGAGTTCCCTGCGCGGCCGTGCCCAGTCGCGTACCAGGATAATAGAAGGCGAGAATCTCGCGATAGGAGTGACCTTCCTCGCCCATGACCTCGGCACCGATCTGGCAAAGGCCAACGCCGTGTCCCGAACCACGTCCGTGAAAAACAATCCGGTCGCCGTAATCGCTTACGTCGTACCAGTTGCTCTTCAGACGCTCCCACCCGATGTGGCGGCCCACCGCGGAACGGAAAACCAGCGCCGATACAGTCACCTCTTGACTCCCCACGACGCGAACGAATTCAACCCGGCCGCTCGAAGTGCGATGCAGCACAGCCACCGAGCGCAAATGTCCCGGGATAGTGATGCCGTCGTCCGCCAGCGCAGTCTGCAACTCGCGCTTGCTAACTTCGCTGTGCCATTGACTGCCGCCATCGCGAATGCAGTAGCGGTCAGAATGTTGGGTGAGATACGGCGCGCGTGCCTCGTCGTTGCCCAGGATGTAGTGGCCATCCTCGGTCGTCCCGCCGCAGTTGGCGAAGTAGTAGGTCGCCGCCGGCTCACCGTCATACCAAAGCACTTCGCCTGCCGTCGAGTCGGCGATCTTGCGGAGATGCGGATTAATGCCCGCGAGCAGCAAATCCTGGCAATGCGTGGTGTCGCAAAACTCAAAGCCGTCGAGAGCATGCCGGCTGCCGAAATGCATCGCATACGTTCGAGCAGCTACGGCCATCGCCTTCAGTGCCTCATCGGATTTGAAGTTGCCGGTTTCGCCGGCCAGAACGCCCGCAATGTATTCCTCCATCGGCATGGAAGCCGTAATCAGCAGGTGGCCGTCGCTGGCCCGAATCTCGATAGGAAAATCGCCGTTGATCGGTTGTTCCCCGCTGGCTTTCATCTGATACACGCCGGAGAGACGGAGATCAGTGCTGCTGGATTTGTCGCCGTCCATTTGCACCGACGAGCCCGCAGCGTGCAGCGCTACCGTAGTGATCGGGACATCCTTGCATGTCTGACATTTTCGGATTTGCGCTTGCCCGGCGTCTGCGCGGACCCGCAGGTCGCGCGGCGGATGCAGATACCATAGCCGGATTCTGACCGTGTAAGGAAAGCCCTTAGGGGAAGACGCCTTACCAGGCGAATCGCTGGATGCAAGCTTTACACTTCCTGTAATGCATAGCGCAGTGACTGCGGCTACCAGGAGGAATCGTCTCACGGGTGCACTCCCGCAACTTGCCGGGCAGCAGTCGCGCTTTGCGGCTGCGCAAACGCTGTGAAGATTTCCCGCGCTACTCCGGCGGCATCCCTACCGCCGTGCCCCTTCTCCAGGAAAACGACCAGCACGATCTGCGGGTTTTCTGCCGGAGCATAACCAGCGAACCAGGCATGGGTCCACGGACCCTCATCTGCCGGCGCGGTGCCGGTCTTGCCTGCAACCTTCATTGGCGAATCCGGCTGCGCTGCATGTCCCATTCCGTAGGACACCGATTGTTGCAGGCCATCGAACAGGGGCGTCAGTTTCGCATCGTGCTTCGCCTGCTCGAGGGCAATCTCGCGATAGCCATGCAGCAGTTCCAGAGGGGTTACGTTGACGCCCCACTCGCCAATCGCCTCCAATTGCAGTTGCTCCGGCGATCGCGCGAGAGCCACTCTTCCTGCGGCTTCCTTCGCAGCTTCCTTTGAACCCAGAGCTGTAGTCGACGTGAAGCCGTCGCGCACCAGGCTGTCGTGCAACTGAGCGGGGGTAAGGCGTAACGCGACCGTCGTGAAGTAAGAATTGCAGGAATAAGCCAGAGCCGTTGCCGGATCGAGTGGCTCGGTCGTCACAGGATGGGTGCAATCAAGTCGATGGCCGCCGATTGAGGTCGAACGCTTGCATACCAAGGCGGTTCCGGCGCCAACCTTACCGATTTCGAGCAGCGCCATCAGCGTGAACGGCTTGATGCTGGAGCCGGGATGCACCACGCGCTGCGCGGCTACATCCACACGATAGCTCGCCAGCACCTGACCAGTGTGGACATCCAGCACTACAGCAGTTCCGCTCCGCCCGGCCATAGAATGTGTCACGGCGTTTTGCAGCACTGAAATTGGAGGCTGGGCAGCAGCGAGCGCTGTGGCAACGAGGCACAGCAACCCGACGCTAAAACATTCGCCGGCCAGATTCAGACGGAGCATGCCTCGATTGTAATGGCGGCACACAAGTATGAAGCGCGAGCAGTGACAGAAGAACCCGGTTCGGCACTCTTTGGACGCCACCCTGCCGAAACCTTGTCCCCGCTGGCGGGTTACAATTATTAAAGCCAGTCGGCGTGTGGAGGGTCACCATGGAACTGAGGCTGACCGAGGAAGAACAATTGCTCGTAAACCTCTTGCAGGAACAGCAAAAGCACTTGATACGCCAGATTTCGAAACCCGATCACTACGATTACAAGGTCGGCTTGCGCGATCAATGCGATGTGCTGGAGAGCATCGTCGCCAAACTTCAGGCACCGGTGTCTTCGGCTGCATAAGAATCGCGACTTTGCGACGACCTGCAACAATCGGGAGAGAACTCTGCGCCGGAAGCCCGAGCAGAGCTCTCCGATTGCCCCTGCTCTATACCAGTCGTGATTACGGGATGAGTACCATTTTACCGTGCGCTCCAGATCCCTTCATAATCTCTTCGTGAGCGCGGGCTGCCTCTGCCAAAGGAATTTTTTTACCGACGACCGGCCGCAACGCTCCGACTGCGAGTCCTGCTCCCAGCGCCGCCTGCGCAGCCGTGTACTCGTCGGGGGTGGTGTTCATGATGGTGACGCCGCGAATATCTGCTTCGCGCTGCATCGCGTCACGAGGATTGATCTCGATCGTTCCACGGTTGCCGATCACGGCGACGCGTCCTTTCTTGGCAAGCACGGTCAGGTCTTTCGCGAGATTTTTGTTCGCCAGCAGCTCGACGATCACGTCAACTCCTCGGCCTTCGGTCAGCTTCATCAGCTCATCGAGGTAGCCCTCGGTGGAATGATTCAGCACGTGCTGGGCTCCCTGCTCGCGCACCAACTTCATCCCATCTTCGCTGCCCGCGGTTCCAATAACGGTCAGCCCCGCCGCGCGCGCCAGTTGGACTGCCGCACTCCCTACTCCTCCGCTCGCCCCGTGTACCAGGACGGTTTCCGCCGGTTTCGCCTCCGCTCGCACGATGAGTCCGCGATAGGCCGTGCTGTAGGCGACGCCTATGGCGGCTCCCTGTTCGAAACTGATGTTGTCAGGCAAGGGATGCACATTGCCCTCGTCGCACAGTGCCAACTCGGCGTATGTGCCAGTCTTCGACGCAGTGACGTAGACGCGATCGCCTGTCTTCACGCTCTTCACGTCCGCACCGACGGAGACAACTACTCCGCCAGCTTCGTTTCCCGGTGTGTACGGGAGGTTAGGCTTACTGGCGTAAGTGCCGGTCCGAATATAGGCTTCCACCGGATTCACCCCGGCTGCATGAACCCGAACCACGAGCTGCCCCGGTCCGGGTTGCGGGTCGGGCACTTCTTCCAGCTTCAGGACCTCGGGACCACCGAATTGATGCACGCGAATGGCTTTCACAATCTCCTCCTGAGGCATAAACCGTAGCAGATTTTGATGCAGCCCGGTGTGACGTGGAAACGAGTCCAGCTGTTCTGCTTGACTTGCGTGCGAGCTTGGCATACTGTCCGGCTCATCCCACATAGGAGACTTGCCATGCGGCCGACAGGCGTAGCCCTGATTGCCTTGTACCATTTCCTGAGTGCGTTGGTGCTGGTACTGCTCGCTGTTTCCCTGGTGGTTGGAGGCACAGTTTTGGGAGCGATGTTTGCCGCCGGCCATTCAAGCCCGCTGGCAGGAATGGGGTTACTTGTCGGCATGGTGGGCGCCGTATTCTTCCTGTTCTATGCCGCGATTGCCGGCGTCGCCGGCTATGGCTTATGGACGCTACGCGAGTGGGGTCGCATTTTATCTATCGCACTGGCCGTGCTTTCGCTGGTGTTCTCGTTGCCTGGCTTACTGATGATGGGCCTCCACCTGAACCTGTTCTTCGGCACCTATCGCCTGGTGCGAATCGCCATCAGCATCCTGGTGATCTGGTATCTCATGCAGCCGCCCATCAAAGCGGCGTTTCACAGGCCGAATGCCGCCGTGTCTCAGGTGTGAAGACCCAAGCTTAATCGCAGATCCTCACGATCCCTGCTGGATGTCCGTAGCCTTACCGTCGGTGAATGTTACCTTCATCGGATGTCCGTTGTTCGGGAAGTTCACGATGCGTGGATTCTCCCTGCCGGTGCCCTCAGGAGCACCCATCCCGATGGCGAACGTCGCTTGCAATTCGTTCATGCCCGGCTTGACCTGGTGATCCTCGACGGCCTTCCATGTCTCGGCCGACCAGTGTTTGTACAGCTCACGCGGATCCTGGATAAAGAACATTTCGTCGGAATAAATCTTGAAGTCGCCGCTTATGTCGACCCCGATGGGCACGGCGTAACGCTTGCCATCTTTTTCGAAGATCGCCATCACCTGCTTCTGGCTGGCTGAACCGGGAGTGCGGTCGAGCACCACGTCTTTGATCTCCAGCTTCACCAGCGGTCCCAGCGTTCCGGCGGCGTGGTCGTAGTCGCTGCGCCCGGCGTACGGATAGTAGGTGTAGCGATAGCCGTCGCGAACCCAAACTGGTTGCTTGGTCAACTCCTTGGCATCTTTCAGATCCTGCGGATGCAGCTTCTTGGGGGTGACGTAGTAGTCAGGGTCGAGCGCGATCTCGGTCCTTTTGGGCGCAACTAGTCCGGTACGTCGCTCGCGCAGGGTGAGATAAAAGTTGATGGCTGCCGCCACGATGGCGACGAGCAGAACGATCCGGATGATCTTGCTGGTCTTCGACATAGTTCAGAGATGTTGGATGACCGGGGCAGCCTTTCTGGATCGCCGCGTGACGGACGATATTGTTACATCCTGGCCCTGAGGTGGGGTCACTCCCCTGATTCCGTCCTATTTACCTGCTTGTTCGTCCTTTCCGGGAACCTATAATCGAAGTGCTCTGGACGAGAAAGTCTCCGCCGGACCGCTCGGCCCCGCCGCCACAACTTGCTGGCGACGCTGCTTCGGGAGTGTCCGGGAAGCAGTTCTTATGGCGATCCCCTTATCGGCGACAAGCGGCCGAAACCGTGGAGCCCACCGCCTTTCCTCGCCTTACTATCAAGCGGCCTCAGTTGGCCTGCGAAAGCTTGCTGCCTTGGCGTTACTCTGCGTCTTGTGTGCCCTGGGCTTATCGGCAGCTCCCAGCTCTGCCGCTCGTAAACAACAGGCCCGGGATCAGTTCGAAAAAGCCGAGCAGATGCGCGAGGCGCTGAATGGGCGTCCTGCGGACCAGCGCACGCACAAGGAATTTCAGCGCGTCGCCGACGCCTATCGCAAGGTCTATTACGTGGCTCCGATGTCGAGCAAAGCTGATGCCAGCGTAGTAGCTGTCGCCGAGATCTTTGCTGAAATGGGCCGCCAGTTCCAACCCGGCGAAAAAGACCTGCGCGCGGCCATTGCTGAATACGAGTTCCTGCGCCGCGAGTATCCCGGCAGCAAGTATCGCTTCCAGGCGCTCTTCACCATCGGGCAGATTTATAAGGAAGACTTGGGCGACGCCGAGGCTGCGCGACAGACCTTCGATGACTTCCTGAAGCATTACCCGCGCAACTCGCTTGCTCCCGAGGCCAGGCAGGCCTTGGCCGAACTGAAGCAGCCGAAGCCGGCGCAAAAACCGGTGGAAGAAGCTCACGCGGAGAGAGCCGAGGCTCCGGTCTCCGAAGCTGCTCCGCAGCCAGTCGCCAGAAAACGTTCCGGGCTGCCGCTGGTAACCGGCATCCGCCACTGGTCCACGCCTGACTACACCCGTGTGGCCATCGATGTTGACGCCGAGGTGAAGTATGAAGCTGGCCGCGTGCCCAACCCCGACCGCATCTTCTTCGATCTGCCGGACACCAAGCTCGCCTCGGTACTCATCGGCAAGAGTTTCGATGTGCAGGACGGCTTCCTGAAGAAGATTCGCGTAGCGCAATATCAGCCTGGCTATACCCGCGTGGTTCTGGAAGTCGCCGACGTTTCTGATTACTCGGCGTTCCTGCTGCCCAATCCCTATCGCCTGATTATCGACATCCATGGGCGACAGCCGCAGTCGCAAACGCAAATTGCCAAGGCCAACGCAGCGCCCAGCGCGAGTAATCAGGAAGCCGCCGTAACCGCAGTTGAGAAAGAGAAACCATACAGGTCAGTAGAGAAAGCCAACGAGTCGGCAAAGAACGGCGCGTCACCGCCGACGATTGCCAATTCCAAGAATCCGGCTTCCCTGCCCGACCAGGCCACCGACAACCGCGCGACCCTGGCGCAATCCGGACATACCAGCGGACCACCCACAGCCATGACCAAATCGGCTCCTCGCAAGACAATTGTCGCCGATGATGACGACGACAGCACGGGTTCGGAAGTCGCGTCCACGGAAGTTCCGGTGACCTCGAAGCCCCGCACCGGCACCGCCGCAAGTGAGGCATCCTCTTCGTATGCGGACAGCGGTGAGCAGCTGCCCAAAGCGCCTTCCAGCAGAACTACGGCAAAGCCGAAGCAAAGCGCAATGGCCGCGGCAAAGGCTCCCGATCCGTTATTCTCCGGTCCGGAAGACAAGAGCGGTCCGGAGCTGAAAGCAACCACGCAGCCCACGACAGCCCCCACAGCGGTGGCGGTGGCTCCGCGCTCGAAGAATGCCAAGAAAACGGCCAAGACCACGTCCCCCGGCGCATCTGCCGCGCATGAAGCTCAGCCGACGTTGTCCGGCGACCGCAGCCTGACGCGCGCGCTCGGGCTGAAGATAGGCAGGATCGTGGTCGATGCCGGTCACGGAGGCCATGACACCGGCACTATTGGCCCGAATGGCTTGATGGAAAAGGACCTCGTGCTCGATGTGGCGCTTCGCCTCGGCCGCCTGCTTGAGACGCGGCTGGGCGCCGATGTGATCTACACCCGCGACGACGATACCTTCATTCCCCTGGAAACCCGAACCGCGATTGCGAACGAGCACCAAGCTGACTTGTTCATCTCCGTGCACGCTAACTCCAGCAGCGATCCCTCGGCCCGCGGGGTGGAAACGTATTATCTGAACTTCACTTCCAACCCCGATGCTTTGGACGTAGCGGCCCGCGAGAACGCCGTCTCAGAGAAGTCGATTTTCGAGTTGCAGGACTTGGTGAAGAAGATCACGCTGAAGGACAAAATCGATGAGTCGCGCGAGCTGGCGACCGATGTTCAAGAGTCGCTATATGCCGGACTGGCAACCCGTCACTCCACCTTGCGCGACCGCGGTGTGAAGAAGGCGCCGTTCGTGGTGCTCATCGGCGCGAACATGCCCAGCATCCTGACGGAGATTTCCTTCGTCTCGAACCCTACCGACGAAGCCAAGCTGGAAACTCCGGAATACCGCCAGAAGATCGCCGAATCACTCTACAAAGGCATTGCTAAGTACGCCGGCGGCCTGAGCGGCGTCAAAGTCGCAGAGAAATTCAATAAAGCAGCCAGCCAGTAGAGAACGTCGGTTGCCAGTTGCCAGTAGTCAGCTATCGGCCGACCGTCGGCAACAATTGCTTTCTTCTACCCTCCGCAGACCTGTTAATGCGGCCAAGAACCGGCTCGCATCCGTCTCTTATGGAAACTTTGCCTGCCTAGCAGTAGTCTAATGTCATACAGGTGTCTTTATTCCTTCTCTCTTTCGCATGAACCGCTTCATTTCAACGCTGCTTGCCTGCGTGTGGTTCTCTGTCAGCGTATTCGCCGCCGATGGCGGTGACTTCCTTCCCAAGTCGTTCGCTGGGTGGACGCAATCGGGCCAGCCGCAGATCTCCGACAGCGCCGCGAAGGCCGACTCCGCTTATCCTGCGGTATTGAAGGAGTATGGCTTCAACGAATCGGAGACCGCGACCTACACTCGTGACGACGGGCGCAAGCTCACCATTAAGGCAGCGCGGTTTGACGATGCCACCGGCTCTACGGAGCCTTCACGTTCTACAGACAGCCACTGATGAAGACCGAGCAGATCGGCACCAAAGCTGCCTCGGCCAACGATCGTGTGCTCTTTTTCCGCAGCAATGTCCTGGTGGATGCAAACTTCGATTGCCTGACCGCGATGTCAGCCAGCGAGCTGCGCGAATTGGCCGGCATGCTTCCCACCGCGCCGGGTTCGGCCGGAAATCTTCCTACCCTGCCTCAATATCTGCCCAAGGCGGATGCAGTCGAGAATTCGGCAAAGTACATTCTGGGCCCGCAAGCGTTGCTGGCGACGAAAGCACCGCTGGCGGTGGAGCAAGTTGACTTCAGCCATGATCCAGAAATCCTGATGCAGGAGTATTCGTCGAAGGCGGGACCACTCACGCTGAGCGTCATCAACTATCCGACGCCGCAGATTGCCGGTGACCGGTTGCGCGCTCTGCAAGCCGCCGATCAAGGCAATCCGAAGTCTTACCTGGTGCGACGCAGCGGACCGCTCCTCGCGATCGTGACGGGATCGACCGGAAGCAGTGAAGCGCAAAGTCTCCTCAGCTCCGTCAACTATGAGGCCGAAGTGACGTGGGATGAAGCCACGTCCATCAGCAAGCGCGACAACATTGGTGAACTGATCGTCGGCATCTTCAGCC
>CAWCMU010000035.1:0-21468 GCA_963796695.1 uncultured Acidobacteriaceae bacterium | reverse complement strand
GGTTACGGGGACGTCTGATCGTGGGCGCCTTCGCCTTTCAAGCCTTGGGATCGTTGCTGGGCGTGCTGGTCGGATTGCTCATCCTGAAAGCATTTCCCGTGATGGGGGCCTGGCGCTTGATGCTGGCCTTTGGAGTTCTGCCGGCAGTGGTGGTCGTCCTGATGCGCGATGGCTTGCCGGAAAGCGTGCGCTGGCACCTGGCGCGTGGCCATTTCGACAAAGCATCGCACGCCGCCAGCCAGTTGCTGGAAGCGCCAATTACCTTGACCGCCAAGAACTCTCCGCCGGTCGAACCACTGCTGTCGTTCACGTCGTTGTTCAAGAAGCGCTACCTTCGCCGCACCATCTTTGCTTCGGTGCCCTGGTTCCTGCAAGACATCTCGACCTACGGCATCGGCATTTTCACGCCGACTATCATGGCGGCGATGGCGCTGGGCACTGGAGCCAGCTTCATCGGAAAGGACATTGGGGCAACGGAGGGAGCGGCAGCTGTCGACATCCTGCTGGTGGTGGGATTCATGCTCGCCATCATTCTGGTTCGCCACTTCAGCCGGGTCTCACTGCAAATCGTCGGCTTCCTGGGCATGGCGTTCGGGCTGCTGATGGTGGGCGCCTCGTCCACATTTGCTGCTCACTCGGCCGGACAGATGGGCATGATCTTCGGCGGATTCATGGTGTTCAACCTGTTTATGAACATGGGGCCGAACGCGACCACCTATCTGCTTTCGGGCGAAACCTTCCCCACGTCGATCCGCGCCACGGGAGCTGGGTTCGCTGCGTCGATGGCTAAGCTGGGAGCGGTACTGGGTACGTTCCTGTTCCCTATCCTGAAAGCGCAGATCGGAATCCCGGCGCTGCTGGCCGGGCTCGCAGTTGCCAGCGCGCTTGCAGCCAGCGTGACCTATGGCTTCCGCGTCGAAACTCGAGCTTCTCTGGATGCTCAACACGCCGCCCAGCCCGTGCCGGCGCCGCGCTACGCCGAGGCCGCAGCCGGCTAGGTTTGGGGTAGCATGGAAAGTTATAAATGACGATCGAAACGAATACGCAGCCCGGGATCTCCCCTTTGGCGGGCAAGCCGGCACCGAAAGAAATCCTGGTGGATCTGGCTCGCCTGGAGCGCGATTATTACGAAAAGCAGCCCAACGTTGAAGACCCGACCCAGCTGGTTTCTTTCGGGACCAGCGGGCATCGCGGTTCGTCGCTAAGCGGCACCTTTAACGAAGCGCATATTCTGGCGATCACCCAGGCCATCTGCGACTACCGCCGCAGCCAGCATACTGACGGTCCGCTCTACATGGGCAAAGATACCCACGCGTTGTCGTCGCCTGCGCAGCGCACGGCTTTGGAAGTCCTGGCCGCCAATGATGTCGCTACCATCATTCAGCGCGACGACGGCGTAACCCCGACGCCAGTGATTTCCCGCGCCATTCTGGTTCACAACCGCGGACGCAAAGATCATCTGGCAGACGGGGTCGTGGTGACGCCCTCACACAATCCCCCGGAGGATGGCGGCTTCAAGTACAACCCCACCAACGGCGGTCCGGCTGACACGGATGTAACTGGCTGGATTCAGGATCGCGCTAACGAGTTGTTGCGCGCTAAGAACGCTGGCGTGAAGCGAGTGCCGATCGCCAGAGCTATGCAGTCGTCGGCGACGCGCCAGGAAGACCTGGCCACGCCTTACATCCAGGACCTGAAGAATGTCGTCGATCTGGATGCCATCAAGTCGGCTGGACTGAAGTTGGGAGTGGATCCTCTGGGTGGAGCTTCGCGTCCGTACTGGGAGCCGATCAACGCGACTTACGGTCTCGATATCAAGATCGTGAATCCGATCATCGATCCGACCTTTTCGTTTATGACGGTCGACCACGACGGCAAGATTCGCATGGACTGCTCCAGTCCGTATGCGATGGCCAGGTTGGTCAAGCTCAAGGACCAGTATCAAGTTGCGTTTGCCAATGACACCGACGCCGATCGCCACGGAATCGTCACGCCGTCGGTGGGCCTGATGAATCCCAATCACTACCTGGCAGTCGCCATCCAATATTTGCTGACCCATCGTGAGCAGTGGTCGCGCGAGGCCGTAGTGGGCAAGACGCTGGTCAGCAGCAGCATGATCGATCGAGTGGTTAAGAAGCTGGGCAGGCGGCTGTCCGAAGTTCCGGTCGGCTTCAAGTGGTTTGCTCCCGGCCTGTTCGACGGTACCTGCTGCTTCGGCGGCGAAGAGAGCGCCGGAGCCAGCTTTCTGTGCCGCGACGGCGCGGTGTGGACGACCGACAAAGATGGACTGATCATGGACCTGCTGGCGGCGGAAATTACCGCTCGCACCGGCAAAGATCCGGGCGTACACTTCCGCGAGCTGGAAGCCGAGTTCGGTACGCCGTACTACACGCGAATCGACGCGGCCGCGACGCCGGAGCAGAAGGCCAAGCTGAGCAAACTCTCACCCGAATCTGTGAAGGAGGCCGATCTGGCAGGCGAGCCGATCATGGCGAAGCTCACGCGGGCGCCCGGCAACAATGCAGAAATCGGAGGGCTGAAAGTGGTGAGCGCCAGCGGATGGTTTGCGGCACGTCCTTCGGGAACCGAGAATATCTACAAAATCTATGCTGAGAGCTTTAAGAGCGAGGCGCATCTGAATGCCATCGTGGAAGAAGCCCAGCAGATTGTGAACAATGCCCTCCGATAGCCCAGATTCAGCTGCTCCCGTAAAACGTTCGGAGTGGGACAAGCGAATTCGTCGCGCCGGCGAGTTGGCCGGGCGATATTCCGGTGCGTCCGAGATTTTGGCGCTCTACCAAGCCATTCTCGAATTTCAGAAGACGATTTTCGATTCGGTCCGGTCGCGACCGCGGTACTCCGATGTATCCGGCACCACCTTCCGCCAGCAAATCGATGTCGACGCGGTTACGCAATCCTTCCCTGCGCTGTTGTCGCTAATCGAGCAAAAAGCGCCAGCGAAACTGGCTGCGGAAGCGAAAGAGATTGGCCAGGAAGGTGCAGAATCGCGGCGTCGGATACTATGGGCCTTTCTTGAGTCAGACGCAACTTCGCCGCATTCGTTCTTCGCGAAGGTCTTGCTTCAGCCTTACGCCGAACATCTCGCTTCCGGCGCTGCGCCACAACCCGAAGGCTCCGCTGGATCGGTATGCCCAGTTTGCGGCGACCGACCTCAAGCCGCGGTGCTTCATCCCGAGGGCGATGGCGGCAAGCGTTTCCTGCTCTGCTCCTTGTGTCTGACAGAGTGGGAGTTCCGCAGAATTCTATGTCCCGTGTGCGGCGAAGAAGACTACCAGAAGCTTCCTCGTTATACCGCGGAGGAGATTCCCGCGGTTCGCGTGGAAGCCTGCGATACCTGCCACTTTTACCTGAAGTCCATTGACATGACCTTGGACGGCCGTGCCGTACCCTTGGTGGATGAGGTGGCGACCGTGCCCCTCGATCTATGGGCGGCGGAGCACGGTTACAAGAAGACCAAAGTGAACCTTATGGGCTTCTGACAGCGCCGCACTGAACTCGCAAACCGCGCCTCCATGCTGCTACTCTGTCATTTCCCGCATGATGTCATCGCCAAAGCGTTCCGCCAGCCCCATACGGTCGTTCCTGAAGCAGATGCCTATGTACTCTGCGTTCAAGCAGCTGGGACATTACCCGGATTTCTGGTATTGGAAGCTGCGTGGTGAGCCGCGACGAATTCCTCACCTGCTGAAACAGCGCGCCGTCAGCGAGTACGCAAGAGCGTTCGGCCTCACTACCCTGGTCGAGACTGGCACCTACTATGGCGAGATGATCGCGGCGGTTGGAAGCCAGTTTCAGCGAATCTACTCCATCGAACTCGATCCGCGGCTAGCCGAAATGGCGAAGACACGCTTTCGCAGTCAACCTGAAGTCGAGATCCTTCAAGGCGACAGCCAAACCGTGGTGCCGCAACTTCTGCGGCAGATCAACCAGCGCTGCCTGTTTTGGCTGGATGCAGGCTATTGCGGCTGGGTGGGAGAGGTGGGTAATCCGAATCGGCTAAGCACGGAACTTTATGCAATTCTCAACGACAACAGCCACGATCACGTCATTCTGATGGATGATGCCGATGGGGTAAACGGACAAGGAGGCGCTCCGACCTTGCAAGATCTCGTCGCCTCCATCCAATCCAACTATCCCAATCGTACGGTCGAGGTAGCCCGCAACATCATCAGGATCACCCCGCGCGCAAAATAGCTTTGCCAGGCGAAGCGCGCGCCGCCTAAGTAGTGCCTCAGTTCGAAATTCTGGAGCGAACCAAATGGTAGAGCGAACCTTCAGGTTCGCGTCCATTCGCACAGACATCGACCGGCCGAGCTACAGTCCGCACGCGTGCTGTAGCTCGGCCAGTTGAAGTTTTGTTTCCTTTACGCAAACCTAAAGGTTTGCTCTACCTGAATTTCCAAAGACGAATTTAAACTGAAGCACCGCCGCCTTCCAGCCTAGTTAATCCCGATCCTGTAGTTCTGCGATGCGATGCCGTTCACGACCACCTGCATGTAGGTGCCGCCGGTTTCCATGTTGGCCGGAATATCCAGATGAGTGAACGTCGGCCCCGAATATCCAACCGCCATGGTGTTATGCCCGTGGGTCTTGCCATAGAAAACGTGCCCGGTGGCAATGTTGGTGAAGCGCACGAGGGGATAATTTGTCGCAGCCTGGGCATCGTCGCCATAAGCGTTCGCCTGGGACAATCCGTTGAACTTATAGCCAAAAATCGTGATGGAGCTGCCGCGTTGCATGGTCACACTCTTCAGCAGCAGGGTCGGGGCCCACGCCGGGTTGGCGCTGCCGGCGGCGGTGTAGATTTCGACATCCCCCGAGCCGTCGGTGTAAAGCACCTGTCCTGTCGGAAGCACCAGCATGCGCCCGTACCACGAGGAATCTTCCGGCGAATTGGGAACTCCGGGAACCGGAATCAGATTCGTCCCATTCCACTCGAAGAACTCTAGTCCGTTCTGGAAAATAAAGGGACTCGTGCTTACCAGCACGTTTCCGTCGGGCAGCAAGGCCGCGGGACCATCGGCGATATCGAGATCACCCGGAAAGTCAGGACCCGGTGTCCAGGTGCCCGCGCTGACATTGTAGATGGAAGTGTGTCCCGGACCATCTCCGTTCGCGCCGGTGGCAAAGACCGTCCCATCCGGCCGCAACATGGCCGGCCCAACCTCATACGATCCGTGTGAGTCCCACAGCTGAACCACGGTGCTGCCCGCACTCGTCCAGGCGCCCGTGGTCGGATTGTAGAGTTCGGAGTTCGTGCCGTTGGGATCGTTGAGGTTGACGTAAGCATCGACAGTCAGCACTTTGCCGCCGGGCAGCAGCGTCCAGCCTTCTTCGTCGTTGATATCAAATTTGCCGGATCCAGTTGGCGTGTAGGTCATGGTAGACAAATCCAGTAATGCCGTCTGGGTAGTCAAGGTATTGGCCAGCATGAAGGTTCCGTCGTTCAGAATCACTCCTGACGCATCGCCGATACTGCTCCAGCCGGTTGGCGGATTCACGGGGGTCCAGGTGTTGGCCGCAGGATCGTAAATCGAACCCAGATTTGTCCAAACATACTGCGCGAAATTCTGCTCGCCGCCTTCAATAATCAGGCGCCCATCCGGCAGAACGGCCGAGGCGAAATAAAGGGGGCCGTAGTTTGACGGCAGCGACGCCAGCTGCGACCAGGTGCCATTGACGTAGCTGCCGTTGATGTCGGGCGTCAGCTTGAACCACTCCGAAAATCCGCTGTTAGGATTTTCGTGATGCACCATGACGGTGCCATCCGTAAGCAGCAGAGCCGTGCCGGCGGTGAAACTGGGCTGGTGGGTAAGCGGCTGCCAGGATTGCGCGCTGGCCAGATTCACCATCGCCAACAGCAAAGCTGCACTGAACACAAATCTCCGCAAGACTGTCATTATTGTTTCTCCCTCGATTGGGTGCTTCGCCGGCAGGTAGGAGAGGCAAATCCTGATCGCGTTATGTTGCAACAGGGCTAGCTGGATTTCTGACGGGAGCAGCTTCGGAACTGTAAGCCGAGCGGAGGGGTGAAGTCAATCGCCGCGGTGCGCTCGAAACCGCGGAGGTCAACGAGGCAAGCAAGTCATCCGTGCAAACAAAAACCTGGCCACCGTTTCACAAAAAGCGGCGCCACGTCTAAGACATGGCGCCGCTTAGTTGTTAACCGGTGCGAAGTCTTAGTTTAGTGGATCGCAACCAGATAGTTCTGGGAAGCAATACCGTTCACTACGACCTGCAGGTTGTAGCCGCCGGTAGGCATGGTGGCCGGGATGTCGACGTAGGTGAACGTCGGGCCGGTGAAGCCAACCGTCATGGAGCTGTGGTTATGCGTACGAGCGTAGTACACGTTGCCGTTCGAAACGCTGGTGAAGCGTACGAGCGGATAGTTGGTGGCGTCCTGGAAGTCGTCGCCGTACGCGTTGTTCTGCGATGCGCCGTTGAACTTGAATCCACTCAACTTCACGGTGGTGCCGTGCGTCAGGTTGGTGCTCGACAGAAGAACCGTCGGGTTCCAGCCGGTGTAGTTGCTGCCGGTGGAGCTGAACAGTTCGACATCGTTGCTGAAGTCGGTAAACATGATCTGCCCACTAGGCAGCATCATCATGTGTCCGTAGTAGGAGGAATCGCCAGGGCCGTTCGGCGGACCGGCAATCTGATTCATGCTGCTGCCGTTCCACTCAAAGAAGACGGCGCCGGTACCGAAGATGCCAGGGCTGGTCATCAGCAGTACGTTGCCGTTGGTTTCCAGAGCGCCAGGACCATCAGCGATATCCAGGTTGCTGGGGAAATCCGGACCAGCGA
The DNA here is from genome assembly GCA_963796695.1 of uncultured Acidobacteriaceae bacterium. GTDB lineage: Bacteria > Acidobacteriota > Terriglobia > Terriglobales > Acidobacteriaceae > Bog-257. The sequence continues at coordinate 14,643 of CAWCMU010000035.1, read as the reverse complement.
CCCAGGAATTCGTGGTGACCGTGTAAACAGCGTTGTGCCCCGCGCCGCAGCTGTTGGCGCCGGTGGCAATGACCGTGCCGTTCGGCATCAGGACTGCGGGACCAAGTTCATACGAAGCGCGACCCGAGCCACCGCAATTGGCAGCCGAATCCCACAACTGTACCGGGGTGCTTCCCTGGCTGGTCCAGGTGCCCGTGCTCGGGCTGTAGGTTTCCCAGTTCTTGCCGGTGCTGCTGTACTGGAACACGTAGGCATCGACGTCCAGCAGGGCGCCGCCGGGCAGAAGGGTCATCCCTTCTTCGTCGTAGATGTCGAACTTGCCGGCACCGGTATTGGTCCAGGCCATGGTGGTCGGATCCAACAGAGCCGCCTGCTTCTGCGTATCGCAGCAGCTGGTCAGCATGTAGGTTCCGTTGGCCAGAACAGCGGTCGGGCTATCACCGATGGAGTTCCAGCCGCTGGGAGGCGTGACCGATGCCCAGCTGTTGGCAACCGGATCATAGATAGCTCCCTTGGTGGTCCAGGCATCGCCGCCGTTGTTGTATTCACCACCCTGGGCGATATAGCGTCCATCGGGCAGAACCGCGGAAGCGAAGTACAGCGGCCCGTAACCGGCCGGCATGGTGGCGACCTGGGTCCAGGTGCCGGTTGCGTAGTTTCCATTGATGTCCGGGGTCAGCGTCCACCAGTTACCCCAAGTGCCGGAGTTACCGCTCTCGTCATGCATCAATACCCTACCGTCGGTCAGCAGCGCCATGGCTCCGGCACCGATGTTGGGCACGTTTTGTACAGCTTGCCACTGGGACTGTGCGCTGGCAGCACTCACTGCCATCAGACCTGCCAGGGCGATTCCGAGCATTCGCAAAAGCTTCATTGTTCTCCTCAGTTTGTTTTACGTTGACTAAAAGGCGGGTGTCGATGCAGATCGTCGGCATTCAGGGAGCGCCGCCGTTGAACATCTCGACTCAGCAACAGCTTGGGAAATCTACTTCGGAACGAGGGTGGAAGTCAATCGTTAGTACGATACTACCGACAGTAGTAGAGATGAAATCACAAAAATTTACAAATCGGTGAGTGGGTGGGTGTTACCCGCGCGCGTGAGGTGGTTACCGGATACCATCAGTCTCCGCAGAAATTCCTGAGACGGACTTCACCGCAACCGCTATTGTGCTGGGCTAGCTTGCGGCGTCAAGACCGCATCCACGCTTCTTTGCGCTCTGGGGAAATCTCTTGATCGGCGCCGCGCTTGCTCTATATCTTCCTGCGCTTCGTTGTCATGTCCGGTCTGCTGCAATGCCCGAGCCAGCAGCAGGTAACCGACGTCAGAAGGTTGCAGCTTCACCGCCTGTTGGTATGCCGGGACTGCCCCATTCGAATCGCCTGCCAACTGCGTGACAATTCCAAGGGCAAGCCAAACCTCTGCCTTACCAGGATCCAGTTGCAAAGCTTCGCGATAACTTTGCCGGGCATTCTCAAAGTCCTTCAACTGGCGATAGGCCGACCCCATGCGGGCGAAGGCGGTCGAGCGCAGCCAGAGGTTTTGCTGCACTTTGTTGTCGGTAAGCGTGATCACTTTTTGATACTGTGCAATCGCCTGCTGCGGCTGCCCATGCCTCTGATCGTAGGCTCCGATCCCCAAGTAGGCTGAGGCATCCGACGGGTCCTCCTTCATAGCGTTCTGGAAATGCGGCAGCGCAGCCTCCGCATCACCTTGATCCATCAGCGTCGAACCCACAATGTTTTCGGCCAGGTAGTTGCCGTGAGTCACTTCCAAGGCATGCGACCAGAGCGTCATGTTGTCGCCCCAGAACCCGATTTGGCGGTAGGTCACCGCCGACAGCACTAACAACACCGCTATCGCAACCACGCGAAGCACGAGGCGAGAGACACGCAGTTTCTGCGCGACGTCCTCCACGCCCCAACACGCCATAAGAAACAATCCAATGAACGGTAGATAGCCATAGCGATCCGCCATCGCCTGCCGGTTCAACTGCACCAGTCCGATCATCGGCACCATGGTTCCGAGGAACCACAACCAACCCACCAGCGGATATCGGCGTCGCGCCGTGAGCATGACAATTGCGGAAACCCCCAGCAACGCCAGCAGCGCCGCCATCACCTGCCAGGCTGCCAGAGAGGTTCCGGGATGGGGGTAGAAAAGCGACAGATTGGACGGCCAGACCGCCTTTCCCAGATAGCGCGCGTACGAAACGATTGCATTCCCGACGCGAAGCGAAAGGGACAGCGCCTTGTCACTATTTATGCTGCCAATCGCCTGCTGCGATTTCAGCGTGATGACCACGCTGACGGCGGCGAGGAACAGCAGCGGCACCTTCTCCAGTATCAGTTGAGAGAGGCTTCGTTTTGGGAACGCAGTATTGGGGCTGGTATCCGATCCGACGGTTGCTTCAGCGGGAAACATGCGGCGCAGCGGCCAGTAATCCCACAACAGCAGGACGAAGGGCAGCGTGATGACCTGCGGCTTGGACATCAACCCGAACGCGAACAATAGTGCGACCACTAAGTAACGTGTGACCCGCGGCTCCCGCGCGTACCAGCGATAGGCTGCCAGCGCCAGCAGGAAGAACGTCATGCTGAGCAGGTTCTTGCGCTCGGAAATCCAGGCCACCGACTCAACGTTGATAGGGTGCACCGCAAACAGGGCCGCCACCATCGCACTCCGGCCAAGCGCCCCCGTTGCCCGCCATAACACCCAGAACAACAGCACGACGTTCAGCGCATGGAAGAACACGTTCACGTCGTGCGGCCCTGCGGGGTCAGGCCCGAACAACTGCGTGTCCAGCGCATGGGACAGCCAGGCCAGGGGATGCCAGTCCGGCACATCCGGCGTCACCGTGCCGATCGAAGTGAATGCCCACTTCACCGTCTCCCAGTTCAGGCCAGAGCGGACGTGTTGGTTCGCGTATACATAAGGCCCATCGTCGAAGTTGGTAAAAGGGTGGGTATGGACGGGCCAGTACAGTGCAACCGTAGCGGCGAACAGCATCAGTCCGAGCCAAAGTGCCCAGCGGCGAGAATCGACTTTTTTCGAGGATTGCTCGTGGTCTCTACGATCTTTTAAGCGGTTGCGAGTGGGCTGCCTGGCGGGAGAAGACTTCACGAAATCAGCAGCGCCCTTTCAGCATGAGGTCCTACAGAGTTACGAGCGCCCAAGGTCCGGGCCCAGGCCGGATTATAGCAAGCAGACCCGCATCCTGAGCCTATGATGATGTGCAGGTTTCAACCAGGGTGGAAGAGCGGCGCTTTAGCGCCGCGTCACAGCGCCTATCGAATTACCAGAGCCGGACTTTAGTCCGGCGGCCGCCCGAAACGAACTTCCGGTTCTCGAATCCTGCCTCCGCTTCAGCGAAACACTACGGCGCGTCACTGCTCTCTTCTTCTGCTGCTTCCGCCGTGACCCAACTCTTGTCGGGATTGTAGGTAGTCATCTGTTTCGCCAACTCAACCGTGTTTGGCCCCAAATCCTTCTGATAGACGATTCCACTTTGATCAACCAGGAACGTCATCACGCCGGAAACCCGATACTCCGCCGGGTAGGCGACAAATGCGAAGCCGCCGGTCATCTTCCCGTTCACCAAATAGCTTTTCGCGCCACCTTTGGCGTGCGAACCTTGTCCAGTCAGTATCCGGTAGAAATATCCGTGGAAGGCCTGCGGGGTCTCGTGTTTGCCTCCGTATCCCTCCTCGGCCGCGAAGGCAACCAGGGGACCGATGGGACTCTCAGGCTGGCCGTTATCGGTCTTCCAATAAAGCCCGTTCTGCTTGCCCGGCTCGCTCATGAATCTCTGCGCATACTGCTTGACGGTGTCGCCGTCGTGGGTCTGCTGGAAATAATCTTGTTGTGCGTCGGCCAGGGTCTCACAGACGCGAATCGCCGCCATCTCGTTCTTGCCGATCCGGCGGAACAGAATCTCCTGCGATCCCGCTTTGCTGTCGAAATACCACTGGCCGGACGCATCTTTCTTCAGCGGGAAAGGAAACGGCCAATTTTCCGCGCCGATGTAGAGCGTCTGATCGCCATTCGTTTCCGTGCCCCAGCGATTCATCTGCTCAAAGCGGCGCAGAAATATGTCTCGATTCTTCTTGTCCTGCACGGTGTCGCCGGACTCAACCACGCCGGATGCAGACTGTCCAAGAACGGCCAGCATCGCGGCCTTGTCATCGGTTTTTACCGCCTCATACATCGCCTTGCCCGCCTCTTGAGACGAGGCAAAGGTTTTTTCTCCGGGCTCCTGCGCCCAGGCCATCGGCGTAACCATCACCACAACCATCACCGCAGCAATCACCAGCATTACTCGGAATCTCATCGGAATTCCTCTCTTATCCTGTGCAAACATCAGCTAATCTCCAACTCGCGTTTCCGGAGCCGACCGGCGCCGGCCTTAGGCATCGATCCGATGTGGTTAGCGTCGACCGCCGCCGCCGCGATTGCCGCCACCGCCTCGATTCGCGCCGCCTCCGCCGCCGTAGCTGCTACGGCCACGACTACTTTCCGCACGCGCGTTGCCGCCGGAACTGTAGTTACTGAAGGCGCCAGTCTTCGTTCCCCCGCCGGACGATTGCCCATAACCGCGATAGCTGTTTGCAGCCGGCTTAGGGGCAGTGGTTTGCGGTCTAGCGTTTTGGTTCGGCCGATTAGCGTTGCTGACGTTGGGATTGCGGTTGCCGTTATTTACGTTGGCGTTGTTACGATTGCCGCTGTTGTTGATGTTGTTGTTGTTGCGGTTTCCCGTATTGACGTTGACGGTGTTGCCGCTCACGTTCGTATTGCGATTACGGTTGTAATTATTGTTGTTGTTGCGATTGTAGTTATTGCTGCCGTATTGCGCCGGTCGAGTCCAGTTTCCGTTGTGATAACGGTTGCCGTTGGCGTACACGTTGCTGCGCGAAACGTAAACGTTGCGGTTGTAAACCACGGTGCCGCCGTGCCAGTTGCTGTTCCAGTTATTCCATCCCCATCCGCAGCAGCCGCCGCTCATGGCCGCGCCTACCGCAAAGCCAACGCCGAAGGAGATAAGGCCGGTGGCTACCACCGCTCCCGTGCTGTAGCCCGGCGGGTAGTACGGCGTACCGTACACCACCGTCGGGTTGTAAGTGGGAACGTAGACGACCTGAGGATTCGCCGGCTGGATCACGATGGTTTGCGGAGCCTGTTGCACCACGGTCATCTGCGAGGTGGATTTCAAGTTACCCGCGGCTTGAGCTTGCGCCCGCAATCTCTGGACCGCGGCCATGACGTCGGCCTGCTGGTTGTAGAACGCGTCGCCCAGCGATGACGTCCAGGAGAGATTGTTCGCCATGTTGTCCAGCACGGAAGGGAATTGCGTGAGTGCCTGGACACTGGGATCCCACGGCTGCTGATTAACCGCGTCCACCAGTGCCGTTCCCTGGAGATTACTGTGGTCCTTCAACCACTGGTCTGCCTCGACCACTTCGTTCGGATAGGTGGAAGCTGCCAGAACTTGGGCCACCAGGGCGTCCGGGTAGAGAGCGATGGGCGCGACCAGAGAATCAATCTGGCTGGCCGGGATGGGAGCCGGTGGGGCCTCTTGCAAAGGCATTAGAACTTCGCTGCCGGTAGCGGCGGTCGCTGGCGACGTCGCCAGCACAATTCCCCAAACCAAAACTAGCGCCAGAAGCTGCTTCAGGCGAACCATGGTGTGTTGCTCCATTCTATGGCGCCGGTCAGGGCTCCATGCCAAATTGCCAATTCTTGAGTGTGCGGCCGAACCGCGAAACGAGCGACCCCAGCCGCTACGTCAACCACGCATCTAGGGCCCGGAATAGGGAAACTCACCATAACTGCCACACAGACGCGCCGCCAACGCTGCTCATCATACATGCAGGAGAGTTCTGGTTCACCGACAATTTCGGGCAGTCGATGCTTCGCCTGTCGCCGTTGTCGTCATCTGGAACGCTCTGCCCTGCGCACGGCGTCTCTCATCTTGTTGGTTTCCGCCTGCGACTGTCATCGTCGAATCTCCAATAACGGCGTTCCCGCTTGTCGCGCTGTTCCCAACTGAATGCGCCCTTCCTCAATGTAAGAACAGGTGCTCTGCCTTGTCCCGCCGAAATTACGCTGACGATGTCGAAGCGACAAGATGGTGGCCGGCCGCCCGGCAACCGGCGCAGGTAGCGGCGCGCCACCGATACGATGTGCTCCTGTTTTTCCTGGGTCACAGCGGTTGAAGGTGGTGCAAAGCTGGCGTCGGTGCGCGTCTTCACCTCGATGAAGCAAAGTACGTTGCCGTCCCAACCCACCAGATCGATCTCGCCGCGATTCTGCGGCACCCGAAAATTAGTAGCCACGATGCGATAGCCGAGCTTTTGTAGATACAGGTATGCCTCGGTCTCTCCCCGCCTGCCCAACTGGAGATGATCTTGCCCGCTGGATTTGAAGCGCCCGCCGACCAGCTGCAAGGCGCGGATTAGGAGTTGCGTAGGCCAGGGCATCGGAGCGCCAACAATTTCCTCGACACAACCGTACGCTCTCTCAAAAGCGAATCCTGTGACCACGGTCACGCAGGCTCCGTACGACCCGAATGCAATCGCCGGCATCGTTAGAATGAGAATGTCATGGTGGAAGCGACTGCCAAACAAGAGAAGGACATCCTCAAGCTGCTGCCTGCCTCGAAGCGGCCGCCCAAGCTCACGTCGCGGCGCATTGGCATTCACACCTCAACCGCCGGTGGGGTGGAGAACGCCGCCGAGCGAGCCTATCGCCTCGGATGCAATACTTTCCAGATTTTCTCTTCCAGCCCGCGTCAGTGGAAACCGTACGACCTCGGGCAGGCGCAGTGCCAGGAAATGAGTCGGTTACGCGAACGCTACAACCTTAAGCCGCTGGTGATCCACGCCAACTACCTGGTAAACCTCGCCGGCGGCAACTCAGAATTCCATGCGAAATCGATTGTCGCTTTTCGCGGTGAGGTGGAACGTGCTCTGGCGCTTTGCGCGGAATTCCTGGTACTGCATCCCGGATCGTTTCGCGGCAGCAGTCGCGAAGAAGGTTTGCAGCGCGCCGCTTGGGCAATCGAGCAGGCGGTCGATGGCCTGAGCCTGCACGCTGCCGGCCTGCGCATCCTGATCGAAAATACCGCGGGCTCGGAGTTTTCTCTCGGCGGCAACTTCGAGCAGGTAGCCGAGTTGCTCTACCTGCTGCGCAACTACGTTCCCTCGGGCGCTTGTATCGACACCTGCCATACTCACGTCTCCGGATACGACATGGTCAGCGACCAGGGATATTCCGATACCCTTGACCAGCTCGAGCACAGGGTCGGCCTGGGCAACGTCTACGTCTGGCATTGCAATGATGCCAAGGCCGCGCGCGGCTCGAAGCTCGATCGCCATCAGCACATCGGCAAAGGAACGATTGGCTTGAAACCATTTCGCCGGCTGTTGAATGATCCGCGGCTGACGCATGCGGCCTTCATCGCCGAAACACCGATCGATGAGCCGCTCGATGATCTCGCGAACGTCAATGCCTTGAAGCGCCTGGTCGAGAAAAGCTCCTCGGCCTGAAAGGTTTGCCACAGCTGCTGCCCGATCGTCACTTGCCTCGGCCTGAACTTGCTTCCCACTAGTCCTTTCCGCATCCAATGAAGACCCACGGCGCCGTCCAACTGCGCTTCAGGTTGTAAAATCAAGGTTTACCCCGCAATCGCTCTACGAATTAACGACATGGCTGATTCCACAAGCAAGCACACTGGTAGCAATGCCGCACCGCGCGGTCCACAGACAGAAGTCGTCAATGGCGAGGTGGGCGTTCGTCCCGAACGCTACGACCCGCAAACCATCGAGCAAAAATGGTTCGACCGCTGGGCGCAAACTCCCGATCTCTATCGCTCGGAGCCATCCACCAGCAAGCGCAAGAAGTATTACGTTCTGGAGATGCTGCCCTATCCCTCGGGCGCGCTGCATATGGGACACGTGCGCAACTACGCCATCGGCGACGCCCTGGCGCGCTACATGTGGATGCAGGGCTACAACGTGCTGCACCCTATGGGATGGGATTCGTTTGGTCTGCCGGCGGAAAATGCCGCCATCGCCAACCACACTCCGCCTAAACAGTGGACCCTGGGCAACATCGCCAAGATGAAGGCGCAGATGAAGCGCCTGGGCTTTGGCTACGACTGGTCGAAAGAAGTCACCACCTGCCTGCCCGAGTATTACCGCTGGAATCAGTGGTTCTTTCTGAAGCTCTTCGAGCGCGGCCTGGCGTATCGCAAGAAGAGCAAGGTGAACTGGTGTCCGAAATGCGCCACCGTGCTGGCCAACGAGCAGGTGCTGGCTAACGGCTGCTGCTGGCGTCATGAAGATACGCAAGTTGAGCAGCGCGAGTTGGAGCAGTGGTTCTTGCGCATCACCAACTACGCCGACGAACTGTTGCGCGACCTGGACACTTTGCCCGGCTGGCCGGAAAAAGTGCGCACCATGCAGCGCAACTGGATCGGCCGCAGCGAAGGCGCTCTGGTGGACTTCAAGTTCGATGGAGCGGCCGGCCCGGCGGGCGACAAGATCACGGTCTTCACCACGCGCATCGACACCATTTACGGTGCAACTTCTTTGCAACTGGCGCCCGAGCACCCTCTGGTGACCGACCTGGTCGCGAACAATCCCGAGTTGCTCGCCAAAGTTGAAGACCTCATTGCCGAGCAGCGGCGCGCCAAAGAGTCGGGCGATATTGGCGCCATCGAAAAGCATGGCGTCTTCACCGAGCAGTACGCGCTCAATCCCTTCAACAACCAGCAGGTGCCCATCTGGGTGGCGAACTACGTTCTGCTGGATTACGGAACCGGCGCGATCATGTCTGTCCCCGCGCACGATGAGCGCGACTATGAGTTCGCCAAGAAGTACGAACTAGACATCAAGGTGGTGATTCTGCCTCGGCGTGAAGGCGACGCTCCGGACGGCGCACCGGACGAACCTGTGTTGCCCTTTACCGAAGAAAATAGTCTGCTCATTAATTCCGGTGAATTCAGCGGCCTGCCCTGCCAGGAAGCCATTGAGAAGATGTCACACTATGCGGAACTCCACGGCTTCGGCAAGGCAACTGTGACGTTTCGGCTCAAGGATTGGGGCATAAGCCGCCAACGCTACTGGGGAACGCCAATCCCGATGATTTACTGCCCGGACTGCGGAATCGTGCCGGTTCCGGAGAAAGACCTCCCGGTCCTGCTGCCGGAGAACGTCGAGATCACGCTGGCCGGAGGCTCGCCTCTGGGAAACGTTCCGGAGTTCGTCAACGTCAAGTGTCCGAAGTGCGGCGGACCGGGACGGCGCGAAACCGACACCATGGACACCTTCGTCGATTCGTCCTGGTACTTCTATCGCTACACTGATCCTACTTTGTCAGATAAGCCGCTTGACTCTGACACTGTGGGATACTGGTTTCCCATCGATCAATACATTGGCGGGGTTGAGCACGCTATTCTGCACCTGATTTATTCGCGCTTCTGGACCAAGGCAATGCGCGACATGGGAGTGGTACGCAACTCCGAGCCAGCCGAGCGCCTGTTCACCCAGGGCATGGTGATCAAGGGTGGCGCAAAAATGTCGAAGAGCCTGGGCAATGTGGTTTCGCCCGATGACATGGTGGCGCGCTACGGAGCCGATTCCACCCGCATGTACACGCTGTTCGGGGGACCTCCGGACCGGGACCTGGATTGGCAGGACGCCGGCGTCGAAGGCATCAGCCGTTTCTTGTCGAAGGTGTATCGGTTTGTCGCCCGCAATGCCAAGCCGGAAGACCCAGCGTGGCGCACCAGCGGGGATGGGCAGCTGTCTCCGGCGGCGCGAAAGATTCAGCGCAAGCTGCACCAGACCATTCAGCGCATCACCGACGACTTCGCCGGCAGATGGCACTTCAATACTTCGATCTCTGCCTTAATGGAGTTGCTCAACGAGCTTTACGCCAACGAAGATAGCGTTCAAAAGACCCATCCCAGCAAGACCGGCTTGGGTGAGGCGCCCTCCGAAGCCGCACCGCTGTGGCTGCTGGCGGAAGCACAGCGCGATCTGGTGTTGATGCTGGCGCCCTTCGCTCCCTATCTCGCCCGCGAGCTGTGGGAGATGCTGGGCGAAACTTCCGAACTCCTGCGCGCTCCCTGGCCGAAGTACGATCCGGCCTTGGCCAAAGAAGAGGAAGTGGAGATCGGCATCCAGGTAAACGGCAAGATCCGCAGCCGCATCACGGTCTCCGTTGACGCGGCAGAAGAAGAAGTGCGCCAGCTCGCCCTCGCCGACGAAAAAGTCAAAGCCGCAATCGAGGGCAAGGAGATTGTCAAGGTGTTGGTGGTGAAGGGACGGCTGGTGAATGTTGCGGTGAAGTAGGAAGCGCAGCAGTACTAGTGCACCAGAACCTGCCCGCGGAGCAACTGACGGCATCTGCCGTGCCTACGGCACTCGCCTTCCTTACGCCAAACCACCCAGCGCTGATGCGCTGGACACTATATCGCGCTTGCGGCGCTGGCTTTTTCCCGCACCATCTTTAATACTGTCGAAACCACGATTTCACATCTCACCAATTTTCGCTTTTGGGAACTTTGCGTTTGCAGGCGATTACAGCCTCCGGAAGGCGCGAAAGGCTCCACCGGTCATCCTGCCGCCCGCTCGTCGTTCCTGGGGCATCCTGGCGCGATTACGAGGCACTTTGGGAAGGACCGTGTCTGGCAAATTGGTGGTCGCCACAAATGGCCTTAAAGTTTCATTTTGGAACTGAAGGGCGACTTAGCCCATTCCGAGGTCTTCGGGCATTTCCAGCGGCGTGCCGCACACCCGGCAGATGACCGCCGAACAGTCGCCGCAAGTGAGCGGATCGTCCACTTCGCGGGCGCACGTCGGGCAGTACAGCAGCGGATTATCGTGGCCGTTCTTCGGCACTCGGGGAGTTTGAGCCATCGGTTGCCGCGACTGTAACATAGAGGCAGCGGTCGTGCGAGCCGACATGATTTGCGCAGGCAGGTCGCTTTTAGCTCTTAAGCTTTTAGCGGTCGGCAACGGGCCGATCGATTTTTGCAGATTGTGGCAAGCAACCGGGTCGAAGCTTGCCGGTAGAGCGGCGCTTCAGCGCCGCGTCCAAGCTGCCATAAAATAGAAGAGGGGCTTCACAGACTGCTGAAAAACTCGAGTTTGATCCGTCTTTGAAGGGGCGCACCTTCAGGTGCGCCGTACAAGTCCTTTATTTTTGTGATTCCGACTGGGTTTCAGCCCACGAGGAATCTGCTTTCGCGACTTTTTCAGCAAACTGTGTAGCCCCCAGATCGGCATCGTAAAGTTTGATCGAAGTTTTGCTGACGGCTAAACAGACTGCTGAAAAAGTCTGCCAGACATGCGTTATGCCGCCGGCTGAAAGCCGGCTCGGGTCATAAATAAAGTGGGACGCTAGCCTGAAGGCCAGCTCTACCCGAACAAAGCACGCGCGGAGGTTTCACAGCACTCTGTCACGCGCGGGAGTCTTACAGCACTCTGTTACACGCGAGAGTTTTACAGCACTCTGTCACGCGCAGGAGTTTTCAGCACTCTGTAAAGCTAATAACCAATTGGAACGAGGAATGACGGAAAACAACACGCTTACAACCGATGAGAAGATGCGACGCGAGTTCAACGAGTGGGCCGAGGCCGGCAAAGGCGAAGAGATGGAGGGCCACCACATCAGCATCACCCAGCAGACGCTGGCGTTGATGGGTCTGAAACCGGGGCAACGCGTACTCGACCTGGGCTGCGGCGCGGGATGGGCGAGCCGTCTGCTGGCGCAGATGGTCGGCGGGGGTGAACGGCCGGGCCAGGTGATTGGCGTCGATGTATCCGATGAAATGATTCGGCGCGCGCGTGCGAACTCGAAGCAATTCGACAACCTGATGTTCGTCGTCGGGTCAGCTCAGCACATCCCGTGGGAAGAGGATTTCTTCGACAAAGTGCTGTCCGTGGAATCGTTCTATTACTACGGCGACCAAGCCGGCGCACTGAACGAGGTGTTTCGCGTGATGGCGCCCAAGGGCGAGTTGTTCATCCTTATCAATTTGTACGAGGACAACCACTATTCGTTGCGCTGGGTGGAAGAATTGAAAGTTCCAGTTCAGGTGCGCTCGGAACAGGAATACATCGCTCTTCTGAAGGAGCATGGCTTCGAAGACGCGCGGGCGATGCGTATTCCTGACCTTACACCGACGCCGGAAGAGTACAGCGGCAAGTGGTTCAAGAATGCGGACGAACTGCGCGACTTCAAGCGCATCGGCGCGCTGCTGCTGATCGGGCGCAAGCCGGAGGTTAAGTCTCCGCGGTCGTAATTACCACAGAGGCACAGAGACACGGAGAATTCTAAGTTTGCAAACCTCAATCTCGTAAGCCCAAGTCTCTTGCCTGCTCTGTGCCTCCGTGCCTCTGTGGTGAAAAAGATCTACAAGCTTCCTCGTCCCGGCCCAACGTGAATGCCGCCGTTCACATTGCTGAGTTCAATGTGCACTCCGCCGCTGCCGAGCGTGCCGGACATGCTCTTGCCGACGAAACGCCCTTTGACCGTCAACGGAAAGTCGGTCGAGATACTCCCGTTAACCACGCTGGCATCGACATCGGCGTTCGGCGACTGCGGCAAGGTGAGATTGACGCTGCCATTCACCGATTTCAGCTTGATGCCGCGCACATTTTTCAGCGAGGAATAATCGGCATCGATGGAGCCGTTGACCGTCGCCAGATCGGCTTCACCCGCGAGGTCTGAGGCCCGCAACTTGCCGTTCACCAGGTTGGCATTTATCTCGCCCGAGACTTTCTGCACCTCGAGGGAACCGTTCACCAATTCGATTTTATCGATGCGGGCATTCTGCGGCACATGCAACGTGTAATGGACAGAAGCGGCATCATTGTTGGTGCGATGTTCCGGATAGCGGGTGCGAATCTCGACCGAATTGCTGTTCGCGTCGACTTCGATCTTCGCATCGTCCAGTCGTTGCTGATCACGGGCCGTCTTGACGGCGTCGATCTGGACCTCATTGCGGTCCCAGCCGGTGATCTCAACGTTGCCATTGATATTGACCAGCGAAACGCGCCCGTCAGCGGATAGCGGAACGGTCTTGTGGAAGTCCTGCGTCACTTCAGCCTGAACCGGAGCGGCCATGATCAAGGCGAGCAATGCGCCTCCGAGAACTCCAGCGATGTTAATGGGCGTTGAAACACGACGTGCCATACTGCCTCCTGTCGCCTCTACGAAAATCGCCGACTCTGGTACATACGGGGACGACGCAGCCGGAGTTCCGGCAAAGGAGACGAGTTGCAAGCAAAGAATGCGAAAAGGACTGACCATCGCCAATCCAGAACACGCGTGAGCCGCCTGACCCGCAGGTATAATCGTTAAGTCACTGAACTTGAAAGGCTTCGCCCGAGGGCGTTCGGAGATCAATCCCCGCTCCGAGCAACTACATCAGGCATTCTGCATGTCCGTTAGCGTAACTGCGACCGTCCTCAACGAAGTAGAAGATATCGATGGGCTGGTCACCACGCTTACGCAACAAACGCTCGCTCCCAAGGAAGTGATCGTCGTCGACGGCGGCTCGACTGACGGCACGTGGGAGCGCCTGCTGGCGGCCAAAGCCAAGTACGCCAACCTGATCGCTATCCGGGACGAAACCTGCAACCTCAAAGCTTCTCCGGGCCCGATCGCGCGCGGCCGCAACGTCGGGATACGGGCAGCCACCTCCGAAGTTGTTGCCTGCGCCGATGCCGGCTGCATCTACGATCCGGAATGGCTCGACCGCCTCACGGCTCCCATCCGTGACGGCAGCGCTGATTATGCCCTGGGCGGCTCCTGCGTCGATCCCGAAGATCAGACGATCTGGGACATCGCCTCGGCGCCATTTTTCGGCATGAAGCTGCGCGCCGATGCAGCGACTAAATCTTGCACCGCCCGCTCCATGGCATTTCGCAAGAGCTTGTGGGAACGCGTCGGCGGATTTCCTGAAACCAGTTTCCTCGGCGAAGACACCATGTTCGACCTGCTGGTGCGGAAGTACACCTCTCCGGCTTATGCGGAACGCGCACAGGCGATTTATCGGCCGCATCACTCGTTTCGCAGCGCTCTGGGAATGATGGCTCGATACGGTGTGGCTGATGGAGTTCTGGGCACGCGCCGGCCGCGATTGATACGCGCCGTGCTGCGTTGCTTAGCCGAGATCGTTGCGGTCGTCCTGCTTCCGCGAACGACGATACCGCTGGCTGCGGTGCTTCTGCTCGAGACTTTATTTCGCTTTCCGGCTCGATTGGAGCAGCTTCGGCAGGCACGCGACTGTCCGCCAGTTGGGAGCGCGACTGCTGTACTCGCTGCTGGTGCCGTGGATTGTTACCTGGAATCAGGCGGTGGGTGAATTAACAAAAACGAACCAGCCGAATCGGCAGAATGCGTGAAAAGCAGCCTTAGCAGTTAGCAGTTGGCTCTTAGCTCTTAGTATTTGGTTGTTAGGCCCTGGCATCTGTTTTAGTCTCGCATGGCCTTAAGTCCCGGTGAGCCTAAACAAAGCCCGATTCATCGCAAGGGTGAGCAACCGCAGATCCCTCGGCTACACTGCGCTCCGCTAAGGACGACAAAAAAAGCAGTGTTGGCGCTGACGGCGAGAGCTGACGGCTAAATGCCAA
>CAWCMU010000034.1:0-21489 GCA_963796695.1 uncultured Acidobacteriaceae bacterium | reverse complement strand
TTTAGGACAAACTTTACTCGCAGGATCATCCATGCCGCGCCCAGAGTCGCAACCGCGCGAACTTAGCGCGTTGCCTTCTCCAGCAGGTACATGTAGGAACGGTAGATCTGGCCGGTGGCGCGAGTCATTCCAATCTCGCAGGTGCGGCTGCTGGAATAACATTCGTCGGAGTGCGAAGCCTTGACCTGAGCCGCTTCGCGCTTGGTCGCCGCCTGCGTCAGCTCGGGAACCAGGAATCCGCGATCGCCAGCAAAAGCGCAACAGCCGGCATCCAGCGGAATCGTCACCTGGTCGCTGCACGCGCGTGCGATCGCCTCCAGCTTGCCGGCGATTCCCATCTTCGTCACTGAACACACCGGATGCAGCGCGACCGAATGCGATTTCGTCTTGATGGGCAGTTTGGGTAGCAGTTCGTCGTGAACGAATTCGATGGAGTCGACGAACTTCATGCGGTCGAAGCGTTCCTGATTTTCGGCGGTCAGATAAGGCCGGGCGTTCCTGAAGCCATAGGTGCAGGGGCTGGTGTCGACCACGATAGGCAGCCTTCCCTGCTCCGACCATTTCCAGAATTTCTCCACCGCGGCGTTGACCGTGATGGCGTGCGCCCGGGTAAAGCCTTTCGAGGAGAAGGGTGTTCCGCAGCAAGTTCCTGCTATGTCGCGCGGAATGTAGACCGGAGCTCCGGCGCGGCTGGACAAGTCAACCATGACTTCCATCAACGAGCGATCGTCCGGCTCGCCCGGAAGCCGGCCCATCACGCGAGAGATGCACGCCGGAAAATACACGGCTTGCGCGCGGGCTTTCTGCGCCTTCGGCACCGGACCGGCAGCATACGGGGTGTCGGGCATCCACTCGCTGAGGCTGTCTCCCACGAAGCGCTTCATGCTGCGCGTCAACGAACGCATGCCTTCCGCACCAATCACTTTTTCCGTCGCGTGTCCCGCTCGCAGAGCCAGACGCAGCACTCGCTCGGTCAAGGCAAAGTTGCCGGCGATGCGCTCCGCCCACTTGTGAGCACCAGCCGAAGCGCGGACATTGCGGAAGCGTTTCACCAGTTGCCCCGTGTCGATGCTGACCGGGCACGCGGTTGCGCAAAGCCCGTCCGTCGCACAGGTATCGAGAGCCATGTAGGGGAACTCTTTGTCGAGCGCAGCGTAAAGCGCCTTCGCGCTGCTTGCGTTCCCGTTACCGTTGGCGGGCGCGGCTTTTCCGTTGTTGCCGTTGGCTTCCTGCAACCTCGCCATTTCGCGGCGTACCACAATGCGTTGCCGCGGGGTCAGCGTCAGATCGCGGCTGGGACATTTCGGTTCGCAATAACCGCACTCGATGCACTTATCGATTTCAGGCTCGACCGATGGCAGTTGTTTCAAGTTTTGCAAGTGGGCTTTGCGATCCGGGTTAATGATGACGCCCGGATTCAGCAGGTTCGCCGGATCGGCAAGCTCTTTCAGCCGCCGCATGATTTCGTAGCCATCGCTGCCCCACTCGGTCTCGACGAAGGGAGCCATGTTGCGGCCGGTGCCGTGCTCCGCCTTCAGCGCACCGTCGTAGCGGCCCACCACCAGTTCCACCACATCGTCGATAAAGCGGGCATACTGATCGATCGCCTTCTGGTCGTTGAAGCTTTGCGTGATGACGAAGTGCAGGTTGCCGTCTTTGGCGTGGCCGAAGATGATGGCATTACCGTAGTCGTGCTTGCGGAACAGGTCCGTCAAACTGTGCGCCGCGTCGGCCAAGGTCTCGATGGGAAACGCGACATCCTCAATGATGACGGTGGTACCGCTGTTGCGTACCGAGCCTACCGAAGGGAACATGCCGGCGCGAATATTCCACAGCAGCGCCTGTTCTTTGGCGAGGTGAGTGAAGCTGGCCGGCTCGCACAACTTGAGTCCGCCCAAAGCGTCAGCCGCAACTTTCTCCAGCACGGTCCGGTCTGATTCGTTCGCCGATTGGAACTCCGCCAGCAGTCCGGCAGCGCCCTCGGGCAAAGCGCGCAGCGACGACGGAACACCAGCCTTGTCTTCGACCGAGCGCAACGAAGCACGATCCATTACTTCTAATGCCTTCGCGCCAGCTTCGCGCAGCGGCACAATCGAGGCCGCGGCGGCATAGAGATCGGGAAACAGCAGCAGCCCGGTGTACTTCACCGGAAGGTCGGGAACGGTGTTCAACACCGCTTCGGCGATGAAGGCCAGCGTCCCTTCGGAGCCGACCATCACGTGCTGGAAGATGTCCACGGCGCGATCGAAATCAAGAAATGCGTTGATCGAGTAGCCGGTGGTGTTCTTCATCCGGTATTTGCTGCGCACCCGCTCGCGCAGCGCGGAGTTCGACATCAGCTTCGCTTTAAGCTCCAGAATGCCGCGCGCCAGTTGCGGCTCGCGTGCGTGAAACTGCTCGTCGGCATCAGGCAGTGACGTGTCGATAACGGTTCCGGACGGCAGCATGAACTTCATGGAATGTAGGGTGTGATAGGCGTTCTGCTCGACGCCGCAGCACATGCCGCTGGAGTTATTGGAGAGGATGCCGCCGATGGTGCAGGTTGCGATGGATGCCGGATCGGGGCCGATCTTTGCTTTGTAAGGTATCAGTGCCTGATTGGCACGCGCGCCGATGACTCCGGGCTGTAGCCTGATTTTCTTTCCGCCCTCCTCAACCTGCAGATCGCGCCAGTTGCGTGCAACTTCCACCAGCAGTCCGTCGGTGACTGATTGACCCGACAGGCTGCTGCCGGCTGCACGAAAGGTCATCGGAATTCCGGTGTGCTGGCTGAAGGCGAAGAGGGCGCGAATCTCTTCCAATCCCTGCGTCTGCACCACCGCTTTGGGGACCAGCCGGTAGAAACTGGCGTCGGAGGCGCACGCGATCAATTCGATCGGCCGTATCAGGACGCGATGGCCCGGAACCAGGCCGTCAAGTGCTGACTTAATTTCTTCCGAGGACATTTGGGCGGGGGCGACGAGGGTTGCAGCCATTTTTCTTCCCTTCGACTTCTGGCAATTCACCAAAATGAGCGCAAAAGTACGCCGGGGAAAGCGAGCGCGCCGGCGTAAGCGCCTGCTTTGACTCTAGAACAGGGGGGTGCCGGCTACGCGGAGGTAGGTCACAACGGTTTGTGACCGATGGCACAGTTGGGTGGTTGTTGGACCGCCTGGGGAATGTCCTGATACGGAATTGGATACGGAATTGGGTACGGTGATTCCGGCCGCGCCGAACGCGAATTACCTGGACGCTTGGGACTCGACCCGCAACAGCCAGCCGCTTCCTCCCGACACATGGACGTCGCGAGATGATTGCAGTTGAATTTCGCCGACCGGTCCGGCATGTCCCCCATTCGCGATATTCAAACCGTCGATGCCGTACACGCCGCAGGCCCACGGCGAAAATATCCATAGGGCCTGTTCGCGCTGGTCGCTGTGGCAGGCGGATCCTGGCGGCGCAGTCAGCTTCGCAGTCACAGCGCCGTAATCGGTCGATCTTCCTACCACCTGGTCACCTGACACCACTTGCCCGTTCCCGCGATAGACTCCGGCGCCTCCCACCTGAATCGTATTCCAGTCGCTGGTTGAGGTTCCGTAATCGTCCCAGGAGTTCGTGGGCATGGTGGCTTCAAACACGTCGCTAGTGGACGCCAGCGCACGAAGATGGGTGGCCACGGGGATGGAGCGGCCCTTGATAACGATTTCGTCGAAGGCGATGGCCAGGGTGGAAGGACCCGCGCCAGTCGCCGGATGAGAGTCCACGATGTGCCCCAGCACTGGTGTGCCCGCAGGAACTCTCTCGCCGTCCGGCAGCGGGATGTCTTGCATGATCGTGCCGCTTATCTTTTGGCCGGGTTTAGCACGGCGTGCATCGAGGCTGGAGTTGAGTCGTACAGGCAAGACGGTTCCGGGCGCGAGTTGTTGGGCGTGCGCGAGCAGCGATGCCGCCAATAGCACGGGCGCTACGAACCGAAGCCGGCTTGTCCGCATCACCTGCATGGCTACGAACGAAAGGATGCGGGCCTGTCTGCTCGCGCATTCGAGCCCGCGATCGGGAAAACAGCCTAGCCCACTCAATAGCTGTGCGCACTCAGGATAGGTGCGAGCCAGCCGCATCCGGCCGGCTAGTAGCCGATCGTACGACTGGCACAAAAATTAGCCGCCTGCCAAACTTATTTCTGGCAAGTGCCTGACGCACCCTTAACCGTCTTTACCTTGAAAACCGACTGCTCAGCAACCGACGACTCGAGTCCTTGCGAGGTGGTGTCCACGGTTCTCGTTCCCGGCATGCCTGTAACTTGGATGCGCTTACCCACAAAGTGAGTGAGCCGGTTGGCTTCATTAGAAAGTTGGTAAGTCTTACCACTGTCATCCGTGAGTCTATAGTGGCTGTCGGTATAGTGCAGGCAACCTTCAATGGTTGTCGGTCCAGATGTTTTCGCGGCGGTCTTACCGGCGTCCTGCCCATAGAGGACAGCGGCCGACAGAAGGAACAGAAGGGTAAGTAACAGTGTTTTGCGCACTAGCAACCTCCTTGACGTGAAAGATTATGTTCGCAATTCAAAATCCTGGCGACCTAAATCTAGCGGGTGATTTCGCAGGCGTCCGCGATGCGTTTCACCGTCTTTACCTGAAATACCGGCTGCTCGACGACTCCCGATCCTGCGCCAGCAATTGTGGCGTCGATGGTCTTGATACCAGGCTTGCCGGTAACTTCGATCTGGTGTCCGACCTGGTGACCGAGCTTGCCAGCCGCGCCTTCCAGTTGATGTGTGGTCCCGGTGATCTCGGTTAGAAGGTAGTGGTCCAGATAAGTACTCAGGCAGCCTTGTAGCGTAGTTAGATCCGAATTCTTGCCTGAGGAAGAACTGCCCGACTGCGCCTGAAGACAGACCGCGAAAATCAGCGGGGCTAAAAACAACAGGATAGCTTTACGCACTAGGGGAATCTCCTTGGCAGCAGCTATGCTGCTCATCTTAGGGGCGCGGTATTCGTCCGTCAACGAGTGTGTCAGCTTTAGCCCCAGAAGATTGCTCATGCCTCGCCAGGTGAGAAAAACGGGCGACTCGCTTACGCGGGCCGCCCTTATAGAGTTACGACCTTCGAGTTTTAGAACGTGAAGACAGGTCCAAACTCGGAACGCCAATCGGTTGAGGTGCAAGTGGGTTTGCCGGCGACCTTGGTGGTGCACAGGCCGCTGTCGTTGGGGACAGCGTAGCTCGTGTAGTTGCTTTCCTCGAAGCCAAACTGTACCCAGGGATTCATCTTGTAGAAGACCGTGACAGCCTTCAGATTGCTCTTGATGGGACCAGCACCGCTGGCGCCAATGTCCTTCGCAATGTAGAAGTCATTAGCATTCGCGGCATCCAGGCCGTATTCAACATAAGCCTGCCAGCCGGCATTTCTGCCCTTTGGCTCAGCGTTAAACCAGCGCGAGATGGGGAATCCGAGTTGCACGAATCCACCGTAACCGCGAGCCGGCAATTGCGGAGCCACCGTGGCTACTCCAGCCGCGTTGGTTCCGAACACCGCCGGATTGTTGTCCACGGAAAAGCCGGTAGCGGTATTCGTCAAGCCGTGCGACTGGTTGTAGTACGACAAGGTCTGGCCACCGAAGAAGAATCGCAGGTCCGATCCCATATAGCCGCTGGCGACAACGGTTGCCCAGCGGGTGGGAAGTGAAATTGCGATCTGATTGCCGTAGCCGTTGCTGTTGATGTTGGCGCCCTCCGGAAAGTCCGCCTTATAGGCAGCCGGTACAGCCGAAGCCAGAATGGTCGCCTGACGTCCGCTGTAGAAGCCGCTCCAGAGAATCTGGGCGGGAACTACGCCCGGAGCCTTGTCCAGTTGGAACTGCAACACGACTCTGGATTCCAGCTCAGGCTTGGCTGAATCTGCGCCTTGCCGTTCGCCGTATCCCAGCTGGTTCGCCGTACCGTCAACTACGGTACAGGTAGTGGCTTTGTTCAGGGCGGTGATGGTGCAGGTCGTGCTGTCGGCCGGCAGGTCGCCTTCCGACGGCATCATGATGGCAAACTCGGGGGAGAGCTTCCAATCACGCGATCCGCCCAACTTCTGTACTAACCCTAACCGCATCTGCGGAGAGCGTTCGTACACGTTGCCCCAATACGCACCGTAGAACGATGTCTCGAACAGATTCATCAAAGCGCTGGAGCCGAAGATCGTCCAGTCTTGTCCGGCTTCGAAGAAGATGTCCGTGTTAGGGCTCTTTGCCCAGTCAATGCGTCCGTAAGCCAGGCGCAGCGAGAAAGCATTGCTGCGGATGCTGGATACGTTGCGGTTATCGGCGCGGCTGAAGTTGCCTTCGAAGTCGCCTTCGATCTGACCGGTGACCGTGATGTTCTTGGAAATGTCAGGCCATTCGAACTTCGCACCGACGCGCGAAGCACGCGCCTTCATGTGCCATTCGGGATTCTTGTTCGGGCCGGTGTCGGCGGCGCTAAAGCCGGGACGCGGGAAATCATCACCCGTTGGATCGAGTGAGTCATACGCTTCGGTGGCCTTGATGAAGCCGTAGGGAATCACGCGAGCGCCGGAAGGGAACTTGAACCCACCCGCCATGCTGTCTTTCGCCGGCGGATCCAGCGAGAGCACCCGCACCGGCGCGATGGCCGGAATAACGCTGGGACCGGTCGGAGCCGGGGGCTTGGGTTGCGTCGATTGCGAGGTGAGACTCGCGCTCTGCATGGAGTCCGACTCGGCGTCGATGACCGCATGGCTGGCCTCTGCGTCGGCAGCCGTCTTCAACTCCGCTACCTCTGAGTCATTCACAACCCCTTTTGCCTTGAGCAAAAGAAGTAATTGCTGCATCCCTGCTGTGCCGGAAGCGTTCCGTAAGCTGTTAGCTTCCGTGCTGGTCAGGACGCCTTTTTTTACCAGTAGATCAACCAGACTTGGATTAAGAGCGGGGGCCATACTGGCTCCGCCGGGTGTTGGTGCAGCCACTGCCGCGCTCGTGGGCTCTGCTGTATTCGCACTTGAGTCTGCTGCCGCCAGTAGCATCGGCACTAGAAGACATGCGATAGCAACTAAAACTAGTGCCGGGTTACGCAAAGACATTCGCATCTTCGCCTCCAGGAGTTAGTGCCATTCTCCTCAGATGGATTGCCTGCCGCTGGGCCCACGTCATGGGGCTCCATCCGTGAATTGGCCTCGGGCGTGACTTTAAGGGAGAAGCAGGATGAGGCTGGCGGACGTAGCTCACGTCCGATTGTGAGTTACCGCACAATTTTTCGTGATATTTCCGAAAGAACCTACCATCCAAGCCTTTAAATACAGGGTTACGGCTTAACTCAAAATTGTAAGAACACTTTCACACAAGAACTGCAACTTAGGTGGGAGGAGGCGCACATCGGTCTTGAATCGGCGGTATAGGTTCCGCTAGTTTTCTTCTCTACGGTTGATAACGGCATCTTCGCTCAGAACCGCCTTTGCCGGGTGTCATCACATCGAGTTGTGACCGGCGTCGCCAAGTTCTGATTGCCTGTTGTGCTAACACTAGGCTCCATCGCGGCCCATTCTCTTCGAGGAGTTCTCAATGCCGGAGCAGCAACACTTTTCTAAAGAAACCAAGATGGCCATGACGTCCCAATTTCTGGGCTTCATGCTGGACGCCTATGACATGGCAATGGTCATCGTCATGGCTCCCATCCTGGGCAAGATCTTCACTTCCCCCAAAGGCAGTCTCCTTTGGCAATACCTGGCGGTAGTGCTGGGATACTCCATCACCATGGCCGCCCGGCCGGTGGGTTCAGCGTTCTTTGGAGCTTATGCTGACAAAATCGGTCGCCGCTTCCTTTTGATTTTCACTATCGGCGGCGTCGGCGTGATGTCGGTGCTTTCCGCATTCCTTCCCACCTACGCTCAGATCGGCGTGACCGCCTATGTTCTTTATTGCCTCTTGCGGTTCTTCATGGGCTGCTTCTTCGGCGGAGAGTATGCGGTAGGACACACCTTCGCCATCGAGTATGCCCCGCAAGCCCGCCGGGGAGCGGTCAGCGGATTTATTCAGTCAGGATTTCCCCTGGGCTACGTGTTGGCGTCGCTGGTTTTCGCAAGCATTTCTTACTTCACCACCAAAGCTGTGCTGGCTCAGTACGGCTGGCGTATTGCCTTCATGACCGGCGTCATTCCGGTTTTCCTGGCTCTCTATATTCGCGGCAACCTTCAGGAATCACCGGAATTCGAGAAGGCCAAGGCCAAAGGAAAGATTGAGAAGGCTCCCTTCTTCAGCTTGTTCAAGGCACCCCAAGTTTTCGATTTCCTGCAAGTGTTTGTCTTCATGACCGGTCTGTTTCTGACCGACTACTCAGTCTATGGATTCCTACCCAAGATCCTTACCTTGGACGGTCGTGGTTTCAACACCACAACCTACAGCCTGATCTATGGATTTGCGCTGTTCCTGTCTTTCCTCGGGTATAACTTCTACGGCTGGATATCGGACAAGACCGGGCGCAAGATCCTGACCCAGTGGTACTGCGTCTTTCTTATCGTCTTCGGTGTCCCGGTTTACTACGTGCTTTACCATGCAGCGCTTCAGCGCAACATCAAGATGGCCATCCTCGGGACGTGCATGGCCGGCATGCTGAAACTGGCTTGGGGCGTAGTTCCGGCGTACTTGTGTGAGCGCTTCCCCACCAAGCGGCGCGCGGCTGGCGTGGGCTTCGGCTACTCGGCCGGCGCAATTCTTGGAGCATGGTTCCCGCTCTATGTACTCTGGGCGCACAAGATTCCCTTCATCCACTCCATTGAAGGCCAGGACACCTGGCTCTCTCCGGCGGTGGTATTAACCATCGGAGCGATCATGACCTTCGTCAGCCTGCTGTACTCTCCCGAAACCAAGCACCTGCAACTCGATGAGGTTGGGGAAGCTGAGCGGGCCAGCGACCGTGCCAAAGAAGCGGCCCGCAACGCGGCGGTCGTGACGCCGGTCCGCTGATTGACGTAATCGGTTACTTCTTCGGAGGAGCTGGCTTTGGCCGCGTTTTGAAGGGGAAGGTCTTCAGACCGTCCGTAATTTGAAATCTTCGAAGGCGGCTTTCAGCCGCTGAGGGAATCAATCGGAGGTCTCTTGACAACGAGCAACGCCACGGTTCGCCGTGGCGTTTGTTTTTGAACATAAATGTTTATGTTCGTCGCATTGCGCCAGCTACTGAGTACCCTAACCCAAGTTCGAGTTGATTTGATTCGTATCAGGGCCCGACCTTGGTCGTGCCGTACAGAAGCAGCAAAGCGGGCTTCAGCCCCTGCGAAGTCGCCGCATCGCCCCAACCCTGCCCTCATCTCCCATTGGTGCTCCCTGCTATAAACTCCGAGCTCTGTTTTGTGTGATTCGGCGCGACTGAAACAGCCTGCGAAACCCAAATAGCGGCGCATATGCCGCCGGCTGAACAGACTGCTGAAAAACTCGAGTTTGATCCGTCTTTGAAGGGGCGCACCTTCAGGTGCGCCGTACAAGTCCTTTATTTTTGTGATTCCGAGTGGGCTTCAGCCCACGAGGAATCTGCTTTCGCGACTTTTTCAGCAAACTGTGAAGCCGGTTCGGGTCGATAAACAAGGCCTGAAACGCTGGCTGAAGGCCAGCACTACCGGAATACATAATTCTTCGGAACTTTCTCTTCTCTGACAGGCAATTGTGTACAGGCAGGCGAATAGGTTGCTAAGAGGCCACGTGAGCCCCGCTTTTTCACAAAAGTTTACGTTCGCGTTACCAGACTTAACCGTAACTTCCCCGAAGCCGGGGTTTCAATCTGTGACAGACGAACTGTCGAGAAGGAGAAACACAAAATGAAGACCAAGTTTTGGGGCGTTGCCGTTGCGTTGCTGGCGATCATGCTTTGCGGAACCGCGATGCTCTCGTTCGCGCAACAAACCGACGAAAACTCCCCCGCGGCCACATGGAGCGGACATCGTCACGGACATATGGCCTACCTGGCTAAGGAATTGAACCTGACGGATGCCCAGAAGGCGCAAATCAAAACCCTCATGCAGTCCCAGCGCACCACCATGCGCCCGCTAATGCTCCAGATGGCGCAAAATCGCGAAGCCATGATCACGGCCACCAGCGGCGGCGCATTCGATCAGGCCAAGGTGCAGGCGCTGGCTAACCAGCAGGCGCAACTGATGTCGCAGATGATCGTGCAGAAGGCCTCCCTCCACAGCCAGATCTACAACACCATACTGACCGCCGATCAGAAGGCGAAGGCTGATCAGTTGCGGCAGCAGGAGCTGACGCGCATCCAGAATCATGTGCAGAAGCTGTCGGAAGCAGGCGCTGCAACTACGGCAGCTCAGTAGGTTAAGTCAGTCAGCTTTGGGGATTTCTGATTCAGGGATCAGAAACTCCAAGTGAGGCGGCCCGCCGCAACGGGCCGCCTTTTTGCTGCCTCGCAAATGCCGCCCTTCGTCATCGAATATTCAAGAAATATTGGGTTTTTCTCTCCGCCGTTCCTGCGACAATTAGGCCACGGAAATTTGTTTAGCATCCCCACATCAGGTAACCGGCCCCAATGGGTTCGCAGACAAACTGTGAGGCAATATGGCAACGGCAGCTTCCCCCGGATCGGCCACGTCTACACTGCTCATCAATGTTTTCGATGGAACCCGCCGGCTGTTTCCCGCGGGCGCTGACATTCTGTTTCAGATCACCGATGGCAATGCGAAAAAGCTGTTTGACAGGGAAATGCAGGCTTCGTCGCTGCGGCTGACCGATCTACCCTTCTATGACAATTTCGGCGACAACTACACCGCTCTGATCTGGTCAAAAGGCTACCAGCAGGCAGGCTTCACTCCGGTCAAACTATCGCCCAGTCGACCGGCGGTTGTCGACCTGATGCTGATTCCCAGCGACCCAGGATTGAACTTTGCCGACGCTTCCTGGGACGTGATCAAACACACGCTGCCGTTTCTTGCCAGCGGAGTTGACGATGCTGCCGGCAAGACGCGTTACGAAGCCCTGCTGGAGAACAAGCCCAAGTCTTTAGCTGCCTTGCTCAACATCACCACCGCCATGCAGCAGATCGCGCTTCACGACGGCACGCCGCTTGACTATCTCAAGCAGATCATCTGGGATGACACTTTGGCGCAGGACCGCTTCTTCGCCTATTGCGACGTGCAGTTGATTGACGAGGTGCGCCTGGCGGAGGCGCAGGGAGAATTCGCTCCTGAGCTGGCTCCCTGGCTGCTGCATCCCGGAGCCACCGCCAGCTGGAAGCAGATTCAGTTCGGCGAAGCCAATGTGCAGCTTACTTTTCATGAAGGCGACAAGCAGGTAATCGACGGGGTCTCCTGCGTGAGGATCGAGCCGGATATCGATTACTACAAGGACCCTCTGGCTCACGCGATCCTGGAAGTCCTGCCCAACGCCATAACCGGCGGCCTCAGCAATCCTGAAGTGGTGTACGTGTTGCGCTGGATGGCCGGGCGTCATGCCGGGGTGCCGGAATTCGCGCCGCCCTACACCATCGTCGAATAACCGGCTGCCGAAGCCGGTAAGGCCGGTCGAAATCCTAAAATGATCTTACTGGTAAGAATCACACGTAATCTTACCAGTAAGATCATTGTTAGCTCCGGGCGGCCATAGACCGGACAGGCGTTCTTGGGGCAGCGGCGCGGTAAACCAAGCAGACCCAGAATCCCGCGAAGCGGGATGACACAAGAAAGCCCACCGCTTCAGCGGTGGGTGAGACATCCTAAAACCCGAGTCCCACGGGGACGCCATAGGCAAAATTGGCGGAGAGCGATAGGCGGACGCCGTGTCCGCGCACTCGCGATCCGGAAATGCCTATCCATCGCTGAACTGGCTGGTCGCGACCGTTCCCTCGAGGCCCAGCCCCTTGGCCACGGTCTTCATCGCCTCGATACAAAACCCGATGTGCTCGTCCAGATCGATGCCCAGGTCGGCGGCCCCGGTGATGATGTCTTCCCGGCTTACCGAGCGCGCGAAGGCTTTGTCCTTCATCCGCTTGCGCACCGACCTTGCATCCACTTCGGCAAGCGACTTGTTCGGCTTGATCAGCGCCGTCGCGGTGATAAACCCGGCCAGCTCGTCGCAGGCAAACAACGTTTTCTCCATGGCCGACTCCCGCGGCACCCCGGAGTAGCTGGCGTGCGACAGGATGGCGCGGCGAAACTCTTCCGGATACCCGCGCTCCTTCAGGATCTCGCTGCCTCGAAAAGGATGGTCTTCGGCGCTGGGATATTTCTCGTAATCAAAGTCGTGCAGCAGGCCGACCAGCCCCCAAACCTCCGCATCGCCGCCCAGTTTGCCGGCATAGGCACGCATGCAGGCCTCCACCGCCAGCGCATGCTTGCGCAAACTTTCTGACTGGGTGAACTCAGTTAGTAAACACCACCCGTCCTCACGATTCATTGCGTGTTTCTCCTGAATTTCGCCGGGTTTCTTCCGCCTATCCTGGGAGCGGTGCTGGGTTTTGCACAACTTACCCGGGTTTCACCCGACAATGTCCTTGACTCTAGCAGAGGAATGCCTGAAAGTACCCGTAAGCTGTTGATGTGCCCGCTCTGGCACTTCGCAACCTGCATGGCTACAACTCTCGCACCCGTGGATGCCCGGGACGTGGTGAGATGCGACCATTGCCATCTCGTCCAGTTCAAAACCGTCAACAATCTTTGCCGCCGGTGCCGCACGTCTCTGGATGAGGACGAGCCCGAGCCTATCCTTGCGCAGCAGATGCCCGTGGTGGAAGCGGAACCTTCCAGTCGTTCTGAGATCCAGGTAGCCAAAGCCATCCGCAGCCTGAGGCAGCGCGGCGGCTTAAGCCAGCGCCAGCTCGCCTTGCGCATGGGAGTGCCGCGCACCTACGTCTCGAAAATCGAGAACGAGAAAGCTATTCCCACGTTGTCTTCGCTGGCCCGGCTGGCGGCGGCGCTGGAAGTGACCGTGCCCGACCTGCTGGTGGGTTGCGCGCCTTCACGTGAAGAGGAGATCAACGAACTCATGGCCGATCCCTTCCTGGCCGAACTGGTGGAGTTCACCTCCAAGTTGAACGCCATGCAACTATCGAGTGTGCTCACGCAGGTAAAGGACATGGTCCTGCATCCGCGGCGTACGGCCTAGGAAGCCGGCAGGTTAAGTCTTTCTTGTTGGTTCCGCCACGGATCCCGTTCATGCGGGCTACTCGCGGTCGGCTAAATCGTGTTCAGGATGCCGGAGCTTAGGCTTCGGCATTTTCATTTCTCCCGCGCAAAACCGATCCGTCCGCTGAAGGCTTCGCGCTTCCTTCCTATGTATCCCGAGGCGTGCACATAACATTTTTCACTCGTTTCCCAACCTAGGAACAATGCTTCAGCTTTCATTGCAACCCCCTTTGCTGTGTGCTACTTTCAAGGATGGTTAGAGGTATGCTTTGCGCGCACAAGTGCCCGCTGGGCTGAACCGCAAAGAGGCTGAGATTTATGCCCGCCTCGATCCGGAGCGGCTGCCCCACCACATCGCCATCATCATGGACGGTAACGGCCGTTGGGCCAAGCGCCGCCACCTGCCCCGTATCGCGGGACACCGCTCCGGTGTGGCTGCCGTGCGCTCTACCGTCGAGACCGCCGCGCGCCTGAACATTCCGGCCCTGACGCTGTATTCCTTCTCTGCCGAAAACTGGAAACGCCCCAAGACTGAAGTATCCTTCCTGATGAATTTGCTGCGCCGCTACCTGAAGATGGAGCTGCCCACGCTGATGGAAAACAATATCCGGCTGCAATACATTGGCCGGCAGCAGGAGCTTCCCCAGGAAGTGCAGGAGCGTATGGCCTGGGCGCGCGAAATGACCGAGCGCAACACCGGCATGGTGCTGACCCTGGCGCTTAACTACGGCTCGCGCACCGAACTGGTCGATTGCTTCAACTCGCTGGTGCGTGAAGCTTCGCGCAACGGCGGCATCGAGCACTTGAAGATCGACGAGCGGTCGATCGCGCGGCATCTCTACACCGAGGGCCTGCCCGAACTCGACTTAGTCATCCGCACCAGCGGCGAGATGCGGCTCAGCAATTTCCTCTTGTGGCAGGTCGCTTACGCCGAGATCTACGTCACCGAAACCCTGTGGCCTGACTTCCGCGGCACCCATCTGCTGGAAGCCATCGAGGCTTTCCAGAAGCGCGAGCGACGCTTCGGCGGCCTGATCAGCGATAACGGACTCTCTGCGTGAAGCGCGTTCTCACCGCGGTCATCCTGGTTCCCATAGTTGTGATTGCGCTCTTCCGGGCGCCACTGTGGCTGTTCGCGCTGCTGGTGCTGGGCGTGGCGCTGCTGGCCGCGCGGGAGTACTTCGATATTGCGGAGGCGACCGGGTACAGGCCGATGCGGGGTCTCGGTTATGTGTTTGTCGTGCTGTTTTTCACGATTTCGGTTGGGGTCGCAATAGCGGGAACGGTAGATGCGCCTCGAGCGGCTGGAAGCTCCGATCTAATTCCAGCCGTGTTGTTCTGGGTGTTGCCAATTTTCGTTCTCTTGGTTCCTTTATTTCTCTTGCTCGCGGCTCTGCAACACGAGCTCTCCAAATCATTGGGCGATTCAGCCGTATCTTTTATGGCGTTGCCTTATGTCGGATTCACTTTGGTTTTGATCCCACTGTTCCGAGCGACTTGGATCGGCTCTCTCTATCTGCTCTACCTGATGCTCCTGGTCTGGTGTGGCGATATCGCTGCCTATTACGTTGGCCGTGCAATCGGCAAACACAAACTCGCTCCGCGCATCAGCCCTGGCAAGACGTGGGAAGGAGCGGTCGCATCGGTTGTGGGAGCAGTGATTGTGGGATTGCTGCTGTTTCACTACATCAACCCCATCGCCAGCGGGTTGCGCAGCGCGCATCTCTTGACGGGCCGCACGTACTGGTTTGGCAGCCCGATACCCGCCACGCAGCCGCTTATCCTCGCACCGGTTTGGTTCGTCGCTCTATTCGCGATCTGCGTCAACGTGGCTGCGCAACTTGGAGACCTGGTGGAGTCGGCGTTGAAGCGCGGCGCGGGGTTGAAGGATTCCGGAACGTTGCTGCCTGGACACGGCGGCGTGCTCGACCGCATCGATGCCCTTCTGTTTGCGCTGCCAGTTGGATTGATTTTCTACGTAGCTGGGATGAGCCGGTACTTCTCGTATCCTCCTCACACGCCCTGAATATCATGACGGGAGTTCTGTCGTCCCTACAGGACTCAATCTCACGGTTCCAGCGTACCCAGCATTCCGCCTGCGGCTGCATGCTGGGCTACGATTGTGCCGCCCTTCGGGCTCCGATTTTGCGCTTGGCAGAAATTTCGAATTGCGTGCGACACGACGATAAAGCGGAACAGCAGGTCCCTCCACTACGCTTCGCTCCGGTCGGGATGACACAGGTTTGCCGGGTGCTTCGCTACGGTCGGGATGACACAGCTTTGCCGGGTGCCCCATCCTAGCCCGCCTTTGGCTAGGGTGGGAGACGACAAACCCACACCGCGAATCTATCCCGCCCTTTCCAAGCACCGGGTGCCCCATCCTAGCCTTCCTTTGGCTAGGGTGGGAGACGACGAACCCACACCGCGAATCTGTCCCGCCCTTTCCAAGTGCGCGGCCCTGCACTTCCCTCACCCATTCGTGAAATACTTAGTGCAACCTTCATGAAACGCATCGCCATTCTCGGTTCCACCGGCTCCATCGGCAAAAGCACACTCAACATTGTCGAGACATTTCCTGATCGCTTCTCTGTCGTGTCCATGGCAGCTGGCAGCAACGTCGACCTCGCTTTCGAGCAGGCACGCCGCTGGCGGCCGGAGATCGTCTCCGTCGCAACCGCTAACGCCGCCGACCAGTTGTTCGAGAAGCTGAAGAGCATCGGCTTCAGCGGCGATGTCGAGGTCCTGCATGGCTCCTCCGGCACGGTCAAAGTAGCCACCCACCCTGACGCCGATTTCGTGGTCAGTGCCATCGTCGGAGTTGCCGGACTGGAAGCCACCTACGAAGCCGTCAGAGCCGGCAAGACCATCGGCCTGGCCAACAAGGAGTGCCTGGTCGCGGCCGGCGATCTCATTACCGCCGAGGTTCGCCGCCAGGGCAAGCCGCTGCTGCCTATCGATAGCGAGCACAACGCCATCCACCAATGCATGCGCGGTGGCCGCCGCCAGGAAGTCCATCGCGTCTGGCTCACCGCCTCCGGCGGCCCGTTCCTGCATACTCCGGCCAGCGAGTTCCCGAATATCACAGTCGAGCAGGCGCTGAATCATCCCACCTGGAAGATGGGAAAACGGATAACCATAGATTCGGCGACCCTGATGAACAAAGGCTTCGAAGTGATCGAAGCTTGTCGTCTCTTTGATATGCCGCCTGACCAGATCAGCGTGCTGGTTCATCCCCAAAGCACCATACATTCGATGGTCGAGTTCGTAGATGGCAGTCTGCTTGCTCAACTCTCCGTAACTGACATGCGGCTGCCGATTCTCTACGCTCTGACGTATCCCGATCGCATCGCTTCGGAGTTGCGTTTTCCGGTCCAGGAGCTGCGCCGGCTCGACTTTGAGCCGCCGGACTTCGATAAATTTCCCTGCTTACGTTTGGCGTATCAGGCAGTCGAAGCGGGAGGTGCTAAGACTATTGCTCTGAACGCGGCCGATGAGGTCGCGGTCGCGGCCTTCCTCGAAGGTACTATTGGCTTCCTGGACATTCCGGCTACAATAAAAGCAGTGGTGGATGAAACGCCAGCCCGCGTCCCAGAATCTGTAAAGGACGTGCTGGAAATGGATGCAGATGCGCGCCTGCGCGCGCGAGGCCGGGTGGAAAAGCTTGGCCCACAAAAAGCTGCAACTCCGGTTCGACACTAAGCGGACTCCCCGAAGTAAAAGAGGTCTATGCAATCGTTTTTCGTTGCGGTGGTTTCGATGGCCGTCGTGCTCGGCATCATGATTCTGGTGCATGAGTTCGGTCACTATGCCGCTGCCAAGTTTTTTGGTGTTCGCGTCGATGTATTCTCCATCGGCTTTGGCAAGCGCCTGGCGGGATTCCGCCGGGGCGAGACCGATTACCGCCTCAGTGCTCTGCCCCTGGGCGGCTACGTCAAGATGGCGGGCGAGAACCCGCTGGAATCGCGCAGCGGCGCCGACGACGAGTTCATGTCTCATCCGCGCTGGCAGCGCTTCGTAATCGCGCTGGCTGGACCGGCCATGAACATCCTGCTGGCGATCGGGCTGCTCACCGGCGTGTTCATGGTGCACTACGAGCGCCCCCAGTTCTTCGATCAGCCCGCCGTGGTGGGCTGGGTCCTGGATAATTCTCCCGCAGCCAAGGCCGGCATCGAGCAGGGCGACCGCATCGTCCGCATCGATGGCCAGCAGAATCCCACCTGGGAAGACGTCATTCTCAAGGTGATGATCAGCCCCAAGCAGCCGATCGAGGTGGCTATCCAGCGCGGCAAGGACATTCTGCAAAAGCAGATTCAGCCGCAGGCGGAAGGGGCGGACGAGTACGGCAGCGTAGGCTGGCAGCCTGATCAGCCGGTCACGGTCACCGAACTGGTTCCCAACATGCCGGCGGCGAAAGCCGGCATCCAGCTGAACGACGAGATTGCCTCGGTCAACGGCCAGCCCATGCGCTCCGTCTTCTCGCTGATCCACTATCTGCAACAGAACGGCGACAAGCCGGTGGTGGTCACGGCCATCCGCGACGGCAAGCCGATCAACTTCACCATGACTCCGGTGCAGACGGTGGAGAACGGGCAGAAGGGCTATCGCCTGGGCTTCCTGATCTCCGGCCCGGTGCGCGTCGAAAAACTTCCCTTCGCCAAGGCGCTGAATCAATCGCTCCAGGAGAACAAACGCTACTCGCTGCTGATCGTTGACCTGGTGCAGAAGATGATCGAGCGCAAGGTTTCGATCAAGCAGATGGAAGGCCCGATCGGCATCGCGCGCGCCTCAGGCGACGCGGCCCGCCAGCCGGGCTGGACCCCGCTGCTCGGGCTGATGGCCATGATCAGCTTGAACCTCGGCATCTTCAACCTGCTGCCGATACCGATTCTCGATGGCGGCATCATCCTGCTGCTGTTTATTGAAGCGATCTTGCGGCGTGACATCAGCATTCGCATCAAGGAACGTATCTACCAAACGGCGTTCGTGTTCCTGGTGCTGTTTGCGGTGGTGGTCATCTACAACGACTTGATGAAGGCGTTGCCGGGGCTAGCGCAGCGGCTGCCGTAGGTTCGATTTCACTTTCCGACGAAATACACGGGGCGCGATAAGCGCCCCTTTTTATTGCCCATTGACCAACTCATAGGCGAGATCAAGCGTGGAACCGGTTCAATCCAGCCGCGCAGCGGCGGCATTTGTGTTAGCCGTGGGCGTGAGCCCGCGGTGGAGTGGGGAAGATAATTGAGCCGCGGAGCGGCGACAACCACAATGCAAGAAGGCTCCCGCTTCCTTGGGAGCCTCTTTTCCAAACTGGGTCTCGAATTAATTGAATGACTGCGAATCAGATCCGTCACTGCGCTTCAGGGTCGGACGATCGTCATCGGATTGTCCGTTGCCCGAAGAACCGTTCCCGCTGCCGCTACCCGACGAGGGGTTGTCGGCCGTAGCGCGCCGCAAGGTTGGACGATCTTTGTTGTCCTTATCGTTCTGCACCTTGTGCCGGTTCTCGAGCGAAGCCAGCCGCCCCTTAACCTGATCGAATTCCGAAGTGTTCACGATGTACTCGTCGCGCGGAGGCAGCACAGTCCGCATTTCGTTCTGCGCCGCGGCAACCCGATCCGGCGTCATAGGATGAGAGGCAAATGCCTTGGCCAGAGTTCCGGGCTTCTTCTTTTCCTGGGCTTCGATCTTCTCGAAGAATGAGATGAACGATTGCGGATCGTATCCCGCCTTGTACATGTATTCCATTCCCAGGAAGTCGGCTTCCGCCTCGAAGGTGCGCGAGAACTTCATGAAGGTCAGCGGCACACCGATACCCAGCGCGGCTTGTGTTCCTTCGTAAACAGCCCAGCCACCGGGCACAAAGATCAGCGGAATGCTGGCTAGATTAACGATGTTTCCCCGGGTCTGCTCGCGGGCCACGTGACAGGCGGCTACGTGGCCGATCTCGTGCGCCATCACACCTGCCAGCTCTGCTTCATTGTCGGCTGCCAGGATCAGTCCTGAATTCACGTAGAAGAACCCTCCGGGCAGGGCGAAGGCATTGACCTCGTCTGTATCGATCACCTTGATGGTGAATGGCACCTTCGCATCCGAGTTCCGCACCAGGTTCTGACCGATGCGGTTGATGTACTCGGTGACCACCGGGTCCGTCACCATCTTCGCGCCGTGCTCCACCTGCTGCGCGTACTGGTGGCCCATGGCCACCTGCTTGTCCAGCGAGTACCAGTTGCCAAAGCCTTTATTGCAGCCGACATTACGATTGCCAATCGCGTCGATGTTGTCCAGCGTGTTCTTCGGCGGTGCATTCTTCTCCGGCTTGTCAGGCAAGTACTGCCCATCATTGCCGGAGCTCTGGGCAGAAGTATCCTGGCCCGATGAGCCTGAGGACGGCTGGCTCGACGCGTTCGCTGTGCTCGACCCCTGAGTGGACGAGCCCTGGCTCTGGGCGATGCCCAGCGGCGCCAACATAAGCGCGAGAGCGCAGGCACAAAATAGACGGGATGCAGAACGCATGATGTACACCCTTTGGAGCTTTGGCCCAAGCGAGAGACACTTCGGCCGGGGAGCCCTTCGAGCCTTTATAAACCCTGATCGGCAATCTTTGTTGCCGAGATTATTACTATTGTCGTACCTCGGGAACGCCAAGTCCACTGATATATGGACGCGGTATGTAATCAGATGTCACGTTCTCACTAAGGGTTCCGTATTTCAACAACTTGGGTTTCAATTTATTTCACCGGGTGCCCCATACAAGCCCGATTTTGGCTTGTGTGGGCGTTTTCCAAGTTGAGGCATCAATCCGGAGTTCACGATTCCTCGTTCCCACCGTGATAAACTTTTGCTAGACCTCTGTATGGCCCAAATTCAACGCAGGAAGACTTATACCGCGGTTGTAGGCGGAGTGCGCGTCGGCAGCGATGCACCAATTGTGGTGCAGTCCATGACCAATACTGACACTGCCGACATTGACGGCACCATTCGCCAGTGTCTCGCCCTGGCCCGCGCCGGCTCCGAGCTGGTTCGCGTCACGGTTAACAACGATGCGGCCGCGCGAGCCGTACCGCACATCGTTGAGGGGCTGGACCGCCTCGGCACCCGCGTTCCCATCATCGGAGACTTCCACTACAACGGGCACCTGCTGCTGAAGAAGTATCCCGCGTGCGCGCGGGCGCTGGCCAAATACCGCATCAATCCCGGCAACGTCTCCATCGGCAAGAAGGATGACGACAACTTTCGCACCATGATCGAAGTTGCCATCGGGAATGACAAGCCCGTGCGCATCGGCGTCAACTGGGGTTCGCTCGACCAGCAGCTGCTGACGCGCCTGATGGACGCGAACTCGAAGTTGGATGAGCCCAAAGACGCCCGCGACGTGATGATGGAAGCCATGGTGCAGAGCGCGCTTCGCTCCGCCGATCTTGCCGTCAGCTACGGCATGCGCCAGGAGCAGATTATCCTGAGCGCCAAAGTCAGCGGCGTACAGGACCTTATCGATGTTTATCGCGAGCTGGCACGGCGCTGCGAATATCCGCTCCATCTCGGGCTGACCGAGGCTGGCATGGGATCGAAAGGCATTGTTGGCAGTGCCGCGGCTTTGGCGGTGGTGCTCCAGGAAGGCATTGGCGACACCATTCGCGTGTCGCTCACGCCCGCGCCCAACGGCGATCGCACCGAAGAAGTCACGGTCGGCCAGCAGATTCTGCAGTCGATGGGTATCCGCAGCTTTACCCCGCAAGTCACCGCCTGTCCGGGCTGCGGCCGTACCACCAGCACCTTCTTCCAGGAGATGGCCGAACAGATTCAAAGCTACCTGCGCGAGCAGATGCCGGTCTGGAAGACGCGCTACTCCGGCGTGGAAGAGATGAAAGTCGCCGTCATGGGCTGCGTGGTCAATGGCCCCGGCGAATCCAAGCACTCGAACATCGGCATTTCGCTGCCGGGAACGTTTGAAGAGCCCAAGGCTCCGGTGTACGTGGACGGGCGGCTGATGCTGACGCTCAAGGGCGATCACATCGTGGCCGAGTTCATCAAGATTCTCGACGATTACGTAGACTCGCACTACGCGGCGAGAGAGGGCCAGCCGGTCGGGGTCAGCTAATAGCAGTTGGCATTTAGCACTTGGCATTTAGCCGTTTACTTTTCGCCATTCGCAATATCCTGCACAATCCGTAGTCGGTAGAGCCGCGCTTCAGCGCCGCGTCAAGGCTGCCATAAATAGATGGGACTTCAGCCCCCGATAGAATCGCAGCGTTTCGGCATTTAGCGGTTAACAACTGCCATCTACGAATACGCTCTATCCGAAGTTGGTTTGTATCAGGGCACGGCTTCCCAGCCTGCTGGACAAGCCGGGTTTTGATCCATCTTTGAAGGAGCGCGCTGATCTTACTGC
>CAWCMU010000033.1:0-112344 GCA_963796695.1 uncultured Acidobacteriaceae bacterium | reverse complement strand
TTCGTGCGGCGAGAACTGAGTTTATGGATCGCGTGCCTGACCAATTCTTTGCCGGTACCTGGTCTCGCCGTAAATCAGTACCGTCGAGTCGGTTGGAGCCACGACCCTTAACTCGCGCAGCACCGCACGAAGCGCGCTGCTTCGACCAATGATCCCTTCGAATCAGGCTCATCATAGATCTCGTCATCGAAGTGTACTTCCAGCGCGAGGCCGTCTTTGATCTCAGCGGTGTCGGCTAGGGCATCTTCTCCAGCGGAACTTCTCCGTTCATCTTCCAAGCACCCGCAGCGACGGACCTCTGGTAAAAGATGCCTCGTCAGCATGTACATCGATGTATGTGCAATCATTCGAACTCATTTCGTTACCCCACACCCATGACCATTAGTTTGAGCCCCAAGGCAATTCAAGCTCGCTCTCACCTCGACTTCGACCAGTCCGGAGTAGCGCTTTTCCGAATGACGGTTTGTTTGCTATGTCAAATGCAACTGGTTCACCATTCAGTAAACCACTGATTCAACAGTGGTTTTGTAATTTATGAACTTACGATGATTTCGTAAATTTACTAAGTTCGTGATTTCAGATCGTCGAGCCTTTACGCGGAATGTTCGTGCACTGGCATCTACTCGCGTCATTGGCTATACGTGCCGACAGACACCAAGATAAGCCACACTGCGTATGTGGAGAAACCTGAGAAACTACAGAGACGAACCTATTTTTTTCTGCAGGTTCGCAATTGGTCTTTAGGACCAGGATGAGAAGAAATCAAGAAGACTTTGCGTTCTTTGTCGTCGCCCAAAACGCGGTTCTCTATTCGATTCCAGTGCTTCCGGTTCCCCGGAATGCAATCCTTCCCGGAATGATGAGGCTGACTTCAGTACCGGAATCGGCGGAGCTGGCGATTCTGAGCTTGCCGCCGATGCGCGCCGCCCGCTCACGCATGCCTTGCAAGCCATAATGTCCGTCGGTGCCACCATTGATGATCGATTCGGGGATGCCAACGCCGTGATCCCCTACGGATATGGCTAGATCTTGCCCGTATTTCAAGCCCACGTGCAACCGGCTGGCTTTCGAATGGACGGAGGCGTTGCGAATAGCTTCGTAACCTATTCGGAAAATCTCATCGCGAACCACAGGATGCATTCCCTTGGAGTCGCCCTCCACAGAAAAGGAGGTTTCAATGGAGCTGAACATCCGGCACTCTTCTGTCGCTCGCCGCAGGCTTTCTGCCAGGTCGTTTGTCTTGCTCGGGAGGTGCGCAGCGAATTCAGCGCTGCCCGTCCCTCCTGTATCGCCCGAGCAAGCCATTCCGATAATTGTTCCATCGCGTGACGCATTCTCGCTGGATCGGCCGATTGATCCAGGGCATCGTCTGCAACCAGCTTGCTTCCCTGAATGGTCTGGATGAGAGTGTCGTGAAATTCTCGAGCGATCGTGTCCTCTCTGACAGACGCTCGTCAAAACGCACCGCCAGGGCCTTTGCAGCTTGTCGCATGCGCAATCGATGTAGTGCCCAGAGGATCAGAATCCCTCCGAGGAAACACCCGACAAAGAACCACTTCGTCTGGTACCACTTGGCGGCGACAAAGAAGTTGAGTGTGGCCACTTTGTTCCATACACCGTCGTCGTTACAGGCAATCACGCGGAAGCGGTAATTCCCCGGACGAAGATCGGTGTAGAACGCTTGCCTTCTTGTACCTGGCTCTTGCCAACCGCGATCATGTCCTTCCAGCATGTAGCGAAATCGCACCTTCGCGGGGTTCACAAAGCTCAGCGCCGAATAATCGATTTCGAGATCGCGTGTGAGAGGAGGAAGGCGCAGCCCATCGCCGGGGGAATAACGCTTGCGATCCGCGACGACTCCCTCGACGTGGACAGGTGGTGGAGTCGGATTCCGAGGCAAGTGGCCCGGATCTACGACTTGCAGAATACTATCGTTCACAAACCAGAGCCGTCCGTCCGCAGTGCGAGCTGCTGCAGGCTGAAACGTCGCGTAGGAGGCTGGACTCCATCCAACCCGTCAAGAACTCTGACGTTCACCGTTGCATCGGGATTTTCCCACCATTTTTTCAGGTCTTGATCTGCAAGTTCAACTAACCCACATTGTGTGTAAAGCCAAAGATTATTTTGAGCATCAAAGACGGATCCGTAGATCGAATTGCAGGGAGTCCATTCCGGGTATCGAGTATCTGCGTCTTACCGCGGTGGAGTCCGATGACACCCGATGACGTCGCACCCGTCACCCTGCCGTCAGCGGTCGCTATCATTTGATTGATGACACCAGGCTTGTGCCCTTGAAATTGGAATAGTTGGATTTGGCCGTCCCGGTAATGAGCCAAGTCTCCGTTCAGGAGGCCCAGCCATAGGCCACCCTCTGGATCAGCGGCGAGAATGCTAGCGGAAGGAACCCCCGGTGCTGGCAATTCCGCACGAACCCGGTCATTCTCAATGCGAACAAGTTCCTTGCGAGCGCCGAAAGACTCGGCCCAAATGGTGCCGCCCGGGTCTTGGGTGATCGAGAGCACCAGTTGTATGGCGCTGGTGTCAGGTCTACGAATGGGTCTGAACTTTCCTTGTTTATAGGTGAACAATCCACGATCGGTTCCGATCCATAACCGGCTATCCCGGTCTTCGAATAGCGCCGTG
This sequence comes from uncultured Acidobacteriaceae bacterium, assembly GCA_963796695.1. Lineage (GTDB taxonomy): Bacteria > Acidobacteriota > Terriglobia > Terriglobales > Acidobacteriaceae > Bog-257. Next base: position 109,701 of record CAWCMU010000033.1, on the reverse strand, counting down.
ATTCTCTGGCCAGGCAGGCCCTGCTCGGGCCGGATCGACCCAAGTTTCCCTTGGCGAATATAGTTCAGTGCGCCATCATTTCCGATCCAGACGGTGCCATCCCGAGAAGACAGCACTGGACTCGCTGTATGACCAACTAGTCCTTCCCGCTCCGAGAAGCTGACCACCTTAAGATCACGAAAGCTATCGATGCCCCTCGTGGTTGCGACCCACATGTTGCCTTCGCTGTCCTCGCAGAAACCGTTCACAGAATCGCTCGACAGCCCATCGTTGCTGCCGAAGTGTTCTACATCACCTCCCGGATACGGTAGACACCGTGATCATAGGTTCCAACATACAGGGCCTTGTGTCGGTCAACGTAGAGCGAGGTGACCGACAGGCTGCTGCTGTCGAACTTTGCCGCTCGGAATGACTTCCATGTACCGTTCAGGAGTTGCTGTAAGCCGAGCTGAGAACCTCTGCGAGACATTCCCACCCAAAGCGATCCGTTCGCTCCGAATGCAAGCGCTGCCGCGCCACTCAGCCCTACATTCGACTTGGGGACGCCAATGGTGAAAGCCGCAGAAGAGCCAGGGCTCCAACGAACAACCGCGGTCGAGCCGCCTATCCAGAAATTGCCAAACGGGTCTTCGGTCAGGGAACGGCATTGGGGATGGCAATACCTTCAGCCGTGCTGTAACACCGCACGGAGTTCGCCTCTACACTACAGAGAGGGCCACCTCCGTCGTGAACCCGTGAGCGCGCAAACCAAACGACGCCGCTATGATCTTGGATAATGGAATTAACCCGTCCATGAGCGCCCGGAAATTTATTGAGAACGCCTCCCTTCAGATTGACAATGCCGTGTCCCGTTCCGATCCAGAGGCTTCCATCGCGGTCTGCCAGTAGCGAATAGACGGAGTTTGAGAAGGGCTGCCCGTCGCTGGAAATCCAGGAACTAAAGCGAACACCATCAAACCGCATTAACCCGTTCGTTGTACCAATCCACAGGTAACCGTCAGTTGTCTGCGCAATCGCTGTGGGTTCACCGCTGAAGATTCCGTCCTGAATTCGCCAAGGGGTGTGCGCATATTGAGTGATGCGCAGGCTTGGATCGACTGCCCAGACGGTTGTTCTGAAGTATAAGAGGAGAAGCGTGAGCGCGATCGAGCGAAGAATGTACACGTCCCCACCGCGGTGCCCCAAGGGGCGGCATTGAAGCCAAGTTGGGCTTCTGAGCAAGTTTCGATGATACCGTGATCGTGCGCGGCTCCGAACCATCAGACCCTTGAGGGGGCGAACTGTAGTTCTCTACAGGTGCGATCAGATCGGCAGCAAGCCGCGGCGCACTGCAATTGTTACCGCGTGAGTCCGATCATTCGCCCCAAGTTTGTCGACAAGATTCTTGATATGGAAGTTGACGGTGGTTTCAGCGATTGCCAATCGATCTGCGATCTGCTTGTTACGATAGCCATCGCGAATCAGCCGGAGAACCTCGAGCTCTCGTTCCGTAGGATCATCGTCACCAAAATGTTCGGCGAGGCGGGAGGCCACCTCAGGTGGAACATGCCGCTTGCCGGCGTGAACCGAGCGGATCACCCTCAGCATCTCGTCCTTCGGCGTGCTTTTGAAGAGGTAGGCAGAAGCCCCGGCCCGCATCGCTCGTTTGATTTCGCCGTCGGTATCGGCAGTGGACAGGATGATAATGCGAGCCCGAGGGAATTCCCCTCGAATGGCGATCAGTGCGTCGGTTCCGTCAGCCCCCGGAAGACGCAGGTCCATGAGAGTCACGTCGGGGCGATAACGGCGAAATTCCGCCATAGCCTCCACCGCGTTTGTGGCCTGCGCCACGAGAACCATATCTTGTTGAGAACTGATAATGGAACTCAGACCTTCGCGAAAAACCGGATGGTCTTCAACGCTCAGGATGCCAATGGACTTCGAAGAAGCAGCCATCGCAGGTACCCCACTGACGCCATTCTACGTCACTGCGGTTTACCAGACGTAATGCTTTATTCCACTCCCATAGTTGACGAGGAAACGGTTTCGAGAAGGCATCGATTTGCTGAACTGGGTTCACAAGCCTTTCGGTTTCAGCCATCTCGTCTCTATAATTCCACTATCCTCCTCACCAAAGATTCCCTCATCATCATCTCGTCTTCCGGCTTAACGTCTTCCATTTCAGCACTTCTCTGCCGCGATCCAGTAGCGGATGTATGCCGGACAATTCTCGAACGTTACGTTGTCGGCTTCACAGCGCGCCAAGAACCGAATAGCTGATTGATCGACTAGTGTGACATCTTTCATATTCAGAACGAGGTTACGGGCGTTTGCTTCTGAGCCCATAAGCCGTCTTAACTCAGCCAAGTCCTAACTTTTAGAAGCGTTAATCTTAGTCGATGATGTCGGCGGTCATCTGGGTAATTCAAAATCTCAAACAAGAGACAGGCTCGAGAATGCACCCGGTTCTCAGAGCTGGGATTTGCACGCTCAAGCGCACCGGACCGATTCTAGGCCGCTTCCAAAAATACCGCGGCATTCCAATCCTTGACCAGTTCGAGGTCCTTTCAGTGCTAACATGCCGTCTCCGCGGCAGCCGGTTGGCAGCAGATCATTTAGTCCGAATCATGGTTGGCACATAACGCGTGCTCTTTCAGGACGATCAAGGCTCCGCTGTTCGGTCAAAAAAGTGCGACAGTTGGCTCCGGATAGTCTAAACGTGAATCAGAACCGGCTTTTCGCTTCGAAATAGCCGTATTCACACTGAGGAAACTATCGATGCAAGACGCTAAACGCAAATCCTCGTCGTGTTTTACTCTCGTGACGGCTCAGTGGAAGCCCTCGGCAAAGCCGTCGGTGAAGGTGCCCGCCAAGCCGGAGCCGAAGTCCGGCTTCGCCGCGTGCCCGATATCGTTGCTCCGGCAGTGATGGCCAATGTCCCAGGCTGGGAGGAGCGGAGCAAGAAAATGCTCGCCGAGTACGGAGCCCCAACGGCAGCCGACGCGGAGTGGGCCGACGGAATCATATTTGGCACACCAACGCGTTTTGGTAATACCTCGGCGGAGTTGAAAGCGTTCATCGACAGCCTGGGCGGCCTGTGGTTTCAAGGTAAGCTAAACGGAAAAGCGGCCAGAGCTTTTACTTCCACTTCGGGACCGCACGGTGGAAACGAAACAACAGTAGTCTCGCTGTACATCCCGATGGCGCACCTGGGGTTCATTATCGTGCCGAACGGCTACACTCATGAGAAGACTTGCTCAGGGCCATGGGACGCCCTACGGATCCTCATCGGTTTCGGGACAGAACAGTGCCCCGCCGACTGAGGATGATCTTGAGGTCGCAAAGCATCAAGGCGCCCGTGTCACGCAGGTGGCCGCAGCTTTGAAGGCGTTTCGAAATCGCATATAGCGGGATCAAGACCTAAAGGCAACGTCGCCACGGCATCCAGCAGCCTAGCCAGGAAATCTTATTCCGCCGAATCGACGCGCGAAACGCTCGCAGTAGGTTCTCGCGCCCTCTTTGCTGTCACGCCAATCTTCTGGCAATTGCTCAACTGCAATCACCAGAAGTTTTCGTTGTCTGCTTCAATCAGGCCTCCTGAAAATGACACGGCCTTTGTTCGTCAGCCGCTTGCGTCTTCGCAGAACAGGAAACGCACACGTGGCACCTCACTTGCAACCTGTTTGGCCAGGATTTGACGAATAGATGAAGGCAAGCTCGCCTGGCGAACATGTGTACTTCAACTGATGAACGAGACGGCAAATGCGTCCGGTACGCCAGCCGCGCGGACTATTGCAGGATCTTCCATGAAGACATGCACCCCTTATACCTGCTTTCCTTCATGTTGACGGCCGACCACGCGACCGCCCAGGAATGTTACCTCGACAGTATTGACTATGTCTTTAACGGCAACCCTGTGTTTAAAGAGTGGGCACGGTCCTGGTGCAAACGAAGCGTGGTTAAAAATGCCATTCGGTTGGCGTTCTCTGAACGCGTCGACCGCGAGGGGGGTGACATCTGGTTTGCGTCCTCCGCCAGCATTGCAGTGGATAGCGTGACTCGATTGCCAAATCTAGAACGATTCGTGTTCGTCATGTCGGTGGTGTTGCGTTATTCCGACCGTGAATGCTCCGTCTTGCTGAACTGCAGGACGCAGGACATCGTCAACGCCCGATTACTGGCTCTACGAAGACTTGGGGACTTTGCCTCGGTGAAGCAAAGTGTCATGCGCAACGCACCTGGTGTCGGAGTCGAGCCTCACTGCCACGCACGAAAATCATGACAACTCTGTACATTGCAAAGAGAGAAAGAGCGGCTTTCTGCTCCCTAAGCGCAGGGTGGCCGTTATGTTTACGAATCACGCTAGCTTGAGAATCTGTCTGGCGACCTTGCTGATCTCCAGCTTGCGTTCAGCATCTTCGGTCTTACCCGCCACCCAGGAGATGGCATTCGACAAACCCGGACCTCTTCCCGTACGACAATCGACAAAGCTGGCAACAGTCGTAGCCTGCACGGCTTTTGCTAGAGTGCCACTATCGGAGCGTGATTCTCAGCGCGAACAGACGTAAAGTATCGAAGCCAGGAGCAGGCGCCGCGCCGTTCCCCGCGACAGCTGAAGCGAGAATTCCAATCCAACGTAAAGGAAGGCTAGACCAAGTAACAGTGCCACCCAATAGGTAACAACGGCGTCGCGCGACGCCGAGTTCATGACTCTGATCGGAATTAAGGTAACCAGCGGCAGCAAGGTTGCGCGAAAGCAGCATGCCAAACTTCGGTCCCAATTTGGTCTGACGTGCGGGGGAACGAAATTGAGTCGACGGTATTGTTGATCGAGATTACCCAGGCTCAAGAGCAAGCAGACGAATCACGGCCGTTTGGTATGCTACTCGCGTTGGATCAGTAAGTAATGCCAGGGTCGGTCAAGACCTTTTCTCGACGCAAATTTGTACCGTTTTTGTACCGCCGACCCGGCAAACTGGCGTTTTTGGCACTTATCGCCGCTATTAGAACCAATAACTTACGTAGAATCAATGGGTTGAATAGTTCAACTCCCGCCGCCTCCAGCATTAAACTTTTGTATTTTCAGTAGCTTGCTGACATAAAATTCTCACGTACACAATCCGTACATCTCGCCTAAAATGTACGTGTGCTTAAGCTCTACAGGCGTCACCTCAAAGCTTGCGATCATCGCTCGATGACGTACCGGCGCTGCAAGTGCCCCGTGTGGGTATTCGGCAGCGTCGATGGCAACCGGCTTCTTCCGGCTACGATGGACATATCGCGTGGGACCTCGATGGCAGTGGCACGGCAACCATCCATCAGGGGGACGAAACGAAGAGCGTCGCGCGCGCCGCAGACATGCATTACCACCTGCACGTGATGAACTATTTCAAGTCCATGGAAATGGTCGCGGTTTTGATCAGTCTCGATTGGGCCGGAACTCGCCGGTATTTATGCCGAGAACTAACGCCGTTTACTTCTGGCTCCTCTTTCGTGCTACCCAGCGCCTCCGCATCACCTGGGAGATCCGTTTCCGACCCGGCTGCGGACATATGACGCCGCCGCCCTGATCCCGGAGGTCTTCCAGGGCGTCTACCGTGGCCTTCTGTACCCTCCAGAGCTTGGATCGCCGCGTCAAGCCTGGTGCCCTGTTGTGTACGGTGTGGAGGACCTCGTTAATTTTCGTCGGGCGACCTTTCATAACAGCAATCTATGCGGGAGACAGGCTGCCGCGCAGATGAATGACTGCCGGTTCCCTCAGCGGAGGTCGGATTTCACCTCCATCGCCAGACTTTCTCCACCCCCCGGCTCTGAGACACATAATAGGATGTTGGTCGAGCAGGCTGATTCTGCGGGAGGTAGCTCCCATACCTCGCCCTCTAGCGTTTGCTTCCTCGGGAGCTTGCAACTCCGCCCATGTCAGTTCGAGCAGTCCGCCTTCTTGTAGCCGTCCAACTGAAGAATCCGCGGTCCGGAAAAGCCTTCCAATGCGCTGACTGCCTGCACAAACTCTGCCCGAAATTCGCTGCTGGCGACGGCAGCCCTGACGTTGATACACGCGGCCAGCACGGTCCCTGGCTGGAACTTTACCGACGGCGGCAAGCACGGGTCGCTCGAACAGCTACCGCCATAAGGGAGCGCCGGACTGTATTGAGCGATCTCCAGCCACTTGTCGTGTTTCTTGGCAAGCAGCTTGAAATTGCTGAAGGCACGGCGGTAGCGGACGGGATCGTGGGCGGCAAAGATAGCCACGCTCTTTATCGTCACCTCGCCTTTGGTGCGCCACTCGATCCAGTGCGTGGAATCCACCGGCTGTCCGTCGGCAAACACGGTAGCCCGCTCCGGGGAACCCTGCGCACCATTAAACATGTCAGTTACGTTCCTCGCGACGCTGGATGCGGTGACCTGGCTGCCGGAGCTTACATCGAACCGATCGGAGCGGCTGATTCGGTTGGTGCCGATGATGTGGACTGCCCCCATGGCAGCGAAGGCTTGCTCCGACTTCCGCGCTGCGTCGGAGGAAACCTCCTGCAATGATTTCCTGGCAGCCTCCAGTTCCCTGGTGTAGCGTTCCAGGCTGGCCGTGTCTGCCTTGGCATCCATGGCGCGCTGCAGACTAGCCTCCCGATCGAGCAGCACATTGGCCGCCCGTTGCCGCGCGGCTTCGGCCTGCATGGCGCTTTGAAACAGTTGGGCGAGCTTTTCTGTCTGCTTCTTGGCCTCTTCCGTTTCCTGCAGAGAGACATTGAGCTTTGCGTTCAGGTCGTTGGTCTTGGCCTCTGCCGCCTCGGATTCCTTGCGTCGCGTTGCTTCAGAAGCAGCCAGAGCTTGAGCCTGGTCGCGCACCTTAGCTTCGGCGGCCGCCAGGGCTGCGCTTTCGCTAGCGGCCTTGTGTTGTAAGAAGGCATAGATGGCCAGCCCCAACGCGACCACAAAGGCCAGGAAGAAAACTGCGGCCATGCCGCGGGCACGCTGGAGGGCTCGCCGAGCTTCTTCCTTCTCCAGCAGGAGAACGGCATCGCGAGCATTACGGCTCTGCTCCAGAAAGAAAGTAGCTTCGTCGAAACCGATGTGATAGCGCCCGGCCCACACGGCGTTAGGCTGCCACGCCTGCTGCCACTCCAGCATGAGCGAGAGCTCCGGGTCGGTCATCAGACCGGCCGCGCCCCTGACATGCAGCATCGCGTTCTGAGCCAGACGGCGGAATTGCGTTGCCGCCTCGGCTTCGTGTTCCACCCAGTTTTCCAGCCGGATCCAGACTCGCATCAGGCTTTCGTGGGAAATATCAATGATTGTGCCCGGCTCCAACGGTTCCGCGGCGGGCGGCATGAGAAACGAGCGGCTTGGCTTGCGAAAAACATCCAGAACAGCAGACAGCTCAGCCGGACTGGCCTGCGCGATAGCACAAAGAGTGGCAAAATCCGTTGGACGCCGGACTCCACGAGCGTCGCTGCCTTTATCGGTTAACGCCTGGAATACAACTTCGCAAATCTTTTTCTCGCGCTCGGTGGTCAGTTCTGCAAACGCTCTTTCGGCATGCTGGTCCAGCGCGTGCGCCATGGTGCCAGTCGCCTCATAATGCGAGAGCGAAATTGGTTGCCTGCCGTGCCGCTCCCGCTGCCACTGCACCCAGGTGCGGTTCAAGGCGTGCTGCAAAATCGAGAGCTGGTCCGGATTGTCGCCGACGTCGTTGACCAGCCGGGTGAGGAGAACAGGACTGATTTCTCCCCCGCCAACCGCAATTGGTCCGGTAATCGCGGCCCTCCGTTCGTCGCGCGTGAGGCGAGGGACAAGGTATTGTCCGTCGTTCACCGCTTCTGGAAGAAAGGGAAAGCGCGCGCAGTCGCCGAGGAAGTCGGAGCGCATGGTCAGAACTACATAGATCGGCTGCTCTGACTTGACGGCCGCCAGCAGCAGGTTCACGAATGCGACCGCCCCTTCGTCCGTCCGGTTCGGCTCCTGAGACAACGCGGAACCCTGCATTGACCTGTAGCGGAAAAGCTCCTCGAACTGATCGACAATCAGGAGGAGATTCGCTTGACCGGCGAGCTGTGCCTGCTCAAAAAGATCGACGATGCCAAGATCGCTCATCTCGAGGGTGGCTTGGATCATCTCCTCGAGATTCGCTTCGCCAACGTCGAGCCCACGGAACAGCACGTCCGGTTCAGCCAGCGCCCGCGCCATGGCTTTGATGGCGTTCCCACCCGGGCGGAATTGGGCCATCCGCCACGCCGAACCTGCACTGGCCATGAAGCCACGGCGCAGCGCCGGCCTTAGTCCGCAGTTCACCAGCGAGGACTTTCCGCTACCCGAAGTGCCGACCACCGCCAGGAACCGTCGGGCCGCCAGTTTGTCGACCATTACGTCGACCTGGCTCTCGCGGCCAAAGAAAAGATATTCTTCTTCCTCGCGAAATGGCCGTAAGCCCGGGAAGGGATTGATAAGACCGGTGTCGGTTGCGAGGCTCATGCCGTGGCGCTTTTAGGTTCGATGGCGCGAGCAAACTTGAGCATTTCCGCGTCTGAGAAACCTTGTAGTCCGTTGATCAAGTTTGGCTCTTCCAGTTCAATAAGCTCCTGCTTCGACTCCGTGGCCGGCTCCGCCAGGTAGATGAAGCTGGCCAGCGATAGCTTGGCGCCTCGATATGCGGCGGACTTCTTCAGTTCGTTACGGATCGATCGCTGCCATCCCTCGTCGCCAGCGCCGTAAAACAGAATCGCCGCGTCACATTCGGCAATCAGGTCCTGGTTGGTTTGACGCACGCTAGCGGCATCGCCTTCGAAAAGCGGTATCTGCACCTCGAATCCCCGGCCTTTGAGGAATTTGCGCACAGGAATCGTCGCCGACCGGTCCCGTTGATCGCAGATCAAGTACACCAGCCGGTTGCCCTGACGCTCTGGTACTGTCGCCTCCGGCTGCTGCAGCTTCTTGAGCGCTGCATGGATCACTCCCTTCAGCTCTTCCACATCCCCGGTGACCAGGTCAGCGCCGGCCTGCAACTCAGCGTCCGAGAGGAGCCTCGCAATGAATTCCCGTTGCGACGCGGAGTCCGAGTTGGTTCCCTCCGGCAGCGAAATGATGCGGCGCAATCCGGCCTGCTTGTGCCTCTCGATCGCCAACTCGTTCTGCAGGACGACCACCGACTTCTCGCCTGGCCCGTCTGGAACAGAACCATACTTTGCGCCCACCAGGTGAATCGACAATTGGCATCGAGCCAGGAAGCCGCTTACCGCAGCCAGGTACTCTTCCTCCGTTTTCGGCAGTTGAATGTCCGGAAACACGGGATACCCGTGAAGCCGCAACTCCGACTCCAGGGCCTCGCGGGCGTCGCGGCGATCGAAACTGCACTCCGCAAGATAGACGGCAGGGCAGATTTTTTCCAACTTGCTGCTCGATGTCGCTTGCGTCTGGACCGGCGATTCGAGCGTGGCTGCAGCCTGAACCGGCGCCGGATGACCTCGGGTCTCAATCTTCTTGACCAATTGCGCGACGTCAAAGGCCAGCTTTGCCAATTTAAGGTTGTATTTACGGGCGAACTCCTCGCCATAGGCTGGATCGAGCTCAAGCGGCGTCTGCTGCTCGTCGAGCACGTAAAAGGGATAACCCAGGGCCTCCCTCATCACTGCAGGCAGCGGCTCTTCGTTGTCAACCGGCAACTTGATAACTTTCAGGACGCGACACTTGTTGTCGACAACCAGTCCTCCGCTCGCCTCCGCGCATTTGCAAAACTCCCTGACCTCGCGGGTACACCATTCTGACTCGGCATATCGCGGCGTCAGCACCGAGATAAGCACCTCGGTTGTAGGGAATTGCTGAACAATCTCATCGGCAAAAATGTCGTTCCCTTGGAGCTTCGAATCGCGCCAGATCTCGGCCTTGCGGCCCATCCGCATACTGAGCATGGCCGACAAGGTGTTATGGAACCGGGTAATCCAGCCCTGTTGGTCTTCCGACAGTGGCACATTGTCGATGTGCGCGTAGCTGATGAATAAGTGGCGCTGAAATTCCATAATGCTCGATAAACGCCGTCTACCAATTTAGCCGCGTAGCCAGCTGGATTCGCCGGGGAGGATGGGCGTTTGTGATCTCTCCGAATTGCGGGTTCGTAGTAACTCCATTCAGACTGTATTCGCTGATGGGATTGTAATAGTTTGCGCGATTGAACAGGTTGTAGAACTCAGAGCGAAAAATCAGGCTGAACCTCTCACTCAGCCGAATGCTTTTCTGGATAGCGGTATCGTAGTTTACATAGGCCGGGCCCGTGAACTGGTTACGCCCAGAGCTCCCAAGGCAGGGCGAACCCGCAACCCCGCCAAAAAGCGTTTGCCCCTGAACGTAATACGAGTTGGCAGGGGCAGAGGCGGCGCAGGTCAAAGAAGGCAGACTGATCGAACCCGGGCTGATGTACGCATTGGGATTTTCCGTCGTAGTGACTTGGCCGGTCACGTTGGTACGCTGCGTCAGTTCATTCCCCAACTCGCTAAAAATAGTATAAGGCTGCCCGCTCTCTGCGACGAAAATGCCACTTATCGTCCATCCAGAAAGGAGCTTGGAAGAGTGACGCCAGGGAAGGTCCCAGGTAAAATCGATGACCGCCTGATTGGTCAAGTTAAAATCGGAAGGTGCGTAGTCATTGCTAAGGTAATTCGCCGGGTCTTGTGGAATGTTGTAGGGCGTCGCGGCGATCTGCCCCTGGCCGGTGGTTGTCAAGCCGGCATTCAGCAAGCTGTTTAAGGCCGGCGGAAATGCACTGGATGGGAGGGTAACTGGCTGCCCCACAAACCTTGTAGTATTGCCGATGCCGAAAACGCTCGGATTGGCCAATCCATAGAACTGCAGGTTATAAATCTGGGTGAAAAGCGAAGCTGGTATGGTGGCGAAGTTTGTTTGCGCAGCATTGTCCATTGCCTTGGACCAGCTATAGGCGGCGTTTGCATACAAGCCGTGCCAGGCGCTGGTGCGCGCTTGAAAGACCAATGCATTATAGTTTCCATGCGCGTTATCGGCCAGAGTAGAGATAGGAAGATAGCTAAAACTATCACAATTTGTAGCTTGCCCGGGGATGCCGGCGGAATTCGTGCAGAACCACTCGTTGTTAAAGTTGGTGTTGGCGATGGCGGGAAGCCGGCTGGTGAAGTTGCCCACATAGGCCAGTTGCAGTGAGAATTGTTGGGCTAGTTGTTGCTCGATCGTGAAATTAATCTGTTGGCTTCTGGGCGACTTAAACTGCTGCGCGTTAATGGCGCTGATGCCGAAGGGAACGCTGGCTGCCTGAGACGAGGCCTCGCTGGGATTGATGCTGACCAGGCTGCTGTTACCCATGCCGCATTGACCCATAGTCCCGCAGTAGGGACTCAGGAAGCTTTGGCCATAAATTGCCTGCGGACTTGAAGAGCTAGAAATAATAGGACGGTTAAACATGAGTTGTGCAATATCGCTAACCGGCAGTCGATCGTAATAGATTCCGTATCCTGCGCGAACTACAGTGGTTGCACTTGCGTTGGCCCATGCCACTCCGATTCGCGGCCCGAAGTTGGCCTTGCTGCTTTTCAAGCCATAGCTCGCGGTGGGCTGACAGTTCCAGGGAAGAGCAGCTGCATTGGCAGGATAAATTGAATTAAGCTGACTGTAACCAGCGCTGCAAGGAAATCCGAACGAGTCTAGTACCTGGGTATTGTTTTGCTGAACTAGTCCGTTGGCCGCCGGATCGTAATTCCATATCTGGTTGTTGGCTTCGCTTGGGACCGAGAACCACTCGTAACGCAATCCCATGTTGATCGTAAGATTGCGCTTCGCCTTCCAGGTGTCCTGTACGTATCCGGCGGCGACATAGGAATTAAACAGGGCTCGATAAGGCGCCGACTGGCGCAAGGCATAGTCAAAGGATGGACTTGAAAAAGCGGACACGGGACACGTGCTGGCAGGGAATCCGGCTACGGGGTTACAGGTCGCGCTGTCGCTGGTGAATTCTCCGATGTCCGAGGAGACGACCATGCCACGAGTGAAGCCGTCGGCGACAAATATGTCCTGCAGATTCTGGAATTCGCCACCCATTCGCAGGTAGTGTCTTCCCCGGGTGAGCGAGATATTGTCAACATACTGGCCCTGGCTGTCCCGCCGCTGGCTGGGACTGCCTAATGGCGCTCCAATGCGAGCAAAGGGAAAGAGTCCATCCAGCGACGGAGTAATTGCGGAGTACGGCACGTTCAATGACGACGCCCAGAATGAATTAAACCATCCGCCAAACGCACCCGGTACGCCGCGACTGGCGCCGGCATATTGCGGATCAAGGCCCGACAATAGGAATGTCGGCATCGCACCCGGAGTCAGGCCTACGCTGGAGGCATTGAAGTTCTGGTCCTGCGGTGTCTCAAGCAGTTGGAAGCGCGTGAAGCCGACGCGCGCTTCGTTGGTCAGGTTCGGCGAAAACTCATGGGTAAAGGTCAGGGTTGCGTTCTGGTTTAGCGCGCTGGTGATGGAGCCATTGCCCGGATAGGTGGTGGAAGCCGGCAAGGTATCGTCGTGGAGTTGATGCAGGTCCTGCAGGTTGTAGCGGAGGGTCCAGGTTGATTTGTCGGATTGATTATAGTCGAGACGCCCCATGTAGTTGCTGACATGAGTGTAGTTAGGCGCCTGGCCCTGGTAGAACTCCAGTACCCCGGGCACTGCAATTACATTCGCCTGTGGATACAATGCGAGTACTTTCGAGGCGATAGAGGCGTCCTGATAGCCCGAGCTTCCGGCAGTGAACTGGTCCAGATGACTACGGTCGTACGAACTGGGCACGCGCTCGAAAATAGGATTAGGATTGTCAATTCGCGTACCTTCAAAGTCGCCGAACCAGAACCACTTTCTTAGAAACGACCCACCAGCCCGCCCTCCAAATTGTTGCGAGGAAAATGGCTGGTTAAAGCTGTTATGGCTTGCCAGAATAGACGCAGGATCAAATTGTGCGTAGCACTGCGGGCTGCCGAGGACCGCTCCGGGAGTAGTGCAGTAGTGCGTTCCGTTCTGCGCATTCAAGGCCTTTACTGTGGCTACATACTGGTTATAGGTAGTAGGTTCGTAAAGTGATTTGCCAAACGGCGTATAAGCTTGAGCAGGCGCGGAATTCAGCGCCCCGGCATAGGCAGCAGCCTGAGCAAAGCCGGAGTTGGCGTAGTCCGAAATCGGGGAATTCGCATTCAGGGCGTCGGTACCGAAGAAGCCGAATAGACTGCCGTGAAAGTGGGAAGTCCCACGTTGTGTGACTATGTTAACCACACCACCCAACTCGGCTCCGAACTGCGCATCCGGAGAGTCATAGACGACGCGAAACTCCTGAATGGCATCGTTTACCTGGAAAGGAATCGCCTGATTATTGCCGGCCGCGACATTGTTCAGGCCGTCGAGCAGGAAGTTGTTGGCGGTCGGCTGCTGTCCAGAAACGCTGAAACTCGCACCCGCCAGGGTCGAGCCGGCCTGCACGTCATGGGTGGTTATGCTGAGTAATCCCAAAGCCAGAAAGTTGCGGTTGTACAACGGTAAGGTGCGGAGCTGGTCGCTGGTGATCACCGTGCTCAGAGACATGGAAAGCATATCCAGGGTAACCGGGCGTGAAGCGGCGATTCCGGACGGCGCTGGAGCTGCAGACCCGGCGCTGGGAGAAGTTTGTTGTGGACTGTCATCTGCAGAAAGGGTTGGGGAGGCGGGCCCGCCGGATGGCGGCGTGGCCGGCGAAGCGGCCGGGGGTGTAGCTGCCTGCTGGCAAACTAAAGGAGGCAGCAGGTACTTTTTCTCGCCGACATTCACGGTAAACTTCTGCGCACCGTACTTCTTTTTTTGGTCGAAACTCGCAAACGAGCATTGCCACGGCGGAGGCGCGCTGGCACTAATCAGGTAATCGTCGGAGGGCGTCAGATCGAAAAAACGATACAGGCCGTCCGAATCGCTGGTGTAGGTGCGCAGGATACCTGGCGCTTCGGGCTGCAGCTTATTGTTTTGCAGCGTCAGAACGACACCGGGCACCGGGACACTCTGGCCGTTGACGACTTTGTCCACGTCGCCCTCGACGAAGGCCTTGTCCTGCGCGTGAGCCAGCGCGGCAATCGCTGGGAGGGCGCAAAGCAGAAGCAGCCGATAGAACCGAACGGTGGACATGTCCCGTCTCCCCGACCAGCATGGATACCAAAAACCAACCTGCGCAGATCGAACATGAACTGCTTCACCGGATCACTTGATGAGCAACTCGTACCAGAAAACTTGTAGGCCGAGATTGTTATAGCCAGTCGAGGCCAGAGGGTTTTCTTCGAGCAAGTTCGCAGTCACCTTAATATTGAAGGTATTGTTCACCGGCGACGATGAGGTGCCGGGCGCAAAAGCAGTACAGCCTATACCGAAGCACAACACCACCATCAGCAAAAACAGAAATGTGGCCGTGGTCTTGCGGCGCAGCTTGACGGGAACGAAGACCAGCCCAACCAAACCGAATCCGCCGAAGCCGGCCCAAGCGGCCATCACACGCTGCTCCCGCTGACGCAGTGGCCGATTGAGGCGCGCAAGTCCACTGGTATCGACCGTGACCGTGGCCATTGAGCTAGCCGGCGGATTGAGCCCAGTCACGACGCAGAGGTTGGTCAATCCGGAAGGATGGGAAGGACTCGGCGGACATGCAACCGAACAGGTGAGTCCCGCGGGCGCCGAGCAGGTCATCACTGCATAAATCAGTGGAGTGGTCTGCCACGCCGCATCAACTGTAACCGTGAACGTAGCAGGTTGTGGGGGCGTGACTGTGCCGGAACTCATATTACCCGTGAGGGTAAATGCGGTATTGACCTGCAGCACGACTGTGCCGGAGGCAGGGTTAAAGTTGTTGTCGCCGTTGTATGTGGCAGTGATCGTGTGCGGGCCCAGCACCAGCGTATTGTTGGTGTAACTGGCCTGGCCGTTCATGTCCACATTGGCTGTGGCCAGGACTATGGTTCCCTCCGCGAACGTTACCGTGCCTGTCGGTGTAAGGCCGCCCACAGACTGCACTTGTGCAACGAAGTACTCGTTGCTTCCAAAGTTCACGGGGTTCGGGCTTGCCATCAGATTGACGGTCGGGGTTAGCTTTCCTCCTGCCAGCACCTGCTGACTCAATTGCCCGCTGCTGGGGGCGAAATTGCTATCGCCGCTATACATCGCCGCGATTATGTGCGTACCCAGCGGCAGCGTTGATGTCGTGCACGTTGCTTGTCCGTTAACGAGATTTACTGGACTAGCACATTCGGAAATAGGGCCGCCGTCGCTGGTGAAAGTGACGGTTCCGGTGGGCATCCCGCCGCCGCTAGCAGTTACCGACGCGGTAAATGTAACCGGCTGGTTCTGGTACGACGGGTTCAGGGAGGAACTGACCGTGGTGGTGGTGGCGATCTGCACCTGCTGACTCAGTTGACCGCTGCTGGTGGCGAAATTGCTATCGCCGCTGTACATCGCTACGATGGCGTGCGTTCCCAGGGGCAGCGTTGATGTCGTGCACGCTGCTTGTCCATTCACGAGATTTACTGCATTACATCCGGAGATAAGTTGGGAGTCGCTCCTGAAGCTGACGGTCCCGGTCGGCATACCTCCAAGGCTGCTGGTCACCGTCGCGGTGAATGTAACCGGCTGGTTCAGCTGCGACGGGTTCTGAGAGGAGTTGAGGGTGGTGGTTGTTAGGATCAGGCCGTTGCCATTCACCACCACGCTCCCCTGGCTGCCAGAGTAAAAATTGGTATTCGGCGTGTAGGTGGCGTTAATTGTCTGTTGGCCCGGGCCGGGAACGGGAATGTTGGTGAGCGTTCCGGTAGTCACCGCGCCGTTCGTAAGGACGGTCACGTTATTGGTAGAGAAGTTAGCTACGGCTACGTCATATGCGCCGTTACCAAGGAAGTCTGCTACCGCAATACCCATTGGCATCCCGCCAGCTGGGTACATCAGCTGGTCTTGGAACGTACCGCTGCCGTCGCATTTTCCCAGCAGCACGCTGGTGTTGCTGTCTGCCTGGTTGGCAACTACCAGGTCAGGACAGCCGTCACCGTTGAAATCCCCGATTGCGATTCCCTGTGGGCCACTTCCAACTGGATTGGTCGGCAACTGGGCTTGGAAGGTGCCGTCGCAGTTTCCCTGCAGGATTTCGACGCTGGCGTCCTGGTAGTTGGTAACGGCGAGATCAAGGCAGGCGTCCCCCTCGAAATGACCAGCCACAATTGACTCATGTTCCGTCCCGACATTGTAGGGGGTCGTCGTCGTGAAGGTGCCGTCCCCGTTTCCTATCAGCACGGTTACCTGATTGCTCTGTGAAGCTGATACCGCCATGTCGAGAATGCCATCATTGTTGAAGTACCCCAGGGCGATTCCCGTTGGGGAAGCGCCGACCGAATAGGTCGGCGAGAGCGGCTGGAAGTTACCATGGCCGTCGTTTATGTATATGCTAGCCTGCCCAGCGTCGTCCGTAACGGCGAGATCAGGAAAGCCACCCCCGTTGAAATCACCGACGGCAATCCCGAATGGAGAACTCGGGAGCGATATTAACTGCGCCGGCTCCGTGAACGTTCCATCGCCCTTTCCGTACAGCACTGCGATGGAATTGGTGTTGTGGCAGGAGACTGCGAGGTCAAGCGTCCCGTCCCCGTCGAAGTCTCCAACCGCAATTGCTTCCGGGAACTCGCCAACCTGATACGGCACTGGCGGTAGGAACATGCCGGTGCATGTTTGATGGACGGCATCAAACTCTCCCAGCAGTATGCTCACGACGCTCGGCAGTGGCGTACTAACGGACTGATCGGCGACGGCTAAATCAGGACAACCGTCTCCATTGAAATCCCCGATTGCGATTGCAATCGGGCGACTGCCCGCTGGAAAAGACTGCGCCGGCAGTTGAAAGGTGGACATGGCTGGGCCGGTCAGCGCTATGTTGCCCAGATTGACGCCCGTGGACACCTCGGTGAGGCTCACCGTTCCTGTCGGTGGATCCGGCACCGCAAGGCCGAGGCCGAAAACCGTAGCCGTGAAATCGTAATTGCTGCCATCGGGCGCGGCCATCAGGGTCGTGATGCTGGGCTCCGTGCCGGTCACGGTGAGCGGTTGCGGCCCGGATTGGCTGCCCTGAAATTGAGTATTGGAGTTGTAGTACGCCGTCACAGAATATGTCCCAGGCGCGAATCCCAGCTTAAGCGTCGCCGTGCCCAGGGTGAATCCGCTGGCGACAGTGCCAACCACTTGCACTGTACCGAGCACCTGTGTGCCGCTCTTGAACGTCACCGTGCCCACCGTAACCGGGGAGCTGCCGACCGTTACCGTCGCAGTGAGCGTCACCACCTGGCCGGCCGTTGGATTTGACGGTTGTATCGTCAGCGACGTCGATGTCTGAGCTTGCGCGACCGCAGTCAGCGGAAGGAAAACCATCGTGACCAGCAGTATGGCTGCGGCGAGTACGCGCGGGTGGCGATGCGGGTGTAGCGGCGGATCAGCCAGCGTTCTGGAAGTGGCCATGAACAGGGTCCCCAAACTGCTACGCCTGCCCCGATAGGCGCCGTTCCGAAACAAGACGTCGGACATCGTCGAGACACTGCTTCGAGCGTGGGGAACCCCGCCCGCTAGGAAACTTGAATGAAAGCTTGCGCGGCACACGTTAGCACTGAGAGGCTGTACTGTCAATAAAACTTAAGCTCCGGCAAGTGCCACTATGAGCGAGGGTAGTAAGCAAGATACACGCAGGTCCAGGCAGCGCCTGAATCTGGAATGAAATCACGAATACGGGCCCGACTCGGTGTATGTCGCAGGCCAACTCAAGAGCTTCCATATGTTCCCCGCCCGCCTGCTCATCTGCAGCAGAGGATGACACGACCGACTTGTGCGCTGGTTCAATAACGCAAGATGACGTGTTCTACAGTGGGATCGGCCCGAAGCGTCAACCCTGATTCAACGACCTCCGATTGATGGGCGGTGAAGCGGGCGGCACCACGATCTGGATCGTGCTTGCCGCCCTAACCGAGACCGAGTTACGCTAGACCGCACGCGACCTGCTTCACAGGCCAACCCAGCTGAGTCCTTTGTCTGCCACGCTTTTGAAGGCGCCCTCGATGTCCTTCGCGGAATATCCAGCTAACTTCAAGGCATCTTTGGCGGCATCCTCCGTGACCCCCGGGATTTGCTGCAGCACACTGGCAGCGTCATTCGCCGAGTCGTCGTAAACCGTCTTCAGAGCGGTGGAAACGTCATTGAGACTGTATCCCGCCGCAGACAAGAGTTGGGCTGCAGCCGTATCCCCGATATTCAGAGAACCCTTCAGCACGTTAGCCGCGTCT
Organism: uncultured Acidobacteriaceae bacterium; assembly: GCA_963796695.1. GTDB lineage: Bacteria > Acidobacteriota > Terriglobia > Terriglobales > Acidobacteriaceae > Bog-257. The sequence goes on along the minus strand of CAWCMU010000033.1, from coordinate 91,414 downwards.
TGCACCGAAAGCGCATAAACCGATTTCAGCACCGAGCAAACCTCGCCCGCACTGTAACCGGCTGTCGATAAGAGCTGGCTGGCCTCCGATGCTCCTTCATTGAATTCGGAGCGCAGCACGGCCGCCGCCTGCTGAACTTCAGCCATACCTAACAGGTGCTGCCACGCCATGTTCACCCAGCGCTGGGGATTGCCTTTCAGCTCATTAACGATCGCGGTCGTGATTTCCGGAATCAGCGTTCCGGCGAGGTTGGCGAGTGCGTTTGTATTAACGTCCAAGTCAATCTGCGCGGTCTGCACCGTAATGTCTTCAAGAACGACCGACGCGACGACGCTAGCGTAAGCTGTGCCGGATTGCACCCCCATCGTTAAGTCGCACGAGACACCCTGGTTAAAAGGCAGCACACCGAGATTGCCCAACGCGAGATTGGCGACCACGCCAACGACGACTTTGCCGCCGAGCTCCATGTTGTTGAGATCGCTGATGGCGCCATTCAGGCTCAGGTTCAACACCGGGTTGATCTGGCGCGTGATAGCGACGACCACACCATTCTCCGAAACGCTGAGATAGGTACTGGAAAGGACCTCGCCCAATATGCTCAGCGACCCGGAGATGAAGATGTGCGGCGGTTGCAAATTCGGATCGGGCTCGGCCTGCGCGCTCTGGGTGAAGGTCGCGATAGACAGCTCTGGCCCAGTGGTTCCATCGGCGCTGGTCAACGCGAAAAACGTGCCGTTGCCGATGGTGATTTTGCTTAGTGTGGCATCGCCCAACACTCCGGTCAGGCCCTGCACGTCGATTTCGACTCTGGCGCTCGCGATGTAGAGGTCCAGCTCGCCGATGACCTTCAATCCACGGGCGAACTGTGGCAACGTTCCGAGAGTCGTGGGTTGCGGTACACAATAGATCTGCGGCTCGAGTGACACCACAACAGCTCCCGCCTTATTGAGCTTCACCTCGTAATGCATTTGCGCCCTGAGGTCCGTCAGGTACCAGAGCTTCCCTTTCTTATTGATTTCCAGCAGGACCTGGTCGTTGCTTGTGGGAATTGTGACCGAGCCGTACTGGTTGAAGGAGCTGGCGATGGTAGCCAGATCGCGCGTATTGAGCGCATTGACGAGCGGTGTGGCGCTAGAGCTCGGGACGGTGAAAGACGTCAACCCTTTCACCGCGATCTTTTGCAAGACGGGAACTAATTCGGAGGGGAGATTTTGCTGGCCGGCAATGGTTGCGGCCACATCGTATAGCTTAATGCCGCTCATCGCTCCCAGGAACATGCACTGTGATGGGTTGGTACTATCGACGAGCAGCGCCACCGATCCATTCAGGTTGCCGATGCCTACCGTGGCAGCGAAGCCAAAGCTGGGAATGTCTTCGTCGTCGATACCGATGAGCAGCGCGAGGTTGCTGACCTGGAACTTCACGTCCGCGAAGGTGAACTGGATCGGAACCTGGTTCTGCATGCTGCCCTCGATGAGCACCCCGGTTTCGAGTCCCAGAACCGTTAAAGCAAACGTCACCGGCTGTTGCTGGATGGAGACGTTGGCGGTGCCAGTCATGAACACACCAACCACTCCGTTTTCCAGAATGCCACCCACCATGCCGTCGACCGTAACTCCAGTCTCAGGGAGGGTCTCCTGCACAGAAACAAACAATTTCGAATTCTGCTCCGGGTTGGGAAGGCTTACCGAAAGAGTAATTCCGAGGCTCCCGTCGAGTTTCAGGTTTAAATATTTCGCCAGCAACTCGAAGGGCTTGCTGCTCGTGGTGCTGAGATTGGCATAGATGTTGAGGCCCTGTACCAGGCCACTTGCTTGGTCAGGAAGCTTAATGTTGTTGAGGTGGGCGGTGGCGGGTGCATTGAACTGCTCAACATCGGGGAAATTGAAGCTCGACAGAGTTTGCGATGACACCACCATCATGATGTCGGTGAGGCCGACAAAGTTATCGAATGCTGCCAGCGGACTCGACTGGAGTGCGGGCAGATCGGCCAGCTTCTGAATTTGGAGATCCAGGCCGGCGACCGCGTCCCAGGAGGCCACCCTGGTTACCTGGAAAATAGCTTCGCCAATGCTGGCGCTGGCCGCCGCAGTGAATGTCAGTTGACCACCCGAACTCTGGATGATTCCCCAGGTCTCCGGCAACGAAACATCAAAATTCTTGGGCAGCTTTAGCCCGCTGACCGGGGCCAGCAAGGTGGCCAAACCCGTGGCAGGCACGTCAAGGGTCAAGGTGAAGTCGCCATTGAGCATGAAATTCGCGGTGATCGTCACCCCTGTGGCGCCCAGAAACGAGGTTGTGCCTGTGATGGTGACCCCGTCGCTCTTGACCGTTTGGACCGCCTGCAACAGTTGCAAAGGGTTTTTGTTATTAAAAGCGGTCAGCACCTCGCCGATGAGACTGTTCGACAGAGTGCCGGACGTGATGGTTATGCTGTTATTGACCACGCTAAGCAGTTTGGCGAGGTCATCGATAGTTTGTGGGGCGGCGGGGGCCTTTCCGGTTCCGGAACTAGACATGCTAGATCTCCTTGCGGTGGCGTGTGAGGCGCGGAACGGTACCTTAGTTTGGGTGGGAAGTCAACAATTCTCCTTGGCCAAGTTCTTTCAAATTTCGCGCTAACCCATCAAGGTTGAGTATGCGATCCCCGCTAGGAGCAACCTATTGGCCCGCTTCATCAATGAGAAAGAGAATATTCTCTTTACCGGATCTGCGGCGAACCAGCTCAATGATTCGCCTGGCGCGGTCGCGAAGGTCTGCGGCCTCTTCGAACCGCAGATTCCGCGGCCAACCCCATCGGTAGCGGCCCAAGCCGTTCCTGAAGGCCCAGTCGCTACATCGAGTACGCCATCCCCTGCGTCCCGAAGGTTAGCTATCTCATTCAAGTAGGTGGTCGCGACAGAACCCGTTCGCCAACGGCAAAGGACCCTGGATCCAAACCATAGATCTCCTGCACTGTCTTCTGTCAAGCCCAGCGCATAGTGAACGGGAATGCCATCGTTTTTTCCGTAGCAACGGAGCCCGGTTCCCTCTACCCGACACAAAGGCCCCTCGGTCGCAGGAACGTGATAGCGCGTGATCCAAATTGTGCCTTCGGGATCCTCGAGGATGGAACTGATTCCAATATGCCGCGCAGGATCGGAGTGCCATTGAACCTTACCGTCCTTCAGGCGAGCCAGCCCGCTGGTGGTGCCAATCCACAGGCTGCCATCGCGAGCACCCAACAAGTACTTAAATCCGCGGCTTGGCAGTTTCAATTTCGGTGGGGCGTACGGAACGAAGCTGACGCCGTCAAAGCGCACCAGCCCACTGGCTGTTCCGAACCAGAAGTAGCCGTCGGCGGTCTGGGTGAATGGGCCGCGAAAGTCTTCGGCGACGTCTTGTACTCGCCAGGCCGTATGCGCATATTGTGAGACCTTATGGATCGGGTCCAGCGCTGCGGACCGAATAGCAGAAGAGAAGTAGAAGAGCGAAACGAATAAGATGGAGCGCGCGATGCTGGATTTCTTACCGCCTACCCAGCGCATGCTCCGTTTTAGGACGAGCCATCGCATCCGGCCCAAGCCCCTACCATCATGCACTGTCAGAATGCCGGTCGGGGTTGCATCTATGTTCCTTTTCAAATCTCAGTAGCCTTCTGATCTTTGCCGAACGGCGACTATCCGTCTGCGTAGCACAACCATGCGCATTTCGGCTGCGGTAACCGTCAGTCCGACACCCGTTTTCGTATTCTCGCTCCAAACATTGAACTGGTCGAGCAAGCCTTCCCCCTGCGGAGCAGCGCCCAAGCATATTCCAAGGTGCTGCACAATCCAAGAGGTCTTTTGGATGTTTCACCGGATACGCGGGACTTGGAAACCACGAAACATGGCCCTCGCTTCCCGGTTGGTCGGCAGCGGCCTCGCGGTGGACTGTTCTGAGGCTCGACGCGTCAATGGGATCTGGAGGCGGTGGTCAGTCGAGGTGAGACTCGGGCGGCGGACTGCAAGGCGGTAATATCCGGGATCGAATCTGCTCAGGTCAACGTCGATGCGGATTAGAAAGAGGTGGAACCGCCTGTAATTCTTGTGCCTGTTATTGAGCGGGGTCAACCACCCCAGGGTAACACTGAGCCGCCGCCACTCAGTGCTTGCGCCCAATCGCGGGGCTTCGCACGAATGAATTGACTCCATAGCTTGTCGGCCCGGCGGACCATGTCGATCCTCAATTCCGGATGAAAGAAGTCATCTGGCCATTCGGATTGCAATGTTCACGAAGATCGAAACCGTTCTCATGCCGCGTTTTTTCTTGCTTCCTTCTTCGGTTCGGATTGCCGCTTCAGAAGTGCGGCAATTTTCTCCTTTAGCCTTCCGAATCCCGGGCCTGTGTCTTCGCCGGCCTTCAACTCTTTTGCACGTTTCGAAATCTCATCCCTCAAGATCAAATATTCAGGATCGTAACCTGCGTAGCCGAGTGAGCGGGAACGTCCGAGTTCCTTTTTCGCCTTTTCGAGAAGTTGCTGTGCTCTGCCTTTATCCGTCGCGGCCGCTGCTTGTGCCTGGTCAATGTGCTCGCGTGCCAGCAGGAGCGGAATTGAGATAATCCGGTCCATCATAACCAGTGCGCCCAGCGCGGTAAGCAAAACTGCGTGCGCCTCCTTGGTCTTTTGATCAGCCAGCAACCGTGCTGCCTCTTTCAAGGCGGTCGGATACGTGGCGAGCGGAAGCTGATAGGTACGAACCCGGATCTCACTCATCAGGCGGCGCAGCATCGACCGGGCCGTGGGAAAATCCAGCTCGTCAATGGCCAGTGACGCTACGTCGGCGACACTAGCGATCCGACCTTCGTCCCAGTCCTCCGGAACGTTGTCGATAATCAGTACCTCCAAATCTATGGGAACCAAAGCCGCCTCGGGATTGCGAGCCAGCACAATGTCAAGCTTGCCGGTGGCACTCTCGATGGCTTGTAGTGCTGCATCGGTTTTGCTCTCGGACAGCGCGCGAACCGCGCCGATCGTCTCCTGGACAGCAGCAATCGCTTCCTTGTCCAGCTTTCCAGCAGCTTCCTGCTCAGCCTCATCGCGCTGTTTGCCGAGTTCGGGACTCTTTAAGACGCTCATAGCGGAACGAGCCCCGGACGAGGCAGCCTCGGCCCCATTCTTGTGAACCAGTGGATAAAGCCCGAGCGGACTCATCGCTTCCATGACGTGATCAGACTTGCCGGTCATACCTATGCTCCTCACAAGTAGCTGTGTGTCAGCCAGCGATGAATTAGCGACGCTCCTGCTGGGACTGTTGTGTCAGAAAAGAATTCAGCTTCTCGCGTAAAGAGGCAAATACCGAACTGGTATCGTTGCCGCCTTTCATCTGCTTCTCTAGATTCACAATGTCATTGTTCAACGAAGCATAAACCGGGTCATCGCCCGCGTAGCCGAGTTCCTTGGAGCGATCCAGCTCCTTCTTGGCCGTTTCGAGTAGTGTTTGCGCAGCCGTTTTATCCTTGTCGCGTTCTGCCTGGGCGGCGGTAACGGCAGCGCGCGCCAGGATTAATGGGATGGGGCTAACGCGATCAACCACCACCAAGGTATCCAACGCCGTAGTCAGCATAGTCTGCGCTTCCTGAGTCTTGTTCTGATCGAGTAGCCGGGCAGCACTCTTCAAAGCAGTTGGATAAGTTGCCAGCGGGATGTTGTAGATCCTCACCCGAATCTCACTCATCAGCGAATAGAGAATGACGCGCGCTGCCGGAAAGTTCTTCTGGTCTACTGCCAGAGAAGCGTCCTTGGCAAGATCACGGATGGCGCTTTTGTCGTGAGGTGCGGTATCGATGGCGTCGACTTCAGCCTCGACAGGAATCAATGCATCTGCTGGATTTCTGGCCACCAGGATATTGATCTTTCCGGTAGCCTGTTCGATTGCGGCCATCGCCGCATCTTTCTTGTTGGACCCAATATCGTTGACGGCCTGCTGGGTCAACTGTAGAGCCGCGACGGCATCCTGGTTGAGAGATTGATGTGCCTGCTGCTCAGCTTCCTTGCGTTGCCTCTCGATGTCAGGTTGCAGCGCGTGATGCGATTGAGGTGTAGCCTTCGTCGCAGTGTCAGCGGAGCCATCAGCGGCAACGGAGAAAGCCAATGGTACTACTAAGAGCATTGCCAGTAGCCATGCTAGCGCGGTGACAGTGTCCTTCATGTAATTCCTCCTTCGAGCTGTCAGTGATGCTAACTCGGAGACACACGGCAAACAATCGAACAAGAGTGCGACAGTCCACTAGGTAATGTAGACAGTTACATCTAACTCCCATTAGACATTAGTCACTACATAATCAGTAGTAGGCAGAGGAATCAGTCCTCTTTTTCTTCTGTCACGACGTGTCATGCTGCCTTCATCTTCTTAGCCGGCTTCGCCAGCAGGCCAAGCACTTCTTCTTCGCGAAGGATTAGGTACGGCTCGCCATCCAGCACGATGTCCGTTCCAGCGTACCTGCCGAATAGGACACGATCTCCCGGCTTCACCTCGGGAGGAATGACCTTGCCGTCCTCTTTGCGTATTCCCCTACCGACAGCCAGCACCGCGCCCTCTTGCGGCTTCTCTTTTGCGGTGTCAGGAATGATCAATCCACCGCGGGTCGTCTCCTCTTCCTCGATACGCCGCACGAGAATACGGTCACGCAGCGGAACACAATCGATTGCCATACTGCTTATCTCCGGTCATCTATCAGTCTTGAATCCGTGGCATAGCTGCGCTCCAATTCCGCCTCATCTTCCGCGTCAGCGGGACGGGACCACGCGCAAGTCGTTGGTGACCTCGAATACGCCCGGAACTTGATTAGCAAGCATGCCGACCAGGTTCTTATCGGTATCGTTGTCCACCACCCCTTTCAGGATCACGCGACCGTTCTTCACTACGATGTGGATGGGAGGAATGGACAGATTGGCATATTTAAAGAGTGGTCCATAACCGTAGATTTTCCGATACAACCGCGCACGAAGCCCATCATCCATCGGACTAGGCGGCAACACCTCAATGTTGTTAACCACCTTGTCTACTCCCTCAATTTTCTTGACGGCTTTTTCGGCTTCCTCCTTCGTTACGGAGTGCTCGCTTGTGACAAAGCCTTGAAGGATAACCGTATGGCCATCGACGCGATACTCCAGGTCGTCAAATACGCCATAATACGGAAGCATCAACAGCTCATGCCGAACTTCCCGAACGATGTGCTGCTCAACCTGCGGCGATCGCGCATTGTCTGCCTGCATAGCTTCGCTGCCCGCCTGCTGTGGCGACTCACCGAGCAGCGCGGAGGGGATAGCGGCGCTACCGACTAGTACAATGCCGGCGGCTAACGTTATAAGAAGAGAACGGAAGTACATATCACTCCTTCCGAGGCACGGGTGTCGATATCTTCGACAGAGGAAGCAAGGGACCGGAAATGCCTCGATGCTTTCGACTCCAGCCCGGCCCCCGCGTGTCTTTGGAAACCATAGCCAGCTCAGGGCTGCGGTGGCGCCACTGAGATGATGTGGATCACATTGTCGTCCGGGTCGACCTGCACGATCATAGCCACGTGCTGGTTCTCATAATTGTGTAACGCGTTCGGGTTATTTACGCTGTAGCTCTTGTTGTTGCTGTCATTGACCACGCTCTTGCCATCGTGGCTTACTTTGCCAGACATTTTCTGCGTGGACCCCGAGTTTGTCTGGGTCGACTGATTGCCCTGTTGACTTGCCTGGCCAGACTGCGTGCCACTCTGCTGGGCGCTGCTTTGGGCGACTACCATGGCCGGCATCAGGCAAACAGCCATAGCAAGTAGTAGATGTAAAGCTTTCATATTTCGCTCCTTCCTTCGCGAGGCCTAGAGCCATTGAATTGTCTGTGTATCAAACTAGCGTCTCGTTATGTTCGCAACAAGTGGGCTGGAGGGCGACATCAGGTTACGACTTTGGGTTTAAGGTTGGCCTCTCCACGATCTACTCTCGAGCTGACTTTCCAGGAGCGCTCTTCGCGACCTGCGCTGAGGCCTGCCCCGGGGAGTAGCTCTCCTGCGCGATTACCATCGCGCGGATAGGGCGTCCCTCTTTGTCCACGATCGTCACGGGGCCGCCAGTCCGGGGATTTACCAATTCCACCCGCACGGTTCGAGGCGCGTCTCCGCTGGCCGAGGAGCGGTAGGTTAGTACATATCGGGTTTGCAAGTTTTCCAATAGATCGTCATAAATTGTCGATAGATCTATGGGCTCCGATGGGACGTAAACTCTTCCGCCCGATGCCTGCGCAATCTTCTGGAGTTCCCTTTCCGCCTTGCTCCAATCAACTTTCACCATTGGGCTCGCATCCGGGTGCGCCTCCATAAATTGCCTCGCGACTTTGGTCATGCTGATGACATAGATAGGCACGGCCGAGTTCTCGGCCGCGCTCACGACACTCCCGTACGAAGCCTTACTGTTCGAATCAATACCATCTGAAATTAAAACAAGGGCTTTCCGCCGCTGGTTCTGCGGCATTTGTGGAAGCACGTAAAGCAAAGCGTCGTATAGATTGGCAACTGGAGGGCCGGGCTTATCAAGGGATAACACAGCCATATCCAGCATCTCGCGCCCGCCGGTCGAATCTCCGAGCTTGTCGACTCTGTCGTTGTACTTCCATGCGGTCACATCATCGTTCGCTTCAATCGTGCGGATCAGTTGATGCGCTGCGTCAGAGATGTCGGGCTGCAAAGCTTCACCGAGTCCAGGCATCGGGCTCGCAAACTCAAGCAGAAGGCCTATCGACACCGGCGCCCTCTCTATGGAAGCCGAAGCGAGTTGCTGCCGTGCTCCGTTCTCATACACCACGAAGTTATTGGCCCGCAGGTTGGGAATGAAATAGCCATTCGGATCCTGGACCAACAACTTCATGGTGACCATACCAGTTGTCCGATCAAAGTAAATCTCGGTGTGCTGCTTGCCCTGCTGCCCCGTGAAAAGCGGCTTGACCGGACGAGTGGGAATCTGGACCTCGCCTGGGCCAGGTTGACTCGAGCTCGAACGCTTACCGCTCTGCGTCATCGCGGGAACGCTCAATGCGATAACCAGCAAGAGGGCGGACGTGAGTATCCCTATTTTCTGCAAGCTTCTGTGCATGGTCTTTGTCCGAATGCATTGAAAACTACTTTGTACGTTCTTGCCGCCGAGCGCCGGAGGAGCGTGGCCGCAATCTGTCTGGTACATCGGTGCGGAGAAGTCAGCGCCCGGGCGACTTCAAGGCGTGCCTGTTCATTTTCCTCTTGACCCCAAACCAGACAGCAGGTGAATAGACAAAGCGGGTCAAAGACGAGGGACGGACGATCGAGGGCCATCTTTCTCACGCATGCCGGCTCGCTATTCTGCTGACTCGCACTACGGTGAAGGATTGCGATGACAGGACCTCTTCCGGCGGGTGAATTATCAACCCAGACAAATGCTATTTAGCCTGTGAGGAGCCTTACAATTCCCAGGAAGTATAGGATCACTATCCTGCCGGTGAACATATAGTGACCTCCAACCATGGGAATGCCTCGTAATAAGACTTTAGATGTAGGTAGCGGGGAGGAGACAGGGGCCAATGCCTCTAATACATATGTCGTACCGTGTCCTACCCCCCAAGCCGGATGGTCGTGTCGTTGTCACGCCTTAGTCCCGAATTCCTCTCCCGAGCAATTGAACTGCAGCTTGGCCGTTACTAACATCGCAAAAGTCGGTCACCAACCGACCACACTTCAAATCCTGGTGGAGGCGCACATGATTACAACGCCGTTCTTTCTGGAACTTGAAAACCTGCGTCACAAGTGGGGATGGCTATTGAGCCTGGGAATTTTAATGATCGTCCTGGGCACGATCGCCTTTGTCATCATGCCTGCGGCGACCCTTGGCCTGGTTCTAATCTTGGGATGGTTATTGGTAATAAGCGGGGTTATAGAGTGCATTCAGGCTTTTCGGGTTCGCAAGTGGGGCGGGTTGTTTCTTCACCTTATAGGAGGTGTACTGGGAATACTCGTCGGTCTGCTGGTCGTGACGCATCCGGTCGCAGGCGCCCTGGCCTGGACTTTACTCTTCGCAGCCTTCTTTACCGTGATTGGAGTCTTTCGACTGGTAGCCGCTCTACGGCTGAAATTCCCCAATTGGGGATGGGCGGCTTTTGACGGCGCTGTAACACTGGGCTTGGGAATCCTGCTATGGATGGAATGGCCGTGGTCTGGAGTGTGGTTCATCGGTCTTGCCGTCGGCGTATCTCTGGTTTTGCGGGGATGGGCTTACATCATGTTTGCCCTCGCAATTCACAGCCTCCCCCTGCCGGCTCAAGTTCAGCCGGCTTAAGTGCGGTTGGTCTTAGGGCCAAACTGGTGATTGCCATTGCGGACCATAAATTATGAATCAAGACACTACAAGGTCAGAGACGCAAACCGGCAGTAGCGATATTACACGCAATTTGGCAAGCACAACGTCTACTCTGAATTCAGAGACGCAGGCTGCATCCGGCGAGCCGCAGTGCGTTTCCGCGGAGGAATTGAAGAGGCTGGCAGAAGAGCGGGATGGCCTTCTTGAGCGACTGGCGCGAATGCAGGCAGAGTTCGAGAATACCCGGAAGCGCATAACGAAGGAAAGGCTGGATTCGAAAGACGTCGCCGTTGGCGATACTGTCCTCTCGCTGCTGCCCGCGATCGATAGCTTCGACCTCGCCTTGCAGACATATCCCCCAGATGTCGAAGATTTCCGTCGCGGGTTGCAGTTGATCCGCAAGCAGTTCGACGAAGGGCTGTTTCGCCTTGGCTTGCGTCCAATAGCTGCCTTGGGCGAGTTCTTTGATCCACGCGTTCACGAGGCGGTCGATACCGAAGAGACCACCGACGCCCAGGACAACCAGATATTGGAAGAGCTGCAACGCGGGTACACGCTTGGACCGCGCCTTCTGCGGCCTGCCAAGGTTGTAGTAGCGAAGCGTCCTCGAACTCACGCTCCAGAGGCTATCAATCGAGACCTGGCAAGTTAGGTGGGGCGTCGATGGGAAGCGAGGTGACTAAAGTGAGAATACATAGGAGCCTCTGCTCCTCGGTGATTCTCGTGCTATGCCTGTCCAGTGCTTTGCCACTTTTGGCGGATGAAACCGATCCTCCTAGTCGCATTGCGCGGCTCAGCTACCTTCAGGGATCGGTATCCTTCGAACCCTCGGGTGAGGAGAATTGGGCCCAGGCAACACTGAACTATCCCCTCACGGCAGGTGATCGCCTATGGACCGACACGGGCGCTCGCGCAGAACTGGAGACCGGCAATGTTGCGGTTCGTATGTGGCAACAGACTGATCTCACTACTACCAATCTCACCGACCAACTCATTCAGCTTGGACTAGCGCAAGGCTCGTTGCGGATCAGCGCCTATACTTTGCCTCCCGGTCAGTCTGTAGAGGTAGACACTCCGAATGCAGCAATTACCATCGTCCAGTCTGGAAACTATCGCGTCGATACCTATCCGAACCAGAACATGACGCTGGTCACCGTGAACACCGGCAGTCTTCAAATAACAGGTAGCGGCATCAATCAGACGGTAGAGAGTGGGCAGGCGGCCCAGCTGACCGGGTCGAATCCGGTGCAGCTTCACTGGACTGCGCTTCCACCGCGCGACGACTTTGACAACTGGTCGAACAAGCGGGATGAGAAATACCTGCGGGCGAAGTCTCGAAAATACGTAAGCTCCAGCATCCCTGGTTATTACGATCTCGATGGTTACGGCAATTGGGCTACAGTCGCGGACTACGGGCCGATCTGGTATCCGGCGAGAGTAGCTGTCGGATGGTGCCCTTACCGTTATGGCCGCTGGGTGTGGGTTGAGCCGTGGGGCTGGACCTGGGTTGAAGACGAACCATGGGGATTCGCGCCCTTCCATTATGGCCGCTGGGTGCAGATCGGGGTCCGCTGGGGGTGGCTTCCCGGCCCGATCGTGGCGGCTCCGGTCTACGCGCCCGCGTTTGTTGCTTTCATCGGTGGTCCTGGCTTCACGTTAAGCTTCGGCTTGGGTGGAGTCGCCGCATGGTTTCCTCTCGGACCAGGTGAACCGTTCTTCCCCTGGTATCACCACAGCAATGTCTATTTGCAGCAGATCAATATTACGAACGTGCGCAACATCAACATCACCAACATCAATGTTACTAGCATCGACGACATCCACTATCGCTATCGCACGATAGCCACTACGGCTGTGCCTGCCGATGCGCTTCGTAATTCCGAGCCGGTGGCGCGCAACATGGTTCATCTCGATCCCAGGCAGATCGAACGGGCACAGGTGATTCCGCATCCGTCGATCAATCCCACTCCGCGAGCCATCGCCGGAGGAACTCGTTCGACCCGGCCGCCTGTACCGGCGAAGCGCCCGGCCATGCTGCAACATCCTGCGGTAGCTGCGAGAGCCTTGCCGAACGGAAGCGCGCGGCCCGTTCCGAACGAAGTCCGCACGCCCCCAATGGCGGCTAATCATCCGGCGCCCGCGTCAACCGCCGCTCCTCACAGGCCTCCTCCCGCGACGGTCAGTCATTCCGGGCCGCCTGCTGTGCGTCCACCCCTGGTGACCAGAATCGCGCCACCCCCGGAGCGATTGCCGTATGTGCAGCGGGCGCCTGCCATGGTTGAGCATCCCGGACGCCCTCTGGAGCCGCAACAGCGCGCCAACATTTATGCCGGCCGTCCGGCGGGTCCCATGATCGACCGGGAGTTTCCGCCGCACGCAACGCCGCGGCCGCTACCTCCTGTGCCTACTGTGCACCTAGCTCCGCACCCACATCCGCATTGATGGTGGTTCACGATTGTCCGAGTTGGGAATTGGGTTCGTTCGACAGGAAGTCGATGGCATCCGAAAGGCTCATCAAGGCGTCAGTGCGATCCAGGCGCAGGATCACTTTATCGAGCGTGTGCCTCGACGCTTGCAGAAAGTCCTTTGCCGCCGGGGGTAGATTGGGATCCTCAAGCAATTCGCCCAGGATGTTTCGCGCCCGGATGTCGCGCTTGCGTTGCAACTCTTGCGCGATTCGCCCGAAGAGACCTCCCGCCAGGAGCCGGTGCGCCTCCTGCAACTGGCGAATCGCGTTTTGATAGTCGTACGCCATGCGATTACGTGCTCCGTTTTACGCGGACGCCTGGGCCGGTGGAGCATACACAACAGCCGCGATTCCGTTGTAGGAAGCCAGCAGCTCGGGCTTCTGCTCCAAGACCGTGAGCCTCACCCCAGACGGCTATGCAGCGGTCTGCACCTCGGCACCAGGAATCGGCATGAGCGCCAGAATTCTGGTTCCCAGTCCGGGTTTGCTTTTTACTGTGACGCTCCCTCCCGCTTCCCTCGCCCGGGCGCGCATTCCGCACAGACCGAAGCCTTGGCGCCCAGTAGTGACAGCCTCCGCGCCGAAGCCCTTGCCATTGTCGTGAACTTCGAGGCGTACTTGCTGTTGCAAGTACTCCAGTTCGACAGATACGCGCGAGGGTTGCGCATGCTTTGAAGCATTGCACAAGGCTTCCTTCCCGATCCGCAGCAGTTGGGAGCAGGTATGCGAGGGCAATGGGCAAGGCCCCTTAGCCAGCGAGAGCTGCACCTTCACCGGGGAGCCGGCAAAAACTCTGCGAGCGAAGGTCGACAACTCCCGAGCGGGATCTCCGCCTGTGATGGGCTCGTGGAAAAGCGTCCACATGTAACGACGAGTTTCGGCAATCGCCTCGTTGGCCAGATTCAAGGCGCGGCGAGTCTTGCGGCGGGCCGCTTTCGGGTTCTCGAAAAAGTCGTACTCGGCAGCTTCGAGTTGCAGCAGAATCCCGGTGAGACTCTGCGCTAGCGTGTCGTGAATGTCGGCGGCAATTTGCCCACGCTCCTTGCGAATCGCCTCTTCGCATAGGGCAGCCTCTCTCTGTTGCCGCTCGTTCAGAGCTTCGGATTTAGCATGGTGAACCGAGTCCGCCCATGGAGTGCCCATGATCGGCATAAGCAAATATCGACGGCCGGAACACTTCGCGAGTGAGTGCGTTTTGCAAGTACTCCGTGGTTTCATGATCGCGGTCCTCAGGCAGCGGTGGTTGTATCCATGTAAATGAGCCCGCGCCTTAGGGCTACATTCAGGGCTTCTGTACGTCCAGTGACCTTCAGCTTGTCCATGATGTGCGTCATATGAACCTTTACCGTTGCCTCGCTGATATTGAGCGCTACTCCGATCTCCTTGTTGCTCCTGCCGGTGGCAGCTACTTCCAGAGTCTGCATTTCTCGTGGAGTCAACTCCCGGAAGGTGACTCGGTTTGCCAGCTTGGCGCCTACCGCCGCTGGTACCCACGTCTTGCCCTCGCTCACAGCGCGGATACAGGCCGCCAGTTCTTCCGCAGGAGAATCCTTCAACAGATATCCGCGGGCTCCGACACGCAGCGCGCGGTAGATGTCCTCCTCGCCCTGGTATGTGGTGAGGATCACCGTCTTCGCATCGGGCGTGTTCGCACAGATAGCGGCCACCGCTCCGGCTCCATCGAGCAGCGGCATACGCAAATCGAGCAGCGTGATATCCGGGCGGAGCTCCAGGAACTTCGCCATGGCCTCGCGGCCATTGCTCGCCTCGGCGACGACCTGCATGTCCGGCTGGCGGTTTATCAGAGCCACTACGCCTTCCCGCACAAGCGGATGATCGTCCGCCACCAGCACGCGACAGGGCCTGGTCACCGTCAAAGGAAATGGCTGCTGCTCAGGAATTGCCGCAGCTTTCGCTGCCTCTGCGCCGCGGACTGGGTGCGCAGCAGGATGCCCTTGTTGTTCCAGAATCTGCTGGATTTTTCTCCCCGCGACGCTGCGGTCCACTCGAGTTCTGGCGCCGTAGAAATGCCGGCCACCACGAGAATTCGGATTTGTAGTTTTGCCGACCGTATGCATAAAGCTAACCTCCTCGAACAAATTAGCCAATCATCAGCCCTCAGCCGTGCATGCGCCTCACGGTACTCGCCGCATCGCCACGCCGCGAAGTTGGTCTACTTCACGGCAGACCAAAGCGCATCCAGCAGGACCTTGCCCTCGAATGGCTTAACCAGGTAAGTGATCGCGCCTCGCTCCAGGGCCTGTGCCGGTTCCTGTTGCCTGTCATGGGCTGAAATGAAGACGATGGGAATGTGCCAGCCTTCGTTTTCCAAGCGCTGCTGCAGTTCCAGTCCGGTCATGCCGGGCAGCATCAGATCGAGAATCAGGCAATCCGTACTTTCGCGATCGCCGAACTTCAGAAAATCCTCCGCTGAAGCGAAGCCATAGCCTCGGTACCCGAAGGATTTGACCAGGCGTTCCAGTGACCTGCGAACCAACACTTCGTCGTCAACGATGGCAACTAACGCGTCTTCCACTTCTTCCCTTAAGTTGCCGCCCGGGTCCGTGCGCGGCACCCATGTCGCTTCAGCAGAACCCCGGGACGCCAATACGTCATGTGCGATGTCGAGCAGGGATAAACTCACTACTCCTCCTTTGCTCTTAAGGACAAGGTAGGCCCCGAAAACGGCGGTGACTATTGGGCGTTGGTCCGACGATTTAGGACTTTAGGGAAGGGAGCCTGAGCTTACCGGCCATGCGAATCAGGTCGGCCAGGGTGTCCGCCTTCATCTTGCGCATTAGTTGTCCGCGGTGAACCTTCACGGTTTTCTCACTTGTCCCAATTTTATAGGCGACCTGTTTATTCAACATGCCGCTGACCACCAGGGGGAAAACTTCCCGCTCGCGGGCGGTCAACGAATCGTAGAGCCGCCGCAGTCCCCCGAGTTCCGCATTGCGCTGCCGGGCTGCACGATGCTTTTCGATTCCGTGCTGAATGGCTTCCAGCAGTTCCTGCTCCCTGAATGGCTTGGTCAGGAACTCGACCGCGCCCGCCTTCATGGCGCGTACAGACATCGGGATATCACCATGGCCGGTGATGAAGATGATGGGTAAATCCACATTCAACCGGACAAGCTCCTGTTGCAGATCCAGGCCGCTCAAATCGGGCAGCCTGACATCCAGCACCAGGCACGCCGGCCGGTCCGGGCGAGGTGCGTCCAGAAACTCGCGGGCCGAGGCGAACGTCTGCGCATCGAGACCCAGCGACTGAATCAGCCGCTTGAGCGATGACCTGACGGCTGGGTCATCGTCGACCACGAAGACCATGGGACGGTTCTCGCTCATAATCTCACGCGCATGCCGGAAGCGTGAACTGGAAGGTGGCGCCTTGCTGCTCAGCCGGCTGCGCCCACAACTTCCCGCCGTGAGCCTCGATGATGGAGCGGCTGATCGCCAGCCCCATTCCCAGGCCGTTGGTTTTGGTAGTGAAAAAGTTTTCGAAGATCTGGCCGGCGAATTGGGGGTCTAAGCCGGCGCCCGCGTCCTGCACGCTGACGATCATATTTCCGGGCTCAAGGATCTTCGAGCGAATGTGCAAGGTTCGCGGCCGGTTCGTAATCTTGGTCAGCGACTCGATCCCGTTCATGATGAGGTTGAGCATCACTTGCTGCAATTGAATCCGGTCGCCCAGAATCGGCGGCAGTCCTGCGGTCAACTCCGTCTGCATCTGGACGCTATGTTTTTCCAATTCACCACGCAGCAATACAAGCACCACCCCGATGAGTTCGTTGACATCCACTTCGATTTTGTCGGGCACCTCCTTCTTCACCAACTTACGGATATGCGCGATGACCTCACCCGCCCTGGTTCCGGCCTTCTGAATATCGTCGATCGCCTCGTCTACTTCCCTCAGGTCTGGAGGCCTGCTGTTTAGCAGCCTCCGGCACGCAGCCGCGTTATTGACGATGGCGCTCAACGGCTGATTGATTTCGTGGGCGATCGATGCAGTCAGAGCTCCCATGGCGGACAGGCGGGCCATGTGCGCCATCTCTGCCTTCGCCCTCTCCTGCTTCTCTTCGTTACGTTTGCGTTCAGTGATGTCTCTGCTGATGGTTCCCAGAGCCAGGCGCCGCCCGCTGCCTGGGTCTTTGATGACGAATGTGTGCTGAAGCATGGGAATGGCAGCGCCGGTTTGGAAGTGACGAAATCGCATCTCGCCTTCCCAGTGCCCGTTTCGAACGACCGCCGGCAAAGACTCGTCCAGAACCTTTCGCCGATCGTCCTCGACCACGTAATCGATGATCTTCGTTCTTTGCACTTGATCATCGCCGGTCAGCCCGACCAGTTTCTGCCCGGCGGGATTCACGAACCGCGCTCTTCCGTCGAGAGACGCGATGCCGATGAAGTCGCGGCTGTTCTCGATCAGCGCCACCAGCGTCTGCCGCTCTTCCCGGGCCCGCTTGCGCTCGGTCAGATCGCGCGTGATCTTCGAAAATCCGACTAATCGACCGCTTTCATCGCGCACCGCTGTAATCACTACATTGGCCCAGTAACGCGATCCGTCCTTGCGGACGCGCCAACCCTCGTCTTCGCAACGACCCTCGGCGGCAGCCAGGTTAAGCAACGCTTGTGGTCTGCCGCGCTGCGCCTCTTCGGGTGGATAGAAACGCGAGAAATGCTGGCCGATGATCTCGTTGGCGTTGAAGCCCTTAATGTGCTCGGCACCGGAGTTCCAGGTGGTGACATCGCCGTCGGGATCCATCATGAAGATGGCGTAGTCACGCACTGTGTCGACCATTAAACGGAACCGCTCTTCGCTGCGCCGCAACTCCTCTTCCACCCGCGCGCGTTCGGCGACCTCAAGCACCAGGACCTGGTTGGCGGTCGTCAACTCCGCCGTTCGCTCCGCAACGCGCATCTCCAGATCCGCCGTCGCCACATGCAACGATTCCTGGGCGCGCTTGCGTGCTTCAATCTCGCGCCGCATCGCTTCGGCACTCGGCAAGGCGAGCGCCCGCGGGATCATCCGCACCAGCAGGATCGCCGTAGGCACCGACACCAAGGCCGTGAAAGCCTTGACTGCACCGGATAACCAGTAGTCTGCATGCCACAGCGTCCATATCTCCATGGCATGGGTGGCGCCGCACGCCAGGAGGAACACTCCGAAGCAAACAAACATCCAGTTGAACGGCAGGTCCCGCCGCTTGCGCATGAAATAGATCAGGGCAATGGGAATGAGCAGGTAGGCTAAGGCGATGACCGAATCTGAGACAACATGCAACCACACCAGCCTGGCATTCCACAGATAGCAAAAGCCATGCGGCATGAACCCGTCGGAAGAAAAAACAGTCTTAAGAAAATCCATGACGTTCTCCGATGAGCGGCGCTTGACCGAGAATCGCGCAGAAGACGCCTAGGGTTCGTTTGTCAGGCCCTCCACTCGTGATGTGCCGGATGAAATATGCATCGGCGCCTCGAAATAAGGAGCAGCTAGGTGTGTGAAATCTTCCAGGGGTGGGGTTCTAATGGATCGCGAGTTACTTCGAATTTTTCACGTACCTAATATATAGTCTGAGGCCCGGCGAAAGCAGAGAGATGCAAACTTTCGGACAGGAAAGACAATTTCATTTATGAAACGGACAGTAGTAACACTCTTCGAATCTGAACTTGCTCCACTCCCCACAGTTCGCACCAGCTTCTGAGCTGCAAATTTTCAAGATGAAGCAACTCGCGCGCCAGAACTCTAATGCGGGCGTCGTATGGAAAACTAATCCCAGACGCCAAGTCACACCTACACGTCATCGCCGATGACAGGTTGCTGCCTACGATGAATTGTTGAGGAAGTGAACGTTCGGTAGCATCGTGAGGCACGCATAGATACAGTGCGACGAAGCATAACTGGAAGCGAGCGGCGAATGTGACCGCCTCGGTACGACTGTCGCTCGTTTCAGACGACCGTGAACCCAGCCTCTTTCGAGTTCAACCCTTTGGGAGGTAATCCGATGTCATCGCAATCCGCATCCCCAACTCCGAATCAATCCGCAAAGGCGCCCGCAACCCAAGGCTCCAGGCAACAATCCACCGGACTGGCGCGCCGCGCCGTCCTGCCGCCGGTCTCCTCGCTTCTGCTCGACCCGTTCGGCCTCTTCGACGACAACCCTTTCTCCACCCTCCGGCGACTGCAGAAGGAGATGAACCGTGCCTTCCCGCAGGCCAGCGGGACAGGCGATCTAAGCACCTCCGCCTGGACACCGCCTGTTGAAGTCTCCTATCGAGATGGCAACTTGGTCGTCTCTGCCGAATTGCCGGGACTCAGCGACAAGGATGTGCGAGTCGAAATCAACAACGACATGTTAACCATCGAAGGCGAACGCCGAGTCGAGGAGGAAAAGACAGAAGGCGGCGTTCATATGACGGAGCGCCGGTACGGCCGCTTCTATCGGGCGATCGCCCTGCCCGAGGGAGCGGACGCACAACAGGCGAAAGCTGAATTTCAGAATGGCGTGTTAAACATAACCATTCCGGTACCCGAGGCGCAGAAGAACCAGCGTCAGATTCCGATCCAGAGCAGCACCTCGGCCACCCAGAGCGGTCAGCAGAAATCCGCAAGCAGTGAACACGCGTCTAAGGAAAAGGCGGCATAAGGCAGCATGTAAGCTATACGCCCCGATGGCCACACCTGTCCGAGGCCGTCGGGGCCGTCAATTTAAGGTCGCCCATTGCAAGACCTTCAACCGGAGGCGAGGGTGCAGCTGTCTTCACACGCTCCTGCGTTTCTCTTCGATCTCGATGGCACTCTCGTCGACAGCGTCTACCAACACGTATTAGCCTGGCGGGAAGCCTTGGAGTCCTGTGGCATTGAGCTTTCGGTCTGGCGGCTGCATCGTCGCATTGGAATGAGTGGCGGGCTACTGACCGCCGCTTTACTGCGTGAGACCGGACGCGTCGTAACTCCGGAACAAACCGAGGAACTCCAGCAACGGCACGCCGAAGCCTATGCTCGCCGGTTCTCGCAGGTGCGGCCTCTGCCGGGGGCGAAGGAACTTCTAGAGTTCCTGACGCAAGCCGGGGTACGTTGGGCCATCGCCACCAGCGGTCGAGGCGAATTCGCGTACAAAACCGTCCAGGTCCTTGACCTCGGACGCGCCGTTCCCATGGTGACCAGAAATGAGGTTGAGCACGCGAAGCCCGATCCCGACTTGTTTCTCGCTTCCGCCAAACTCCTGGGTGCTGACATTCGCAATTCCATCGTGGTAGGAGATAGTGTGTGGGACCTGCTGGCTGCCCGGCGTGCGGGTGCGCTGGGGGTTGGCTTTCTCTCGGGAGGGTACGGTCAGGACGAACTGGAACGCGCCGGAGCCTATCGCGTCTACCAGGATCCGCTCGACATGCTGCAGCACCTCGACGAAGTTGGCGTGCGCGGCCTGGGCTGATGGTGCAGCGAGGAACCGCAATGCAAGAACCAGAGTCAAAGATCAAGATTTTCGGAACGCGAGGTTCTGCCCAAACCTTCGCCATCCGTGACTTTTTGTATCGCTGCGACGTTCCGTTCGACTACGTGGAGTTGAGCAGCGATGAGCAGGTGCGCGCTCTGGCCGGCGCCAGCGGCTTGAACGACAGACGTTTGCCGATCTGCATTTTTCCCGACGGCACTCGATTGGAGTGTCCGACGGTTCGACAGGTCACCGAGAAGCTCGGCTGGTTCCATAATCCTACCTACGCGGAATATGACCTCAGCATCTATGGAGCGGGCCCGGCCGGGTTGAGCGCCGCTGTTTACGGGGCTTCCGAAGGTTTGCGGACGGTGCTGGTCGAGCGCTATGCCCTCGGCGGACAGGCCGGCAGCAGTCCGCGAATCGAGAATTATCTCGGCTTCCCCCAGGGCATCAGCGGTAGAGATCTCGCCGAACGCGCCCGTGAACAGGCCAGCCGCTTCGGCGCCGAGATTCTGCTGCACCGCGAAGGTGTGCGCGGAGAATTCCTGCCAGGTAAAGGTATCGTCTATCTCGCCGACGGAACAAAAATTATCTCGCGCGCCTCCATCTGTGCCACCGGCGTGGATTACCGTCGCCTCAACCTGCCCGGGGAGGAGAAGTTCCGGGGAGCCGGGATTTACTACGGAGCGGGATCGAGCGAAGCCTCGTTATGCGGCAATGAGCACGTCTTTATCGTTGGCGGCGGCAATTCCGCGGCGCAGGCCGCGGTGCATCTGGCGAGCTACGCGTCGAAAGTCACGATGGTAGTCCGTGAGGATTCGCTGAAGAAAACGGTCTCTCAATATCTCATTGACCGAATCAACTCCACTCCTAAAGTCGAAGTCCTTCTCGATACCGAAGTCATTGCCCTGCACGGTGACACCGTTCTGCGCGCGATCACCTTGCGCAACCACCAGACCGGGCAGGAGTGGTCGCCCAATACCGCATGGCTCTTTCTCTGCCTGGGCGGAGTGCCGCACACCCAGTGGGCGGAAGAGGTCGGCGTGGTGCGCGACGAAGCCGGCTATCTCGTCACCGGCCCCGACCTGATGCAGAACGGCCGGCCTCCCGACAACTGGAAGCTGGACCGTAATCCGTATTACCTGGAGACAAATATTCCGGGCGTCTTTGCCGCCGGCGATGTCCGGCACGGCTCGGTGAAGCGCTTTGCCTCTGCGGTAGGGGAAGGGGCGATGGCGGTGACCTTCGTCCATCGCTACGTAACCACCGGCTGACCCGTGTTGCGCTACGCTGTCTTTTTCGCTGACGCAATATTCGCTTGCGACTCGGCTTTTAGCTGACGCAATATCTCTGCGCGCACGTTTTGAACGATCCGTGGCACGTCATCGGGCAACACGTTCGCGATCCTTGCTACAGTCTCTTTTGGGAATCCCTCAACCGCAAACAGCTCGAAGATCATCCGCTCCCTGACGGGAACTGTCCCCAAAGCGCGAAACAATCGCTCCAACTCTTCGCTCTTCTCCAGCTCCTCTTCTGGATTTGCAGTATCGAGTGGTCCGTTGAATTCCCGCGGAGGTATTTCGGCATCGTCGAGATCCTCAGCCAGATAAATTTCTCCTTCGGCGTCGGCCGTGATGGGCGCCTCTTCCAGCGTGCGTAGTTCGGCCTGCGTCATTCTCTCAAGACTCCTGCGGCGTTTGTCCAGGGCGGATTGCTTGCGCAGCAGCTTCTCCAGAATGTCATTCGCCATCTGGTATAGCCACTGCTCCAATGTCAGTTCCGCAGGTTTGTGCAGGTAATTCGCATAGGCCCTCAGCACTACCGCATCCAGAATGTCTCCGCTGGTGTAGACCGGGGTACGAATTCGTTCGTCCAGGCAGGCCACCCGCAGCTGACGTTTAATGTAAAACTTCAGCGGACCCAGCAACGGCATGATCTGCCCGAAGAATTTGTCCCGCCGTCCCCCGGCGGCAAGCTTCTTCAGCTCTGGTTCGCTCGCGCGCAACGCTGCTTCCGTTCCCTTTCGCGACGCTCGTTGATCTCTCTTGGCCGCTGATGCGTTTTCAGAATTCATCATGCAACCTTCATCGCCCCACCTCAGATCGCTGCTCGAACCATATGCCGAAGCTCAAAGCCGGCTTCCGCGAGCAGAGCCGCGATATCCGACTGGTTCAGCCGCGACGCATCGTACTCCACCTTAATCACGCGTCGCTGCTCATCCAACCGGAGGTCGCGGACCCCGTATACTCTGCGCACTTGATCGAGGGCTCGCGCTTCAGCTTCGCCTGGCGGCGTGCTGTAGAAGAACGTAACCTCAAGCATCGTCACAGCCGCCTCCCAGCACCAGCATCCCTCAGGCAGACTTCCTCTCGTCGACGTCAACGTATTCGGCATCGACAACCCCATCGTCCCGCTTCGCCCGACCATCAGACGTCGAGCCGGCAGCGGGTCCAGAAGCAGTCTGCGCCTGCGCCGCCTGGTACATCTGCTCCGCCAGTTTGTGTGACGCCTGCGTCAGCCGCTCGCGGGCCTGGTCCATCTGTCGCTTGTCATTCGATTCGAGTGCTTTCTTCGAATCGGCAATGGCGTTCTCCACGTCGCCGCGTTCCGAAGCCGAAATTTTGTCTCCGTTTTCGCGCAGCATTTTTTCCACGCTGTAGACCAGGCCATCCAACTGATTTCTCGCCTCAATCTCCTCGCGCTTCTCCTTGTCCTCTGCGGAGTGCGCTTGCGCCTCCCGCGCCATCCGCTCGACATCTTCCTTGCTCAAGCCCGACGACGACGTGATCTGGATCCTCTGGTCCTTGCCCGTGGCCAGATCTTTTGCGCTGACGTTGAGGATGCCGTTGGCGTCGATGTCGAACGTGACCTCGATTTGGGGAACCCCACGCGGCGCAGGTGGAATGCCGGTCAACTGAAACTTGCCCAGGGTCCGATTGTCACGCGCCAGCGGGCGCTCGCCCTGGAGCACGTGCACCTCAACCGATGTCTGATTGTCCGCCGCGGTCGAGAAGGTCTCGGTCTTGCGCGTGGGAATTGTGGTGTTGCGCGGAATCATCGGCGTGGCTACGCCTCCCTGGGTTTCAATCGAGAGCGTAAGCGGTGTCACATCGAGTAGAAGCATGTCCTTCACTTCGCCCTGCAGCACGCCTCCCTGGATCGCGGCGCCCACGGCAACTACCTCGTCCGGATTCACACCCTTGTGGCCTTCCTTGCCGAACAGCTCTTTCACCAGTTGCTGAATGCGCGGCATGCGAGTTTGACCGCCGACCAGCACGATCTCGTCGATCTTGCCTGTGTCTACCCCGGCATCTTTCATGCACTGCTTGCAAGGCGGCACCGAGCGCTGAATCAGGTCCTCGACCATTGACTCCAGCTTTGCCCGCGTAAGTTTCTTCACCAGATGCTTGGGGCCGCCGGCATCTGCGGTAATGAAGGGCAGATTGATCTCCGTCTCCATCGTGGTCGAGAGCTCGATCTTGGCGCGTTCCGCCGCGTCACGCAGTCGTTGCAGCGCCATCTCGTTTCCCTTGGCGCGCAGGTCGAGACCTTCCTCTTTCTTGAATTCATCGATGAGCCAATCCACCAAGCGTTGGTCGATATTGTCGCCGCCCAGGTGGGTATCGCCGTTCGTAGCTTCGACTTCGATGAGTCCCTCGCCCACCCGCAGAATCGAAATATCGAAGGTGCCACCGCCGAAGTCGTACACCGCGATGGTCTCGTCTTTCTTCTTGTCCAGCCCATAGGCAAGCGCCGCCGCCGTCGGCTCGTTGATGATGCGCTTTACATCAAGACCTGCAATCTTGCCTGCGTCTTTCGTTGCCTGCCGCTGCGCGTCGTTGAAATAGGCCGGGACCGTGATGACCGCCTCGTTGACCTTCTCGCCGAGATAATCCTCCGCCGACTTCTTCAGCTTCTGTAGGATCATCGCCGAGATCTCGGGCGGTGTGTACTTCTTCCCGTGTGCGACGATAACCACATGGTCGCCGTCGGCTTCGACCTTATACGGGACCATCTTTAATTCTTCGCCCACCTCTTCGTAGCGGCGTCCCATGAACCGCTTGATGGAATAAATCGTGTTTTCGGGATTGGTAATCGCCTGGCGTTTCGCCACTTGTCCGACCAGGCGCTCGCCGGTCTTGGTGAATGCCACGACCGAGGGGGTAGTACGGCCGCCTTCTTCATTAGGAATCACCTTGGGCTCGCCACCTTCGATGACCGCGACCACTGAGTTTGTAGTACCGAGATCGATGCCAATGATTTTCGCCATCTGAGTTCCCCTCATCTAATTAAGAAATTGAGTTCGTGCGCCTGAGTCCGATGCTAGCGGCTCAGCCAGGTCAGCTCAATTCTCCGCAAGGGCGAAAGAGGATTTACCACTGTGGGCGACATCCCACTCGGTAAGAGGTCGGAGAGTTTCATAAGCCTTCGGTAGTAGAAACATCGCACCCGAAGGAATGAGCGCACAGCGGATTCATGTCAGGCGACTTGACCTTGCGGGCGATGCCCGAGCGCCACTCGTATCTCCGATTGCAGAAAAAACCCGTTTCCGATGGAAGGCACAAAAAGACCCTGAGTGATCGCCTGCTGAAAATATGGAACAGCCTGCTCGTAGCCGGGAATCTGCACACGCTTGATGAGCTCGAGGACTTCATTCCTCGGAACTTCTTTGGACGCCACCAAGGACAGCAACAACATGAGCCCGTCCGGCCCGACGAACCGCGCCAGCGACAGACCTTCCACCAGGCAACGACGGTCGTGGAATTCACGCCACGCATCGTACTGGCAGCCACTCTTCTGCCGCTTCTTCGGGCTGGCCGCGCGAGTATGCACCAGCCTCACTCCCTTCAGCCTGGTCTTGCCGCGCTCATCCGACGCCAGCCACTCTACCCAACCATCCTCGATCCGGGTAATGGCATTGCCGCAACGGTCACAGCTCCAGCCTACTGCCTGCGATGTGGGCATGTGAGGTTCCCTCTCACAGAGAAAATTTGCTACAGCATTTCAAGTGGACGCGCTTCCGCCGGCGACGGAAACGCGCGATCCAACTCTTCTAGATCATGGGAAGTTAGCTTCAGATCGAGCGCGGCGCGATTCTCCCGCAAGTGTTTGAGAGTTCCGGCCCGCGGAATCGCGATGATCTTTTCTAGCCGAAGAAGCCACGCCAAGGCGACCTGCGCCGGAGTGGCCTGGTGGCGAGCCGCGATCTTCTGCAGATCCGGCGAGCGGAGCATCCTGCCCTGCTCGATGGGGGAATAGGCCATGACGGGGATGCCCCGCTCCCGACACCACGGGAGCAAGTTGAATTCGATTCCGCGCCGCGTCAGGTTATAGAGCACCTGATCCGTAGCCACATCGGCACCGCCGATTAACTCGTCCAGTTCCTGCATGTCTGCAATATCGAAGTTACTCACGCCCCAGTAGCGGATCTTCCCGGCTTCCACCAGCGCTGCAAAACCATCCAGCGTCTCCTGCAACGGTATCGTGCCTCGCCAGTGCAGCAGGTATAGATCCAGACGGTCCGTGCGCAGACGATTCAGACTTCCCTCGCACGCAGCCATCACTCCATGCTTGCTCGCGTGTCGCGGCAGAACCTTGCTGGTAAGGAAGACTTCGCCGCGCCGACCGGCGATCGCTTCCCCTACGACCTTTTCGGCCTCTCCTGACCCGTACATCTCCGCCGTGTCGATCAAGGTCATACCCAGGTCGATCCCGACTTGCAGCGCTTCAATCTCCTGCTTGCGAGGATGAACCGATTCGCCCAGTCCCCAGGTGCCTTGGCCAAGCACCGGAACCGCTTCCCCCGATGGAAGGTCGGTCGTGCGAACGGTCGAAACAGGTAACATGGCAGCCTCCAGATGAAAGCAGCCCGCCAGCTCAACTAGGCCGCAAGTTCAGCAACTTCAAACTGGTCAATGTAGCACCAGACCCAACCTTCTCCAGGTTCGATCGACCGTATCAGTGGATGACCGATCCGCTGGAAGTGTTTTCTGGCGTGCTTATTCTTCGAAGAATCACAGCAGCCCACGTGCCCGCAGATCAGACACATTCGTAGATGTATCCAGCTATCTCCTACTCTCACGCAGTTTTCGCATACGTGCTTGTTCGTTTTGGTGAATTGCACTTCCATCAGGTGATTGCATTCTAGTGGCATGTGCTCCCCGGAGTTGCCGCGCCCTCTCATTCTCCTGACTTGCCTGGATCAAGTCCTTTGCGTGCTGTTCCCGATGGAGGTCTCTTCCGTTCAGATTTCCAGCGAGATTCGATTCTCCACCTCAGTGATTCCCGGCGCAGACCAGGCCGTCCGCTCCGCCTGTTGCTTTTCCGCCCACGATCGTACGGTGCCGCGCAGGATGGCTTTGCTGCCCTGAATCTCCACCGTGATCTTGTTCCCATCGAGCTCGGCATTTCTTACCAGTGCGTCCTCGATCTTCTTTTTTAGATCCGATGGCGTAACCCGGGGCTTGACCTCGATGAGGTTACTGACGCCCCTTACGCCCGCCAAACGACGCACCACCCGCTCGGCGTCATTCTTCTGATATTGCCATTCAACTTGACCTCGCAGAGTGACCCAGCCTTTCGAGACCGTCACCTGAACTTTGCCGGAGGGCACGAAGGAATCCCAGGCCAGCGCGTGAACTGCGGCAGCGGCAATGTCAGCATCTGTGCGCTCGGTCGCGAGCCGTATCTCAAGGTCATTGGCGACCGCCTTCACCCC
Organism: uncultured Acidobacteriaceae bacterium; assembly: GCA_963796695.1. GTDB lineage: Bacteria > Acidobacteriota > Terriglobia > Terriglobales > Acidobacteriaceae > Bog-257. The sequence continues at coordinate 64,461 of CAWCMU010000033.1, read as the reverse complement.
GGCGACGTGGTGGGCGGCTTCCTCCGCATCCCATTTCTTCAGGAACGAGTCCACCCAGCCCGTGAGCGTGACTATGCCATCCTTCACGGAGACGCCAATCTCGTTGGGCTGGATTCTTGCGTCCCACTTCAACTCAGCCAGAACTGCCTGCTGAATCTCCTCATCGGTTCGAGTAAGCGTTGCAGTTGCCATACAAACCTGCTCCTTTTCAAAAGATCGTCAAACTGTTTATTAGCGTCTCGGACTTGGTCGCTTTCCCAGAGAGTAACCATGGCTCATGCAGAGTTCACATCCTGTGGCGAATCAGCCCGCAGTGTAGTAAAGCGTCAGGTCGCGGAGTGGACCGGTCATCGTTAAGCGAAAGTACGCATTCACCACGCCAAGACAAGAAAATCGTAGTCGGCGCACACACCGGCAACAATTACCGAGGAGAAGAGGCAGGCATACCGATGGCCGATATAGAGGTAGGTGAATCTCGAGGAAGGGATCAATCTCAGACTTAAGGAGTAGTCTTTGCCGCTGGATCGATCAATCCTACTACTCCTAAGGCTCTCTCACTGGCCTTTGGATCGCCAAATTGTGCTTCGATGGAAATAGACCGGTCATCGAGCACGTCATGGCCTGACATTTTTGGCACTTCTCGCCTCTAGTTACACCAATAACTTCCGTAACATCGATGGGTGAAAACGCCGCATTGGTGCTTTAGATATTCGTATCCCACTTGCTTTCGAGCGGCGCGTTCGCCTGCGTTCAGAAAACCCAGTTCACCTTGCAGGTAGAACGCTGGAAAACGCATCGACCATTCGTTCAACCGGGCCGGAGGTGAGCGACCACGGACTGGGTTGTTGGAATAGATGTAGGCGGCCGCGCTTGTTCAGGACTTCATAGGTACTGCTGCCATCTTTTTCCCGGAAAAAGCGAATTGTCACGATGGCGCTACCTACGTGCAGGTTGCTGAGCGTGATCTCGGGCAGCCAATCCGGCAGATGCGGATCCACGAACAGCGCGTGCAATGGCGCGTAGGGATAAATACCCAGCATGCATTGAATAATCGTAAAGATGGCGGACGAGGACCACGCCTGCGGCCAGTTCGTCTTGGGATACATTGCAGGAAAGGGATGAAGCGGGTCACGCTGGTGTCCGGAAAATACTTCCGGCAAGCGCCGGAAATCGAACATGGCAGCGGCTTCGAACATGCCCAGCGCAATTTTCTCCAAGGCAGCGTGCAGTCCATATCGCATGAAGCCCATGGCGAACGAACCATGCTCCACCGGCCATACCGTGCCGCGGTGGTAACTGAAGGGATTGAACGCGGGATGTTGCGCTGAGAGGGTTCGCGCGCCCCAGCCGCTGAACATATCTTCGGCGAGCAAGCGATCGACAGTTCGCTCCACCAGAGCTTCATCCACAATGCCGCAGGCGACACAGTGCCCGGGGTTGGAAGCAATGGAACGGATCTGCCGCTTTCTGGAGTCGAGTCCCAAGGCGAAAAACCCTTCCTGCTCCATCCAGAAAACTTCATTGAAGCGTTTCTTCAGCTCCGTCGCCTGATGGTAAAGCTGCTTCGCTTCATCTTTGCGGTCGAGCCACCACAGCATCTCCGCCATATGTAATTTTGAGACGTAAACGAATGCCTGGTCCTCACAAGTCGCAATCGGCGGTTCGACGATGGCGCCGTCGCCGTAAACAATCGCATCGCCGGAGTCCTTCCATCCCTGGTTCTTAACGCCCTGAGTGGAGCGCGTGAGGTATTCGTAGAAGCCATCGCCATCGAGATCGGCCCACTTGTCTTTCCAGCGGAGCGCGTCGAGCGCGGCATCAACCAGCGGACGAATCAGTTCTTTGTCACCCGTCCAGTGCCAGAGTTGAGCGAGCACCACGGGATAGAAACCCGAGGTGGTGGCTGAACCGTAATAACGCGCGCGCGGATTGTATCCCAGCTTGGCCAGCGGTCCGGTATGAGCTTCATGCAGCATGCGGCCGGGTTGCTCGTCGCGCCAATGGTCGATGACTTTGCCTTGCCACTCGGCAATCACCGGCAAGGTGCCGCGCATCATTTGCGAGCTGACGACGCTGGCTTCCCAGCCGACGGTGAGCGTGTCCCGTCCAAACAGTGCAACGTAGATGGGGATTCCCGCGGCTGGCACCCAGGCGTCTGGACCGCGGTCGAGATCGTGCAGCCGGAGGGCCGCGAGATCGCGCTTGGCCTGCTCCAGCGCTTCCACCACAACCCCGGTTAGCGTCCCGCTTTCCGAAGCACTGAAGGTTGTAGCCTGCTCCAAAAATGCTGCCCGACTGAGGTCGTAAGGATTGTTGGTTGGCTGAAAGGCGTAACAGTCATACAACGGAAGAGTGGGCTCGTCTTCCACTTCCGGATGCATGCGAATGCAGGCGTGCCACGATTCAAACGGTGCCAGCGAAAGGTGGAAAGAGATGCAATCGTCCGCATAGCGCGGCTCAGATTTGCAATTGGCGACTTCAATGGCAATCGAGCGCTGGATGCTGGGGTCGCCTACGTCGCCCTGGTGCTCGTAATGATGATGGGCGGTGTAGGCGAACCGGAGTTCCCAATTGCCCTGCTGATTGCGACGCCAGGTCCGCGTCAGCTGTCCCAGCTGTCGACGCTGCCCGCTGGCCTCCTCCTGGTCCGCAAAATCGGCGTCCACTTGCAAGGCAAATTCGAACTCGGTTGGCTTTTGCGTGAAGTTCGTGAGATCGACATCTTCATGGACGCCATACCCAACCGAGCGCGAGAGCCGCATTTCGACAGATCTCTCCGAGGCTTCTGAAATCTCTCCGCTGCCTCGCTCCTGCTGGCCATCAGCCGCATCCCGCGAAACGCGGATGTAATAGCCGAGCCAGGAGTGCTGCTCGACATTGGACAAAGCCACCGGATGTGGCTCAACCCCGTCGAGCAGCCAGCCATAGCGGGAGAGCATTCTGGTTTGGTGGACGAAAAGACCGTTCGCCGTTTGCGGTGAAATAAATCCGTTCAGGTTAGTGGACAGGACACTTCGGCCCTGGCTGACTTCAAAGCTGTCTTCGCGCGGATGAAGTCGTATCAGCCTGGGACTGGCGCGAAACTCGGAGTTCGAATTGTGGTTGCCGTTTCGGTTCGACATGTCTGGAAAAACGTCAGGCCGCCTTCCTGATTTGCGGGGATTCGGTTTGCCGGTTGGCCTTGACGGTTCCGTAAATGGCGGCCAGCGTCCCCAGGGCTGTGGCCGCAAGCCACTTCCAATTCGTCTCCGCCAGCAGCTCAAGGCTGCGATCACGGGAGCGGTCATCAAACTTTCCGTGAGCGCCGTGGTCGCCCGGAACCGGCTGCCAGAGATTATTGGGGCGATTGGGGTCGTCGGGGCCGTCGTACTGCTGCGAACTGTAGCCCGTGCGCGCCAGGTAATGATCGGCGAACGAGGGCGAAATCTTGTTGCCCACAACCGCCTCTACCACCGACCAGGCTGCGAAATACTCGCGCTTGCCGGGATGATGAGCCGCGTAGTAGATGGCGCGCGCCGCAACTTCGGGCTGGTAAATGGGCGGCACCGGCTGGGCTTTATGCGGTAGCCGGCTCTTCACCCAGCCGAACTGTGGCGTGTTCAGCGCAGGCATCTGCACCATGGTGGTTTGCACGTTGCTGTGATCGTGCAACAACTCGGTGCGCAGCGATGCGAAGAACCCCAGCACGGCGTGCTTGGAAGCACAATAGGCTGCCTGCAACGGAATGCTGCGATACGCCAGCGCCGATCCCACATGCACAATCGTCCCCCGGTCGCGGGGCAGCATACGTTTCAGCGCTGCGAGGGTCCCATAGACGTATCCCAGATACGTCACCTGCGTGACCCGCTCGAAATCTTCCGCGGTCATCTCCTTGATAGGCGAGAAGACGGAGGTCATCGCATCGTTGATCCAGATATCGATGGGACCGAGTTTCTTCTCCACTTGTTGCGCCGCATCCTCTACCTGATCAGCATGAGCAACATCGGTAGGCAGAACCAGGGCTTTGCCGCCCATCGATTCAACTTCGCGACGCGCGGCTTGCAGGCCGTCCTTGCCGCGGGCGATCAGCCCGATCGATGCGCCACGCCGCGCAAATTCACGAACTGTGGCGCGTCCAACTCCAGCGGACGCGCCTGTAATCACTACCACTTCAGCTTTCGATGTGTTCTTCACCATTCCCCCTCTCACACCAGTTCCCTAACTTTGTCCGAAGCAACCGTGAGCGCGATCTTGCTGCGATTGGGCTCGCCGCGGGCTAGCGACTCAGCGAAGCGGAGCGCCTGGTTTGCTTTCACTCGTCCGGGCAAGGGCGGTTCGAACGGATCAACCACCGCCTCCAGGATTGCCGGGCCGGGCGTATTGAGGAACTGCTCGACCGTTTGGCCGCTGTTCTTGGGATCGTCGAGGCTGTAGCCGGTACCGCCGCAGGCCTGTGCGAAGGCGACAAAGTCAATAGGGCTGAGGTCCACCCCGTACTCCGGGTTCCCCAGAAACACCATCTGCTCCCACTTGATCTGTCCCAAAGTGTTGTTCTTGATGATGACCACCTTGATAGGCAGCTTGTATTTCACGGCGGTAGAAAAATCGGCCATCAGCATGGAGAAACCGCCATCGCCGACGAAGGCGACACATTGCCGTTCGGGATAGGCAAGTTGCGCCGCAAGCGTATAGGGCAATCCCGGCGCCATGGTGGCCAGGTTGCCGGACAAACTGTGCATCTGGCCGCGCTTGACCGGGATTTCGCGCGCCCACCAGGTGGCAATGGTGCCACTGTCGCAGCTCACGATGGCATCGTTGCGCAGGCGCTTGCCCAGCTCCCAGGCCACTACCTGCGGCTTCATCGGTTTATCCATACGACTGGCACGCGTCTCCACTACTTGCCACCAATCCTTCATGGCAGACTGGGCCATCTCGAGAAAGCTGCGATCGTCTTTTTTTCTCAGCAACGGAGTCAGGTTCTCCAGCACCGTGCGGCTGTCGCCCACCAGTCCCACCTCGACCGGAAAGCGCAGTCCGATGCGCATGGGATCAATGTCAATCTGAACGCCTTTAGCCTGGTCGGGCTTGGGCAGGTATTCGAGATAAGGGAATGAGGTGCCGACCATCAACAGCGTGTCGCACTGCTCCATTACATCTTGCGACGGGGCGGTGCCCAGTAATCCGATGGAGCCGGTAGTGTAAGGACTATCATCGGGAACCACCGCTTTGCCTAACAGTGGTTTGACGATGGGCGCGCCCAGCAACTCCGCAATCTGTTCCAGCTGATCGCCGCAACCCAACGCGCCGCGGCCGGCCAGGATCGCAACCTTCTTTCCGGAATTCAGAATGTTCGCTGCCTGCTGTAGCTGCGACTCATCGGGAATTTTGTAACTCCGGGTGCGCACGTCACTGGTGTGGTCCGGGATATTTCGCTGCGAACGCTCCCGCTTCTGAATCTCCTTTTCCTGAAAGTCGACAGGAATCGTGATGTGCGCAACACCGCCGTAGGAAATTGCGGTACGGCAGGCGAGATCGAGCACATTCTCCACATGCGTGGGGCCCATGATGCGCTCGTTGTAGACGCAAACGTCCATGTAGAGCTTGTCCAGCGCTACATCCTGCTGGGTATGAGTTCCGATCAGGTCGTGAAACTGCAGACCGGTAATAGCCAACACCGGCACACCATCCAGCTTTGCGTCATAAAGCCCATTCAACAGGTGGATTCCGCCAGGACCCGAAGTGGCCAGGCAAACCCCCAGCTTCCCCGTGTATTTGGCGTAACCGCAGGCCATGAACGCCGCAGTCTCTTCGTGCCGCACATGAATGAAGCGAATTTGGTCCTGATGCGTGCGCAGCGACTCCATGATGCCGTTAATACCGTCTCCGGGTAGCCCGAAGATCATCTCGACACCCCAATCGATCAGCGATTCTACGAGAACGTCTGAAGCATTCACGATGGCGATTCCTCTCTGAAAATCATTAGTTTGCGCAGGGTCTACCTTCACATGGATGCCGATGATCGCTGTCTCGTTTGCCGCGAAGCAGGGCTGCTGAATCCAGCACCCACAAATGCGTTCATTCATCACTCATTCACTCATCACTCAGAAGAGAGAAGTGAGAGGCCCGAGTTCTGCATCAGTTCTGCATCAGCTCTGCACACCTGTAAAAACTTGCGGCCCAGGTCGAATGCCAACGTCGAATGCAACTGGGATAACCTCGCCTGCGTGCCTGTCATCCTTACAAGTAGTGATCTCAAGATTCCGGGCTGAAAATTTTCATCCAGAAGCGAGAACGCCATGAGGAGCCGTTCTTACCAGGTTCCTGTGGAACGCCTGACTGTTTCGACCTACACCGTCCCGACCGATTTACCTGAATCGGATGGAACCCTGGAGTGGGACAGCACGACTCTGGTTCTGGTGCAGGCCACGGCGGCGAACCAGTTTGGCTTGGGGTACACCTATGCAGATTCGGCGACCGCGACGCTGATTCACGATCAGTTGGCGAAGCTGCTGCTCGGAGCAGATGCGATGACCCCACAGTCGGCGTATGGATCGATGTGGCGGGCAATCCGCAACCTCGGGCGGCCGGGGATTTGTTCAATGGCCATTTCAGCGGTTGATTGCGCGCTGTGGGATTTGAAAGCGAAGCTGCTGGAATTGCCGCTGGTCACGCTGCTGGGGCAGGTTCGGGCAGGAGCGCCAATTTATGGGAGTGGCGGATTTACTTCCTACTCCGATCAGCAGCTTGCGCGGCAGCTTAGGGGATGGGTAAGCCAAGGCATCCCCCGAGTAAAGATGAAGATTGGCCGCAACGCCAGGCAAGACGTGCATCGCGTTTCCGTCGCGCGTGACGCCATTGGGCCTTCCGCCGAGTTGTTCGTCGATGCCAATGGCGCTTACCACCGCAAACAGGCCATCGCGCAGGCAGAGATTTTCGCCGAATACGATGTGAGCTGGTTTGAGGAGCCGGTCTCCTCCGACGATCTGGACGGATTGCGACTGATTCGCGACCGCGCGCCCGTCACCATGGATATTGCGGCCGGCGAATACGGATACGACATTTTCTATTTCCGCCAGATGCTCGCGGCGGGAGCCGTGGACGTGCAGCAGGCGGATATTACGCGCTGCGGCGGCGTGACCGCCCTGCTACAGGTAGGCGCATTGTGCGAAGCGCATAACCTGCCGCTCTCCGGCCACACTGCCCCGGCGCTCCACACCCACCTGGGCTGCGCTATACCCGCTTTTCGAAATCTTGAATATTTTCACGATCACGTTCGCATCGAACGCATGTTCTTCGACGGCTTCCCCAAGCTTGTCGACGGTGAGTTGCGCCCTGATCTCTCGCGACCCGGAACAGGCTTGCAGCTGAAGCGGGCCGATGCCGAACGATATGCCGCATGAAGGAGCAGAAATGCCTGCCAGCAAAGATACCCTGATTTCACTCGACCAGCTTCAACCGCTCACAAAAATTCTGCATGGCGATTGGATTGACCACGGCGACGTTGCCGAACTCGAAGCTGAACTGCGAAAGAGTGTGGAAGGCGAGGTACGCTTCGATGCGGGCAGCAAAGCGATGTATGCGGTGGACGCCTCGAATTACCGCCAGGTGCCGATCGCAGTGGTCGTCCCGCGCACGAAAGAAGACGTGGTGCAGGCTATCGCCGCCTGCCGCAAGTTCGGCGCGCCTGTCCTGTCGCGCGGCGGGGGCACCAGCCTGGCCGGTCAGTGCTGTAATTCCGCCGTCGTCCTCGACTGGTCAAAATATATGCACGGCGTGCTGGAAGTAAATACCGCTGAGCGCTGGGCGCGCGTGCTGCCGGGAACGGTGTGTGATGAGTTGCGCGACCGCGCCCTGCATGAAAGCAATAATCTGCTGACCTGGGGGCCGGACCCGGCAACCCACAACCATTGCTGCTTTGGAGGAATGATCGGCAACAACTCCTGCGGCGCACATGCTCAAATGGCGGGCAAGACAGAGGCTAACATCGAAGCCCTGGAGGTGCTGCTCTACGACGGCACGCGCCTCAACGTCGGATGGATGAATGCTGCGGAGATGGAACAATGGATCCGCCAGGGCGGACGAACCGGCGATATCTATCGTCATCTCAAATCGCTGCGAGAGCACTACGCCGATCTCATTCGCGAAAAGTATCCGCGCATCCCACGGCGGGTCTCCGGTTATAACCTGAACGAATTGCTTCTCGACGAGAATGGGCGATTCAACCTGGCGCGCGCCCTGGTGGGCAGCGAAGGCACGCTGGTTACGGTGCTTGAAGCTAAGTGCAAGTTGATCGATGCCCGGGCGCAGCGGGTCATCCTGATGCTGGGCTATGCCGACGTGTATGAGGCGGCCGACGACGTCATGCGCATCACGCCTTTCCAGCCGACAGCGCTGGAGGGTACCGATCACCGGATGTACGAGAACATCGAAAAGAAGGGTGGTCCGAATCGACGCTACCTGGGCATGATGCCGGAGGGCAAAGGCTGGCTGATGGCGGAATTCGGCGCCGACCGGAAAGAGGACGCGCTGGAGACGGCACATCGCGTCATGGAAATGTTGAAGGCCCGGACGGGAGCGCCCAGCATGCATCTCTTCACCGAAAAAGAGGACATGGCGCACCTGTGGCAGGTTCGCGAAGCCGGGTTGGGCGCGACGGCATTCGTTCCCGGCGAGCCCGCCACCTGGCCGGGATGGGAAGATTCAGCGGTGGCGCCGGAGAAACTCGGCGGATATCTACGTGACCTCCGTGCCCTATATCAGAAGTATGAATATAACCCTTCGCTCTACGGCCACTTTGGCCAGGGATGCGTTCATTGCCGGGTGGATTTCGATCTCACCAGTGAGCCGGGCATCAGGAAGTGGCGCTCGTTCATGGAAGAAGCGACCGACCTGTGCGCGAAATATGGCGGCAGTTTCAGCGGCGAACACGGGGACGGACAAGCGCGCGCTGAGTTCCTCCACAAAATGTTTGGCGAGGAATTGATCCAGGCATTCCGCGAGTTCAAGTCGATCTGGGACCCGGACTGGAAAATGAATCCAGGCAAAGTAGTCGAGCCTTATCGGATTGAACAGAACCTGCGGCTCGGCGCCGACTACCATCCCTGGGAGCCGGAAACTCACTTTCAATGGCCGGAGGATGGCGGCAGCTTCGCTCACGCGGCTCTGCGTTGTGTCGGAGTCGGTAAATGCCGGCGCAAAAGCAGTAAGGCTGCCGACGATGACACCATGTGCCCCAGTTTTATGGTGACCCACGAAGAACGGCACACCACGCGGGGACGTGCTCATCATTTGTGGGAGATGCTGCACGGTGATGTGATCAGCAACGGCTGGCGCGATGAAAGTGTCAAGCAGTCGCTCGACCTTTGCTTGTCCTGCAAAGGCTGCAAAGGCGATTGCCCGGTCAACGTCGACATGGCGACCTACAAGGCGGAGTTCCTTTCCCACTACTGGGAAGGACGGCTGCGGCCGCGACACGCGTATGCCTTCGGCTTGATCGATCAGTGGTCGCGGCTGGCATCCATCGCGCCAGGATTTGTGAACCTGTTCACGCAACTGCCGGTGCTAAGCACGGTGGCCAAGAAAGCCGCCGGAATGCCGATGGGACGCCGGATTCCGGCTTTCGCGCCGGAAACTTTCAAGTCATGGTTCAGAAAACGTGCCCCCCGGAATCAGGGCCAGCCGGAGGTAATTCTGTGGGCTGACACCTTCAATAATTACTTTTTCCCCGAGACCGCGCAGGCTGCGGTAGAGGTGTTGGAGCACTTCGGCTATCAGGTGAAGGTTCCGATGCAGCACCTGTGCTGCGGGCGGCCGCTCTACGACTACGGTTTTCTGGACCGCGCCAAAGACTACCTCAACCGAATTCTTGAGGCGCTGGCCGATGCGATCGATGACGGCACGCCGTTGGTGGTGCTGGAGCCAAGTTGCTGTGCCGTATTTCGCGACGAACTCAATGGCCTGATGCCGCAATCCCGCTTGGCGCACCGGTTGATGGAGAACACCTTCACCCTGGCCGAGTTCCTGGAAAAGAAAGTGAAGGACTACGATCCGCCCAAGCTGCGACGCAAATCCATTGTGCAGATGCATTGTCATCACAAGGCGATCATGCGCTCCTATGACGATGAAGCGGTGATGAAGAAGATGGGTCTCGACTTCCAGATGCTGAATGCAGGCTGTTGCGGCATGGCTGGTTCGTTTGGATTCGAGGAAGACAAGTACGACGTTTCATTGCAATGCGGCGAAAGAGCGCTCTTCCCGGCAGTACGTAAGGCGGGGCTTTCGACTCTGGTAATGGCCGATGGCTTCAGCTGTCGGGAGCAGATTCAGCAAGACACGCCACGGCATGCTCTGCACCTTGCCGAAGTAATGCAGCTGGCGATAAAAGAAGGCGGCGGCGCACGCCAGGTGTATCCGGAAACAGAAATTGTCTCCCGGCGAAAGGCAGGCCAGCGGCGATCGATGAAGCGTGCTCTTCTGGCTTCCGTTTCCCTGGCGCTCGTAGGCGGAGCGTTCCTGTGGCAGAGAAGGCGCTAAACCAGATTTGATACAGCAATGGTTTGGACACATCGCAGCAGGCCGCCGAACCAAGCTGCGTGGTCTGGGCCGAGGCGCTGGTTGCCGGATATCAGTTGCTGAGGAAACGGCCCGGCCAATTGACTAATTAACCGGCGATTGGCAGGTTTCGCTGCCGGCGCGAGAGGCGCGCAACCTCTACGAAGAGATGATGGACCTCCGGAAAATCTTGCCGGATGCGTTTCTTCAGCCGGCTGATGGTCTGCTCTAAGTCGCTAGTTCAGAGCTTTCTAAAGCCTTACAAGATGAGTGGAACTTATCCAGTGTATTCAGCTCTTACTGGATTTCTTTTTGCTGGATTTCTTTTTGCTCTTGGTACTCTTCTTGCTCTTAGCGCTCTTTTTCTTAGGGACTTTGGCGCCCTTCTTGCGCGCCTCGGAGAGGCCGATCGCGATAGCCTGCTTTCTGCTTTTCACTTTCCCGCCCTTACCGCCTTTGCCGGAACTAAGCGTACCTTTCTTCTTCCGGTGCATGGCGCTCTTAACTTTCTTCTGGGCAGTCTTTCCGTACTTTGCCATGTATTCCTCCCTTACACATGATGTCTTTTCGCACCCACATCAGAGAGCACCGATTACCGATTCGTTGGCGGCTTCATGATCCATTCCGCTGGAAGCCCCTGTTACCAAAGCCCACATGGTTGGTTCCCCTTTGTTCGAATTCGTAGTCAGCAATTGTCCGTAAGATGCGAGACACTTACGCAGGGATTGTCCTCGCCCAGTCGGGCGGACAAAATTCCGGTGCTGAGCTGGAGGGAAGGAATAATTGTCGCGAGGCGGCGTTCGACCACTGTGCCAGGGCAGCGGCAGGACATGTGCCGAGTTAGCCCCTAGTCAATCTGCCAAAGGCAGCCGCCAATTAGCTGCGGACGCATGACCCGCTTGCACCCAGGCGACGCGAGTCAACATGGAACCGATGATGCTGGAAACGGCGGCCGCGCGACGAAGCTGGCGCGAGCGGCGCTTGGACGTAAAGCCGGCTGCAACTCGCAATAGCAGCGGAACCGGCCCGCTCATGACCCCGCCGATTCGGGTGATCAAGCCGCTGCGCCCCCGCCTCAACGGATCCATTACCGGTTTGCGCGTGCTCTCGATGTGCAACCCTTCCAGTGTCTCGATGGCCGCGGCGCCCATCCCCAGAGTGTTCAAGGCTCGATTCTCATGTCCCATCAATTCTAGAATCGAGACTGCCGAATTTAATCCTGACATGCCGAAATGGATAGGCAGAGTTCCGACATTCTCATTCCACACCGGGATTACGCTGGCGCCGATCAGCACTCCGGTGTAGTTGGAAAACGGCAGGCCGGCAATGCCGGAAATACTGTCCGACAGATGGCCAAGAATTCGCAGCGGCAACCATGGGGTGCGTTGATTCAGAATTTCGGCGAAGGCCGACGCGGCCGCAGATGTGCCGAATACGGCCAGCACCCATGCTCCCACGGACATGGGACTCTGCTTCTTGAAAACGCGCAGCATAGCCAGGAAGCGGGCTGGCCGTCCGAGATCGGAAATAAGCAGCGCGCTTGAGGCAGCTGTGCCGATGGCGGCGAGATAACGGCAATCGCGAGCCAAGCGGAGATCCCGACCGATCCAGCGCGCCACCGGTCCGATGACCGCAGCCGATCCGGCAGCACCTCCGGCAAAGAAATATATTGGGATCTGCCAGGTCCATGCGGGCTGCTTCAGCAGCGGAACGCCATAGTAGCCGGTCTGGGGCGAGGCAACGGGAAATGGTGCGCCCGCCGGCCGAATACCCACGACCTCCATGCGGCCCTTCGACTCGGCCTGGCGGCGAATTTCGAGCAAACGCTGTTCGCGTAAATCCTCGGACGCAGGGCGCTGCACTGGATCGCTCATCGTTTCGCACTCCCCAGAAAAGCGAATATGCTCCCGACAAGAAGCAGTCCGGCCGCCACCGCCGAGCCGGTCCAGCCCGCCTTCAGGTAGCTCGTCGGCACTTCCGGCTTAGGAGGCAGATTGTATTGGCGGGGATCGCCACGCACGATAAACATGGCATGCGTGCCGCCTACGCTGGTGTCTTGCGGATCGTAAAGCCGCGCATCCTCCATACCCCGGCTGCGCAATTCCTGCATTCGCTCTTGCGCGCTAACCCGGAGCTGCTCCAGCGGCCCAAACTTAATCGACTCGGTGGGACACGCCTGCGCACAGGCCGGATGCAATCCCGCTTTCTGCCGGTCATAGCAGAAGGTGCACTTGAATACCCGGCCATCGTCCGGATTGCGTTGCACGACTCCGAAGGGACAGGACACGACGCAGTAGCCGCAGCCGTTGCAAACGTCGGGCTGGATGAAGACGCCACCAAACTCGGTGCGGACAATTGATCCCGTAGGGCAGGCTTCCAGACATCCGGCAACTTCACAATGCTTACAGACGTCGGATGAGAACTCCCACGACATGTGGTCTGCGGCATTGCCGCCCCAACCCGGTTGCGGCTTGCCTTCCACAAACTTCACATGTCTCCAGGTAGAGTGACCCAGCGCGCCGGTATTGTCGTAGGAGTTGCCAGACCAGTTCAGTCCATCTTCGGAAACTCCATTCCACTCCTTGCAGGCGACCTCACAGGCCTTGCAGCCAATGCACAGAGTGGAGTCGGTGAGAAATCCCGTAACCGTGGCGCTCATACGGTTTGCTCCAACTTCTCCCGCAGTTGTTGCAGCACCGCAGGCCCGCGGCTACGCCGGCCGGGCTCAAGGTCGCAGACCAGCGCTTTCGTCTCCATGATCCGCACGTTTGGCTCCTCCGAGATCACGAGCAAGTCGTTGACAACATCCCCCGTCGCTGTGCCGTTGTAACCCCAGTGATACGGCAATCCGACCTGATGGACGGTGCGTCCCTCCACCCACAGCGGACGCATGCGCGGTGTCACCAGCACCCGAGCTTCGATCAGCGCGCGTGGCGTGGTAATAGTGGCCCAGTCGCCATGGTCCAAGCCAATCTCTGCCGCCAGCTCCGGTGAAACTTCGCAGAACAACTCCGGCTGCAGCTCGGCCAGGTGCGACAAGGTTCGCGACATGCCTCCGGCGGTATGATGCTCGGTCAGCCGGTAGGTCGACAGCACATACGGAAAACGTTCGTCCTGCGGCCGCGCGTAAGGATTGTCAGGACGCTCTTTGCGATCCGCTGCTGGATTGTAAATGCGATCCGGGTAAAGCGTGTTGCCGAAGGGCGATTCCAGCGGCTCGTAGTGGGTGGGCAGAGGGCCGTCCTTCAATCCGCTGGTGACAAACAGCCAGCCAACACCATCGGGATGGAGGATGAACGGCTTGTCGCCGGCAATGGCTTCCATGCCTTTGGCCCCGGGTGCGGGTTTGTAGTCGGGCGGCTTGCTCTTCTCGAAGTCGGGCACGTCAAGACCGGCCCATTCCTTCTTTTCTTCATCCCACCAAATCAGCTTCTTGCGCTCGCTCCAAGGCTTGCCGTCGGGACGCGCCGAACAACGGTTGTACAGTATGCGAATGTCGTTGGGCCAGGAAAAGGCCCAGCCGTGACCGAGATAGTCCGACGACTCCCGCTGATTCGCTTTGTTCAGATGCTCCTGCGGATAGATGCCGCAGTAAATCCAGCAGCCCGATGCGGTCGTGCCATCGCTCTTCAACTTCTTGTAGCTCGCAAGCAGCTCGCCGCTGCTCAAATCGCGGCCATTGATTTCTTTCAGGATCTCGGTGACGTTCGGCTCATTGCGAACTCCATGCGTTCCGTATGGCCAATGCAAGGCGTTCAAGGGCGCATTGCGCGGGCTTGGGTCGGCGGCAGCCTTGGCTTTCAGACGCTTCGCCAGATGATGCATGAACCAGGTCTCGCTGCGCGCATCGCCCGGAGCATCGACCGCCTTGGTGCGATACTGCACCAGCCGTTGAGTGTTGGTCTGGCAACCGTCTTTCTCCGCCGAACCCGCAGCGGGAAACAAAAATACTTCGGTCTCAATTTCTTCCGGCTTGAGTTCGCCGCGTTTGACCTCGGGCGAGTTGTACCACCAGGAGGCGCTCTCCACCTCGACCATGTCGCGCACCACCAGCCACTTCAGCTTTGACATGGCATGGCGTTGCAAGCGCGCATTGGAAGCGCCCACGGCAGGATTCTGTCCCATGATGAACAGGCCTTCCATCTTGCCGTCCTGCATGTCAAGCCAGTAGCCGAAGTGCGAGTGATCGCCTGTCACCCGCGGCATGTAGTCGAAGCACCAGTTGTTCTGTTCCATGGCGTTCTCGCCATACCAGGACTTCATCAGGCTGATGAAATACTTGTCGAAGTTCGACCATAACCCGGCGTTCGACCTGTGCCTCTCGATGTAGCTTTTGAAATCGTTGGCGCCTTGCTCGAAAAACGGCATGGGCAGGTAGCCCGGCAGGATGTCATACAACGTGGGAATATCGGTAGAACCCTGGATCGAAGCATGTCCGCGAAGAGCGAGAATTCCACCGCCCGGCCGCCCAATGTTGCCCAGGAGTAATTGCAGGATCGCCGCCGAACGGATGATTTGCACTCCTTTGGAGTGCTGCGTCCATCCCACGGCATAGCAGATCGCCCCGGTCTTGTCCGGCCCCGAGGCATTGCAAAAAGCTTGGGCCACCTTGAGGAATAACTGCTTCGGGACGCCGGCATGTTGTTCGATGAGCTCCGGCGTGTAACGCTCAAAATGCTTGCGAAGCATCTGGAAGACACAGCGCGGATGTTGCAGTGTCGGGTCGGCTTCGTATTCGCTGGTTTGTCCTGCTTCGCCACCGCGATCCTTACCGTGGCCGCCGCCTGCTTCTGAGTGACCGGGTGCGGCGTTGCCCGACTCTTTTTTCGGTGATCCCTGGTAGCGCCAGGTATCAGGGCTGTACTTTTTCTCCTGCTGGTTCCACCCGGAGAAGATGCCGCCCAGGTCTTCGGTATCACGGTAATCCTCGCGAAGGATCATGGGAGCATTGGTGTAGTGCTGGACGTACTCCCGAAAGTACTTATCATTTTCCAGCGCATAACGAATCAATCCGCCGAGAAAGAGAATGTCGGTGCCCGCACGCAAGGGCACCCAGATATCGGCCATCGCGGAGGTGCGGGTGAAACGCGGGTCGACGTGAATAATGGTCGCGCCTCGTTCGCGCGCTTCCATCACCCACTGGAAGCCGACCGGATGATTTTCCGCCATCGACGATCCCATGATGAGAATCACGTCGGCATTCGCCAGGTCAGTCTGCGCCGTAGTTGCGCCGCCGCGGCCGAATGATGTGCCCAGACCGGGCACGGTGGAGCTGTGTCATATCCGGGCCTGGTTGCTGATGCAAACCATGCCCAAACCTCCGCAGAAGAGTTTCTTGATCAGGTAGTTCTCTTCGTTATCCAGCGTCGCCCCGCCAAGATGGGCGACGGCCTTGGTGTGCATGACTTTGTCGCCATCCTGCTCCTCGATGAAGGTCCGTTGACGACTCTCCCACAGCCGGTCCGCCACCATGTCCATGGCAGTTTCCAGACCGAGTTCCTGCCACTCTTTCGCAAACGGAGGACGATACTTTACCGTCATCAGGCGGCCGGGATGAGTGTGCAGTTCGTAGGTATCCGCGCCTTTAGGACAGAGATGTCCCCGCGAGATGGGTGAGCCAGGATCCCCCTCGATGGAGACCAGCTCCCCGTCTTTGTGAAAAACCATCTGCCCACAACCCACCCCGCAATATGGACAGATAGAGCGGGTAAATTCGGCGTCGTGATGCTTAGGCAACAGATTCTTGGTGTGATCGCTCATCGCTTCCGCACCGGTGCCATCGGCGCCTGTACGAAGCTGACGAACCAACGGCCAGCGTTCCAGCAGTTTCTTAATCATGGCGGCTCACTCTTCCTGGCTGGCTGAATCTTGCTAAGGATTTTGCTGTGGCCCTCAATCGGCTGTTCGAACTTGTCATAGGCTCACGAATGTCATGAATGTCGATTCGATGACTGACGATGACTGCGGTTGATTCTGCCGCTACTCCGGTAATGATAAGGTCACGAAGATATTGTTCATACCGCTGATTTGAGCCTGGCCGCTACCCACGGTCGTCCTCAAAGCTGTTCACGGTCTCGCAGGCAAGAAACCCCAGGCTCGAATTCTCTACAGACTACGATGGCCGAGGCATCTGCGGCGATGCCCGCCTGCGCCGGCCGACGGAAGTATCCTCCTGCTTCCCGGCTTCGGCTTGCTGATTGGGAGTTATACCCTGCTGTTACGGGCGGGCGCAAACTCGCAGCGTCGATTGGCGGATTGGTCGCCATCCGGTACTCTACGAACATGTCCGCCGCTGTGGAGCAGGCGCTGGCCCTGATTCGCGACCGTCGCCCCGACTCGGTCGACAAGGCGCTGGCCTTGCTGCAGAACACCGTCTATTCCTTCAGCATGAAAGTCTGCGGCCATCGCGAGGATGCCGAAGACACGATGCAGGAAGTTCTGCTCAAAGCCATTCCCCACTTACCGAATTTTGAGAGTCCGCGAGCGCTTGCGGTGTGGCTTTACAAGGTCGCACGCAATCGCTGTATCAGTAACCGCCGCGGGGACAGGAATTCCGCGCAGAAGAATATCTCGCTGAACGAGTTGATGCCCGATGGCCGGGAGTTGGCCGAGCTGCTGAGTAACGCGCCGGGGCCCGAGCTCGCTGCACTCAATCGAGAAACCGCCGAACATCTGAAACAAGCCGTGCTAGCCGTGCCTCCGGCGTATCGCATGGTTCTCGTCCTGCACGACATGGAAGAGTTGAGCACCGCTGAAGTGGCGCAGATTACCGGATTGCGCGAAGGCACGGTACGAGTAAGGCTGCATCGCGCCCGCCTGCTGGTGCGACGTCATCTGGCGCAAGTGGCACAAGGCAAGCCGCTCGCCGGTCTTAGTCTTCACGCCGGTGTCGAAGGACCACGTCCGCTGCGTTGCCGTGGTCTGTTTGCTGCGCTGTCCGACTACATGGATGGGGTGGTGGACGATGCGGTGTGCGAGGAGATGGAACGCCACATCCAGCAGTGCGAGCCTTGCCTGGCCTTTCTCGCCAGCCTGAAGCAGGCGGTGTTGCAGTGCCGCTCGTACCAGCCGGAATACGATTCCCAGCGCGCCGACGAACTTCGCCGCGATTTGCTGCTCAAATATCAACAGGCCGTTGCCGGCTTGGAGAAGGTGCAAGGACAATCTGCCTCCGGCTGACAGCCGCTGGTCAGCGTGGTGCAGGTTCGCTTCCTCCCGTTCCGGGAAATGCTGTTGGGCTCGCCAAAAATACCCTGTAACGCTATCACCCGTCACTGCGTTTCTTCCTGTAGCCCGATGTAATGGGCTGTGCCGAGGCCAATTCTGGCTCGGCAGTCGGGCGCAGGCACGATCGAACGCGGCATGCTTTTCCGCCGTGGTCGATCAGGCCGACCTTACAGGAGAGAGACATGATTTCCGCCAACGTAGTTTTGACTCAGCCTGAAGGCAATCATCGGCAATTCATAGCCACCAGTGGCACCGGGCACCATTTGCTTATCGACGATCCCGCCGGCAATACCGGGGCCAAGCCCATCGAACTGGTGGCCGTCGCCCTGGCCGGATGCACGGCCTTCGACGTTATCAACATCCTGCGCAAGAAGCGCCAGCAGGTTACGGGATACGAAGTGAAGGTTGAGGCTGACCAGACTCCCAATCCCCCGCAGGTCTTCACTCACGTTCGCATTCATCACATCGTGACCGGAGTCGACGTTTCCAGCCAGGCGGTCGAGGAAGCCATCCGGCTTTCGGAGGAAAAGTATTGCTCGGTCGGCGCCATGGTAAAGCAGAGCGCAGAACTGCACTCCACATTCGAGATTGTTCCAGTCGCCCAGGCCGTTCCGGTCGGAGCCTGAGGATGGCGGCGCCGAATCACTCGGTAACCGCAATCTCATGCAGCAAGCCCTGGCTGTGCCGGCTGGGTAGCGTCGTGATGGCGATGGCGGCGCTACTCTCTTCGTCCTTGACGGCGCAGGACACGGCTGCGCCGATCACGTTGCCACAAGCTGTCAGCATGGCGCTGGAAAAGAATCCGCTGCACCAGGCCGCGCTGGCCGACACGCATATTTCGCTCGCCCAGGTTCGCCAGGCACGCGCGCCGCTGATGCCGAAGATCATGTTTAGCGAGAGTGCGGTGCGCGGCAACGATCCGGTCTTCGTCTTCGGCACCCAATTGCGGCAGCAGAGCTTCACGGCTGCGGACTTCGCGCTCAACAGACTGAACACGCCGACGCCGATCGGGAATTTCTCCAGCCGCTTTTCGGGACAGTGGAGTCTCTTCGACGGCCTGCAAAGCTGGTATGGCGTGACTCGCGCCAAGTACATGCAGCATGCAGCGGAGCAGCAACTGGATCGCACGGACCAGGAGCTGGTCTACGAGGCGGTGCAGGCTTACGACGGCGTGTTGCTGGCACAGAAGCAAGTTACCGTGTCGCAACAGACCTTGAAGACGGCGGAGGCCATCGAGGCGCAAAGTCGGGCGCGCGTCGAGAGCGGCATGGCCGTGGACTCCGATCTGCTCAGCGCGCAGGTGGCTACCGCGTCGCGGAAGCAGGAACTGATCCAGGCACAAAACTCGTTGGCATTGGCCCGCTCGCAATTGGCAATAGCGGTGGGAATGGCGTCGGACACGATTTACCAGCCGCAAGAAAATCTCGCTGAACATAGCTTTCCTGCCATCACGGTCGCCGATCTGGAGCAGCAGGCGCTGGTCAAGCGTCCTGACTTGAAGCAGGTTGAAGCGGAGCGCAGTGCCCAAGCGAAAAGTATTTCCATGGCGAAGGGCGCGTTCGCGCCGCGGCTGAACGTCTACGGCTCGTGGGAAACCGACAGCCCTTCTCCAGGATGGAATGGGGGCAACAACTGGATCGCCGGTGCCGAGTTGCAGTTCGACCTGTTCGACGGCGACAGCAAGCGCGCGCATCTGGCTGCGGAGAAAGCGGTACAGGAGAAAGCGACGGCCATGCGTGACGCGTTTCGCGATCAGATCCGGCTCCAGGTTCGCA
Organism: uncultured Acidobacteriaceae bacterium; assembly: GCA_963796695.1. Lineage (GTDB taxonomy): Bacteria > Acidobacteriota > Terriglobia > Terriglobales > Acidobacteriaceae > Bog-257. The sequence continues at coordinate 44,929 of CAWCMU010000033.1, read as the reverse complement.
AAGCTTATTACGACTACGATGCCGCCCGGCAGCAGGTCGAGGTGGCGCGCGGCGCAATTCAGCAGGCCGAAGAAAGCTTGCGCATCAATCAAAACCGGTATGACGGCGGCTTGACGACAGTCAGCGATCTGTTGCGCGTCGAGGATGCCGCACATCGCGCGCAGACCGATTATTGGCAAGCGGTGTACCGCATGCAAACCAGTTACGCCGGAGTGGAGTTGGCTGCCGGCACGCTTTCACCCAGCTCTCCGGCGGTGATGCAATGAGCTACCAACCATTGCGTTCAGCTTCCCCTTTTTCGGGTGTCATCCTGAGTAAGCACTCCAATCCGGGTGTCATCCTGAGCGAGGACTCCAATCCGGGTGTCATCCTGAGCGAGGACTCCAATCCGGGTGTCATCCTGAGCGAGGACTCCAGTCCGGGTGTCATCCTGAGCGAGGACTCCACTACGAGTGTCATCCTGAGCGAGGACTTCAGTCCGAGTCGAAGGACCCCTATTGCGATAACAGCCCTTCTCGTTCTCCTCGCTCTGTTCTTTACCGCGTGCTCCAAGCAGAAGCCGGCAACTCCAGCCGCTCCCGAGACGGTTTCAGGCATCGCTCTCTTCACCGCCGAACGCTCCACCGTTCCCGACTACCTGGAAGCCACCGGCACGGTTCGTGCCGCGGATTCGGCGCAGCTTTCCAGCCAGATGATGGGAACCATCACCCGGGTCAACGTGCATGAAGGCGATCGCGTCCGTCGCGGACAAGTGCTGATCGCGATCGACGCGGCGCAACCCCGCGCGGCCTACCAGAGCGCCGCCGCCGGCGTGCAGGCTTCCGACCAGAGTATTGCGGCCGCCGATGCCGACTACTCGCTGGCCGCTTCGACCATGCAGCGCTACCAGATGCTTTACGACAAGAAGTCGGTGAGCCCGCAGGAATTCGACGAAGTGAAGACGAAACTCGCGGCGGCCACGGCCCGTCGGGACGCCGCGCACGCGGGGCGCGCGCAAGCTGAAGCCGCGGTCTCGCAGGCGAACACTGCCGTAGGATTCTCCAGCATTCGCGCACCCTTCGCTGGACTGGTGACCGCGAAGTTCGTTGACGCCGGAGCGATGGCGGCGCCAGGTGTCCCGCTGCTCATCGTCGAAGATCCCAGCCGCTTTCGCCTGGAAGTACAGGTCGACGAGAGTCAGATCGGCGCCGTTCACCTGGGCGCCACCCTGCCGGTCATGATCGATGCGCTGGCCGAGCAGCAGATCTCCGGCAAGGTGGAGCAGATTGTACCGACGGCCGATCCTTCCAGCCGCAGCTTCACGGTCAAAATCGAATTGCCTTCCAATCCGCAGATTCGCTCCGGCCTGTTCGGGCGTGCACAGTTTCCGCGAGGCCAACGGCAATCGATCCTGGTCCCGCAGGCTGCCCTGGTTCATCGTGGCCAACTGGACGGTATCTACGTGGTCGATAAAGACGAAATCGCCAGCTTGCGATACATCACATTGGGCAAACCTGCCGGCAAAGATGTCGAAGTGCTTTCCGGACTGGACAGCGGCGAACAGGTTGTCGCCGATGCCGGCGGACGCGACTTGAGCGGCAAGCGAATTGGAGCCCAGTAATCATGCCGGCTGAGGAAAAGACTCCACTTCGTTTCGCCGGGTCGGTGGCGCACGCCTTCATCAACTCCAAGCTGACCCCGCTGTTCATCGCCGCGGCACTGCTGGCGGGCGCCTTCGCCATTCTGATGACGCCTCGCGAAGAGGAGCCGCAGATTGTGGTGCCCATGCTCGACGTCTTCGTGCGCATGCCCGGGGCGACGCCTGCCGAAGTGCAGCAGCGCGCAACCATCCCCATGGAACGGCTGCTGCGCGAGGTGCCGGGCGTCGAGTACGTGTACTCCATCAGCCAGCCGGACATGAGCATGCTGGTGGTGCGCTTTTACGTGGGCACGAAAGAAGAAGATGCGATCCTCAAGGTCTACAACAAGCTGTATTCGAATTTCGATCGCATCCCGCAGGGTGTTTCCCCGCCGCTGATCAAGGTGCGGTCGATCGATGATGTGCCCATCATGGCTCTCACCTTGTGGGGCAAACATTACAGCAGCTACCAGCTGCGCCAGATTGCCGCCGAACTGGAACACCAGCTCAAGCAGATCGATGATGTCTCGGAGACCAAGATCATCGGCGGGCTGCCCCGCCAGGTGCGCGTCGTACTCGACACGCAACGGCTGGCGGCTTACGGCATGACCGCTGGGGCCGTCACTGCGCAATTGCAGCAAGCCAACTCACGCAGTTCGTCCGGGAGCTTTGCCCAGGACAACCAGGAGTTTCAAGTTGAAGCCGGGCGATTCCTGGGCAGCGCGGAAGACTTGAAGCAGGTTGTGGTCGGCGTGTCGCAAGGCAAGCCGGTCTATCTGCGAGACGTGGCCACGGAGATCGTTGATGGTCCGGCCGAGCCTGACGACTACGTCCTTTACGCCAACGCGGCCGGCGCGCCAAAAGGCGAATCGCGCGGCGATTATCCTGCGGTGACCATCACGCTGGCCAAGCGCAAAGCCACCAACGCGACGGTGATCAGTGAAGCAGCAGAAAAGAAAATCGCCGATCTGCGGGGATACTTGCTGCCTGCCGACCTGAATGTAACGGTCACGCGCAACTATGGCGAGACTGCCAAGGACAAGTCCGACGAACTGCTGAAGCATCTCTTTCTGGCTACGCTGTCGGTGACGCTGCTGATCGCGTTAGCACTGGGCTGGCGCGAGTCGGGCGTAGTGCTGATCGCTATTCCAGTCACGCTGGCGCTGACGCTGTTCATCTTCTACATCTTCGGCTACACGCTGAACCGGGTCACGCTGTTCGCGCTCATCTTCTCCATCGGCATTCTGGTGGACGATGCGATTGTGGTGGTGGAAAACGTGGTGCGGCACTTCCGCCTGCCATCCAGCAAAGGCCGGCCACTGTCCGATGTAGCTGTGGAAGCGGTGGATGAAGTCGGCAATCCTACCATCCTGGCGACCTTTGCGGTGATTGCCGCCATCCTGCCGATGGCATTTGTGCGCGGATTGATGGGTCCGTATATGCGGCCCATTCCGGTGGGAGCCTCGGCGGCAATGCTGTTCTCACTCATGGTGGCGTTCGTGGTGTCGCCGTGGGCGGCGTTGCGTTTGCTGCGTCACTACGCTTCGGGCGATGGATATCAGCACGAAAGCGAAGGCTGGACCACGCGCTTCTATCGCCGCATCATGAATCCGCTGATCGAGAATCCGAAGCGGCGTTGGCTCTTCCTCGGCACTGTGGTAGTGATGCTGTTGCTTGCCTGTTCGCTGGTGGCGTTCAAGCTGGTCAAAGTGAAGATGCTGCCCTTCGACAACAAGAGCGAGTTCCAGGTGATGGTCGACATGCCCAACGGAACCACGCTGGAGCAGACTACGCGCGTCGCACAGGAGTTGGGACAATACCTTGGGAAGCAGCCGGAAGTGCGGAACTACCAGATCTACGCGGGCACGTCGGGTCCCTACAACTTCAACGGGCTGGTGCGGCACTACTTCCTGCGGCACGGAGCCAATCAAGCTGATCTTCAGGTCAACCTGTTAAATGCGCACCAGCGCACGGCGCAAAGCCACGACATCGCTAAACGGCTACGGCCCGGGCTGGTCGAAATCGGCAACCGTTATGGTGCACGCATCAAGGTTGCCGAGGTGCCGCCGGGTCCTCCGGTGCTGGAAACGCTGGTCGCCGAAGTTTACGGCCCTGACTATCAGCAGCAGATCGCCATGGCCAGCCAGATCAAGCACATCTTCCAAACCACGCCGGGAGTGGTTGATGTTGACTGGTATGTGGAAGATCCGCAGGTGAAGTATGACCTGAAGGTCGATCTCGATAAGGCTGCGCTGCACGGTGTCTCCGCCGCGAACCTGAGCCGCACGCTGGAAATCGGGCTGGACGGCGCGACCGCCGGGCTGCTGCACGTGCCCGACTCGCGCGAAGACATTCCTATCCGGGTGCAATTGAGCCGCGCCGACCGCTCCAGCATTCAGTCGCTGCAATCGCTGCATCTTCCCAGCATCGGCGGCGGCCAGGTTTCCATTGGCGAGCTGACCAACCTCGAGAAGCAGACCATCGACACCACGCTTTACGGCAAGAACCTGCATCCTGTCGTCTACGTGCTGGGCGATGTTGCCGGCGAAGAGGAGAGTCCGGTCTACGCCATTCAGAAGATGGGCAAGGCCATCGATCAGCTCAAGACCGCCGACGGCTATCACATCAAGCAGTACAACGTCGCCATGCCGACCGAAACCGATCGCCTGGCGATGAAGTGGGATGGTGAGTGGCACATCACGGTCGAGGTATTTCGCGATCTGGGACTGGCCTTCGCCGCGGTGCTGGTGTTGATCTACGTGCTGGTGGTGGGATGGTTTCGCTCGTTCATCGTGCCGCTGGTGATCATGGCCCCGATTCCGCTGACCCTGGTTGGGATTCTGCCCGCGCATGCACTGATGGGAGCATTCTTCACCGCAACTTCGATGATCGGCTTTATCGCGGGCGCCGGCATCATCGTTCGCAATTCCATCATCCTGGTCGACTTCATCGAGTTGCGCCGCGAGCAAGGCATGAGTCTTGAACACGCCGTGGTCGACGCCGGTGCGGTGCGATTCCGCCCGATGCTGCTGACCGCTGCTGCCGTGGTAGTGGGCGCGAGCGTCATCCTGTTCGACCCCATCTTCCAGGGATTGGCAATTTCTTTGATGGCCGGCGAGGTAGCGTCCACCCTGCTGTCGCGCATGGCGGTTCCCGTCCTTTACTACATGGTGGAAAAACATAGGCCACCGACGCCGAGCAGCGAGGCGGTCCCAGAACTTTTACAGGAGGCACACGCATGACAATCGAACGTGGTTTGCGGCTGCTGGCGGGAGTTGTCGTCCTGCTGTCGCTTGGGCTGGGGTACTGGGTCAATCCCTATTGGTACCTGTTCACCGCATTCGTGGGACTAAACTTGCTGCAGTCGGGGTTCACGAACTGGTGTCCGGGAATGTGGATGCTGGCGAAGCTTGGCCTGAAACCGGCTGTCATGGTTGGAGACAGCATAGTTCGATAGCGGAAGCCACCCGGACTTCACCGCGACTCGCGTAAACTCGTGGTTATGGCTACACAGCAGGATGCTGCGGCGCTGGCCGTGCTCAAGAAGGTATCCATATTCTCCAGTTTGACGGGGCCGGAGTTCTCGTTTCTCGCCGCTCACGTTCTGCAGCGCAAATATTCCGCCGGCGAACTCATCTTTAGCGAAGGCGATACCTGTGGCGGCTTATATGTCGTGCAGTCGGGGAACGTTCGCATCTTCAAGAGTTCAGCGGGAGGGCGCGAGCAGGTGCTTTCCATTGACGGGCCGGGCAGCTCGATCGCTGAGCTACCGGTTTTCGACGGCGGAAATTATCCTGCCTCCGCCCAGGCCGTCAGCGACAGCACACTTCTGTTCTTCAGCCGCCAGGATTTCCAGACACTCTGTACGCAGCACCCCGATGTTGCCCTCAAAGTTTTGAAGGTGGTTGGCGCACGTCTGCGCCGGCTGGTCGGCATTATCGAAGAACTTTCCTTCACCACCGTCCGGCATCGACTCATCGCGCTTCTGCTGCGCCTGGGCAAGACTGAAGGTGTTCGCAACGGCAACGGCGATGGGATCTCTTTGACCTTGCCGGCAAATAACAGCGAACTGGCGGCACAGATCGGCACCGTCCGCGAATTAGTGTCGCGCAATCTTAGCCGGCTGCAGGCGGAAGGACTGATCGCGGTTGATAATCGCAAGTTGGAAATTCCATCCCTGAAGCGTCTCGAAGCAGAGCTGGAAGCCTCCGGCGGCTGAACGAACTGGCTCCAAACTTGACCGAAGTTCTTCGGAATTCATCGCCGTATTTCAGCAACTGCTGTTTACTGGCACCGTAATCAAAGTGTCAATCCGCCTCAATTTCTCGTACACCCGGCTATTTCGCTGCTGCGTGACAGAAGTCATAGCTCTCTCTCCCCAGAGCAACTAATCTGCGTTTGCAGGTGAGATAGGGCGCAAGCCGCCGATACTCGCGGAAGGAAAATGAAAATGACACTAGCAGCGACCAAAACCGTAGGCGAGATCGCCGCCGAGATGCCCGGCGCACCTCGCGAGTTCGAAAAACTTGGAATCGATTACTGCTGCGGCGGAGGCCGCACGCTGGACCAGGCTTGCGCCGAAGCCAACATCCCGCTCGACGAAGCTCTGGCAAGACTGGAAAAAAGTCTGACATCCACCCAAAGCGATGCTGGTAAGGATTGGCAAAAGCTTCTGCTCGCGGATCTGATCGGGCATATCACCTCAACCCATCATGCCTTCGTTCGGGAAGAGAGCCCCCGTATTCAAGCCCTGGCCGCGAAAGTAGTTGGGGTACATGGCAACCATCATCCGGAACTTCGCCAGGTACAGGAGATATTCGCTGCGCTCGCCGAAGAGTTGCGCGTGCACCTGATGAAGGAAGAACAGATGCTCTTTCCCTATATCTCGCTCCTGGAAGAAAGCGTACTGGCAGGCGAGTCCGCTCCCCCGGCTATGTTCGGAACCGTAGCCAATCCGGTGCGCATGATGACGCAGGAACACGATGGCGCCGGTTACGCGCTTCGTTCGCTACGCTCCATTACCGGTAACTATGCGCTTCCGCAAGACGCATGCATCAGCTATCGCACGCTGTATCAGGCGCTACAGGACTTTGAAGCCGACTTGCATCAGCACATTCATCTGGAGAATAACGTTCTCTTTCCGCGCGCCATCGCCATGGAAGGCAGAGGTTAATCACAAACTACTGGGCACTCGGTTATTTTTCGGAACCGGGGAACATAGGAATTGTCGATTGCGTTTAGCTCGGAACTGGTGATTGCGTTCCCGATGCTGGCAAGCGTCGGCCACAGGGCGCGCAGTCTCAGTGGAACTTTGCCTTGCTTGCAATCCCTGAGGATCGCATTTTCAGAGCACAAACTATGAGGGCAGGTCGGCGGGCGCTAAACAGACAATCTCGTCGGTTTGAGTGGCCTTGATCACTTCGCCCGGGGGGACAATCAGGAAATCCGTTTGCCAGTCGCCTGCCAGCAGACGGCGAAACAGCTTCAGGGTGCCGGAGAACTCTTCGTACTGCCAGTTCTTTTCCTGCGCTTCAGCTTGAGCCTGTTCGGCAAAGTGATCGTCGAATTCAGATGCCGTGCGAATGTAGGTTAGCTTGCGGTACGACTGCTTGTAGCGGGTGGCTTCTTCGTACAAATATTGCCCCGCCTCTTCTCCGTACTGCGCGATCAGGGCGTCGCGATCCTGGCTTAATCCGCCGGAGAATAGCTGATCGTGAATTTCCCGCGAGCGCTCCATCCAGCCCACGGAGCGGTAATACACTCCGGGGTTGGCATTGAAATATTCCGCATACTGCTCGCGGCTACCCATCAGCAGGGTGATGCAATCGTGGGCGCGCGCAACCACCAGCGGAACGGCAGGCGCCTTGAGGCCGGCGATGCCCATGCCGCAAAGGGCGTAACCGAGCACGATGGCGTCGTAGTTGGACGCATCGACAGAATTAATTTCCTCCTGCAGCCGCTGGCGCATGTATTTCCCGCCCATGTCATGAAGCCCGGCTGGCAGGTACCGGGCTTCGACGAGATGGGGCGAATGCACGATAGCATCGCTCAATTCCCGCAACAACAAACCGCAACCGATCAGAAGTAAGCGCATGGTTACACGACAACCTCTGGGCACTCTGCAACCAGCCCGCGTTTCACAATGGTCTCGGCGTCGGGAAACGCCATGCAATCGACAAAACGGTCCTGGAAGTTCGGATCCGAGGCCAAGCCAACATGTTCAATCATCTTGAGGACAGGAAAATCGTTCACTCCGATGAGCTGTTTGGCCCCGCGGAGAGCGGTGTTGCCGGAAGGAACAAGGCGATCCACCGCGGCTTCCAGCAGGCCGATGCGAACCGCGCTCTCGGCACGCACGTAATTGCCGAATGCGCCGGACAAGTAGACTTCTTCGACGTCATCGATGGTGGCGCCCCAGCGGTCGAGCAGAATACGCAGACCGGAGGCGATCGCAGCTTTCGCCAGCTGCAACTCGCGCACGTCGGCTTGCCATAACTTGACTGTCCCGGAGAGCGGAAACTCTTTGCTGCCCTGGGTGAAGCGCCCGCTGGTGCGGATGAATTCACTATTAAGACCGGCAGCGATGGCGTCCACCAGTCCGCTGCCACATATGCCGCGAGCTTCGACATCGCCGATGACGGCACATTCCAGACCATGATGATTTGTCAGGACTCGCGAGATTGCGCCGGTTGCAGCCCGCATGCCCATCTTGATCGAACCTGCCTCAAAGGCCGTTCCGGCTGCGGTAGAGGCACACAGAATTTTCTCGCGATTGCCCAGCGAGATCTCGCCGTTGGTACCCAGGTCGATCAGGGCGCGCAAGCGGGTGCCGGTATGCAGGCCTACGGCGACGATGCCGGCCAGGATGTCCGACCCGACGAAACCGCCGATGCACGGCAGAAAGCGAATGACGGCGGAGTCCGGAAGTTGCCAATTCAGATCTTTTCCGGAAAACCGTTGCTCCTCGAGATGAGGGGAGGCGAACGGTACATGTGAAAGCGGTTCGGTGTCGAGGCCGCAGAACAGGTGGTGCATCACCGTATTGCCTACCAGCACCACTTCCACGATCTCCTCTTCGCGACCGTCAACCACGTCGATCAGCATCGCGCCTAAGAAGTCGCGGATCACCTGAGTCATCTCAGTGCTGTCGAAAGCGAAGCGGACCCGGCTCATGACGTCGGCGCCATGAACTGCCTGGGGATTTAAAGCCGTTCGCAGGCCGAGGAGTTTTCCGGTCGCAAGGTCCAAGACCTGGGCAACGATGGTTGTGGTGCCAAGATCGATGGCAACCGCCAGGCCTTCGCGCCGGGTACCGGAGAAATGCGTGTCGTCGGAGAGCACTGCCATGGTCCACTGCTCCACCTTCAACTTCACCGGCGATTCGGCGCGCATGTAACATGCCAGCCGCCAGCCATCGCGAAGGTCTTCTTCGGAAAGCTACCGCGATCTCTTCCGGAGTCGGCGCAATGTGTCCTTCGAGGATTTGCACCCGGCATCCGCCGCAGGTGCCCAGGCCGCCGCAGGGAAATTCCATTCCGCGGCTGCTCAGGATATTTTGCAGCAGCGTTCCGCGTTCAACTTCCAGGGTCGCGCCCAGGGGAACCAGCTCAATGCGGACTTTTTCCGGAGTGTTGCCGTTGTCATTCGACATGTCGTCTCGATGTGCAACTCGCTGGTTGTTACCAGCAAGTTTGCAAGAAAAAAGCAGCAAGTAAGGTGATTAGCCGCACTTGCTGCTGTGATTACTGAACGAAGTCATTCAGCGAACCAATGCCTCGGACCGGCTTCGGCGCCTGAGACGCTGCTCCCAGGGGAACCGGGAAGCAGCGTTGGCTCAAGCGCACCAGCTGATACGAACTACTTAGCGGCTGCGTGTACGTGCAGGCCGTAGCACTCGGGATCAAACAGATGACCCAAGGTGCCAGTGATTTCTTCCGCCAACACGTTCTCATCCTTCGGCAGGTTGTCGAACTCTTTGTGCAGGCGTTGCAGCCAGCTGAGTTCCTTCTTGCCCAGGTTGAGTTTCTTGCTATCAACCGACTTCTGGATGACAGTCAACGCAGCCTTGCCGGCGGCGATGGTGCGGTGATAATCGGTGTCCTCGGCTACGATTGCCTTGGCAATCTCGTAAACCGCGGTGGGGGTGAGAACCGTACCGATAGCGGTAACGTTCTCATCGGACTCGACCATCCAGGACTGATAGGTGTGGCCCTGTTTGTGAGCGTTGGCGATGTTCATCAGCTTGCAGTCATAGGCCAACAACTCGGTGTAGGCTTCAGGAGCATTGCCGGAGAGCAGACGGATGTTCTGCACCGACTCATTGCTCCACAGGTCGCACATGCTGGCGGAGATGTTGCCAACATCGCTGAAGTGAGCGCAGGTAGCGGACTTGCCTTCCTGCGAGATCGGGATGCCGCTGATGGCTTTCACGATCGGGTTCTCGTAGCCGCAGTCTTTCGACGGACCCTGGGCGCCGTTTTCGACGGCCTTCAAGGTACGAACGCCGCACATGGCACGATCGACAGCTGCCAGAACGTCGGGCAGCATCTTCTGATAAGCAAGAACCATGGACGTGTTGGCAAAGCCGCAAGCGGTATCGCCGGCGGAAACCGAGTGACCACTCTTCTCGCACTTGTCGGAAATCTGGCTCCACAGCCAGGTCATATCGCGGCAAGCCAGGACGCCGAGCGAGAAAACGATCGCGCGAACGTCGCCATACATCAAGCCTTCATCGTGTACTTCCTTGGCGCCGATGGATTCGATCGAGATAAGATCGCCGCCGGCTGCAATGCACAGATCGAAGGATTTATTCAGCTTCTCCCACAGTTCGCCATGGCGCATAACAGGCTTTACGCCCTTGACGCCAGCCGGTCCGCGGATGTCGGCCGGGGTGATGCGGGCTGCGCCCTGCAAGCCATGTTTCTCATAGGCCTGTTTCAGGTGACGCTCCAGCAGGGCGGTGATTTCAGCGCCCCACTCCGGAACAACCGTCATCTGCGGCAGCTGTTCGAATTCCAGAACGATGCCGGGAACCTTCATGGCGACGGCGCGTTTCAGGATGTTGGTGGCCATTTCTTCATAATGGGCCAGCACTTCGGGCCAGGTGGCCTTGCTGATGTCCATGATGGGCAGGGTGAAGTTGACTTCCGGAAATACCGTTCCATTTCCGATGGTCAGATCGAAGCCGCAGTTTACTGGCTTAGGTGCAAAACCAAACAGGAGATCCTGCGGACCGGATACAGCTAAGGTGCGATAGATTTTTTCTTTGCTCATTTGGCCCCCTTTGCAGTGGCCGCGATACCTGCCAACGCTTTTTCGCCCTTTTCTTCGTACTGCGCGGTGACCGTGGTGCCGACCATGATGTCGCGTGCAATCGTTGCGGCACCAGAAGCGGTGTCACTGTAGGCATCGGCGCCAATCTCATCGCAATAGGCCTGGCTGATGGGAGCGCCACCGACCATGACTTTGACCCGGTCACGCAGACCGGCTTTCTTCAGGGCCTCGATGGTGGTCTTCATCTTCGGCATGGTTACGGTCAACATGGCAGAGAATGCCACGATATTGGCGTTCTTCGACTTCACGGCCTCGACAAATGCCTCGGGGGAAACGTCAGCGCCCAGATCCGTAACTTCGAATCCAGCGCCTTCCAACATCGCCGCTACGAGATTCTTGCCAATGTCATGCAGATCGCCCTGGATGGTACCAATTACCACTCGACCGGTGGGTTGTACGCCCTGCGCCACCATCAATGGTTTGATTAATTCAAAAGCGCCGCGCATGGCTCTGCCGGAAAGCAGCAGTTCGGGGACAAAATACTCTTCTTCTTCAAAGAGCTTGCCCACTTCGTCCATGGCGGGAATCATGTGATTCTGGATGAGATCCAATGGCTTTGCTCCCCCAGCGAGAGCCGCCTTTGTAATCTCAACCGCCTTTTTAGCATCGCCTTCGACGATTGCTTTATTCAGCTGTTTTAGGTCTGTCATGAGTACGTTTTCTCCATGAGTAATACAGGTGTGAATTGCGGTTGACCTTGCAAAATAGGAAGGATGTGGTAATGCCAACCGTGGTAGGGAGCCGCGCTGGTGAACCGATAAATCAGTCCAAATTTCATCATATGATACGTCCAGCAATCCGATAATCCGCCGCGCTCGTCACGAAGTCAATGACGATTTGTGCATTGCAGCAATATCTCGCCTGGGTATTCCCATTCCTGGAAAAAAGAGGAACGCACTCCCGAAAAGTGATGAGTCGAGCATGTTCTCTGAAATTGGAAATGGAAAGTCGCCATACGTCGAAGGACCGCGATGAGTCTCAGTGCAGGCTCATTTCGACTCTAGTCGGAACGCAGGACGATTACGGTGAGCTACGTCACGTGGATGAGAGACTATTCGAGCTTCGATTGTCCGCCCAGCTCTCCAAGCAGCCAGCCAAACGATTGTGCGGATCCGCGAGGTCTGTTAGTTCCAGAGGACAGACTTAATCTAACCTTACGAGGGTGGTTGGGACTACGCGAACAGCCTTGCCATGCAAGGCTTCGGCTGAGGGATGCGGCCATTCAACTCCTGCCAACATGAGGGCTGGCGCCGCCAATCATCAGGGTGTGGCCGGTCATCGATCATCTGCTTACCGCCTCAACGAGCGCCGAGCGGTGACGATTGGACATCGTGGCAATTCGTCATCACCAGGCGCGTGACCAGCGTGGGCCGTCCTTGCGATTGGCATCGCGCAGCGAGCCGCTGACACCGGCATCCAGTTCCAGCTTGCGGCCGAACAGCCAGAGCAAGTCGGACAGACGATTGATATACGGCAGAACATTCACATCTACTGTCTCACCAGCTTCGATCAAGCGAACCACGCAACGTTCCGCGCGGCGGCAAACCGTCCGGGCAAAATCATAGGCGGCGGCGGCCGGATGTTCACCGGGAATCGACCAGTCCGACAGCATCCCATCCAGAGCTTCGAGTTCGTGTACCTGGTCGGTCAAGGTATCGATCATCTCCGGGCCCAGCGGAGGCGCTCCCTTGCGGCTCTCCGGCGGAGTGGCCAGCGCCGAGCCGACCTTGAACAGTTCCTGCTGGATGGCCTTGGTGCGGTCGCGCAAGTTCGCGTTCTCGCAAATCGAGCGGGCAAAGCCCATCGAGGAATTCAGCTCGTCGACTGTGCCATAGGCATCGACGCGAATCGATGATTTGGAGACTCGCACGCCTCCAGTCAGACTGGTCTGTCCGCTGTCGCCTTTTTTCGTCGCAATACTCGTCATAGTAGAAGTCCTTCAGTTCGAGAAAAGCCGTGCTTCTCTTCGCCGGCATCCATTGACATCAATTAGTTGGGATGTGGTCACGCTTCAGCGATATTCGCCAACTGCGTGAGTTTGCCTTCACCAGTGTATGGCTGCGATGGTAGCCGCCGCCAGCGTGGTCACCACAATTCCTGTGACGGCCACCAGGATCGAGGCGCGACGAATATCGGAATCATCGCCCGCGGGAGGATCCGCCGGATCGCCCAGCCACAATTCAGTTACCAGCGTATCGTGTCGCCAGATCTGTCCTACCAGCCGGCGCTGCATTCCGCCGGCAGCGGTAGCTTCGCTCCAGCCTGAATTCGGCCCTGGAATCAGCGCATGTTGCCTCCAGCCGGTGCGTAGAGCTTTGCCCCCAGAGCATCCGGGAAGAAACGCAGCACAGAACGAAATCAGCAGCCAGGTAATCCGGGCCGGCAGCCAGTTCATCAGGTCGTCCAGACGCGCCCCACACCAGCCGAATCGCAGGTACTGCGGGGTTTTGTAGCCCACCATCGAATCCATGGTGCTGACGACTTTGAACAGAAGAATCCCGGGCAGGCCGCCGACGGCATACCAGAAAATCGGGCTGACAAAGCCGTCGGTCAGGTTCTCGCTCAGACTTTCAATGGCAGCCCGGCGGCACGCGGCCAAGTCCATGCGATCGGTATCGCGGCCCACCAGTCGCGAAATGCAGCAGCGAGTTTCGGCCACATCGCCGCTGCGCGCGGCTAGCTCCACGTCCCAGCCGTGGCGCAAGAGATCGCGCAACGCCAGCAGCGAGTACAGCAGAAAAAGCTGGGCAGCAAAGGCAGCCCAATAATTCCAGTGCGCCAGCAGAAGGATGAGCAAAGAGACACCGCCGCACCAGATCGCAGCCAATATAAGAAAGAGGAGAATGCCTCCGGCATAGCCATCCAGCTTGAGCGCGCGCAACAGCTTTTCCAGCTGAGACAGCGTCCGGCCCATGAGCCGCACCGGGTGAGCAGCATAGACGGGATCGCCAAACAACAAGTCCAGAAGCACGGCAGCAGCCAGAAGCAGCGCCGATGGATGGAGTACGGCTATTTCCACTTTTTCGACCATCCGAGGGCGATGGCCGCCAGTATGAATTGCTTGGGCTGTTCTACGTCGATCTGGTTGAAGCTGGCATGGAACTCCGGCCAGCGTTCCAGTTGGCCGGCAAGACTCGAGGCCAAAGACGCCGCCTGCTGCCGCAGCACTTCCTGCGCAACTGCCGGAGGAAACACCTGGTGACGGCACCGGTCCAGAACAGCGGCTATCGCATAAGCCGCCGCCGATACCAGAGGCTCGTACATCACCGAGTTGCGGTTGTGTTTCAGCAGATCCAATTCAGTGGCGTCGAGATAGGGCGCAATCTCTTGGAGGAAGTGAGTCTTCCTTTACGCCGTAGCGGCCCAGAGCGTGAAACAGGCTGCGGGTGTAGCTGAGCTCGAATCCGTTGTGCCAGCGCAGCGCTTCCAGCGTGGCATCGCGCACCGAGGTTGCAATGTATTCTCCCAGCTTCGTTCCGGTGCTGGTGTAGCGGCGCCGTGCCCCGTTTGAAGGCGCGGCAATGCAGTACTGGTCGGTCGTTGTGCCGGTAGCGAGATCGGCGGAATAGCGGCTGCGCACTGCCAGTTGCTGCAACGCTGCCGTCTTGGCTTCGGTCATAGTGACCACGCTGCGTGCCAGGGCGCCTTCGGTCACCGCACAGTTCAGCAGAACCTCGATGTTGATAGTGCCTGAGTGCAGCGCCGGTTCGGACTGGTCTTGCGGGACCTCGCGCCAGGTAGCAGGCTCGCCCGCACAGGAAGCATTGCCCTGAACTCCGGCAGTCACCACGGCGGCAACGGAAATATCGTCATCGCCCCGCTGCTGGACGGTCGCATAGTTCATATTGGCAGCCGTCCCCATACTGGCTACCAATTCCGCTGGAAGCCCGATCTCCTCACAGACGGAATGATGATACTTCTCCACTCCAAGCTCGGTCATGGCGGCGGCGCGCTCATGATGGCTGGAGCCTTCGCAGCTCTGATGATTCAGCAGGTACTTTATGTTTTCCGAATAACCGCCATTACATGCGGAGGTGCTCAAGACGTGATGGGGCACGAGCAAATCCGTTACCAGAAAGCGGCCTGAGCGCCGCAGTCGGAAGGCCGGGCTCTCGACAAGTGTTTCCCAGTGCATGCTTGCTCCCAATCACGCTTGGCCTATGTGGATTGGCCAAATCATTATTTCACTTCATGCTCGGTCGCCCACTCCCCAGAAGTGGCAGGGTGGGATGAAATAAAAAGCAGCGGCTGCTTGCGACAGCCGCTGGTCAAAGACAGGAGATCGATACCAACCCTGTTCGCGTATACCACCTATTCAGTGAAGCAGTTTTCAGTCCTATGCGACGCTCGTACCGGTAACTGCACCTTTAGGCATGAACGGCCACAGAGTGGGCCGCTTTCGCCATAGCGGTAATGTGGGCGGGCGTAGTTCCACAGCAGCCGCCGATGATGTTGGCGCCGGCTTCAATCAGTTCCGGCACGTAAGACGCCATGTATTCCGGTGTCTCTTTGAACACGGTGTGGCCGTTTTCCATGATTGGCGGACCGGCGTTGGAGTGCACCAGGATCGGGGTTTCCGGCACGGCCGCCCGCATCTGACGGGTGATCTCGATCATATTGCGAATGCCGTTGCCGCAGTTGGTGCCGACGATGTCGGCTCCGGCGGCGACTGCTGCTTTGGCAGCGCGATCCGGCTTCACCCCCATCATGGTGCGAAAACCCTTGGCGCCCGCTTCAAAGGCGAAGGTACAGATCACCGGCAGCTTGGTGTTTTCTTTGGCTGCCTTGATGGCCTGCGCGGCCTCAACCACCGAGGACATGGTTTCGATGCAGATGGCATCAGCTCCGCCTTCGGCCAAGGCGACGACCTGCTCCTTGAAGGCGTCATACAGCGCTTCCGGCGTGGTGTCCCCACCCTCATCCACGACGATGTGGCCGGTCGGGCCAACCGAGGCGGCAACAAAACCTTTGCTGCCCACAACCAGTTTGGCCAGATTGGCGGCGGCGTAATTAAAGTCATGAACCTTGTCGGCGAACTTGTAGCTCTTCAGCTTAAAGCAAGTGGCGCCAAACGAATTGGTTTCCACCACGTCGGAACCGGCGGTGAAATAGGCTTCGGCAATTTCTTTGACTGCCTGGGGATGACTCACGCACCAGGACTCGGGACACTCGCCGGGGCCGAGACCTTTGGCGTGCAGGAAGGTTCCCATGGCTCCATCGGAGATGAGAATCTCACCTGCTTTAAGACGTTTCAGAAGATCGTTCACGATGCTTTCCTCCTTCGACTCTCGAACATTTCTGCAACCGTGGGAAACTGCTCCAAGTCCGTGTGTGGAAGAAACAAGGCCTTTACATAACTGTCCATGTATCGCGGATTGGAACTCAGATCAACGTAAGTGATACGCGAGGCAATCTCCGTCAAACGACGACGATGCTCCCGCGAAAGTAGCGCCATATACGCGCCGGTAAGGGAAGAATTTCCGATGTAGCGGAAGCGCTCCAGCGGCAGATCGGGAAGCATGCCGATCGCGATGGCATCGGCAATCCGCATGTAGCGGCCAAAACCGCCGGCAATGTAGACCCGGGCAATCGCGTCCCAGGTCAGCCCAACGTTCTCCAGCACCAGAGAACACGCCGCATAAATAGCTGCCTTAGTGCGGATCAGGTTCTCCAGATCAGCCTCGGTGATCAGCAGATCCTTGCCGGTTTCCGTCTGCTCGGCGGAAGCTAGCAGGAACGCTCGCCGGCTTTCGTGCTGCACAATGCGGCCGGTGCCGGGAGCGTCAATGAAACGGCCCGAGCGGTCCACGATTTGCTGACGAAACAGTTCGCCTAAGAGCGAAATGAGGCCGGACCCGCAGATTCCTGCCGGCTTGCCGCCACCAATGACGGAATATTCCAGGCTCTCGCCATCGTTGGCGATGGAAACGCGTTCGATGGCGCCTTCGGCAGCGCGCATGCCGCACTTGATGCCCGCGCCTTCAAATGCGGGGCCGGCTGAGCAGGCGCAGGCCACCATCCAGTCGGCATTGCCGATCACGATTTCGCCGTTGGTGCCGATGTCCATGAACAGGAAAACATCCTGGTTATTTCGCGGCAGATCGGTGCATAACAACCCGGAAGTGATGTCGCCGCCCACATAGCTGCCCACGCCAGGGGCGCAGGCGACAATCGCCTCCGGATTGATCTTCAGGCCGACGTCGCCGGCGCGCAGCTCGGGAACGGTATTGACGGTCGGCACGTAGGGCGATTCGCGAATGTAGCGCGGCGGCAGGCCCAGCAGCAGATGGATCATGGTGGTGTTGCCCGCCACAAACGCCGCCCGAATGTCATTCGGGTCGAGCGCATTGGCGCTCACCATCTTCTCAATCAGCGGATTGATGGTTTCTACCACCAGGGAGCGCAACTCTTCCAGCCGGTCTTCGGTACGGGCGTAATCGATGCGGGTGATAACGTCGGCGCCGCGCCGGATCTGCAGGTTGTAGGACGTCTCGGTAGCCAGCAGAGCGCCGTCGGCGAGATTCACCAGCTGGGCCGCGACTGTCGTAGTTCCAATGTCGACCGCTAGTCCTACTCCGTGGGATGCGGCGTGATTGGGCTGCACTTCCCATACCCGCAACCCGCCGAGCTGCCTCCTCGACTGTGGCGGTGATGCTTCCTGCGGCTTCCCGCAAGGCGGCAGCCAGTTGCCGCAAAACTGAAAGGTCGCAGGTGACCGGAACATTTCCATAGTGACGGCTGATTTCACGAACCAGACGGCTCCAATCGCTGTAATGCTCCTCGATGGAAGCCGGCGGCACGGTGAGGCTAAGCTGATGGTAAAGCGGGGAAAGATTGGCCCGGTCGGGCAGCAATGCTGGGTCAATCAGGGACTGGCTGTCCCCCATGACCTGGGCTCCCTGCTGGGCGTCGGGCAGGTGTACCACAATGTCAGAGGTAACTTTGGTACGGCAAGCCAGAACCGGAGTGTCGCGCCCCTCCAGTTCCACCTTGCACAAACCACATACACCTTCGCCTCCACACGGCAGCTCGAGATCGAGTATGCCGGCGCGCAACGCCGCCTGGTGGATCAGGGTGCCTTCCGGCACCTCGGCCACAACGTCAGCGGGTTGGAAACGAACCAATGGCATCGGCTTACCGTGCTGCCTGCAGTTTCAGGAACGAGGCCAGATCGGAAGATTCGCTGGGGCCGACCAGAACTTCCCAGCCGGGCAGCGCTTCCTCCACCTCACCGCTGATTTGCGAAACGTAACCGGGAATGACGATACGTTTTCTTTCCAGCTGCTCGTTCAGGCCGCTGGCCTTGACCGCCGCTCCCACCTTCTCGCCGGAGAACTTGCCTGCTGCCCATCCGGTCAGCACGCTCATGCCTTCGGTGTCGACCACCATCAGGTTCGCCGGAACTCCGGAGTTTTCGATCTCGCCGGAAACCAGGAAGTAGGTAAGGGAGAAGTTGGTGGTCACCAGCACCGGAGACGTATTGCCCGGCTCGCCGATGGGGTAGACCTTGGGATCGACCTGAATCGGCTTCTGCGGATCGGTGTAGATGTTCTGCCGCAGCATCATGAGAGGCAGCAGCACTTCCAGCTTCATCCGGTCCAGCACGACGATCGAGCCATACTTGCACAGGAAGGTGGAAGCATCCGCTACCACCGAGGCATCATCGACTTCGTTGACGAAGTTGATGATGGGATAGCCCAGCGGCTCGAACGAGTTCTTCAGCGCCGCCTTGCGGATGAGGGTGTTGTATTGCAGCGTGGCTGCGGGATTGTCAGCCGGCAGGTCGAGAACGATGTCCTTCAGTCCCAGTCCAGCCAGTTTGGTGGTCAGCGCCACCAGTTCGTCCAGCGTGGCCGCGCGCGCCACCACCGGCGCCTGATACTTCAGCGCCAGGGCCGCAACCGCGTCGGCGTTGGCCGGGGTAGCGGCATGGATCAACGGCCGCTTACCCTGCAACTCCTTCAGCCCGGCTTCCAGGGCCTCGAGGTTAGTGCTGCGCAGGATGATGCCGAGACCGGTCGAGCCGGCCGCGGTCTTCACCAGCTCGACGAACGGCTTCACTTCCTCGCTGAAGTTATCCACCAGCACCAGGTTGACCCGCAGCTGTTCGCCTACGCGCTCCAGGCAGTAATCTCGTACCTCGGCGATTTTGTGGCCCAGCTCCGAGAGCGGATCGCTGTCGGCAAACGCGATGGCGATCGCCGTGGGATGCACAAAGGTTTTGTCGTGACGAAACATTACATTTTCGTTGCCGACCAGGACTTCGCACTCCGGCGGCCCAATCTTGACCAGCCGGATGGGCGGCTTGCTGGCCGCCCCCACCGTTTTTATGGCTTCTTCTGAAGCGTAAGGGCAGGCTGCCAGTTCGGCGTTCTTGGCGGCCAGCTTCATCGCGAAAGCCATGCAGGTGGGCACTCCACATTCGCCGCAATTGGTTTTGGGCAGCAGCTTGAAAATCTGTAAACCAGTCATTGCCATTTTGTGGTCACCTCACTTGGCACAGCACATCATTTCGTCGATCTTGCGTTTCAGGGTACGAGCAGCCAGCGGATGGTAGACCACCAGCAGGTCGGCTCCGGAATTGAGATAAGTCATCGAGGTCGCGATCTCCAGCAGTGCCTCGCGTTGCTCTTCATCGCCCCACAGCGGGAAGTCCTGCCGCAAAGCCCGGCTCTCTTTGATCTTGGAAACTTCAAAGCCAGGATTCACGATCATCGGCATGGCCAGCATGGGATCGCCGGTGAAGGCTGAGCTCCGGATGCGTTCCATCACCGAGTAGCAGTACTCCAGGCCGTAGCCCAGCGCGCCGGTCAGGGGATCGACCAGGATGCGCTCGGCTGGGACGCCCATGGTGGTGAGCAGGATGTTGAGCTGCTTGCACATGTTGACGTCGATCGGCGTTTGCGCGACCACGCAATGGTGTAAGCCATCACGGTGGCGGCAATGGTCTTGTAGTTGTCGGTTTCCACCCAGTTCAGCAGCAGGTTTTCGCCGGCGAAGGTGGAAGCCATGTGCTTCATCACCGCGTTGTTCTTTTCGTAGTGGCTGCAGCCGGTAACGATAATCGGCACGCCCACTGCGCCCAGAACATCCTTCACGATGTCGCCGGCTGCTTCCGGCGAGATGTCGCCGTTGTCAGGATGCGTGGTGTTCAAGCGAACGCTGATGATCTCAGCCCCCAGCTTGTCGACCAGGTGGCGAGCCATGCCGACCGGGTCCTTCAGCAGGTCACCGTAGGCATTGCGCAGGCAGTCGGGATAGGACTTCGGCGCCGCGTCCAACACTTCCATGGCAATCACAGGCTTATGTCCCAGCTTGCCTTCGAAGTGGCGGAAGGGCAGCACCTCGGCGCCTCCCAACGTAACCGAAGAAGTACGCGTGCCGCTTCCACCCAAGGTCACGGTGCGCACGGCAACGTTAGCCTTGTCGGGAGCGATGGTGACCGACTTCGGCAGGATGATGGCAGCGGAGGTGATGGGACGCTCCACCGCTTGCTGCGCCCGCGCCGGTTGAGGCCGCGGTAGCCGCAGGCGTGGACGGCGACATGGGAATCGTCACCGCGCCGGCTGCGATCTCCTCCTCCGTGGGGAAGCAGGTAGGACATCCTCCGGGAGGCATGGCCGTTGGAACCGGCATGGCAGCGGCGGCCGCAAACAGCCCCGACTGCATGACCAGCATGTTGGCTCCGGCATGCAGCAGGTGCATGGCCGTCGAAGCCTGCAAGGCCGCCATCTGCTGGATGGGAGTCATGCCCGGCTGGACTTCGGTGACCGGAGGCGCGTTCCGCAACTGCTCCAGCATGATGATCAGAGCACCTACGCCATCGCCTTGAGGAGCCGGACCAGCCGCGGGCTTGGCAGCGGCAGGCTGCTTCGGGGCAGGCGCAGCCGCACTGGCGGCGATCGGCGTCTGCGTTGCCGGCGGGGTTGTGCTCGGGGGTTCAGCAACAGCCACGGCAGTTTCGCTTACGGTTACCGAGCTGTCGGCTCCGCCTGCGCTGGCGACAACTTTCGCCCGGGCAGCGTCGACCGCAGCAGCTTCCTCTGACGGAGTGGTAATGTCCCACATGGTCAGAGCTGGATGGCTGACCTTCTGCATGAAGGCCTGCACCGACGCCGTGTCCGTGCCGTTGGTCTCGTCGGCTACCAGGTCGGTGAACTTCGCGACGCCTAGCTTGTCGCCAAGTTTGTCGAGATCTTCCCGCAGGAATTCTTTCAGGTCCTTCGGCATCCAGACAATGCGCTGGATGACCACCTTCGGCCGAGATGAATTTGCGGCTGGTGATGTAGGCTTTGCCTACGCCGATGAAGCCCGGCACCTGCTGGCCGCCGCCGGCGGTGTTCGCCATGGTGGAGAACTTCATGCCGGCCGGGGTTTCGCCCAGGTACTCGCGGTTGACGATGATGACGCCATTGAGCTCAGGCATCAGGCAGACGATAGCTTCGAAGCACCCGCAACTGGTCATGGGATCTTCCAGCATCGAGTAGGCATTGAAGCGCGACAGGGTCTGCTTGGAGTTGGCGTAAACGTAATCGTTGATGTCGGCCCATTGCCCGCGGACCGGGTCGATACACTCGCCCTTGGTCAGCGGTTGATTCGGGCCGGTGGGATCGATCTCGTACGCAGCCTTGCCGTCCAGCCAGTTGTAAGCGCCGCACAGGCCGAGACGTTCGGGGGTGATGACGCAGACATGGTTGGGAGCAAAACTCTGACAGAGCAGGCAGGAGTAGAAGGTGTCGACGGTCTCGTCGGTCAGCGACTCCATGCGCAGGTTGCGGGCGCGGTAGGAGTGGCGGGCAATGTCGATGCGCTCCTCGACATCCTGGGGATTGGTAAAGATCTTGACCTGGACCTTGTCGACGATCGCGGGATAGTCGTTGAGCAACTTGGCATGCAGGATTTCGCCCAGGTGGGCGATCTTGAATCCCTTGTCCTTGGCCGCCTTGCTGATGCGGATCCAGTTGATGTCGCGCTGGCCCATGTGCCAGATGCCTTCGGCGCCGTTGATCATGTGGTGAATCTGGCGCTCCAGGATGGGCTCAAAGTCAGGCTGCATCTTGCGTCCGGCTACTTCCACCCAGATACCGATGGGCAGTGCCGGCAAGTCCTTGGCATCGGGATCGATGACCACGTCGTCGATCTCGGGACCGATGACTTCGATCTTGCCGTCTTCAACTTCGGTCAGATCGAGGGTGGTGCACATACTCGAAGCCCGGCGTCTTGTTGCCGCCGAACTCGACGTAGGTCTGCTCTTTGCGGATGCGCTCGCCTTCGAAGGCCGCGCCGAAGGCCACCGGAATCGGTACCTTGGCGACTTTGATCTTGCAGCCGCGAACTTCCAGGCACTTCTCCACGATGTGGTCGATGGGCACGTTCGAAACCACATGCTCATAAGTACAGATGCCGGTAGGCAGGATCTGCGGAATGTCGGTATCGGCGATGGTCGGGAAACCATAGTTGATGGCTCCGGCTGCCGCCGCGTACTTCTCTTCCGTAACCTCACCCAGCGCCATGACGAAGGCGAAGGTGCGGTTCTTGTTGTACTTCAGGTTGCGGGCAAAGTCGCCAGGCTTGACGCCGCCGAAGCTGAGAGCCACGCGGTTAGCGAAGCCCAGGGCGTAAACGGCCGCTGAAATCTCTCTGCCGAAAGGAACCAGGCGGGTATCCCAACCCAATTCCACGCCAGCTTCGTTCAGTTGCTCGGAGAACGACGTACCGTTGCTGTGGCCGGCCATGAAGACATACAGGTTCTTTTCCTGCAGTTCACGGGCGATGCGGACAGCATGCTCGACCGAAGGCGCGGCGCCCACGATGGCGGCGAAACCAGGAGCCGAGCCGTCTACGAATTCGATGCCACGCTCGCGGATGATAACGTCATTGGCTGCACCCAGCCAGATGCCGTCGATCGGATTGGGTCCGATGAGGTATTTGCAGGCTTCGATAATTTCGAAGGCAAACAGGGTGGCCACGCCCGAATCGAGCGTGCCGCCCAGGTAAGGCAGCCACAGACTTTCGCTGGGTACCGCCGGCAGTAGCCGGTCGCACTCATCGAGAATCTTCTGCATGTCCGAGAGCTTGTCGACTCGCTCGCCCAGGAGCGAGTAGATGACAGGCAAGGAGTAAGCGGTGTCCGGAAAGCCGACGGCGCAATCGATGCCTTTGGCCGCAATAGCTTTTGCCAGGAAGTCTTCCGCCTGGCGCACGATGTCATGTGCGCCGCGGATTGCCGACGATGCGATGATCTTGCTCATTGCAGTTCGCGCCTCGATTTCATGTCGTACATCTTGCGTTCTTTTTGGGTGTTAATGTGCAGTGCGTCGCGCTTGCTCTCGATGTGGGCGAGAATCTTGTCCGCCGCCACCACCGGATCCGGCTCCCATTCAAAGCGGCCGCCGGTAATGGTCTGCATCTCGTCGCACAGGAAGTCATGCACGTTCTTGCTGCCTTCGACATAAAGCGGATGGCCCAGCACGACGTACATGCCGCTGGCCACGAAGTAGTGGCCGATAGCCACCGCCTTCTCGCTCATCCATTCGGGAGCGGCGCCGGCGACCGGCAGGTCGGAAAGGTCTTCGCCCAGGCCGCCTTCGGCCAGAACGTTGGTGGCAGCCATCAGGATGCGGCTGTTGTCAACGCACGATCCCATGTGCAGCACCGGAGGAATGCCAACCGCTTCGCAAACTTCGCGCAGGCTGCTGCCGGCCTGGGCCAGAGCAGCTTCTGGGGTGAGCAGTCCAGCCTTGGCGCAGGCGATGGCGGCGCAGCCGGTCTCCAGTACCAGCACGTTGCGCTTGATCAGCTCCTGGGTCAGCTTGACGTGGCCCGAATCGCTGACCACCTTGGGATTGCTGCAGCCGATGATGCCGGCCACGCCGCGAATGCGGCCATCGATAATGGCATCATTCAGCGGGCGGAAAGTCGAGCGGAAGCGGCCGCCCAGCATGTGGAAAATCGTTTCGTTGGAGAAGCCGGCCACCAGTTCCATGGACTCGTCGGGAATGTGGACACGGTCCTTGTCGCGGTTCTCGTAGTTGTCGATGGCTTTGCGGATCAGGTTGGAAGCCTGCTCGTAGCCGTTCTGCACGTTGAACTCGATGGCTTCGGCGTTACCGGTGTGGGCGATCTCGGAAGTGAAACCAGCTTGGTGTGGAAGCAGCCGGTCACCTGCGACAGCGACGGCATAACACACTGCACGTCGATGATCATGACTTCCACCGCGCCGGTAAGGATGGCCAGTTCCTGTTGCAGGAAGTTGCCCACGATGGGCAGGCCGTGGCGCATCAGAACTTCGTTGGCGGTGCAGCAGATACCGGCAACATTGATTCCGTTTGCTCCCTTGGACTTGGCGTAGGCCAGCAGCTCTTCGTCCTGCGAAGCCACGGCCAGCATCTCTGACAATGTGGGCTCATGGCCATGGACGATGATGTTGACTTTGTCGCCCGCCAGCACGCCCAGATTCACCCGGCTGCGTACCGGCTTGGGGGTGCCAAACAGAATGTCTGACACTGTGGTAGCGATGGCCGAGCCTACCCAGCCATCGGCCAGGCTGCACTTCAAACCGGCCAGGATGAGGTGCTTGTAGTCATGATCGACACCCATGTGGGTGCGGTGCATCAGCTCGACCACGGCGGAATCGATGCCGTTAGGGTTGATGCCCAGCTTGGTCCACAAAGCCTGGCGTTTTTCCGGGGCCAGCTTCAAGGTGGCGTTCGGCCCTTCCGAAAAAGCGAACTGGGTCATGAAGAAATCGGCCAACTCGCCGGCGATGACCAGGTCGTCTTTGCCTTCGGTGGGGATTTCGAAGAAACGGGCTGCTTCATGCAGCCGCAGCGGATCGACCGATCTTGTACTCTCCACCCTTGCCTTGGGATACCGACTTCAGGGTGCGCACCAGCATGCGGCCGTGGTCGGAGTGGGCAGCGGTGCCGGCGGCGATCTCGCGCAGCAGGTTACGCGCGGTAATGGTATCGGCATCGGCGCCGCAAATCCCCAAATGAGCTTTTGGGGTTATGCGGCAGGGGCCCATATGGCACAGACGGCAGCAAACGCCGTCGGTGCCAAACTTACATTGCGGTTTCTGCAACTGGTAACGGTCAAAGACCGTGCTCATCTCGGTATCATTGGCAATCTTGACCATATCGATCGTTGCCTGATCCATCGAGACCGGCTGCCCAGAAGCTTTGTGACCCGTGGTCGCCATCAGTTTTTCTCCTGTTGGGCTCTAAACAACTTGGCTAATAAATCGTTCACAGCGAGTCGCGCCGGAGATTCCGGCGAGATTGTGGAAACCGGCACGCCGTCCGCGTCGAGGGCGGCAACGTCTTGGTCCAAAGGCACGCAGGCGAGCAACTCCAGCCCCGTAGCCTGAACAGCAGCGGCCATTGGAGCGGGCAAAACTCCTCCGGGAACGCGATTCACGATCAGTCCGCGTTGCTTGGCGGGCAAGGCAACTTCATCGGCAAGCGCCGAAATCCGCCCAGCGGTGCGAATGCCGCGGACGGTGCAGTCGGAAACAATCAGCAGGTAATCGACCGACAAAAGCGTGCGGCGGGAGATATGCTCCAGCCCGGCTTCGCTATCGATCACGATGTTCTTGTAGTTACGCGCCAGCTTGTCCAGCACGTCGCGCAGCACGTTGTTGGCGAAGCAGTAGCAGCCCTGGCCTTCGGGGCGACCCATCACGATCAGGTCGTATCCTTTGTTTTCCACCAGTGCTTCCTGCACTCGCAGGTCGAGAAACTCCTGCTTGGAAACTCCTTTGAGTGTTTGCGCCTCTTTGCGGGCGCTTTCGCGAATGCCGCCAACGGTGGCGTTGAAGGGTATGCCCAAAGCTTCGTTAAGGTTGGCGTTGGAGTCGGCGTCCACAGCCAGAACCGGCGATCCGCCGTTTTTAGCAATCCACGCCAGGGTTAGCGCCGATAACGTGGTTTTACCAACTCCGCCTTTTCCGGTCATTGCCAAAATCATGGCTAGTTACCTCGAGCGGTGGATGGGTGAGAGGAGGTCCAGCGGCGCGCTCAGCCGCGATCAGGTTTCACTCACCCACCGCTTATGCACTTACGGTTTGCTGCCGGCCAGCGCCGGAGTTGCGACTTCCTTATGCAACTTCGCGCTGAGTTCGTGCAGCGTGTTAAAGACCAGCTCGGCGTCAGCCACCGGCAGCGACCCGGTTCCGCAGGAAGGCGTAACGAAAGCCTGGCGGCGGATCAACTCGCTATCGAGCCCGGTCACTTTCGACAGCTTGCCGACCAGCTCGTTAAACTTCGCAGCCAGCGAATCGACCGTGCAGGCCTTGATCTTGGCGCTGTTGGTAGGCACGATGCCGAACGCCAGCGCCTTGCCGGCCTGCAGGTAGCTCTTCATGGCTTCGGGATAGAGCAGGATGGTGTCGCCGTAATCGAAAGCGTCGAAGTTGAGAATGTCGACGCCCGCATCGATCAGGATGGACCACTCGGTATTGCCGCAGCAGTGCACCCCGGCCAGCGCTCCTTCGGCGTGGACCGCCTCAATCACTTCGCCCAGCTTGGCTACCGTATCGTCGCGGGTCACGCTGACGTAGGTCGATGAGCCGAAGGCCGACAGAATGGGTTCGTCCACGAAGCAGATGATCTGCTTGGCATAGGACTTGAACTTGCGGATCTGCCAGCGGCATTTCATGGCCAGCGCTTTCACCACTACGTCCACAAATTCCGGGTTGTAGTAGATGGCGCGCTTCTTCTCGTCGACGATGCTGAGCCCAACGCTGAGCGGTCCGGTGGTCTGCACCTTCAGGAACGGACGCGTTCCGCCTTCAGCCTTCAATGCCTCTTCCAGCGCATAAATGCCCTTGGAGAATTCGGGCGTGATTTTGAAAGCCTCGACGTCATCAGCGCAGAACTTCTCGTAAAACTCTGCCAGGTCAGCGCTGGTGTCGCCGGTGGTGTCGAAGTACATGCGACCCTTCTCGCGATCGAGAACTACGCGAGGGATGCCTTCGCTGTACTGAATCTCCATTTGTTCGTTAAGGCCGTTGGCTGGCAACTGCGGCCAGATCGGCGCGTCAGGAATACTCCGCAGGACGACCTGAACCGCCTGCTTCGGATCCTTGTGCGGCAAACTGCCAATGGCGGTAGCTAAGCAGCATGGTTCCAAGCTCATAAAACGCTCTCTTTCTCCGTGCAGTAGGACTGCACTTTTTGCTGAAGTTCGCGAAAGGGGTTGAGTAAATCGGGATAGCCCAGGTCGGCGATGGCCAAGCCCTGGCGGTCGGCACGGGCTATACGGACGTCGAGGGGAATAGCACCCAGTAGAATCTCCCCTCCAAATTCGCCGGCAATCCACCGGCTGTCTTCTTCGGGATCGGATGTCTTGTTCAGCACTACACCGAAGCGGCTAATACCCAGGTCGGCTGACATCTGGCGGACCCGCTCGGCAGTTTCCACGCTGCGCTGGCCGGGCTCGACCACCGCCATCATCAGGTCCACTCCCATGGCGGTGCCGCGGCCCAGGTGCTCGATGCCGGCTTCCATATCGAGGATGAGAACGTCACCCCGGCGCAGCACCAGATGCGATACCAGACTCTTCAGCAGAACGCTCTCCGGACAGGCACAGCCGCCGGCAGCATGTTCGACCGCACCCAACACCAGCAGATCAACCCCGGCATGGTGCACGGCGTAGTTGTCGGCTATGTCGGAGACCTCGGGATTGATCTTGAACATCTGCCCGAACTGGCGGACTTTCGCGCCGGTGCGCTCTTCGATCAGCTTGCGTTCGGTGGAGATGGTGTGGATTTGAGAACGAAGCGAGGAGGGTAACCCAATTGCAGAAGCAAGATTGGCATCGGGGTCGGCATCGACTGCTAAAACTCTGTGTCCATCCGCCGCGTATAGTCTTGCCAGTGTTCCCGCGACGGTGGATTTGCCAACCCCGCCCTTACCCGAGATAGCAAGTTTCATGGTTCAGGCCTCGAACGAGCAATGTGCAGCCCTTTGCCTTTCTTCCCGCGACGCGATCCAGACGGCGGATTGCTCGCCGCTTCGTGATCGCGAATCACCTGCTCGACTGCCAGCATGGCGAAGCCGACGATTTCCTCGGCCGCGCGGCGCGCTTCCAACGGGCTGCGCTCTTCAATCGCTTCAGTCAGCGTGCGGTATTCCTCCAGCTCCAGGGCAACCGAAGCCGGCAACAGCAAGGTGTAAGAAAGGGCGACCCGAAATGGTTCGCGAATGGTGGCATTGAGCTGCCGAAATAGTGGATTGTGGGAAGCGACGACCACGGCAGTGTGGAAGCGCAGGTCTGCGTCAACCGCGCCTTCCAGGTCATCGGCCGCAGTAATTTGCAGACGACGTCCCAGGCACTCCCGGATATTCGCGATCTCTTCCTCGGTTGCGCGCAGAGCGGCGAAGCCGGCCGCAGTCGGCTCAATCGCCAGACGAACCTCGCAAAGATCGGCGAGGAAACGCGGATCTGGTTTCAGGTTGGCTTGCCAGGCCAGTATGTCAGGATCAAGCTGGTTCCACTGCAAACGCGGCAGGGCCTGCGTTCCGGAGCGGGGACGCACCTGTACCATCCCCTTGTCTTCCAGCACCTTGACGGCTTCCCGCAGGATGCTGCGGCTGACTCCCAACTGCTTGCAGAGTTCCGCTTCGTTGGGGAAGGAGATCATTTCGCCGTTCCGTTCGGACTTGATGACCTGCAGCGCGAGAGCGCGAGTTACGCGGCTGTGCAAGCTCTCGGTGGACTCCAGTTGCGCGAACGGGATGGCGGTGCTCTTCACTTCAGTCATATCATATGCTCAGTTTGGAAGTATCCAAAAGCGAAATCGGCATGGGCAGGCGCGAATCTGTTCGTTTGTCCCGATACGGGAACAAGCGTCAAGAACTTTGCCTGCCTGCGGTTTCAATCATCATGCAGCGTGATTCCCGGCGGTTTGTCAAGACCGATTTCGGCGAGGAAACCAGGAAGGAAAGCCATCTAGAAGGACAATCGTAGAGAGAGTTGTTGCACCCGAGGCGTGGTGAGCGCGGCGCCATACACGCCGAACGAGCCGCTGGTGGTCAGGTTCTGTAGCGAATTCAAGCGGATTCACATCGAAGCGCACCGAGTTGGTGACGTTGAAGACGTCCCAGGCAAATTGCAGGCCCGTGCTCTCGCTCAGCTTCCATACTTTTGCCAGGCGTGCATCGATACCGAAATAGCCATCGCCGCGGAAGTTGTTGCGTTGACCGGCCTCGCCCGGATAAGGATTGCTCAAGGCGGCCAGCGCCGCTGTCGGGATTGGCGAAAACATCGGGCGCACCATTCGCGTTGAGATAGTTTCCGGTTGTGATCGCGCCGGTCTGGATCATGTTGCTCTTCTCCAGCCAGTTCGTTCCCCAACCCGCGCCGCTCACTACGCTGAATGGCAGACCGCTGGTCCAGCGGCCAACTCCCGATAATTGCCAGCCGCCAATAACGCGGTCCAGCCCCGGACTATCATGCGAGCCCAGCAGCTTTCCATGGCCGAACGGCAATTCCGCAACCCAGTTGGTTGCGATCAGGTGGCGTATATCGAAGTCGGACGGAGCGTAATTCAATCCCGGATTCCAGGCATTCAAGATCGCGCTGAAGCTGCTTCCCACGGTGCTGCCGGTGCTGGAGGAAAACACCGTGCGCTCGTCATCCGAGCCCATATCCATCGACTTCGAGTAGGTGTAGCTGAACTCCATCTGGAAGCCGTGACGCATGGCGTGCCGCAGCACCAGTTGGCCGCCGTTGTAGTTGGCTTCGCCGATGGAAGCCCAGCTGTACATGCTGGCAAACTGCGTAGGCCAGAACCGGCCGGTCTTTCCGCCGCATCCCGGATAGCACTGGATGTCGAGGGCATACAACGCGCCAGTCTCATTTCCCAGAAGGTAGCGCCACAGCGTGTTGTAGATATTCTGCGTCGCACTCACGCCGCCGCTGGCCGCATCGGGAAACATGTCCTCGAAATACGGAATCGCGGGAACGTTGGTTGCGCCTGCATATCCATACTTCGAGAGTTCGGCTGCGGCGGTGAAATAATCCATGCCCGACTTCGGATCGACCAGATCCAGCGGCTGCGCCAGATCGATTTGCTGCAACGTGTGCCGGCTGAAGCGGCCAAGATATGCGGCTTCCAGCACGAAGCCCGACGGAAGCTGACGTTGCCAGGAGACATTCACCACGTGCGCGTAGGGAGTCTTCATCTGGCTATCGATTCCCTGCGTGATCGCGAAGCCGTCGGTAAGCGGATCAGTCGGCGCCAGCGCCGGATAGCTGACGGTCTGCTGCGGAGCGCCCGTAAGATTGGGAATATCGTGCAGCCCGGTGAAGCGCGGCGAGGTGTCCGGGGTCAGAACATTCGTCGGATTCGTGATGCTCTCCGAAAGACCGTACGAACCGTACTCCTCGAACAGATTGACGATGCTTTCGCCGAAGTGGTCGTAGTAGATGCCGTAGCCGGCGCGCAAGACGCTGTCCCCACCGTTGCCGAACAGCTTGTGCCAGAAGCCTTGTCCCACATTGGGGGAGTAGGCGAACGAAATTCTTGGGCCCGAGATTATTCTTCTGCATCGGCCAGTAAGGCTGACCGCCGCGAGCCTGCCCGGAGGGCGCAAACGAAATGTAAGGCTGATCGCTATTGCCCAGCGCAGCCTGCTGTCCGCGAGTTTGGAACCACTGGTAAAGATTGGTGGTGGGCTGGACCTGCTGGCCGTTGACCTCGTAAGGAGTCTGCAGCAGCGTGTAGTGCAATCCGTAGTTGACGGTCAGGTTCGGCCGGATGCGCCAGGAGTCCTGAGCGTAAAACTCTACTTCATTGTCTTTGAAGTTGCGATAGAGATACGCTCCCGGAGCCTGTAGCGAGCCGGTTTGCCCGTTTGCCGCGACGCGATAGTTGTATTGGGAGGTCACGTAATCCAGAAGCCCGGCCAGATTGGTCATCGAGTAGTTGTACGAGCCAGTGAATGCCGGATCGACTGAGGGAAAACCGAACACGGTGGGATCGAAACTCTGCCCAGTGCCGACGATGCCGGCGTTCACCAGCGCATAGGAATTCGTGACCGCCGAACCGTACGACAATGCGTTGCTGAGGCTCTGGTCGTGGACCAGTCGATAGTTGCCGCCGAACTGCACGGTGTGCCGCCCATGTGTCCAGGTGAGATCGTCGATCAGGTTCTGCACCGGCACACGTCGACGTCGGTAGTCCGAGTTTCCGCCTCGATGGTACTCATGCCGTAAAAATTCGCATACGAGCCCTGCCCGATGCCGTTGGTCGAATATCCCTGGCGGACGTAGCTGTAGCGAAGACTGTTCATCAGGTTCGGCGAAAACGTTGAGGTCAGCCCGGCCGCGATTCCCTTGCTGTTATCGCGATTGATGGAACTGGCAGGCTGCCCGGGAAACTGCGGCACGCCCAACGAGCTGTCGTTCTGAAGATTGCCGCGCACAAACAGCAAGTTCGAATTTGTCAGCGAGTAGTCGAGCTTAGCGATAAAGGTATTCAGCGTTGCCGGGTCCGGCGCGGAGAAAGTGTAGGAAGCGGTGTTCAGTCCGTCACCGGCGACGTAGCCGTTCGGCATCGGATACTGTCGGAACAGCGCCAGCGAGTTCGGATCGACGCCTGCGCCCCAGGGACACGTACCGTTGCCGCATGCAGTTCGGATCCATGCTGGCGATCTGGCTGGAGTTCAGGGTAACGATTTGCGTGTTACCGTTCGTCGTGGTGGGATAACGCATCTCACCGGCGCGCAGTGACGCGGTGGGAACTACCATCGTCATCTGCTTGTTTTCGTCGATCTTCTCGCCTTCGTAGGTGGTGAAGAAGAACAGCTTGTTTTTCTTGATGGGACCACCGAGCGATGCGCCGTATGTATTGCGATCAAGCGTGCCGGGAATATTAGGCTCGCCCTTCGGCCAGCTCGGCCTGCTTGTTGAACCAGTCATTCGCCGGAGTAATCAGATTGCGAGTGCGGCCATAGACGCTGCCGTGGAAATTGTTGGTTCCGCTCTTGGTGAGGATGTTGATCTGCGCGCCCGAAGAGCGCCCGGTGTCGGCGTTGTAGCCGGCGGTGGTCACGCGGAATTCCTCGCACTGAGTCGAGCGTGGAACGCAACACGCCGGTAAAAGCGTAACCGCGCGCCTGATCGTTGTTGTCCAGACCATCGAGGGTGGAGTTGTTCTGATCGGAGCGCGCGCCGGCTGACGCGCCGCTGCGGCTGTCATGGCTCTGATCGTTGTGCAAGCCGAGATACAGCACGCCGGGTTGCAGGCTGAGCAGGTCGGGAATGTCGCCTTCGACCGGCAGCGCCTGAATGGTCGAGCTTATCAAAGGCGTTTCCCATGGTGGCGTCGGTGGTGTTCAGGGCAGGAGTCTGCCCGCTGACGTTGATGCTGGTTGCGGCCGATTCCACCGCCAAAGAAAAGTTAAGCGTCGCCGGCTGGTCGATCAGCAACTCGATGGTTTTCGATTGCACGGCAAATCCGGCGGCCTCCACGGTGACGACGTAGGTTCCGGGAGGGATCTGCTGAAACTGGTAAACGCCGCTGGCATCTGCTGTGCGTGTCTGAAGGAAGCCGTTCGCGGGGTTGGCGAGCGAAATTTGCGCGCCGGCGATAACGGCAGAAGAAGGATCGGAGATTGTTCCCCGAAGTGCGGTGTTTACTCCTTGTGCCGATGCCAGTGCTGGACACCAAAGCAGGGCGGCGGCTGATCACCGCGTTAGTAATGAAACGTCGTACGAAACTTCACAACACATCCTTACCAGGCCTGGGCCACCCCATCATCGGGCGGCGAAACACAATACTGGGCCAGGGTTGACTGATCTACGCAAAAAGCGCGAGCTAGGTGTTCAGGGCGCAAAACTTCGGCAGCGGAGCCGGCAATCCATGCCGGTTCCGGAGTGAGCAAAAGTACTGACGAAAAATTCTCGGCCACCAGATTCAAATCATGAATCGCGGCGATGATGGTGATACCGCTTTCGTTGAGCTGGCGAAGCAGGGCCAGCAATTCGATCTGCCGGCCGATATCGAGGTGCTGCGTGGGCTCGTCGAGCAGCATGACCTTGGCCTGCTGCGCCAAGCCGATCGCGATTTTCACCCGCTGGCGTTCGCCGCCAGACAACTCCGTGTACGGACGATGCCGCAACCGGGTGACGTCCACTGCTTCCATCGCGTTCTCGATGGCCTTGGCATCGGCCGGCGTCGAGCCGCCAAACAGCGGCTGATACGGCACGCGACCTTGGCCGACAATTTCCTCCACGCTGAAGTTGAACGGAATCTGCAACTCCTGCGGCACCAGGGCAACCGCGCGGGGCAATTCTTTCCGCGACCAGGCTGCCAGCGGCTTGCCTTCCAGCAGAACGTCACCGGAATCGGCCGCCAGCAGTCGCGAGGCCAGCTTGAGCAAGCGTGGTCTTGCCGACGCCGTTGGGGCCGACCAGCGCCACCATTTCCTGCGCCTCGATGGCGAAGGACACACGGTCCAGCAGAAGACGCGAGCCGCGAGAAAACGAGATGTTGCGAAATTCCAGAACGTTGGAGGTCATCAATGAGACTCCCGCGATCGATGGTTTAACAGATAGAGAAACGCCGGACCGCCCAGCAGTGCGGTATACACGCCTACGGGAATTTCGGTAGGCGCGAACGCGGTACGAGCAAAGGTGTCAGCCAGAATGAGAAAGATTGCGCCACCCAAAGCGGCAGCCGGCAACAGCCGAACATGATTCGGGCCAATCAGGATGCGCAGAAAATGCGGAACCAGCAGCCCGACAAAACCGATGAGGCCGCCCAGCGAAACTGCCGCCGCGGTCAGCAGCGATCCCAGAATGATGGTGCCGACGCGAACCCGGCTCACGCTGAACGCCCAACTGCGCGGCATATTCTTCGCCCAGCGCGAGCGTGTTCAGACGGCCCGCCACGGGTAGTCCGAGCACGATGGAAATCACAACCAGCGGCGTGATCAGCCCGATTTGGCCCCAGGTAGGGATGCCAAGCTGTCCGTGCAGCCAGGCCGCCAGCACGCGCAGGCCGGAGTTCGATACCTCCTCGTGCATTTCAAAAACAACCGTCGCCGCATTCAGCATGGTGCCGATGGCGAAGCCGGCGAGCAGCAGAGTTTCCATCGCGAAGTGACCGCCGGCCCGAGCCAGGTACCACACCAGAATCATGGTCAGCACCGATCCGATAAATGCCAGCACAGCGGTGGCGCCGAAGCCGGCGAACGACAAGGTTGGAATCAGGAAGATGCCAATCGCTCCGCCCAAAGCCGCGCCGCCTGAGGTTCCCAACACGAATGGATCGGCCAGCGGATTGCGAAACAAGCCTTGAAAGAGCACGCCTGTTGCGGACAATGCCGAGCCCACCAGGGCGGCCGCGAGGATGCGAGGCAGCCGCAGCCCGAAGATGATTTCGCCAGTCTCGCTGGCGCGCGAGGGATGCAGGAACGCGCGCAATACTTCGGAGATGGGCAGACGCACCGCTCCCAGTCCGGTCGAGATCACGATGGCCAACACCAGCACAGCCAGCAGCACCAGGTTGAGCGTGTAAGCGGAAATTCTGGTTTCCAGTTTGGATTGATCTCCCTTCAACACAATGGCAGGCCCGGGATGATCCGGCGCCGGGCTCGACGCATTCGGCGACTCGCTCCATGCCGCCGACGAGAACGCTCGCTGCGTCGCCGACTTCCGGCCGCTCCTCCGCTCTGTTTCCGTCGCCTTCACGACGCTGCCTCAACTCTCGCCGACGAACGTTTTGCCTCGGCCTGAGCCGCGCGTGGGACTTGACGTCAGCGGCAGACGCCACTTCCCTGCTTCGCGCCACACTTCCCAGCACGAAGTGTAGTCGCACTGTGCCAGGTCGTAGCTGATGCCACTTTTGCGAGCCACGTCGCCGAGGAAGGTGCGGATCACGCCGGCGTGGGTAACCACGGCGACGCAGGCGCCGCTGTGTCGCGTGGCAATGTCCCGCAACCCGCGCTGAATCCGCAGCAGAAAATCTTCAAAACACTCACCTCCGGGAGCTGGGACGGACGGATGGGAGTCGAGCCAGCGTTGCGCGTATTCAGGATCGCGCGCCATAACCTCGTCCCAATTCAGTCCCTCCCAGCTCCCGAAGGCGAGCTCATGGAGAGAAGTCTCAAAATGAATTTGCAGTCCACGCGGCTGGGCAATTGCCTCCGCCGTCTGGCGAGCACGCTGCAGGTCGCTGCTGAAAATCTGCGTAATCGGATAAGCCTTCAGTTTCTCGTTCAGTGCCGGCAGCTGTGCGCATTCCCTGCTTGCTTAGCGGAGGATCAATCAGTCCGCAGAACGTACCAGCCAGATGCGTGTGGCCGTGGCGAATCAGAATCAGCGTGCAGCGGGAAGTGTCACTCGGCGTGGCGCGCGTCATTGCCACACCCCGCACAGGTAAACCGCAATTTCGGCCAGTTGATTGGTCGCGCCGAAACAATCTCCGGTAACGCCGCCGACTTGCGAACGGTAATACAGTCCGCTCAGCAAGGTGATCAGGCTGACCGCAACGATGGGGGCAATCGCGTGCATGCGCAGCGCCCAACCGGCAATCCCGAATGCCAGCAGGGTTCCGATGAGCGCGGAGGTCATTGGGATCTTGTGCGCGAATTGTGCTCCCAGGCCATCTTTGCGCGCCGAATCCATGAACGCGCCCAACGGCAACGTCGTCCAGCGGCACAAGACATTTGCCGCCAGCAGATACCAGGGCAAGCCGTGCGATCGGCATCGCCGCCAGCAAACTCCAGCGCGCCAGCAGCGACAGGCAGATAGCCAGCGTGCCAAAGCTGCCGATGCGGCTGTCGTGCATGATTTCCAGCATGCGTTCGCGCGTCCAGCCGCCACCCAGCGCGTCTGCTGTGTCGGCCAATCCGTCTTCGTGGAAGCCGCCGGTGATGATGACCAGATAGGCCAGCACGATTAGGGCGGTCACTGCGACAGGCAGATGCCCGCGCAGAAGCTCGACAATCCCAATTGCGCCCAGCGCGACCAGAGCTCCCACAATGGGGTAGAACTTTGCGCCGCCTAACACCAGGTCAGGCTCGTAGCGGAAGGCAGGCATGGGAATGCGGGTCATGAACTGCACTGCCGCCGCGAATTGGCGCAGGGTCTTCACGCCTGGCTGGCCTCGCTGACGCCTGCCGAATCAAACGTAGCCATCTCGTTGTAGACGCGGATGGCCGATTCGATCAGCGGGAAGGTGAGAACGGCGCCGGTGCCTTCGCCCAGCCGCATGTCCAGCTGCAACACCGGCTTCACGCCGATGTATTCCAGCAGAACGCGATGTCCGGGCTCCTGCGAGAGGTGTCCGGCAATGATGCCGAAGCGGGCATCCGGCGCCAGGGCACAGGCCACCGCAGCTCCAGCGCTACAGATGAAGCCATCAAGAACGACGGCGATACGATTGGCCGCCGCGCCCAGCACCGCTCCGGTGATGGCAGCGATTTCCAGGCCGCCGACCGAGCGCAACACTTCGAGCGGGTCAGGACGTGAGGTAGTGAAATCGCCGAAGTGGAAGCGCAATGCCTTGTCGATGATCTCAGCCTTGCGCGCACAGCGCGGGTCGTCCAAACCTGTACCCCGCCCGGTCAGCTCGGGAACGGGCTTCCCGGTCAGGGCTGCGGTGATGGCGGTCGCGGCGCTGGTGTTGCCGATTCCCATCTCGCCCAGCGCAATCAGGCTTCGTCCCTGCGCCTTGGCTTCGGTCGCCAAGTCGATGCCAACCTGGAGGGCGGCATTCAATTCAGCGGCGGTCATGGCTGCTTCGCGGGCGAAGTTGCGAGTGCCGCGCCGCACTTTACGGTGCAGCAATCCGGCCACGCCTTGGAAATCGAAATCCACTCCTACATCGACTACCACAATGTCAGAGTTAGTCTGCCGCGCCAGGGCATTGATAGCGGCACCGCCGTTCAGGAAGTTGTGCACCATCTGCGGCGTAACTTCGCGCGGATAAGCGCTGACCCCTTCGTCGGTAATGCCGTGATCGCCGGCAAAAACGTAGACCACCTTGCCGGTAATCGTCGGCACTTCTTCTTCGCGCCACGCGACGTATTGCGCAGCCACGGCTTCCAACTGCCCCAGGCTGCCTAACGGCTTGGTCAACGAGTCCAGATGCTTCTGCGCCTTCACCTGAAGTTGCGGATCGACGCCGCGAATACTAGCGATAGTGCGTGCAACCGCGGTGCTCGGCTTTACCGGCACTTTTAATTCAACTTCCACGACTCGCCTCCAAATGTGAACTTCATTCCAGCCCGGATGGTGAAAGGCAGCGCAGGATAGCCGTAGACTTCCTGGTACTTCTGGTTCAGCACATTCTGCAACGAGGTGTAGGCACTGATCCGTTTGGTGATCTGGTAGCTGCCGTACAAGTCGACCTTCTGATAGCTGGGATCGAGATTGCGATTGGGCAGCAGCAGCGTGTTGCCGAAAGCGGTGTCCGACAGGAACGTGCTGTCGTCGCGGCGGGAGACGAAGGTTCCCATCGCGGATACAAACCAGCGGCGGCCGTTCCAATCGACGCCCGCGAATCCTGTGTTTGGCGCGATGCGGAAGGGACGCGCGCCCACCAGCGGCGAGTAAGCCCCGATCGGTATATCGGGGAAAAGCGGATTGATGGCCGGAGCCAGCGCGCTGCTGGCAAACGATTGCTGTACCACAGCGTCGGTGTAGGTCCAGCCGCCGCGAAGACTCACAGCATGGTTCACCCGATATTTGAACACCACCTCGACACCCTGCGCTTTGTAGTTCAGCGTGTTCACCGCAGCGGAGAAGTAGCCTAGAGCTTCGACGACCTGGTCAGGCACGCCCAATTGCGCCAGGTAGGCGGGCGAGACAAATTCGGGCTGGTTGGTGAATTCGTTGTGGAAGTAGATGGCTGAAAATTTTGCCTTGCCACTGAATAGCTGCTGTTCCAGCCCCCCGTCATAGGTCCGCGAGTCTTCCGACAAGAAAGGATGGACGTGATACTGCTGGATCAACTGCGGCCCATTAGGAACCAGAGAAGGGTTGCTGAGCAAGCCATACAGCGAGTTGTTCTGGTAGTAGATGCTGGGCTCTTTGACGCCCTTGGCGAAGTTGAAGGTCAGCCGGGTACCGCTGAAAACATTGCTGCTGTCGGGACGCTTCAGATAGTAAGCGAGCGATACGTTCGGGGTTTCGGCCACTCCGAACACGGCATTGTCCTCGATGCCGCCGCCCAGGGTGTAGAACAGGCGTTGCCACAAACCGCCCTGAATTTCCATGGTGTAGCTGAAGTTGTTGCGGTCGGTGGACTGGATGCCGCTGTAATCGTTGTAGGTGAGGCCGCTCTCGTTGGTGTAGCGGAATCCGAACAGCGCGGTCAGCTTCTCGTTGAAACGGTAATCGCTTTGCCCGTAAACAAAGTTCGTGTTGGTGACGTAGGATGACAGCTCGGGATATGCGCCGGCGTACTGATAAATTGCCTGACCGGGAAGCGCCAGCCAAGGCTCCGCTTGGGCAATCGCCGCCAGGGGTGATGCTGTATCCGTTCGCGCCTTGTTGGGTGACCGGCAGTCCCATGTAGTAGGACGGATAGCCAAGGCCATAAGGATCGTACGGAATGCCGGTAGGAGCCCAATCATTGTATTGCTGCCGCAACCGCACCCCGCCGTATTGCACCAGATTGTGCCAACGGTCAGCCATCGAGCGATTTTCGAGCGTTGCCCCAAAAGCTGTGTCGCCATTTACGGTCGATGCGTCATCCGGAATTCCATAAGCCGCAATTGCGTTGGAGGTGTTGTAGCCCGAGGCCATGCGCCACACGGTGGCGCGCAAGGTGGTGTTGGGGGTGAGCTGGATGCCCAGATTGCCGACGTAGGCGTCGCGATGATACTGCGTGTCGGGAATGTCGTTCTGGGTGCCGTATCCCGAATAACCCGCGAAGTAATCCAGGCGCTTCCAATATCCTCCAACGCTACCGTAGGGATGATAGGTTCCAAAGGTTCCGCCGTCGGCGCCGAAGGTAAACAAGCGGAAGCGGAGTGCCGCCGCGGTCGGTGGTAATGCTCACCACGCTAGCCAGAGCGTCAGAGCCATATACGACGCTATTCGGACCGCGCTGAAATTCCACGCGACTGAAGCCATCGGCCTGCAGGCTGGAAAAATCAACACCGCCGCCGATATCGTTGATCGGAATGCCATCGATCAGCACTTTGTTGGCGTCGTTGGGCCCGCCGCGAACGTTGAGCGCAGTCAACGCGCCCATCTGCCCGCTCTGGCTGACCTGGCCGCCCACTTCATCCTGCAAGGAATGCTGCACATTGATGCGGGTGCTGAGATCGGTGCTGTCGATGACGCTGACAGAGGTGCCCATCTGCGCTTCCGGCGTCGCGATGCCGGTGGCCGCCACAACGATGTTTTGCGAAACCACCGACGGCGACAGCGTAAGGTTGACACCAATCGTGTGTCCCGGCTCAGCGTACTGTTCTTTGCTGGTGGAAGCTGCAAACGTTTTGGCTTCGGCGCGAACCGAATAGCGGCCGGAGTGCTTGATGTCGAAGTGGTATTGTCCGGCGCTGTCAGTCGTGGCGGTGCTGACGTCTTTGCCGTTCTCGATCAGCGTCACGCTGGCTCCGGGAATCACCGCGCCTAAGGAATCGGCGACGGTTCCGGAAATGGTTGGCTCAGCAGACCAGGCTGCGACTGAAATAAAAAGTAAGAAAACAACAGTAAACATTCGTAGCATGAACTCCCCCTCGGAAGTGTTTTGCGTTTCTCACCGGACCGGTCTCCTGACTTGGGACCCAAGTGTCACCTTCCCGCTGGGCGCAGTGGTACTTCGACACTTGGCAGCTTGTCCTCTACAGTTGCGGGGCAGTGGCGGATTTTCACCGCGCTTCCCGAACATCCCGTGATTAGGTTGTGGTTTTCCATGCGATCTCAATGAGACTGCACGGCATGAATCTGCCGGGCTAAATCCTCCAAACCGTCGAACGCCACCGGCGCAGGAATCTGAACCCGGTCGTCGACGATGATGATTCGTCCGTGTTGTACCGCAGCCAGCGAGTTCCAGCCGGCATGTTGTTGCATATCTTTTAAAGTGACTGGGCCATTTTTCATCAGCAGAATGTAATCCGGCTTGCGAGGCAAAATCGCCTCGACGTTCATCTGTACCCAGTCCTGCTTCACATCGTCGGTAACCGAGCGCGCGCCGGCAGCTTCAATCATTTCGGTAATGAAGGCGTCCTTTCCGGCGGTGATCAGCGGATCAATCGACAGAACCAGCAGTGCGCTTGGCTTGTCTCTGCCGACCGATTGAGCGCGGACCTTCGCTTCGCGGGCGCGCAACTGGGCAATCAAGTGCGGTGGCTTCACGCTCCCGGCCCATCACGCGACCCACGGTGTCGATGCTGTGATAGATGTTGGCGATGTTGGCGGTATTGAACAGGAAAACCGGGATGCCAAGCCGCCTCAACCCTTCGATGGCTTCGGCGCCGTTGAACTCCGGAAGCGCCAGCACTACGTCGGGATGCAGGGCCACGATGTGCTCCAGCGACGGATTTACCACCGCTCCCACACTGGGTTTCTGCTTCGCCGCTTCGGCCGGAAAAATCGTGTAGTCCGTGATGCCGACCAGATCGGAAGCCGCTCCCAGCGCGTACACCGTGTTGGTCAGGCTAGGCGAGAGCGATACCGCCCGATGCACATGATCGGGGATAGTGACCGTGCGGCCAGTTTCGTCACGCTCGACCCGCGATGCCGACGCGAACGAAGTCAACAGCAGCAGGAGCGGCAGGCAACGCAACAGCTTCTTCATCGTCTTGCCGATGCTCATGCCGGTTCCGGCGATGACGAAGGAGTTCATGCGAGCGCCTCTGCCGGCTGCTTGATGACCAACGGGCAACCGGCAACCAGCAAGATGACTTCATCCGCCGCGGCTGCCACGCGTTGATTCACGAATCCGAGCATGTCGCGATAGGTGCGGCCGAGTTCGTTGTCGGGCACAACGCCGCTGCCTACTTCATTGGTCACCAGAATCACGGAGCTGTGAATGTTGCGGAGCACTTGCGCCAGGCGATCGGCGCGGGCGAGTATGCGCTCGACGTCACATCCCTCGTGCTGCATTACGTTGGAGGTCCATACTGTCAGGCAGTCAACCAGGATGGTGTCGAACTTGCCGCCGCAATCCAGCAAGACATCTTCTATCTGGAGGGGGGCTTCAAAGGTGGTCCAGGATGCAGGACGTTCCTGGCGATGGCGGGCGATTCGCTGCCGCATATCGTCGTCCAAGGCTTCCGCGGTAGCGATAAACGCGACGCGCTCGCCTCGGGTGGCAAGTTCCTGCGCGTAGTGACTCTTTCCGCTGCGAACTCCACCGAGCACGAGAACGACTCTTCGGCTCGACTGCTCAGACATACGTCATCCCGCGCACAAGTTACGTCTCGGACGGGAACCTCGTTGCGCAATTTCTCCAGATGACCTGGCGAGCAGGTCGTCAAGACACCGACTGGTCCTCCCATCGAGACCATGTCGACAACAGGTAAGTGCCTGGCAAGGAATCCTGACTTGCGCCTCATCGGTCCTAACCGCCTTCCCAAAGCTTTCGCCTCAGTGGCTTGCTGGTCGGACCTCCGCGCTCACAGTTGCGGGGCAGTGGCGGATTTTCACCGCCTTCCCAACTACCAGACATTTCGTTTGTATTCTTCGTTGCACTCAACCGTGTCAATGACCTTTGCCCATTCCCGGAAGAGTTAAAACAGTCTTCCCATAATGGAACTCTAACAAAGCCGGCTCCCTGGGATCGGAGACGCGACCTACGCGGTTGTTCTCGCACTCCGCAGGCTCGCCAGCCACCTGGTGTGAACTTTGTGAACTTCTGAGTAATGGGTCAATCTTGAAGTTGTGGTCAACTGATTTTTGGGTGGAGCACGCCTGCAAAGGTGGATAGACGACGCCACAATGCGGACGGGAAGGTTCAAACTCCCGCTTCTGTTCTGTTCGGGTAGAGCTGGCCTTCAGTGTGTGCGTGAGAACCTCTGCTGTCCCTACGGGACTCGCATCAATTTCCCACTTACCCAGCACTCCGCCTGCGGCTGCGTGCTGGGCTTAGCTGTTTCGCGCCTACGGCGCTGGGTTCTTGGCCGTTGTGCTCCACTACCAATGCGAAACCTTCGTTCTCACGCAGACACTTCAGGCCAGCGTCTAAGCCGTTCAGTATCGATCCTAGCCGGCTTCAGAGGGCGGCATAAGCATTCCCATCCGGCTTTTTACCGCAGCCTTTCAAGGCGTGCTCGAGCCTACGCCGGTGAGTTTCAAACTGGCCCACTACCAACTTCTGGAGAAGACAGCATCTTGTGCGCAAGTTTGGCCCGGCGTAAAATTCCAGCTTCTTCTAGCTTTGTATCCATTTTCTTTTCTGGTGTGAGGTGAACCGATGCTTAAGTGCGGTTTCTTCGCAATCGTCCTATGCTTGCTGCTGACGTCCCCATCTTTTCCGCAGACGACTACTGCTCAAAGCTCCGATCAGAAGGCGATCCTTCAACAAAAGCTGGAGTCGGAATTTAAGCTGACCAAAGTCTCCGCCGATAAAACCGATGTTGTTACCGCCGGGTCGGTATTGGTTTTGCACAAAGACGGTCTGGTGATGTGCAGTGTCGACACCAGAATTCCTCCCACAAACACCTACAAAAATGGCAAGGTTGGAATGGGATTCGGCAGCACTTTGGGCTGGGGCGTCGCACTCGGAGTCAGCACTGACACCGTTCCGCAGCGCAAGTTTGTGGCGGGTGAAAAGTTCTGGGTCACCGCTTTCAACATTCAGGATGACGGAGTGGTATTCCAGTTCATCAGCGATCCTTACCAAGATGTTCGATATTACGGGCAGATGAAAGTGCCATTTCCGAAACACGTCATGCCGCCGGCCGAGGAGGTGTTGCGTACTATCTCCGAGGTAGTAACCGCTGAGCCAGACGAAAACGCGGCGCAGAGTGCTCCGCAACCCGCACAAGCACCGGCACCCGCATCACAGCCGATGCCGAAAATTGCGCCTCCACCGCCGCCTCCTGACGAACCGCCGCCGCAGCCCAAA
The DNA here is from genome assembly GCA_963796695.1 of uncultured Acidobacteriaceae bacterium. Taxonomy (GTDB): domain Bacteria; phylum Acidobacteriota; class Terriglobia; order Terriglobales; family Acidobacteriaceae; genus Bog-257. The sequence continues at coordinate 1,943 of CAWCMU010000033.1, read as the reverse complement.
ACCATTTCAATCGGCCAGACAAAAGAGGTGGTCGTAGCGATCCTGGGCCAACCGCAAAAGGTGGTCAACCTGGGTACGAAAGAGATTGATTACTACCCGGACATGAAGGTTATCTTTCTGCACGGCAAAGTCTCGGACGTGCAGTAGGTCAACGCGTCCGTTGCGGAGTGGCTCTGATGTCTATCGCGGGAAATGCTCTTGAAAGATCTTAAGTAGCGAGGCTTCGCGCCGTTCACTCACGATGGATGCGAGCGATTCCGCGATGCTCGCTTTTCCCTTGTAGATGGCCAGCGCGGCCAGAGCATCCGAGGCAGTCGTAACATTCGCCGTTTCCACGAGCGAACGTAGAAACGCGATGGATTGCTCCTGCCGCAGCGCAGCCATCGCGGTCAGCAGAATCTTGCGTTTCTCGCCTTCAACCGTGCGATCCCATTTCTCGCGTAGCGGCTCAAACGCTGCTTCCAGCCGAGACTCGCCCAGCGCCCAGATCGCAACCTCGGCAGTGGCGCCATCGTCATCTTCCATGTATTCGGCGACGAAAGCCAGCGACTGCTCGGGCGCCGCAGCCAGCAACCCGGAAAAACACTCGCCGAGGACTTCCGGCTCTGCATCCCGGGTCAGAACCTTGAGGCGGAGCAACAGCACTCCCGCGTTGCCACCATTGGTCGCCAAGGCGCGAATCGCACCCAAACGGGCAGGCGGTTCGGGATCAACCAGCAGTGATGTGACTTCGAGCAGCGCGTCCGGATAACGAGTTCGAACCAGCCCTTGCGCGCTCATTCCGCGGAGCGCAGCAGCCGTGTCGACCGGCGGCCCAAACGACGCTTCCTTCTGCACGTGATGCAGCCCTTTGAGATAGATCTCCGCTTCGCGATGATCGAAGTCGTAAAGCGCTCCGACAATCTCGGTCAAGGCGGCACAGCGTTTGTCTAGCTTCGCTGGGTTGGTCATGAAGTGCTCGAACGCGGTTACCAGCTCAGGAATGAGCGATGACAACTGAAGTTCCGCAGCAAGCTTGGCTGCTTTGGCCACGACCAGATTCGATCGATTTCGCAGGTACGGGCGCAGTTGCTCGCCCGCAGCCTCGGGATCTCGCGCGCTGCGCAATTCGCCGAGTTCGTTCAATGCCTTTTCGATGGGATCCGACTTAGCCATTTCTCTGATGTCTTCAACGAGCTTTCAAGCGAACACCGGTTCGCTCCACATTAGAAGGTTGGCGACGCCGACGCCATCGCTGCTCGAAAGCGCCTTGCGTCCTTCGAAAGCAAAATTGCAGCAACTGCCAGCGAACCAAGCACGATCCCACAGATCACTCGAAACGCCGGGCTGCCGCCAAGGAAATGCAGAATCGCTGCCAATAGCAAAGCCGGAAGTAAATATGCGGCCGTGCTCCAGGCCACTGCACTTCGTCGCGTGACGACCTGGAATGCAACCAGTGCGCTCACCAGAAACAATAGTTCCGACAGAGCTGTGGTAAATGCTGCGGCCGTGAAGTTATAAAAATGCAGAATAATCAGGTTAACCGCGACATTCGCAATCAGCGCGGTGACGCCGATTGCCAGAATAGTTTTTTCCTGACGGTCAGCCAACATTGCGGTGGTCAGAACCGTAGTCACACATACCTGACCGAGCGCCAGCGCCAGCCATTGAAATGCCGCCACACAAGAGAGCGGGCCGGAGAGATAACGCCCGCGATACAGAAGTTGAATCAGGTCCGGCGCCAGGATAACGCCAGCTACCAAGCCGCAAGCCCCAAGTCCTACAGCGAGCCGGCAAGCTCCTCGCACTTGTTGCACGAACAGCTCGCGATCCTTAGCTGCCGTCGCCGTCAGCACCGGAAGCATCGGCATCATGAGCAGCCACGGCATCAGCAGCAGCGGATTGAGCGGACGAAACGCGGCGGCGTACGCTCCCAGTTCGTCTGTGCCCCGCAGCGCATAAAC
>CAWCMU010000032.1:0-74601 GCA_963796695.1 uncultured Acidobacteriaceae bacterium | reverse complement strand
CAAACCTTTGCTCCCTGCTGCTACATCTGATACCTTCTCACGAACGCCATGAGTGCTCTGCCGAACGCGGCCTCGTCCAATGGCTCCGACCGCTGGCATGCGATGGGCGCCGGCTTCCTCGGCTGGACCCTCGACGCCTTCGATTTCTTCGTCGTTATCTTCCTGCTCGACACGCTGTCGGAGCACTTTCACGTTCCCAAACGCGACATCGTGCTCACCGTCACCGCAACGCTGGCCATGCGTCCCGTGGGCGCGCTGCTGTTTGGCATGATGGCCGACCGCTATGGACGCCGCCGTCCGCTGATGGCGAATGTGCTGTTCTTCTCGGCGGTCGAGTTGCTCTGCGGCTTTGCGCCCAACTACACCGTGTTCTTCATTCTGCGTATGCTGTTTGGCATCGGCATGGGCGGCGAGTGGGGCGTGGGCGCGTCGCTGGCCATGGAGCATGCGCCCGTGCGCTGGCGCGGTGTGCTCTCCGGAATTCTGCAGAGCGGCTACTCCATCGGATACCTGCTGGCCGCGCTCGCCGCGCGACTGGTGCTGCCGAACTGGGGATGGCGCGCCATGTTCTGGGTGGGCGGCATTCCTGCGCTGCTGGCGCTCTACATTCGCACCAAGGTTCCCGAGTCGGAAGCGTGGCAGCAGCACCGGGTAGCGCGCACCATCGATGGCCCGCGCATCGCCTGGCAAAACAAATGGCTGTCGCTATACATGATCCTGCTGATGTTCCTGATGAATTGCCTCTCGCACGGCTCGCAGGACCTGTATCCCGACTTCCTGAAGCACGGCCACAGCATCGCGCCCAACACCGTGGCCTATGTCACCATGTTCTACAACGTGGGAGCCGTGCTGGGCGCGGTGCTGTTCGGCTTGCTGTCCGAACGCATCGGACGCCGCCACAGCATGCTCGCCGCACTCGGCCTAACGCTGCTGGTGATTCCGGCCTGGGCCTTCGGCAGCACTCTGGCGATATTGGCTCTCGGCGCCTTCGTCCTGCAGATGGGAGTGCAGGGCGCATGGGGCAATATCCCCGTGCACCTGAACGAGTTGTCGCCGGACGCGGTGCGAGGCCTGCTCCCCGGCTTCACCTATCAGATTGGGATTCTGCTCGCGGCTTCGACTCCTACGGTGGAGTTCGCGCTCCGCGATCATCTCGGTTATGCCTGGGCGCTGACCGCCTTCGAACTCGTCATCATCGCTGCTCTTTCGGTGACTCTGTTCTTCGGCCCGGAGAAGCGCGGCCGTAGCTTTATGACCGTCCCAGACAAAGCTGCTGCATGAGTCTCGCGACCGAGGATCGATCCGCCGGCCAGACCCCTCACGCGACCTTCTGCATGTGCCTCCAGCGAACTACTTCGGCGGCAACGCCGATTTTGGCGGAAGTGGCATGTCGGCTGGCTGTGTGGGAGTCGTTGCCGCAGGCGCTGCTTTCGGCTTCGCCATAGCTTCCTCGACACGAGTCTTGAAGTCGCCCTGATCGTTGTGTTCCCAGCCGCTGTAGTTCGACACTACTTCCATCTCGCAGCCGCTGCCCTGCGATACCAGGGTCACTTTATTTTTCCGTTGCAGCAGCGTCCCGGAAATGTTGACGTGGGCCGAATGCTTCACGTCATAGGTAGCGGTCATTTGCGCGTCGTCGCTACTCACGATGTTGTAGTTCTCGGGATTGCCAAGTGTGTCTTTCACCGCGCTCCATACCTCGGTGCAAGAGGAAGGATAGGTGGTTTTATAGGTCTTACCAAAGGCTGGTAGAGCAATCGCCAGCAACAACCCAGCCGCAACTGCGATCGTTGTTTTTCTCATGGCCGGTTTCCTTGGACGAGTGGGCTTGTCGGAACATTAAGCCCGACAGGAAGTGGGGTTTCGATTGACGAGTTTCGAGACAACAAAACGATAGTCTCTGCAGGGGTTCTGTCAGTGCGCCCAGTCACGCGAGCGCGTGATTAGCCGGCAGAGTGGGATCAGGCCGAGAGTGGGACTTGCTCCCTGCAAATTGCCGCTGGTTGCCTACAGTGTTAAACTGAGCCCGTTCGGCGGGAGTAACTCAGTGGTAGAGTCACGGCTTCTCAAGTTGAGCCGTCTTGCGGGCGTCGAGCCCGCAGGCGAAATCCCGAGCGAAGCCGAGGGACCTTTTTTTAAGCGGGAGTAACTCAGTGGTAGAGTCACGGCTTCCCAAGCCGTTGGTCGCGGGTTCGATCCCCGTCTCCCGCTCCACCCTTCCTAAGTACCGGCCCAGTTTTCCGCATTATCCACACCAATCCACATTGCTGCACTGTTAATGGGCGTTGAATGCCACGCACCGCAGGGCTACAGTCCGAATCAGGATGCGGGGCAAGAAGTAGCCGGGAGGCGTTCCAGAAACACCATTCTCCTACGCTCAACAGCTGCCACGATTTAGCGTGCAAAGCAGCTGACTTGCGGTTGGCTTTGAGGGCCTCTGTTTACCTTCTTGATTCCGGTGGAAGATGGTAAAATAACAATATGTGGTATTCGGCTCTTGACATCCACAAGATGTCGGGAGTACTGTTCGCTTCCAAGGTCGTTCAAAGGGCTGTAACAAAGCGTCCTCCCCCGTACGAAACCGCAGCAGCAGAGGTGACGGCCGCGGCGAGCAATTGGGGTGTTTCGGGTGCCGACACGTAGCGAGCGGTTGAGCTCCTGGACACTGCAATCGGGCTAGCAGTTGGGCTCCGTAAGCGGCAGGTTTCTCCTTTGATTCAGTGTGTGTTGGATTGGCTGGTTGATCGCAGGCAGTTGGTTTCGAACCCAGGGTCGTCCTCCAAGGTTTGCGAGAGAGAGTAGGCGCTGCCTCACTTGCCACGCGGCGACGCGGGGGGCAGCAACATCATTAAACCGACGAAGTCATCGCCAAGACGATGGCATCTGCGGTTGTTCTTTCCAAGTCTGAGTTCCGCCGTCCGGCGCAAGCGCGAGCTGTCCGGCGGACGCATTTTGCGGTGACATCAACCGGGGGCCTGTTCTCTGCTGACCCACTCAGGCGAGAGAATGGGCCCCCACAATCGTCTAGAGACCACGGTAAGCATTTTCCCGGACCAGGCGCAACCGTGATTGGGCAGGGATGATCTGGCCGATAGCAATATTCGATCCGGCAAGTAATCCAGCCCGTGAGGGCGGAATTTGGGTTAGCCCGGGCGTGAGCCCGGGTAGGACGGAATAGAAAGCGAGTTCCTTAAGGGGACGGCACAACAGCAGATCTCTCGGGGGCTGAAAAGCCCACTCGGGATAACAAAATAGTAGATGCACTTATACGGCGCGCCTGAAGGCGCGCCCCTTCAGGGAGCAAGCATTATGGCCGAAGTCACCACCAACACGACAACTACGAGCGCCGCAGTCACCAAGACCACGAAGAAGGCGCCCGGCCTCACATTCAAACGTTTCTTCACCAACGCCGGCGTCTCGCCCTATGACGAGCTGGAGTGGGAGCTGCGTACCGCGCAAATCACCGACTCGCAGGGCGGCATCATCTTCGAGCAGCAGAATGTCGAGGTCCCCAAGGACTGGTCGATGACGGCAACCAACATTGTCGCCAGCAAATATCTGCACGGCCAGCTAGGCACGCCGGAGCGCGAGAGCGGTGTCCGCGCCCTGGTCACGCGAGTGGCTGAGACCATTCGCGATTGGGGCATCGCCGGCGGCTACTTCCGCTCGGCCGATGACGCGGCCATCTTTCACGACGAGCTGGCGCACCTGCTGCTGCAACAGAAAGCCGCGTTCAATTCGCCGGTCTGGTTCAACGTTGGCTGCGACCGCATCGAGCCCAACTCCGACGCGCAGAACTGGCACTGGAATCCGCAGACCCAGCAGGTGGAATACAGCGTTACCGGCTATCGCACGCCGCAGTGCTCGGCCTGCTTCATCAACTCGGTACACGACTCGCTCGACTCCATCCTGACCCTGGCCAAGACCGAAGGCATGCTCTTCAAATGGGGATCGGGCACGGGCACCAACCTGTCGCCGCTGCGCTCCTCCACCGAATCGCTTTCCGGAGGCGGCACCGCGTCCGGCCCGCTGAGCTTCATGAAGGGCTTCGACGCTTTTGCCGGCGTCATCAAGAGCGGCGGTAAGACCCGGCGCGCTGCCAAGATGGTTATCCTTAACGTCGACCATCCCGACGTGATGGAGTTCATCGAGTGCAAGCAGAAAGAAGAAGCCAAGGCCTGGGCGCTGATCGAGATGGGCTACGACGGCAACGGTCCTGACAGCGATGCCTACTCGTCCATCTTCTTCCAGAACGCCAACAACTCGGTGCGCGTCACCGACGACTTTATGTATGCCGTGCTGCGCGACAGCGAGTTCTCCACCCGCGCAGTGAAAGACGGCCGTCCCGTGGGCACGTTCCGCGCGCGCGAAATCATGCGCAAGATTTCCGACGCCACCTGGCACTGCGGCGATCCCGGCATGCAGTACGACACTACGGTCAACCGCTGGCACACCTCGAAGAACACCTCGCGCATCAACGCGTCCAATCCGTGCAGCGAGTACATGTTCCTCGACGACTCGGCCTGCAACCTGGCCAGCCTGAACCTGATGAAGTTCGCGCCTAACGGGACCTTCGACGTCGAAGCTTATCGGCACGCCTGCGCCGTCATGATCACCGCTCAAGAAATCCTGGTCGACAACAGCGGCTATCCCACTGAGGCGATCGGCAAGAACTCGCACGACTATCGTCCACTCGGCCTGGGCTATGCCAACCTGGGCGCACTGCTGATGGCCGCGGGCCTGCCCTACGACTCCGATGCCGGGCGCGACTACGCGGCCTGCGTCACCGCGATCATGTGCGGCGAAGCCTATCTGCAATCGTCAAAGATCGCCGAGCTCTGCCAGCCGCTGACGCCGGCAACGGAAAAAACGGCTGTCATCCTGAGCGAGCGCAGCGAGTCGAAGGACCCCTATACCCGTGAGAATGCAGGTGCCCCATCCTCGTCGCCTGCTTTTGGCGACAGGGTGGGCTCGCACGGCGCCGCCTGTCCCGGCTGGTACATCAACCGCGAGCCGTTCCTCGACGTCATCCGCATGCATCGCGCGTCGGTGAACAACATCAACCGTACCAACGTTCCCGCCGCGCTCTATGAGGGCAGCAAGGATGCTTGGGACGAAGCCCTGAAGCATGGCGAGAAGTTTGGCTACCGCAACGCGCAGGTCACGGTGCTGGCGCCCACCGGCACTATCGGCTTCATGATGGACTGCGACACGACCGGCATCGAACCCGACCTGGCGCTGGTGAAGTACAAGAAGCTGGTAGGCGGCGGCATGATCAAGATCGTGAACAACACCGTGCCTGCGGCGCTCTTCAAACTGGGCTACACCGACGACCAGATCAACGCCATCGTCAGCTACATTGACGCCACCGGCACTATCGAAGGCGCGCCCGCCATCAAGGACGAGCACCTGCCGGTCTTCGATTGCTCCTTCAAGCCGTCGAAGGGCACGCGCACCATTCACTATCTCGGACACCTGCGCATGATGGCCGCGGCCCAGCCGTTCATCTCCGGCGCCATCTCGAAAACCATTAACATGCCCGAGTCGGCCACGGTGGACGACATCACCGAGGCTTACGTGCAGGCATGGAAGCTGGGGCTAAAGGCAGTCGCTGTCTATCGCGATGGATCGAAGAAGGCGCAGCCGCTCAGTTCGATGGGCTCAGCCACATCGAAGGGCGGAGTCTCGGAAAAAACGGCTGTCATCCTGAGCGAGCGCAGCGAGTCGAAGGACCTCTACCCGGTCAAGGAGCCTATCGACGAGGCCGCCGCTCCGCCGCGCGCGGTGCGTCACAAGCTTCCCGATGAGCGCCTGTCCATCACCCACAAGTTCAGCGTGGGCGGACACGAAGGCTATCTCACCGTCGGCCTCTATAAGGATGGCATGCCGGGTGAGCTGTTCATCACCATGGCGAAAGAAGGCTCGACCGTCAGCGGCCTGATGGACAGCTTTGCCTGCGCCGTGTCCATCGCGTTGCAGCACGGCGTGCCGCTGCGGTTGCTGTGCGAGAAGTTCGCGCACACCCGCTTCGAGCCCAGCGGCTGGAGCCACAACCAGGACATCGGCTACGCCAAGTCGATCATGGATTACATCTTCCGCTGGCTGCAGCTGCGCTTCCTGACCGGCCAGCAGCAGGCCCTGTTCGACGGACTGCGTCCCAAGTATGTAAACGCGCCGCCGCCCGGCACGCCAGACGAAAATGGCTACGGGCAGAAATCTTTCGGCGATGTAATCCCGCCGGAACAAAAGAACGATGGGATGTTGAGTAACCAACAAACGGGTGTCATCCCGAGCGAGCGTAGCGAGTCGAGGGACCTCTATGGGGGCACGAACGTCGCCGGCGCGACCACACATCACCACGCCGCCGACGCTCTGCGCGACCTGATCGACCTGGGCGACGCTCCCAGCTGCCACGTCTGCGGGGCCATCATGACCCGCAACGGCAGCTGCTACAGATGTATGAGCTGCGGCAGCACCAGCGGATGTAGTTAAGGACGATTCACCACGGAGACACGGAGGGCACGGAGAAATCCGTGTCCCTTTCCTACCGTGAAATCCGGTACCGTCCGTTGCCTTCGAAGCTAAGAAAGCCCAGGTCCCTTAAAGCTTGAAGTTGCTGGCGAATCTTAGCTCTAATGTTGTTGTTGTTTGGATGGATGCCCTGTAAATGGCGCTCGAAGGCGTAGACATCCGATAAAGAAATGTCCTGTGTACCGACCTTTCGCAGTATGTTCAGGACATCTAACGTCCACCCCCGCATCTCGCCCTTCAATTTGCTCAGTGGCCTGATGCGCTCGTATTCCTGTCTCACTTGGATAGGATTTACGACAACGCTGGCGGACACCACGGTAATACGTCCATCAATTGGAATATTACCCAGCAGAATATTGCATCCGACCCATCCAGCTCTTCGTGCGGTTACCGAAAGAGGTTTGCGCTTTTCGATCGCTGATTCCGTGAAGAAAAAACTTGGCACTAGAAGAAGGTCGATGACCGACCAAGCGGGAGAGTATCGAAGCAACAACAGATTCGGAATCCGTTCCAAGCGTATGGCTCGAATCATTGCATCGTAGCCTGCATCAACGACACGGTTTTTTAGAGCAAGCTTCTGGCTTTTCAGTGGATAGTGGATGGTGGATATTGGGGATCTGAGGTTGTAGTTGGAAAATTGCTAGGCCCTATAGTTAGACGTACTTGTGAGGGGAGTACATATATGTGGCACACCAATTCTCGGTGACCACCCGGGCGATCTGAGCTTTACTCCGATACCTGAGGCCCGGCTCCAAAGAGCATGCTAGGTCCAAAGAATTACTCCATCAATTTATTCCGAGCGACAGGCAAAATCTCTTCGCTTCATCACTTCGACCATCATCACCTTCTTTGATGTCGTCGAAATCGATAATCTCAATTTCATAACCGGATGGAACCGATTCGTCCACGGAATAGGCGACCCCGCCGCTTACAGTCACGAATATTTTCTTGGGCATGTGTTCTCACCACAGTTTGTATATCACATCAGGACTCCTGGTTAAGGCAGGAATGAGTCCCGAGTTCGTAAGCTTGCCCATGTGGTGTGTAAGAAATCGCGTGTTCCCATACTTAGAGAAGTGAAAACGAAGCTCTGAGCGGGTCTTTTTATGTTCCGCGATGATCTGGTTGTTAGAACCCCCCTCCCACTCAAGGCCAGAAGAAGGCCTCAAATAAACACACAGGTTGCAGATACCAAAACACGGCGTCTCGCCAGCCCGCAGGGCGAAACAATCGTAGCCCAGCACGTGAGTGCTGGGAACGTGCCAGTTAAAAGTCCGAGTCCCTTCAGGGACGACACAAACCCGTGCCGTCCTGCCGGACTCGTTCTATCCGCAATGCCAACCCAGGACTCACGTCCTGGGCTACGATTGTGTGGATCTGCTGCCTAAACCTTCGGGGTCCCCGATTATGCAAGTCCGCAGGACGAAACAATCGTAGCCCAGCACGTGAGTGCTGGGAACGCGTTCCCCGAAAATCTTCGAGTCCCTTTCAGGGACGACACAAAGGCCGTGTCGTCCTATCGGACTCCCTCACGATTTTGATCTGCACCCAGGACTTACGTCCTGGGCTAGGATTGTCTCGCCCTGCGGGCTGTGTGTTTTCCTTAGATGTCTTCTAAACCGCGCTCACCCCGGGCGAATTCCAGATCTGAATGGTGGCTAGTCCGAAGGACGAAACAATCGTAGCCCAGCACGTGAGTGCTGGGAACGCGTTCCCCGAAAATCTTCGAGTCCCTTTCAGGGACGACACAAAATCTGTGCCGTCCTGGCGGACTCGCGCGTGGTTCTGTTTGCACCCAGGACTTACGTCCTGGGCTACGGTTGTGGCGCCCTGTGCTGAGTCATCTTTAGATGTTCTCTGACACCGCTACCGCACTAAGCTTGTAACGTCCTCTATCGGACTTTACCGTGATTTCTGACCTCATCCCAGGACTTACATCATCACATATCGATTGTGGCGCCCTCGGGCTGTGTGCCGTCCTTGCATGTCTATGATCCGCGTTGCACTGCCCGGGGTCCCGATTATGCGTGGCATTAAGTACCTCATCCCAAGACTTACGTCCTGGGCTAGGATTGTGGCGCCCTATGGGCTGTGTGCCGTTCTTGCGTGTCTATGATCCGCGTTGCACGGGGCTTGTAACGTCCCGTCGGACTCTGCACGATTTGGACGTCGCCCCAGGACTCACGTGCCCGGCGACGATTGTCTCGCCCTGCGGGCTGCGGGCCCTCCTGCGTGCTCCAATAACCGCTCGACGCTGCGAGGCATAGTCACCCTTTATCACGCCAAACTGTGATTTCCACCACGGTTTAATCATTGCTGGCGCCGCGATACTTAAACTATGGCTCACACCTACAGCTCGATTTCATTTCATGTGGTTTTCTCGACGAAAGAACGGCGTGCCCTGATACACGAGCCAGCAAAACTATGGGCCTATGTTGCGGGGACGGCGCGCAACCTCAACTACGACCCTCTCGCGGTCGGCGGGACTGAGAATCACCTTCACATGTTGCTGCGATTGCCGGGGCACATTCCCGTTGCGGAAGCGACGCAGAAATTAAAAGCCAATTCCTCGCGGTGGTTAAAGGAAGATGGATCGTGGTTAGGATGGCAACAGGGATACGGAGCATTTTCCGTGAGCCCGTCCAGCGCTGATTCCGTAAGACGCTACATTCAGAACCAGCCGGCCCATCACCGCAGCCGCACCTTCGAAGAGGAGTTTCTGGTGTTGTTGGTGAGGTCGGGTATCACTTTCGAGAAAAGGCGAGGTATTCGAGTAGCTGCCGGGGCACCCAGCCTTCTCGCCGCTTTTTGGCGAGAGGGTGAGCGCTGAGGTTCCTTCCGAATCCAATTTCCCACACGGCGTAAGAAACGCAGGTCGCTTGGCTTCACTCCGGGTTCAGAGCGAAATTTTCGGCGGCCATCACAACATGATCTCATCGCGTCTAGCATCATCTCCCGAGTCCCTTTTAGGCCGCCACGAATCGTGTCGTCCTATCGGACGCTCAACACGATTTCGATCTGCACCCAGGGCTTACATCCTGGGCTACGATCGCTCCGCTCTGCGGGCTGTAAGTGTTTTACCTAGCTTCAAAATAGCGCTCGGAACGTGAGCTACTGCTTTGGATGGTTGCTAGTCCGAAGAGCGAAACTAATCGTAGCCCAGCACGTGAGGATGGACCTTCCTCGAAAATCTCCCGATGTCCCTATCTATGGAGGATATTGTCACCGACTACAAGGTTGAATGCGCCTGGTTCACTGCATGCAATTTCAATGAGTACAGGCTGCGCTGCTGGGCGAGAATTAACACGGCAGACAGTCAAGGTCGAGGTGACGTCAGCAGTCCTCAAGCAGCGTCTGTCGGCCGAACGGCACCGCGGCGCCGTTCGTGCCCATCGCTTCAACATCGTTGCCCCCACCTTGAACTATCGCCACGAAATTTTCTATCATCTCGCACGTCGTCAGCCCTCCATCCTTTGACCCTGACCTACCTCAACTCGTGCTCATGGGCCATCAAGTTTCGGAGAGCGAATTTAAAGCCAAGCTGAAGGAGGTTTTCGCTTCGCCCGACACTCTGAACGCTGGTGCATTCCATCCTCGCGCAAACCCATTCCTGAATCGTCCCGCCTCGCCGGCCCACTGGCCCCTGAAACACAGTAGTTCTCACTTTAAGGGTTTGGGTATAGCATGTTGCTCCCGCATAATTTGCGCCCAAACCAAGGAGACGCCATGAGTCCTGCCCCGGTGAAGGAGAAAGACAAGCCAGCCGCCAAGCCGAATTCCGTCGAAACGGCGGTTGCTGAGACCGCTGAAGCCAGTGGCGCCAGCGTGGAGAAATTTGCGAGATCCTTTTCGGCTCGCAGATCAAGAACTACGAAACCCGCTTTGGCCGGTTGGAGGAGGCGCTGGCCCGCGAGACCTCCGAGATCAAAGACACCATGCGGCGGCGGCTGGAGTCGCTGGAGGCGTTCTTCAAGAGCGAGACCGAATCGCTGTCGGCCCGGCTGAAGGCGGAGCGCGATGAGCGCGAAGAAACGCTGAACAACATCTCGCGCGAGCTGAAGACTTCGGCAGCGCAGCTCTCCAAAAAAATTCTCGATCTCGACAACCGCTTGACGCAGGAACGCAGCGCGGCACGCCAGGAACTAATGAACGAGTCGCGTAAGCTGCTGGACGAGATCCGCCAGCGCAACGAATCGCTGAGCGCGCTGCTGGAGACGCGAGTGTCGGAGCTGCGCCACACCAAGACGGATCGCTCCGCGCTGGCCGCGCTGTTTGTCGAGCTCGCCGTGCGTCTGAAAGACGAGAGCGACGAAGTAAAGGAACGCCCCAAAGCCGTACGAGGGACGGGAGCGTGAGGCTCCTATGGGCTCGACGCCGGCTGAGCTGAAACGCGATTCGGAGTTCGTCCAGCCTCAGGACGAGCTGGCGGAGCTGCGCGCGCTTTTGCTGGGCCAGCAATTGGTCGAGTTGCAGGCGCTGCGCAAGCGGCTCGACGACCCCAACCTGCGCGCCGACGAAACCAGCCTGGTGCTGGCGAAAGCAGTCGCGCTGTCCACCCGCCGCGATCGCGAACTGCAACGCGCGTTTCATCCTATCGTCGAGCAGGCGCTGCAAGTTTCGGTCACGCGCAATCCAGGCCTGCTGGCCACCTCGCTGGCGCCCATCATCGGCGAGGCCGTGCGCAAGGCCGTGGCCAACGCCTTCCGCGGTTTGGTGGAAAACGTCAACGTCATGCTGGAGCGGAGCCTTTCGCTCGAGAGCATGAAGTGGCGCTTCGAAGCGTTGCGCACGGGAAAGACGTTCGGCGAGATCGCGTTGCTACGCAGCCTGCGCTACAAAGTGCAGCAGGTCTTCCTCATCCATCGCGAAACCAGCCTGGTGTTGCAGCATGTTTCGGCTGAAGGCGAAGGCGTGTCTGAAGCGGAACTGGTGTCGGGGATGTTGTCCGCGATACAGGATTTCGTGCGCGACTCGTTCAGCAGCAAGCGGTCGCAGGACCTGGAAACGATGCAGGCGGGCGAATTCACCATCTGGGTGCATCACGGCCCCCAGGCGCTGCTGGCTGGAACGATTCTGGGCACGCCGCCTCCGGAGCTGCGGAACGTTTTTGCCAGCGCGAACGAACGCATCCATCAGCAATTCGCTGCGCAGCTCACCAACTTCAGCGGTGACGCCAGCGCGTTCGATGCGGCGCGTCCCATTCTGCAAGAGTGTCTGCTCGGCCGGACCAGCCAGCCGAAGAAGAACCAGGCATGGTGGCTGCTGGGAGCGCTGGCGCTGATCATATTAGCAATCGCCTCCTTTGGTCTCGTACTTCATCGCCGCAACGCGCGCTGGGATAACTATCTGACGCTCTTGAACACTCAGCATGGTCTGGTGGTTACCGGCGCCGAACGAACCTTTGGACACTATCGAGTGTGGGGACTGCGCGATCCCTTGTCGCCTGATCCGCGCGCACTCGCCGCCGAGGCGGGAGTTCCCGTCGCAGATCTCGAAACCCACTTTGTCGAGTACCAGTCGCTCGACAAGACTTTCGCGGAGACGCGCAGCTTCGAGACAGAGCAGCACAAGCTGGAAACGCAGATGGTGTTGTTTCCTGTAAACTCCAGTGCGCTGACGGCGGACCAGTCGGTGCGCCTGGATAACATCGAGGAGTCGCTGATCAAACTTGACGATACGGCCGGCAAGCTGGGCCGCAAGATTCACATCACGCTGTATGGCCGCGCCGATCACACCGGTGCTGAAACCAAGAACGCAACCTTGAGCGAGGAGCGCGCGCAGCGCGTGTACGATGCCTTGCGCGAACGTGGTATTTCCGCCGATATGCTTAGCGCGGTAGGATTGGGCGACAGCGCCCCCATCCGTCACGGCTCGGCCGCCTACCAGTTAGAAGTCAATCGCAGTGTTTTGCTAAAGGTGCAGGTGCAGGCGCAGTCCCAGGGAGAGAAACCATGAGCCAGGTAATCCAGAAAAAAGTCTGCATGCTGGGTTCTTTCGGCGTAGGCAAAACCAGTCTGGTCGCACGCTTTGTACAAGGCATTTTTTCCGGGAAGTACTTGAGCACCGTCGGAGTGAAGATCGACAAGAAGCAAATCAAGGTTGGCGATCAGGATGTGCTGCTGCTGGTGTGGGATTTGGCCGGCGAGGATTCGCGGACGCAGGTACAGACTTCCTATTTGCGCGGCGCGGCGGGATATTTCCTGATCTGCGACGGCACTTGGTCGGAGTCGTTGGTGACGGCCATGAGTATTCACAAGCGCGCCATCGAGGCGGTCGGCGATATTCCGTTTGTGTTGGTCATTAATAAGTCGGATTTGTGGGACAAGTGGCAGATCACGCAGCCGGAGCTGGAGAAGCTCGAGTCCGAAGGCTGGAAGATCAAAATCACCAGCGCCAAGAGCGGCGACGGCGTGGAAGAAATGTTCATGATGTTGACGGAAGAAGTAATGCGCCGGCAACCGCTCAGCGATGCCGCGGGAGAGCCGGGGGATTAGGGAATGGGTGGGGATTGGGGTTAGGGACGGGTGCTCATCGGTTCAAGTCGGGTTGCTTTCGCGCGAGCATTTTTGCCAAGCGCCATCAACAGCAGATCCCTCGTCGGCCTGAACGCCTTCTGGTGATGACAATTATTGGAAGGATCCTGCGGCACCGCTGAAGCCCGGCCTTTATACAAGTCGCACAGACCCGAAAGCGGGGTTGAAACGCCTTTACACCGATAGTCCCAATTTCCAATACCTGGTTCCTCGGTGCGCTCCGTTACCTCTGTGGTGAAATCAGCTTTCTATCCCGGCGATCGAGTCCCATTCCTAACCTCAGTGTCGTTCGCCGGCTACTTTCCGAAGTCCGCTACGCCAACCTTCACGATGGTGTGTGGACGAAACTCGGTTGGCGGAGGTGTAGCTTTGTCCTTTGGCGTTTCCGGCGGAGCGACCTCAGCCCACACGCCGTAGACTTTGTTGTTGAGCGCAGCCGCGCCGATGTAGTCACCTAGAAACTCGTCGCGGCGAGGAACAAAGGCATCGCGCGTCCAGGCGTAGTTGGTGAACGTCGCGCCGCCATCGGTCGAGCGCGCGAGACTAACGGTGGTCTTGCGATTATCCGGATCCATGCGGCGATCGTAAAAGATGACATTCACCGCACCAGTCGCCGGATCGACCGCGAGCCACTGAAAGAACTGGTCCGTGCCATCGTGCGCCGGGTTCGAATTCACGCGCACGGCCTTGCTCCATGACTTGCCGCCGTTGTCCGACGTGGCGCAGTACACTCCAATGTCGCCGTCGCGATAGTCACTCCAGGTGACGTAGAGCCGGCCTTTCTTTCCATGATTCGGATCGATGGCGAGCTGCGGGAAGCCGTTGGCTCGATCCAATCCCTGCACGTCGAAGTACAGAGGCGCCGTTTGGATAATGCTGCGGCTCTTGCCAAAGCTCTTGCCGCCGTCGCGCGACGAAGCGAAGGCCAGCGAG
This sequence comes from uncultured Acidobacteriaceae bacterium, assembly GCA_963796695.1. GTDB lineage: Bacteria > Acidobacteriota > Terriglobia > Terriglobales > Acidobacteriaceae > Bog-257. Next base: position 60,604 of record CAWCMU010000032.1, on the reverse strand, counting down.
TCGCCGTCGGCCCACACCCCGTACACCTTGCCGTCAGGCGCGACTGCTCCTGAAAATCCTTCCACCGCGCCGTTATCGTCACGCGGTAATCCGTGATGCGTGCTGATGTCGATGGGCGCCGCCCAGGTCACGCCGCCGTCGGTGGAACGCGAGAACAAGATCACGCTGTCGTCGAGATGAAATTCAGTCCAGCCAACATAAAGGTTGCCGGCAAACTTGCTGTTCGTGTTGTCGGCGACCAGGCCGGGCTTGTCCTCAAACGGAATGCCGGGCTGGGTAGGCTGCGCGATCACGGCATGTTCCTGCGCATCCCAGGTGGCGCCGCCATCGGGCGATCGGCGGATGAAGATGCCGTTACGGGTTGCGCCGCGGGCCCAGTAGTTCTCGGTACCAAGCTTGTCGAAGGCGATGAAGCAGAGAATCGCCGCGCCATGCTTGTCGTAGGCGACAGCCACGTCGCCGGAAATTTTGTAATCGGTGGCAGCGGTGCCGGGCGCAGGCTTCCACGAATTGCCACCATCCTGTGAGTAGACGATGCTGGCGTGCGACTGATAGGCCGCGACTACCTGCGCAGGATTAATCGCGTTTACGGCAATGGAAGGTTCGTTGTGAAAGCCGGCGTCAGGCGTGACGGTAATCACCTTGCCGGGTACCAGCGGAAGCTGCTGGGTGGTTGTAGTTTCCTGCGCGGAAGCTATGACTGCCGCGACGAAGACGGTAAAGATAGCTAGATAATTTCGCATGGTTGTCGTGGATTGTTGCGCTACGAGTTTACGACAAGGGAATAGACGTGGATTGCCACAAAAAGACTTGTATTCCGCGCATCATTTTCCTACCGCAAGTTCCGGGAGGTATATACAATCCGCATTACCGGGATCACCCATGGAAATCTCATTGGAGGCGAACTTCGGGGCAGTGCTGGATGCTGCTCCCGATGCGATGTTGGTCGTCGATCAACAGGGCCGAATTGTGCTCGCCAACATTCAGAGCACGCAGTTATTCGGCTATCCTCCATCGGAGCTGATCGGTCAGAAGATCGAGGTCCTGGTTCCTCCCCGCTTTCGAGCCAAGCATCCTGGGCATCGCTCAGGCTACTTTGCGGGCGATCCGCACGTGCGTCCCATGGGCGCAGGGCTCACCCTGCACGGGCTGCGCAAAAACGGTACCGAGTTCCCGGTCGAGATCAGCTTGAGCCCGGTTGACACGCCGCAAGGCACGATGGTCATTAGCGCGATTCGTGACGTGACGGCCCGACGAGGAGCGGAAGAGAAGTTTCGCGCTCTGCTGGAATCCGCGCCCGACGCCATGGTGATCGTCGACCAGAACGGCAAGATCGTGCTGGTGAATTCCCGCACGGAAGAGCTGTTCGGCTACTCTCGTCTGGAGCTGCTGGGATATTCCGTTGAAGTTTTGATCCCAGAGCGCTTTCACGGGCGGCATCTGCACCATCGGGCATCTTACGTAGTGGACCCTCATCAGCGTTCGATGGGCGAGGAGTTGGAGCTGTTCGGGCTGCGAAAAGATGGAACGGAATTCTCCATCGAGATTAGTCTCAGCCCCATCAAGACTGCGGAAGGCGTATTGGTAGCGAGTGCGATTCGAGACATAAGTGTGAGAAAAAAAGCAGAGGACAAATTCCGCTCCTTACTGGAAGCCGCACCCGACGCCATGGTTATCGTCGACGACCGCGGAACTATGACCCTGGTCAACGCTCAAACCGAGAAGCTGTTCGGCTACGCTCGTGCGGAATTGATCGGGCAACGCGTCGAAATGCTGATTCCGGAGCGCTACCGTGGGCAGCATCCGCGCCATCGGTCCGACTTTTTTGCCGATCCGCATGTGCGTCCCATGGGAGTGGGTCTGGAACTGTTTGGGCTGCGCAAGGACGGCAGCGAGTTTCCGGTAGAGATCAGTCTGAGTCCACTGGTTACGGAGAACGGAACATTCGTGACCGGCGCGATTCGCGATGTGTCTGAGCGACGTCTGGCGGACGAGCAGATCAAGAAGCTGAATGACGAACTCGAAGAAGCCTTGCGCCGCTCGGAGAAACTGGCCGCGACCGGCCGCCTGGTGGCCACTATCGCGCATGAGATTAACAATCCTCTGGATGCGCTCAGCAACTTGATGTTCCTGCTGCGAAAGAATCGCACTCTCGACAGCGAGGCGGCCGAACTGGTGGACCTGGCCGAACGCGAGGTTCGACGCCTGGCGAACATCAGCCGGCAAACCCTGGCGCCGCACCGCGAAACCAATTACCGGTCGTCACTCGGCTCTCCGATTTGCTGGACGACGTTTGCGCGGTATACCGGCCGCGGCTACAGTCCGCCAAAATCGAGCTCGCCCGTGACTACCAGATCCCCGGCGAAGTGACAATTTATCCCAGCGAGCTGCGCCAGGTTTTTACCAACCTGATCACGAATGCGATTGATGCCACCGAAGGTGTGGGCAAGCTGTCGCTTGCGATTGAGGCCGCTCCCGCCAACCAAGTGGTGGTGAAGGTGCGGGACACCGGATGCGGCATTCCGGCGGAAAACCTGAAAACCATCTTCGAGCCGTTCTTCACGACCAAGGGCGATAAGGGTACGGGAATCGGTCTGTGGGTGATTAAAGGAATCGTGGATAAACTCGGCGGCAAGATCGAAGTCGAATCTTCCACCACGGGAGTCAGAGGAACCTGTTTCAGCATCTTCCTGCCGGCTACGAAAGGCAATGGAGCGGCAGTTCCGAAATCCGAAGAGGTCACCCCTGAGGCGATCTCTTCCGAACGCACGCACCAGACTGGCTAGTTCTATCGTGGCTCACCTTTATATAGGGCACCGACCAGGGCGGGGCTGGCTGTCCAATTCTGGCTAAAACTCCTGCAAACTTCAGGGCCCGTCGGGCAGCGTCTGCTTGCCGCCCTTTTTTTTTGCGACTCCTTGAGCTACCATAACCAGCTGATGGTTAATCTCCGTTTGCCGCGAAGATTGCGGACTAGACGGAAGACGGGTATAGGCTGAGTGGCTTGAGGCAGGTTCTGCTGATTGACGATAATCCCTTGCAGCTGAGCGTCCGGGAAGCCATTCTCCGGAATGCGGGGTTCTTGGTTTCGGTGGCCACCAGCGGCGAAAGCGCTCTCGCGACTCTGCGAGCCGTCCCTGACAAAATCGGCGTTATCGTGACCGATCACCTGATGCCGGGATGTAGCGGATCAGAACTGGTTCGCCAGATCCGCGCGGATAAGAACTGCGTGCCCGTGATCGTTCTCAGCGGCCTGGCCGAGGCTGAAGCCAGTACAAAAGGGCTCGACCTTATCTTCCGTCCCAAACCGCTGCCTCCTCCCGAACTGATTTAAGCTGGTGGAATGTGCCTGGACGGTCCCGCCCAGTGCCAAGGCGCCGCGTAAGCTTCTTCATCAGGTGCGAAGTCGGCGATTTTTCAGTTTTCTTCCCTATCCTCCTGACATCACAGACGATATGTGACTAAAGTCACATGGTATTGTGCGCGTAATGGCGTTATCCTAGGTAGGTCCGGTGTAATCTGCCGGATTGAAAGGTGTGGTGGGATGTCGGAACAGGGACGCAGATACTTGCGCTTTGGCTCGGTGATTGCCGTGATTCTGGTCGCGCTGGGCTATCTCGCTTATACCGGGGTGCAGGACAGCAAGAGCTATTACGTCACTATCAAGGAACTGAATGGCATGGGAGACAGCGCTTACACCAAGCGTTTGCGCGTCGCCGGCAATGTTGAGCCGGGTCCATCAAGCGCCAGGGCACGCACCTGGAGTTCCCGTTGGTGGAGTGAATCGCACCCTGCCCGTGGTTTACAACGGCACCGAAGCTCCGCCCGACACTTTTAAGGACGACGCGCAAGCCCTTGCCGAGGGCAACTTTGGACGCGACGGCGTCTTCCACGCCACTAACATCCAGGCCAAGTGCGCCTCGAAGTATGCTCCCAAGCAGGGCGGTCAACCCGGCAGCGGCTCCGGCAGCGCAAGGTTTCCGCAGCAGAAAGCCGCGTCTGACGGCCGCGGCGAGGCGGCATGGGCCAGTAACTTCTTGCCAGCGAGTTTGCACGGAACTGCACACTCATGGCGGGTACCAGCGATCCTCAATCTCCGCCGGTCGTCGTCCTTGAAAATCTTGTGAAGTTCTTTGGGCGCTTTGCCGCCCTGCGCGATATTTCTGCCAGCTTCGCGCCGCGGCCGCCTCTACGTTGTGCTGGGCGACAATGGCGCGGGCAAAAGCACGTTGCTGCGCATCATGGCCGGCCTGATGGAGCCGAGCCAGGGCAGCTTCACTCTTCTGGGCGCGAAGAAGTTTCGCGAGGTTGCGCATCGCGTCGGCTACATGGGACATGCTCCGCTGCTTTACGATGAGCTGAGCGGCATGGAAAACCTGCGCTACTTCGCCGGACTCTACGGCATTCGCATGACGACGACGCTCTGCGGCGACGCGATTCGTCTGGTTGGACTCGATCCCGACCTTGAACGGCGCGTCGGCCAGTATTCGCAAGGGCATGCGGCAGCGCATGTCGCTGGCCCGCGCCATCTTGCACGATCCGGAACTGATGCTGCTGGATGAGCCTTTCTCAACGTCGACGTGCATTCGGCCCGCGACATGGCGGCCTGCTCGGCGAGTTGCGCGATCAGGGTAAGACGATCTTCGTCGTGACTCATCAGGCGGCGCTGATGGAAGCCGTTGCCGACGAATTCCTGCGCATGGCCGCGGGTCAGCTCGTGCGCGCGAGCCCGTGACTGCGCAGATCCGACCAGCAGCTCCAGCCGTGGAGAACCAACGCGATGCCCACTGCCGGCGTAACCCGCGCCACCTTGGTGAAAGATCTGCGCATGGAATGGCGCTCAAAAGACGCCATCAACTCCATGCTGTTTTTCGCGCTGCTGGTGGTGGTCATCTTCAGCTTCGCCTTTGATCCCACGGCGGAAGAATCGCGGCGCATCGCCGGCGGACTGATTTGGGTGGCGTTTCTGTTTGCCGCCGTGGTCGCGCTGAATCAGACCTGGGCGCGCGAGTTGCGCAACCAGGTGCTGGACGCTTACCGGGTTTCGCCCGCGCCGCCGAACTCGCTATTCCTGGCCAAGGCGCTGGGAAATTTTATTTTTGTCGGCGTGCTGGAAGCGTTGATGACGCCGCTGTTCATTGTCTTTTACAATCTGCGATCGGTGGGGCCGGTCTGGCAGTTGCTGCTGATCGCGCTGCTGGGAACCTGGGCGCTGGTGGTGAATGGAACATTCTTTGCGGCGATCTCGATCCGCACCCGCAGCCGCGAGATCATGCTGCCGCTGATCCTGTTCCCGATTTCGATTCCGGCGCTGCTGGCGATGGTGACGCAACCACCGTCGGTGCTCACCGGCGAAGCTTCACCCGACTTCTGGATGAAGATTGCTGGCCGTTTACGATGTGGTGTTTACCACAATTGTCGCTTATTGCTGTTCGAGACGGTGCTCAACGCGGAATGAAACGCAGGTGATTAACCCCATACCTTATTTCCGTTCTCCGGTCTGGCCTGCTGGGCTACTCCCTATCTGGCCCTGTCGCGGCGCCCACCGAGCAGACCATGGGAGACGTGCAGCGCATCTTCTATTACCACGTGCCGTCGGCCTGGGTCGGCGTTCTGTGTTCTTCGTCAATTTTGTCGCTTCCATCTGGTTATCTGTGCGAGCGCACTGAGCAGCCGATGCCTTGGCCGCTAGCCGCCGCCGAAGTGGGCGTGGTTTTTTGCACCGTGGTGCTGGTGACCGGCCCGCTGTGGGCGCGTCCGGTGTGGGGCATCTGGTGGACCTGGGATGCGCGGCTGACCACCACGCTGGTGCTGTGGCTGATCTACGTCAGCTATCTGGTGCTGCGGCGCTTCGCCGCCGGCGGCCAGACGCAGGTGCTGGCGGCGGCGCTCGCCATCTTCGGATTTGTCGATGTGCCGATCGTTTATCTCTCGATCCGTTACTTCCGCACGCAGCATCCGCAGCCGGTGATTGGCGGAGGAGAGAATTCCGGCCTTGATCCTGCGATGCTGCATGTGTTCCTGATTAATCTGGCGGCGTTCACCGTGATGGGCATTCTGTTTGTGTGGCTGCGTTACAAACTGCAAATGCAGGAGCAGGCGCTGGAATCGGCGCACGCGCAGATGGCTTTGCAAGGAGGTGCACAATGAACGCAATCGCATTTCTGAAAGCTGCGTACATCGTGGCGTGGGTGATTTACGTTGGATATCTGGTTCGCATTCTACTGCGCATGCGCAAAGTAGATCAGGAGATCCGCGAGTTGGGCGCGACACGTTCGCCGCGGCGCTGACCTCGCATTCCCCAAGCCCCATTGGCGAATCCCTGATCCCTTCCCTCTTGGTGAGAAACTTTGACCGACGTGAAGCCACAAATTTCCGCTAGCACGCAAGCGCCTGGTCCGCCGGAAACACTTCCCTTTCTCGGAGTGGCCAACCTTATTGTGTGCGGGCTGTTCCTCATCCTGAGCGTGCCTTTTTTTCTCGGCCAGATTCGCGTACTGCGCTCGTGGCCTGTTGCTGAGGCGCAGATCATCCGCAATCAGGTGGTTGTGGAACCTGCGGCCAAACACGATCAGCTTTATTCCGCGAAGCTGGAAGTCGTGTATGTCGTCAAGCAGCAGCCGGTAACGGTCGAGCTCACCAGCTTTCAGAGCAGCAATTACGAAGAGACGGTGCGGCGGTCAACCGAGTTTGCCGTCGGCAGCCGGCACCAGATTCGCTACGATCCCCAGAACCCGACGCAAGCCCGGATCGGCGCCGGATGGAACCGGCGGTTCTTTGCCGTGCCGCTCATCACCGCTGGTTGCGGGCTGTGCTTCGGCGCCATCGCTGTCGGATGCTTTCTGGCGGCGCGGATGCGACGACCGCGCGTTCCCGCGAACTAAGTCGATCCAATCACCACAGAGACACAGAGGCACCGAGATAGAAAGGCCTGTTTTACCACGGAGGACACGGAGAGCACGGAGGAAAAAAGTTTTGGAATTTCGGCCCTCAGGTTACTTAGTATTGAAGTAGGGTGAGGTCTGCCGGCCCGATGGACAGCAGGTCCCTCGACTTCGCGCGGATGCGACGGCCGCGCGTTCCCGCGAACTGGGTCGATCCTTTCACCACAGAGACACAAAGGCACAGAGATAGAAGGGCCTGTTTTACCACAGAGGACACGGAGAGCACGGAGCAATACGGAATCAGGATTTGATTAGAACGTCTTTTTGTTTTACCAATTCTTGAAGTAGGATGCGGTCTACCCGATATGGACAGCAGGTCCCTCGACTTCGCTCGGGATGACACAAAAAAAGGGAGCGCAATGAATTGCCAAGAGCCTCCTCGTTCGGGAGGACAACTTAACTGAACGAGGGGGTGCCATCCAAGTTCAGCTTCCCTAATCCCTAACCCTAATCCCTCTTCCCATTTTCCTGATCCCAAATCTCTGATTCCCGATTGCCTCTGTGCGCTCCGTGTCCTCCTTGGTGAAGAACCTTCTACCTGACAGTTACGCGATTTGCTTGCCGGCTTGCGGCCCGACTGACTGATCGAATACCGACTCCACCGTGATCTTCACCACGTAGTGCGGAGCAGGCAATCCTTTATTCATCTCACCGATCAGCTTGGTGGTGGTTTCAAACAGTGACCCGGAATCTGCCAGCTCGGCGGTGCCTTTCAGCTGATATCCCTTGGCAGTCGTCGGGTCCACCACGGTGATCGCGATTTTGTTATTTTTCAGTAGGTTGGCTCGGGTCTTCAGAGAGAACAAATCCGCAAACAGGACGTGGTTCTCATCTAGCAGCTTGAGCGAGCCCTTAGGAGTAACGTTCGGCTCGCCGTTTTGAGAGACGGTCGCCACCCACGCCAGCTTGCCGGGAAGAAAGTCTTGAACATACTTAGGAATGCTTACCATGTAGTGCCTCCAATTTATGACTCCAGTGAAACTTCCGAACCCGACAGCCTAACACTTGGCACTTGCAAATGCTGTGACAGGGCGCACCTCGAGTTTTTGGCGGGAAACCAAAAAACTCTATCGGAAAATTTCTTCGTTCCGCTTACACTCCAGCTACATCCAATCTGCGCAGGAGTCCTCGCATGAAGCTTCGCGCCTTCGCCCCGCTCTTGCTCGCGTGTCTGGTGGTCTCATTTTCGCTGGCTCAAACCTCTGCGCCGGAAAAGCAAAAGTTCGGCCCTCCCACGCGCAAGTTCCGCTTCACCTATTCGTTCACGGTGAAAGACATTCCCGCGGGAGCCAAGATGGTCCGCGTGTGGGTGCCCGTAGCGCACACCGATGAGCATCAGACCGTGCGCCTGGTGAACGTAAAGTCGCCAGTGCAGACCCGTATGGGCGAAGAGCAGGAGTACGGCAACCGGATCCTCTACGCCGAGATCCACAACCCAGTACAGACCACCGCGGAGTTCTCCCTGGAGTATGAGGTGACACGCCGCGAGTTTTCGCGCGGTGACTACGCGCAATTGGAAGCCAAGGACACAAAGCCTGGCGTCGTTCCCGCCTCCATGGAGCGCTACCTCGCCCCCGACAAGCTGATTCCCACCGACGGCACCATCAAAGAGCTGGCCGTCAAGGTGACCGGCGACAAAACCGGTACGGTGGCCAAGGCGAAGGCCGCGTATGACTACCTGTTCAACACCATGCGTTACGACAAGACCGGAACGGGCTGGGGACGCGGCGACGCTGTCTGGGCCTGCGACTCCAAGCATGGCAACTGTACCGACTTCCATTCGCCATTTATCGGCATGATGAGGGCCGACGGTATTCCTGCTCGCTTCGATATCGGCTTCCCGCTGCCGGAAGGCAAGGACAAAGGCGACATCCCCGGCTATCACTGCTGGGCGGAATTCTTCGCGCGCAATATCGGCTGGGTGCCCCTGGATATTTCCGAGGCCTGGAAGGCGAAGGAGAAAGCTGATTACTTCTTCGGCACAGTTGATGCGAATCGCGTGCAGTTCTCCACCGGCCGCGACATCACGTTGTCACCCAAGCAGGATGGGCCGCCGCTGAACTACTTCGTCTATCCCTACGTCGAGATTGACGGCAAGACCCACGAAGGCATCGGCAAGCAGTTCAGCTTCGAAGAAATCAGCAGCGAGCAGAACACCGCCGGCTACTGGCCGCAGTTCACGCCCGCAATGTGAAGGCAGGGACTAGGGAAGTAGGGATTTGGGATTAGGGCCAGGAGATAAGCAGGCCCATTTCCACCAACCTCCAGAGAAAATGATCTTACTGGTAAGATTGCCACTCGATCTTGCTGGTAAGACTATTTGTGCGCGACTCGTATCAGGCCCGGCTTCAGCCGTGCCGCAACAACCAGTTCCTAAATTGTCATCACGAGGAGGACTTCAGCCCGACGAGGGATCTGCTGTTGATGGCTTGGAAGAAGTCCGTGGTGGAAGGAGCAGCGGGGGAAGACCTGCACAATCGCGCTGCTGACAGAGCGCCAGTGTCGCGGGTAGTGCGGCGCTTCAGCGCCGCGTCAAGCTACGCTAAGTACGAAAGGGCTTCAGCCCCTGATCGGTATCACGAGGGTAGAGGTCCTTCGACTGCGGCGGCAAAAGCTGCCGCCTGCGCTCAGGATGACAATCGAAATAGGCCGGCGAACAGCGAAACGTGAAAGGGGATACCGGAATGACCCATCGCGTAACAGCGAAGCGAACCTAGGTCCCCTCGACTTGGCTCGGGATGACAATGAAAATGAGAGTGCTATGGCTGGCGCCGCGTTCTCGCGCGGAATGACAAATTTAGTGGCGTTATGCGACACGTCTGGAAGCCGTTCCCTGATACAAATCGACGAATTGCCAGCCGCATCGGGATGGTTACTGGTGATGAACTTGATTCGTCGGAAAAAAGAGAAGCCCCATCCGGCTGTTTTGCTGAACAGGGCTTGTTCATCGCGTCCGGATGGCCGACTGGTTCATCGTCATCCGCCATCGAAAAGACTTACTGGCCTGCGCCGCTAGCGAACTGGTGCGATTCGCCTACGGCGTTACCAGCAGGGCTCTGGCTCGGACCCCTGCTGGCTTGGAAGTTGCTGCCCAGATTGCTGCCGGCCAGGTCGTTGCCTGTCTCTCCTGCTTGCTTTGCTGTGTACAGCTTCGGCTTTGTGAGGCGCGGATGGTCGACTGGACCCGTCTTGTGCGCCAGGCGCGCGTTTTCGATCGCCTTGCGTCGTGCCACGATTCGATACTCGAAGCTGATGTTCGATGTCCCCTGGCCCAGTTCGTGCACTTCGAAGGCTGCAACGGTCTTGTGCGCGAGATATAAACCGTTGCAGTCCCCTTTTGGGGCTAAAGTACACCTGATATTCCAATCCAGCGCTGGCGAGCGGGCCGAACACCGGCTCCAGATGGATGGTGGCAACACCGTTGACCAGGGTTGCCGAGCCGAAAACTTTGAACCAGTCCTGCGGTGATTCACCGGTCAGCACGCGAGCCCCGTTCTCCGCCGGGTCCGCGGATGAGGTGGTTTCGCTGACAGGAAATAGTGGAGCCACTCCGGCTGCTGGTTCGGCTGCCGGAGTGGCGGAAATTGTGCCGCCGGTCGGGCTGGTGACGGCCTGGACCACCCAGGGCGCCGACAGGCTGATGGCGATGCCGAGCACGGTTCCAGCAACCGTCCTGACCCAGCCCTTTCCCATCCAGTGATGATGAATGCGTTTCACTTCTATCACCTCTTACGTAATGCGGCTCGACCGCCGCTCGCTCCCGGGGCTGAAGCCCTGTCATTTTCAGCAGCGCGACGCGGCGTGCTGAAGCGCCGCTCTACCCGTTCAGGTCTTCACTAAAGCCATTTCGAACGGCGAAATCAGCTGCGGCGATTTGCAAAGTAGCAATCTCGCCCATCCAAGTCCTAAAAGGGCGATTGGAAATTTGTTGGGAATAGGTTAGGGCGCTATCTCATAGAAACTTCGAGGATTCGGAAAGTGAAGTCGGATATTCGTCAGCAAAAATGCGTACCAGAATTGGGCTATGGAAGCTCAAAGTCAAGTTGTGGAGCTTTCCTCGGCAGCGAAGCCGTGATGATTTGCGTATTCGTACGGCACGCCTGAACAGGCTGCTGAAAGCAGGATAGGAATGCTTATGCCGCCGGCTGAAACCGGCTCGGGCAGATAAATAAAAGGCTTAGACGCTGGACTGAAGTGTCTGGGTGAGAACCTCTGCCGTCCCTACGGGACTCATATCAATTTCCCACTTACCCAGCACTCCGCCATCCCACCCCAATTCGCGCAAAAGCAGCGCGACTTGGGGACCCCGGTTCGGCTGCGTGCTGGGCTGAGCTATTCCGCACCTACGGCGCTGGTTTCTTGGCCCTGCACTCCACCGCCAATACGAAACTCCAGTTCTCACGCAGACACTGAAGGCCAGCACTACCCGACGCATCAAAGACGCGCGTTTTTGAGCAGTCGCTGAAGCCGTGCCCCTTCAAAAGCAGTACATGTCAGAATTTTCGAAATGGCAGCGGATCCGAGCCAAACGCGCTGCGGTTCCGATTCTGCCATCTGTCCCGAAACTCGATAAGCGACTACGATTAGTTAAGCGGGTTTAAGACCCGAGGGGCAAAGCTCGCTATTCGTCCCAACTTTACGGAACTTTACGTTTTTTTCAGGTGAATATCTCACGTAAACGAGATCAGGTTCACCGTTGAGGTGGAGTTGCTGACAGATTTAAGCGATGAGCAACTGCTGACGCAGGCTCTGGCTGGAGATGAAGACGCCTTCACCGCCCTGTACCGCAGGCGGCAAGGGCCGATTTTTCGCTTTGCCCTGCATATGAGCGGATCTCCGCAGATGGCCGAAGAGGTCACGCAGGACGTGTTCCTGTTCCTGGTGCAGCGGGGTGCGGACTTCGATCCCACGCGCGGAGCCTTGGGGGCCTACCTGTTCGGCGTAGCGCGGAATTATGTCCGGCGCGCGCTGGAGCGGAGCTATCCGGAGAACATGCTGAGTTCCCCGGTGGAAGACGAAGAGGCGTCGCTGATGATCGAGAGCGACCCCAGTGAAGGAATGGTCCGGCGGCAAACGTCGGTAGCGGTTTGGAAAGCAGTACTTTCCCTTCCGGAACATTATCGCGAGGTGGTGGTGTTGTGCGACCTGCAGGAACAGAGTTATGCGGATGCGGCGGTAGCGGTGGGATGTGCGATCGGCACCATCCGCTCGCGGCTGCACCGGGCGCACGACATGCTGAGCAAGAAGCTGCAGCACTCGGCGGCAGTAGCGCCGGGCATCACTCGAGTGGCGGCGAGGTGCGTATCATGACATGCCGTGAATTCAAGCATAGTGCAAGTTCATTAACGATGTGGGAATTGACGCGGGCGCGGGACGAACGAATCCTGAGCCATGCCGAAGAGTGCGGGCCCTGTGGCGCGTGGCTGCAACAGCAGCGCACGCTGGCTGCTTCCATGCAGGCGCTACAGGCGAGCACCGCCGGCCAAGAGGCTGGCCCAAATGTGGAACGGGCGTTGCTGCAAGCTTTCCGGCAGGCCACCCCGACCAACGCTGCCGTTCCAGCGCTTTCCAGCACCGCGGAATTTGCGGTGACCGGGACGCGTACGGCGAAGGTCGAGGCGGGGGAACGTAATCAGCCTTTGCGGCCGATAGCGATGCCCCGCTCCACTCCAGTTGCCTTGCGGCTGAGCCGCTTCTTTGAGATTGGAGCTTATGCGGCTGTCGCAGCCGCCATCCTGGTGGGTACGTTCCTGGGGGTTCGGCTCTTGCAGGATCGTCATCCGGCAGCGCCGATGCAGAGCCACAACCTGCCAGCCAAGGTTGAGCCGGTTGCCCATCGGGCGGCGGCCGATCCGGCTCAGAATCCCGTTCCGAAGACGATTGCAGAAACTCCAATCGTCACTGGAGAGGTTCAACCGGTAACCCTGTCACGCAAACGGCTGCAGACTGCTCCCGCTCCGGAGAGCGCTAGTACCTCAGCCAACAGCAATGCGCAGGACCTGACGGAAGCCACGTACACGCCGCTGATGCTCTGCGACCCGCTAAGTTGCGCCGCTGAAACCCAGGTGGTGCGGGTGGAGTTGCCGGCGAATGGACAGAGTTCGCAACCGCAGATGGCGGATCTGGTGGTCGGCTACGACGGAGTAGTACGGGCCGTCCGCATGGTCAACTAGTGAAGTTTTGAAAGCAAATCCGTTGCAGCGAAAATTGAGAATGAGGAACGCAGCTATGAATCTTGGGAAAGCAGTTCGTGCCGCTTCATATCCCCTGACCCTGGGGTTGTGTATGGGCGTCTCTACGCTAGTGATGGCGCAAAGTGAGCCCGCGCCGCCACCGCCGCCCGGGGGACCTGGAATGATGTCGATTCAGGGCCCCGGTATGGGAATGTTTTTTCATCGTGATGAAATCGGCGAGGGACGAAAGGTAGTCACCGGCGCGCCGATGACCGCCACGATCGAAGTCACACACGACAGCACTTTGCCGGACGGCAACACCATCCACAACCAGAACCAGAGCACCGTTTATCGCGACTCGCAGGGCCGTGTGCGCCGCGAGGTTCCGTTTGAGTTTATGACGCCGAGCACAGGCGCGACCAAGGGCACCATGATCATCATCACGGACCCGGTTGCGGGCTATCGTTACATGCTGAACCCTGAGAACAAGACGGCGCAACAGATGCCGCTGCGTCCGCCGAAACCGCCCGCCGGTTCTGCTGAGGGCGAGCCCCCGGCCCGTCCCTCGGACCCCAACATGGTCACGACTGATCTGGGCACGAAGACCATCCTCGGATTGACGGCAACGGGTACGCGTATGACCCACACCATCCCGGCCGGACAGATCGGCAATGCCAGAGCGATCGAAACTGTCACCGAGCGCTGGGAGTCGACCGATCTGCAGATTCCGCTGTCGATGAAGCACACCGATCCGATGATGGGAACTATGACCACCACAGTGACTGCCGTAACCCGCGGTGAACCCAGTGCGTCGCTGTTCCAGGTTCCGTCAGATTACAAAGTCGAAGCCGGCAAGCCGGGCGACAGGATGTTCATGCCAGGCAAGCCGTAGTCATCGAAAGCAACACCCCTCAACCAAAGCGGAGGTCCTGCAAGGGCTTCCGCTTTTGCTTTGGGGCTCGGAATTAGGGGCTGCGGAGGGATCCTGGATGGCGAAAAACCCCTTGCTTTCGCCAGATGAATCGCCCCATAATGCGTCGTCCCGAAAAGCCAAAGGAAAATAAAGGACTACGCCATGGCCGCTCTTGCGATGCTGCGGAAACATGCGTTTCCATTGTGGACCGTAATTGCTTTTCTCATCGGAAACCTCCCAGCCCAAGCGCAATTGGTCGACCCTGCCATGGCTGGCCAATCGCCAAACCGTCCTACCTTTTCGGCTAGCAATGGCAAGATCGTCGAAGCCACTTCTGCTCCTTATCAACTGCTTCCTCTGACGCCTTGCCGCGTAGTCGATACCCGACTTTCAAACGGACCCCTCGGCGGGCCACCTATCCAGGGAGGAACCTTCCGTAGCTTTCCCCTGCTTCAAAGCGCCTGTGGAATTCCTGGGAGCACTGCGGTTTATCTGCTCAACGTGACTGTCGTCCCCCATGGGCAGCTGAACTCATTGGTCGTCTTTCCCGCGGGTGAAAACCGCGGCCAGACCATCACCCTGGTTTCGCGAGATGGCCGGGTGAAGAGTGATGCAGTACTTGAGCCCGCAGGCTCCAACGGGGAGATCAGCATCTACGCCAGCGACACGACAGACGTCATCGTGGACATCTCCGGCGCCTTCGCACCCCCGTCCGGTTCTTCGCTGGCGTTTTATCCGCTGCCGGCGTGCCGAGTCATCGACACCCGAGGTCCGAATGGACCGCTAGGTGGCCCTTTTCTGCAAGGAGATGTGGAACGCGACTTCCCGGTTTTGCAGAGCTCCTGCATTCCAACAGGAGTGAGTGCCACCGCATACTCTTTGAACGTCACGGCGTTGCCGAAAAACGGAGGAACGTTAGGCTTCCTGACCGTGTGGCCGCAAGGTCTGCCCCAGCCCATTGTTGCTACTCTGAGCGACACAACTGGAACGGTGGTTTCCAATGCTGCTGTGGTTCCTGCCGGTACGAGCGGCGGTATTTCGGTGTATGCCAGCAACAATACAGATATGGTGGTCGACATCAATGGCTTCTTTGCATCGCCCGGAGCGGGCGGCCTGTCACTCTATGCGATACCCCCTTGCCATGCGGTTGACACCCGGAAATCCGCCTTCGGATTCACCGGAATGGTTCGGGAGCCGGTGGGAAGCGGCGGGAGTTCGTGCGGATTACCACTGACGGCGCAGGCTTATGTCTTCAACGCTACAGCGTATCCTCAAGGCGCTCTGAACTATTTGACGCTGTGGCCTGACGGCGATCCTATGCCCATGACTTGGACTCTGAACGCGGTGGACGGCGCGGCTACTTCTAACATGGCAATCGTTCCGCGCACCAATGGCTACATCGACGCTTATGCCGACGGCAGAACACACCTGGTGCTAGACATCTCCAGCTACTTCGCCCCGTAAGACGTCGGCGCACGGACCGGGGGCTGTAAAGTTAGCATTTGCATTGAAAACTTAGAGGCCAGCCTTTTCTGGACTTCAATAGCTCGAGCGGCAAGAATGATCTTACTGGTAAGATTCGTAAACAATCTTACCAATAAGATCATTTGAATCTCCTCGACCCCCAGTCTCTTTATTCCTGATCCCAAATTCCTGCCCCTAATCCTTGCGGTGCCCTACTCCCAAATCCCCATCACACCTAGCCCTTGCAATCACGCCGTAACGTGATGTGCGGCACTGAGCTATGGCCAGCTCTGTGAAATCTTAGTGAACGAAGCATCGTAGGTGCCGGCGAAGTCCAGAGCTTCTCCGTACCCAACAAGCCGGGCATCGCGTCTTCATTTCATATCGTGCTGGTCTCTGACCCAGAAAGGAGCGCCAGGCACATGGCAACTGCGCAGATATCTCTCGACAGCGCCGAGCAGGCGTTCATCGATCAAGTCATCGTTAAGCAAGGTGGACGGCCGGGCGAATTGTTGAGCGTACTGGAAGCCGTCCAGGAACGTCACCCGCACAAATATCTCCCCGCGGAGACCTTGCAGTACATCGCCAGCCGTCTGGACATTCCTCTGTCGCGTATCTACAGCGTGGCTACCTTTTATGCGCTGTTCAACCTGGAGCCGCAGGGCGACAACACCATCTGCATCTGCCGCGGCACCGCCTGCCACACCCGCAACTCGCGAGCGCTGCTGGAGAGCCTTCGCCTGGAACTGGGCATGGGAATGGACGACGGCGACGGGTCGGACGCGGACAAGCTCACGCTCACTACCGAGGACGGACGCTTCACCCTGCGCACCGTGGCCTGCTTTGGTCAGTGCGCGCTGGCTCCGGTAGTCGAGATCAACCATCGCATCTGCGGACACGTCAACGAACGGACACTGCAGCGCGAAGTACGTTCGCTGGAACGGGAGAATGATTGATGCCGCGTATCGAGGACATTAGCGTATTCAACGCGGTGCGCGAAGCCGGGCTGGCGAAGCTGGTGCCGCCGGTCCCGCGGATCGCGATCGGCATGGGAACCTGCGGCCGCGGCAATGGCGCCGAGGGCCTTTATCATGCCTTCGTCGAAGTAATTGACCGCAGCGGCATCGATTTTTATCTCACCAGTGTGGGTTGCTTCGGCGCCTGCTTCCACGAGCCGCTGGTCAGCGTCCATCTGCCGGGAAACCCGCTGCTCATCCTGCACCGGGTACAGGCCAACGATGCCGGGCGCATCGTGCATGACCTCGCCTCCGGCCGGGTCAATCCCGAAGCCGTGTTCTGCAAGATCGAAGAGTGGGACCACATCACCGGATTCGTGCGCTACGGCCACGGCTATCCCGACGTGCCGCTATGGAACGAAGTGCCCTTCTTCAAAGGTCAGAAGAAGATCGTGCTGCGCAACTGCGGCCTGATCAATCCTGACGATATCGAGGAATACATCGGCGTCGGCGGCTACCAGGCGCTGTATAAAACCTTGATCGACGACAAGCCCGAAACCGTCATCGAGCAGATCAAGGCCAGCAAGCTGCGCGGGCGCGGGGGCGCGGGCTTCCTCACCGGCAATAAGTGGGAGTTTCTGCGCAAAGCCGTATCCGACGAGAAGTACATCGTCTGCAATGCCGACGAAGGCGATCCCGGCGCCTACATGAACCGCAACGAGATCGAGAGCGATCCGCACTCGCTGCTGGAAGGCATGATTATCGGCGGCTCGGTGATGGGCGCCAGCCACGGCATCATCTATGTGCGTGCCGAATATCCCCTGGCAGTGCACCGGCTGAATCGCGCTATCGAGCAGGCGCGCGAGTACGGACTGCTCGGCAACAACATTCTCGGCCGCGCCTTCAACTTCGATATCGAACTGGTGGAAGGCGCAGGCGCGTTTGTCTGCGGCGAAGAGACGGCGTTGATTGCGTCGCTGGAAGGCGAGGCCGGAAGACCGCGTCCTCGGCCGCCGTTCCCCGCTCAGAAGGGTCTGTGGGGCAAGCCCAGCAACATTAATAACGTCGAGACCTGGTACAACATCTCGCCCATCATTACCAAGGGACCGGCGTGGTTCACGGAAACCGGCAGCGCTAAAAGCTCGGGAACGAAAGTGTTCTCGCTCGTCGGCAAAGTCCACAACAGTGGCTTGGTTGAGATGCCGCTGGGCACTCCCATCAAGACGTTCATTTACGACATTGGCGGAGGCGCCATCGACGGGCGCAGCGTGAAAGCTGTGCAAACCGGCGGCCCATCAGGCGGCTGCATTCCTGGCGAGATGTTTGAGACGCCGGTGGATTACGAAAGCCTGGCGCAGTTGGGTTCGATCATGGGCTCCGGCGGCATGGTGGTGATGGACGAAGACAACTGCATGGTCGACGTCGCCCGCTACTTCGTGGAGTTCACCAACTCGGAGTCGTGCGGCAAATGCATTCCCTGCCGCGTTGGCCTCAACAAGTTTCTGCGTATCCTGAATCGCATTACGCTAGGCACAGGCCGCATCGATCAACTGGACCGCCTCGACGAGCTGAGCCGCTATATTCGCGACTGCTCGCTGTGCGGGCTGGGCCAGACCGCGCCCAATCCGGTGCTCACCACCATGCGGCATTTCCGGCAGGAGTTCGAGGACCACATCGTCTCCCACCGCTGTGCCGCCGGCATCTGCACCGAACTGGCGCTCGCCCCCTGCGAGAACAGCTGTCCGCTGCACATGAACATCCCACGCTTCCTCGAACTCTTCAAGGAAGGCCGGATGGAGGACGCCTTCGAGTCCGTGATCCTGGACAATCCGCTGCCCTGCTCGACCGGGCGTGTCTGCCAGCATCCCTGCGGCAAACGCTGCCGCCGCCAGACGATTGACGAGCCGGTCAACATGCGCGAAGTGCATCGCTACATCGCCGACTACATTCTGCTGACCGACCACTTTGAGGATGCTGTGAAGCGGGTCGTCGCTCGCAAACTGGAGCCGACGGGGCGCAAAGTCGCGGTTGCCGGCGCGGGGCCGGCGGGTCTGACCGCTGCGTTTTATCTGGCGCTGCTGGGACACGATGTCACCGTCTTCGACGCCATGCCTGAAGCTGGCGGCATGCTGCGCTTTGCGCTGCCGGAATATCGCCTGCCGAAGCCGGCACTGCGCAAGGAGATTGAGCTGATCGAGCGGCTGGGCGTGCAGTTCGTCTTCAATACCCGCGTCGGTCTCGATATCTCCCTCAACGATCTGGATGACCGTTTCGACGCGGTGTGTCTGGCCATCGGAACCTGGAAAGAGAGTTGGGTGTACCTGCCCGGCACGGAATTGAAAGGCGTGCTCCCGGCCCTGTCGTTCCTGGAGTCCGTGTCTAAAGGCGAGAACCTGAATCTCGGCCGCAAGGTGGTGGTGATTGGTGGCGGGAACGCGGCCATCGATTCAGCGCGTACGGCGCTGCGCCTCGGAGCCAGCGTGACCGTGGTCTACCGCCGCGAACGCAAGGACATGCCGGCCATCGAAGAGGAAACCTTAGCGGCGGAGGAAGAAGGAGCGCGGATCGTATTCCTCGCGGCCCCGCATCGCATCATCGGCGACGCCAAGGGCAACGTCAAAGCGCTGGAAGTGGTGAACACCCGCCTGGGCGAGTACGACCGCTCCGGCCGCCGCAAACCGATCCTGACCGACGAAGTGCAGCGCCTGGAGTGCGATTCGGTCATCGTTGCGGTGGGAGAGACGGTCGACCTTGAGTTCGCCAAGGCGTCAGGCCTGCAGATCAAGGAGCGCAGCGGCACCATCGAGGTAAACCATTTCACGCTCGAAACCAGCCGGCCGCATTTCTTTGCCGGAGGCGACCTGGTCACGGGCGCTTCCAATGTGTCGAATGCCATGGGCTACGGCAAAGTTGCAGCCAAGGCGATCGACGAGCAACTGATGGATGCGCAGCGCTGGGAGCAGATCTTCCGCGCCATGGAGTACAACCAGACGGCGCCGAAGGAGCCCAGCGCCAGCCGCCGGCATCACGCGCGGGCGGTGCCGCCCCAAGAACGTGCCGACTCGTTTGGCGAGGTCATCGTCGGGCTGTCGCCGGAAGAGACTCACGAGGAGTGCTGCCGCTGTCTGCGCTGCGACGCAACGGTTGAGGTCGCCCGCTAATGATTGCGGCGAAGTATTCGAAAAGGACGTATCGCTGGTTTTGAAAGGGCACAGCTTTAGCTGTGCCGCAACGAGTCCCAAATTTGTCCGGCCGACTTTAGTCGGCGAATACAGCTTTGGCATACGCCCAAAGGAGTTTCATCTTGCCGTCCAAGAAAATCTCGCTGCGTATCGATGGTGAGCTGGTGAACGCGGTCGAGGGTCAGAGCATCCTCGACGCCGCCCGCGCCAGCACCAAGTACATTCCGACGCTGTGCTTCTTGGAAGGCCTGAGCGCGGTGGGAGCGTGCCGCCTGTGCATGGTGGAGCTCTCCGGCGTCGACCGGCTGTTCCCGGCCTGCACCACCCCGGCGCAGGATGGCATGTCGGTGGTCACGAATTCGGCTCGGCTCTCCCGCTATCGCCGCATGACTATCGAGCTGCTGCTGGTGGAGCGCAACCACGTCTGCGCCGTGTGCGTGGCCAACGGGCACTGCGAGTTGCAGGAAATGGCCTGCTCCATGGGCATTACCAGCGTGCGCTTCGCTTATAACTTTCCCCGCCACACCATCGACCTCTCGCACCCGCGCTTTGTGCTTGACCACAATCGCTGCATCCTGTGCACCCGCTGCGTGCGCACCTGTGCCGAGATCGAAGGCGCCCACGTGTGGGAGATGATCTCTCGCGGCATTCACGCCCGCATTGTCTCCGACTTGAATCAGAAGTGGGGCGACGCGAAGACCTGCACCAACTGCGGAAAGTGCGTGCAGGCGTGTCCTACGGGCGCTCTGGCGGAAAAAGGTAAAGCCATCGAGGAGATGACTCGCTGCTCGACCGCAGCGATTACCATGCTGGCGCGTCACCGGGGCACCGGCACTCCCGGCGAGCCCCAGGTTGCCGGCCGCCGCACAGGAGGTGGACAAGCATGAGGAAGCTGAAGCTGGCTACGGTATGGCTGGATGGCTGCTCCGGATGCCACATGTCGCTGCTCGACCTGGATGGCGCCATCATTCCCATCGTGCGCAAAGTGGACATCGTCTACGGCCCGCTGGTGGACGCGCAGGAGTTTCCCGAGGAAGTGGACGTCACCCTGCTGGAAGGCGCCATCAGCACGCAGGAAGATGTCGACAAGTTGCAGCAGATTCGTGCGCGAACCAAGCTGCTGGTTTCGCTGGGCGACTGCGCCGTGACCGGCAATGTTCCCGGACTGCGCAATGTGTTTCCGGTCAACAAGCTGTTGCAGCGTATCTATGTTGACGGAGCTGATGTGGGCAACGGCATTCCGCATGACGACCTGCCGCAGCTGGCCAAGCAATCCCGGCCGGCGCAGGATTTCGTGACAGTTGATGTCTGTCTTCCCGGCTGCCCGCCGCAAAACAAGGTGATTGCCGGATTTTTGAATAACCTGCTGGAGGGCCGCAAGCCCGAGGCAAACCCGAAAATTAAGTTTGGATAGGGAGCGGCGATGAAGCGCATTGTGATTGAGCCGGTAAGCCGCATCGAGGGCCACGCCAAGATCACCATTCAACTCGATGACGACGGCAAAGTAGCCGACACCAAGTTCCAGGTGACCCAGGTCCGCGGCTTCGAGAAGTTTACCGAAGGCCGCCCGTATTACGAGATGCCGGGCATTACCTCGCGCATTTGCGGTATCTGCCCCATCAGCCATCAGCTGGCATCGGCGAAGGCCTGCGACGCCATCATGGCGGTGCGCATTCCTCGTACCGCACAGCTGCTGCGCGAAATCATTCACTGCGCGCAGATCGTGCAGTCGCATGCGCTGAGTTTCTTCTACCTCTCCGCCCCCGACTTGCTGCTGGGCATGGATGCCGATCCGGCCATCCGCAATGTGGCTGGGCTGATTGAAGCCAATCCGGAGCTTGCCCGGGCCGGCATCGAGCTGCGCAAATTTGGCTTGCAGATTATCGAGGGCTTGGCGGAAGAGCGCATTCATCCCGGATGGATCGTCCCAGGTGGGGTGCGAACGCCGATGACGGCGGCAGCGCGTGACCGCTTCGCCAGCACCATTCCCCAGGCTATGGCGACCACCGAGAAGACGCTGACCGTATTCAAAGGTGTGCTCGATTCCTTCGCGGAAGAAATCGCGAACTTCGGCTCGGCGCCCACCATGTACGCCGGACTGGTCGACGGCGCTGGCAATATCCAACTCTACGATGGGCTGCTGCGCTTCCGGGCTGCGGATGGAAGCATTGTGCAAAACGGCGTCCCCAGCGACCACTATCAAGACTTCGTCGCCGAAGCCACGCTGAACGACTCCTATCTCAAAGCTCCGTTCTATCGCCCGCAGGGATTTCCCGATGGCATCTATCGCGTGGGGCCCTTGGCCCGCATCAACGTTGCCGACGCTATGGGCACGCCGCGCGCCGACGCGGAGCTGCAGGAATTCCGCCAGCGTTTTGGCCGCGTCCCGCACAGCTCGTTCCTGTATCACTGGGCCCGGCTCATCGAAGTGCTGTACGCGCTGGAATGCCTGAAAGTCCTGCTACAGGAGCCGGACGTGCTCGACACGCACGTGCGGGCCTCCGCCGGGGTCAATTCGCCTGAAGGCATCGGCATCATCGAGGCGCCGCGCGGAACCCTGATCCATCACTACAAGGTGGATGACAATGGTGCTATCGTCTGGGCCAACCTGATCGTTGCTACCGGACACAACAACCTGGCCATCGGCAAAGGTGTGCGCCAGGTGGCTGAGCACTTCATCAAGGGCGATCAATTTCAGGAAGGCATGCTGAATCGCGTGTCTGCTCTGGTGCGCGCTTATGATCCCTGCCTAAGCTGCTCCACGCACGCCATGGGAGCACCGGCCTTGGAGATCGCGCTGCTCAATCGCAAGGGCGAAGTGCTTGACCACGTCCGCAGCGAGTAGCGAAAGGCCGCTTTTCGCGTTTCGCTCTTGCCTTTTCGCTTTAGGCTTTTAGGGAAAATTTGATCGTGTCTGGCTTTGAAGCGGCCCAACTTCACAGACTGCGGAAAAGTCGAAATGCGAGAAAACGCGTTGAAACAAATCGCGCCCAAATTCGTTATGAGCGGTCGCGTAGTTTCTTGAGGCATTTTAGATCAATCAAAATCGCGCGTTTAGACTTTTCCCGCAGCCTGTTCAAGCGTGCCGTAAGGATCGCAAAACTAATCCGGCTTTAAGTCCGTCCCCCTGGATACAAAGCTCGCGTTGACTTGGTTTGTATCAGGGCACGACCTTGGTCGTGCCGTAGAGAAGCAACAAATGGCGGGCTTCAGCACCTGCGGAGCCGCAGCCTCATGTTAAGCATGCCCGGATTTTCCATCCGACCGCCAGCGATAAAGCACAGCTTCGTTTGTATGATTCGGCGAACTGAAAGAGCCCGTGAAGGATAGCGGCGGTTGTGCCGCCGGCTGAAGCCGGCTCGGTTCCAAATAGAGGCTTAGACGCTGGCCTGAAGGCCAGCTCTACCTGGAGAGCACAGCTGACCGATGGCCCTTTAACTGACAACCGCCCACTGACAACTGACAACCGATTCTCAATGCTTCATCTGGTCCTGCTGGTCGCCCTTCATGTTGTCGTTCTTCATATTGTCATTTTTCATGTTGTCGCTGGAATTGCTCTGGGTGGTCTTCTTCTTTTTCGACGAGGTCTTCTTGCTGGAAGTTGAGGTGCCGTTCTTCATATTGTCGCCAGACATGTTGTCCTTCTTCATGCTGTCGTTCTTCATGTTGTCACTGGACTGCGGCTGCTCTTTGCTGGTGTCCTGCTTCATGGTGTCCTGAGCGAACAGGCTGAGCGAGCTAGCCAAGGTGCACATGGCCATGATGCTGAGAATTTTCTTCTTCATAATTTCTCTCCTTCAGTTGCGGCGGTTGATCGCCGCCAGGGATGAGAATCGCAGCCGCTGAAAAAGTTACAGCGCAGGAGATACGGCCCCGGTAGCTTTCTGAGCACCTTTTTCGGAATTCGGATAAGCAATTTCGCCTGCGCCTAGAATCCGGCCTGTCGCCGGATCCTGCACCAGCACCGCGACCTTCAACTGCGCAGGGTTCCACGCCGCATTGCGCCGGACGTCGATTGTCTTCTCGAATTTATCTTTGCCTGTGCTAGCGAAATCCTGGCTGCCCAATTCGCGCAGCTGCCGCACCACCGCTGTGTGATGCAGCGTACGTCCGCCATTTTCGCCACCACCAACGGCCGTACTCAGCCCATCTTCGGTCACGGCCAGCAAGATTTTGGCTTTCCCTGCCGACGACTGCACCGCGACGTGCAGTTGATCCGTCCCACTCCACGTGAGCGAAACCTGCGCCGGCTTCGGCTGCTTGGCTTCCTCGGCAATTTTGCGTTGCACGTCGTCGAGATTGTTGCCCACGAACTGCACTCGTCCATCAATCACCATCTGCGGCGTGTAAACCGATGGGATACGGAAGTCGCGAGCATAGTCGCTCTGCCGCTGGCTGAATTGCGCTGACGAGAACCGGTCGGTCCAGCCAATGTAGTTCCAGTAGTCCACATGTTCGCCCAACAAAATCAGTTCGGCCCCGTTTTTCTGGGGTTGGTGTCCGAGTTCGGCCAGCACTGCATCGGCCGGCGGGCAACTGGAGCAGCCCTCGGAAGTAAACAGTTCGATCACAACCGGATTCTGGGCAGCGGCGAATCCGCTCGCCACCAGCGCAAATACAAATACAAGAATCAAGCGAACAAGTTTGTTCATGGCAATGAGTGAGACTCGCGGGCTGACGATTTGTTTCAAATGCCCTTCATGATGTAACTTTTGTCGCGTTCGCGGATCGTAAATCTAATAGTTATAGAATGTGCTCCTGAGAGCGACAGGAAATTCCATTTGACTGCGGAGCCAAACAGCGCTGGTTCGGTGCCCACCAGCTCCCCGGCAGCGCGCGATGCCGGGCTGATCGCTCGCATCCTCGCCGGCGAGCGCGAGCTGTTTCACGAGCTGGTGCGGCCGTACGAAAAAAGCGTGTACTACGCAACCTTCTCGATTCTGCAGAACCAGCAGGACGCCGAGGACGCTGCCCAGGAAACCATCCTGAAGGCGCTGAAAAATCTGCGCAATTTCCGGGCTGAGTCCAAGTTCAGCACCTGGCTGATTTCTATCGCGATCAACGACGCGCGGGCGCGGCTGCGGCACGATCGCGTGCTCAAGTTCGAGTCGGTTGACCACACGCCGGAGGAAGAGGACGGCAGCTTTACCCCGGCCGTCATCACGGACTGGCGCGAAGTGCCGCTGGAGGCGCTGGAACGCAAGGAGTTGCGTGAGCTGTTGCGCCACGCCATCGCCAGTTTGCCGGATATCTATCGCGAGGTGTTGCTGCTGCGCGATGTCGAAGAGCTCAACATCGCCGATACGGCGGCGCGGCTGGGCGTAAACGAGGGAGTGGTGAAGACCAGGCTGCTGCGGGCGCGGTTGATGATGCAGAAAATTCTGGCGCCGCAGTTGCAATCGAAGCGCACGGGGTTGATGGGGTTGTTCCGGAGCAAGGCAGGTGGAACATGGTTCTGAATTGCAGACATGTGTGGGATCAAATTTCGAACTACATCGATGGCGATGTGCCGCCAGAGTTGCGGGAAGCCATTGAAGAGCACCTGGCCCACTGCCGCCATTGCGCCGCGGTTCTGGATTCGACGCGAAACATTTTGTATCTCATCGGCGATGACAGGATGTTCGCATTGCCGGTCGGCTATAGCGATCGTCTGCACGCGCGCTTGCAGGAGGAAATCGCCAGCGGAGATGCGGGCGCGCCGCCGGACTAAAGTCAACCCCTCTCTAATATGAGGGTGCTTGACGCGGCGCTAAAGCGCCGCTCTTCCGTTAGCAGAAGGCGTTGAAAATCACAGCTCGTGATGAAACAGCGGATGCGTGATCAACTCCGCGATCACCAACAGGAGCGTCACAATCGCGGCCGAAAAGTTGAACCAGCGGCGGCGGCGTTGTTGCGGCGTCAGAGGCCGCAATCGCCAGGCGGCTGAAGGATTTTTCCGCAGCTTCTCTTCATTCCACAACAACAGAAGACTGAGCAGCGCACCGACGGCCCCAATTGTCAGCAGTGGAATGCGCAGGGCTTCCTGATGAAATCCGCGCGCCGGACCGCCTGCGCCCGCGGCAAACAGAGACGACAGCCCAAGCGCAACCCGCACTCCGCTCAAGCCCACGGCGGCGACGCAGAGGCTCTCGGCCGCCGCCAGGGCAAGCGATCCCCAGGTCAGCAATAGTCGAGCTGTTTTCGACGATGGCTTCTCGAAATCCGAATCATTCACGCCTACGTACTTTATTTGTCGGCGTGAGTTTTCTCAACTACGGCGCGGGCTACTTCGCCAGCGGAATGGAACTGGCTTCCATCATCTGCACACCTGGGGCAGTATCAGGGATAGGCAGGCGCCGAGCCGGCGCGCCGGCGGAGAAGTCGAGCTTCTTCAAGTCTACGGCCTGTAGCGTCATGTTGGTGTAGGTGCGGAAGTAATAGATCTTGTTGGTATGATCGCGAAACACCACCCACTGCGTCGTATCGCTTCCCCCTTCCTTGGGGTCGCGAGCCAGGCCGGCAGGCAGGTCAACGCGGTTCATCAGCTTCTGCGCCAGCACCAGAGAGTCAGTCACGTTCTTGGGTTTCACGGCAGAATTCAGTCCGACCACGGTGTTCACCAGCCGCGATGGCGGCGTGGGATCCCCTGGCAGTCCGACCAGGCCGGAACCCTGACCGTTGGCGCCGTACTCCACTCCGTTGATCTCGACTGGCTTGGAATTGTCAGGCGAGAGGTTGATGTAGTTGCGCAGGTTGGTCATCTGCCAGTCATAAGGCGGCGAGTTGGTCATCACGCCCACCGTGTCGTCGTAAACACTGAGCTTGCCGCCAACCCACTCCAGCACGATGCTGTTGCCTTTTGCGTCATGCACCACGTAATGCACGGGTATGAACGAATTGCCGAAGGCCGCAACCGGCTCGCCCCAGACGTGAATGCTAGGCAGAGCTGCTTTCACTTCGTCGACGGTGGCAAACTGCGACAGCAGCCAGGCGCCAAAAAGAATGTTCGATACTGCGGTTGCGTTCTGGCCGGCGGCAATGGTTTCGTACTGCGCAAAGCCCGGCAGATAGAGTCCACCGAAGCCCAGGCCGGCTTCGTTCATGCCGTCGCAGGCGGCGTCGATGCCGAACGCGTCCATATAAACGTAGCCGTATTTTGCGGTCCAGTGGGCGCCATTACCGCCTCCGGGGGCGTTCGACTGAATTTTCGAACCGCGGGGACTCACGACCAGGCCGGAGTGCACCTGGGTTCCGAACTCCATGCTGCGCGCGCTGAGCACCGAGCCATCCTGCGCGGCCACGCGGACATCGGTGCAGGCAAAGGCCGGCAAGCCGGACAAACTAAAACAGAAAGCCAGGAGAATGACGTGGGTAGTAATAACTTGTGTTTTGTGGCGCTGATTCATGGGAGAACCTTTCTGTATCACTCGAGACTTACTACCGGCCAGTACTTGGAAGATAGTTGAAAGCTAGCACCGGCATCCCCGCCAAACTACTGACGAAACTACTAGTTTCGGTCCGGCAAGCTAGCGAGTGGGCTGTAACTTTCGAGCGGATGGCGACTCTAATCGAATACGTAAGCAGTTGTAAGTGGGAAGAGGACAGTATGACGAAGTGGAGTGTGCGTTTAGGTTTAGGATCGGCCGCGCTGGCGGCTATTGTAGCTGTACTGCTTCTGGGGATGGGAAATGTGGTAGCCGGAGAGAAGGTGACCACGCTTCCGAAGCCGGCCGTGGATGAAACTCTGGCGACGTCGCCCGGCCAGCAGACCGTGGTTTTCGCCGGCGGATGTTTCTGGGGAATTCAGGCCGTCTTTCAACACGTGAAGGGCGTCATCAGCGCCACCTCCGGATATTCGGGAGGCTCGTCGCATACCGCTGAGTATGAGATCGTGAGCACGGGCACGACCGGCCACGCCGAATCGGTGAAAGTGGTCTTCGATCCGTCGAAGGTGACGTACGGCGAGTTGCTGCAGGTGTTCTTCTCGGTCGGCCACGATCCGACGGAGCTGAACCATCAGGGGCCAGACGAGGGAACGCAATATCGCTCCGTCATCTTCTACAGCAATGACGAGCAGAAGCGCGTGACTGATGCTTACATCGCTCAACTTGATCAGGCAAAGGTCTTCTCGCACAAGATTGTGACCCAGGTGGTTCCGCTGAAGGCGTTCTATCCGGCAGAGGGCTATCACCAGAACTATGCGAAGCTGCATCCGGACAATCCGTACATCGCGCGCTACGATCTACCGAAGGTGAGCAACCTGCAGCAGCTGTATCCGCAGCTCTATCGCCCGCAGTAAGCGAGGATGGAAGAGCTAGTCTTCAGGCCAGCATCACGATCGCAAGAAGCCAGGGGTTTTAGCCCCGGCGTGAATGAGTACACTATGAGCAACCGAAGAAATTTTCTGAAAACCACTTTGCTATCGCTATCAGGAGTTGCGTTTATGAGCTTATTCAAGAGCACCGACGCCCAAGCCGCTCCCGCCGGAGAGGGCTACGTCGAAGTTGTCGAATTCAAGGATTCCGGCGAAAAGATCGGGCCAGCACGCGTCAAGAAGGTCGTCAAAACCGACGCCGAATGGAAGGCCCAGTTGACTCCCGAGCAGTATCAGGTTACCCGTCACGCGGGCACTGAGCGCGCCTTCACCGGCCAGTACTGGAACGTACACGACAAGGGCCTGTTCCGCTGCGTCTGCTGCAAGAACGCGTTGTTCAGCTCGGCCACCAAGTTCGACTCGGGCACCGGCTGGCCCAGTTTCTGGCAGCCCATCGCCAAGGAGAATGTTAAAACATCGAACGATGTGAGCCTGGGCATGATGCGCTCCGAGGTGCTGTGCACCGAGTGCGACGCCCACCTCGGCCACGTCTTTGATGATGGTCCGCGGCCGACCGGCTTGCGCTATTGCATGAATTCAGCGTCGCTGGATTTCGTGAAAAATTCGTAAGACGGAGAGCATTCACCACAGAGACACTGAGGCACGGAGAAGATACCGTGCCTTTTCTTTTGTCCTTCGGGATTGATCGGCAGCCGGGGGATCTGCGGTTCCGTTCGTTTCACAACGGAGAGCACGAAGAACACGGAGAGCACCTTTGTTGTTCTGTCATCCTGAGCGAAGTGAAATCGCGACAGCGATGGAACGTAGCCGAAGGACCCCTATTGCAACGAAAATCCTTCTGGTGTGATGTGAAGCTGCGCCTCAGAACACCGTGCCGAGCCGCTCCTTTGAGTTTGTCATCTCGAGTGCCGGGGGATCTGCGGTTCCGTTCGTTTCACAACGGAGAGCACGAAGCGCACGGAGGACCCCTTGGTTTTTATGTCATCCTGAGCGAAGTGAAATCGCGACAGCGATGAAACGTAGCCGAAGGACCCCTATTACAAAGAAAAATCCTTCTGGTCCTCCGTGTTCCCCGTGTTCTCCGTGGTGAAAAGGTTCTGCCGCTATTGTTGCGGCGTTGACCCGGAATTCGACCCGCTGATCGGCGCGGGCGTCAGTCCCATGAACGTGGTTCCCATGAAGCGTCCGCTGGGATTGAAGTTCCAGGTGAAGAGCGCGAAGCCGGCGTGGGCGCAGGTTTGACATCCATTGCGCAACGGGTATCCGATAACGAACTGCAACCCGCCCTTGGAGCCGGTCTGCGAGTTAGGCCAGGTTTTGCCGTTGCGGTCGCCGGGCCAGAGACCGACGTTGGGGAATTGATTTTGCAGGTCCTGGTACTGGAAGCTTTGTTGCAGGCCCTTCTGGTCGAGCAGTTTCAGGTTTTCAGCATTGATGATCTTCGGCTGTCCATTGACCAGCAGCAGCCCGTTGGTCGAACGCAGCGGATAAGTCACCCACGCAATATCCACCGGACCGACTTTGTCGAAGCCCTGCATGATGCCGACTTCACCGCCTGTCTGCTTGTACAGTTCGCGGGTGAAGCTGACCGCGTCGGCCGGCGCTCCGGCCTTCGACATCTGGTTCATGACGCACTCGTTGAACTTGAGCGACGGGGTTACCTTGTCGCACGCGGAATGAGCACTGGCGACGAACCCGCTGGGCAACTGCCACACCGCGGATTGACCAATGCTCTCCGAAGCGGATTGCGCAAACGCTACGGTCGCGAAGAAAACTACAGCAAGAAATAGAACTACCTTGCGCATTCAGTCCCCCTGTTTGTCCCGGTGCCCTGGAGTTTAGCAGACGCAGCCATCGCTCACTGTGGATTTTGCCGCGGCGCGGGAGGCTGCGGTTGCTGCTCGGTTTGCTGGGGTTCCGAAGGGGTTGGTGGTTGCGGAGCCATCGGCGAACTATGGGGGCGCTTGAGCAACTTCGGCGGCGGCGGGGTGGGAATGTAGACAGTCTTCAGGAACTTGCCGTTGGCATCGAAGTCCCAGCCGTAACGCGCCTGACCAATGCGACGGCACGCGTGACAGCCGTTGATCAGAGGATAGGTGACGATGAGTTCAGTTCCACCGCCGGGCAGGGGCTGCACCCGTGGCCAAGGATCTTTGGCGCTACGATCGCCCGGCCAGATGGCCACGTCAGGAAACTGCGATTTGACCGACCGGAACAAAGGATCCTGCTGCATGGCCGCCTGATCGAGCTTCTTCATATCGTCGACATCGAGCACCGCTGGGTCGCCATTGATCAGCAGCAAACCATAATTATCATTGGCGCGTAGCGGAAACAGCACCTGCGCAGCATCGATGGGACCGAGATTCTTGAAGGCAGCCATGATACCCACTTGCCCGTCCATCTGC
The DNA here is from genome assembly GCA_963796695.1 of uncultured Acidobacteriaceae bacterium. Taxonomy (GTDB): domain Bacteria; phylum Acidobacteriota; class Terriglobia; order Terriglobales; family Acidobacteriaceae; genus Bog-257. Next base: position 30,253 of record CAWCMU010000032.1, on the reverse strand, counting down.
TTGTAGAGCATGCGGGTGAAGGTGATGGTGTCGGCCGGAGCGTCGGCGGCCACCATCTGGATGATGAAGCACTGGCTGAAATTCATGGGGCCGGACGCCTTGTCGCACACTGCGTGGGCCTTGGTGACGAAATCTTGCGGCGGCTGCCAGATGGCGGACGCGCCAAACTTGGGTGTCCCACTCTGTGGTACTTGTGCGTGCACTACGGATAAAGCGGAAAACATCAGTACAACCAACAGCGCTGCTCTGCTCAAGGTGCTCCTCATGGGTTTGGAACGCGTCTGGCAAGCGCAAGACGCATGGTTAAGTGATCGCGCACCAGTATCGCTATTCTGACCGTGGGCCGTCAAACCTGCGGCAGCCTCTGATATCCGAACTACGCCGGTATGAAGAAAACAATCCGCGTGACACTCCGACCCCTCGCACAGTGACCAAGATCACAGACCCTGGGTGCATCCGGCGGCAACAATCGCTACAGGAATGAACCTGCGGAAGCCAATGCGGAAGGCTGCCTCGCTGGCGTTGATGCTGGCGGTGACGGCGTGGGGCAACGTCGCGCTCGCGGTCCCGGCCTACACGCATGCTTCGCAATGTCACATGCAGCAGCCGCACGCATCCGCGATGACGGCGATGCCCTGCTGCCCGAAACACCAATCCGAATCCGCCCATGCACCGAGCACCATCGCGGTGTCGCCGCTTAACCTGCATCGTTCCGGTTGCTGCACGGTAAGCAGCCAGCGTGAGGGTTCGACGGCGTTCCTCATCGTCTCCGAAAGGCATTCGTCTTCCGAACTCCAGCCCCATCCGACAGATGCGTATCTGCCCCTCCTGCTGCGAGTTTCCGATTCGAAGACGGCCACTTCGCCGCCGATCACGATCGCCGTGCTCGACAAGAAAACCAACCTCAGAATTTAGAGCGCTCCTCATCAGCCTGATTGTTTTCGCGGAACGGCATCATTGCCGTCTGCTCAAGGTCAATCCGGACGTTATGAGTCCGCACCAAAAGGAATTTTGAGGAAAATCATGAAATCGAAAGCTCTCATCGTACTAAGTACATTGGCAATGGCTCTCACCCTGATGGCGCAGAGCACCCCGCAATCCACTCCTGCTCCGACTTCTGAGAGCAAGACTTGTGTCTGTTGCAATCACGACAAGGCCAGCGGTCAGGTCTCAGCTTGCGGCAAGGACTGCTGCGGCAAAGGAAGCGAAGCCAAAGGCAAAGCCGGATGCTGCCAAGGCAAAGACAGCAAGCAGTGCCCCATGATGTCGAAGGAGAACGGCAGCAAGATGTCCTGCTGCGCCGGTGGCAAGTGCTCCATGACATCGACGAATGGCAAGAGCTGCTGCAGCGGCAAGATGTGCGAGCGTCCACAAGCGGGAGCCTAAAGCTCGAGCCAACTATCAGCAGTTCACCGTACTAAGGACGCCTTGCCAGCTTCGCAAAACGGATAACCCTGGCAATTCATACTTGATGTCTTCCTCCGTCACGCCTCGGCTTGGCCGGGGCGTTTTCATAGGACACGGGACTCGCAGTTTTTAGGACGTGGGACTCCCATCTTCGCGGACGAAACTTGGCAACGCAGGCTTTTCCCCGAAAGCCCAATGCAGGTTTGGTCCCACCTCGGCTCGGAGACACGCATCTTGGCTGAATTCGGCACAAAATATTGACAAAGTTGCTTGTTCGGGCCGGCAACGGCGGGTGTAGAATCCTTTCCACTACGCAGCGGATCGTGGGGCGACCGCTCTCCCAATCATTCGCTCACGATCTGCGCCTCAGCTTCCGGGCCTCGTGTTACAGCTCGGCCGTCACACAGCGACCCGGCACTCGTGAGATCGTCGGTCTCCGCCGAAATCTCCGGGAGGTATTTATGCAGTTGCGCTGTTGGCTCGCTCCCGTGGTCGTTTCTCTCACTTCTGACTTCAGCACAAGCGCAAATTCTTGGTGGGATGCGCGGCACCGCGGTAGGAAATGTACATGTCCACATTGTTTACTCGGACGATCGCAATGCAGGTCCTTTTCTCCAGGTGCGCCTGATGTCAGGCTCCAGCGAAGAGGTTATGGGTACTACCTACACGAACGATATCGGGCAAGCTGATTTCGTCGGCGTTCCGGTCGGGGACTATCATGTAGCCGTCACCGGAGACGGCGTCGAGAGCCACAGAAAGCGGGACGTTCGAGGTAGACAATCGCAAAGTGACCCAATCGCAATATGTCACCGTGCGGCGAATCGTGGATTCGGGGCCGAAACCGGTTTCGGCGCACTCGCCCATGGTGTCGGCTGCGGATTTGAATGTTCCGGAGAAGGCTCGCAAAGAAGTGGACAAAGCCAACGACGCAATGGCCATGCACAACTGGAAAAAGGCGCAGGAGCATTTGGATAAAGCCATCGCGCTGGCGCCGCAATACGTGACTGCCTACAACAATATGGGCGTCCTTTACGCCAAGATGGATGACTTGGCAAAAGAAGAAGAGGCGCTGAAGAAAGCCACCTCTCTGGATGATCATTTTGCTCCGGCCCTGGTCAACTACGCCAAGCTGTGTCTGCGGCAGAAGAGCTTTCCCCAGGCTGAGGTGATGCTGGAAAAGGCCATCAGTTCCGAACCCGATAACTCGGAAACTTTGATGTTGCTGGCGGACGCGCAATATATGAATCGGCACTTCGACGCGGCCATCATCAGTGCTCGCCAGGCGCACAACTTACGCGAACACCCCTCGTTCGTTCATTACATCGCGGCCCGCTCGTATCAGCAGGAGAATAAGCAGGCGGAGGCGTTGGCAGAATTTCAAACGTTCCTGAAGGAGGAACCCAAAGGTCCACGCGCCGATCACGTGCGCGGCGACGTCGCCAAGATCCAGGGGACGCTACAAGCGCAACGCGCAGCTCAGTAGTTCGAAGGCCGGAAGTCGGTCCGAAGCAGCGACAGACGCTTCCTCTGCCGCTGTCCGGGGATGCCGGGTGTGACATTACGGTGTTGGGGATGCCACGCGCAGGACTGCGAAGTTTACTCCGCGTTCTTCATCTTGAGGCGGCTCTTGTTCTCTTCCATGAACTCGCGTATTTGATCGGCCTGGTCCAGCAGCCGGATCCATTGCTCGTAATAGAGGGTCACGGGAAAGCGGCCTAAGCCGTAAACGCTGACGCCGCCCTTCTCGCTTACCTTGTAATCCAGGTTTCCGCGCTTGCGACCCTGGGCTTTCTCGAGTTCCGCAATCTTAGCTTTGAGCTCATCGTAACTGGGTTCCGACATTCCTCACCTCAACTGGTATAAGAGCATTACGCTCGACGCCATAAAATAGAGCGTAGCGAGCCATCTTACTGAAAATCGGCTACACAGGTTGTGAGCCAGGGCACATAAAGCGTCGAGTCGGGCGGATCGGCGAATCGCCGGATGAAAAGCGGGAACAAGGCTGCTAACGAGGGGAGACGTTGCGAGCTTCGAGAAATCGCCTGCAACGAACCGCCAGTTTCTGACATCTGACTGATTGAGATCTATGGGGTTTCCAGGTCCATTGCAGACGACGTTCTCGATCTGCCAGTCGATCATCTGGCTGGCCAGCCGGCTTGTGCCCGCGACGCAACGGTCGGAATGGTCGCGCATGTGGGAGCGCAGATCTGGCATTGGTGCCATTTCCTCGCCGAGTCGGATCAATTCACCCGCGAAAAAAAACTTGAGCTTGCCCGCTATTGCTGGAGCGCGTTCCCCGACGCTTTCTGGCACGCTTTGATCACGATGCCGTTCGTCGAACGTATCCAGCGATGGCGCTCGTCGCCCAGAGCTTGCCTTGGCGCGATTGCCGCGGTGTTGGTTCTAGTTACGCTGGTCAGCGGCATCATCCCCGCCGCGCGCTCTTATGTGTCTTCGGCCATCCCGCAGCCTGATCGCGTTTGCCTGATCAACTTGAATGGCAAGTATTGGCACATTCGCTCGGAGACATTGCTGAACCTTTCTGCTGCCTGGAAGGAAAGCAAGTTGCTGGATTCCGTAGCCTCTTACTCGTGGGGAGCGACGCAGTTCTCCGGCCCGGAACGCAGCGTTTCCGTAGTTTCGGCGGAGGTGGAACCTGGCTTCTTCCAGGTGCTTCGTCTCAACGCTGCCCTCGGGCGCACCTTCCGCAAGGGCGACGATCAGAACTGCAATGACTGTGTGGTTTTGAGTCACGATATATGGGAAGAGCAGTTTGACGGCGATCCTCAGCGTGCTGGGCCAGCGTGTGACTCTCGACGGGCGCCCCCGGACAGTGATTGGAGTACTGCCTGGCAATTTCCATTTACTTTCGCCGGAGATTGGGGTGTGGAGTTTGCTGGACTCGGGCTCGCCTGAGTTCAGTAATCTGCTGGAACGGATTGGCGCCGTAGGCCGCAGTAAACCCGGAGCGTCGCAACCGCAAATCGAAAGCGAACTGGTGGACCTGACGCAGAACGCCGGATATCTTTTTCCGGCATCGCTGCTGGCCGTTACCTCGGGATCGTCTGAAGTACATCGTTATCTCGAGTTCTATTTGATTTTTGTACTGCTGGCGGTCACCTCGGCTGTGCTGATTGTGTATGCGCGCTCCGGCGCAGGATTATCGCGAGCACCGTTGCGAACCCGCGACCGCTGGTATTGGTGGTCGTTCCTGGTGGCCAAGTCCGGCCTGCTGCTGATCACGGCTGGCCTGATGGCGTGGATGATCGTTCGCTATGTTTCAGTACACATGCTGGGCTCGGTGCTTCCTCTGACGAATGGCATCGCGTTGTGGCTATTCCTCGCGCTTTCGGTCGCTCCGCTGTCCGTGGGCCATTCACGATCAGCAAAGGCGCTGCCGGGTGTGCCTGCGGCGGTTGGGAACGCCGGTTCCCATCGGCTCTCCGGGCCACGTGCTGCTGGATTGGTCGGGCACTGAGATGGTTTGTCCCGAAGGCCACGGCGTTTTGTATCTGCCGGACTCACAGGCTAACTGGCTGGAGCGCGATCGCTGGAACACCCTCGATGAGTCGTGGGCAGATCTGTTTCGCCACGAAGAGAAACAATAGTCTCGACTTTCCAGTTTCTAATTCCAGGAGCCATGTCATATCCGTTTTGAAAGGGCACAGCTTCAGCTGTTTCGTACTGTTTCCGCATAAAACTGGGCTTTAGCCCCGGAGGGACTTGTTTCATTCGCTCCCGTTTTTATGGAGTAGGTTCCAGTCTCTAGTGAGAGCACGATAGCTGCCGATTTTCGCCAGGTCCCTAACCAATTTCAGGCCTTCCCGAAACCTTGCGCCAGAAACACCTGAAACTCGAAACTGCCTTTAGAACGCCGTGATCCTCACCGTAAACTGCACCTGACGCGCGCTGCCCAGCTGATTCGTGTTGGGGGCAAACAGCGCTTGTCCGGCACTATAAATCGGCGCTGTAGGTGTACCGAAAACACTGATCGCTTCGGATCCGAAGTTTTTGTTGGAAGCGCCCGTGATGTTGAAGATATCCATGAAGAGGTCGAGGTGGCGTCCTTCGCCAGGCAGCGTGATGTCCTTTACGAAGCGGAAATCGAGATCGAAGAACGCCGGCTGCCGCAGAATATTCCGCGGCGCAACCAATCCGTTGAGAATGGCGCGGTCGTTCCAATCGTTGGCATCGTTCTGCGTATCGAAGCCGATGATCGGCGTGTACGGCAATCCCGGAGCGCGCCACCAGCACGGGGTTGATTTTGACGCCCCATTTCAGATTCGTGATGGCGCTCAGGTTGAAGCTGTTGCGAACGTCGAACGATGAATATGCAGCGTCGGCCGCCAGGTTGAAGGGATTCAGCGCCGAGACTAAGTGTGAATGGCCCCAGATTGGAGTTGTCGTCGCGAGCCCGGGCCAGGGTGTAGTTCGCGGAAAGTTGCGAGCGATGCGGCAGCTGAAAATTCGCCGTCAGCGTCATGGCGTTATACGACGAATGAGCCGACGACTCGTTCACCAGCAACTGCCCAATCGCAGGATTCGGCCGGGTGACGGGAAAAATCGGCATGCCGCTGGCGTCGTAGGTGGGCAACTCGAGGTTGTTATTGAGCAGTTGCTGCAAGTCCCACGTGCTATTGCGAACGTAACCTGCGATCAACGAAATCTTGGGGGTGATTTGTTGCTCTACGCTTGCCGCCGTCTGAAACGATCGCGGATTGTGGAAACCGGGGGCGATGCCGGCGACCAATGCCGCAGGCGTCGTCAACCCAACCGGCGGAGCGCTAAGCGACGTGTAATTGCCACCGGCCGTCACCAGCGGCAAGATCAGCGGATCGAAGTAGCTGTCGGCCACGACCGTGTTGATGCCGTTATCCGTGAACACGCGCTGGAAGATGTTAGCCGGCGTCGGCGCATCGTAGAAACCCGACGAGAGTCGCACGACGGTGTTGGGCGACGGGTTCCAGGCAATGCCGAGCCTCGGCTGCCACTGGCTCAAATCGTTAGGGATGAATGTGGTCTGCGCAATCGCCGTGTTCGGGTGCGAGGGCTGCGGATTCCACTGGCCGTCCCAGCGCAATCCGGCAGTGATGGTGAGTTTGCTGCTTACCGGCAGCTTGGCGTCAAAGTAGAAACCGAATTCACGAACTGCCCCGTTGTAAACGCCGTCGCCGGTAACGAAGGTTTGCTGATAACGTCGCACGTTTCCGGCGAGGTAGTCGGCCAATGAATCGAAATCGAATTGCCCGTTAAGATTCTCCTCGTGACGCAGCGTCGCCGGATCGTAGGCAAAGTTCGCTCCCAGATGAAAGATCGCCGCCCCGTGAGTAATCGCCAGATCGTCATTGATGCGATTGATGTTCGAGGTATACGACTCGTTGGCTAGCGCGTTGCCGCCCAGAATGCCGAAGCCGTTGATCACCAACTCCGGCGCGTTAGAGTTCGGCAGAAACGTCCGCTGGTCCTGTGCCCACTGCCATAGCAGTTGATTGACTTTGCTGGAGCCGAACAGTGTGCTTAAGCTGCCGCGCACCCAGTAGCTGTCGCCCGTCAGCCCATAGCTGTTGTCGATAGGTGCAATGCTGCGCGTGGACTGGTCATCGAGATTCGCGGCATTCACGCGATTGAAATTGAATTGCAGGTTCAGCGTGTTGGCCTGGTTCAGCAAAAAATCGGCGCGCGTAAACACCGACGTGGGATCGGTGTTGCCCACGATCTGCCGCTGCAAGGCCGCGAGCTGAGACGGAATCACGGTGCCGGACGCCTGCGGTTCAAACTGCGTCCAGTACGGAATGTTGAGATAATCCTGCTCGGCCCCAACATAGAAGAAAGCGCGATTCTTCTTGATAGGCCCGCCGAGCGAACCGCCAAACTCATTTTGCGCGTTGTCCAGGGAATGCCCAAACGCATCGCTGGAGCTGAGGGCCGAGGGACGCCCGATGTAGAATGCCTCGCCGTGATATTTGTTGCTGCCTTCCTTGGTGATGACGTTCACGAATCCGGCATTGGTGCCGCCAACCTCAGCGGTAGCGCCGGCGTGAACCACCTGGAATTCGCGTACTACAGTCTGTGGAAAGAAGAGAGAGCCGTCCTGAGCACCGCGCTCTCCCCCATTCAAAGGGTCATCGAAATCTGCGCCGTCCACCGCGGCGCTGAATGCCGAAGGACGCTGGCCATCCACGATGAGCCCGGGGGAGTTCGGAGCGGGCTGCACACTGGCGGCCAGTTGGCCAAACTGGCTGAAGTCGCGATCGCGATTCGGCAGGTACGTAACGGTGAGCCCGGCCAGCGTGTTGCTCACCTCAGGTGTTTCCTTGTTAACGGCCGGTGGCAGAGTATTGCCCTCAACCGTAGGCCCACGTCCGCTGACGGTCACGTTCTGCTTGACGCCCGCTACGCCCAGACGGATCGTGAGTTGAACACTGCTGCCGATGCCCAGATTGACGCGCGTCGGCTTCTTGAGGCTGAAGCCTGCGGCCTTCACGTCAACCGTGTAGGCTCCGGGATACAGCATGGGCGCGGTGAAGGCGCCGCTGTCTGACGTTGTCAGAGTTCGGGTGGATGTGAAGTCCGTGCTGCGGATCGTGACCTGCGCTCCCGGCACAGCATCACCTTGCGGATCGGTTACGGTACCGCCGATCACGTCTCGGGCGGAGGCGGATTGTCCAAACACTCCAGCTGAAAACAACAGCAGCAGGAGGAGCATCGACGCCGTCATCCTGGGCCCACAATGCAGGGACCGCCGGCTTCGGTCCGCAACTCTATCCATTTACTCCTCGAAAGCTCTTTAACGCTTACTTGCGACGCCCAGTTTCCGGGTCCGAAACAGCTCAGGAGGCCGAAGCCTCCCGAGTCGCTCTTCTCTTCCATCATCGCCCCAAAACCCGCTCTTTAGAAGACGATGCGGGCCATAAACTGCATCAGGCGCGGCGGGCCAACGTTGGCCAATCCGCCCATCGGTGTTCCAAAGGTTGCGACCGGATTCGCAGCATTACCGTAAACGCCATTCAAGGTGTACAGGTTCAGGTGGTTGGTCGTGTTGTAGGACTCGGCCCGCAGAATCAGGTTGGCGCGTTCGGTCATGTGAATCGACTTCTGGAGCGCGAAGTTGAAGTCGTAAGTAGCCGGGGCTGCTCCTGCATCGCGGCCGATGACGGCGCCATTGATGACTGGCCGGTCCGAAGTGTTGCCGTCGCCATTATTGTCGACGCCGGTGGTGATGTTAAACGGAAATCCGGACGCAGCTTCCATCCATCCTGACAGCATGAAGCCCCAGGGCAGACTGTAGGTAGCGCTGATGGAGGCGCGATTCGTCTGGTTGAGCTGGCTGGTCGCCTTCTCGCAAGCTACCAGGCAACCATAGTCGTTCGGGTTCTGGCTGGTGCCATCCCACTCCACGGTGTTGATATCGTGCGACCAAGTGTAGGTGCCCAGCAGCGAAACATGGCGACTGAGCTGCTTGGTGACTCGAACCTGAAGGCCGTCATACCACGCGGAGCCGGCATTCACGTATTGCAGCACCTGCTGATAACCGCCCGGAACCGGCAGGATCGGACGGGTTCTGTTTGCGGCGGCAACCGAACGCATCTGCCCGGGAGCGGTGCGGATGAAAGGTGAAGGCGAGTTGAGGTCCACCGGCTGCTCGATGTGGATGGTGTGCGAGCCGATGTAGTCCATCGCGAACAGCCAGCCGCCACCCAGATCGTGTTCGAAACCCAGGTTCCACTGCTGCGTGTAAGGGTTCTGGAAGTTGTTACTGCAGAAATGCAGTTGGTCGACCGGCAGGAACTGGTTGAGATAACCGCACTGTCCAGCCAGAATGGTGATGCTGCGGGCGGGCAAGGTCGCTCCCAGCGGGAAGGTGATGGGAGCAAAGCTCGTCGGGAAACCCAAGCCTCCCGGAGTCGCGCTGTACGTGAAAGCTCCCTGCGGTCCACCCAATGCCGCACTGGCGTAGAGGTCGGTGCGCTCTTCCGAATAATAGATACCGTAACCGCCGCGTATCACGGTGTTGCTGCCCGGCAAGCGCCAGGCAAAACCGGCACGCGGAGAGAAAAGAGCATTCTGGCCGGTGAAAGTTTCGCCGTCCCAACGCAATCCGAGGTTCACGTTCAGGTTAGGCAGGACGTTCCAGTTATCCTGCGCGAACACGCCGTACAAGGTGTCTGTCAGATGGTAATTCTGGTTTCCGAAGGACTGCGTGAAGCTGCTCACCAGCGGCGGCGAACCGGCCGGTGATCCCGGGGGAGCAAGACCAGGATTCACGGGTCAAAACTGTGGCGATCGGAATTGTCTTGTACGCCGGGTTGATCTGGAAACGGCCATCGGTGTAGCCGGCGCCGAACTCCTGTCCGTACCCGCCGGAAGACGAGTTCATCACGTCGAAGCCGATCTTGATTTGATGCTTGCCGCGGCTGAGGCTCAAGGTGTCAGCATATTCGTACTGATGATTCATCAGGTCGGCGTAACGCGACTCACCGTAGGTGTAATAGCCGGAAACGTAGATCTGCGGACCGGGAGTGACCGGCGTGAACTGCGTGATGGGATCGCCCAGCAGGAACTCGAAGCGCGCATCATTCAAGGTATTGCTATTGATCACGGCATCGTCCGTGATGGCCGCCTGATAGGTGTTGCGGGTGAACACGCGAGCTGTAGTCGGCAAAGCCACGCCGCTCACCGCGTCCTGTGGGTTGCTGTCGCTGAAACGATCGAAATTGGCCCGCACGGAGAGCCGGTTGTTCTGACTCAACTGCTGATCCAAGCGCGCCAGGAACAAAGTCTGACCGAAGGTGCCGTTATAGAAAGCACCGGGATCGACGGGCGAAGTAATAACAGCCGGCCGGTCCTGGTTGGTGTACTGCGCTGACACCATGAAGTAGGTCTTGTCTTTCACGATCGGGCCGGAAAGCATGCCGCTGCCTTGCGCCAGCGTCTCCTGCACCGGCTTGGCGGCCAGCGGAATGCTGGCATTGGCGAAGGCGGGACTGCCCATGCCGGTGAAGTCGCCGTGCCAGTCATTCGATCCCGACCGAGTGACAACGTTGACTGCTGTGCCTGCGTTCCATCCCCACTCCGCTGAACTGGCGTTGGTATAGACCGTGAATTCCTGGACTGCCGGAAACGGCAGGCCGGCGAACATGCTCTGCCGTCCCCACATGTCGTTGGCTGTGGTGTCATCGAGCCTGTATGTAGTTTGACGGCGCCCGGTTCCGTTGATGACGAACAGCGTCTCGTTCAGGAAGAGATCGCCCGTGGTTTGCGAGGGACGAACCGAGGAGTTCAGGAGTGGCAGTGTGGTGATCTTGCGCTCGAAGACGGGTGTGTCTTCAATCTTCTCCTGGCTCAGCCGCGTCGAAACCTGGTTCGATTCGGTGGGAACCGTTTCTGTCGTACCGTAAACATTCACCTGCGTCTTTTCGCCCGAGACCGCCAAAGTGAAGTCCAACATCGCAGTGCCGCCCGCTCGCAGCTGAATGTCTTTTTGTTCGGCCGGCTTGAACTGCGGAGCGTTCACTGTCAGGACATAACGTCCGGTAAGGGGTATACCGATGAAACTGTAATTGCCTGATGAGTTCGTCTGCACGGTCTGCTGAAAGGCGGTCGCCGGATTTCGCAAAGTCACTGACGCTGCCGCGATGGCATGACTCTGTTGGTCCTGCACATGTCCCTGGAGAGCGCCAAGGTCGGTTTGAGCTAGCAGGAAGGTAGAAGCGAAGCAGCCCGCCAATAGCGCAAGAATGAGTAGCCGGACAACCCTGAAGATATTCGCCATAAGGCGAACAGCCTAAAGAACGCGTCGGCCTACTACCACAGCTAGTACTAGTTATTAGTTGCAATATTTCTGAAACATGCGAGTTTGGGACTTCGACCGTTCCGATTCGGGAAAACCTCGAACGGCGCGTGGGCTAGCCGGTCGGATCGATCTTCAGCGCCTGGCCGTGCTCGGCAATCAAGTTCGCGATCAGGCCCGTCCATCCGGTCTGATGATTCGCTCCCAGGCCGCGTCCGTTGTCGCCGTTAAAATATTCATAGAACTGCAGGTGATCGCGGAAGTTCGGATCCGATTGCACTTTAGGGCTGTCGCCGAGAGAGGCAATGCGGCCAGTCTGGTCGCGCAGGCAAAGCTTCATCAGCCGAGTTGCCAGTTCCTCCGCCACCTCCCACAATGTGAGATAGTTGCCCGACCCTGTGGGACATTCCACTTTAAACGCATCGCCGTAGTAATCGTAAAAGCGGCGCAGAGATTCGACGATCAGGTAATTCACCGGCATCCAAATCGGTCCGCGCCAGTTGGAGTTGCCTCCGTACATTCGCGAAGTGGAATCTGCCGGGTCGTAATGCACCTCGTACCTACCGCCGTTAATCTCCAACTCGTAAGGATGATCGAGATGGTAACGGGAAACCGCCCGAATTCCATAGGGTGACAGAAACTCGTTTTCGTCGAGCATGCGTTCCAGTATCTTCTTCATGCGATAAGCGCGAGCCAGGGACAATAGGCGCCGGCTGTGCGTTCCGGGTTGATGCCATCGCGACACCAGGGAGGCGAGGTCCGGCCGTTTCTCCAGAAACCATTGCAATCGGCTACGGAAGTGAGGCATGGCATCCAGCAACTCATGCTCAATCACTTCGACCGCAAACAAAGGAATCAGGCTTACCATTGAACGCAAGCGCAACGGGATGTTCTGGCCGTCCGGCAAGCTGAGCACGCTGTAATAGAAGCTCTCTCCTTCGTCCCAGAAGCCGATTCCCTGGCCGGCCATATCGGTCATAGCGCGCGCGATGTAGAGAAAGTGTTCGAAGAATTTACTGGCGATGTCTTCGTAGATGTAATCTTCACGCGCCAGTTCGAGCGCGATGCGCATCAGGTTCAAGGCGTACATCGCCATCCAGGAGGTGCCGTCAGACTGGTTGATGGTGCCGCCAGTCGGCAAGGGCTGGGAGCGGTCGAACGCCCCGATATTATCCAGGCCAAGAAATCCGCCTTGAAAAATGTTTCGCCCCTGCGCGTCCTGGCGATTGACCCACCAGGTGAAGTTGATCATCAACTTGTGGAACATGCGCTCCAGAAACGAACGGTCGCCTTTGCCGGTGCGCAGTTGCTCCAAGCGGTAGATGCGGAACGCGGCAATGGCGTGCACCGGCGGATTCACGTCGCCAAAATTCCACTCATAGGCGGGATACTGTCCGCTGGGATGCATGTACCACTCGCGCCCCAGGAGGACCAGTTGACGTTTGGCGAATTCCGGATCAACCAACGAAAGCGCGATGCAGTGGAAACCCAGGTCCCAGGCGGCAAACCACGGGTACTCCCACTTGTCCGGCATGGATAAAACTTCATCGCTGTTAAGGTGCTCCCAATCGTGATTGCGCCCCTGTTTACGCTGCTCCGGAGGTGGCGGCTGACTGGGATCTCCCTGTAACCAATCGAAAATGTTGTAGTGATAGCACTGGCGGTTCCACAACATTCCGGCGAGGGCTTGCCGCTGCACCCGCCGCGCCTCGTCGTTATCAAGCCCGGCGTGGACGTTGGCGTAAAATTCGTCGGCTTCACGAATACGATCGACGAACACCTGGTCGAAACCGGTGAACGCGTCGGCTGCGGACGTCGCCCCAAGCATGCGCAGCCGCACCGTTGCGCTGCCCTTCGCGGCCAGGTTGAGGCGATACACCCCGGCGGCCTTCGTGCCACGAAATTCAGGATTGACCGCCTCTTTTGCTCCTCGAATCACGTATTCGTGAAACGCGTCTTTGAAATATCCCTGGGCAGTCCCGCTACCGAAAACCCGCAGGCTATTGGTCTCGTTTTCGCTGAAGATTATTTCATCAGGAGCATCAAAATCGAAGCGAAACTCCCCCAATGTGGGATGCGCCGCCGATAGTCGCGAAGCACTTACCTTGGACAGCAGCGGCCGTTTGGGGTCCCGCCCCCAACTCCAGGTGTTACGAAACCAAATTTGCGGCAGCAGGGTAAGTGTGGCCGCCTCCGGTCCGCGGTTGTGGACGGTAATGCGCATGAGCACGTCGTCTCCGCCGGCCTTCGCGTACTCCACAAACACGTCGAAGTAACGATCGTCGGCGAAAATGCCGGTATCCATCAGCTCGTATTCGGGATCGTTCAGACCACGGCGATGATTTTCGTCGACTAATTGCTGATAGGGAAATTCAGCATGCGGATACTTGTACAACATCTTGGCGTAGGAGCAGGTCGGCGTGGCATCGAGGTAGTAGTAAAGTTCTTTGACATCTTCGCCATGATTGCCCTGCCCATTGCTGAGCCCGAAGAGGCGTTCCTTCAGAATCGCGTCTTTGCCATTCCATAACGCGATTCCCATACACAGGATTTCCTTCTCATCGCAGAAGCCTGCGATGCCGTCCTCACCCCAGCGGTAGGCCCGGCTGCGCGCATGATCGTGCGAGAAATATTCCCAGGCGGAACCATCGGCGCTGTAGTCCTCGCGCACTGTTCCCCACTGTCGCTCGCTTAAATAGGTGGCCCAGCGACACCAGGGATTGTCAGGCCGTGCGGCCAAATTGAGGCGGGTGGTCTCGGCGTCGGTTGCAGGTTTGGGATCAGGTAGTGGGGCTGAAGATGGCATGATTTGTGGGGACAGCGTTGCCGCTTTCAGTACAGCAACAAGATATACGGTTGCGTTTCTACTTGGGCATTAACTCGCGCACGCCGCTGGGGCTGCTCACGATGACGGAGTGCGTCAGATTCAGAAAAAGGCCGTGCTCTACGATTCCGGCGCGTGCTTCCAGCTGCAATGCGAGTTTCGTACAGTCGGCGATGGGCCCAAAATTGCAATCCAGAATCAGGTTTCCCTGGTCTGTCAGATATTCCCGGCCATCGGCGGCCTGCCGAACTTTGTACTTGGCTCCCAGGGACTCGAGAAATCGCGCCTGCGAGCGCCAGCCGAACGGAAGCACCTCGATGGGCAGCACATGCAACGTGCCCAGCCGCGACGACAGCTTGCTCTCGTCGACCACGATGATCTCTCGCCCCGTCGCCTGGGCCACCAGCTTCTCGCGCAACAAAGCTCCGCCGCCACCCTTGATCAAGTTGAGCTGCGGATCGACTTCATCGGCGCCGTCGATAGTGACGTCGATCGATTTCGGCAGATCGTCGGGTAACATCGGAATACCAAGCTCAGTAGCTGAGGCCGCCGAAGCTTTGGAGGTCGCGAAGCCGACAATGTTCTTCAGCTCTCCGCTGCGCAGAAGCTCACCAATGCGTCGGATCGCGAAGATCGCGGTCGATCCCGTGCCCAGCCCGACGGTCATGCCCGACTCGACATAGCGGAGCGCGTACTCCGCCGCCGTCTTCTTTAGCGCTGCATGTGGATCCGGCGAGCCCGTGGCCGCGTTCATGCGGAACCTAACTCCTGCCCAGCGATTTGCGATAGCGAGTGATCAGTGCATTGGTTGAGCTGTCGTGCTTCAATTGCGGTGCCCCGGCGCTCTCCAACTCTGGAATAATGCGCTTCGCCAGTACCTTGCCCAACTCGACGCCCCACTGATCGAACGAATCGATATTCCAGATCGCACCTTGGGTGAACACGTTGTGTTCATAAAGCGCGACCAGCGTGCCCAGCGTACGCGGCGTAAGCTTATCGGCGAGAATCGTGTTGGTCGGCCGGTTGCCTTCGCAAACGCGGAACGGCGTCTGGAAGTCGGGCGAGCCTTCTGCCTTCAACTCTTCTGCCGTTTTACCGAAGGCCAGCGCTTCCGCCTGCGCGAGCACGTTCGCCATCAGGTAATCGTGCTGCACTTTAAGCGGACTGAGCGGCTGGCAGAAACCGATGAAGTCGCACGGAATCAGTTTCGTCCCCTGATGGATGAGCTGATAGAACGAGTGTTGGCCATCGGTACCGGGCTCGCCCCAGATGATCGGCCCAGTCTGCCACTCAACATGATTGCCTTCCAGGTCGACGTGCTTGCCGTTGCTCTCCATCTGGAGCTGTTGCAGGTAAGCTGGGAAGCGCTTCATGTTGTCCGAGTACGGCATGATGCCGACCGTTTGCGCACCAAAAAAATTGTTGTACCACACTGTCAGAAGTCCCATAAGGGCGGGCAGGTTCTTCTCCAGCGGCGTGGTCCGGAAATGCTCGTCCATGTCATGAAAGCCAGCAAGGAGTTCTTGATAATTCTTCGGACCGACGGCAATCATCGTCGAAAGTCCGATAGCCGAGTCCATGGAGTAGCGCCCGCCGACCCAGTCCCAGAAGCCGAACATGTTGGCGGTATCGATGCCGAACTTCGCGACGCCTTCGGCGTTGGTCGAGACAGCAACAAAGTGCTTGGCCACGGCTGAATCTGCCTTCAGCGAATCCACGATCCACTTGCGAGCGGTAGCCGCATTGGTCATGGTCTCCAGAGTGGTGAAGGTCTTCGAGGAGATGATGAATAGCGTCTCGGCGGCATCGAGATCGTGAGTGGCATCGACAAAAGCTGCGCCATCGACGTTGGCGACAAAGCGAAACTTCAGCTTTGGATCGGCGAAATCGCGCAGCGCATCATAAGCCATTTCCGGGCCCAGATAGGATCCACCGATGCCGATGTTAATCACGCTCTTGATGGGCTTGCCAGTGTGACCCTTCCACTCGCCAGTGCGCACGCGATCCGAGAAGGCCGCCATCTTATCGAGGACAGCGTGAACCTCGGGGACCACGTCTTTGCCGTCAACTTCGATCGTGGTTCCCTTGGGGGCGCGCAGAGCTACATGCAGGACGGCGCGCTTTTCCGTGATGTTGATCTTCTCGCCGCGGAACATGGCGTCGCGCCGCGCTTCTACGCCGCGTTCCCGCGCCAGTTGCAGCAGCAGTTGCATGGTTTCGTCAGTGACCCGCTGCTTTGAGTAGTCCAAATAGAGACCAGGACCTTCGGCTGTGAGCCGTGTCCCACGTTGTGGGTCCTGGGCGAATAACTGCCGGAGATGAACGTCCTTGATTTTTTCGTAATGCGCCTGCAACGCCTTCCAGGCTGGGGTGTCGATGGGTCGATGGGTCGTCATCTTTGCTTCCGGCATTTTCAACTCCTGGTTAATAGCGATGGTTCAGGGCTGTAGCGGCCCAACTAATAGAATTCGTCGAAACGGACAGAACGATCGGCACAATCCAAACGGCGATGCACCTTATCATCCGCCGCTTGGCGTGTTACTTCAGCGCCTTGCTCTTGCTTTCGATCGAGCCCAGCAGTTCTTTCCATGAATCGTCGAATGAAGTCGCGCCTTCCGACTGCAAATCTGCAGCTAGCTTCGTCAAGTCAATGCCGGCATTGCTACAGGCCGCTAACACCTGTTCGCAATTGCCGCCATCGCGGGGAATAACGCCGCCGACTTTTCCGTGCTCCCCAAAGGCCAGTAGAGTTTGTTCGGGCATGGTATCCACGGTGTTGGGCGCAGCCAAAGCGCCGATGTAGAGGACGTCGGACGCTTTCGGATCCTTTGTCCCTGTGCTGGCAAACAACAGGCGCTGGGCGCGCGCTCCTACGTTCGCCAGTCGCTGCCAGCGGTCCGACTCCAGCACATCGCGATAGGCTTTATACGCCTGCTGACCGATGGCCGGACCAAGCTTATCGCGCAGATCTGTGGGCAGTTTATCCATCGTTGCCTTGTCCCAGCGGCTGACGAACAGCGACGCGACAGAGCGAACGTCCGGGCTAAGTCCAGCCTGCACGCGGCGTTCGAGCCCGCGCATGTAAGCATCGGACGCACCAAGATAATGATCGCGATCGAAAAGCAGCGTCACGTTCACCGAGACCCCGGCGAAGATCGCTTCTTCGATGGCAGTCCTGCCCTCTTTCGTTCCCGGAATTTTGATGAACAGATTCGGACGCGCCGCCTTCGCGTGCAACGCCTTCGCGACCTTCACTGTGGTCGTCGGGTCATAGGCCAGTAGCGGAGAAACTTCCAGCGACACCCAACCGTCTACCGTCGCAGTCCGCTCATGAATGGGAGCGAACAGGTCGGCAGCACGCCGCAAGTCATCCACGGCAAGTTCGAAGAACGCATCTTCCGCCGAGAGACCGCCGGACACCAGCTTGCCGATCTGCGCGTCGTAGGACTTGCTGTGGGTGATGGCGTGATCGAAGATGGTGGGATTCGATGTGAGGCCCGTGACCGATAGCTCGTCGATGTAGCGCTTGAGGGTGCCGCTGTCGAGCATTTCGCGAGTGATGTTGTCCAGCCAAAGACTTTGGCCGGCATCATGTAATTGCTGCGTGGCTTTCATCTGATACCTCCGCTCTACTCGCCGAGAAAATCTGTTCGTTTATGATCCAGCAGATCGGCGATACGCCGAATGCTGATGTCAGCGGGCCTGTACTTCTCGATAGCTTTCTTGTCGTGCGCGTAGTGACCTTGCCGCGGAAAGACAGTCGTGACTCGCTCCCGCCAGATGTCTTTGATGGCTTCCAGCAAGCGTAATTTGTCGTCGACCATGACGTAATGCCACGCGGGATATATGCGCTCGACTGCAGCCAATTCATTTTCCTTGTGAATGAAGATCAGCACGTGCCCGCCAAATGCTTTCCACAAGCCTGACCGCGCGACCTTGCGCGGCTGGAAGACGGCGTCTCCATCCGACAGAATCGCTACCTGGCCCCAGCGCCTCACCCGTTTAATCACGTCGAGCGCGCCGGGATAAAGCCGGGCGGAAAATTTGTAGTCCACCAGCCAGTTGGCGACCTTCAACAATCGGGGATCGTGCATGCGCTCCAAGCGATAACGTTCTAGCGCACCCAGATAGTCTGCGTATCCCAACTCGCTGCGCAGTTCCTCGAAGATGGCGAGATAACGAGCTCGGGCCTTGGCGCCAAACTCCTTCCCAATATGTTGAAACAGATCATTCTGCAGACGATCGTTGTCCAGCAGCGTGTTGTCGACATCAAACAAAAAGACCAGGTCTGCGCGCTGACTCATTTGTCCTCTTGCGGCGGAGTCGGGTCGACCCACGGGCCGTCGGATCCGATAAGCCGGTCGGCCTCGTCCGGTCCCCACGTGCCGGTCTTGTACTCATATGCGGGAGTGACGTTGTCGAGAATCGGCTGCACAATGCGCCATTGTGCTTCCACCAGATCCTGGCGCGCAAACAACTCACCGTTGCCGCGCATCGCATCTCCCAACAACCGCTGATACGGCGGCATGTCTGCTGTCGCATGGCTCTTGAGATTCAACTCAACGTCCTGACCGACCATTCTCTCGCCCGGAACTTTCACGCGCACGCCCAAGCCAATGCTGATGTCGGGACTGACGCGCATCCGCAGGTGCGACGAGCGCAGCGGTACGATCTCATGGAAGGTTTCGCGCGGGGGACGCTTGAACTCAACCAGCGCCTCCATGCAAGTCACGGGCAATTCTTTGCCGGCGCGAATATAAATAGGCACGCCCTCCCAGCGCCAGCTATCGATGAAGAGCTTCACGGCAATATACGTCTCGACCGTCGAGCCAGGCGCTACCCCGGGAACCTTCCTATAGCCCTCATATTGTCCGCGTACCACATCTTCCGGCTTCAGCGGGCGAACCGCTTTCAACAGTGCGGCCTTGGAATCGCGCTCTGCCTCGTGTTCTTCACCAGTGGGCGGATCCATGGTTAGGTTGGCCATCACCTGCAACATGTGATTCTGTACTACGTCGCGCAGGGCACCGGTCTCATCGTAGAACTTGCCGCGATCACTAACGCCGAAATTCTCCGCCATGGTGATCTGGATGCTTCGCACGTACTGCCGGTTCCAGATGGGCTCGAAGACCGGATTGGCAAAGCGCGTGTACAGGATGTTCTGCACCGGTTCTTTGCCCAGGTAGTGGTCAATGCGGTAAATGTTCTCTTCCGGAAAATACTGGTGCAGGATTTTGTTCAACTGCTGCGCGGTAGGAAGGTTGTGACCGAATGGTTTCTCGACCACGACGCGTGCGTTGGTGGCGCAGCCCGATTTCGCCAATTGTTCGGCGACGGTTCCAAACAGGCTTGGCGGCACTGCGAGGTAATGCAGCGGAGCTTTGGCATCGCCCAACTGCTTGCGCAGCTCGGTGAACGTGGCCGGGTCGGCATAATCGCCATCGACATAGTGCAAAAGGCTTGAGAGTTTCTCAAAAGCTTTTTGCTCCAGGCCGCCGTGCTGCTCCAAGCTGTCCTTCGCCCGCTCCTTGAGCTGATCGAGATTCCAACCCGCCTTGGCAACGCCGATGATGGGAAGGTTGAATCCCTCATCGCGAATCAGGTCCTGGAGTGATGGAAAAATCTGTTTGTAGGCCAGATCGCCTGTTGCTCCGAAAAACACAAAGGCATCCGACATTCCGTTCGACATGATGTGCTCCCACATTGGGGTACAGCTTGATTTTACGAAATTCTTCTCTACTTCGAGTTGGCAATCGCCTGCATGGCTGAAGCGACCACGTGATCGACGGTGAAGCCGAAGTGCTCCATCACCAC
This sequence comes from uncultured Acidobacteriaceae bacterium, assembly GCA_963796695.1. Lineage (GTDB taxonomy): Bacteria > Acidobacteriota > Terriglobia > Terriglobales > Acidobacteriaceae > Bog-257. The sequence continues at coordinate 10,418 of CAWCMU010000032.1, read as the reverse complement.
CTTCATCGGAGCCGACATGCCAAAGGTACGCATGCCCAGGACCACGCCGGTGCGGCCGGCATAACGATCCCATCCGATGGGCGAGGCTTCTTCCACGGTTACGCGCGCGCCGATTGAGGGCGGCAGCACACCGTTGCGATAGGCCTCGTCCTGCGCATCAAATAGCGCCCAGCAGGGCATGCTGACCACGCGCGTCTTCACGCCATTCGCCGTCAGCTTTTCGTGGGCCTGCACGCACAACCCAACTTCGCTGCCGCAGCCAATCAGGATCACGTCGGGTATGCCGTCGGGAGCATCAACCATCACATACGCTCCCTTCGCCAGACCGCTGGCCGCTGCAAACTTGCTGCGGTCGTAGATGGGCAATGCCTGGCGGCTGCAGATGAGCTCGCAAGGGCGGTCCTTCAGCGACAGCGCCACGCGATAGGCTTCCACCATCTCGTTTGCGTCTGCCGGGCGAATCACCAGCATGCCGGGCACGGCGCGCAACGAAACTAGCTGTTCGATGGGCTGGTGCGTTGGGCCATCCTCGCCCAGACTGATGGTGTCGTGCGTCCAGATGTGCAACGCGGGAATGTCCATCAGGGAGGAAAGCCGGATCGAGCCACGCGCATAATCGGTGAAGATCAAAAATCCTGAGCCGAAGGCACGCAGCCCAGTCAACACCATTCCGTTGACGATGGCGCACATGGCATGTTCGCGGATGCCGAAGTGAAAGTTGCGGCCCTTGTAATTGCCCAACTCGCCTTCATGCTGGAAGTCGCCGGCAAACTCGAACTCCAGCCGTGTTTTGGTGCTGGGATACAAGTCGGCCGCGCCGCCGAGGATCCACGGAACTTTTTGCGCGACGGCGTTCAGCACCTTGCCGGATGCGTCACGCGTTGACATGCCAGCGACATTCGTGGCGAAGCTGGGTAACGCTTTTTCCCAGTCAGCCGGCATCTCGCGCTTATTCATGCGATCAAGGTCGTCGGCGAGATCGGGATATTGCGCGGCATAGCGCTTGTATATCCCGTCCCATTCTTTACGCAGCTTGCCGCCACGCGCGCCCATCTGGGCAGCAAAGTGTTCGCGCACGCCGTCCGGCACCACAAAGGATTCGTCAGGCGAAAATCCGAAAAACTCTTTGGTGAGCCGAACTTCTTCCGGCCCCAACGGCTCGCCGTGGGCCGCAGAGGTGTCTTGTTTGTGCGGCGCTCCATAGCCAATATGGCTATGCACGATGATCAAGGTCGGACGATCTTTCGAAGCGTGGAATCTCTTCAGCCCGCGCTCGACTAACTCAATATCGTTAGGATCGGTGACGCGCGTGACTTCCCAGCCATATCCCATGAAGCGGGCGGCAACGTCTTCAGTGAAGGCAAGGTCGGTGTGGCCTTCGATCGTCACGCGATTGCTGTCGTAGATCCAGCAGAGGTTCGACAGCTTGAGATGGGCAGCCAGCGAGGCAGCTTCGCTGGAAATACCTTCCATCATGTCGCCGTCACCGCACAGCGCGTAGATATTGAAGTCGAACAGCCTGAAGTCGGGACGATTATAAGTAGCACCCAACCAGGCGCTCGCGATCGCCATGCCTACGCTGGTCGAAACGCCCTGACCGAGCGGGCCGGTCGTGCTCTCGACGCCGCTGGTCCAACCATATTCCGGATGGCCCGGGCAGCGACTACCCGCTTGGCGAAAGGTCTTAAGGTCATCGATGGTGACGGCATCGCGGTCGAGATTCTCGTAACTTGGATTGGCCGCTCGAATGCCGGCGAGATGAATCAGCGCATACAGCAAGATGGAAGCGTGTCCGCAGGAGAGCACAAAGCGATCACGATTCGGCCACATCGGCGCCTGCGGATCGTAACGGAGAAATCGCTGCCACAGGGTATATGCCGTGGGAGCTGCGCCCAGCGGCGTGCCGGGATGTCCGGAATTGGCTTTCTGCACGCCATCGATGGCGAGGGTGCGAATGGTGTTGATGGCTAGTTGATCCATGTTGCTGCTGGAAACTGTTCGAGCCTGCTGTGGAATCATTGCCGGAACCTCTTGGTAACGCCGAGTAGCTGCCGCGTTCTTGCCCGTCGGTCAAAACGCAGTCAGCAAAACTTCCGCGAGTTATCACCCGTGAATATTTCTGGAGCGCAATCCATGAACATTCACTCAGTCGTTCACGCGCCAAAACTGATGGAGCTTTAAAAGACCCGCCGCGCTCGTGAGCAGAGCAGATCAACTGGGCAGTAAAGGAGTTGACTCAGATTTAAGATGTCGCACATTGTAACCCAAAGCCCGATAGAAGCAAACAAACATTCCCAGCTTTAAAGACGTGCATAAACCGAACCATACCACCGACATTGTGGGATACGTCTTTAATCGCCGTCGTCTAGCATAGCGCGATTGCGATCGGCATACCGTTTGTGAAAATTGCGTGTCGATTTGTCCTTATGCTCTGTCACGTCGCGAGTTTTCATTTTTGAATAACGTGACTGTAACTTCTTCCGGTTGCATGGAGAATGAACTATTGCAAATCCTTCCTATTAAAGGTATAAAGCGAAACATTCCTTTTTATGGCCTTTGTATGTTTCCTCGGTGGACACGGAAGCTCGGGGTTTTGATCGTACTTCGTGGTCATCATTCTTGCGCGGAGTACCTTCCCATGAAGAAGGGCCGCTGTTGGCTGTTGACTTCGTCCAGCCAGCAGGTTTGGCAAAGCGTTTAACCCATAGCCGTAACTAACAGTCATTTGGTGCGGTCCATGTATTTGCCAATGCCGAATTGCGAACGCAAGCGCTCGGCGCCACCAAAACCGTGCGGCGATAATAGATGGAGTTGGAGCGCGCGACCGGCCGTGCTGCTCCTGATGTTGCTTCTCCTTCTGGCGTGCAGTGCGCCGCTGTTTGGCCAGGCAGCACCCTCGGCAGTTCCCTCGATTTTCCGCCCGTCCTCCACTCCTGCGCACGATATCTATCATTTGTCGCTGTTTGTAATGTCGATTTGCCTGGCAATCTTCCTGGTCGTGTTCAGCCTTATCGTGTACGCCGCGATCAAGTTTCGCGGACGGCCTTCCGATGACGGGCGGGAGCCTCCGCAGATTTACGGCAGCAATCAGGTGGAACTGGCCTGGACGGTCATCCCTATTCTGATCGTCGTGGTGTTATTTCTGGCGTCGGCCCGTGTCATTCACGCCATCGAGGACGCAGAATTTCCCGTGGATCACGTCGAGGTCACGGCGATCGGGCACCAGTTCTGGTGGGAGTTTCAATACCCGGGCTACGGATTTATTACAGCTAACGAGCTGCATGTCCCACTGAGCAAGACTACAGAGGCGACTCCAACGCACATCACCCTGCTGTCCGCCGATACCGATCACAGTTTCTGGGTTCCGCAACTGGCAGGCAAGACCGACTTGATTCCGAATCGCAAAAATGAGATGTGGATTGACCCGCATGAGACAGGAACCTTTGTCGGCCAGTGCGCACAGTATTGCGGTACACAGCACGCCAAGATGCTACTGTCGGTCATCGTGGACAGTCCTGAAGATTTTCAGCGCTGGGTGCAGCAACAGAAAAGTCCGGCTGTCCAGTCGGAGCAGGTGGCGGCTGGGCGAAAGGTGTTCGAGTCGAATGCCTGCGTCAACTGCCATACCATCGCCGGCACCGGAGCAAACGGGAAGTTTGGGCCTGACCTGACGCATTTGATGAGCCGCAGCACCATCGCTGCCGGCGCAGCCACAAATACCAAAGAAAATCTGGAACTGTGGGTGAAGGACCCGGATGCCATTAAGCCCGGCTGCCTGATGCCGGCCATGCAACTGGAGCAGCAGGACGTGGATACGCTGGTGGCGTATCTGATGAGCTTGCACTAGAGCCAGGGAGAGCTTGATGTTCGACGCCCAACCGATGTCGCGCCCGATGATTCCCGCCGTGGAGCAGGAAGGCTCGCGCCCGCTCGTCCAGGTGCTGCACGACTGGATTGTCACGGTCGATCACAAGAAGCTTGGGCTGATGTACTTCGGGTACGGCATCATCTTTCTAGTGATCGGCGGCATCGAAGCCTCCCTGATGCGCGTGCAGTTGGCTGTGTCGCACAACCATTTCATCTCGCCGGAAACGTTTAACCGCCTGTTCACCATGCATGGCACGACCATGATTTTCTTTGCGGCCATGCCCATCGTTTTCGGATTTGCCAACTATGCAGTGCCGCTGATGATCGGCGCGCGCGATATGGCGTTTCCACGCTTGAACGCGTGGAGCTTCTGGATGAGCGCCCTGGGCGGCATCATCCTGTATTTCAGCTTCGTCGGCGGCAGCGGGCTGTACGGCGCCGGGACTGCTCCCGATGTCGGCTGGTTCGCCTACGCTCCGCTCACTTCTCCCGCTTTCTCGGTTGGGCACAGCACCGATTATTGGATTATCGGGATATTGATAAGCGGCTTCGGCAGCGTCGGCACGGCGTTGAACGTTCTTACTACAATTTTGTGTATGCGCTGTCCCGGCATGACGCTGGGACGAATGCCGCTGTTCGTCTGGATGAATTCGGTCATGGCGTTCCTGGTCGTCATCGCCATTGGACCGCTGACCGCCGCCCAAATCATGCTGTTGCTCGACCGCTACCTGGGCGCCCACTTCTTCGATACGCAGGCCGGCGGATCGGCGGTCATCTGGATGCATTTCTTCTGGATCTTCGGACATCCCGAGGTCTACATCCTGGTGCTGCCGGCGTTCGCCATCGTCTCACGAAGTCATTCCAGTGTTTTCGCGCAAGCCGATCTTCGGCTACTCGGTCATGGTTGCCGCGACCTTGGCCATAGGCTTCATCAGCCTGAGCGTGTGGGCGCACCATATGTTCACCATCGGGATGACCTCCTACGCAAACGCGTTCTTTGTGGCTTCCACGGCGGCCATCGCGGTCCCGACCGGGATAAAGATCTTCAACTGGTTAGGCACCATGTGGGGCGGAAAGATCCGCTACACCGTGGCCATGATGTTCTGCGTTGCCTTCCTGTGCCAGTTTCTCATTGCCGGATTGACCGGCATCATGCTGTCAGCTGCGCCGTTTGACTGGCAGCTGGGCAATTCGTATTTCGTGATTGCCCACTTCCACTATGTGATCCTGGGTGGAATCGTATTCGCCATATTTGCCGGCGCGTATTACTGGTATCCCAAAGTCACGGGCCGATTGCTCGACGAGAAACTGGGCAAATGGCATTTCTGGCTGTTCCTGATCGGTTTCCATTTGACGTTCGACACCATGCACATTCCCGGGATCCTGGGCATGCCGCGCCGCATTTATACCTACGAGCCGGGACGCGGATGGGATTCGTGGAACCTGATTATCTCCATCGGCGTGATCTTCCAGGCGCTGGGTGTTTTGGTGTGGGTGGTCAACGTTATCCGGTCGTACTACAAAGGCAAGATTGCCGGGAACGATCCCTGGGATGCGTGGACGCTGGAGTGGACCACCACGTCGCCGCCGCCGGATTACAACTTTGCGACTTTGCCGGAGGTCAGGAGCCGGCGACCGCTATGGGATTTGAAGCATCCGGACGATCCGGATTGGAAGTACGAGTGAAGCCGCTGAAAAGCAGATTCCTCGCGGGCTGAAGGCCCGCTCGGAACGACAAAAATTAGGGGCGCTTGGCTAACGGCGTACCTGAAGGTACGCCCCTTCAAGGCCGCCCGTAATGACGGAAATAAAGCTGAGGGTTACGCAGCTGAAGCTGCGCCTCTCAAAGCGCAAAGGGCCGGGTCGCACAGCTGTGTGTCGGCTCAGAAGCAGTCAGAGGAGAGAACGGGTTGGCAGCAACGACAATCACCGTGCCGCAAACTGAGATGCCTTTGTCCGCAAACATGCGCGGCAAGGTCGGCATGTGGTTCCTGATCATGGCGGAGTCCGCCATCTTCAGCATCTTCGTCGTGGCCTACCTGTATTACGCGGGCAAAAGCATCAGCGGTCCCACGCCGGCCCAGGTGCTTGACGTCCCCTACTTCACGTCGATCTGTCTGTTCTCCAGCAGCCTGACGATCCTGCTGGCGGAGAAGGCGCTGCACCGCGGCAACATCAAGGTCTTCAGCATCTTCTGGTTTGTGACCATCGCGCTGGGCGTCATCTTCCTGATCGGAACCGCGAAGGAATGGTATCGGCTGATCTATACCGACGGCCTGACCATCAGCACTAATCTGTTTGGAACAACCTTTTACTCGCTGGTGGGGTTGCACGCCTTTCACGTAATTGTAGGAGCTACCGGTCTGACCATTATTTTGCTGTTCACGCTGTTTGGCGGCGTGCAGCAAGAGCATGCGGATCGGGTCAGCGTGTTCGCCATGTACTGGCATTTCGTGGACGCGATCTGGGTCGTAGTGTTGTCAGTGGTGTATTTCATTACACGGTGAAATTTGCCGAGAAGGGTCGCCGGCGAAAGCCGCGGCCTTTCGCACATTGATTCATGAGCAACGAGACGCAAGCCAGGGATAATTCCGCGAGGCCGGGTGTCGTGATGCCGGCGCCGACCGCATGGCCATTCGCCATGGCGCTGGGTACAGCGTTGACCTTTGCCGGGACTTCTCACCGACGCCACCGTGAGCGTGCTGGGTGGGATTCTGGCAATCTGCGGCGCCGTTGGATGGTTCCGCCAGGTGCTGCCTCACGAGCATCACGAAATCGTGCCGGTGGCGGCCGAAGAACCCGCTGCGGTGGTGCCGCCATGCGAAGTCATGCGAGTCGCATCGGCAGCAGAGGTACAGCGCGCCTGGTTGCCGCTTAAGATCTACCCGATCTCTGCCGGCGTGAAGGGCGGACTGGCTGGCGGCGTGGCGATGGCCATCTTAGCCGTGCTGTACGGCCTGATCTTCTTTCACAGCATCTGGTATCCCATCAACCTGCTGGCAGGAACGCTCTATGCGCCCTCGGCGACGCCATCCATTGAAGCGATGATGCACTTCCAGATGGGCTGGTTCTTGTTCGCGCTGGCCATGCACCTCACCATGTGCCTGCTGGTGGGACTTCTCTACGGCGCCATGCTGCCGCTGCTGCCGCGCAGCCCGGTTCTGTTGGGCGGAATCATTGGACCGCTGCTCTGGACGGGCTTGCTCTACCACATCATGGGATTCGTTAACCCCATGCTCGACCAGCGAATTAACTGGTGGTGGTTCGCAGTTTCGCAGGTGGCCTTTGGCGTGGTTGCCGGACTGGTCGTGAAACGCCAGAACAAGGTGTGGACCTCGGAGAATCTCCCGCTGGCCTTGCGAGCCGGCATTGAAGCTCCCGGCCTGATGCACGAACGCGATCACGAGGACAAGCGATGAACGCTCGCCTCGTTCTTCACCCTGCTGATGGCCGGCGGTCTGTTGACGCTGACCGGCTGCAACTTGCCGGGAAAGCCGGGCCCTGACAGTGTGGTACAGCGCCCGACCGACATTCTTGATCCGGTGGTTTTTACAGGCAGAACTGCGCCGGATGTCACGGCGCGCAAGGCAAGCAGGGGCCAGCGCCGCCGATCGGCGATCCGGTTTACCTCGCCATTGTGGACGACGATGCGTTGCGGAACGCCATCTCCAAAGGACAGACCGGGTACGGCGATGTCGGCGTTTGCGGAAAGTGAAGGCGGCATGCTGACCGCCAAGCAGGTGGACGCCATCATCCACGGCATGCGCCAGCGCTGGGGACAGTCGCAGACCGCTGCAAGGTGTCACCGCTCCTCCTTATGCGGCGAAGGCGCGCGGGCAATGCACAGCAGGGCGCAGCGGCGTTTGCGACGTTCTGCGCATCGTGCCACGGCGCCGACGGCAAGGGCAGCACGAAGGTCGGCTCGATCGTCAATCCGCAACTATCTCAGCCTGATTACCGATCAGGGCTTGCGGACCATCGTGATCACGGGGCGCCCGGACTTCAACGCGCCCGATTGGCGCAACAACGTGCCCGGACATCCCATGAGCGACGAGCAGATTACCGACGTAGTGGCCTGGCTGGCGGCGCAACGCCCGGCAGGCGCAGCGACGGCTTCTCCTGCTGCACCGGCCACATCGTCCGCAACCACTACCACTTCGCCCGGAGGACAGCAATGAGCGACCAGGATGTCACCCGACGGCAAATGTTCGTCAAGATTGGCGCATTGTTGAATGGCCTGGCTGTCGTTGTGCTGGCTACCCCGGTGGTCGGCTATCTGCTGGCGCCAGTTCTTCGCGGCGAAGGCGGAAAGTATCACAAGTGGATCGACCTGGGCGAACTGGACGAGTTTCCCGAAGGCCAGACCCGGCTTGCCAAGTACAAGAATCCCATCTCCAATGCCTGGGACGGCGAGACCGACAACATTCCCTGCTGGGTACGTCGCGTTGCAGGGCGAAAAGTTCCAGGTGTTCGCCATCAACTGCGCGCATCTGGGATGCCCGGTGCGCTGGTTCCCGCAGTCGGGACTGTTTATGTGTCCATGCCACGGCGGCGTGTATTACCGTGACGGCGCGCGCGCCTCGGGGCCGCCGCCGCGCGGGCTGTTTGAGTATCACTACAAAGTCGAGAATGGCCACCTGATGATCGAGGGCGGACAACTGCCGACGTTGTCCACCACCGCCAGCCTGCAAACGAGGGAGCAAGGGATGTCAAGGCTAGCCAAGATCGGCGACTGGTTCGAGCAGCGGCTGAAGGTCGAACCGGTGATCAAGCGAGACGATGGACGCACCCGGTTCCCCGCGCGATCGGCGAGTTGGTTCTACGTCTTCGGCAGCGCCGCGCTCACTGTCTTCATGCTCCAGATCTTCACCGGCATCATGCTGGCGCTCATCTACGTGCCTTCGGCCGGAGAAGCGTGGAACAGCCTGCAGTATCTGAATCACGGCGTCACCCTGGGCTGGTTCCTGCGCGCCGTGCACGGCTGGGGATCGAACTTCATGGTCGCCATCGTGCTCATCCACATGGTGCAGGTGGCGTTGTTCGGCGCCTACAAGTTTCCCCGCGAGCTGACCTGGATCGTCGGCGTGTTCCTGCTGCTGATGACGCTGGGCATGGCCTTCACCGGACAGGTGCTGCGCTTCGATCAGGACGCCTACTGGGGGTTAGGCATCGGCGCCGCCATTTGCGGACGCGTGCCGTTCATTGGAGCATGGGTGGTACACCTGCTGCTTGGCGGCCCGATCATTGCCGGCGATACGCTGTCGCGATTCTTCGCCTTCCATGTGTTCGTCATTCCCGGACTGCTGATCGCTTTGGTCTCGCTGCACCTGCTGATGGTGCTGAAGCTCGGCATCAATGAATGGCCCATGCCCGGCACGAATAGTGCGCCGCTCGACCTACGATCAAGAGTACGAAGAACTGACGCAGAAAGACGGCATGCCCTTTGTGCCCGGCGCGGTCTGGAAAGACATGTTCTTCGCCGCCATCATCATCTTCAGCGTGCATGGCGTGCGCGGCGTTCTTCGGGCCTTTCGGTCCCAACGGACAGCCCGATCCGACGATCGTGCAGACGGTTCCCAAGCCGGATTACTTCTTCCAGTGGCTGTATGCTCTGCTGGCCTATCTGCCGCCGGAGATGGAGACGCCCGCCCTGCTGATCGGGCCGGTCGTCATCATCGGATTTCTGGTGTGCTTGCCGTTCTTCGCCGGTGAAGGCGAGAAGAGCTGGAAGCGCCGTCCCATCGCCGTGGTCACGATCCTGCTCGACAGCCGTCGCTCTGGGCACGCTGACGCATCTGGCCGGCTACACTCCGTGGAGCCCGATCATGAACGCGTGGAGCAGCGATCCCGTGCCGGTGCAAGTATCTGAAGGACGCTCGCCGCTGGAGCGCCAGGGCGCAGCGGTCTTCCAGGAGAAGCAATGCCGCAACTGCCACTCCATCGGCGGCACCGGCGGAATGCGCGGGCCCGAGCTCGACAGCGTCGCCGTCCGCAAAACGCATGATCAACTGGTGCGCCAGGTGGTACAGGGCGGCGGCAACATGCCCGCCTATGGCAAGAATCTCAATCCGGCTGAGGTCGACGGCGCTGGTGTCGTTCCTCGATACGCTTGCATCCCGGCAACCAGACCCGCCGCTCGCGATGCGGCCCGGCAGATCACTCGACAGGACCGAGCACTTCGCCACCGGCACGGGTAAGCAGTAAGAAGAGTTGCAATCCCGCCGGTTGTGATTCTGCTCACCGGCCCATGTGACTGATCTGCCAGACAACCGGCTACCCCCAGCGCCATAGTAAGGATGGAGCGCGCCGCAGACCGAAAACGCGGCGGAGAATTTGCAGGCGCCATGGGTTTTCGTCTCGATTATTTTTCCTGTCTTCTTACCGTTCTGTCGACGGTGCTGGTTGGCCGCCGCATGTGGCAGGGCTGGATTGTGGCCTCGGCCAATAGTGCCGTCATTTGCGTGATCGCGGTGCGCACGGCGCAAATCGGCTTTGTTCCCGCCAATCTGTTTTGCCTGGCAATCTACGGATACAACATCGCCAAGTGGCGC
>CAWCMU010000031.1:0-94562 GCA_963796695.1 uncultured Acidobacteriaceae bacterium | reverse complement strand
ATAGCGATCACCGACCTGTTGGCTAGCACCGAGACCCTGCGTCGCACGGGCGTCTGCGGTGACGAGATCGCCAGAATCACGATAAAGTTTCGCCAGCTCGAACATGGCGTCAGCTTCCATTCGGTAGAACTGGACTCTTGCTGCGAACTGCCCCGCATCCTCCAAATCGGCGATGGCCTCTTGTTTGTTTCCGGTTTCCGCCGCTAGCTTGCCGAGAACAATCAGCAATTGCGCCTCATGCCCGCGTTTCTGCTGCGATCGGGCCTTCGCAAGTGCGTCCTGGAGCACTCTCTTTGCTTCATCTTGCCTCCCTAACGCAACTAGCGCTTGCGCCTTTCCCTCGTACCCCATGAAAGGAAGTCCGGAATCTTCGTCAGCTTCCGCTATCTTGATAGCCCGCTCAAAAAACATGAGGGCATCAGAGGGGCGGTTGACCTCCACTAGGCCGTTTCCTAGCATTTCCAGAAAGCGAATCTGGCCGCCCTTGTCGCCATTAGCCATCGTTGAGACGAGGGCTCCGCCCAAGAGCTTCGCCGCCCGGCCGGAATTTCCCTCCAGGAAAGCGATTACGCCCAATTCACCGGAGGCCCTGGTCGCTAAACGATCGTTCCCCAGACTTTTTGCGATCTGTTGGGCCTCCAACCAGTCTTGCTTCTCCGCTCGATAATCAATCTCGATGTCGGTGTACCCCTTTGCGGCGAGGCACCAGACGCGCAACCTGGGATCGTTATGCATGATCGGGTTCTGCAACTGGTCGTTCAAGAATCGCGAGAGCTCGACGAATGACATCGTCTCGGCTTCCGATCTAAGGCGTCCAATCTTGGCGTAGAGCTCATTCCTGGCATCGCCTCGACTTGCGAAGAGGCTCTCGGCTTTTGCATACAACGGATCGGCTCTTGGGCCGTTGTTTAGCCAGTAAAGGCGATCGGCTTCCGCCAGGAGGACTTGCGGGTCCGTGGAACTTTCCGGATGCTCCAAACGACCGTAACTGATGTGTTTGTCGGTAGAAATGTCGCGGAACCACGTGTAGGCGTAGCGCGAGACAGGAATTACGACCGCAACAAGGGCCGCTACAAATACCACTCCCCTTGGGACAGGAATCCTCACCGACTCAAATACCGGGCCTGCTGATCAAGAATTTTTCAGAACATCGCGAATGGCGCTGACGTGGCGGCTTTCCGAAATTTTACAGGAAGCACCTGGAATGCGCCATGCGGCGTTTTGGACTTCCGCAAGACGACCGTATAATGCCCGCCGAGAGTTATGCCTTCGACGTCCTCCATTTCGTCTTCGCCCACTCCCGTCTGCTGTGAGCGTGTGGTGAGTGTCCAGCGGCAGGAGAAACCCGCTACCTGTGTGTTCGTGAATCGAACCAAGCTTTTGGTGTCCCGTCTTCTCGCATCTTATGTCGCTATCGGTGATGACATCGCTTTTCCCGTCTCTACGGGAGATGCAGTTCGTACAGAGATCTTGATCACCAAGAACGCGGGCGCCGGTCCCAGGCGTTATCTCTACGACGTGCCAATCGGGTACGTGAGCCAGCCCAAACAGGACAAACGAAATCGGTACTTCGTTTCGGCCGAGGTTCACCATGGAGGCCTAGGCATCAATACGGTCTTCCTGCCTTGCGAGGTCCTGCGCAGTTACTTCTATCGTTTACCTCATGCCAGCGGCGGAGTCGATGTTCCGACCCTGTATGAGATCCTGCGTATTCCAGCCACCGCTTCTCTTTCTGAGCTGCGTGTAGCTTTCAAGCTACGTGACTTGGAACTCCAAACGGCAGGAGCTGCTCGCAGCCAGCGCGTGGCGCTGGAGCGAACCTTCAACATCGTCGGTCAGCCTGAATTGCGAGCCTGCTATGACGCGCTGCTAACCGATTCCGACGCCCCGGCCATATTTCCGTACGGTGGATTTGGCTCCCTTCTGGTTGCTGGTGAGCCTTCTCGTGATGGGCGAACATTCTTCGCTCGTCGTATTCTTGCGTTTTCGCCGGAGCTCCGGCGCCGACGATTCCATGTTCCACTGCGTAGGTGCGACTTCTACGACGACCGCGCACTGTGCCGCGATGCGCGTCGAAAGCTCGAGTTCTGGCTCGATCCAGCCGCCCTACACACATTCTGGGACCGCACTTGGAATCAGTGGAAGCACCTATTGGGAACCAAGATCGAGGTCGAAGGCACGTTCGTACAAACTGGCAAATACCGCAAACGTCGCGGAGACTGGGAACTCGTTGCTTGGGAGACTGCATTGCCGAGCCGGCTGGAGGTCAAACTTCCCGCCGATTTCCAGCAACAGTTGGAGATGACCCGAACGACCTATCATCGCTTCGGCCAGTACTCCCGGGCTCTGGATCAGGTCCGGCTGCTGCTGGAGCATCGGGCGATCGAGCGAGCTGAGCTGCAGCGGATGTGCTCCGAGCTGCTTCTTCCGGGTAACTTTGATGTCTCCCAAATCAGCTGGCGTGCGGATTACGACCCATTCTTCTATCGCCAGCTCTCACGCCGGGCCCGCCGGCTTTATCTGTTTCGCGATGAATACATCTTCGACGTTGAGAAAGCCGTGGTTGTCGAAACCCCTCAGCTGGGCCACGCTACATACGTCTTCGCCAAGCCCCGGAACATGGATACCTTTCTCGCTCTGTATACGAAGATCACAAAGGATGACATTCGTCGGAACCGCAACAATGCAGCCGAGGGGCTGGGCTTTCTAGGGCGCGTGATTCACGGTACGAATCCCCGAGTTTGGCTTAGGGAGGTTAGGCAACGCGTGGGTGAGGGAATCGATTTTGAGGTAGCCATTGGAGTGTGATTCGCGAACCGACCGCACGTGCTGCATTTCCCGGGAAAAATGCGATTCTGTCTCCAGTCAAAGTGCGATTGGTGAAATATTGCTCCGACGTAATCGGGCTGCCACTCCGCCATCCGTCGCCGTCGCCATCAGCGAACAGAAACTGAGATAGCTGGCCTTGGCAACGACAGTTTCGCTGCCCCGCTAACGGCTCCTGCCGTTTCCATTCGCTGCCAATGACTACGCCCGTTTGACGACCCTTAAATTGGGGAGTAACAAAAGCGCTGGAGAGTCAGGTTGTATCTAGCGCGGAAACTGGCCATAGCCAGTAGGAGTTACCGCCGATCACCAACCGGCACGCAAATTCGAATCGAAACCGGCAACAAGAGCTTGGAGGTCCCCAATGGAAAATTCGAACCAGAAATCCGCACTGCCAATTGTGGCAATGGCGCCCTTGTCGTTCGAGCCGCTTCTTGACTCGGATGAGGCCGCAGCCCTGCTCAAGATTCATCCCAAGACGCTGCAGCGCTTGGCCCGAAACGGCGAGATCTGCGGTGTCCACGTCGGCAAATTGTGGCGATTCCGTGTCTCCGCTCTAAACGACTGGCTCAACCGCAAGATCGCCTGATGCTGATATCCCCTTCAGGTCGTCAGCAACATGTCGCGGTAAAGGTGCCAAAAGGGCGCGACACCGAATGGTTGTACGCCGGCGATGCAGGTGGACCATTTCGTGCTAGATTCACAGTGTCATCTGCGCCGCACTCAGGAGGTTCGTGAATGAACCGAGTGAAGCGGCGGTCGAAGTACCAGTACGGAACGCTGACACTGGAAAAGCGCTCCCGAGGGCCGGACGTATGGGTTTACCGTTTCGTCGAATTCGAAGCAGGGCGGAAACGGCGCCGCAAGACCATCGTCGGTACCCAGGAGCAGTACCCAACCCGGGCGGCAGCCGAGCGTGCGAGCGAGCATCTGCGGCTGTCAGCCAATGCCGAAACCCTCAACCCGGAATGCCCGACGATGGGTGGCCTGATCGATCGCTACATCGAGCAGATACTCCGTCCCTGTCTCGACGTTCCTCTTGGCGGCGTGCAGGACAGCGCGGCGCCAATGTCCTTCCAGTGCGCGAAGTCCTACATGTCGGCCCTGAACCGCTGGGTCCGGCCGCATTGGCAGGATTACCGGCTTCAGGAATTCAACAAGCCTGCGGTCCGGGCGAGCATCGAGGAATGGCTGCGCTCCTTATGGCGCTCACCCAAGAACGCCAATGGTCTTGCACCGAAAATGGTTCGCTCCATTTGGAACGTGATGAAGCTCGCGTTCAAGTTCGCAGTGAAGTGGGGCTACCTAAACGAGAACCCGATGGGCGAAAAGCGGGTCGAATTACCCCGTGGCTCGACCAAACGGCAAAAGCAACCGATGCAGTTAACGGCAGCCGGATTCTTCTCGCTGTTGAGCCGATTGGGGCCTTGCGAGAAAGTAGCAGTCGCTTTTGCGGGCTGGCTGGGGCCGCGTATCAGCGAGGCATTCGGACTAAAGTGGCAGGATCTGGAATTGGATCTCGGCGTGGTGTCCTTTCGCCAAGGCTGCGTCCAAGGACGAATAACGCCACTCAAGACCGAAGCGTCACGCACCAATTTGCCGGTACCGGAAGAGGTGTTGGAGTTGCTGCGTCAGTGGCGCTCCGTCACCATTTACGGCGCAGCCGGCGATTGGGTCTTTGCCTCGCCCTACACGAAGGGCAAGCGCCCGTTCTGGCCGGCGCAGTTGCTCAAGACGCACATCAAGCCGGTTGCCTTGGCGCTTGGTCTTCCCAACATCGGCTGGCACAGCTTCCGCCACACGGTGAGCGCTTGGGGCAAAGAGGCAGGACTCGAGTTGGAGGAGGTCAAAACTCTTCTGCGGCACGAGAACCTCGCCACGACATCCGAGGTCTATGGAGATCTTGGTATGGAAGCCAAGCGGCGGATCCAGCAGCAGCTAGTGAACTTCGTCAAGCAGCAGGCCACACGCATTCAGTAGAGGCCTGTACCCACCTAGTAAACTTATGTGACCCTTATCTGACCCAAATCGTTTTCGTGGATTTGCGGCAAGTCCAAGAAAAGAATGGCTCCTCAGGTAGGACTCGAACCTACAACCCTCCGGTTAACAGCCGGATGCTCTGCCATTGAGCTACTGAGGAGTGTCTGTGCGCTGCGAACAGCGCGTCAAGTTGTAAAGGTATTGTAGCGGCACGGGCGGTGCTCGTCAAAGTGGTTGGCGGCGAAAAAGCTGACAGCTTCCGATAGCTGCGACCGTTGGATCGCGTGGTCCTCGAAGCTATACGTTGTTCTCGCGCCGCCGCAATCGCTGCTTGCGCCGTCGGCTGTGTTTGGCGGCCTGCCCTAAAGCTGCTACGCTCTTGCCAGCGAGGCTCCGCACACCGCTCGCGGATGCTCCGCGTCGTTATCATGAAGCCTTCTACCACCGCAATCTTTCTTTTCAGAGCTTTCGGCTTTGCTTTACTGCTGATCGCAACGGCCACAGCGCAGAACCCGAATTCCAGCACATCGACGATGAACATTTCGAAACCGCCCGCTACCAAGCAGCAGCCCGTCACCGACAACTACTTCGGCCATAAGATTGTCGATCCCTACCGCTGGCTCGAGGACGGCAACTCACCGGAGACGCAGCAGTGGGTCGCCGACCAACTGGCTTATACGCGCAGCGTTCTCGACAAGCTTCCATCTCGCGACCAGCTTCACCATCGCCTCGAGCAGTTGCTGGAAATCGGCAACCTCGGTGGGGCCGAGATCGGCGGCGACTATTACTTCTACACCCGCCGCGACGGCAAACAGAACCAGCCCGTGCTCTACGTGCGCCGCGGCGTTAAGGGCCGCGACGAAGTGTTGGTTGACGCCAACCAGCTTTCCAAGGATGGCACCGTCGCGCTCGACTGGTGGTATCCCTCGCACAACGGCGAGTACGTCGCGTACGGCACATCCGAGAACGGCTCGGAGATGAGCACGCTGCACATCATCGAAACCGCGACGCACAAAACGTCGCCCGACACTATCGCACGCACCCGGGCGGCGAGCCTGTCATGGAAGCCGGACGCCAGCGGTTTTTACTACACCCGCTATCCCAAGCCGGGCGAGGTTGCCGCCGGCCACGAGATGTACAACCGGCACGTCTTCTATCATCCGTTGGGAGGCGATCCCGCGCACGACCTGTTCATCTTTGGCGACGGCCGCGATCCGCAGGACTGGCCCAACGTCGCGCTCTCCAACGATGGCCGCTGGCTCAGCATCATGGTGGAGCAGGGCTGGAGCAAGACTGAAGTCTTCGTGAAGGATGTGCAATCCAATTCGCGGATTGTGCCGATCACCAGCGGCAAGGAGTTCCTTTACTTCGCCGAGCCGTACAACGGCGAGTTGTACATCCTGACCAACGAAGACGCGCCGCGTTATCGGCTTTTCAAAGCGCCGCTTGCCACCCCCTCACGCGAGCACTGGCGTGAAATCATTCCGCAATCGGACGCCGTTCTAACATCCGTGCCCATCATCGGCGGCCAGCTTTTCGCGCGCTACGAGATGAATTCGCACTCGCTCTTGAAGCGGTTCAGTCTCGAAGGCAAGCCGCTCGGCGACATAGATCTGCCAGCACTCGGAACCATCTCCAGCATCGGCGGCAACTACGACAGCACCAGCGCGCTCTACCTGTTCTCGTCCTTCACCATCCCAACCACGCTCTACCGCTTTGACATCCCTGCCGCCAGTACCACAATGTGGGAGTCGGTGAAGACCGGCATCGACACCAGCAAATACGACATCAAGCAGGTCTGGTACAGCTCCAAGGATGGAACCCGCGTGCCCATGTTTCTGGTGATGCGCAAAGGGCTGAAGCTTACCGGGCACAACCCCGCGTTGCTGACCGGGTACGGCGGTTTCAATGTGAGCATGACACCCGAGTTCAACAAGGTGCTGTTTCCCTGGCTCGATCATGGCGGCATCTTCGCCATGGCTAATCTTCGCGGCGGCAGCGAGTTCGGCGAAGACTGGCATCGCGCCGGCATGCTGGAGAAGAAGCAGAACGTCTTTGACGATTTCTTCGCCGCAGCCGAATATCTGGAAAAAGAGGGCTACACCGATCGCCAGCACCTGGCCATTCGCGGCGGCAGCAATGGCGGCTTGCTGATGGGCGCGGCTATTACGCAGCGGCCGGAATTGTTTCGCGCCGTCATTTGTCAGGTACCGCTGCTTGATATGCTGCGCTACCAGAATTTCCAAATCGCCAAGCTCTGGATTCCTGAGTATGGCTCGTCAGAAGATGCAAAGCAGTTCGAGTGGCTCTACGCGTACTCGCCGTACCATCATGTCAAGGCCGGAACCGCCTATCCAGCCGTCCTGTTCATGACGGCCGACACCGATACGCGCGTCGACCCGATGCACGCCAAGAAAATGACAGCGGAGTTGCAGGCGGCGAACGGCGGTCCGAATCCAATCCTGTTGCGCATCGAGCCCAAAGCCGGTCACGGAGCAGGGAAGCCGATCTCCAAGCTGGTAGAGGAGTGGACGGACATTTATTCGTTCCTGTTCTGGCAGCTGGGAATGGATTAGGCGGCGAGCCCGGAACCCGCACAAGGGGAAACGCTGATGATCTGGATGGATGGTCAGGCAGCCGGGAGAGACGGTGTTGTGATCGCCCCCGTGCGCTTATCGTAGCAATGCAATTTTCACTTGGATAAATTGCGCCTGCATCTTTCCTGAAAGATCTGCAAAGTCCCGTCCGCGGATCGAATAAGTCATGGTATGGCCGGAAAAGCGCTTTCCTGCGCCGGCAAAAATTCCAATAGCCCGCTGGATCGAGTAGGTGGCCGGAAGAGGGTTATAGCCGCGTTATTCGTTACTGGCCGTCACGTTGACGCTGACCGTCGCGGTAACTGTATCGGTGCTGCCGCCGTAGCAGGTCTTCGATATGGCGCCGCCAGCGATGGTAACTTGGCAGCCCGAACCTGGGATGGTTGAGGTGGTAGAGGCGGTGATCGTCGCAGATCCGGCAGAAACGCCCGTCACCAAACCGCCGGGCGACGTGACGGTTGCTACTGTGGGGTCCGAGCTCGACCAACTTATCTTGTCGCCGCTGATATTAGTCTGGTTGCCGTCGGAGTACATGCCATATGCGGCGAGTTGGGTTTTACCACTGGTGGCGATCATGGGCGAAGCGGGAGTGATGTACATCGAGCTGAGAGTAGGACCGGAGAAGAAGCTGCCGCCGCAACCTTCCAGGAATGCGGAGAGGAACAGGGCCACGGCTACGGTCAGCATCAGGCGCCCGCGGACTCGGGCCGGTCGACGTTTACCTTCACCGGTGCGGAATTCATCAGGGTGACCGTCGGAGGAGCTATCTCTTCCGCACAGTTCATTTCTACTGACGACGTGGGAACGTACTGGCCAAGCGCTTTGCGTGTCCTTCATACCTCAACCCATTCCCTAGCATTGTAGCTTCTCCGCGGCTTTTCGGTCATATACGTTACAGCCGCGATGCTACCTTTCTGTTTCCTTGATTGTCGAAATCGTGGGCTGCTGATCGCGGCATCGCTTCAACCCGAGGCCCATACTGGTTTCAACGCTCTAGGATGCATCGCCCCCCGGCGCGTGAGGCACGCGCGTAGCCGTATAATATTGGGGTCGGTGCTTTGCGAGGATATGATTGTCATGATTTTGTCGGCCCTGCGCCCCCTGGTAGCAACCAAGATTCGCGTTGTACTCACCGTTGGCTTAGCCGTTATCCTCTGCGTCTCGGGGGGCTGCACTGGCTTTTTTATCAATCCTTCACTGAGCTCTATTTTCGTCACCCCCGCTTCTTCGACGGTTAGTGTCAACAACACGGTCCAGCTATCTGCCACAGGCACATACTCGGACGGGACCCAGAAACCGATTCAGGGAGAGACCCTTAGTTGGTCATCTTCGGATACCACTGTCGCGACGATCACCTCTCCCGGCGGGCTGGTCACGGGAGTCTCCTCGGGCACCGCGAGCATAACGGCCAGCGCTCAAGGTATCACCGGCACAGCCACCGTAAGCGTCAGCCCCCAAAATGTGACGACTCTCTCCATCACCACGATCCAAGGCAGTACCACGCCACAAAATACTGCGACGATTTCCGGTGTGCCGGGAACCCTGCAGTTTTACGCCTACGCCAACATGTCCGCGAGCCAGGATGTTACGACCGCCGTCACCTGGACCTCGTCCAATACGAGCGTGGCTACCATCGGCAGTGGTGCCAGCGGCAGCGCCGGACTATTGACAGCGACAACAGCGGGAACCACGACCGTCACGGCGACTATTAGCAACACGTCCACAGGCCAACTCATAACCAGCAACAGTTGCGTGGTGACGGTGCAGTAAGACGGTTACTGATGATTTTTCAGCGAAGGGCTTCATCAGACACTGAGGTTCATCTTCTGAAGCAACGACTTGAATCGAGGATGGCTGCGCAAGTTGCGGAAGAGGAACGAGCCCTTGATTCCGTAGATCGCACCCGAGCGCCGTTCGAAGGCGCGTTCGAGCCAGTCAATTGCGGTATCGGCTTCTTCCAAGCCTGCATAAACGTAGGCGAAGTGGTAGGGCGATACAAACTCGTGGATCGCTCGATCGTGCAGTTGTTGCAGGATCTTCCTTGCCGGTTCAATATTGCCGGTGACCGCGTAGGCCTGCCCGAGTTGTGACAGGAAGAGCGTGGACTCGGGAGAAAGTGCCGACGCGTGCTTAAGCGACGCGATGCCTGCGGCGGGGTCACCCTGAAAGATGAGAGCCCAACCGAGATTCGAGTGGGCACGAGCCGCTGCAGGATCGTCGCGGAGGGAGCGCCGTGCTTCTTCGATGGCCTCATCAATCCGTCCGGCACGTAACAGGGTTGTCGCGACATCGGTCTGGATCAGAATTGGGTCAAGTTCACGGGCCTTTCGCACTTCCCTCAGGGCGTCGTCATATCGCTCCAGCGAGCTACAGAGCCAGCTGTAGTGGTCATGGGCTTCGGCGTTTCCCGGGCTGAGCTCGAGGGCGGTGAGAAAGTCACGCTCCGCGCCGACCCAATCGAAGTCAAAGACGAAACGGATGAACCCTGAAATGCCGTGTGCTTCTGTCAGTTGGTTGTCAATCTCTAAGGCACGGGCGGCTGCCTTCCTGGCGTGCCGTATGGTGTCTTCGGGTGAGCTGCCGGCAAAACCGTTAATACAAGACTCAGCGTGCGCCTGCGCAATGCTCGCCCACGCCAGGGCGAAAGAAGGATCGCGGGCAACGGCGGCCTCGTAATCCATAAGACTTCGACGGTAGCCCTCTTCCGTAAAGCGACAAAACCAGTGGCGTCCCCGAAGATACAGCTCGTAGGCCCCGAAATCCTGCGTGGGCTGCCGGCCCACGCGTGCGCGTTCGTCGCTTGAGAGCTGAGCGCGCAAGGCGTTGGCAATGTTCAGAGCCACTTCCGACTGGATAGCGAATAAGTCGGTAAGATCGCGGTCGTAGGTGTCTGCCCAAATGTGCTCGTCCGTGAGAGCGTTGATCAGCTGCGCGACGATACGCACCCGGTTGCCGGCACGCCGGATGCTGCCTTCGACGACGGTCGCTGCGCCCAACTTCTCGCCGATCTCCCGCAGGCTGCGGTCGCTCTTCTTGAAGACCATAACGGAGGTACGCGAGATCACCTTCAGTGATCGAATCTTCGCCAGATGCGCAATAACGTCTTCGGTGATTCCGTCGGCAAAGAACTCGTTTTCGGAGTCGGCGCTAAGGTTCGAGAAGGGCAGTACGGCAACCGAGGCAACGGGTGGCCGGATGGCTTGCAAGGTTTCGGCAGGGGTAAGTGTCGTAAGCACGAACTCCAGATCGCGAGCCGACTGAAACCGGGCCGAACGCTCTTTCTCCAGGCAGCGTGCGATCACACGGTCGAGGCTCGGGGACAACTCGTGGCGCCGGTGGCTGGGCGCCTCCGGTTTGTCATGGAGGATGGCCGCCAGCGTTTCAATGGCATTGGCGCGGTGGAAAGCCCGCTCACCAGTCGCCATCTCGTAAAGAATGCAACCAAAGGAGAAGATATCGGCGCGGGTATCGATCGTCTCGCAGCGCACCTGCTCAGGCGCCATGTATCCGACGGTGCCCAGGATTGTCCCCGCCTGCGTGGCATGGGTGAGCGTGGCCGCGTCACCAAACAGTGAGCCTGTGACAGCCTGCCGGCGTGCCAAGCCGAAATCGAGCACCTTGACCCGACCACCCGAGGCCAGCTTGATGTTCTGAGGCTTCAGATCGCGGTGTACGATCTCCTGGTCGTGAGCCGCCGAGAGCGCCTGAGCAATCTGAATGGCGATGGCAAGAGATTCCTCGACAGGAAGTACGCCCCGCATAAGGTACTCGGCCAGTGTCGGCCCTTCAACCAGTTCCATGACCAGCGCCTGTGACTTGCCGCTCGAATGGAAACCATAGATTTGTGCGATGTTGGGGTGGTTCAAGGATGCAAGGAGGCGGGCCTCACGTTCCAGCCATGCGCCGCGCTGAGGGTCCTGGGCGAACTCGGCGGGTAAGAATTTCAGCGCGACTTCGCGCCCCAACTGGAGGTCCCTAGCACGGTAGACAACCCCCATGCCGCCCTCGCCCAACTTAGCAGTGATCTCGTAGTTCCCGAGCCGGCTGCCGATCATGGGTCTCCACCTTGGAGCTGACGGCCTGAAAGTGATGCGTCGAAGCCAACGCACCGATTGTAGAACATCGGTGCTGAAATCCGTCATTTCTTCTGCTAACCTCGTTTTCCACAGTGCCACAGTGGAAGATGCACGCTCCCGGAGGATTTTATGAACCCTGTTTAGCGTGCCTCCCCATTACGCAAGCAATCCCCTTCGATGACAGTCTGTTCGTTTCCGGGTACCTCTTGCAAGTTCTTTGCCGATTCCGGTTACGCCCTCCTGATAAGGTGAGACAATGAGGAATGACTTATTATCAGGTTGAGTTCGAGGCGGGAACCTCAAGCCGCGAGCCAAAGCGGTTTCGTACCGAAGAGAAGGCGAAAGAACACGCCAAGAAAGTGTTGGGCGTGGCCGATGAAGGCGGCTTCGGAACGAAAGTAACTATCCTTCCTGTCAACAAGAACCGGGCCCCATTGCAATGACTTGTCCTAACTGTAAAGGTGAACTCTCGAAGGTATGGCAGCCGAAGAGCGCTGCCACGTCCATGGCCATCGCTCACGTGCAATTCAGTTGCAGCACGTGCGGAGAAACCTTCAGTCGGGAACAGTTGCGCCCGCGAAAGCCGAGTGTGAAAGCCGTGGCGCTGCAACCCGAAGCATTTTGAGTTTCAAATTGGGCTAGAACCAAGGTCTGAGGAACTCGAGTGCTGACACACGACTGATGTGTCATTGACCTTGCTCTGCTCAAAATGTTATAAAATCTCGCCTTTTGTGCTGCGCCGGTGGTGTGTCTGTAAGTGCACATTAACTGGTGCAAGTGTTCCCGACGCGGCCAAACCTCAACACTTCACGTCTTGAAGTGGAAGCGCGTTTCCGGGATTCCAGCAGGTCCATCTGCCCTAAAAGGTCCGAACAGTTGGGATCTGGCGGGGCCCCCGGTTCAATCTCAACGGGTCCTAAGTGATGACTTGTCGGAGTGGACTGTGTGCGCCCGATCTGCTGGGTGGTCAAGGATCTCTAGGAAACGATGTCCGTGAGCGATCGCGGCAGAGTAATAAACCATTACGTCATTGTATGGGTGCTTCCTGCACGCAACCCATTGGAGGAATCATATGCACACCTGGCTCGCCGCAATGCGGCGGCTGTCGTCGGTCCCAATCAAAAGCCCGGCCAAGTTTCTGACGGCTGCGCTGACGCTCCTTATGCTGCACGCTTCCACTGCCCTGGCTCAGCCGAGCGAGGCCGCGGGCGGCGAAGCCAACTTGCAGCTCCCCGACCTTTCTTCGGTTACATTTCTGGGGATGGACGGCCACAAGATCCTGACTATCGGACTCATCTTCTGTGCCTTCGGCCTTATCTTTGGACTTGCGATTTGCCTGCAGCTGAAGAACCTTCCCGTCCATCGTTCCATGGGCGACATCTCCAGCCTGATCTATGAAACCTGCAAAACCTACCTGGTGACCCAGGGCAAGTTCCTGATGATTCTGTGGGCATTTATCGCGGTCGTCATCCTGGCGTACTTCGGATGGCTGGCTCCAGTTCCCGGTAAGCCCGTAGGGGTTACGTTGCCGGTCATTCTGCTGTTCAGCGTTATCGGTATTGTCGGCAGCTACGGTGTGGCGTGGTTCGGTATTCGCGTCAACACCTACGCCAACTCGCGCACGGCGTTCGCCGGACTGCGCGGCAAGCCTTATCCGATTTATGCGATTCCGCTCAAGGCAGGCATGAGCATCGGCATGATGCTGATCTCGGTCGAACTGCTCATCATGCTGTGCATCCTGCTGTTTATTCCGGCTGACTACGCGGGACAGTGCTTCATCGGCTTCGCCATCGGCGAGTCGCTGGGTGCGGCCGCGCTGCGTATCGCCGGCGGCATTTTCACCAAGATTGCCGACATCGGCGCCGACCTGATGAAGATCGTCTTCAAGATCAAGGAAGACGATGCCCGCAACCCTGGCGTGATCGCCGACTGCACCGGTGACAATGCCGGCGACTCGGTTGGTCCCTCGGCGGACGGCTTCGAAACCTACGGCGTCACCGGTGTCGCGCTGATTACCTTCATCCTGCTGGGCGTGAAAGATCCGCACGTGCAGGTGCAGTTGCTGGTCTGGATCTTCATCATGCGCATCATGATGCTGGTATCCAGCACGGTAGCCTACTTCCTGAACGAAGCAGTGGCCAAGGGTCGTTTTGGCAACGCCGATGAGATGAACTTCGAAACGCCGCTGACCTCGCTGGTCTGGCTTACTTCGATTATCTCTATTGTTCTTACCTACATCGTTTCGTACCTGATCGTGCCGATTCTGGGCGGCGATAGTACGCAGTGGTGGAAGCTGGCGACCATCATCTCCTGCGGAACGCTGGCGGGCGCCATCATTCCTGAGCTGGTGAAGGTCTTTACCTCGACCGAGTCGCGTCACGTACGCGAGGTTGTTACCTCGGCGGATGAAGGCGGCGCCTCGCTGGGAATTCTTTCGGGCTTCGTGGCCGGCAACTTCTCCTGCTACTACCTGGGCTTCACTATGGTGGCCCTGATGTCGGTTGGTTACTACGTCAGCACTTTCGGATTGGGCGCGTTGATGCTCGCTCCGGCGGTGTTTGCGTTTGGCCTGGTGGCGTTCGGCTTCCTGGGTATGGGTCCGGTGACGATTGCCGTCGACTCCTACGGTCCGGTGACGGACAACGCGCAGTCGGTGTATGAGTTGTCGCTGATCGAGCAGATCCCGAACATCGAAAGCGAACTGAAGAAGGACTACAACATCAACGTGAACTTCGAGCGGGCCAAGCATCTGCTGGAAGAGAACGATGGTGCGGGTAATACCTTCAAGGCGACCGCAAAGCCGGTGTTGATTGGTACGGCAGTGGTCGGTGCGACCACCATGATTTTCTCCATCATCATGGCGCTTACGCATGGCCTGACGGAGAATGTCGGCGATCTGTCGCTGCTCCACGCTCCCTTCGTTCTCGGACTCATCTCGGGCGGCGCCATCATTTACTGGTTCACCGGCGCTTCTACGCAGGCCGTGACCACCGGTGCTTATCGCGCGGTCGAGTTCATCAAAGCCAACATCAAGCTGGATGGTGTGGTGAAGGCTTCGGTAAGCGACAGCAAGAAGGTCGTGGAAATCTGCACCAAGTACGCGCAGAAAGGTATGTTCAACATCTTCCTCGCGGTCTTCTTTGTGACCTTGTCGTTCGCGTTCATCGAGCCGTTCTTCTTCATCGGCTACCTGATCTCGATTGCAGCTTTTGGTTTGTACCAGGCAATGTTTATGGCTAACGCCGGCGGCGCCTGGGACAACGCCAAGAAGATTGTCGAAGTCGATCTGAAGCAGAAGGGAACTCCGTTGCACGACGCAACCGTAATCGGCGACACCGTGGGCGATCCGTTCAAGGACACGTCGTCGGTGGCCATGAACCCGATCATCAAGTTCACCACGCTGTTCGGATTGCTGGCGGTTGAGTTGGCGGTGCAGTTGACCGCTTCGCAGGGAGCGGGCTTTGCCCACATCCTGGCGGTTATCTTCTTCGTCATCTCGTTCGTGTTCGTGTACCGCTCTTTCTACGGCATGCGGATTGTGAAGGCGAAAGCATAGGACTGGTGGAGCACGCCTTTCAGGCGTGCATTCGCCAGTTTGTTCTTCAAGAGACGCCACTCCGAAAAGGGTGGCGTTTTCGTTTCTGGGGATTGAACGTCGGTACCCCAGGTTCGGCCCTCTTTTGGCCTAACCTGGGTTTGGGGAAACCCATCCTAGCCCGGTTTTGGCCGGGCTGGGATGCTTTTGTCGGTCTCACCGGATAATAGAATCATGCCTTCCGGACACAAGTACGCCCGGGTCGAATGGGAGCGCCGCTTCCCACTCGCGCGATTCCCGGACAGTGTGGAAGTCACGCAGACTCGCCGAATCACGGATCGCTACATCGAAGACACGCGCCTGCGATTGCGGCAGATCAGCGATCACGATGCCGAAATCTTCAAGTTAACGCAGAAGCTTCCCGCCGAGACCCCCGGCGCACGACAAGGATTGATCACGACGATCTATCTTTCAAAGGACGAGTTTGACGTGCTCGTTAAACTGCCGGCGAAGAGTCTGACGAAGACCCGTTACAGCGTCGCGCCATTTGGTATCGACGTATTTGGGGACGCACTGGATGGACTGGTGTTGGCGGAGGCGGAGTTCAACTCCGCCGAAGAGGCGGCCATGATCGCGCTCCCTCCGTTTGCCATCGACGAGGTGACTGCTGATTACCGTTTCACTGGTGGGAACCTGGTTTCAGCGACGCGAGAAGATTTACGACGCTGGGTGTCGGAGTATGGGATCAAGCTTTAAGCGGAGGAGTTCGCCCCGGTCTCGAACACCGCGAGACCTGGATTATGTACTGTAATGAAACGCGTTACAGCGCGAAAAAGAGCATCGGCGTTCTTCTACTTAACCCGTAAATGGGCACGGCGGTTTCTCCACCGCCATTCATCGGCACAGCCGCCATCGGCGGCGGGATGGGTTTAGCCCGGCGCGGGAGCGCCGGGTAGGCGTTGTTTTCAACTCGAGCCGCAGAGCGGCGGCACCCATCGTCGTGACCTCGCTCACGGATTTTCGGTTCGGGCAAAACTACTCTGTTTATCATGGCTGATACATACACCAAGATTCTGGTGCACTGCATCTTCAGTACAAAGGCCGCACCCCACAAATCACGCAGCCCGACAAGTCACGATTTTAGACAAGTCGGGAGTGCAACATTCGGCCGAATACACACTAGGTTAGTGTTGCCGCCCGACGGCTCCCGGTGGACACGGCCTACCCGCCGCTTCCGCGCCGGGCTAGACGCATCTCGCCGCTGCGCGGCTGCCCGTTCCACAGGGGCGCACCCTAGTTGCCCGAACGGTCTTAAACGGGAGCGTGACAACAAAACCGAACGTGCGCGAACGCTGCGGGGTTTGCTGATTAACTCATCAGCGTCCTATACATCCGAAAAAAGGCAGCGCATCTGCGGTCGTTTCCCAGACATCCGAAAACCGCGGATGTGCGGGGCACCTGCTGGGCACCCCGATACCTGATGGCGCTGTAGGTTAATGCTTGGGCTTCGGCTTCGGCTTCGGTTTGGGCTTGGGCTTCGGCTTGTGGCCGGAAGTCGGCGTGGGAGTTGGCGTCGGATTAGAACCACCGCCCGAGGTTGAAGACGACAGCGCCTTCAACAGTGTCGCTCCGTTAGGACTGCCCCATCCGCTACAGGCGTCCCATCCCGGCCCCGCGCTGTAATCGCCATTGTTGCCGGATGTGATGTCGCGAAAAGTGCCGCTGACGGCTGGCGATAGTTTGATACAGACTGGGATTGAGATACCCCACCGATTTCCCCAGTGACTGATTGAACAGCGCGAGCAACCCAGCCCACAACGGCGCAACAGCACTGGTTCCGCCGACTGCAAAGCTGGAACCGTCGACCTGCACCTGGTAGCCGGTGGCCGGGTCGCCGTCGCCTGCAACATCAGGAACGCCGCGGCCTTTGTAGGCGCCCGGATTGTCGGAAGGCGGTACGTTGGCGTTTGCCTGCCAGGTCGGCAGTGGGAAGGTAGCGCTGATGCCGCCGCCGGTAGCGCCGTCTCCGCTGGATAGGTCGTTCCACACAACCTCGCTGGAGATCGAGCTGCCGCTGATCTTGAGAGTTGTTCCTCCGCAGGCCAGCGAATAGGGACTTGATGCCGGGAAGTCGACGTGGTCCTGGCCATCGGTCACGCCGTCGGTTGAGCCGTTGTCTCCGCAAGCCACGCACACCGTGACGCCGACCGCAGCGGCCGCCTGAAGGGCGCTGTTGTACGACTGGAGAGATTGCGCCGTCCAGCTTGATTCAGGTCCGCCCCAGCTGATGGAGAGAATCGACGGTGCGTTTACTTTATCCGTCACGGCTTGATTAATCGCGTCAAGAAAGCCGGCGTCGGTGTTGGGCGCGAAGTAGACGGCGATGTGCGCTCTCGGTGCGACGGCTCCGGCGACCTCGATATCGAGCATGACTTCGGTGTCAGGCCCGCTAGTGTCACCCGTGGGAGCATTCTGCGCGCCATCGACCGAGACCGCGACAACGGTTGGCGCTGGCGAGATCTTGAGACCGCTGAAGTAAGTGTTGAGATCCGACTGGCGTGAAGCCGCCTCCAAGCTCAATGATGCCGATCGACTCGCCCGCGCCATTCACGCCAGTGGGGAAGTTGTAGGCTTTGGCGACTTGCAGCGCGGTGTAGGAAACGGCAGCGGCTGCCGCACTTAGCAGATCGACCGGCCAGACGAAAATGTGGCTTGGCTTGAGGCCGATTATCCAAGCCGTGTACGCTGGTGATGATCTGGCCCAGCTCTTCGGGAACGTTGATCGCCCCGGAACGCCCGCGATACGTGCCGCCCTGGTATTGATATTTCGCCATCTTCACCTGGAAGGCCTTAGCGAATGATTCGCAGGTGCCGGTCAGCGTCATGGTGCGCGCCGCCAGGTTGGTTTGCGCCACAGCCAGACCAAAGCCGGCAGGCGAAGGCTTCCACCTTGCGAACGTCGGCCGGGTCGGCGCCGTAGCGAGACGCGAATTCGTCTCGGGTGATCCTTTCGCCGCGGGATACCAGGTCTGCAACTGCAGGATGCTTGTGATCGGCAGGCTCCCGCAACACCACCGTGACCTGCATCACCTCGTTGGGATCGGGAGAACCCGCTTCGGTTGCGCCAATCATTGGCTTGCGTTCGCTACCCGCTAGCTGAACCCATTTTTTGAAATCCATCCATTCTCCTTCGCCGCGCCGGCCAGTGCAGCCGCTATAGATTAAACCGGTTGGGTGTGTGATCGACTCTGTTGTGGTCTGTTGCGGATTGATTCAGATTCGCCGTAAATTTCTGGTTGTTGCCGGAAGTGCGCAGAGTTTCTAGCCACCCATCCACTATCCACTGTTTCACGGCCCTTTCATCTTGTCTTTGATCGTTTTGGCCAGCTTCTCAATCTGTTCCGCTTTTCGGATGACATCGAGCGATAACGTGTCTTCGTTGCTCTTATCCACGGACTGCTTTAATTCGGTGGCGAGTTGAAGAAGCTTGTCTGCGTCCTTCTTGATGTCCTGCTGGCGCTGTGCGTTGTACTTCTTTTCCGCCGCTTTGCGTTGTTGTATTTCCCATGCGTCCTCAGTCGCGCCGCGCTGGTCGTCGCCGTTGTGCAGTGGCGGTCCCTGAGCGGCTGGAGCTTGGCCTTGCACCTGAGCCGCGAGAGTGCAGCGACGAGAACGAAAAGATAAAAATTGCGATAAGGGAGAGTTCGACCCAACGATGCGAACCGCAGGATATCTGTGTCATAGAATTACCTGAACGAGAACGTGAGCCAGCGCGAAATATTGTACAAGTCGGACGCTCCCTCATTTGTGAACTACGATGCTGAGCGCCACATCTGTAGAATCATACAGTCGTTCCGCCGGTTGCGTGCTGGCGGTCGTCTATAAGAGTTGAGTGGCAGGAGAGCGTGACGAGCAACACGGAAAATCCCGAGACTTTGTCCGGTTCGACAGCTCCAACGCAGGAGTCGCTGCCGCTCTACGTGGGCACGTCGGGCTGGGCTTACTCCATCTGGAAGCCGGACTTCTATCCCAAGAATGTTTCAGCGAAAAACTTCCTGAAGTTTTACGCGACGCAACTGACCGCGGTGGAGGTGAATTACACCTTCCGCCGAAACCTGACCGAGAAGGCCGCGACCGGGTGGATGGCGGATGTGGGGCCGAACTTCCGCTTCGCGTTGAAGGCCAATCAGTACATCACTCACATTCGCCGCTTGCAGAACGTCGAGGAGCCGATTCAGCGCTTTCTCTCCACGCTTCAGCCGCTGGCGGCGCAACTAGGGCCGGTGCTGTTCCAGATGCCTCCGACAACGAAGGCCGATGTGTCCGTGCTGCGCGACTTCCTGGCCCTGCTGCCGCGGAATTTTAAAGCCGCATTCGAGTTTCGTCATGCTTCCTGGTTCTCTGACGAAATCTATAAGACGTTGCAGGACCACAATGCGGCGCTCTGCGTCGCCGAAACCGAGAAGCTGAATACGCCGGAGATCAGGACAGCGAACTACGTATATTTTCGATTTCGCCAACCGGCCTATTCGGCTGACGAACTGAAGAAGCTGGTGCCTCGCATCGAGCGGTGCGTGGCAGACGGGTTGGAGACGTATGCCTTTTTCAAGCACGAAGAAGACCCGCGATCACCGCTGAATGCGGTGGCATTGCTGAATGCGGTGCGGGGATCTGTCGATAGGTAATCTGCGTTCCGTTGTTAGCTGTCTGCCGTCAGCCATCAGCATTCAGCCCAAATCCTAGTTGCCGATTGTCGGTGGCGTTTGGAAGGGAAATACTGATTCAATCGCGATTCCAATCCCCGGCGCTGAAGCCTCTGCTTATTTAGTGCAGGTTTGACGCGGCGCTGAAGCGCCGCTTTACCGGCAGCCCAGCTGTTCAGACGTTTCTTCAGATCTGTTGCTGAAAGCTAAAGGCTAATTACTAACGGCTGATTTCTGATCGGTACCCTCGGCGTTATTCCCGCCAGGCCTTTGCTGTCTCATACTAACCTCGTGCAGAGTGTTGATCCCAATCTGCGGCTGCTGAACGCGTTTCTCGACTACCTCAAAGTGGAGAAGGGACTGGCGCCTCTGAGCGTCTCGGCGTATCAGTCCGACCTGGAGCAATACTCCGGATTTCTGCTGAAACGTAAGCGCGGACTGCGCGACGCGCGCCGGCAAGAGGTGCGCGACTTCCTGAATGCGTTGCTCTCGAATGGCGTGGATGGTCGCAGCGTAGCCCGTAAGCTTTCGGCTTTGCGCCACTTCTATAAATACCTGCTGCTTGACCGGCATATCACCGTTGATCCGACGTTGAACATTGACAGTCCGCGGCAGTGGAAGGTGTTGCCGAAATCGCTGGCCACAGACGAAGTGGAGAGCGTGCTGCGAGGTCCGGCGCGCGCCAAGGATGATCGCGTGTCGCAGGCGCTCGGCAGCCGCGATCGCGCCATGTTGGAAGTTTTCTACGCCGGAGCGCTCCGTGTCTCGGAGGTGATCAACCTCAAGCTGGAAGATCTTAAGCTGGAACTGGGTTACGTTCTGGTGCGCGGCAAAGGGGACAAGGAACGCATCGTGCCGCTGGGCCGCGCCGCGCAGCAGATTGTCCAGGATTACTTGCAGAGTTCGCGGCCGGTGCTGGCGGCGGATAGGTCGTCGCCATTTTTGTTCATTGCCCGCGGAGCCCACGGCATCACGCGGCAACGTGTCTGGCAGATGGTGAACGCGGCCTCGGCCCAAACGTCGCGACACGCCAGTCCGCACATGTTGCGCCACAGTTGCGCCACACACATGGTGGAGAATGGCGCTGACCTGCGTACCGTGCAGACAATCCTGGGTCACGCCGATATTTCGACCACGCAGGTCTACACGCATCTGGCGCTGGATCGGCTGAACCGGGTGTACAAGGAGCATCATCCACGAAGCAAGCGGCGGGACAAGAGCGCATGACCAAGCGCGGACTCACTGTCGTGGAAAAGGCAGTCGCGAGATTTATGCGTTCGTTGGCAGACCGCAATTCCTCGCCGCACACCATCAAGGCCTATAGCACCGACTTGGCACAATTCGCGGAATATGTGGGGCCACAAGCCTGGAGCGATATCGACCATGTTCTAATTCGCGGCTATTTGTCGGGCCTCTATGAACGTGGTTTGAGCAAGACGTCCGTGGCGCGTTCGCTGGCCGCCTTGCGATCGCTGTACCGATGGCTGGCGCAAGAAGGTGAAGTGGAGCACAATCCTGCGGCGCTGGTAGCGACTCCGAAGCTGCCCAAAAAACTGCCGCGCGTTCCGACCATCGAGGAGGTCAACACGGTTCTCGACTCCGCTATGCCCGAGTGCTCCGCCTTTGCCGAACGCGATCAGGCGATCCTGGAGCTGCTTTACGGCTGCGGCATCCGCAACTCCGAGCTCATCGGCATCAATCTCGACGATATCCGCTGGTCGAATGAAGTCGTGCTGGTGCGCGGCAAAGGTCGCAAGGAGAGGCTGGTGCCGTTCGGTGAGTCGGCAAAAGCGGCGGTGCAAAGTTACTTGCCTGCCCGGCAGCGCGTGCTGGGCGAAACGAAGCGCTCGACGGAGCGTGCCCTGCTCATTAATCTGCGAGGATCGCGGCTGACCACACGCAGCGTCGGACGCATCGTCAAGCAGATTGCCGTGGCGCGCGGCCTGTCGCCCGACGTGCACCCGCACACCCTGCGTCATGCTTTCGGCACGCACATGCTGGAGGAAGGCGCCGACCTGCGTGCCATCCAGGAGATGCTTGGTCATGAGCGGCTGTCGACCACTCAGCGCTATACCCAACTTACGGTCAAACACGTGATGGATGTCTATGACCGCACTCATCCCCACGCCAACAAGGGTGGCGATTAGAACTTCCGATAGCCGTCCGGACACCCGCTTTTACGGGCGTCTTGTCTCAATCGCCTTCCACTGATCCCATTTGCGCCCGGCCAATCCCCTGTAAAGGCGCAGCTCAGGTTAAAATTGAAACAACTACTGTCGCGACAACTGTTCCACTGAATATTCGAAATGAATCGGGATTTTATGACTCTCAGCAGTCTCAGGGTGATATCTGGGTTGTGGCGGGCGAAAGCTGCAAACTACGGACTCCTGTTGGTATCGCTAATAGCGATTGGCCTTCTGGTTTCGTGCAGTCGCGGCGGAGCACAGCCTCCGGCCGGACCACCGGTCATGGCGGTGAAGGTGCAGGCGGTTGAATCGCACCCCATCGGCGATGCTTCCGAGTATGTCGCCACCATCAAGTCGCGGCACTCGGCGACCATCATGTCCGACGTCGAAGGCTGGATCTTCGACATCCACGTGCACTCCGGTCAGACGGTGAAGAAGGGCGATACGCTGATGGAAATCGACCCTCGCCGGCAGCGGGCCGCTGTTTCCAACTACGATTCGCAGAAAGCTTCCAAGGAAGCGGCGCTCCAGTGGGCGAAGCTGCAATATGACCGTACAACGGCGCTGGCCGCCGCCGGTGTCGTCAGCAAACAGGATCTCGACCAGGCACGGGCGAATTATGACTCGGCCGTAGCGGATGTGAAATCGCTGGACGCGCAGATTGTCCAGCAGCAGGTGCAGTTGAAGTACTACAGCGTTTTCGCACCTACCGACGGCATCGTAGGCGACGTTCCCGTGCATGTGGGCGATCGCGTAACCAACACCACAGTCCTGACTACCATCGATGAGCGCGCCGGGCTGGAGGTATATGTGTCAATTCCTTCCGAGCATGCGAGCGAGATCAAGATGGGAGCGCCGGTGGAGGTTGTCGATAAGAGCGGCAAAGTTCTGCTCCAGACAAAGGTATATTTCATCTCGCCGCAGGTGGAAACCGGAACCCAATCGATCCTGGTAAAGGCTCCCGCCGATCAGGCAGCGGACGTGTTGCGCGCCATGCAGTTGGTGCGGGCACGGATTCTTTGGAGCACGCAGCCCGGAGTCACCATCCCGGTGATCGCCGTCACCCGTATCAGCGGCCAGTTCTTCGCCTTCGTCACCGAACAGGACAACGGAAAACTGGTGGCGCGGCAACGGCCTCTCCAGCTTGGCGAAATCACGGGGAACGATTACACCGTCCTCTCCGGGCTCAAGGCGGGCGAACAGGTTGTGGTTTCCGGCGGCCAGAATCTGGCTGACGGTATGCCCATCAGGATCGAACAATAGCGACTTGCGGTTGTGAATTAAGGGGTGTCCGGTTTGTTTTCCGACTTCTTCATCAAGCGTCCTGTCTTCTCGACTGTCACCTCGCTATTCATCGTGATTGCCGGCGCGGTTTGCATTCCCTTTTTGCCGGTAGCGCAGTTTCCCGATCTTGCGCCACCACAGATTGCGGTGACATCGTCCTATACCGGAGCGAACGCGACCGCTGTCGAGTCGTCAGTAACCACACTGTTAGAAGAGGCGATCAATGGTGTGGAAGGCATGCGCTACATGACTTCCACCAGCGGCAACGACGGCAGCAGCTCTATCAACATCACCTTCGAGCTGACGCGGCCCTTGGACCTGGCGGCGGTTGACGTGCAAAACCGGGTGCAGGGCGTGACCGGCCGGCTGCCGGACGAAGTGAAGAACACCGGCATCACCATTACCAAAGTCGCGACTTCATTCGTGCTCGCCGCCGGCTTCTACAGTGATGGCAATCGCTACACCGATGAGTTCACCAGCAATTACATCGACATTTATGTGAAGGACGCCATCAAGCGCATCCAGGGCGTGGCCGATGCCCAGATCTTCGGCGAGCGCAAGTATTCCATGCGCCTGTGGCTTGATCCTTCGCGACTGGCGGCCCGTGGTCTGACGGCTTCCGATGTTGTCTCGGCCCTGCAACAGCAGAATGTGCAGATCGCTGCCGGACAGGTAGGCGCCGAACCGTCTGCCCCCAACCAGATGTATCAGATCAGCGTGCGGGCGCTGGGACGGCTCACCGAGGCGGCGCAGTTTGACAACATCATCTTGAAACCGGGTGCCAACGGCGCTCTGGTGCGGCTGAGCGATGTGGGGCATGCTGAGCTTGGCGCCGAAGACTACAGCGGGCAGTTGCGTTACAACGGCCACAACGGCATCGGCATTGGTATCAGCCAACTGCCAACCGCCAACGCCCTGGACGTTGATAAGGCGGTTCGCGCGGAACTCGACCGTCTCTCCAAACGCTTTCCCCCGGGGCTGCACTACGCCATCGCGTTTGACACGACCACCTTCGTCGGCGACTCCATCAAAGAAGTGCTGAAGACACTGGTGGAGGCGATCATCTTCGTGATGTTGGTGATGTTCATCTTCCTCCAGGACTGGCGGAGCACGCTGATTCCGGCGGTTACGATTCCGGTCTCGCTGGTGGGAGCTTTTGCGTTTATCCGCCTGCTGAATTTTTCCATCAATACGCTGACGCTATTCGGCATCGTGCTGGCGACGGGCTTGGTGGTCGACGATGCCATCGTGGTGATCGAAAATATTCAGCGCCACATGAGCGAGGAGCGTTGCGATTCACACATTGCCGCCTCCGAAGCCATGGGCGAAGTAACCGGAGCCGTGGTCGCGACGTCTCTGGTGCTGGTGGCCGTGTTCGTACCAGTAGCGTTTTTCCCGGGCACGACCGGACTGCTCTATCAACAGTTTTCGCTGACCATTGCGTTCTCGATCGCCATCTCTGCGTTCAACTCGTTGACCTTCACCCCCTCGCTTTCAGCCTTGTTGCTGCGGCCGGAGACAGGCAAGAAGAACGTGTTCTTCCGCGGGGTGGAACACGTTATTCATCGTACGACCGCCTATTACGTCTACAGCGCGAAGCAGGCCATCAAGGTTCGCTACCTGGTCTTGGTGTTGTTCTTTGCAGGACTGGCGGCAACCTACATCGTTTACAAAGTAGTGCCCACCGGCTTTGTCCCGGACGAGGACCAAGGCTGGTTCATGATCACGGTGCAGGCTCCGCAGGGAGCTTCGGTGGAGTACACCTCGAAAGCCATGCGCCAGGTGGAGGGGGTTTGCGCGAAGGAGAAGGACATTATCGGCGCATTCGCCGTCGTTGGATTCAGCTTTACTGGCAGCGGCGCGAACAAGGGAATGGTGTTTCTTAATCTGGCCAACATCGATAAACGTAAAGGCGCACAGAATTCTGCTGCCTCTATCGTGAATCGGCTTCGTGGCCCGCTCATGCAGTTAACGGATGTCCAGGCCTTCCCATTCTTGCCGCCTGCAATCGCCGGCATCAGCAGCTTTGGCGGATTCACCTTCGAGGTGCAGGATGAAGGCGGCAACACCGTCGAGCAGCTCTACAACGTCACGCAGAGCCTGGTGAGGGAAGGGAATTCGCGCAAGGACCTCAGCGGACTGTTTAGTTCCTTCACAGCCAACGATCCGCAATTTGTTGTCAACATCGACCGCGCGAAGGCGCGCAGTCTGCAAGTGCCCATCCAGCAGATCAGCGACGCGCTCCAGGTTTATATGGGCTCGTCGTATGTCAACGATTTCGACTTCAACAATCGCGCCTATCGCGTGTACGTGCAGGCCGATCAGCCTTTCCGCAAGCAGCCGCGCGACATCCGCGAGTTTTACGTGCGCTCGGATACGAACGAGATGATCCCGCTGGACAACGTCGTGAATATCACCGAATCCACGTCGCCGCAGGTTATTACGCACTACAACCTCTTCCGCTCGGCAGAAATCGACGGCTCTGCCGCTCCGGGATACAGCTCAGGGCAGGCGATCCAGGCCATGGACCAGGTCGCGAAGAAGTTGCCGCTAGGCTTCAATTACTCCTGGTCCGGCTTGTCGCTGGAGGAAATCAAGTCCGGCAGCCAGTCGGCAATGTTGTTTGGACTGGGTCTGTTACTGGTTTACCTGACGCTCTCAGCACAGTATGAGAGCTTCGTGTTGCCGTTCATCATTCTGCTCAGCGTGCCGATGGCGATGCTGGGCGCGCTGATTGCGCAATCGTTACGCGGCCAGTTGAACGATGTCTACTGCCAGATTGGCTTGGTGATGCTGATCGGGCTCGCCTCCAAGAACGGAATTCTGATAGTCGAGTTCGCGGAGCAGCTGCGGCATAAAGGCCTGTCCATTCGCGAGGCCGCGGTTGAGGCAGCCCGCATCCGGCTGCGCCCAATCCTGATGACTTCGTTCGCGTTCATCCTCGGCGTGTTGCCGCTGGTTTTCGCCAGTGGCGCGGGTTCGGAGAGCCGGCACTCGGTAGGCACGACGGTATTCGGCGGAATGATCTTCTCCACGGTATTAAACCTCTTCTTTATACCTGTGCTGTATGTGATTGTAAAAACTATGGTTGAGCGAGAGAGTGTGCCGGCGAAGACTGCTTAAGCCGAGCGGCTGATTGTTCGGTTGTCACGCTTCCGTTTGATCGGGGTCACAGCCATTTGTTTGCCCGGGAGTTACAACAAAGACAGCAAGGAGCTGTAGGAATGTGGTTGCCGGGAGCAGCGAAGGCTCTGGCGACAGCTTCCCTAACCACCCCACGTGGCGTGGGGAGAAGGGTCGCAACATGGTAGCGTCACAAGTCACGCCCAGCGTAGTAGGGATTCACAACCTGCTCATCGCGATCGATTTTTCCCGTTGTTCGAATCTGGTGCTTCAGCACGGGCTGGCTCTCGCCAAAGAATACAACGCAACTGCTCAGGTTGTTTTCGTGCTTCCCACCAATGAATTTCTGGTCGCCGGGCCTGATGCTTTTGTGGCTGCGCGCGAAGCTGCATGCCGCGACCTCAATGAACTCAAGACCGAATTGAAGGTCGCCTATGGCTACGAAGAGGGCAAGGACTACCACCTCTTCCTGCTCGAGGGCGATGTAGCGCAGTGTGTTTTAGACTTCGCTGAAAAGAAGCACATCGATCTGATCGTACTGGGCACGCATGGCCGTGGCGGCTTGGGAAAAGCGCTGATGGGTTCGGTGGCGGAGAAGGTGTTTCGCCGTTCGCCGGTGCCCGTGCTGACTATAGGCCCGTGTCATCGTGGATCGGCACAACGCAACGAGCCGAAGAATCATTCTGGCTGCCACGGACTTCACCCCCGCATCGGAGCGGGCATTACGCTATGCCGCAGCCTTGGCACGTCGCCACAAAGCAAAGCTTACGGTTCTTCATGTGCTGAAACGTGCAGCGGCAGAAGGGTCTGTGGCGGAGGTAAAAGCCAAACTGGCTGCAGTGTTGGGTTCCGAGGCAGACGGTGCGACGATTGCGTTTCGCGTTGAAGTTGGACCGATCGTGCCGACAATTCTGCACACGGCCTGCCGAGATTGGAGCCGACCTGCTGGTGGTTGGGGTACGGCCGTCGCAGGGCGTGCTCGACCGCCTGAGCTGGCCGCACGCATATGAGATCGTGCGCGAGTCGGCTTGCCCAGTATTGACTTTCCGGAAATCGTTTGATGTCCCTAACTGATGCAAAACTGAATTGGAGGAAGAATGTTGAACAATAAAGTCGCGATCCTGGATGCTCCCGTGCCTGCCCTCACCCCGGATATGCTGGCATCCATCAGAAAACAGGACATGAAGCAGGCCATCGTGGAGCGTTTCCGGGTTCGGGTGAAAGCAGCAGCGCCTCGGACGTCTGCACGGGCTGGCCAGCGATCGCCCTATTGGCAGCCTGCTGACGAAGAGTGCTAGTCGGCTAGTACTTCCTCGCGCACAAGCGGGCGCTACGCTGCCCCCCAAGAATTCGAACGAACGTTATTACGAATCCAGATACAACCTCACGTCCCGCCAAGTTCCGCTCTAATCTCTTCACTGCAGATACAGCACTTGCAGCGGCGTTGAGAACCGGGTCCGGGTTGTTATGCCAGCCCGTTGAATGTCCTTCAGGGCATCAGAAGTGGGATCGACCAGGGCCGAATCTGCTGCGTGCAGGCGCAGATCGTCCACCGTCCAGAATTGCATCGGATGATACGGCGACAAATTCATCTCCAGCCGCTGATGCTGATAAGGATCCGGACCCGGTTTCGCCTGACGGTTGTAATCCCCCGGCAGCAGCAGGACGCATTGTTCGGGATGAGCGGCGTAATATTGTGCTTCGATAAACAGCAGGGGCGCGGTGAAAACGAAATACCGTTTACCTTCGATTTGCAGCGAGCTTTCAGCTTGCAGGAAGGGACGAATCCCGGTCGCCTCCACCTTCTCGGGGTGCCGGATTACGGTAAGCTGCTGGCCCACGCCCCAGGACCCCAGCAGCAGGAAAACTCCCAGCGCAACCTGCGACACCTTGCGATAGTGTCGCCACAAGCTGAACGTGAAGGCGACGGCAACTCCGGGAATCACGCCGATGAAGTATCGGCTGAAAAACGCATTCGTCTTCCACTCGGCTACCAGGAAGGCCGCCAGCGGAATACCAAGGAAGAGCCAGCCGATGCCTTCGGCGGGATGCATTGGTTGCACAACGCCGCTCTTCTCATCGTCGGTAGCCACCAGCACAATCCAGATCGCGATGAGCGCCAGCAGAAACAGGCCGTCGGGAAATAGCTGCGAGAAAATGGCGCGGAGCTCGGTGAATGATGGGCGATTCCAGTAGCCGCCGGAAAACTTGCGTGAGAACGACAGAATGAGCGGCGACAGCACGAGAACGGGAATGATGGAGCCTACGATCCCGGAGATCAGTTTGGATGACGGACGGCTTCCGCGCTTCCAGCGCAGCAGCTCCCACAACACATATGGCGCCAGGCACATGACGAAGTAATAGTGGGCGCATACCCCAGCCAGGAATGCCGCGCCGAAGCCGATGGTGGCAGCTTTTTGCCGCGGTCCGGTATAGGTCCACAACCACAGCGCAATCGCCGCCAGCATGAAGTAAATCGCGTAAGAGCGCGCTTCGTATCCGTAATAGAGGAGGAACGAGCAGGTGGCGACCGAGAGAGCGATGAGGCCGTGCAGGCCGTCCATCAGGCGCCGGGCACAGTCGAAAGTCACCAGCAGCCCTATGGTCATGGCGATCGCGGAAGGCAGGCGGGCGGCGAAGTCGGCCGGTCCAAAAAGCGAATCGGAAAGCCGAACCAACATGTAATAGGTGGGCGGCAGAGCGTCGACGCCATTGCCCAGCGCGTTCCACATGGTGCCGAGGCTCGGCAGACGCGCGATGTTGACGGTGAACAGCTCATCGAACCAGAACACGCGATGATTCGCGATATAAATGCTGGTGGCGAGATAAAAGATGGCAAGCGCCGCAGCCACAATCCATGCCCAGACGCCAGACGAGTTCGTAGCCAGCTCGGCGCGCTGCGCGGCTCCGGCGGACGAAGCCTCTTTGACCGATGTATGCATGTCCCCTCGTGCGGAAAACTGCGCCGACCTTCGATAGCAACCCAGCGCGACGCCACTTAACCACAGGCGAACCAGAGCGCGCGATGAACGACGGACTCTGGTTTTGCGAGTATGACAGGAATTTTCGCATACGCCAAAGCCTCCGGCGCTGATGTCTCAAAGCGGTAATCTCTTCATTCGGCACGCGCAAGGTAGAATGTCTCTCGTCTATGGAGAAGCTCGATGCCGTGCTGAAACAGCAAGGATCGCCGGTCGCACCCGCCCGACGGGCCACCTTATTTCTTGGGCGAAACTGGGATTTCCTGGCAGTCTTGCTGCTGATGCTGGCGTCGTTTCCCACTGTCTGGCTGGCGCAGCGGACGGTCACGTTCGTTCCCAACCTCGGCCTGATTGACGACAACTGGCATCTTGACGCTACCTTCAAGGCACTGCGCGGCATTTGGATTGGCCGCGATGTTGCCTTCACGCACGGCCCAATCTTTCAATGGCTGTCGTCGATTCCTGCGCGTTCCATGCCGCTGTCCGTGGGCGCTCTCTATGCCACGTGGAATACCGTGCCGTTGTGGTGTGCGATCCTCTTCGCATACCTCGCCTTGCGTTTGCTGCTTCCGGAACAGCCGCCGTGGAAGAGATTTGTGCTGCTGTTGTTGCTCGCCTCGTTCTGGGAAACCTCTCTGCGAACCACGCTGCCAGTGCTTTGTTTCGCGGTGTTTCTACGGAATTGGTATGTGCTGAAGGAAGGTCGCGCGCGTGCCTGGAATGTGGGCGCCGTGGGCGCGGTGCTTTGCGCCGTTGCGTTTCTGGTTGCGGGCGATACCGGGGTGTACGGCATGGCAGCCTGGTGGATTTGTGCTGCCGCGATTGCGCTTGAGACCAGGCGCGAACGATTCTGGCGGCAGATTGCTGCTGTGCTAGTGGCATTCGTGGTCGGATTTCTGGTGGTGATGGTCGTGGTCAACACGGTGATGGCGCGCCCCTTTGACTTCAAGTTCTGGCGGGATACGCTGGCGCAGGTTGCCGTCTACCGTTGGGCGACTCCGGCGGCCATGACGGAGCAAGGAGCGACGCATTTGTTCGGCGCGCTGGCGATCGGCATTGCGGTGTTTGTCGCCCGCGCTCTGAGCCGTAGTAAGGATGTTCGTCCCATCACGCAACGCACGGCTTTTCTGGCCGGCGGCTTTGTTTTCGCTCTGGCTGTTTTGCAAAGCGCATTGGTCCGATCTGATTTGGGGCACGTGATCATCGGCGAATTCGCGATGATCTTCTTCGTCTGCGCGATCCTGTTCTCGTTCGAGGGCGCGGCATCTGGAGTGGGTGTATTGCTGGCCCTTGCCGGCTCGATGCTGGTTTCGCATCCGGTCTTTCGTCCGTCGAGTGTGCTTCGCCTTTATTCACAGCTCAAAGACCCGGTGACGGAGTGTCCAAGTGGGTATCACGAATTCGACCAAGCGTGTTACGTCGAACCGCTCACGCCGCTCATGTTGACGGCCGGGGCAAATTTCCTGAGCCAGCACGCCGGGGCAAACGATTCTGTCTTCGTCTTTCCGTATCAGACGATGTTTGGTTTAGCGGCACGCCGCAACGTTGCCGGCGGGTTGATGCAGGCCTACACGGCCAGCGGCCCGGTGCTGTCGCAACTGGAGATCACGGGCCTCGAGGGCAAGTCGATTCCCGCGGCGCTGTACCTGCCGGATGATGATTTTTCCCACATGTCGGA
Organism: uncultured Acidobacteriaceae bacterium; assembly: GCA_963796695.1. Classification (GTDB taxonomy): domain Bacteria; phylum Acidobacteriota; class Terriglobia; order Terriglobales; family Acidobacteriaceae; genus Bog-257. The sequence goes on along the minus strand of CAWCMU010000031.1, from coordinate 63,593 downwards.
GGCCGAAGCCCGGCGCTGGTCGCGCAACTATCTCAGCGTTCCGGTCGATGGCATCCCGAACTTTACGCGTATCCCCGAAGTGTGGTTCTGGATGCTGCGGCACTATCGCACTTCCCAGCAGCTTAGCCCCGGCGTGGTCGGGTTGGAGCGAGATGACTCGCGCGCATCCCGCATTGCTATGCAGTCTCAGCCGCTGGGTCTGCCGGTGCGGAGTTATCCGATTGGCGACCGGATTTCGGCCACCGATTTTGGTGTACCCAACTGGCCTGCTGGATTCGACTTCATCCGCTTGCGGCTTACGGTGCGTTACCCGGTTTGGTGGAAGCTGCGCAAGCCAGAACGATTGCAGTTGGAGATCACGCGTGCCGATGGCACTCGGGACTTGCAGTGGATTATTCTGCAGCCTGACACGCCGAGTGAGGTCTGGTTTTATCCTTGGGATGCGCCGGACCTGGCGAATTACTTCAACACGGACGAGAGCCAGTGGCGCTTGTCGTCGCGGCCGGCGATCACCCGTTTGCGAATGCTGGCGACTCCATTGGATTGGGTGTCGCAGCGGCCGGAGGCCATCTCGCTTGAGTCGGCAGATGCGGTACGGATCAGTATGTCCGCCCAATAGGCGGTCGCATGCTTGACATCGGGCGATAGGGCGCTACGGGGGTTGGAAGGACGTTCTGATTCGCCGCAGTAGAGTGACGTGGTGGTGGAGCGCTTGCGAACATGTACACTGGAAATCCGGCCTGATGCTTATCATTCCCACCTACAACGAACGCGACAACATCGCGACCCTGGTATCCCGCATCCGGAAAGCGGTGGGCAACGAGCCCATCTTTTTTGTGGACGACAATTCGCCTGACGGCACCGCTGACGAGATTCGTCGCATACAGTCGAGCGACCGCGATATTCATCTGCTGCCGAGGCCGGGGAAGGGCGGCTACGGATCCGCTTGCCGCGATGCGATGAGCAAGATCCTGCAAGAGAATCTAGCCGACTACGTCATTCAGTCGGATGCCGACCTGTCGCACCCTCCGGAATTACTGCCAACCATGATCGAGCTGCTGAAGATGAACCCGGTGGTGATTGGCTCGCGCTATGTGAAAGGCGGCGGTGCGGAAAACTGGGACATACGGCGGCGGGCGCTGAGTTTTGGCGCGAATCTTTACGCGCGCACACTGACTGGCGTGCCGGTACACGACATGACCGCCGGATTCGTGGGCTACCAGGCGAACGTGTTGCGAAAAATCGACCTGGGCGCCATTCGCTCCGAGGGTTACGCTTTCCTGATGGAGATGAAGTTCAACTTGCACCGCAAGGGGACCACGTTCCGCGAGTTCCCCATCATCTTCTGCGAGCGCGAAGCCGGCCATTCCAAGTTCAGCCGAAAGATTTTGTTCGAAGGCGTGAAGTTTCCGCTGAAAGCGTTCCGCAAGCGAGTGAGCGGCAGCCGTTAGCAACCTCTGATCAAGTTGTCGATCTTCCCCTCAGCGGCGAAGAGCCGTAATGATTCTGTATTTCTCACAGCACGCGATCAGAGTTTCCGTAGCTATTGCGCAAGGCTGAAGCGCACAGCATCTGCGGATTCAATCGCAATTGACTCCGGCTTTTGCGAAAACCAATCCAGCGGCGTGACCCGCAAGCGAAGGCCGACAACGGCCGGGCGCAGGGAAGTGCGCCAGCGGCTTTCATCGTTGTCGAAGTAGTTGGACAAATCAGCTTCATTCCAAGGATAGAACCACACGTCGGAAGTTACGTTTGGTTCAACCACGAACGATCGCAGCGAACGGCTGCCATCAGCGCGAGTAATCTCCAGTTGCAGACGCTCCGGTTTGCGCAGCTTCCACAGTGGGCTGTAGCTGACCTTCATCCGCAGCCGCAGGAAGTCCGCGCTTTCCCCGGGAAGGTCGGGCGCTCCCAAGTCGATCACCGCAGTGGGCTGCGTAATCGAATAGGTTTTCAACGGGACGGCAAGCGGGGTCTCCTGCATGGAGATTCTGGTATTGCGTGACTCATCACGCCGCAGTCCGAAAATGCCGGGTGCAACCCGCCGGTCGGAGCGGTAGTGACGGAATACCCAGAACCAGACGTCGGGAGTCCGGGTGAAGTTGCTGACCTCATCGATCGGCAAGCTCAGAACCGGGCTGCCGTATTGCGAAGGCGTGGCGTCGGGGATGTACAGACCGACCGGGGCTGCCGCTCGCTCCATGCCGGCGATATCAAACTTCGACAGGTACGCTCCGTTAGCGAGGAATGACTGCTCGACGCTGCCGGCCACATTGCGACGGGCCGCTACGGCAAACATGTATTGGTAGGGAAAGATGAGGACGGAATCGCCATCGTTACTGTTCTGCTGCAGGTAGTTGACCGTGGTTTGCAAGGTTCGAGGCAAAATCGGCAGGAAAACAGGCGCGATCGAATTCTTTGTAACCTCCGGGGCAGCTGGTCATGGGATGGATCGAGCGCGCCAGTCGATAGCGAATATCCGCGGGATGGAAGATGGGCGTGATCTGCCCAAACGATAACGAGCTGGCGATTGCCACTAGGGCGGCAATGGCCGAAGCCATGTGTGAGCGGAAAGAGAAGAGAATCACGCCCGAGAAGAAGACCATGGGGAAGATGCCGAACACGATGTGGTTGGGATCGGAACGAACCAGCCCGCTCTGCATCGACAGCAGAGCAAACACGAACGCGCTTAGGAGAAAGCCGGTGCGCGCGGTGATAACTTCTTGCCGGTCGGCAGGAATGACGAGACGAAGCAGAAATAAAACGCAGCCAGCGACCAGCGGCAACAGCAGATGCATTGCTCCAGTTTCTGACATCGGCGCTGGCTCGTTCCAGCGGTGTACGGAAACTAGAGCTAGCGATGTTTGCCAGAAATGGAAGTCCATCGGACTGGCGACGATGGCATTGATGATGAAAACCAGGGCGACGAAAGTAGCGGCAAATGCTGCCGTGGCCGCTGTATACAGTTTGAATTTCTCGGTCTCGCGACGGGCTTCCCAGCCCACTCCGCCCAAGGCAATCAGAAATGCAGCAATGCCGTAAACGCCGGTATCGGCGGAATACCAAAATGCTATGGCCGTGAGCAGTGCGCCGCCGCAGCCCAACACCAGAGGCTTGAGACGCAGCGCCCGCAGGTCGTACCAGCCGCGCAGGAATAAAGCGAAGAGGAGAATGCCGAAGGCCGTGCGCCCATCCCACGAAGTCCAGAAAACAGTCAGCAGTATGAGTAGCAGAAATCGTTTCCAGGGCGGCTGCTCAGGCAACAACAGGCGTAACGTGAGAAATCCGAAGACGATCGCGCACCACAATACCAGGGTTCGGTAGCTAGTGTAGATGGTTCCCAGCGACAGACCAGCCATGCGGGGAGGCGCTCCCAAAAGCCAGTGAGCGAGTGGGCCGTAAAGGAATGCGACGTCGCGTCCGAAATAAGTTCCGTGGGCGGTTTTGTAGACGGCGTCGAGGACCCAATGGTCGTCGAAGGTTCCGGGGCGCGAGATGACCACCAGCGACTTAGGTGAGACCCATGCCAGCGGCAGCGATGCCAACATCAAGAGCAGAACGGCCAGTACATCCCATTGCTGAAGCAGTCGCATTTTCGGCCGCGGAAATGCGGCCGCGGGCGCCGGTGAGCTCGGCTGGCTCACCACGTCGTTGAGGTTCGGCATACGTGCCCAATTTTATCGCAGCGCAAGATGCGAGCACGCGGTGCATCAAGGCTGACCGGCGAATCTGCTGTGGTAGATTGGAACCGGGCAACGGGCAGTCGACAAAGATAGCCAGGTCAGCAGTCGGGACTGGCGCGCCGCCCGTTCGATCGCGGGAGACAGCGTTGGCAGCAAGGACAGTTGTAATCACGGGCGGGGCCGGATTCATTGGGGTGAACGCGGCGGAAGCGTTTATTCGCGACGGCTGGCACGTCGTCGTTTTCGATAATCTCTCGCGAAAGGGTACAGACCTCAACCTGCGGTATCTACGGCAGAAATTCCCCGACGATTGCGAATTTGTTCCGGGCGACGTTCGTTACGATCACTTCTCTTTACTACATGCGGTAGGCCGCGCTGAGCTGGTTTTGCATTTAGCCGCGCAGGTCGCGGTTACTACCTCCATCGTTCGGCCGGTTGAGGATTTCGAAATCAACGCCCGAGGCACGTTCAACGTGCTGGAAGCAGTTCGCGAGTCGGGCAACAAGCCGATGGTCATCTACTCCTCGACCAATAAAGTTTATGGCGGAATGCCGGACGTCGTCTGCGTGAAGAGCGACACGCGCTACAGCTTTCGGGACTTCCCCCACGGCATCCCGGAAGATCGCCCGCTTGATTTTCATTCGCCTTACGGTTGCAGCAAAGGCGCGGCAGACCAGTACGTGCACGATTACGGGCGCATCTACGGCATTCCCACGGTGGTGTTTCGACAGTCTTGCATCTATGGTCAGCGGCAGTTTGGAGTGGAGGACCAGGGTTGGGTAGCGTGGTTTTCCATCGCCGCATTGCTGAACCGGCCAATCACGATTTACGGCGACGGCTTACAGATCCGCGATCTGCTGCACGTGGACGACCTCGTGGCGGCCTACAAACGGGCGGCTGCTGATCGCGCGAACGCCGCCGGGAACATCTTCAATATGGGAGGCGGCCCGACCCGAACATTGTCGTTGGTGGAGTTGCTCGCGTTCCTGGAGCAGCGGCTGGAGAAAAAAATTCCTCTCACCTACAGCGAGCCTCGGGCGGGCGATCAGCCGGTATTCGTCGCCGATATCCGCAAAGCGGAGCGCGAGCTCGGATGGAGTCCTGCAATCGATCCCTTGCCTGGCGTCGGGATGCTGCTCGACTGGATCTGCGCCAATCGTGCCGACGTGGAGCGAGTGGTGCAATCCTTTTAACGCGATCTGAGGCCACCTTCCATCCCATGGCTAAGAGCTACGTCATCATTCCTGCCTACAATGAAGGGCCAAACCTGGGAGCTGTGTTGCAGCAATTGCAGCAACTGGCTGCAGCCGAGCCGCTGGCCGTTGTGGTGGTGAATGACGGCAGCCGGGACAACACTCTGCAGGAAGCGGAGAGCTTCCGGCAGTCGCTGGACTTGCGGATCGTGAATCACCCCGTCAACCTTGGCGTGCCGATGACATTTTACGATGGGCTGGTGGCGGCAGCGTCACGGGCCGAGCCTGGCGATTGCATCTTCATCATCGAAGGCGATGGCACCAGCGACCTCAACGTCTTGCCGGAGATGGCGCGACGGGTTCATGGCGGAGACGATGTCGTGGTCGCCTCCCGCTACATTCGCGGCGGCGGCTATCTCAACTTTCCCTGGCAACGAACTTGGGGAAGTTACGCGGTGAATGCCGTCCTCTCGGTGTTCTTCCGCGTGCACGGAATCACCGACTACACGATTTTCTATCGTGCTTATCGGGCGCAGGTAGTCCAGCAAGCTCTGGAGAGCAATGGCGCCGGTTTTGTCGCGACCAAATCGTTTGCCGCCAACCTTGAGGTGCTACTTCGCGTGTTGCCCTACAGCAGCCGTTTCAGCGAAGTTCCCCTGCTCTACGACTATGGACTCAAGAAAAGCCAGAGCAAGATGAACCCACTGAAGACCTTGCGCGAATACCAGGGATTAATCGTGAAGCGATTGCTGCGAAAGATTTAGTTCCCTTCGTTGCCACTCACCCTCCTATCGCCGGACGATGTGCGATTTCAGCCTCCGCAAGCTCTCTCCCCAGAGACGGTTAACTCATTCAGCGACGCACATCCGGCATGTACAATGAAGCGTCGGCGGCATCTTTGGGGCGGTCGGGCGATTTGCTCTGGCCCCACGACTTGATTTCACTCTCGGGGAGTTGGAAATGCGTATTGCGGTGATCGGTTCCGGATATGTCGGGCTGGTGTCCGGAGTTTGTTTCGCGGAGTTGGGCCACGATGTCACGCTTTTCGACAACGATCCCGCCAAACAGCGAGCCTTACAGCAAGGTGTGTCCCCGATTCACGAGAAGTACGTCCCGGAGTTATTGCAGCGTCATCGTGGGAGCAAACTGCTATTTTCCAATTCACTTGAGGAGTCTGTCGACAAGTCGGAAGCAATTTTCATCGCTGTGGGCACGCCTCCGACGATTAATGGAGAAGCAGATCTTTCCTACGTGGAATCGGTCGCACGGGAGATCGCCGCGAGCATTAAGGATTACAAGATTGTAGTTGGCAAGAGCACCGTTCCGGTTTACACCAGCGAATGGGTGCGCAAGATCATGCTGCTGAACGGCGCTCCCGCCCACTTGTTTGACGTAGCTTCAAACCCCGAATTCTTGCGAGAAGGAACCGCGGTCACAGATTTCCTTTACCCTGACCGCATCGTAATCGGCACCGACAATGCACGCTGCACGGAGCGTCTGCGTCTTATTTACGAGCCGTTGGTGGATGGCAGTTATTATCGGCGCGCCGACGTAATTCCTTCGCCCAAAGCCAGCATCAGTCTGCCGTCGTTCATTGCCACCACGGCCAAGAGTGCCGAGCTTATCAAGTACGCGTCCAACGCCTTCCTGGCGATGAAGATCAGCTTCATCAACGCGGTGGCAACGTTGTGCGAGTCGGTGGGTGCCGACGTGGAGCAGGTACGCGAAGGCATCGGGTCGGACTCGCGGATCGGGCGGCAATTTCTGAATCCCGGCCTCGGCTATGGCGGCTCGTGCTTCCCCAAGGATCTGTCTGCGTACCGGGCAGTGGCCCGCGAGTGCGGCTACGATTTCCGGCTGCTCGAAGAAGTGATGCGCATTAACAATGAGCAGCGCGAGCGATTCCTGCGCAAGGTTCGCAGCGCGCTGTGGACGCTGAAGGGAAAGCGGCTGGGAGTGCTGGGCCTGGCATTTAAGGGTGGGACGGACGATGTCCGAGAATCTCCCGCCGTCTCGATTGTGCAGTCCTTGATACAGGAAGGCTGCAAAATCCAGGCTTATGATCCGGCGGCGGCCAGCAACGCTCGCGAAATTCTGGGTACAAATTCGATCCAGTATGCTGCTTCCGCGCTGGACGCCGCTCGCGATGCTGATGCCTTGTTGGTGTTGACGGACTGGGAAGAATTCCGCAATATCGACCTCACGAATTTGCATGAGGTGCTGCACTATCCTATCGTCATTGATGGACGGAATCTGTTCAGCCCGGCGGTTATGGCGGATCACGGTTTCATCTACACCAGTGTTGGCCGGGCCGATGTGTCCGCCAACCTCAATTCGCGCAACAGCGCGGGCTCCCCACAGCAAATGATTGAACACACCCCGGCGGGAGCGGCGGTTAAGGTCCCTTAGCTTCGATCACGGCAAGTGGCGTGAGCCTTTCGAGTAGGACGGTTGTCTTCCGCAAACGCCGTCGAACACCGGGACGCGCGACCTGAAAGTCTGCAACACGTAACGCCTTCACGGGATATTTCCCCGCCGCTTTTTCCAACCCGTCTCTCCATGAATCCGGCGCAACTCGGATAGTCAGATAAAGCTCGTCAAAAGCTTGCCGATCAATAAAGAGGAGATCATAGCGTGGACCTGCGTGCGAGTCATGGTTCCAGTCTGGTGGAGACAGCCATGGTCATGCCTGTCCTGATATTGACGCTGTGCTTTGCCGTCGATATCGGCTATTTCTTTATCGTGGCCGCGAACCTGGTGTCCTCGGCAAGAAATGCAGTGCTTTATTCGGGACAAGGATTTGTGTCTCCGGCGCAGCACTTACCGGCTGCTGGAACGGCAGGCTCATTGGCCGATACCGCTGGGGTGGCTGGACTGGCAGGTGGAGACTTGGCCGGTCTGGCCAATATGAGCACCAAGACGACGGTCCAAGTCTGCTCCAAAGAGATTGGAGTGGTGCAGACCTCGAATGGCTATATAACAAGTTGCAGCACCTTTCCCTCGGGCACCCTCAACTTTTCTCCTGACCAGGATCCTGAATCCAGTAACGGCTTGCTTGCACAGCGGGTGGACGTGGTGTACACCGTGAGCCCGCCGATTCCGGTCAACTTTTTTACCTTCACCATGCCTTCGTTGACAGTGCACTGGCAGGCGGAAATGCGAGCCTTGGACTGATGCGCGCCGAAGCCAACCAGCAGTGTCGCGGGACAGCGCTTGTAAGAAGATTGATCCGAGATCGGCGCGGATCGATGCTGCTGGAATTTTCGCTGTCGGTATGGCTGCTTTTTCTAGTGACGTTTCTGATCTTTGAGTTTTGTATGACGGTCTATACCTGTAGCGTGCTGGGCAATGCCGCGCGCGAAGGGGTTCGCTACGCAATCGTTCATGGTACCGACAGCGGCTCCTGTAGCGGCCCAAGCTCCGGTTGCGCAGATTCCACTGGCGGCAATGTTACAGCTGTAGTGAACAGCTACGCTTCCGTCTCCTTCCACGATCTCACAAACATGACGGTTACCCCGTCCTGGCCGGATGGAGCGTCCACCCCAGCCAGCCGCGTGCTGGTGACCATCTCATACCCCTACGTGCCTTACTTCTCGTTGCCGGGATTTTCGCCGCCATCCATGAATCTCACTGCTGAAGGACGCATTGTGTATTGATGAGGCACGCACCTGATGAAACCTTGCAACATGGATCGCTCAATTGATTCAAGGTCTCGGAAATGCGACGCGGGACAAGCCAGCATTCTTCTGGTGCTCATGCTCAGTCTGTTTTTGCTGGCGGTGCTGGCCTTTGCTGTGGACTACACCAACATCTGGTTCGAACGGCAGCAGGTACAAACTGCCGCAGACGCTGCCTGCCAGGCCGGCGCCATGGATATATACGAGGTGGTTTCGGGCATGTCTCTGCCTAATATGGGTTTTACTGTGGGGACAGGCGGTAGTTGCTCCTCTTACAGTTCGCCTGGCCCGATCATGTGCTGGTATGCCAGCAAAAACGGCTTCAACGGATATAACGGAGGCGACGCCAGTGTCTCCTGGAGCTTTCCTGCTTCAGTAAGTGGGGTAACGGCTCCGCCGTCCTCGATGGTGAATTACCCCTTTTTACAGGTAATGGTCTCGCTGCCTGTGAAGACCTACTTCAGTACTCTGTTGACCAGAACTTCGTCGCAACAGGTGGCTGCCAGCTCAACCTGCGGCCTGACCGAGATCATGCAGGGCGCGCCGATTGTAGTGCTCAACCCGACTATATCCGGCGCCCTGTCTTATTCCGGAGGGGCTTCGTTGAGGATCATTGGAGGACCGGCGCGAAGCATCGTTGTCAATTCCAGCAGTACGACGGCGGTCAACTGCGGATCCAGTGGAGTAATCGACACTCGTAGAGGAGGCCCGAATCTGTCGGGCTCCGACGTTGGGGTTGTCGGCGGCCCGCGTGCTGCTCCTGGGCCGTCCAGCGGATGTTATGGAACGAACTCCGCCACGGGACTGACTGCCGGGTTTAGCGGCGGCACGAACGGCGGCTGGATCTGCGCCAGCCAGTCCGGTTGCCGATCCTTACGGCGGGGTACCAGCGGCGAATGGCATGAAGTCAATTATTCCCCTTACGAAATCCAGCAACGGATACTTCATCCCAACCGCGGCGGAAATCGATGGCTGTCCGGATCAAAGCCCCACAAATTACTTTGGATGGGGTCCGCCAAACTATCCCTTAAAAGGTTGCAAGGAATATGCTCCGGGATACTATCCCAGCGGAATTTCAGAGAACGGCAATGACGTAATCACTTTGCTTCCAGGCGTGTACTACATGGACGGCGACTTGGCGATAGGAGGCAGCGATAGCATTCGTATGGCCAAGCCTTGTGCAAATTCACAAGGGACTATAAATGGCACCGCATATTGTAGCTATATCACCAAGACTGCCGGAGCCAACGGCTATGGCGGCGGGGGGCCGTGGACATGGCGCCAGAGTGATGGAGTAATGTTTTACTTCCACGGCACTGCTAAGCCGGTTATCAGCGGAGCGTCGGGTGCTCCGGGTTATCCGCGGGTGGACAAAGTGCCGGCTACTGATTTGACCTGCGACGGAAGCAACCCTCCCTCATACCTGAACCTCAGCAGCACACTCGACACAAACATCCTGCTCGCGCAGTGCACCACGGGCGGCACTTACTATGATAAGGCGGGAGACACGACGGATACTTCGGGTAACGTTCGCGGCCTGCTGATGTTCATGGACCACAGTGATACTGCTTCACCACAACTGCAAGGTTCGGGAACACTGGCCTATACCGGGACTCTATATTTTCACTCCACCAGCTTCGCAACTATCTTTCAGATACCCGGCGGGACAGCCAACGGCACATTAATTTGGGGCAACATTGTGACCGACCAGCTGCAGCTCAGCGGCAGCGGAGCCTTAAGTATGGCACTCAATCCGTCGGCCACCACTCCGGTGTTGAAAGTGTCCTTACTTAAGTAGCGAAGCTCGCCAAACAAGCTGGCAAAAGTTGCTGCTGCCGATAAGTGAGTGCTGAGTTCTCAAAGGCACTTCAAAGTGAGCTATGGCCCACCCATCTTTTAAGATCAGCGGCAGAACCTCGTCACGCCGACTCAATCCAGGCAAGCTACGTGAATACGATTATTTTCCTCGACCGCTAGAGTTCCTCACTTCTCTGCCGATAGCTATCAGTAGAGTAATCGACACTGCAAGACAAACTACCAGAGACGACGGTTGTCTCGAGCTACGTATGGAGGAGGCACGGAAAATGAAGCTGAAATCACTAGGGAAGCTGGGGCGCGATGAATCTGGCCAGGACTTGATCGAATACGCGTTGGTGGCAGCCATCATCGCCTTAGCTGCAATCGCCGCAATGACCACCTTGGCCACCAACATCAGCAATGCATTCAGCGCGGTAGGCAGCAAGCTAAGCAGCTCAGTCGCCTGATGCTGAGAGGGTGCGGCTCTGTGGCGCATCACGCACTTACAAGTTGCGGCCGCGTGCCGATTTGAAGTTACCAGTTCAGGGAACTCTTCGCCTGCCCTATGGTCATGCCACAGCGGCAGGCGTGGGCTCTCGGTCGATGCAGCGTGCTGCTGAGATGAACCTATGAATTCCCGTCGTCTGGCAATCGCACTTCTGGTGGCGCTCGTCTTATCGGGAGCGGTCACTTATGTCATCAGCCGCAAGCTGGTCGCCCACACTAGCACACACTCCTCCGCACATCGATATGTTGCTCCCAGCCGGTCGTTGCAGGCAGGAGAAGTCCTCAAAGCCGAGGAACTGCTTCTGGTTGACTGGCCTGATTCGATTCCGTTGGCAAACACCTTTACCAAGGTTGGCGATCTGGCTGGCCGCGCGGTGATTTATCCGGTGGCGGCTTCGCAGCCGATACTTGAGAACTATCTCGCGGCGCCGGGCTCCGGCATTGGCTCTGGCAGTAAAAATTCCAGACGGCATGCGCGCCACATCGGTGAAATCCGACGAAATTGTGGGAGTGGCCGGTTTTCTTTTTCCCGGCTCGCACGTGGACGTACTGGTGACGTTTCGTAGCGACCGGCTGCCGGCGCCGGCTACGCAAATCGTTTTGCAGGACGTAGAAGTTTTGACTGTAGGCCAGAAGCTTGAGCCCGATCCGCAAGGCAAGCCGGAAAACGTCAGCGTGGTAACGCTTCTGCTCACCCCGGAGGACGCCCAGAAGCTGGTGCTGGCCGGCACGCAAGGCGGCATTCAGTTTGTTCTGCGCAACGGTTCCGACCACGCCCACGTCAATTCCATGCCAGTGCAGATTGCGCAGCTATCTGGCGCGGCGGCGCAGCCCGCGCCCACTATCACGCCTCGTCCTCATCTGCCGATGAAGCAATTGGACACCGTCGAAACCATTCTCGGTGACAAGCGTACGAGCAAGAGCTTTGAGTGATGCGATGAGCCGACCCTGGCGTAGCTGGAAAGAAGTTTGGTTCGCAACCCTGTTGCTGGGAGTAGCGTGCAGCCTGGCTGCCCAGACATTGCCTTCGGCTGGCCCGGGCCCGGGAACACCATCTTCAGCGGCAGCGCCGGCGAACCCTTCGCCCGAGGGCGTCGCCGCCGCCTCCATACAGAAGCACGTTGCCCCTCTGGGATTGCAGGCGCTTCCCGCGGCGGTTTCGACGCCCGAGCCGAGCGAAAGCGAGGAGGAGAGTTCGGTATCGACCGCAGCCGGGGAAAGTCACACCTTGCACCTGATCGTGGGTCGTTCGATGTTTCTCAATTCTCCCGAGAAGTTGCGCCGGGTCTACGTCAGTAACCCGGCGGTGCTGGATGCGATCACGGCGACAGCCTTCGAACTGGTGGTAACCGCCAAGTCAGCAGGAACCAGCAGCCTGGCTTTGTGGCCTTGTGTCGGACCGCCGCAGATGTACACCTTTTTTTCCGATGTCGATATTGCTGGACTGCGGGACTCGCTTGTCCAGGCGCTGCCTGGCGATCGCGTGGAGGTGGAGGCGCAGCAGGGCCGCATTCATTTGACCGGCGTGGTGGACAGTGATGCCGCTGCCGATGAGGCAATGCGGCTGGCAGAGGTGTATGCAAAGGACGTTATCAACTCGCTGGTGGTAGATTCGCGGCACCTGCCGCAGGTTGAGCTCAAGGTGCGCATTGTCGAGATCGACCGCTCCAAGCTCACCGCATTCGGCATCAATCTGTTCAGCCTGGGTCAGAACAGCGCTTCGGCCACCACCCAGCAATTCAGTCCACCATCGTTTCAGACCCAGAACGGCACTAGTTCGGCTATTGTCAGCGACTTTCTGAACTTGTTCTACTTCAATCTTCCGCACGGGCTGGGCACGACCATCAGCGACCTCCAGACCAAGGGCATTCTGGAAATTCTGGCCGAGCCGAACCTCACCACGCTGCACGGTAAGACGGCGCGCTTCCTGGCCGGTGGAGAGTTCCCCTATCCCATCGTGCAGCCCGGAGGAGTGGGCAGTGTGCCTACCGTGACCGTGCAGTTCCGTCCTTATGGCGTGAAACTGGAGTTCACTCCCTATGTGAATTCGGACGGAACGATTCGGCTGCGGGTGGCGCCCGAAGTGAGTGCCCTGGACTACACCAATCAGGTAGTAATTGCTGGTTACGTTTTGCCGGCGCTCTCCACCCGCAAGGCTGAGACTGAGGTGGAGCTGAAAGACGGCCAGAGTTTTGGCATCTCCGGCATGCTTGACCACCGTATTACCGACAGCCTGAGCAAGATGCCCGGCATAGCGGATATCCCGGTGCTGGGACAGTTGTTTCGCTCCAAGAACCTGAACCGCTCCACCATGGAACTGGTGGTGATTGTCACCGCAAAAATTATCGATACGTTGAACCGCCCACAATCTGCGCCAGCGGCGCCCGAGATGCCGGTGCCGTTCTTACAGGCGCCGGCCTTCGATCGCAACCTGCCTAAGAATTGAGAAGTTCGCGCCGATGAATACCAGTAGGGAGCGCAATGTGAACAGCGAGCCAAGGAATGACGGAGAAGGCGGGTTGTGCATCGCCACCCTGGGGGTCGATCCGGAAATCGTAGAAGCCGTAAAGCAGGTGTTGGCCGCAAAGAACGGCACATTCGCGGGCGAGTTGCAGGACTACTCGTCTACGAGCGTTGATCCTCCTCTGCTGCAGAAGATGCAGCGGGCTGAAGTTTCGGTTTGCGTGATCGACTTCGATCGCGACCATGCGCTGGCGGCGAGAGCGGCGAACCAGCTGCAACAAGCCTTACATGGGCATAGTACCTTGATCGCGCTTTCCCGGCAGGCGGAGCCAGCCCAGATTCTGGAGGCCATGCGCGCCGGTTGCAACGAATACCTGACCAAACCTCTGGTCGCCGATCAACTGGCTGCGGCACTCGATCGGCTGGGAACCCGCGCCGGTCCTCGCATAAGCATTCCCGCAAAGCATGGCGGCAGAATGCTGGCGCTGCTGGGCGCGCGGGGCGGGGCAGGAACCACGACCCTGGCGGTGCACCTGGGATGCTTCCTGGTGCGGCAGTACGGCAAGAAGACGCTGATCCTGGACGAGCATCGGCGCTTAGGTCACGTTTCTCTGTACTTGGGGGAGGACGACGCTAACTACCATTTCTACGAACTGGTGCGCAACATTGCGCGGCTGGACGAGGCTCTGTTGGACGGGTTTGTCATTCACCACTCCAGCTGCCTGGATATCTTGCCCTCGCCGGACGTGTTCGACGATGCAGCCAATGTCTCGCTGGACGACATTCAGCGTGCCATTCGCTTCCTGGGCCAGAACTACGAGTTCGTGGTCATCGATTGTCCACATGGCGTACACAACCTCAGTCTGAGCACCATCGACTGCTGCGACGAGGTCTACCTGATCGCCACGCCCGACGTTCCGGCGCTGCGTGATCTGTCGCGCTACATCGACCGGCTGCTGCAGGGTAACGTGCCTCCGGAAAAGCTGAAGATCGTGATCAACCGCTTTTCGTCGGAAGGCGCGGTGTCGCTGGAGCAGATTGAAAAAGCGATTCGGCAGCCTATCGCCATTACCATTCCCAACGCTTCCAGCGACCTGATTCGCGCGATGAACACCGGCAACCCGGTGTTGCCGGAACGCAAATCGGATTTTGCCACCCAGATGAAGAAGTGGGCGGCCAGCCTGGTGCCAGCCGAGGCAACAGAGATCGTGGAGCCAAGGAAGAAGTTTGCTTTTTGGAGCTAAGCACATGGCTGAAAGCGTAACCATTTCGTTTGCCGAGGTTCCGGTGGCGGTTGAGATGGACCGCGGAGCGAGTCCGTTGCTGGGCCGGGCGCTGCAGGAAGTTAAGTCGGCGGTGCATCGTGAGCTGATCGAAAAAGTCGATCTGGAAAAGCTACTGTTCATGCAGGACACAATGGCACGCCAGCAGTTGCTGTCCATTATTTTGCAACTGGTGGGCGAACATGGCGTGCCTTTCAGTGCAAACGAGCGCCGCCGTCTCGCCAATGAGGTGCTCGACGAAGTTTTCGGCCTGGGTCCATTGGAACCACTGCTGCAGGACTCCACCGTAACCGACATTCTGGTGAATACCGCGTCCTCGGTCTATGTGGAGCGCGGCGGTGTTCTGGAAAAGACCAACGTCGTTTTTAAGGACGATCACCACCTGCTCCACATCATCGAAAAAATCGTTTCTCAGGTCGGTCGTCGCGTGGATGAGTCGTCTCCCATGGTCGACGCTCGCTTGGCGGATGGCTCACGGGTCAACGCCATTATTCCTCCGCTGGCCATCGATGGACCAATCCTCTCGATCCGCCGCTTTGGCTCTGATCCGTTGACCCCCGAGGATCTGCTGGCGTACCGCGAGCTCACGCCGTTAATGATGGATGTCTTGGAGAAGGCGGTGCGGGCGCGGCTGAACATTGTGGTCTCCGGAGGCACCGGCGCCGGTAAAACCACACTGCTGAATGTGCTCTCCGGCTTTATCTCGGCCCGGCAACGAATTGTCACCATTGAGGACTCAGCCGAGCTGAGGCTGAAGCAGGAGCACGTAGTGCGACTGGAGTGTCGTCCTCCGAACGTGGAAGGCAATGGAGGGGTGAGGCAAAGGGAGCTGTTGATCAACGCTTTGCGCATGCGTCCGGACCGCATCATTGTGGGCGAGGTCAGGGGTGAGGAAGCACTCGACATGCTTCAGGCGATGAACACCGGGCATGACGGGTCGATTACCACGGTGCACGCCAACAGCCCACGGGATGCGATTTCCCGCATCGAGACCATGGCGCTGATGGCCAACCTGAATCTTCCGGAGATGGCCCTGCGCCAGCAGATTGCCGCAGCCATTCAGCTGATCGTGCAGGTTTCGCGCATGAGCGATGGCTCGCGGCGGGTAACTCATATATCCGAGATCACCGGCACCAGCGACCAGGTGATCAGCATGCAGGACATTTTCCTCTTTCAGAAGCGTGGTCTGGGACCGAATGGCAAGGTGCTGGGCCGCTTCTATGCCACCGGCATCGTTCCCAAGTTTGCCGACAAACTGCAAGCGGCCGGCATTCCGCTGGAGACCAGCCTGCTCGACGTCTCGGAAGAAGTGTAGAGGAAGCATGCTACGGGAAACCATGCAATTCGACACGAATAGCGGCAGCCAGAACGCGGCCATGCCGGGGCTGACGGAGCAGGTGCGGCGATGTTTCTGACCGCGCTGATCTTCGTTTTGTTTCTGGCGCTGACCTTCGGCATCATCGCCCTTTTGACCCGGCCTTCAGCGCTGGAGAAAAAGATTGCCGGCCGCATTGCAAAACTGCGCGGCGGCCCTCCGCAGAAGCTCAAGAAGCCGGCCGAGCCTCCGAAGATCGTAAAGACCACGCGGTTAAGCCAACTGGACTGGGTTGACGACTGTTTGCAGCAGTTGGGAATAGCCCACAGGATTCAGCTGTTGATTGCCCAGGCGGAAAGTTCCTGGACGGTTCCCGGAGTGCTAGCTGGCACAGCAGCCCTGGCGGCCTTCGGATATGTCTTGGCATTTTATGAGCTGCCGAACTGGTACGTCGACGCTCTGGTAGCGCTTGTCCTTGCGGCACTGCCGTACGGCGTTCTTCGATTCCAGCGGACGCGACGGCTCAGGGAGTTCAACCGGCACTTGCCGGAGGCCATTGATTTGATGAGCCGTGCTCTGCGAGCCGGGCACTCGCTGCCGGCGGCAATTGAAATCGTGGGCGAAGAGTGTCCGGAGCCGGTGCGCTCAGAATTTCGTGAGGTTTATCGCCAGCAGAACTTTGGCCTACCTGCGCGCGAGGCTCTGCTGCAGTTGGCGCAACGTATTCCATTGCCGGAATTGAATTTCGTGGTGACTGCCATGTTGCTACAGAAAGAGACTGGCGGCAATCTGGTCGAGATCCTGGATCGAACCACGGCAGTGATTCGCGAGCGGCTCCGTATCCAGGGAGAAATACGAATCTACACCGCGCAAGGCCGGCTGACAGGCTGGATTTTGTCGCTGCTGCCCATTGCCATGTTCTTTCTCCTCAGCCTGGCGAACCGCGGCTATACCCGCGTGCTGCTGGATGAGCCGATGGGACGGAAGATGGTTTATACGGGGCTGGTACTTATGCTGCTGGGCGGTTTGATTATCCGCAAAATCGTGGATGTGAAGGTATGAACACAAGCTCGCCGGTGCTGCTCGTGAGCCTTATGGTTACGGTGTTCTGTGGGCTGGCGCTGATTCCTGTGCTGCTTTGGCCTCGCGCAGCTAACCAGGGCAAGCGCCTGATGGACGTGACTCGCCCACCCTGGCGCGTGCCGGACCGGCCTGATGACGCAGGCTGGGGCGTGATGGACTTGGTGCTGCGGGTGGCGCGCTTTGCGCGTACGCGATTGGGATTGGCTGAGGACGAGAAGATGCGGCAGAAGTTGTTTGCCGCCGGGCTGCGCGAGTCCTCCGATGTGGATACCTATTTCGGAATCCGCCTTTTGGGGCCGGTGCTGGCAATCATTGCCGGAACATTCATTCGCAGCGACACAATTTTCTGGATTATCGCGCTGATGGCGCTGGCCTATTTCGCACCGGACATCTGGGTCAGGTATCGCGACCGCCTGCGCCGTGAGCGCATTCGACTGGGCCTGCCGGACGCCCTGGATTTGATGGTGGTTTGCGTTGACGCGGGGCTGGGAATTGACCAGGCGCTGCTGCGATCGGGCAGGGAACTGGCCCTAAGCCATCCGGAGATTTCCCAGGAATTCTTGCAAGTCAATTTCGAGCAGCGCGCCGGCAAAGCGCGCGTCGAGGCTTGGCAGAGTATGGCCGAGCGCACCCGGGTGGATACGGTGAAGAGCTTCGTCCACATGCTGGCGCAGACCGACCGCTTCGGCACACCGCTAGTGAAGGCCCTCCGCGTGTTTGCCGATGGAGTACGTCAGAAACGCCGTCAGCAGGCCGAAGAACTGGCAGCCAAGACCACGGTGAAGCTGATTTTCCCGCTTGTGCTGTTCATCTTTCCCAGCATCTTTATCGTTCTGCTGGGGCCGGCCATCCTTCTGATCGCCAAGAATCTGGAAGGAATTTTCAAGTAACAGGAAGTCAACCAATCAGTAGGGAAGGAGACAGCGATGGACACAATCACGGTAGTTCGGATAATCGCAGCAGCCTTGGCGGTAGTGCTTCTGGGGCTGGTGGTGATGCGCCGCAAAAGGCACGCGTAAGCGCCATTCGCCAGCGCAATTGAAGATGCGGTGCGCTCGTGTGGCGGGGATCTCCGCTTGCCGTCGGCGCGCAAACCCAGCGACGCGCCCGCCCAGGTGGCCCAAACTGCTTGGCCGCGCGCCGTTGGCTTTCAGCGAGGTGTCTGGATCTTGGAGGCCGAACGCTGTCCGGTTCGTTCTCCGGGATCCACTACTTCGCCAGGCATCTGCAGACATCGTGGAGGCCCACACCGCCGCCTCCGACGCCACTCCTCTGACGTGCACTAAGCCTACGGGGTTGTGCTTCAACTGCAGTTGTGCGCCTACCTTCCCCCCGATTGCCACCTAAGTAGGTAAGATAGTCGGGTCATCCTTTCCCTGGTGGCGGCAGCTTGTGGTGGCGAAGTCGGCTGCCGGTACCCTATTCGTGGGGAAAAATTCAGCTAAAATGTCGCAAATTGTTGCATCCCTTGCCTACAAAGTAACCGAATTTTAAGGCTTTTCTGCGGTACTCTGATTGCAAACGTTCCAAACAGAAGCTGTATCTCTGTCCGGCTGCTTACGCCCGGGGAAAAACCGGAATGCGGTCGACTGGAGAACTCGGCAAGCCGTCCTGTAGGTCGTTGCAGTTAGAGCTGGCGACACGGGATGGTGTGATTTTGTCCCGCTATACGATGTGTGACGGATAAGACTGGGAGATTTCTGGCGATTGGATTGAACGGTTTGTCCGGATTTCTTCCGGTAAGTGCAGTGAGTTTTCAGTCGGTAGTGGTTGGGAAGTATAGGGCCCGTGAGCGGCACGTGTTCTTTGCATCTCGACGATATCGAGTACGGGAAGAACTCTGTTGCGCCACGCAGAGCAAATCCCGGCCAGGATGTATATCTGCGCCTTGTTTGCTTGTTTGGCCGAGAAGAGTCTCTCCCTTGCAGCTCGCCGGGAGCATTTGCTCTGGCTTCCAAGAGCTGTAATCGCGGCTTCCGGTTTGAGGACTTGGATGTTGAGTGTGTTTGGGTGCGAATTGGACCGGTAACCCCCATGGAGGGAAGGGATTATGCGTAAGCTGGTTGTGCTTGCTGTTCTGGTGCTCGGGGCGGTGTACGCCTATGCTGGGTCAACAGAATTCACATTTGTTGCCTATTCAGGCGGTGACTGGCAGAACGGTTATCCGTACTATATTACTCAGACCAATGGTCCAGCCGGCCAGTACTATGCCGTGATGTGCGACGATTATGCGCACGGTGGGCAGCCTGGCGACCAGTGGCAAGCGAACATCACCAATCTGGGTAGCGACAACATTCAGCTAACCCGCTTCAACAATCTGGCTGGACCCAATTCCCTCTATCCTCTTGGACTGTACGATCAAGCCGGATGGATCCTGCTGCAGACTACGGTTGAGCCCACTTCGGAATGGCAGGCTATGAATTATGCCGTGTGGCACATCTTCGATCCTGCCGCCCCCTTGGTTGGAGATTCCCAGTCGTGGCTGGATGCCGCCCACCAGGAATACACCATCGGTTTCCCGGGTGTTGACTTCAACAAGGTGTACATCGTCACGCCGACATATCAACACGATCCCGATCCAAACTCGATGCAGGAGTTCATGTACATCGGGCAGGACACGACCGGCGGTAACAAGGATTCGCAGACGACTCCCGAACCGGGCACCCTGATACTGCTTGGAACCGGTGTCTGTGCGATGTTTGGCCGCCGATTCTTGAACTGAGTCAAAAAAATCCTTCCCCCTAGGATAAACGCTCCCGGATGCAACTCTTTCTTGCTACCGGGAGCGTTTCCAGTCATAATTGATCGTGCCTGCTAACGTGCTCCACCCTGATTGCGCTGCCACGCCGGCGCATCAGGCTCCCCGAAAATATCAGGGAGGTTCGGAGCCGATCATCCAGCAGCACAAATCCCTAAAACAGAGGAATCGATGCCAGCAAAGTACATCTTTGTGACGGGTGGCGTTGTGTCTTCGCTGGGCAAAGGCCTGGCGGCAGCTTCAATCGGCTGCCTGATGGAAAGCCGCGGCCTGAAGGTCAACTTGCTGAAGTTCGATCCCTACCTGAACGTCGATCCGGGCACCATGTCGCCATTCCAGCACGGCGAGGTCTTTGTTACCGACGATGGCGCTGAGACCGATCTCGACCTGGGACACTACGAGCGTTTCACGCACAGCAAACTGACCCGAGACAATAACTGGACGACGGGCCGCATCTACGAAACCATTATCGCCAAGGAGCGGCGTGGCGACTATCTAGGGAAAACCGTCCAGGTCATTCCCCACGTCACCAACGAAATCAAGAGTGCCATGAAGAAGGTGGCACAGGATGTCGACCTGGCAATCATTGAAGTTGGCGGCACGGTCGGCGACATCGAATCCTTGCCCTTCATCGAAGCGATTCGCCAGATGCGGCAGGAACTGGGGCGCGAGAACACGCTCTTCGTACACGTGACACTGGTGCCGTACATCGCCGCTGCCGGCGAACTGAAGACCAAGCCAACCCAGCACTCTGTCAAAGAGTTGCTGAGCATCGGAATTCAGCCGGACATCCTGCTCTGCCGCACCGATCGATTCCTGTCCAAGGACCTCAAGAGCAAGATTGCGCTGTTCTGTAACGTGGAAAATGAAGCGGTCATAACCGCGAAAGATGTCGCCTCGATCTACGAAGTGCCATTGGGCTTCGCCCAGGAGCATGTCGACCGGTTGGCATTGCATTATTTACGGATTAATGCGAAGGACGCCGACCTCGTCCGCTGGGAGGATCTGGTACATCGCGTCTATAACCCCAAGGACGAAGTCAACATCGGTATCGTCGGCAAGTATGTCGAGTATGAAGATTCCTACAAGTCGCTAAAAGAAGCGCTGGTTCACGGCGCGCTCGCGCACAATTTGAAACTTACCGTGAGCTGGATCGAAGCCGAGGGCCTGGAGCAGAAAGACCAAAGCGTTCAGGCGCAACTGGAACATGTCGACGGAATCCTGGTTCCCGGCGGCTTTGGCAAGCGTGGTATCGAAGGCATGTTGAAAGGCATTCAATACGCGCGCGAGAATAAGGTGCCTTACTTTGGCATCTGCCTCGGAATGCAGACAGCGTGCATTGAATTCGCGCGAAACGTGTGCGGCTTGCAGCAGGCGAATTCCAGCGAATTCGATCCGGCGACTCCGCATCGGGTCATCTACAAGCTTCGCGAGTTGCGTGGCGTTGAGGAACTTGGCGGCACCATGCGACTGGGCGCGTGGACTTGCCAGCTGGAGCCCGGCTCAGTCGCGTACCAGGCCTACGGGCAAAGCGAGATCAGCGAACGCCATCGGCATCGTTACGAATTCAATCGCGAATACGAGAGCACGCTCACAGCAGGCGGATTGCGGATCAGCGGATCGACGCCCGATGGAACCTACGTAGAGATCGTCGAACTGGCCGACCATCCTTTTTTCCTCGGCTGTCAGTTCCACCCTGAGTTCAAGTCCAAGCCGTTAGAGCCGCATCCGCTGTTCTGCGCTTTCATCAAGGCATCGTACGAGAATCGCGTGCGGCGCAAACAGGTGGTGCAGGACATGTCGGTGGAGATGTTCCACCGGCCCGAGAAGGTGAAGCACTAGAGGTGTGGCTCGGCAGTATGATGGAGGTTGAGCTGCGGCCTGGGTTCCTAGCTGGCTGCGGCATCGTGCGGCTGTTGTGCCAGCAGATTCAAAGGTGAGGCGTCATCCACTTTGTAGGTTCGCAGAGCGGGAGGCATCGTCAGGTAGGGTTGGAGGATCGATGTTACCTTGTCATAGCTGGTAACGTGATAACGGTCGGCATCGTCCTTGGAGCGCCACAGCGACATAACTACAATCCTGTCGACGTCCTTCTCGTCTTGCAGAACGAATATGTCCACTGGGCCGACGGAGCGCCTGATAAGCGGAATCACATCTTTGAGAATTTTGCTGGCTAGTTCTGGCTTTTTCTCTAACCGAACGTAAAGGGTGATCACGCGCGCAAACATATTCTGCCTCGCAAGTGGGGCGATGGGCCCATTAGTGGCGTAGACAATAGCATAAGTTCACATTCTCAGGTAATGTCACAAACATGCCGTTAACCGTTCAGGCAATATCATTATCAGAAATGGAAGCAGTTTCCCGGAGCTCGATTTGGAAGCCTCTCTGACTCCGTTCCAGGTCGGCGATATCAACGTAGGTCGGGGCGAACTCGTCCTGATTGCTGGCCCTTGCGTCATTGAAAGCGAAGAGCACGCGTTGAAGATGGCGGAGACAATATCGCGCATCGCCCGCCAGAAGGAGCTGCCGTACATCTTCAAGGCTTCGTACGACAAAGCCAATCGCACTTCGATCAGTAGCTTTCGCGGGCCGGGGATCAAGGAAGGCCTGCGCATACTGCGGAAGGTGCGGGAGACGGCGAACGTTCCGGTGCTGACCGATGTTCACGAAGCCGCCGACGTGCCTCAGGTAGCCGAAGCAGTCGATGTGCTTCAGATCCCCGCATTTCTTTGCCGGCAAACCGATTTGCTGGTTGCGGCAGGCAAGAGCGGCTGCGCTGTGAACATCAAAGAAAGGGCAGTTTGTTTCCCCTTGGGACATGCGGCATGCGGTGGAGAAAGTTCGCGAAGCTGGCGGCACACGCGTATCGCTTACGGAGCGTGGCGCTTCGTTTGGCTACAATAATCTCGTGGTCGATATGCGGTCGCTGGCCATCATGCGCAAGTTTGCCCCCGTGATTTTCGACGGAACCCATTCTGTACAGCTTCCGTCAGCTGGTGCCGACGATGGCAAAGCGGTGCAGAGCGGTGGCCAGCCGGAATTCATTCCGCTGCTTGCGCGGGCTGCAGTTGCGGCCGGAGTTGACGGCGTCTTCCTCGAGGTCCACGACAATCCCGCGCAGGCCAAGTCGGACGGAGCCAATGCTCTTGATTTGACGTTTCTTCCCACCGTCCTCGATCAACTGATTGCGATCCATTCTGCATTGAAGTGATGGTGTGCGTTGAAGCTTTGATCTGCGTTGGAAGTAGTGACCTGCGTTGAAGTAATAACCCGCGTTGAAGTAGTAACCCGATAAATTGTCATCACCAGCGCCATGTTTTGGCGCGAGGGATCTGCTGTTCGCCTGCGGCAGAAAACAGGTCTCCCGTCAGCCTGGACCATCTCAGCAAGCGCATCCAGGGCTTGTCTGGCGCTTTGCCTTGGCCTCCTCTTCATAAAACTATGTTGTGCGTTAGCATCTCACCATGACCAAGCTCTTCTCCAGCCCCCGCTTCCTCGCCGTGTATTCGGGAGTCCTCACCATCGTCCTCTGCGTCCTCGTTTTCGCCGGACTTGCCGAATCCCCGCAGAAGCAAACCTTCGACGAAATCACCGTGCATCGCATCAATGTCGTCGAGCCCGATGGAACCCTGCGCATGGTCATCTCGAACAAAGCGGCATTTCCCGGCATCATCATCAGGGGTAAAGAAACGCCGCATCCGGACCGAAAGACTGCTGGCATGTTGTTCTTCAACGACGAAGGCACCGAGAACGGCGGGCTGATCTTCGGCGGCAGTAAGAACAAAGACGGCAAAGTCTCCAGCTACGGCCATCTCAGCTTCGATCAATACGAGCAGGACCAGGTATTCACCATCGACGCCGGGGAAGAAAATGGAAAACGCTCCTCGGAGTTGCGAATCGTCGATCAGCCGGACCGCCCGATTTTGGAGGATATTCAGGCGGCTGACAAAATCGGGAAGCTGCCGAAGGCAGAGCAAGCTGCAGCGTGGAAGAGCTATTTTGCTACGCATCAGCAGGCCGAGACTCGTATTTACCTTGGGCGCGGCGACGACCGGTCCGTAGCTTTGCGGCTGAAAGATGTGCAAGGCCGCGATCGTATCGTGATCCGGGTTCAACCCGACGGTACACCGGTTCTACAGTTTCTGGATGAGAAGGGCAGAGTCACCAGCCAGCTGCCATCGGTGCCATCGCACGGTTAGCGAGGTGCTACGTTCAGCAGATAGCTCATCAGGTCGACATTGGGCGGTCGCTGGCCCAGGCTTCGGATCATGCCGACAACCTGCCCACGGTGAAGCGTGGAATGATTCACGAAGTGACGAACCAACTGCCAGCGAACGAAATTGTATGCACCGGCCGCGGAGATCTGACAGGGCATAGGCTGCGCGAGTTCGTCATCCGTGGCCGAGGCAAGCCAGTCATCGAGGCGGCCCCACACCTCTGGCCAGCCTTCTTCCTGGTCTTCGAGTCGGAGGTTTGCCGGAGGCGGCGCGGCGGCGACTTGCTCGAGCGGGGGGATTTTCTTCGCCAGCAGGCACTCCGTCCAGAACCGCTCAGACACGTAAGCGTGGTGCAGAGTTCCCAGCACGCTGACATGTGACAGCGCGAGATCGCGGCTCCGGTCAGCAACAGGCAGCTCGGAACACGCCGACAGCAGCATGCGGCTTGCCCACTCGGAGTAACGCAAATCCAGTGACACGGTTTGCCTAAGGTCATTCATGGTTGCAGAGTTTATCCTGTTCAGAGTTTTGCTTGCGTTGTCAATGAGATGAAGTTCCCAAATGTGTCTTTCCGGGCAATAGATTCAATGCCGATTTTGCGCCTTTAGCTGGCCGAAACCGGCCTTTTGGCCGTAAAATATTGGGAGTTTCCCAGTTGCTCGTTATCCTCTTCAGATAGGCTTCAACTGACCGCGATACAACCGTGTCCAGCTGATGTGCTCTGACTCGCCCGCCACGGCGGACTATTACGAAGGAGTTCTAACTTTGTCCAAGAATCGTCTGTTTACATCCGAGTCGGTGACCGAGGGTCACCCGGACAAGATTGCCGATCAGATTTCCGATGCCATTCTCGACGCTTGCCTGAAGGAAGACCCTTACAGCCGCGTGGCTTGCGAGACGTTGACGGCAACGGGACTAGTTGTTATTGCCGGCGAAATTACCACCAAAGCTTACGTCGATTTTCAAAGTCTGGTGCGTGGCGTCGTTGCTTCGATCGGCTACGACAATGCTCTTTACGGCTTCGACTCCAACACCTGCGCCGTAATCTCCAGCATCAACAAGCAGTCGGGTGACATCGCCATGGGCGTGGACACCGGTGGCGCCGGCGATCAGGGCATGATGTTCGGTTTCGCTACCAACGAAAACGACAACTACATGCCGACGCCAATCTTCCTGGCGCACAAGTTGTGCGAGCGTCTTACCGAAGTCCGCAAGAACGGCACCCTTCCTTACCTCCGGCCCGATGGCAAATCCCAAGTCACAGTTGAATATGACGAGAACCATAAGCCGGTCCGCATCGATGCGGTCGTCATTTCCAGCCAGCACTCGGAGACGGTTTCGAACGAAGATCTTCGTGCCGACATTCTGAAGCACGTCATTCAGGCTGCGTTACCTGAGTCGATGCTGGATGAGAACACCAAGTACCACATCAACCCGACTGGCCGCTTTGTTATTGGTGGCCCGATGGGCGACACCGGCCTGACCGGGCGCAAGATCATCGTCGACACCTACGGCGGTATGGGACGTCACGGTGGCGGCGCATTCAGCGGCAAAGATCCGACGAAGGTTGATCGCTCGGCTTGTTATATGGCGCGCTACATCGCTAAGAACGTGGTCGCCGCAGGGTTGGCGGACCGTTGCGAAGTGCAGCTCGCTTATGCCATCGGTGTGGCTGAACCCGTCAGCGTTCTGGTGGACACCTTCGGCACGGCAAAGATCGACGAGACAAAGATTGCCGAGTTGGTTCGCTCTACTTTCAAGTTGACCCCGAAGGGCATCATGGAATCGTTGAACTTGCGTCGTCCGATTTACCGCAAGACTGCGGCCTACGGACATTTTGGACGCAACGACAAGGACTTCACCTGGGAAGCTACCGACAAGGCTGCCGAGTTGCGGGAGAAGGCAGGCTTGGCTGGAGCAGCCGCAGAGAAGTCAGCGCGCGCTGCGAAGTAGGATTTGTATCAGGGCATGACTTAAGTCGTGCCGCAACCGCAGCCTACAATCACGGCTTTAGCCGCTGTAAAACGGTGTACAGGGCTAAAGCCCATCTCATGTTTAGCCTTGTTTGGCATGGCTGAAGCTATGCCCTGATACAAGGCGCGATGGACGATTATGGTGGCTGGTCGAAGGGCGAACCACCCGCCGCCGCTCGAAACTTGAACTTGGAAACTCGAACTTCACAGGAGCTTATGTCAACTACACCCGTACGCGCCGCCGGCGATGTCGCCAATCTTGCTCTTGCCGATATGGGCAAGAAGCGCATTGACTGGGCTAACCAGTCGATGAAGGTCCTGCAGATCATCCGCAAGGACTTCATCAAGAGCCAGCCTCTGAAGGGCATGCGCATCTCCGCCTGCCTGCACGTGACGGCTGAAACAGCCAACCTGGCCATTACTCTCCGCGACGGCGGAGCTGATGTTGTGCTTTGTGCCTCCAACCCGCTATCCACGCAGGATGATGTTGCGGCTTGCCTGGTTCGCGACTACAACATCCCGGTCTACGCCATCAAAGGCGAGGACAACGACACCTACTACGGACACATCATGTCAGCGCTCGACCATAAGCCGCACATCACCATGGATGACGGCGCTGACCTGGTCACCATCGCGCTGACCAAGCGCACCGACGTCCTCGACGGCGTGATCGCCGGCACCGAAGAGACCACTACCGGCATCATCCGCCTGCGCGCTATGGCGAAGCAGGGCGTCCTGCGCTACCCCATCATCGCGGTCAACGATGCCGACACCAAGCACCTGTTCGACAATCGTTACGGCACCGGACAGTCCACCATCGACGGCATCGTGCGCGCCACCAACTTCCTGTTGGCAGGCTCCAAGTTCGTGGTCGCCGGCTACGGTTGGTGCGGTCGTGGATTGGCCAGCCGCGCGCGCGGTCTGGGCGCTGAAGTCATCGTCACCGAAATCGATCCCACGAAGGCGATTGAGGCCGTGATGGACGGCTTCCGCGTAATGAGCATGGAGGAAGCCGCCAAGATCGGCGACGTGTTCTGCACCGTCACCGGCAACAAGAGCGTGCTGCGCAAGGAACACTTCGAGGCGATGAAGGACGGAGCCATCGTTTCCAACTCCGGCCACTTCAACGTCGAAATCGATATTCCGGCGCTGGAGAAGATGTCGTCGTCCAAGCGCACCACGCGTGCGTTCGTCGAGGAGTACTCGATGAAGGACGGCCGCAAGATCAACTTGCTGGGTGAAGGGCGCCTGATCAACCTGGCGTCCGCCGAAGGCCATCCGCCGTCCGTGATGGACATGAGCTTCGCCGACCAGGCGCTCTCAGTCGACTACTTGGTGAAGAACCACAAGTCGCTGGAGAAGAAGGTCTACGTGGTTCCGGAAGAGCTCGACAAGCGGGTCGCCAAACTGAAGCTGGAGTCCATGGGCATCAAGATCGATCGCCTGACTCCCGAGCAGGAAGAGTACCTGGCCAGCTGGAGCGAAGGAACATAAATCAGTTGTCAGTGGGCGGTTGTCGGTTGTCAGCCGCGCGAGACCTTGCTCGTTAACAGCTTTGTATCAGGGCACGACTTCAGTCGTGCCGATCAAGGCAAACTAAATGATTCGGGCTTCAGCCCGACGAGAAGGGCGGCAGCGATGCCGCCATTTTTACTGCATGGACTGCGGCATTGCTAGCTGATGGCGGACGGCTGAGAGCCGACGGCTTCCTTACGGCTGAGAGCTGACGGCCTTCTTCCCGCTGCTCACAAACGCCATCACCAACGCCAGCCCCGACACACTCATCAGCAGATACACGCAGGCGGGCCATCCGTCGGCCACCCATGTCCAGCCGGTGATGATTGCGCCCAGGCTTCCACCAATGTAATAGAAGGTCACGTACAATCCGGCGGCCGACGAGCGCGCGCGGCCGGCGACAATGCCGGTCTGCACCGTACCTACTGCCTGATAAATGAAAACCCCCGACGACGCCAGCGCCAGTCCCACAATGATGATGGCCAGCGAATGTACCAGGGTCAGCAGCAAGCCTGCCGAGGTAAAGCACACCGCAATCATCGATGTGAGTCGTACTCCGTAGCGGTCGAGGCAGCGCCCCGACAGCGGCGTCACAATCAAGCCGAGAAGATACACGAAGAAAACGCTGCCCAATTGCGCTGAATTCAAGCGATAGGGCGGAGCTGCAAGATAAAAGTTTGCGTAAGTGAACGTTCCCACCAGGCAGAACAGCGCCGCGAATCCCATGCCAAAGACGGCCACTAAGTCGCGGATTGCGCATGTGCTGCCAGCCTTCGGAAAGGGAATGTGCGACGCTAGCGGCGCGCACAAAGTTCCTGGCCAACGGAAGAGATCGGTGGACGATGATGGCGCCCGCCAGGTTAATCAGCCCGATCGCAATGAATGCCTCACGCCAGGCGAAATTGTGTGCCACGACGCCGGAAATGTATCGCCCCAGAAATCCGCCCAACACCGTTCCGGAAACGTAAGCTGCCATTGCCCGGCCCACGAACTCGCGCGGGAACTCTTCGTTGATATAGGCCATGATGACCACGATCACCCCGGGCACAAACACTCCTTGCATGAATCGCCAGAACACCAATTGATGCAGGGTGTGTGAGGTTGCCGCCAATAGCGTGGGAACCGTGAGCACGTACAGCGAGGGGACGATTACCTTTTTCCGGCCCATCGATTCCGCCAGCAATCCGATAAATGGCGCGGTCAACGCCATGGCGAGAATCGTGGCGCTCACCGTCATGGAAACGGCGATTGCCGAGGCGTGAAACACCTGTTGCAGATAGGGAAGCAGCGGCTGGGTATCGTACACGTTAAGGAACGTGCACATGCCGGCCAGCATGCAGGCTGTGATGGCGATCCGTGGCGGGGCGGCGGCTGAGGCGCTGGCGGGGTTAGGGAGGGCAACATCCATCGTGGGAGAGCCTGCAACGTCTTCGCTGATGGACGTCCTCGCGTGGCGAACCGAGAGTCCAACTCGGAATTATAGGGCAAGCTCTAGGGCGATCCTGTGACGCTTACAACAAGACGATTGTGATGCCGCGATTGCCGCGTCCGAGATCGCTGTCGCTCTTTAACTCGGGCATCTGCTTCAGCAGCGCCCAGGTACGTTCGTCGCTGGTGCGCCAGTTCTCGCCGTAAATGCAATCGCGGATCTCGCGTTTGGTGGCCATCTGGCGCAAAGTAGCTTGTAGCGCAACCCGCAGATCGCCGCCGACACCGGTGGAACCATAGCCGTGTACGACCTTGATTACTTTAAGACCGTTCTGCTGCGCTACGTGTAGCTCCTCGTGCAAGCGGGCGCGGGCCTGTTCGACGCTGGGCATACCCTCTTTCAACATCACGGTTTTGATGGTGGCGCCCATGGTCCGCGCGAACACGATATCATCTTAAGCTCGGGGAGCGTAGATGAAAGAGATTGCTGCATGGGCATTGGACACGGCTGCGGTACGCGGCGCTTCGCTGGCTGAAGCCCGCATCGTTGATGAGCGTAATCGTTCACTGGCCACCAAGAATGGCAAGATCGGCAGCGCTTCCGATTCGGAGACGCTCGGCATCGGCATTCGCGTGATCGCCAACGGCGGATTCGGTTTCGCGGCGACCGACGATTTATCGCGCGAAGGTGTGCAAGCCTGCGCGGCTCGCGCCGTCGACATAGCCAAGGCATCGGCCAGCGTGAAGTCTCAGGAGCTACGCATGGTTGCCGAACCGGCCGCCAAGGCTGATTGGGCGTCGCCTTGCAAAATCGATCCTTTCAACATCGGGATCGAGAACAACCTCGAACTGCTGTCCGCCATCGACGAAGCTCTCCGCAAGGTCAATGGCGTGACCTTGGCCGAAACCAACATGAACTTTCGGCGATACGAGCAGTGGTTCTTTTCCAGCGAAGGCTCGGAGATCCACCAGACCACGGTCACTTCTGGTGCAGGTTATGCGGCCCATGTTTTCCAGGGAACGGAGATCCAGAAGCGCTCTTATCCCAACTCGTACGGCGGACAATTCCAAAACAAGGGCTATGAGTTGATCGAGGAACTGCAGTTGCTCGGTCACGCAACCGAGATCGCGGAACAGGCGGTGGCGCTGCACTCCGCCGACCAGTGTCCGGAAGGGAAGTACGACATCATTCTCGACTCTTCGCAGCTCGCGCTTCAGATTCACGAATCGATCGGACATCCTATTGAACTGGATCGCGTGCTTGGCATGGAAGCGAACTTCGCCGGCACATCCTTCCTCACGCTCGACAAACTGCACAAGCTGAAATATGGCAGCGACATCGTGAATGTAGTAGCCGATGCGACCGAAGCGCACGGACCGGGACTCGGAACATTCGCCTACGACGACGAAGGCGTCGCCGCGCAGTGTACTCCCATTATCACCAATGGTTTGTTCACGGGATATCTCACCTCGCGTGACACCGCATCCGCGATCGGAGCGTCCCGCAGCGGCGGATGTCTGCGCGCCGAGAGCTGGAACCGCCTGCCCATCGTTCGCATGACCAACGTCAGCATCCTTCCAAGTGAAACGCCGCTCACTCTGGAACAGCTCATTGCTTCTACCGAGCGCGGCGTGCTGATGGAAACCAACCGCTCCTGGTCCATCGACGACAAGCGCTACAACTTTCAGTTTGGTTGCGAGATTGGCTGGGAGATTGTCGGCGGCAAGCGCGGACGCATGTTGAAGAATCCGTCCTACTCCGGCATCACGACTGAGTTCTGGAACTCGATGGACGCCATCTGTTCGCGCGATCAGTGGACACTCTGGGGCACGCCGAACTGCGGCAAAGGGCAGCCACAACAGGTGATGGGAACCGGCCATGGCGCTGCTCCCGCCCGCTTTCGTGGTATCGCAGTTGGGACGGCCTACAAGGGGAGTGAACAGTGATGTTGATTCGCGATCACTCCGCTGCGATCTTCGAGAAGCTGCGCCGACTAACGAGCGCCGACGAGATAGAACTGCTCATCTCCGGCGGCCGAAGCTCGCTCACTCGTTTCGCCAACAACACTATTCATCAGAATGTAGCTGAAGAAGAAAACCATATTTCTGTCCGTGTTTCTTTCGATGGCAAAACCGCTCGCGCCACCACCAATAAGCATGACGACGAAAGCTTGCGGCGTGTCGTACGGTCGGCCGAGGATTTGGCGCGAGTGCAGCAGCCCGATTCGGACTTGCTGCCGATGCCGACGCCGGAAGAAGTTCGGCAAAACTCTGGCGATGCCGGCGTTGCTCCAGGGCGCTCCTTCGATTCCACGGCTCGTTTGACGCCGCAAGATCGCGCTCATGCAGTCGCACAGATGGTTGATGTTGCGAAAAAACATGACCTCACGACCGCCGGAGTTTATTCGGCGGCGGAAAGTGCCGAAGGCATCTTCAATTCGCATGGCGTTGAGGATTGGTATGAGCAGACGCTTGCGGAAGTTTCCATCACCATGCTCGACGACACGTCGTCCGGCTGGCAGAAGGCGAATTCGCCCGACTCGGCGCAACTCGATCCGGTAGGGCTTGCAGAGATTGCGGCGGAGAAGGCGATAGCGTCCCGCAATCCGCGCGAACTGCCGCCGGGGAAATACACCGTGATCCTCGAACCTGCGGCAGTGCTTGATGCGGTTGGCTTCATGTTCTGGGACTTTGGCGGATCGGCTTTACTTGAGCAGCGGTCGTTCCTGAATGATCGCATCGGAACGCAACTGTTTGGCGAGAACATCACCGTCTGGGACGACGTTTATCATCCTTTACAAACCGGCATGCCCTTCGACGGAGAAGGCATGAAGCGTCATCGCGTGAAGCTGATCGACAACGGCGTCGTGCGTGGCGTTACTTATGCGCGTTCCACCGCGAAGCGCATGGAGCAGTCGGAGCTGGCGCACAAAGTTGGCAGAATTGCACCAACGGGACACGGTTTCGCGTTGCCCAACGAAATTGGCGAAGCGCCTCTCAACCTGGTGTTCGCCTCGGATGAGCGGAGCCAGTCTCAATCGGTTGAAGAGATGATTGCTTCCACCGACCGAGGCATTCTGGTTACGCGCTTCTGGTATATCCGCGAGGTCGATCCCTACGAGAAGATAGTTACCGGCATGACCCGCGATGGCACGTTTTTGGTGCAAGATGGCAAGCTGGCACACGGGATCTTCAACTTTCGCTTCAACCAAAGTCTCATTGCCATGCTGCGAAATGTTGAGTCAATGAGTGTCCCAATTCGGTCCAGCGGGGAAGAATCCATGGACATGGTGGTGCCTGCCATGAAAATTCGAGATTTTAACTTCACGGAAGTGACAAAGTTCTAAGAGTTAAGCTGCTCTCTGTCAGCGATCTAGGTCCGATCTGGCCGCTGTTCGCGAGAGTACCCTTTCCCGATCCCACCAGAGGAACCGACGTGAGTTCCTGGTAACCACACCTTCAGGTGACTTTTGTTCAAAAACATCGGCAGATTCAGCGCAGAAGATTTTTGGTGCGAGTAATGTAGAAAAGTGGTACTTTAGTAACAACCCGATTATGCGCCCTTCGGGTTCAAAGCTGCAGGTGATCAGAACATGTCTGCTGGCCATCAGTGGGATTTCCGCAATTCGACTCGCTTCCCCCTGCATCTCCAAGTCACGTTGAAGACGCCCGACAAGGAATATCACGCTCGGACCACGGACATTTCCGCTGGTGGCATTCTGTTTCAAACCGACTCTGACATCGAAGTGGGCTGCCCGGTTGAGTTCACGATTGAAATGCCGGTTGAAATCACAGGTTCCAGTCATCCAGTGCAAGTAATGTGTATTGGTCGTGTAGTGCGATGTTCACAGGAAGGCACAGGTCGCAGTGTCGCGGTGGTGATCGATGAATACCGCTTCAAACGCGTCGAAACGCGGTAAATGGAGAGAGCCCTTTTTGCACGGTGGGGGAGGCGGGAGTAAAGCCTCGTCGCCCGTTGCTTCGTCATCATCGATGGCGGAGTCTGAGCCGTCTCGCATCCGAATCATTCTGGCGGACTCGGAAGCTATCTTTCGAGTTGGTATGAGCAAGATTTTCGCGCTCGAACAGGACCTGGAAGTTGTAGCCCAAACCGAAACCTTGCCGCAGACGCTGGCTGCCGTGGCCATCACTCCGGCGGACGTGATCCTGTTTGAAGCCGGATTATCTCCGAGTCCATCGGAAGCCGTGACCGAAGTCTCGCGCCGTGCGCTGCCGGGGGCGAAGGTAATCATGGTGACGCAACGCGCCGGCGAGCAGGAGACGGTGGATTATCTGCGGCGCGGAGTACGTGGCATTCTGGCTCGAGCTGTCTCGCCCGACTTGCTCATCCGTTGCGTGCGCAAAGTAGCCGCGGGCGAAACCTGGCTCGATAAGCAGGGCGTCAATTGGGTGATCGAAGCTTACCGGACGCAAGCTTTGCAAGGTACGGCTCCGCAGCAACAGCTTCGTCTCAGCCAAAAGGAAATGCTGATCATCAGCGGTGTCACGCAGGGGATGAAGAACAAAGACATCGCCCGCGAGGTTGGCACCACCGAGCAAGTAGTGAAGAACTACCTGCGCAAGATATACGACAAGCTGAAGGTGGCCGATCGTCTCGAACTGGCCCTCTACAGCATGCATCACCGCCTGCTGGAAGGATATGTCTTTCCCGGAGCAGAAGGTGCTGCCTCCGCGGAAGGTGAGGGAGCTGCGGTCCCACCTGACACGTCCAAAGCGATGGCGAACAACGCGCCGATCCCCACGACCGAAACAAACAATTCCTGACGCAATTACAACCCTCCAGACTCAATCCCCAGCCCAGCGGTTGTTACCGGACCGCGCTTGCGATAGTGTAGTTCGTTCTACTTCACTCAGCCGAGGCGCGCTCTCCAATGCTTTCTCTCTTACTTCGCAAACGATCGCTTATTCTTGCAGTCCTTTTCAACTTTGCGCTGACGCTCTCGCTGCATGCGCAGACCGAGACGTCACTCTCGCCCGCGCTTCGCAACAGCATCGATGGAATGGTGCGAGACGTACTTAGCAAAACGGGTGTCCCTTCAGCGTCTCTGGCAGTGGTTCAGGACGGAAAAATCACCTACGCACAGGCTTATGGCTCTGCGCGCCTTGATCCGAACACTCCTGCGGCCCCGACAATGCGCTACAGCATCGGATCCATCAGCAAGCAATTCACGGCTGCGGCCATCCTGCTGCTTGCAGAAGAAGGAAAGCTGTCGCTCGATGATCCGGTTTCAAAGTACGTATCAGGATTAACTAGCGGCAACCAGATTACGATTCGGCAGCTGCTGTCGCACACCTCCGGTTACCAGGATTATTGGCCGCAGGACTACGTACCCCCCATGATGCTGCAACCGATCAGCGCTGACGAAATAATGGACCGGTGGGCCCGCAAGCCGCTGGACTTCGAGCCGGGGACAAAGTGGCAGTACAGCAACACCAACTACGTGATTGCCGGAGCCATCGTTGAAAAAGTTTCCGGTGTGCCGCTGCTGCAACTGCTTAGCCAGCGGGTCTTCACGCCTCTGGGGATGAAGAGCGTCTCTGACACCAATGAGAACAAGCTGCCACCAACCGATCCAGGTGGCTACTTCCGTTACGCGTTAGGCCCACTGCATCCCGCTCCGAAGGAGGGGCGCGGCTGGATGTTTGCCGCCGGCGAACTGGCGATGACCGCCGAGGATTTGGCCAAGTGGGACATCTCTATCATCGACCGTAGCGTGCTGAAACCTGCCTCCTATCGCGAGATGGAGACTGAAGTTGTGCTGAAGGATGGCGTGGGAACGCGATACGGCCTGGGGATGTTTGTTACCAGTTCGAATGGACATCGCATTTTGGAGCACGGTGGAGAAGTGTCCGGATTCACCGCAGAAAATATCGTTCTGCCCGACGACAAGATAGCTGTTGTCGTGCTTACCAATCAGGATGCCGCTGAGGCCGCGTCGGAGATCGGCACCAATGTTAGAACGATGCTGGTCAGTGCCGCCAATCCGCAGGATCCCAAGCAGGATGAGCTGATGCGCAAGGTCTACGACGGATTGCAACAGGGAAAGATCGACCGAACGTTGTTCACGGACAACGCGAATGCCTACTTCACCGATCAGGCGTTGAAGGACTATGCCGCAAGCCTCGGCCCGCTGGGTGCGCCAGACTCGTTTAATCAGACACGCACGTCAGGACGGGGCGGGATGATCGACCGAATCTACGAAGTGAAGTATCCCAAGAAGAACCTGGTCATCATTATTTACCAGATGCCTGATGGGAAAATCGAGCAGTACCTGATCGCCGAACAGTGAGGCGGCAATTTTGTCTAAGTTAGGTGAGAAACGGTTTCGCACCCCATCCCCAGTTCGAAGCTAATTGCAGTGCGGACCGGTCTGGGGCTGGCCGTTTTTGTCCACCAAGCCATTATTGAACGAGGCGGGGTTCATACATGTGCCGGGATCGGGGGTGTGAGTTGCCATAGCGCGCGCACCCGGCGTCTGCAACATCGCAGCTTGCGGAGGCGGGCTGCTCGGACTGGTTGTATCGGGCTGCTGGTCGGGAGAAGATCCGCTGTCCGGAGTGGTTGCGCTGTGATTGCCCTTCTGCTGCGGCTCGTCGGTTCCCGGCGTGCTTCCTGTCGTACCCATGGTGGAGTGAGAACGATGCGAGCTGGTCTGGCCGTCCGCTCCGGTGGTTGAGGTTGTGCTGCCCTGCTGATCGCGGATGGTGGTGTCAGGCGGTGTCGCTTGTGGTTCCGGTTTCGTTCCTGTTGCTCGACCTGGATGGTTCACTCCGTTCTCGCTCTGATCAGCCGAAGCTGATCCGTTTTGCGATTGCCCAGCCTTGGCTGAGTTGCTGGCGTCCGAACTCGGAGCCTGCGGGGAGCTTTGCGCGAAACCCATTGCTGCCACAATTACCAGAGTTGCGGTGAAGTAAGTCAGGGCCGTCATGGGGAACCCCTTTGTGCGCGCTCTGCCGGAGCGCAGCCTACCTATTAGAGGTGCGTTGTAGGGCCTGCGGTTATCCGTCTAAATAGCGAAATGTTTCGTCGGCCAGACGAAAGGGAGGAAAGAAACATGGCGCGCCTCCGTTACGGGCACGTGTAAGCCAGGACAAATGGGAGGGCGGGGAGTGGCTGCCCCGCCAGGATTACTTTCTGGCGGTCGAGTCGCTCTTGACAGCTTCGATCTTAGGCGCTGTTGCCCCGGCGCCGGGCGTATCCGGGCACTGACACTTCGACATGATGGCAGTGCGGAGGCGGCCACGTAAATCGTCGGGAAGTTCGTACAGGTGGGAGTCGCGGTAAATCTCGATGGTCATCTTCGTCGTGTTGCACACGACGTAGCAGTTGTGGCACCACTGGAGGTGGTCTTCTAATTCCGCCCTCGTTTGGGCGTCCATCGACTCATCAAGGTAGTCGGTGAGCTCTTTCAGAAAATCAGAGCAGGTCACTGTTTGCCATCTCCACCAGTACGATTTTTGAAGTACTTACTCAAGCGTTCCCTCAGCTGCAACCGCGCGCGAAGCAATCGAGACTTCACTGCCGGGATGCTCAGATCCAAAGCATCCGCTGTCTCCTCGGTGGAGAGGCCTTCTACGTCGCGCAGGACGAAGACCGTCCGGAAACTCGGCGGCAACCCCTGGATCGTCTTGCCTAAGATTTCTTTCAACTCTCCCTGAGTGTAAAGCTGCTCAGGGTTGGGAGCCCAGTCCGCGACCTCGCGCGGCATGGAATCCTCTTCTGTCTTAATGTCCTCATCCAAGGACACCATGCGTTCCGGGCGCCGTCGCCGCAAACGCATCAACGCTTCGTTCACCGCTATCCGAACCAGCCAGGTATAAAACTTCGACTGCTCCTGGAAATTCTTCAGGTTCTGATATGCCTTCAGGAACGCGTCCTGCACCACGTCTTCCGCATCTTCGCGGTTTTGCGTGATGTGTTGCGCAATCCGGAAAACATTGCGGTCGTACCGCCGCACCAGTTCCTCGAAGGCGCTGATGTCGCCGGCTTTCGCCGCATGAACCAGTGCTAGCTCATCGCTTACCGGTTCTGCTACTTTTGGTTGGATGGTTCCCATGTTTGTGTAGATTCAGGATTTTACGCCCAAAACGAAAAGCTTTCCTATTGTACCCATTCCGGGCCGTATTGGGAAAATGCCAAAAAAGCAAATTTCCCACTCGCTAAATTTGCTGCCTCCCATAGGGGTGACTGCCGGGCTAAGGAGTACGTCCATAACTACGGATTCTCCAGCCCGCCAGATGTTACACATGGGAATCGATTCTGTAAACGAATTGCTTTCGATGCCGCACCGCAATCGCGCTACACTGCACCTAGTGAGCACCGTGAGCCGCCTTCTCGTCACTCTTCTGGCCGGTCTGATCCTGTTTTCAGGCAGCCGAATTCTTGCGCAAGACACCCCGCCTCCCCATAAAAAGAAGACGTCGTCTTTGGCTAGCACCCACAAGTCAAGCAGCTCGAAGAAAAAGACGGCTGCTGCACACTCACGAAAAAAAGTGACGGCGGCGCGCGCTCACCAGATGCGGCGCAGCTTTGTCGCCTCTAATGACCTCCGGCCCATGGCCCGGCAGCTGGTGGAGTTCCGTACTCCGGCCGCGTATTCCGGTGTCGAAACCTACGCCCATGCGCATGCTGGTACGGAGGCCGGAGCGCTGGCCTGGTTCGCCGTCGGTTACGCGCACTACCTCGACGCGCAGTATCCGGCCGCCATTGCGGCCATGCAGAAGGCTCAACCGCAAATCGGCGAACTGAAAGACTACGTCGCTTTCTTTACCGGCAACTCGTTCCTATTGAGCAACAATCCCGAGGAATCGTTCGCTTACTTGCGTGACTTCGGCACGCGCTTTCCGGATTCGCTGTATGCCCACGACGCCACCATCGCGTACGCCAAGGGCCTGTTGGCGATGAGTCAACCGACCGAGGCGATTCGCTTGCTGGAAGCGCACCGCGTGCCCGCCAGCGCCGAGACAGAATACTTCCTCGGCAAGGCCTACGTCCAGAATGGACAAGGTCTGACCGGAGCAGGGATCCTGCGCCGTGTTTACTACAATTACGCGACAAACTACACGGCCGATCAGGCGGCCATTGATCTAAAGAGAATTCCCGAGGCAGGTTCGCTTCCGCCGGCGACTTATGCCGAGCACATGAAGCGGGCCGACGCTCTTTACAAGGTGAAGCGCTATCCCGCAGCCGCCGAAGAATATCGCTACGTGGTTGACCTTGCTCCGGCGGGACAACAGTCGGCGGGACTGATTCAGCTGGCGAATTCGTACATGAAGGATGGCAACACCCGCGCTGCGCAGGAGGCGCTTGATCGCATTCCGGATGACGGCAGCGAGGCCAGCGCGGAGAAGTGGTATCAGCGCGCCGAGATTGCCCGCAATGCCAATGACGATGCGTCGCTCAGTAACATCCTGGAGCACATGCGGGCCAGCACGCCGAAGTCGCCGTGGCTGGAGTCGGCGCTCTTCACCACCGGCAACATGTACCTGTTGCGCAAGGATTACGATCGCGCCATCGATTATTACCGCGAGATTCACGAGCGCTTTCCCAACGGAACTAAAGCGGCCTACGCTCACTGGAAATGTGCGTGGCTCACCTATCGGCAAAATCGCAAAGATCTGGCCAAGAAGTATTTCGAAGAGCAGGTGGAGTTTTATCCCGGAACCAACGAGGTCCCCAATGCCATGTATTGGCGCGGCCGCATGGCCGAAGATGATCGCGAATACGGTGTAGCACGAGCCTATTACCAGAAATTGTCGGAGCGTTACCGGAACTACTATTATGGCGTGTTGGCTCGTCGCCGCCTGGTTACCATGCCGCAGGCTCCTGGGGTTATTGTTGCGGCTTTGCAGAACGTAGCTCCCGCCGCGACCCTCGATGCTGACGCGCAAATAACCGATCCTCCTGAAGACGATTTGCACTACAACCGCGCCAAGCTGCTCGAAAACGCCGGCATGACCGACTTGGCTGTGCGCGAGTTGCAGGCCGGCAGCTCGAGCGGTCCTTCCTGGGAGATGATTGAGATCGCGAAGATCTACACCAGCGGCGGCGAGTATTTCCGCGCCTTAAAGGCCTTGAAGCGGGCGATCAGCGGATACTTTTCGATGGATGTGAGCGCGCTTCCTCCGCCGTACTGGCATGGGCTATTCCCCCGGCCGTACTGGGACGCGCTGCGGCGCTACTCCGACGAGAACGGTCTCGACCCCTATCTGGTCGCGTCGCTGATCCGACAGGAGTCCGAGTTCAACCCCAGTGCCATCTCACATGCGAACGCTTATGGCTTGATGCAGTTGCTGCCTCGCACCGGCAAGGGCGAGGCAAAAAAGGAAGGCTTGTCGCACTACAGCACCGATTCGCTGCTCGATCCGGATACCAACATCGAGTTAGGTACCCGATACTTCCGCTCGATGGTTGACCATTTCGGCGGTCAGGTAGAGTACGCTCTGGCAGCGTATAACGCTGGCGCCGAGCGGGTGGAGGATTGGCGGACATCCGGCAACTTCCGCGATGTGGAAGAGTTTGTAGAGTCGATCCCGTTCACCGAAACCCGCGAGTATGTGCAGGCCATCGTGCGCAACGCCGAGGTGTACAAGAAGGTTTACGGAACACCGTAAATTGCTGTCCGCTATCAGCCGTTAGCTCTCAACTTAGATCTCTTCCTGACAGCTTTGATCGCCCCAAAGAGCGCGACGACTACCGTCCAGCCACAACATTTCAGGCCCTCGTCTACTTAGATCCGGTCAGCAAGCACGTGAAACGATACTCTCGAGGCGGTCACGCGGCTTCTGCCGTAGTAGAGAAACAGTGCCAGCCAGAGTGCCTGGAGCAGAAGAATCATCGGAGCCGAAAACAAACACGTGAAAGCCAGAGCCAGGTCAGGCTCAATCGGCGAACCGCCTGGAACCAGCAACAAAATCGTACTTAGATAAATGACCGACACGATAGCCATCACCTGATAGGCCGACAGTC
Organism: uncultured Acidobacteriaceae bacterium; assembly: GCA_963796695.1. GTDB lineage: Bacteria > Acidobacteriota > Terriglobia > Terriglobales > Acidobacteriaceae > Bog-257. The sequence continues at coordinate 23,711 of CAWCMU010000031.1, read as the reverse complement.
GTGACGCGCCGCGATGATCGGCCCGCAGCGACTCGGAGCAGGCGCGCCATCCCCAACTTGCGACCAGGGGAATCAGAGCTGCCAGGCGAAATTGCTGCGCCAGAAACAACGCAACTCCCGCGAGTCCCGATGTCGCGAACACTGCGGAAGTGACCGCCTGAACCGGCACCAGTGGTTCGCCATCCAGTCCGGAAGCGTACACCGCTTTCTTGGTTGCGCCATGAATTACCAGGTTGCGGTTCTGAAACAGCCGCGCGATTCTTGGATTGGTATTGCGAAGCGGCGCTCCGTAACAGCACCCGAAACTCAGACAAGCCAGGCGTCCCACCGATTCAGCCAGAACATAAGCGATAGCTGCCGCAGCAAAGACAGGCAACACTGGAATCTCGAAGTGCAATATGCGAACCACCAGCGGCCGCAGCGCCAAGACGAGCAGCGGTAACAGAATAGTTGCGACAAATGCTGCGCCGGCGACGGTGAAGGTGTTGCGCTTGCGTTCTACGATTCCGGCGATTACGCGTGATGCCGGCACGCTTACCAGAAGCACGAATAACACCAGCGCAAGGCTTATTGCTGCCGGAACGCCGACGGACGCCAGCAACAGCAACATGATGGCGAAACCAAACATCGTGCCTGTTGCACTGAAGAAGCCGTAGAAGGTGAGGTTCAATCCGCGCCAGGATCCATCGGCTGATTTCTCCATCGGTACGGCGGCCAGCATTTGCCAGCGCTCGGCAGGAAGCGTTCGCACACCCCATACCACCAGCGCCGACAAGCCAAGGGCCAGTGCCACAACGAACACAATGCTTAACATCATTCCTCCTGAAGCGGCGTCGCCAGCAACGATCGCACCGCGACATCGGTTTCTGTGACCGGCTCTCCCAAGGTCAGAGAAAAACGATTCTGAACCCCACACCGCTGCTGGTTTTCGACCAGGTCGCGGGAAAAGCGCACGCGATTGGGCTGAAAGAGCAGGACGACAGTGCTGCTCCCCGGACGGAAGAGCGCCTTAGGATTGCCCGCCTGCAAGAACATTCCTATCTCGATAGCTCGCGGCCTCTCGTATTTGCGCTCGCTGTATCGTTGCTCGATTTGCCCGATCATCAGCGCCACCACCTCGATCATGGCAACGCGCCCAACAGAAGAACCGTTAGGGCAATCCGTGTCGAGAATTGTTACGACGCGGCGATTCTTCGATACCGGGGTCACCAATTGCACCGCAGCGTTCGGATTGCAAGGATAGTAGCGTCCCCCAACGGAATAAATGTCCAACACGCGGCCCGAGACAGGGGTGTGTGTGTAGTGATACTTCTCGGGAGTTAAGCGAAAAACCGCATAGTCGCCCGCGGCGAAAGAGCGCTGCCAGGGCGAGCCATCGCCCAGCAACTCGGGGAACGAGAAAAACTTTTGCTTCAGATACAAGCCCGATGACGATTCCATCGATCCGATCAGGGCGCGTGAGTCAGCCGGGCACAGAACGACTCGCGGGTCTGGTGGCGTAGGCCGGCAATTCCAGTAGCGGATCTGGCGTTCGAAGATCTTCCGCGCCGTGTCGTATTCAGACAAATTGCCTACAAACTCGGAAAGCTGAATACCCGACTGCCGCAAGAACTTCAACATGCCGGTGGCCCGTGATGACAATAAGTTGTCGTAATTCAGATAGCCGAGGACGCGAGAAAGATAACGACTGGAGGCGAAGCGAGTCAGCAGCGGCGCCTTCTCCAGTGCGGGCGAGTACAACGCGCTCACCACGGAGTTTGCCAGCAAGTGTTCTTGCACTACATTGCCGGTGGCGCGATCGATGTATTGATGTTCGGTGCGGCTCATGCAAGTGCCTCCGCTGTCCGGCGGTCCCGCTCCGTCAGCAGCACAAGCAGATTCAGCAGCCCCGCGATTTCTGCAGAGGAAAGATTGTCCTGCAAGATGCGTGGTTCGACATCGCGAAGAAACCGCGGGACGTCCTGAATGCGAACCCCGTGACGGACAGCGCGTCGGGCTTCGTCGTCTTCCGAGTGTTCCATGTTCGCAACATCCTGGTGCAGATACGAGAGTGCTTCACGCAAATGCTCTCGTCGCAGACCTTCACGATAGAAGTCCTCGGCCATGCGATTAAATTCGCGTGCCTCGATATGTATGGGATCGGAGGCGGCATCTCCCGCAATGCTACGTATCAACCGATTGCTGGCCTCTTGCTTCCTGTCGTTGCAACGCTCAGCGAGATCAGCCAATGCGTCCTGCATGTTCATCGCCTCAGCGAGGTCGACCGCAGTTTGCTGAATAAAAGCCAACAATGCTCGGCGATAGTCGCGGATGGAAACACGAAAGTATCCCGAATGCCGGCGGCTGGGGCGGGTCTTCTTGCAGTTCAGCAGAAGGGTTTGGAGAAACCGGTTGCGTGAGTGGCTGTGAACGTAGAACGCAGGTACACCGGCCGCCGAAAAAAAGAACGGCTGGCGACGCTCGCTTTCCGATGTAGGATCGTCGGGAATGTCGTCATGACCCACTTCTTCGCGCAGAGCAAGGCGGTAAGCCAGAGCCAAAAGGAATTGCTGAACATTCGTAGCCGGCGCCATATCGCGGTCGTAGCTGGGAAATAAGCTGTAGTAGCGCGCCTCAAAGCCACAATAGCCATCTCGGCTATGCTCGCGCAGTCGTAGAGGCATGTAGAACGACATACGCTGATCGACGATGCCGAGCTCGTCCAACTCGGATGATAACCGCTGAATGTTGCCGGCAACTCCGGTGAGCGCAGACGCGTGCTCGCTCGCCAGCCACGCTACCGGATACGTCAGCAACCGAGCATCGGGAACGCAATCGCCTCGAAGCCTAAACAGTTTCGCAATCACCCGATCTAACGTTCGCGGCCCGTAGGGCGTCCAGGCATGACCGAAGAGACGAAGCTGCGCCTTTTCCTTCCATTCGCGCCACAACAACCGCAAGTGCGTGAAGTCCATCTCGTGGGGCAGAAATGACAAAAGGCGTTCGGGATGAAACTGAGAAAAACCGATTCGGCAGGGAGCGGCGGTATATGTGCCAACAAATAGCGCGAGAAAATGTTCGTAAATCTTGATGGCGAGATCCCCCAACCGCTTTTCGTCAGCGGGCAGGAAACCACTTCGTTCCCGCAACTGGCGACCGAGCAGCCGGCTGCCAATACTGATGTGGACGCCATTGTTGGCCAGGCTGACATTACAAAGGCTTGGCAACACAATCAAATCGTTGGCGATGATCCCCGCTTCGCGCAGCTTGGCTACGGCGTTTAACTGGCTGCGGCTCAGCACCTGATGGCACAGATGCATGTACTGATATTTCTCTTCGCCGTTGCTCCATCCCGAGAGACATGGGCTCATGAACAGCTCACGATAAAACGAGTCGGAGATGGACGATGACAACTCTTCCTGATGCACCGACGGCACCGGAGCGTGGTAAATCAAGGCGCGCTGACCGGTTTCCAAGAGGCCGAACCGCCGGTTGGCCCACGAGATCAGCAGGGAAGTGAACAGAAAGCGGCGCGCCGCTTCCCGTGCAACCTTCTCGCCCAGCGAGAGGCTCGACTCCGCGGACACGACGTGGAATGATGTTGTTTCAGGCGATGTGTTGTCATTAAGGAAGTGCCGCATCAGGCGTAATGCTTCTTGCCGCATTGGCTCCGGGAGGTGCGGCTGCGAACCGACAAAATCAGCCAGCGATAACTTCAAGGTGTAGCTGATCGGAATGCGGAGCCAGCGCTCGCCTCGCTGGATAAAGCGAAAGCGTTGGACGTCGGAGCGCTCGGCTAGTGAACCGTTTCGTTCCACCTGAAGGTCGGCGTGGAAAACATGCAGCGCGTGTTTACTTAGTCGCGACTCTGGAAAGCGCACCCAGCTGTTTTCCCAGACTCCGCGGGTATCATTGAGGAAGGCTTCCAGGTCCAGAAGGGTGCGACATGGCGCTTCGCCACTGGCGCTGCGACGGGCAATATTGCGGAGAAAGCGCGACTCGCGAATGCTCAGAGGCAGGTCACAGTCGGTCGCTCGGCCGAGGACCACAGCTTGCAACTCGTCTTCGCTGCCGGCCGTCGCATCAAGAGCAGTAAAGGGCAGCTGATCCAGAGGAATGGACGTACGACTTGGCTGGCCAAGCGATTTCAGCAACCCTTCCGTGCGACTGGTAGCCATCAAAGCCTTGTGCATCGGTTGGATCTATACACGCACCTCACCAGCTTGCTCTCGTATGTTTACCATGCAGTCAATGCCACATTAATAGTGCATAAAATTTAAGGAGGGGATGGCGCCAGAGATACCTATGCTCGCTTGGCGCAGAACTCGCGGCAGGTACCTCGAAGCCGGCGCTTGCTTGACTGAGGGGTATTTAGCATGGTCTGCTGCTTCCAGGGCGACGTTTCACTGCCTCATGCTCGAGGAGGGTTCGCCCTGCTGGCTGGAATGCAAAAGATGGGAGATGCGTCCCCGGCGTCCTCGAGGCGAGTTCCATTCATAGCAACGTAATCTTCGCTAATGGTAGCGTGGACGTCGGAACATAGAGCGCACCTGCTGAGAAATTCCAACAACTGAGGAGATCATGGACATACGGACTGTAGGAGTAATTGGCGCCGGCACAATGGGCAATGGTATTGCGCACGTGTTCGCCAAGAGTGAATACAAAGTCGTACTGGTTGATGTAGAGCAGCGCTTTGTGGATCGCGGCATCGACACCATTCGAAAGAACCTGGAACGTGAAGTGTCGAAGTCTAAGCTGACTGGCGAACAGCGCGACCAGACCCTGGACCGCATTACGACGACCGTTGATCGTGGCCAACTCGCCGATTGCGACTTCGTGGTTGAGGCGGCGAGTGAGCGCTTTGAAATCAAGTCCGAACTGTTTCGCGATCTCGATCGCATGTGCCGGCCGGAAGTGATCCTCAGCTCAAACACCTCGTCTATTTCGATTACCAAATTAGCGGCTGTGACCAAGCGGCCCGACAAGGTGATCGGCATGCACTTCTTCAATCCTGTGCCGGTGATGAAATTGGTGGAAGTTATCCGAGGACTGGCCACGTCGGACGAAACTTACGCCACGGTAAAGGCTCTGGCGGAGAAACTAGAGAAGACTCCCGTCGAGGTGAACGACGCACCGGGTTTCGTCTCGAACCGCGTCCTGATGCCGTTGCTGAATGAAGCCATGTACGCGGTGATGGAAGGAGTGGCTACGCCCGAAGCTGTGGACGAAGTGTTCAAACTCGGTATGGCTCACCCCATGGGCCCGCTTACGCTGGCGGATTTTATTGGGCTCGATGTGTGCCTTGATATCATGCGCGTGTTGCATTCCGGTCTAGGCGATCCCAAGTACCGCCCATGCCCCCTGCTGGTCAAAATGGTTGACGCTGGCTGGCTCGGCCGCAAGTCGGGACATGGATTTTATCGATACTGAGGACTCACGGAGAGTCTCAAGCAAGCTGAACGAGTGAAGGAGATCGCATGGCCGACCCTATCAAGCATGTCATCGTCTTGGTGCTGGAAAACCACTCGTTTGATCAAATGCTGGGATGTATGAAGGAAGTTTATCCGGCAATGGAAGGGATATCTGCCTCTGCCCCGCTGTGCAATCCGGATATTCCTTCAGGGCAGATCTGCCAGGCGGCTTCCATGCTAGCGACCATTGCAGATGATCCGGGGCACGACTTGGACAACGTCTTACGGCAGATTGCTGGTCCCTGCAAAGGCTTCATTTCTGACTTCGCGCAAACATTTCCGCAAACGAAAACACCTGAACGACAAGAAGTCATGGGCTACTACCCGAAAGACTACCTTCCAGTTTTGCATACGCTTGCCGAACACTTCGCCATCTGCGATCACTGGTTCTCTTCTGTACCCGGTCCTACCTGGACCAATCGCTTTTTCATCCATAGCGGAACCTCCCTGGGTCGAGTGAAGATGCCGGGTGGTATCTTCCATCCCAATCTGCATCTCTACGATCAGACTACGGTCTTCGATCGGCTGCAGGCGCGAAACATTTCCTGGGACATCTACTATGGCGACTTCCCGCAGACCATGGTCATGACGCATCAGTGGAAGTACCCGTTCCATTACCACACCATGTCTGGCTTTGCCGCTGCCGTTCAAGGGGAAGAAGCCAGCTTTCCCCAGTATTGTTTCATCGAGCCGACATTTTTTGGAGCTGAACAGAATGATGAACATCCGCCTAAAGACCTCTTTAAAGGGGAAGCCCTGATTGCTCAGATTTACAACCTGATTCGCAGCAATAATGCGTTGTGGAATTCGAGCCTATTTGTTCTTTTGTACGACGAGCACGGAGGCTTTGCCGACCACGTTTACCCGCCCGCGGCCGAACCTCCCGACAACCATGTCGAAGAATATGCATTCAATCAGTACGGCGTGAGAGTGCCGGCTTTGTTGATCTCACCCTGGGTGAAGGCAGGAGTGATCAGCGACATATTTGATCACACAAGTCTGCTTAAATACCTGACCGACAAATGGCAACTTGGCCCGCTGGGAAGCCGAACAGCTAAGGCAGCCACCTTTGGAAATAAGCTAACGGAATTGACCGCTCCGCGCACGGATACTCCTGCTGTTCTTCCGGTTCCCCAAACAGTCCCGGCGCCCGCAACGGCTGGTCTAACGACGGAACTGAATGCCAACCAACAAGCGTTGCTGGCATTTAGTCACTATCTCGAATCCAAGATGTCGTCCGTGGAACCTGTCGAGGATATCGCGCGCAGAACCATTGCCGGAGCAAAGAACGTGGCGGCTCATGTTGCGGTCGGCATAGAACGAGTCGACACACTGCTGGGACATTTGCAGCGCGGCTGGATATAACATTCCCGCACTGTTGCATCATAAGTCGCCTGGCTGAGTGAAAGGATGATGTTCGCAAGCAGGTGGAGCAAGTCAGTACCGCCTCCATATCATGGTTGCTTGCCATTGCCGTCCCCTGCGCTTTGCATTTTTCCAGAGCGAGCCTTTAATGCTGTTCTCCCTATCAGAAGATAGACCTTTAATCATTTCTCGAAGTAGCACCTCTGTCCTTTGACAACCCTCCCACCAAGGTATGCTACGGACTACCACGTCGTAGCGTTGCGGGCCGACGCAGTTAAGCGCACAATCTAGCACCCTCAAACCACTCGCTCCCACTGGCCTGAAAGGAGAGCAACTGTGGTTACACATCGGCACAATCCGAACTTTCTGAGTTTCAACCTGTCAGCACAGACATCTTATTTCGCACTGCTGCTCGTGTTGGTGCTGTTCGTCAGCCCGCTGGCGCAAGCCCAGCAATTCAGCGTGATTCACAGCTTCACCGGCGGAACCGATGGAGCCAATCCCTATGCCGCCCTGGCAGTGGATCGTGCCGGCAAACTGTATGGCACGACATTTTTCGGTGGTGATGGTCCCTGCACCGACGACATCGGCGATCAGGGCTGCGGTGTTGTTTTCCGGCTGGCAAGCTCAGGATCGAGTTGGATTCTTACTCCGCTTTACAGTTTCACGGGAAACGACAACAATGACGGCGCGGGACCGTATGCCGGAGTTGCGATTTCGCCAAGCGGAAAACTATTTGGTACCACAGCGGCGGGCGGTGAAGTGACGTGTTCGGTGGAAAACACTCCAGGGTGCGGTACTGTTTTCAGCCTTACATCTCCGACCTCATTCTGCAAGACGTCCTCTTGTCCGTGGACCGAAACGGTATTGTTTCGCTTTACCTATGGCAGAGATGGCTGGTACCCGCAAGGTACCGTGGTGCTCGATTCAGTGGGAAATCTGTATGGTACGACCTACTATGGCGGCGACAGTGCGCAGAATGGAACCATCTATGAGCTAAGTCCGTCGGACAGTAGCTGGCAAGAAAATGTTCTCTACTCTTTTAGTGGAGACAATGATGGTGGAAATCCTGTTGCAGGTCTGACCTTCGATACATCGGGGAATTTGTATGGAACGACCGCTTCCTCCGGCACGGTGTTTCAATTGACCAAAAGTGGTTCGAGCTGGACGAAGAATACGCTGCACACGTTTGCCGGAGGAGGGGATGGACTGAATCCCTTAGCCGGGCTGATCTTTGACTCTGCCGGCAATCTCTACGGCGCGGCCAGCGGTGGCGGAGGTGATGATAGCGGTACAGTATTCGAACTATCGCCGTCCATGGGAAGTTGGACTTTCGCCACCCTCTACGGAGGATTTACCGGTGGCGCGGGCGCCGGTCCGAGAGGCAACTTAGTTATGGACACCGCCGGCAACCTCTACGGAACAACAAATGAATCCGGCGCAAACCAGTTTGGCTCAGTGTTCAAACTTAGTTTCGCAAACGGAGGATGGATCTACACCGATCTGCACGACTTCAACGGCAGCGACGGCAAGTATCCGGTCGGGGGCATGGTGATCGACGGAGCGGGTGATCTATACGGCACCACCACAGCCGGCGGAGTTCACGGGTACGGAGTTGTCTTCAAGATCTCGCTGGCAGACGATTCCGACATTAGCTCGCCCATCGCCCGAATGCGCTGATCTGTGTAGCCGGCATTGGGGCACGATGGCAGTAGGCTGCCCCATGTCCGGCGCGGTTGCAACTGATGTAAAGTCCGCCGTTCCTGATTTGCAGAACAAGCATCAACTCACGTTGCTTCTTGAAAGCGACCGCCGCAAGCGCCGCAATCGTATACTCACAATGTCCTCGCCTGAGACCCCGGCGAGAACAATCTTGCAACGACAAACGATAAGGAAGCGGGTTTGTAACTTTGGGCGGATTTGGAGTGGACAAGGAGATTCCGAATGAAATGCAGTAAGTGCTTCTCGAGTTTGTCGGCAATCATGTTGGCTGGTGGTTGTTTAATCGTGTTCGGAATCGTGGCGCACGCCGCGGATAAGGCTACATTTAGCGGCACCTGGAACTACAACGCGGAGCAGAGCGACAACGCGCAACTCAAAGTTCAGCAGGCCCAGCAGGCCAGTCAATCCGCCCGTACTTCGAACTCGCCGGGAGCGCGTTATCCGGGAGGCGGCGGTTATCCTGGCGGCGCTGGTAATCCAGGTGGAATGGGCTATCCCGGTGGGGGAGGATACCCGGGCGGAACGGGTTACCCGCCGGGCGGCGGATATCCGAGCGGCGGTGCCGGACAGGGAGGTATGGGCAGCGGATCGGGTTCCAGGGGCATGCAAACTCCGGGTTCCATCAGCCCGCAACAATGGAGTGAGCTGGCAGCCAACCCGAAGTACTTGAAGATCACCCAGCAGGATAATCAGGTTGTGGTCTCGGACGATTCTGACCACACGCTTACTCTTTACCCCGATGGCAAGAAGCACTCCGCAAAAGATGAGGAAGGCAAGAAAACGTCAAACAGGACACAGTGGCAGGGTGATGAACTGGTTACAGAAACAAGGATGGGATCAGGAAAATTGACCGACACTTATCAGGTCAGCTCCGACGGCAAGCAACTCATCGTGACGTCGCGTTATGAGGATTTCTCCCTGGCTGGGAATCTAAGTATCCGCCGGGTGTATGACCTGGCGAACGCGGCGCAATAACTGGAAACGTTCTGCTGAGTCGATATCTCCGGCGCGTGCCGATCCGGCCTAACTCCGGCAGACTGGCCTCCCACACGAAAAATCTGGATACTCGAGATTACCAGCCGATTATTATGGGGTAATCTCGAACACGACGCCGCACGACGCCTGACCGCAATTTACCGCGCCTCCCGAGGATGCTGTGCCGTACATGTTGCCGGCGCTGTCGAACACGATGTTCGAGCGCGGATAGCCTCCGTCCGTGCCGCCAGTAAAGCTGTAGACATCGGTGTACGTCCATAGCCCCTGCGCGGGCGTGAGTTTGAAGACGGAACCGTGGTCATGATCGCCGTCCACGTGCGTCGTGCCCCAGAGATTGCCCTGGTGGTCGAAGGCGAGATTCGCGATGGGCCCGGGATAAATTACTCCCGGCGGTCCAATGAAGGGAAAGAGCAGGGTGAAGGTCCAATGCCCCGCAGACTGGCTCAACCGAAACACCGTGCCTCCGGAGTTCGGGCCGCCATCGGTGGTGGCGCCGTACAGATTTCCTTGGGCATCGAAGATCAAGCCCGCGTAAGGGTGGCCGCCATCGGGCGGACCTTGAAAGCTGTAGAGAGTGGTCTGCGTCCAGCCGGAGCCCGAGTTCGTCAACTCGAAGACTGCGCCATGACCGAAGGCTCCGCCGTTGGTAGTCGTGCCGTAAAGATTGCCTGCCGAATCAAAGACGAGTCCGCCGTAAGGATGCGCTCCGTCCGTACCGTTGGTGAAGGTGTACAGCACGGACTGCGTCCAGCTATCGCCGGAATGGGTGAGTTTGAAAACGATCCCGCAACCGCCAAAGCAATTGGTGTTGCCACCGTTGTCGGCGGTGCCGTACATATTGCCGGCGCTGTCGAAGATCAAATCACCGCCATAGGGATTGGCGCCGTCACTGCCGCCAGTGAAGCGATAGAGAACGGTTTCGTTCCATGGGCCGAACCGAAGCTGCCCGGCTTTTAGCTTGAACACGGTGCCGCAGCCGATCATGCCGTAGGCCATGCACGGGCCGACCCCGCCGAATGCGGTGGTCGCGTAGAGGCTGCCGTCCGGACCGAAAACCGGGCGATCGTAGGGGATGACGCCGTTATTTTCTACGCCGAAGTAGAAAAGAGGAACCAGCGTCCAACCTATGCTTGCATGCGCCAACTTATAGACGGTGCCGGTGCCTGCGTCGCCCTCGAAGGTAGTTCCGTAGAAACTTCCTTGAGCATCCATGGTCAGACCCGACGTAGGTTCCGCGCCGTCGAGGCCGCCGGCAAAATTGTGGATGACGTGGTAGGTCTGCGCGTTTGCAGTTCCAAGCATTGCGTACACGGCAAACATCGCCACGGCTGACCACAGTACGCGGGCCATCCTCCGCGTTCGGATTCCCAGTTGCATCGACGGATTGTTCCTTTGCTTCGGCATAATGTTTCCCGGCCTACCCGTTGTTGAACTTGTTGTCTTCTGCCTAAGGCGCAAAATAGCTGGAGATATCCAGAATCATCTGCGTCAAGGCGTTTGCATAGGAATCGATCGAACCATTCGTGGTGCCGACGATCGCCATGTTCGAGGTGATTGCTCCATCCTTCGCGTTGAGCGTCGAAGCATCGGGTTGTTGCTGGCCATCAGGCCATAGGGTCAGAAATCCCAATGTTGGTTGAGGGACGACGGTCGCGTTCAGCACGTAAGCTTTGGCGTTGGCAGTCGGTCTGCATTGGCTGCTGGCTACGTTCACCGTGAGCTCACCGGTGAATGCTCCGCCAACCTGACGCGTATCAAGCACACGGCACGGTGCTGCCGGATAAAGCGACAAGCCACCAGTTCCGGGCGCTGCAAAGTATCCGTTGATATCCATCACCAGATCAGTGGTGTTATTGGGGAACACGGCCACGCCACCCTCGGTGCCTGCGGGAACAATAGCTGCATTGGCTACGATGGTTCCGGTCGGATTGTTCAGAGTGGAAACGTTGGGCAGTGTCCCGCCTTGCGGCCATACCGTCAGAAATCCCAAACGCTGGCCATCCGGCTCCGGCACTGCCGTCACATTGAAGGAATAGGCCTTGATGTTTGGGTCTTGCGGAATGCACGAACTCTGCGTAACCGGGAAATCGCGTTCCTGGTCGGCGACTAGCGAGGGCGCGCCCAGATTTCCTCGGGTGGGATCGCGGGTGTCGACTACCCGGCAGGGAGTCAGCGGGTAAAACGCCAGCGTCGAGCCATTCGCCGGCACAAAATATCCGTTGATGTCGATAGCAACGTTGCTGGTGTTGTTGACGAAGACGCTGACCGAACCCTGATAGCCCGCCGGCACGATTGCAGCATTGGCCTTGACGCGAGCGTCCAACGAGTTCATGAGCGAAACGAAAGGCTGGTCTTCACCCGTTGGCCAGATCGTCAAATACCCGAGACGGCCAGATGGGATGGCGGTAACGTTCAGAGAATAGGCGGCAACATTCAATGGAATGCCGGCGCCGCAGCTGCCTTCTTGAGGCAAAGGAAAATTTTCCGACGTTCCGCCTGGAATCGGGCCGCTGCCACCGTATTCCGGTCGCGTATCCACCAGGCGGCAGGGGGGAAGAGCAACAAATTGAATCGCACCGGCGTTGGGTCCGCCATAGACGGACACGCTGTTGCCGCCCGCGTTGGCAACATAAATAAGATTCGTCACCACGTTCGCATCGATCGCGTCGGGAAACATGCCGACGGGAAAAGTGGACACATGGTTATTGGCGCCATTGATCATCGCCATGGTGTTATCGACGGAATTCGCTACAAAGACATCATTCGTGACCGGGCCCACGGTGACTCCGAGCGGTCCGTATCCCGAAGTAACGTTGGTTGCCGTGAGGGTGCCGCCGTTGATAACCGTCACAGTGTTGGAATCGGCGTTGGCCACGTAAATTAGATTGGTGACCTCATTGATGGCGATCGCGTATGGATACGCGCCGACCGAAATCGTATGCGTCTGGTTCGTTACCCCGTCAATTTGGGTAACAGTGTTGTCGCCCTGATTCACCACATAAATCTGGTTGGCCAGCGAGTTCACAGCAACCTGGTAGGGGTTCAAACCGACGTTCACGGTTGACGTCGTCAGCGTTGCACCGTCAATGATCGTCACCGTGTTGTCGTAATAATTCGGAACATAGATCTTGTTGGTGACCGGGTTCACAGCCAATCCTAAAGGCGTGTCGCCCACCTGAACGTTTTGCGTTTGGTTGGTCGCCCCGTTAATGACGGTAACTATTCCGTCGCCGCTGTCGCTGACGTAGACCTGATTGGTGACTGAATTCACCGCTGCCTGAAACGGGTAATAACCAACAGGTATAGTGGTGGTGGTATTTGTTGCTCCATCGATTACCGTCACCGTGCCCGGGCTTTGGCAGGAGAGATCGGAGCCGCAGTTGTCGACCTCATAGATTTTGTTAGTGACCGAGTTGGTCTCGATGTCGTACGGGTCAGCACCAACCGCAACCGTTGTGGTGCCGTTGCTGGCGCCGTCGATCACGGTCACCGTTCCCAGGGCCCCTCCATCCGACAAGCAGTTCTCATCGTTTCCGCAATAGTTGGCGACATAGATCTTGTTAGTCGCGGCATTGTGCGCGATGACCAGGGGCTGCACTCCTACCGGCACGGTCGCAACCAGTGTTTGCGCTTCTGTGCGTAAAGACCCAACCGTAAAACCAGATAGCAGAATGAAAAGAGCCAGCAGGGCAGAGGGCGAGGTTTTCACGAACGTCTCCCGGGAGAAGTTGTTGGGCATGCCACGATTCTTTGTTATCCCTTATTAGGGTTTCGCTCTGGAAACGATGAGAGTTTGCTGACGGGCTTTTGGAACGCGACAGCAGACATCCGCACCGAGATTGAACCGCGATGCTGATCGCGGAGGTATGCGCATTGTACACGCAGGACGAATCCCATGCGCGGGATGGCCGGTACTTTTCAGCTTCCTCGGCGTTGTGCGACGTTTCCGAGTTCGGACAGTGGATCAAAACATTGCGAGCGAGGTTTTGCAGGCGTTCGACCTGAAGGCACTTCAGTGAGGAACCGCAGTACGGCTGTTGCAGGAGGGAACGGTCGTGCTTCTGAGCTGATCGGGCTTGAGCGGCATCGGCACCCGGCGTATCGGGGCATGATGCTGCTCACCGTTGTCGACGAATCCCCTTGGATAGGCCAATTGACTGCTGTTGTGACGCTGGTCTTAACTTGCCGGCAGCCCTCTCGCTTTATTCCGGAGCTGGCGTTGCTCCAGCGCCAGCTTGTACGCGACATAATACTTATAAATATTGGAGACGTAGGTGACCGTCTCCTGTCCAATGTCTTTTGAGGCCACCAGTTCTACGTTGCCGAACCAGACGTTGGGGTCAAGACCCATTTCAGTCGCCTCCTTGCGCAGTCGGGCGATCCGATTCGGACCCGCGTTATAGCTGGCAAAGACAAACAGCGTCTTGTTGACGCGATCAATTTTCGGATCATTGAAATACGTATCTTCGATATTCCGCAGCATCTTTACACCGGCGTGAATATTGTTGTCCACTGTCGCGACGCTCGAAATATTGATAGGAGAGGCGGCGGCATTCTTGGGAATGACCTGCATAATACCCACTGCTCCGCTGCGGTTCCTTTTGCTCTGGTCAAGCTGGGATTCCTGGTACGCCTGGGCCGCGATCATGAGATAGTCGAAGTCGTATTCCCCTGCGTACTTCTGCATCAACTCGACGATGTTCTGAAACTTCTTCATTTCCTCTTCAGAGGTCGAATTCTTTACCCATTTTGTGTTTTGCAAGTAACGCCGCAGCAAGGTATTGCCAAACGAAGTTCCGGCGGCGTGTGTCGCAATAAACTCGTCGACCAGTTGTTTCAATTGCGGGTTGTTCTTGCGCATCGCCCAAGCCTGTTGCAAGCCGCTTGCGATCACCAGGTCGGGATGCACTTGAAGGTGATCGAGAACCTGCGACCAAAGCTGGGCTCGTTGTTTGGTGGTGACGGTCGCCGGAATTAATCCCGCATTCACCATTTGCACCAGATCGTCATCCATCAAATTCTTGTCTGCCATTTTGATGTTGATCGGTGTCTTGCCCTCGCTCTTGAGCGTCTCGTTCACCTTTTCGAGATTGCCGTAATAGGTGGTCAGCGGATTAACGTACACATCCTTGCCGCCGAGATCGGAAAGGGCGGAGACGCTGCCGAAGTTGGGTCCGGTAACGACGATCTGCGTGACATCTGTTTGGAGTGGTGTGGAGAACGCGACCCGTTGTTCCCGGTCAGGGGTGATGACGATACCCACCGCGAGGATGTCGCCCAATCCACTCGTCAGGGCCGCTTCGACCTGGTCCACTCGCACCGGCAGGAAGGTGACCTTCACCCCCAGCTTGCCGGTCTTCAGCTTCTGGTTGGCGAACTTTTGAAATTCTTCCAGGGTTTCGTACATCACACCCTTGGGCAGTCCTTTGTCATAGAAGAAACCGATGGGGTTGAGCAGAACCAGAGCACGGATCGTACGGTGCTTTACCATCTCGTCGAGATCGCCGGTGCGTCGGCCCAAACCCATTGGTAACGCAATGGTGCTGGATGGGGCGGGAGGTTCATCTGGCGAGGAGACCGGCGAAGCAGGCTCAGCTAATGTTTGCCGCTTAGCTTGCTCCCCGCCAGCGGTCGGCGTGGCTTCCTTTTTGCCGCAGGCAATCAGTGGAATGATGACAAACAGAAGGAATACGAAGACTGGTGATTTGTGGCGAAAAATCATCACTCTTAACATCGATTTCTCCTCTGCGCTTGGTTCAGCATAGCGAGAGAGCAGCCAACAATCACGAAAATTGTCGGCGCCAGTGGCTCTTCAGATAATGGCTGGAAACCGCGAGCGGGTTGAAAACAGAAGTGGGGAAAGATAGGGCGGCCCCGAAGAGCCGCCCGGCAGTTAGGTCCAGTTATTCGCCTGCATGCGCCTTGATGACCGCATCAATTTTGGCTTTCAGGGCCGACAAATTGAAGCTCGCCGGGTCCTGCATGGGAGGATACTCAGTGGCGGTCATCGCCAGTTTACCTACCTCCTTCTGGACCAGCACGAAGCGCCAGAACTCGCGCGCCATGAAGTCATTCACATAACCATAGGCGCCGGTATTGGCGTTTTCGCCACGAACATCCGGAGTACGTTCAAATGGATCCTGCCGAATGTTAATGATGGTCGGCATATCCGTAGTTAGTTTTTCTCCGGGCCAGCCATAAGGCTGCTGGATGAATTGGAATTTGAAGTCGTCGATGCGCAACGCTCCCAGCTGTGCTCCGGCGAAGTAGAAGAGTTCATGACGAGCCGAGGGCCCCTTCCCCTCAAGCAAAGCCATCTGGTTGTAACCATCCAGGTGGTTCTTGTAGGTCCGGTCACCCAGCTTCACACCTTTCAGCAGCTGATCAGTAATGCCGGGATTGCCGGCCGCAGCCACCAGCGTGGGGAACCAGTCGAGACCGGAGAAGATACCGGTCTCTACGGAACCCGGCTTCACATGACCCGGCCAGCGGATGATCGCCGGAACGCGAAAGCCGCCTTCGTAAGAAGTGCCTTTGCCGCCCTTGAAGGGAGTCATGCCGCCATCCGGCCAGGTGTAAACCTCGGCGCCATTGTCGGTGGTGAAGATGACGATGGTGTTGTCAGCTTCGCCGATGTCTTGCAGGTGTTGGAGGAGTTCACCAACGCTGTCGTCGAGCTGCGCCATGCCCGCTTCTTCCAGGCCGTAGTTGCTGCCGTAGTTCATCATCGCCTGGTACTTCGGCGGTATGTAGGTGAAGACGTGCATGCGGGTCGTGTTGTGCCAGAGGAAGAATGGCTTGCCATCCTTCTTGGCCTTATCCATGAACGCGTTCGAGTCTTTGACCAGCACATCGTCAAAGGTCTCCATGTCGTACTTTGCCGGACGACCCTTTTGCCAGCTCTGCATGTCCCTCATGTTGGGAAACGGCGCGAGCGGACCCTCGTCGACAATTTTCTGCTTACCCACCGCTCCCCAACGCGGCTCCACGGTGGCGTCAGCCGTGTCGGTCGCCCAACAGTGCACCAAATCGCGTGGGCCCGTCTTATCGATCCATTCCTGGGGATAATCGAACCAGTAAGGATCCGACATAGCGTCGAGATGATAGAGGTAGCCGAAGAACTCGTCGAAGCCGTGCAGGCAGGGCAAATACTTGTTGAGATCGCCAAGGTGATTTTTGCCGAACTGTCCGGTTTCGTAGCCCAGGGTTTTGAGGGCAGACGCGATGGTGGCAGCCTGATCGGGAATGCCGACGTCGGCTCCCGCCTGGCCCACGGTCGTCAGTCCGGTGCGAAGGGGAATTTCGCCGGTGATAAAGTTGGCACGCCCCGCCGTGCAGCTGGCTTCGGCATAATAGTCGGTGAACATCATTCCCTGCGCTGCCAGCTTGTCGAGATTAGGCGTTTTGCCGGACATCATGCCGCGATGATAAGCGCCGATGTTGAACCATCCGACATCGTCACCCATGATGACTAGAATGTTGGGCGGCTTAGCGCTGGGGGTCTGCGCCTGAGAAGCTTGCGCGCTGCCGGCAACGCAAGTAGCGACAGCCAGCGCTCCGAGTGCAAATCTCCGAACTCCTGCACCAAAATCCATACGAATTCTCTCCTTGCTATCGATGTCCCGGTTGGTCTCCGCGAACGGAGGGTAGGAATTAGAGGAGGGGTCCTGGGCTAACCCGCCACAAAGAGCCGGCCACGATGTAGCTCGCGGTCGGCCGGAAGATTTCATGATCGGTAGGGAATCGTAACTATTTAATCTGAGCTGGGATACTGGCAAAATTACTAATCGCTGCAATCCGGTGAATATCAACGCGAAGTTCGTGGCCCTGCTTGGTGTCAGGGAAAGTGTCTGTGTCATAGCTGGGATTCGCGCGGCGCAGTGGGAGAAGCCATCACGCTGGGGATCGAATCAGCCGCGCAGCGGCGACATTTGTGTTAGCCGTGGGCGTGAGCCCGCGGTGGAGGGGGAACAATTAGTTGAGCCGCGGAGCGGCGGCACAGCTACGACACAGACACTTTAGGGACGGCAGAGGTTCTCGCGCAGACACTGTAGCCCAGAGCAAACGATATGCGCCGGAGTCGAGGGCCCGATGCGTCAGTAGTCTTGCGGCAGGGCAGCCAGTTCTTCCATAGTGAAGACCGGGCCTTCCTTGCAGACGTAGACGGGGCCGCAGTTGCAGCGGCCACATTTGCCGACGCCACACTTCATGCGGTTCTCCAGGCTGGTGTACACCGAGGCACGCGGCAGGCCCATGCGATCGAGCACTGGCATGGTGTTCTTGATCATAATGGGCGGGCCGATGACCAAGGCGATGGAATTTTCGGCCGGGACCTTTGCGCGCTCGAAGACGGTGGGCACAAATCCGATTTCGCCCTTCCAGTCCGGTGTTTCGCCGCCGGGATCGACGCAGCGAATTACCCGCACACGTTCGCGCTTCGACCACTCGTCCAGTTCGTTCACGTAAACCAGGTCGGCGACAGTTCGCGCGCCGTACACGATGGTGATGTCGCCGTAGTCGGCGCGATTCTCCAGCGCGTACCAAATCGCGCAGCGGATGGGAGGCATGGCGATGCCGCCGCCGAGGAAGATGAGGTTCTTGCCCTTCCAGTTTTCCATCGGATAGCCGTTGCCATAAGGTCCGCGAAAACCGATGGTGTCGCCTTCTTCGACTTCCCAGAGAGCCTCGGTAACGCGGCCGGTCTTGCGGAAGCAGAATTCCAGCCCGTCATTCCAGGTGGAGCTGGAGCAGATGTTGAACACCGATTCGCCGTAGCCGAAGGCGGAAAAGATGCCGAACTGCCCGACGCGAAACTGGAACTGCTGCGCGCAATCCGGGTCGCGGAAACGCACCTTCACGGATTTCACGTCGGCGGTGTGGCGCTGTACGGTGGCCACTTCCATCAGGTCAGGCTGGTAGATGTTCTTCATGTTCGATCGCAATCAGCAAAGGCAAAACGCCCAGACCGGCAGGACAATTCCGCGTGCAATTGCCGCAACCGGTGCAAAGGATTTCTCCGAATTTGTCGGGATAGATCGAGAACTTGTGCAAGATGCGCTGCCGCTGGCGCGAACCCTGGTCCGGGCGGGGATTGTGCCCGCTGGCGTGCAGCGTGAACAGGCTGAACTGGCAGGAATCCCAGTTGCGTACGCGCGCGCCGTGCTCGTCGACGATATCGAAACAGTGGCAGGTCGGGCAGGTGTAAGCACAGGCACCACAACCGACGCACGCCAGGCTGTGCTCGCTCCACAGGTGATGCTCGAAGTTGCTGGCAGAAAACTTCCGTACTGCATCGGCAGCGAAGCGTGCAGGGGGGCCGGATGCGGTCATTGCCGCCACATTGTCCGTAGTCGTTTTACCGGCAAAGAGCGCGCGGCCTTTTTCGGTCAACGATCTCACTTCGAACGTTTCGTGTCCGAGCGGGATCAACAGTGCGTCGGCCCCACGCTCGGAATCCGGACCCAAGCCGACAGAGGTGCAGAAACAGTTTGCGTCGTGGGAGGAGCAGGCCAGCGCCACCACGGTCGTGTTGCGCCGGCGGCTGTTGTAGAGTTCATCGGCGCAATCCCAGTTGAAGATGTGATCGAGAATCGGAAGCGCCGCTGCATCGCACGGGCGCACCCCCAGCAGCACCTGCGGAACCGGGGTCTCGGACTTTTCCAGCAGGGTTACATCGTTGCCCTCGACGCGGTAGGAATAAAGTGTTTCGGTCTTAGGGAAGAGAAATTCCTTGGCAGAGTTTGCCGGGTGGACAAAGCCGTCGAGCAGCAGGTCGGCGGGATTCTGCAGAGGAAGATACAAAACGCGGCCACCGGCGCGCTGCGGGGCGGCGACCTGATTGCCTTGTGCAATCCATTCCGCGGCGAGCTTGCGTAGGTTCTCGGGAGAAATGATTTCGCTCACCGGATGAACTCCTCGTGGTCGGCAGCTTTCCAGGAACCGATAGGCGATTCGGACGTGGGGTCAGCGCCAGGGTTGAAGCCGAAGTTCTGATCGACAGCGCGATGGACGGCCATATTCATGAGCCGCAAATCGATTCCCGCGGGACAGGCCCGATTGCAGGCTCCGCAGCCCACGCAACGGCCGGCCAAATGGAAGGCTCGGGTAACGTGCCAGGCGAAGTTGCCCAGCGGGGTCGGCGAAGTATCGATGATGACCGGGCGATTCTTGTCGGCGACACAGCGCTCGCAATAGCACATGGGGCAGACCTGGCGGCAGGCGTAGCAGCGGGTGCAGCGCTCGAATTCGCCTGCCCACCAGGCCATGCGCTCGGCCGCAGGCAGCGCTAGCAGCGCGTCGAGATCCGCGTAGCTGCCTTTGCCGGGCTCGCCAATGGGAATCGTCCGCACGGCGCCGCTCTCAATTTGCGACTCCTGTTCCAGCACGACCAAGGCTCCAGCGTCCATCGGCTTGGTCAGCACGGCGGCACGTCCCATGGCGCGGATTTCCTTCCGGCTGAGATAGGTTGTCAGATTAAGCCGAGTGTCTTCGCAGGTGATGCGGTCAACGTCTTCCGGGCGGGTGATGAATACCGGACCGGAGGTGCCATAGCCGATGACCACCTCGACTTCCTTCGCTTCCAGCATCTGCTGCGCCTGCTGCCGCGCAGAGGAGGGATCGAACTGATTTCTCTGCGGTGTGCGGCCGGCTCCCGACGATGGCACAGGTGGCGCCGGATATTGGTACGGACCCAGCTGGAGGGTTTCTTCCATAACTTGCTTGACCGTCTGCTGGAACTTCCGCCCTTCGGCCGCCGAGATCCAGGTGAAGTGGATGCGGCGCATGTCGAAGCCCAAGACTTCCAGCAGCGGCGGAACAGCATCCAGCGGCGGCGGGCGTGGTAGTTGCCGGCGGTGTAGTGGCAGTCGCCGGGATGGCAGCCGGAGACCAGCACCGCGTCGGCGCCCATCTCGAAGGCCTTGATCAGCAGGTTGAAGTCGATGCGCCCGGTGCAGGGCAGCCGGACGATGCGCACGTTGGCCGGATACTCCAGGCGCGTGGTGCCGGCCAGGTCGGCGCCCAGGTAGGTGCACCAGTTGCAGACGTAGGCGACAATCTTTGGTTCGAAGACCTCGCTCATGCCAGAGCCTCCACCATCGAATAAATCTGCTGCTCGGTGAAGCCTTCCAGGTCCGCGCTCTTCGACGGGCACACGGCAACGCAGGTGCCGCAGCCCATGCACAGTCCCGGATTCACGCGCGCCGTGCGCTTGACGAGATCGCCGTTGCGGGCGCGCATTTCCGCGCGCTCGATGGCGTGGTAGGGGCAGGCGCCGAACAGCGGAAGCACGCCGCGCAGGTCTGCTCGTTGACCCCGGCGATCTCCGGCTCGCGGGTCAAGGCTTCGTTGGCGAAAGTGAGCTGCACTTTGCCGGCAGCGGCGGAGGCCTGCGCCACCGATTCGGGAATGTCCTTGGGCCTGTGGCAGGCGCCGCAATGAAGACGCCGCCGGTATTGGTTTCGACCGGCCGCAGCTTGGGGTGCGACTCCATCAGGAAGCCGAACTCGTCGTAGCCCACGTTCAGCTTGTGCGCCAGTTCCTCGACGCCGTCGGCCGGACGCATGGCCGCGGCCAGCACCACCAGGTCGGCTTCGATCGTTACCGGCGCTCCGGCCAGCGTATCGGCGCCGCGCACGATCAGCTTGCCGTTCTCTTCGGTGATTTTCGAAACCCGGCCGCGATAGTAGTTGGCGCCGTCCTGCTCGATGGCGCGGCGCACGAACTCGTCGTAGCCCTTGCCGCCGGAGCGGATGTCCATGTAGAAGACGTGCGCCTGCCCGTCATGCACCTTGTGCTTGTAGAGCATGGTGTGCTTGGCGGTGTACATGCAGCAGATCTTGGAGCAGTAGGGCAGGCCCTTGGCGTTGTCGCGCGAGCCCACGCAAGCGATGAACACCACGTTCTTGGGCACCGCGCCGTCCGAGGGCCGCTGGACTTCGCCGTTGGTCGGCCCCGAGGCCGAGACCAGCCGCTCGAACTGCAGCGAGTCGATCACGTCCTTGTATTTGCCGTAGCCGTATTCGCCGTAGCCGTGCAGCTTGGCCGGGCTGCTCTTTGCCGATGTTGTAGAGCTTGTAGCCGGTGGCCACCACGATGGCGCCGACCTTCTCTTCGACCAGCCGGTCCTCGTCCTTGAAGTTGATCGCGCCCGTCGGGCATTTCTTCTCGCACAGGCCGCAGCCGTTGCGGATCAGCTTGGCACAGACTTTGTTGTCGATCACCGGCCGCGCCGGCACCGCCTGCGGGAACGGCATGTAGATCGCGGGCCGGATTCCCATGCCGTAATCGAACTCGCTGGGATTCCTCTTCAGCGGGCAGACGTTCCAGCATTCGCCGCAGCCCGTGCACTTGGCGATATCGACGTAGCGGGCCTTCTTGCGGATCGTGACCTTGAAGTTGCCGATGAAGCCGTCGACCGCCTCGACTTCGGAGTAGGTGTAGAGCTTGATGCGCGGATGCTGGCCCACCTCCACCATGCGCGGCGTGAGGATGCACTGCGAGCAGTCGAGCGTGGGGAAGGTCTCGGAGAGGCCGGCCATCTTGCCGCCGATCGAGGGCTCGCGCTCCACCAGCACCACTTCGTAGCCGGCGTCGGCGATGTCGAGCGCCGCCTGGATGCCCGCCACGCCGCCGCCGATCACCAGCGCGCGCGCGTCACCGGAACGCGGATGGGCTCCAGCGCCTTGTTGTTGCGCACCTTCGCCACCGACATGCGGATCAGCTCGGCGGCCTTGGCGGTGGCCTGCTCGCGGTCGTGGTGCACCCACGAGCAATGCTCGCGGATGTTGGCCATTTCGACCAGGTAGGGATTCAGCCCGGCGCGTTCGGCGGCGCGGCGGAAGGTCTTCAGGTGCATGTGCGGCGAACAGGAGGCCACCACCACGCCGTCCAGATGCTCGCTGGCGATCTTCTCGCGGATCAGCGCCTGGCCCGGGTCCGAGCACATGTACTTGTAGTCCAGCGCGACGGCACGCCGGGAATGCGGGCAGCGAGTTCCGCCACTTTCGCCACATCGACCGTGCGGGCGATGTTCTCGCCGCACCAGCAGACGAAGACGCCGATCCGGGCCACGCGACCTCCACAAAGTGCCGGTCGATGCCCAGTTCTTCCGGTGTCAGGCCCAGCGCCAGCCACCAGATCGGAAAGGTAATAGACCGGCAGGGGCGATGTTCCGTGCGCGCTTCGATACCGCGGCTGCTTCATATCCAGGTTCACGTGGCACATGGGGCAGGCCACCACCAGGCAATTGGCGCCGTGCGCCTCGGCGTCGGCCAGGATGCGTGGCACAGCTCCAGCACCGTCTTTCGTTGGCCATGGTCATGCCGGCGCCGCAGCACTCGGTCTTGCAGTTCCAGTCGACCGGCTTGGCGCCCAGCGCCGCCAGGACGGCTTCCATCGACTGCGGCTGCTCGGGATCGTCGAACTCCACCACCTCCGGCGGGCGCGTAAGCAGGCAGCCGTAGTAGCAGGCCGGCTTCAGATCCTCCAGCGGTGTTTACCGCGGCCTTGAGGGTTCCAGGCCCACGTGCTGGAAAATCTGGATCAGGTTCAGCACGCGCGTGCGGCCCTCGAGCGGCACTCCACGATGGAGCTGAGCTGAGCTCGCGTGTCGGAGCTTTCAGGTCGGCGGTGACTTTCATCAGCTGCATGGAGCACATCGGGCAGGGCGCAAGCATTTCGTCGAGCGCCTGCTGCTCGGCCAGCGCCAGATTGCGGGCCGGCAGCGCGAGCGCCAGCTTGTGATTCAGGGAATGCGCCGCCGTCGCGCCGCAGCAGATCCAGTCCTCGATTTCCGCCAGCTCACGCCGAGCGCGCCAGGCAGGCGCGCAGCGACTGCTCGTAGTCGTTGGACGAGCCGTGCAGCGCACAGCCGGGATAGTAGCCGATGTTCACGCTTTCCCTCCGACGCATCGGAAGATGCGCGCCACCACGCGCGCGGTCATTCACGTTTTCGCCGCTGCAGGTGCAGTTTGCCGCGCTTGCGCAGTTGCGGCGCCAGCGCTGCGTCCTGGAACAGCGGCTCAATGGCGTGATCGTGACGGAAGGCGCGCAGCTTGAACGCTGCGATCAGCTCGATTTCATTCAGCCTGCCGTTGCGCCGGATGTTTTCCAGGAACGCCTGCTGGAAGGCGACGATGCGGCGGCGCCCGGGAGCCACCTTGTCACGCTCAAACGCAG
>CAWCMU010000030.1:0-11813 GCA_963796695.1 uncultured Acidobacteriaceae bacterium | reverse complement strand
CCGGGACGAATTGTTGCTTCGTACTGTAGTTGCCATAAAAATGTCGCGACTTTCGGCCTCGTTACTGTACCGCGATCCCAAGCTGCGGGTTTGCGCCCGACAAGAAACTGCAACACGTCAAAACGTCTTCATGTATTCGATCAGCGCCCGCTTGTCCTGGTCCGGCAGCTGAGTTCCGAAGTAGTGACCGCGGTCCTCGACGAAGTCAGGACACCGGCTGATCTTCAGCAGGCCGGGCACCAGATTTTTCAACACTGCCTGTGAGGCGCTCGCGTCCAGATGGTTAGTCTGAATGGTGAGAAGGTCGGCCTGAATTTGTTTGATCAGCGTGAGGCGATCGACGACTTTGCCCTGCGTGCTCAGATCCAAATCCGCGTTGGCGATCAGATCGACGGGAGTCCCGGCAGGGATCGGCCCGATGCGAAGAAAGCCTGCACTCGTCAGTGGCTGCAATTCAGGTGGAAGATACGCGGCCGGAATCTGGAGATAGCTGTCGACGGTGGTGCGCGGAATGGACGCCATGCCAAGCCGCCTCCCGGGCCACAGCAGCTTTTCCGCAGCATCGTTGAAGGCCGTCATCCTTCCCGCAACCGACGGGTCGCCGGTGTAACTTCCCAGGGCATTGTTGTGGAAGAACGGCGCGGTCGCCCAAATCGCGATCAGCGATGGAACACGATAGTAGCCGGGGCCTCCGCCGCGCGGACGGAAGCTGCGCTTCGTTCCATCGAAGGCGTCCTGCACCTCGATGTCGCCGGAGGCAGGCAAAGTTTTGTAAGTCTCGGAAGAGAAGTTGTCCCAGACCTGCCCGCGCGTGGCGTTGCTGGCGAGCGCACGAGCCGCGTTAGTCTGCACCACATCGATGGGAATGCGCTCTTCGGTAGAGAGGAAGTTGGCGGTGAGGAAGTCGGGCTTCTGCACCTCGTCGCGCATCCAGTCCAGATATTGCTGTTGAGTGGCCGCGTGCTCCGGCGGAGGCTGCTTGCTGGAGTGACACTTGGCGCAATTTTCCGCGAAGACAATTTGCCCGCGGCGCAGAACATTCGCGTCGGTCGTGATGTACGCGCTGCCGCCGGGCGCGTCCGCCAGTTTCGGTCCTTCCATCTTCATCAGAAACTTCGCGAGATTGGGGACGCGCTCCGCTGTGGCCTGCCAGTAGATGGAGTTCTTCTGCGCCGTGGCCACATCAAAGGGATGCTGCGGCGTGCCGCCGACCAGCGCGTTGTGATCGCGCAGCCATTGCTGGCTATACTCGCCGATGCTGACGTATACGCGGCTGAGCGCGCCCACCAGTCCCACGGAGTCGGCGCCGTCCTTCAGCACGTGCGGCACTGCCATGCGCCGCTGTTCGCCGGGAAAATGCATCGCACCGCCGGCGATGTCTTCCTGGTGAGCCACGGTCATTCGCGCCGCGACAGCGTAAATCGAGTTCATGTTGCCGGGATTGTTCAAATTGTCGCTGGCGATGAACGACGTGTCCACCGTGCCCGGAGCCCAGGAATGAAACAGCTGGTAGGCGTAGCTGTCGGCGCCTGAGCCATTGCCGAAAATCCGGCTGGCATTCAAATACTGATTGCCGATCGTGGAAGAGAGGTTCGCCCATTGCGGCTGCTCGGGATTCCGCGGCGGCTTCAGGGGATTGAACGAAACATGGCAGAAGCCGCAGGCCATGCCCACAACATAGGGACGAACCAGATTCGGGTCGTTGTAATAGTTGGCGTCGGTATAATACCGCCGAGCGTCCCAGCGTCGCCGCGCTTCCTCGTCGAACTTTGGATTGGGATAAACGCGTAGTCCCACAATGCCAGAGGGCATGCCATACACTGTGGGATCAACCCCTTCTTCCTGCGGGCCCGTGTCGAGCCACAGGCCATACTGGTCGGGCTGTGCGGCCTGCGCGAATCCCGGCTGATTAACCAATCCCATGTCCTGGAATCGCGTGGGGCGATGCCGCGAGTCGATGACCTTCAACAGATCGGCCGTGCCCAGCCCGTGCCGCGCCATCTCGTCCCAAAACACCTGGTCACCCGCCGTCCACAGGATCCAGGTATTGCGGCCGCGGCGCTCATCGTCGGCGAGCGCGATGCCGCCATCCATGTCGTCCAGTGCGTGCGAGGCAGTTTGCGGAAAGTCGGCAGTCGTTTTGCCCGCAGCCTTGGCGTCATCTGGGATGTCGGACGCGCCGCGATGAGCAAGCAGCACGATGGCAACAATCATCAGAAGCCCGAGGGCAAGAAGCGGTTTCCGCATGACGACCAGCGAGGATAGTGTAGCGCGGCAGAGTGCAACTTCAGCTAAGTTCGCGACAGCCGTGCGACTAGAACGTCTTGATGTACTCGATCAGCGCGCGCTTGTCGTCGTCGCTCAGGCCCGGCTCTTCCGCAAACGAGCTGGTGCCGAAGTAGTGTCCGCGGTTGACCACGAAATCCGGACACTTGCTCACTTCCAGCATCGGCTCCACGAGGTTGGCAAACACTTTCTTGGCTTCCTCGTCGCTGGCGCCTTGTGGCACTTTTTCCAGATCAGTCTTCATCTTGAGGAGCAGGTTCAAAACTTTCTGGTCGTGCTGCAGCTTTTCTTCCGGGTTAGCCGGTTCGCCCAGGATGTCAATGTTCGACAACAAATCCACCGGCGTTCCCTTGGGCACGGGGCCAATCTGCACTTCGCCCTCGCCGAAGATCCAGGGGAAAAAGCGGTGTCCGGGACTAAGCAGGGGTTTCAGGAAGTCCGGCAGATAGCCGCCGGGAACGCGTAAATAGCTGGTCTCGGTGGTGCGGTCGATCAGGCCTGGAACTTTGTCGCCCAGCACCGGATCTTTGTCGCGCTTCTCCGGCCACAGCATCTGCTCGATGGAGTTGTTGAAGGAATCCATACGCGCCGCCACCGACGGACTGGGGTTGAACTTTCCAACACTGTTATTTTGCAGAAACGGCGCGGTGGACCACGCGCTGATGAGCGATGCGGGACGGGTAAAGCCGCGCCCGCCGCCCGGCATTCTGTAGGTACGCTGCTCGCCGGTTATCGGCTGATACCAGGTGACCGTGCCCACCGAAGGCAATTCCTTGTACGTGTGTGAGGAGAAGTTGTCCCAGATATTTCCGGCGAGCGCGTTAGTGGCCAGCGGACTGCACGCACTGGTTTGCAGCAACGTAACCGGCACACGCATGTCGGTGGAAAGATAGTTGCCATCCAGGAAGTCCGGTTGCTGAACCATGGCGCGCATCTTCGTCTTGAAGTCGTCGGTCTTGGTCCACGCCCAATATTTGTTCCAGCAATCGAGATAATCCTTGCCGGAGCAGCCTCCGCCGGCATCCATTCCGGGCGCTCCCGGGGGGATTTTGCTGGAGTGGCAGCGCGCGCAACGCTCCGCGAAAACCATCTTGCCGCGTTCCAGTTGCGCCTTGTCTTTCGTGAGATAAGTGTCGCCACCCGGAGCATCCTTCAGCAAATGCGGCGCGGTGCTCTTCAGGAAGAACAGCGCCATGTCCGGCGTCTGCGCCTCGGTCGCTTCCCAGTACGCTGAATTTTTGTTGGCCACCGCGATCTCGATGGGCGTAATGGGCTGGCCGCCGACCAGCGCGCGGAAATGCAGCAGCCACTCCTCGCTGAACAATCCAATGTTCAGGTAGACGCGATTGAGAGCGCCCAGAGCTCCCACAGAGTCAGACCCGTCTTTCAGGATGCGCGCTGTCCAGACTGTGCTGGGTGGCTGGAAGAACGCCATCAGCGGTCCCTGGTGCACGTAATCGTTAAATTGCTTGTTGTTGAGTTCGCCGCCGGCCAGCGTCTCTTTGCCCCAGCGCTTCGACACCTGCAGGCGGGGAAGCAGACCGTAGACCGCGTTCATGGTGCGCGGATTGTTGATGCTGTCGGTTGAAATCAGCGACGTGTCCAGCGTGCCCGGGCGCGAGGTGTGGAACAGCTGCACCGGAAAGCTGCTGTTGTCCGAAGCCCAGGCGAAAATGCGATCGATCCAGAAATATTGTGCGCCGACGTTGGAGCTCAGGTTCTCCCACTTGGGGTTCTCGGGATCGGCGGGAGGCTTGATGGGATTCGGTCCCACGTGGCAAAACGCACACGACATTCCGACGCGATACGGCCGGATAAGGTCCTTGTCGTTGTAGTAGCTGGGATCGCTGTAATAACGCTTCGGGTCCCACTTCTTCGCCGCTGCTTCGTCGAAGTCTGGATTGGGGAACAGTCGCAGGCCGACGATGCCGGTAGCATAGCCGTAATACGAGCCAACAGGAATGTTCTTACCGCGAGCGCCAATCTTCACGCCGGGATACTTGCCTTCATTCTCGAACGGATCAGCCGGACAACTAGGATCGCGAGTGTCGAGCCAGAGGCCGTAACGATTCGCATCAGGGCCGCTGGGTTTCTTGAAGCACGGTTCGTTGACCAGGCCGAGATAGTTCCAGCGATTGTCGCGGCTGGCCTTCAGTCCCGGGTACGATGAAATCGTTTTCAGCAGATCGAAGGTGCCGACGCTGATGACAGTCATCGTGTCCCAGAGGCGGTCGTTGCCGCCAGTCCACACCAGCCACATGTTGCGGCCCTTGATCTCGTCGGAAGTCGGGGCCAGATTGCCGTGCGCGTCCTGGTCCATGTCGTGGAAGTAGTCTTCGTCGGCGGCGGGAAACGATGAGGCAGCGCGCCCGGCTAGTCGCGCTTCATCCTGCACCTCGCCCGGCTTGGGACTCTGCTTGCAGCTCCCGAGCGCTACCACCAGGGTCAGGATGGAAAGCAATCCACAACACCTCAACCATCTGCTTCGCGACTGGGTCATGCGGGTTGCTCTCCTTGCCGGTACCGGGGGACATTGAAACTCTTGCGCACGGCAGAGCGAAAGCGGCGATGCCAAACGTCGCGAGAGGAACAGGAAAGAAAATCGCTCCGCGGAAAACTGTGCGCGGAGAAGTTCGAATCGTGCTACCGCCCCCATACCGTGCTTTGGTTGCAGAGCACTATAGCGAAAGCAAAATGCAACAGCCATAGCATATTGGTGGTGACGCGTTGAGCCGGTATGCGACGAAATTCCGTGGGGCTTGGTTATAATGGCCGCCTTCCAACTGCGCGAGCGAATGCGAATTTTCCTGCGCGGATGTGCGCGATTGGAGCGGCGCGTTCGAGGGGACAGATCTAAATGGGGGATCGTACGCAGCAAGCCGATTGCGAGTACATCGTTGTCGGATCGGGGGCGGGCGGCGGCACAGTGGCCGTTCGGCTGGCCGAGGCCGGGCATTCCGTGGTCCTGCTGGAGGCGGGCGGCGATCCTCGCCAGTTGCACGGCGGCGACCCGGTGCAGCCTGACGCGAACCGTCTACCCTTCGATTACGACGTGCCCGTGTTTCATGCTTTTGCCTCAGAGAACGAAGCGCTCCGCTGGGACTTTTTCGTGCGCCACTATCGCGACGAGCAGACCCAGCGCCGCGATCCCAAGTTTGTCGAGATGCAGGATGGCGTTCGGGTCGACGGCATTTTCTATCCGCGCGCCGGCACGCTTGGAGGATGCACCGCGCACAACGCGATGATCCTGGTGTATCCCCACGACGCCGACTGGGACAACATCGCCGCGCTCACCTGTGATGCTTCGTGGAATGCCGCCAACATGCGCGCCTACTTCCAGCGCCTGGAGAATTGCCATCATCGCTGGCCTTACCGGCTGCTTTCGTGGTTCGGGCTGAACCCCACGCGTCACGGTTTCAAAGGATGGCTGCACACCGAGAAGGCCATCCCCATGATGCCGGTTAACAATTACAAGCTCTTCGAGGTGATCGCCGATTCCGCGCTGGTCGCCGCGGCTGCCATTGGCGAGAAGGTGGAGCGGGCTCGTTGGCTGGCCGAGAGCCAGCTTGATCCCAACGACTGGCGCACGGTGAAAGACAACTCCATTGGGCTGCGCTATCTGCCTCTCTCGACGCACCATCACGCGCGTAACGGATCCCGCGAGCGCGTGCTGGATGTCGCCGCGAAACATCCGGAGAAACTGAAGATCGAGTTGAACGCACTGGTAACGCGTGTGCTTCTCGACGAAAATCGGCGCGCCATCGGCGTTGAATATCTGCGTGGCGAGCGGCTGTATCGCGCCAGCGCCCGTACCAGCAACACTTCGGGAGAACGTCGCGAACTGCGCGCCTCGCGTGAAGTGATTCTTGCCGGCGGCGCGTTTAACACGCCGCAGTTGCTCATGCTATCCGGTATCGGCCCGCCGCAGGAGTTGCAGCGCCATGGCATCGAAGTCAAGGTCGATCTGCCCGGCGTCGGCAAAAACCTGCAAGACCGTTACGAGGCTGCGGTGGTCAACCGCATGAACTTCGCCGAGTGGGAGCTGTTTCGCGGCGCCAAGTTCGATTCGAGCGATCCGCAATTTCATGAGTGGCAGAGCAAACGAAACGGGCCGTACATCACCAACGGCTCAGTACTGGCTCTGTTCAAGCGTTCGGCGCCCGATCGCCCGCTACCCGACTTATTCTGCATGGCGCTGCTGGGGCGCTTCGATGGCTACTATCCGGGCTATTCGGCGGCATTCGCCAAGGACCTGAACTATCTGACCTGGGCGGTGCTGAAGGCGCACACCAACAACTGCGCCGGCGAAATTACCTTGCGCTCCGCCGATCCGCGCGACACGCCGCAAATCGATTTCTGCTACTTCCAGGACGGCACTAAGGACCACGAGCAGGATCTCGACTCAGTCGTGGATGGCATCAAGTTCGTGCGCAAGATGACGGACCACCTGAAAGCGGTGGGAGTGATCGCCGCGGAAGAGTCTCCGGGCGACGGTTTGCAGTCAGATGACGAGCTGCGCGACTACGTCCGTAGCACGGCTTGGGGACATCACGCGTCGTGCAGTTGCGCCATCGGGCCGCGCGCACAGAACGGCGTGCTGAGCAGCGACTTTCGGGTGCACGGTACCGAAGGCCTGCGGGTGGTGGACGCCTCCGTCTTTCCGCGCATTCCCGGATTCTTTATCGTGAGCGCGGTCTACATGATCGGTGAAAAAGCGGCCGACGTAATTCTGGCCGATGCCAAGCAGAATCCATCGCCGCATTAACCCGACAGAACCTGCATTTGTCGCCAGAAACGTGGGCATGAGTCGACAGGAACCTTCCGGCCATTGACAAACTCTGACGCCGCTCGCATAGTTGCCGCACTTGGGGTCTCCCGCAAAACCAAATTGATCGGTGTGTCCGTGAATTCAGGCGCTCGCCAACTCGCACCGCAGCGCGATCCGGCAGTGGGCTCGAATGCCAGTCGGCCGCAACCGAAGGCCAATACCGGCTCGGCTTTTCTGAACTGGATTGCCGATGCGGCTACGTCGTTTGTGCACTTCGAGCGCCGCTTCGATCCCTTCTTTCGTCCCGCATTTGATTCCCTGTTGCGTGATCCGCTGGCAAGGTTGACCACCGGGTTGATCAACATGCAGCGCCCTGACGAGCACTTCATGATCGCCGAGGAGCGGCTCATTCCGAACGAAGAAGCCTGCGTCGATGCCATCATCACTAGCTTTGAAGAGCAGATGCGCCTGCTGTGGAAGCCGGGCGGCTTTGAGCGCGGCGGCAACACCAAGACACATGGCATCGTGCGCGCGGAGTTCACGGTCCAGGATAATTTGCCGGCGCAACTGCGGCATGGGATCTTCGCCGAACCGCGCAGCTATCGCGCGTGGGTCCGCTTCTCCGGCCCAGGGCCGTACATCACGCCCGACATCGACGACATTGGCTTCATGAGCATGAGCATCAAGTTGATGGGCGTGCCCGGCCCCAAGCTGATGGACGAGGAGAAATTCACCCAAGACATGTTTGGTATTTCCACGCCGAGCTTCGTCACCCCGGACGTGAACGCCAACGCGCAATTGCAAATCGAGAGCCTGAAGAACACGCAGATTTTTTACTTCCTGAATTTCTCTCGCTCGCACGTGCTGGACCTCATCCTGCAGTCGCTGTGGATCAAGACCCAGAGCAGCCCGCTGGAAGCCCCCTACTTCAGCTGCGTTCCGTATCTGCTGGGCGAAGGGCAGGCCATGCAGTACTCGATGTGGCCGAAGCGAACGCAGCGCAGCCGGATACCGCGACTGCCCTTCCGGCCGCCCGACGATTATTTGCGTCAGGCGATGCAGGCAACGTTGGACCGCGAAGATGTCGAGTTCGATATTCGGCTGCAACTGCAAACCGATGCGTTCCGCATGCCCATCGAGAACAACGCTGTGTTGTGGCCGGAAAGTCTCTCCCCGCGGATCTCGGTAGCGACGTTGAGAATTCCCCGGCAGTTCTTTGCTTCCACGGCCCAGATCGAATTTGAGAAGCGGCTCTCGTATAACCCGTGGCACTCGATTGCTGAGCATCGTCCACTGGGCAATCAAAGCCGCGCGCGCAATCGCATGTATCTCGCGCTGTCGAGCTTGCGCCACCAGATGAATGACATTCCGCACTACGAGCCGACCGGCGACGAGGTCTTCGAGTAGCGTCTACCGCCTCACCAGAACTTTCAGGCCATTGACAAAAGGCGGGGCTGCCGCCATAGTTGGCGACAATCTCCCGGGGCGCTTCCACAATCTGCTTATCCCAATCACCGCGATTCCAGCGGCGCAACGAGGTGCTGAACCATGGCATACACCGCGTCTCAACTGATAGCGATGTCGCAGCAGCAACTTGACGATCTGTTCTCCAGCAGTCCGGCGGGAGACATTCCCAACGGCGAAGCCACCGGCACCGCCATCATCGCCTCCGGTACCGTCTTCTCCCCCGAGATTGCGGAACTGATCAGCATCTTCGGCTGGAAGGGCAAGACCTTCGACGCCGCTCACGGTACCCTGACCAACCGCATTCTCGCCTTCGGGCTGAACGCGATTGTCGCCGAAGTCTACAAGACGCCGAGCTGGTTCGACGGCAAAGAGTGCATCGTGTTGGACTACTCCAAAACGTCGCTGTCAGCTAAGCATATCCGTGATGAAATTCGGCTGATCAGTCCCGGCATGTATCTGGGAATCGTGTACTGGGACAAGAAGCGCACCATTAATTTTGCTTTGCAATTTCCCGGGTCATGACGCCGCAGTCCAACCTGATGGTACTGGCGCCGGTGAGCCCCGGGCGGCTTGCCGACTTGCGCCAGTTGCTGGCATCGATGAACTCCGTGCCGGGCACGGCCGATCCGCAGAATGCGCTCGTGCCCTTTGGACAATTACCGTCGATACATTTTGCGCGCATCGTCATCCTGCAAGACGAGACGCTCGACGACATCACCGCCTATGGATTGCCGCGAGTCGAATACCCCATCTACCTGGCATTTCAGGCGGATTTCGATGGCGACGTCGAAACATTTCTGGCTGATCTGGTGCGCGTGGCGGAGAACGGGCTGCGCCGCATCTTCTCCTATTGCGAGGGTTTCAACCGCGACGCGGATTTGCGCTCCTGGATGCGCGCGCACAACGCCGCACCAGCCACCGCTTATGTGAACTGGGTGGGCCGCACTTCAAAGCAAGTTGGTGAAGAAGCGAAACTGCATGACGCTCTGGTCAGCTACGCGCGGCAGAATGCGGCGGCCCTGGCGGCGATGAAGCCTTCGCAAGCGCATGCAGCGCTGCAAAGTTTTGTGCGCGACGAACAGCGCGACGGCCGGCTGAGCCTGACTCCCGAAGCGCCAACGCCGCTGGGATGGCAGCTGCGCAATCTGGCAAATCTGCTCGGCGTGCCGTTGGTGCTGCTGTTGCTGACGCCGTTCCTACTGCTCTACGCGCCATTCTTCCTCATCCAGTTGCGCCTGCACGAGCGGTCCGATCCGGAGATTGCGCCGCGCATCAATCCTATTCACGCGCAAGAACTCGCGATCCTGGAAGACCACGACGTCACCAACCAGTTCAGCGTGATGGGCGCCATCAAGCCCGGCCTGTTCCGGCGCTGGACCCTCATCTTCATCCTGTGGATCATCGATTACACCGCTCGCCACATCTACACCCATGGACGCCTGGCGCGGGTCAGCACCATCCATTTCGCGCGCTGGGTTTTTCTCGACGACAAGAAGCGGCTTTTCTTCGGCAGCAACTATGACGGCAGCCTGGAAAGCTATATGGACGACTTTATCAATAAGGTGGGATTTGGCTTGAACATCGTCTTCGGCAACGGCATCTCGTATCCCACAACACGCTTTCTGATTTTTGGCGGCGCCAAGGACGAGCAGAAATTCAAGTACGTTCTTCGCCGTCATGAGTTGCCCACCGAAGTTTGGTACAACGCTCATCCCGGGCTGACGGCGCTGGATCGGCATCGCAACCGGATGATCCGCCAGGGGCTGGAGAAGCCGTCGCAGAACGAGCAGGACGCGCAGGAATGGCTGTGGCTTATTTAATGGTGAACCCGTGAGCAGCTTCGCGCTTGACTATAGCGACGTGCAGGGACTGGTGCGCTTCGGCTACAACGCGCTCACGGAGGCCAGCTTTCTGCTGCTGCGGATTCGCGATGCTGCTGCTGCCTCGGCGTGGCTGGCATCCGCGCCGGTGTCGAACGCGGTTGCGCGCGACCAGCCGCCGCTGACCGCATTGCAAGTGGCTTTCACACGCGAAGGCTTGGAGGCGCTGCGTCTTCCGCCGGAAGTCGTGTCGGGATTTTCCGATGAGTTTCTTTCCGGCATGTGCGGCGAGAGCAATCGCTCGCATCGCTTGGGCGACGAAGGCGCGAACTCGCCGGACTACTGGCGCTGGGGCGGCCCGCAAAAAGTTCCGCACATGCTGCTGATGTTGTATGCGCAAGAAGGTCACTTAGATTCGTGGACGGCGACGATCAAGGGCGCGACCTGGGAGAGCGCATTCGATGAGATGGACTCGCTCCCCACCTCGGACTTGCAGGGCGAAGAGCCTTTCGGCTTCAAAGACGGAGTCAGCCAGCCCACACCCGATTGGGAGCGCCGCCGCGCCACCAACGATCAGGTGGCTTACACGAACTTGTCGTGCCTGGGCGAATTCCTGCTGGGATATCCCAACGAGTACGGCAAGTACACCGATCGTCCTTTGCTGGCCAATGACGGCGCAAGCGCAATTCTTCCCGAGGCAGAAGATGTGCCGGGAAAACGCGATCTCGGGCGCAATGGAACCTACCTGGTGTTACGGCAGTTGCAGCAGGACGTGCGCGGCTTCTGGCAATTTGTCGATCAGCAGACACAAAGTGACGCGCAGGCGCGAACGCAACTGGCTGCCTCGATGGTGGGACGCACGCGCGATGGGAGTCCGCTGGTGCCTGTGCTTGACCAGCCTGTCGAAGGCGTGAAGCCGAGCAATCCCTCCAACAACTTCACCTACGACGTCGACGTGAATGGCATGCGCTGTCCGTTCGGGGCGCACATTCGCCGCGCCAATCCGCGCAATGCTGACTTTCCCGCAGGCACAGGTGGTTTGTTCTCGCAGCTCATTCACAATCTCGGATTTGCCGGCACCGGGTTGCGCCAGGATGTTATGTCGTCCACCCGGTTTCACCGCCTGTTGCGCCGCGGCCGCGAATACGGACCGCGCTTGTCGCCGGAGCAGGCGCTCGAACCGAACATTCCCGACACAGCGGAGCACGGCATTCAGTTCATCTGCCTGAACGCCAACATCTCGCGCCAATTTGAGTTTGTGCAGGGCGCGTGGATGATGAGCACCAAGTTCAACGGCATGACCGGCGAAAGCGATCCGCTACTCGGCAATCGCCAGCCGGTGAAGGGCTCCGTCAGTACCGACAATTTCACCCTGCCGCAGAACGCGGGACTGGCGCGCTGCATCGCTGGCATACCGCAATTCGTAACCGTGCGCGGCGGCGCCTACTTCTTCCTGCCCGGAATCGCGGCGC
>CAWCMU010000029.1:0-48827 GCA_963796695.1 uncultured Acidobacteriaceae bacterium | reverse complement strand
CGGGCAATGCGTTGCCGGCAGTCGTACAGGAATTGATCGGGTGAAACTCTAGCGATTGGACTCCAGTTCGGCCCAAAGATCGCTCAGCCTTAAAACGATTGGAGTATTTTCGAGGCGAAACTCGTCCACCGGCAACCACGCAGTCGTGCTGCAGTCATATCCCACTCGATTGGCTGAATCGATGACCCAGATATTCGGAATTCCCATGCGACGATAATCGGCGAGCCGTCCGTTGTAACGCACGATGCGATCTTCCGGAGAAAGAATTTCGACAACCGCCAGCGGAGGAGTGGTAAGGACTTGTTCGACAGGCTGGCTCCGTTTGACGAGACACACATCAGGGATTCGCACACGCTCTGCAGAAATACGAACTCGCATCTCAGGTAACACGTGAAGCTGCCACTCCTGACGATGTTGGAAAAAGTAAGCGGTCAAAAACGCCTGGATTGCCGCATGATCGAACTCTCCCAAATTGCGCTCCTGCACCTCTCCGTCGACGTAGTCTCGGTCGGGGTGATAGCTCGTCCGGAGATATTCCGCCAGTGAAGTTTGTACGCTGGACATACCAAACCTTACCAAATATTTTACTGCGGAAAGATGGGGGAAGGAACGCTTAATTCTTCGTTAGTGAACGAAGTGTCCGACGATATTGTAGGCCGCGAACGCCGCTACGTAGGCTACGACGGTCATGTAGGAAAATTGCAGAATTGGCCACTTCCAGCCGTTGGTTTCCCGACGCACGATCGCCAAGGTCGACATGCATTGCATGGCGAAAGCAAAGAAGACCAGCAGAGCGACCGCACCCGCCGGGCTCAACTCCTGACGCAGGGCTGCCTGCAAGTCCGTCGCATGCGATTGGGGATCGACTCCATTTAACGTGCCTAGGGTAGCGATGATTACTTCGCGGGCTGCCATGGATGTTACCAAGCCAACACCGATTTTCCAGTCGAAGCCGAGCGGCCGGATGACCGGCTCAATTGCGTGTCCCACTTGTGCAACGACGCTGTCCTGTACGGCGGGCGGTTGTCCATGATGCATGGGGAAATTCGTTGCCGCCCAGAGCAGCAGCGAGACCAGCATGATAATGGTGCCGGCGCGATACAGGAATGCCTTGCCACGATCCACCAGCCGCAGTCCCAGCGAAGACAGAGTGGGCCAGCGATAAGGCGGCATCTCCATAATGAAAGGAGCATCCTTGCTCTTCAGGATGGTCGACTTCAGCAACCGCGCCGTCGCGACCGCCATCAGGAAGCCCAACACGTAGAGACCGAGCATGGCCAGAGCACGCGTGCCCAGGAAAAATCCCAGCACTGGATGGTTCGGCAGGAACGCCGCAATCACCATGGTGTAAACCGGCAGCCGCGCCGAGCAGGTCATGAAGGGCGCGATCAAAATGGTAGCCATGCGATCGCGTTTGCTCTCGATGGTGCGCGTCGCCATGATCGCCGGCACCGCGCAGGCGTAAGCCGAAAGCAGCGGGATGAAGCTCTTGCCGTTAAGTCCCACGCGCGACATGGTGCGGTCCGCGATGACGGCCGCGCGTGAAAGGTAGCCTGAATCCTCGAGGATGCCGATCACCAGAAACAGCAGCAGAATTTGCGGGAGAAACACCAGCACGGAACCGGTTCCCTTCCACACACCGTTGATGAGAAGCGACTGGAACATGCCAGCGGGCAAATGAGTGCCGATGGCCGCGCCGGTGGAGTCCAGAAAACGCTGCAACAGATTGGAGAGCGGCTGACCCAGAGCAAAGATGGTCTGGAAGACACCAATGACCACAACTCCAAAAATGATTGGGCCCCAGGTGCGGTTCAGGAAGATGGAATCCAGTCTCGCCGTCCAGACTGGGGTTGCGGGGCGCCGATAACCGGCATTGGTGCCCACCCGTACGGCCCACTCGCGATATCCGCGGGTGCTGCCGACAACCGGCAACTCCAGAGGTTCGGGACTAGCGGCCGCAGACGACAAGAAATTCTGTACCGCTGCCAGGCCTTCACCGGTAGTCGCGCTTACCAGTGCGACTGGCGTTCCCAACTCGCGAGCCAGCGACAGCACATCTACTTCCCCACCCTGCTTACGCAGTTCGTCGGCCATGTTCAGCAGAACCAGGGTTGGCATGCCCAGCGCGATCACGCGCGCCGCCAGCACCAGGTGGGTGTGCAGATTGGTGGAGTTCAATACCAGGATGACGGCGTCGGGATGCGGCGTGCCCGGCATCTTTCCGCTAAGAACATCGATAGCAACTTTTTCGTCTTCGGATTTAGGCGTCAGACTATAGACGCCGGGAAGATCGATGAGCGCAACCTCTTCCCCGTTGGCGTCGCGCAGGTAGCCGGTGTGGTGTTCTACCGTGACCCCGGGAAAATTGCCTACCTTTTGACGCAGCTTGGTGAGACGATTGAAGAGTGTGGTCTTGCCGGAGTTGGGCGGACCGACGACGGCCACCGTGCGATAGCTGCCGGCAGCATCTTCCCGGGGCCGAGCCACCGCATGACAGCTCATCGTCGATGCCATGAACTAGTCTCCAAAAGCAGGGGCCCCGAGCAGATCAACATGAATATGACGAGAAAGTTCGCGCCGCATGGCAACTTCGGTACCGTCCACGCGATAGACGCGAGGATCGCCGCCCGGCCCGCTGCGCAGCACTTTGACTTCGAGTCCGGGCACGAATCCCAGGTTCATAAGATGCTCGGCAACCGGGGGAGACAATTGCAGTTCGGAGAGAATGGCGCTTTCTCCAACCTTAAGGTCGGACAGCGCGCTGGCAGGAGCTGAGGGCTGCTTCTTACGCCTGCCGAATATGAAGTTGAAAATCATTTTCAATTCCAACTCTATTCTAACCCTTCCGGTGCCGGGAGCAACGACCAAAGTCACACCCGTTTGTGATATGTGAACTTTTCCGGTATGGAAGTGGAAAACGTTCCAAAATCGGCAACCGCCCTTATTCTTGACGGCTAAATGCAATTCAAGGCCGCTTCTGCCCCAGTCAACCGAATTCCAACGCAGTACAACTTAAAGGTCACAGCCGGCGCGCGGACCGATCTCGATCAAATCGTGTCAGGGATACTCCCAGGTAAAAATCGGGGTTTTCCTGCCGCCCAAAGCACCTCGGGCCGGGTCAACTCCTTGTCTTTCGGCAATTCCGCGAGTAGGGATTAGAAATTACTTCACTGCTTGCGCGGCGTCGCCCGTCGTCGCCGGTGCCGGCTTGACCTTCGGTGGTGGCGGCTGTTTCAGAACCAGGGTGCCATCCCCGCGCGCCTGAATAATCTCGGAATTCAACTCCGCGCCCAGCAGAATCAGGAACCCCGACCAGTACAGCCAGGTCAGCAGGGCCACGCCCCCTCCGAGAACGCCGTACGTTTTATTCAGATGAGCATACTTGCGGAAGTACAAACTCAAGGCATCGGAAAGCAGTATCCACCCCACCACCGCCACGACCGCTCCGGGCAGCAATGAGGTAAAGCTTTGCTTCAGGTTTGGCGCCAGGTAATACAAGCCCTCAACGGCAACCACAATGAAGCTGACGGCCAGAACATAGCGCAGGATGGGCCAGATCAGCGCAAAGGCCCAGGTGAGATGAAGCTGGCTGGCGAGAAACTCCCCGAACCTGGGCCCCACGATCATGAAGACGAAAGCGAAGGTGACCAGCGAGCCGATGACAAAAGAAAGTTCCAGGGCAAGCAGGCGGGTCCTCCACCAGGAGCGCGTTTCGGGCACATCGTAAGCCACATTCAGGGCTTCGATGATGGCGGAGAATCCGCTGGAGCAGGTCCACAGCACGCCTACCAGGCCAAACGAGAGGAGGGCGCCGCGGTTGGGAGAAATGACGTCGGCTACGATCCGTCGAATCAGGCCCATGCTCTGCGGGGGCGTTACCTGGGCCATGGTGCTGATAATCGTGTCGAACAGATTCGGTATGGGGAGATATCCAACCAGCGCCGCGAGCGCGATCAGCGCCGGAAAAAATGCCATAACAAAGTAGTAAGAGAGCGCGGCGGCAAATGACAGAATGTGGTTCTGCATCAGGTCATTGATTGTGCCGGTGATCACTCGCTTCAGTTGTAGTCGCATATCGCCCCAAGAGGTGTGGCAGTCTCGGATATTGGGATGAATAACCCGCTGTTGAGGTTGAGTCAAGCAAGGAGTCTGCGTCCTGGCGCGCATTTGAACATCAGATAGTTTAGGAGCCAGAGGTTGCCTGCTGTTGCGTTGACGGTTGTGTCGCGCTGAAGCTCGGCCACCGGATTCCGAGTACCTGATTCGCCCACATTCAGCTCCGCAATCAAGGATGAGATGTTGTCCCCGGTATGCGATGTGGTTCTGGCTGCTCTATGACGCAACGGTAATGCAGTGGAACTCAAGTCCTACGTTATACTTATAAATTCGAGCAAAAATGGCAGCCGAATCTGACAACGGCCATCGACACACAAACGGAAGAAGAACCTGGGCCATCATTGTCGCCTTAATCGTGGCCGTGGTGGTGCTGGCTGCCTTTGTCTCTCTGCGCCGCTCGGCAGTAACCATCCGCGTGGGGCAGGCGACGCGCGAAACTATTACGGCCAGCATCGCCACCAATGGCAAAATCGAGGCATTGGACAATTTTCAGGCGTACGCGCCCATGCCGACCACGGTAAAGAAGACTTACGTGCAGCAAGGCGCATGGGTCAAACCCGGCCAGCTGCTGGTTCGACTGGACGACGCCGATGCCCGATTGCAGGCCGCCCGCGCCGAAGCGCAGTTGAAGGGCGCTGAGGTAAGCATCAACACCGTGCAAAGCGGCGGTACTCCGGAAGAGCTGGCGAACACTCGTAATGCTCTGGTCAAGGCGCAAGCGGAACACGATACCGCAGACCGCAACCTTCAGGCTATGCAGCGTCTGTTGCAAACCGGAGCTGCTTCTCAGGCTGAGGTGGATGCCGCCAAGAACCGGGTCAATGTTGCCGATTCGGAAATACATTTTCTTCAGCAGAAGTTGAAAGACCGCTACTCGCAACAGGAAGTCGGGCACGTGGAAGCACAGCAGGCCGAAGCGCGAGCATCGCTACAGGCTGCAGATGACGTTCTGAAGAACTCCAATGTCACCGCTCCGCGTGAAGGCATGGTCTATTCCCTGCCGGTGCGCGACGGCGTCTTCGTGAACACCGGAGACCTGCTGGTGCAGCTGGCCGACCTGCACAAGGTTCGGGTGCGCGCGTTCATCGACGAGCCCGAGATCGGAAAACTGAAACGCGGGCAGCGGGTTGAAGTTACCTGGGATGCGTTGCCCGGTCGGGTGTGGAAGGGCACGCTGGAAACTCTGCCGACAACCGTGGTACAGCATGGTACCCGAATGGTTGGCGAAGTGACCTGCGTGATTGAGAATGAAGATTTGAAGCTGCTCCCGAATACAAACGTGAGCGTGGCTGTAATCACGGCTCGT
Source organism: uncultured Acidobacteriaceae bacterium (assembly GCA_963796695.1). GTDB lineage: Bacteria > Acidobacteriota > Terriglobia > Terriglobales > Acidobacteriaceae > Bog-257. The sequence goes on along the minus strand of CAWCMU010000029.1, from coordinate 43,405 downwards.
CAGGAAAATGTGGTGACGGTTCCCCGCGAGGCAATCCACCAGGATGCCGGCGGGCAGTACGTTTTCCAGGTTGTCGATGGCGAATTGAAACGCCGCAACGTGAAGACATCGATCGCTGATCTGACCCGGGTTGAGGTGACCAGCGGCCTTTCTGACAATGCGGTAATCGCATTAGGTGCTTTAAATATGCAATCCCTGAAGGGCGGGATGGCAGTGAAACCGGCGAATCCATGAAGTTAGCGTTGACCAAATTTTGCGCAGCCCTGGTGCTGCTGGTGGCGGTGACGGTTCCGATGACCGCGGATACTGCCACCACTGAACTGCTCTCCTCCGGCCGCATCAACGATGCCTTGACGGTGCTCAACGCCCGCGCCGATGCCGAATCGCTGAATCAGCTCTCGCGCGCTTACTACGCCATGGAGCGCTGGGATGAGGCTGTGCGCTATGGAGAACGCGCCGTCAGTCTGGAGCCGGAAAATGCGAACTATCATCTTTGGCTGGCGCGCGAGTACGGACGCAAGGCTGGCGCTTCCAATCCTCTGAGCGCGGCTGGACTGGCGCGCAAGGCGAAGAGTGAGTTTGAGCGGGCGGTGCAGCTGGATCCGGCCAACGTCCCGGCCCATCGCGACCTGGCGCAGTATTACACCGAAGCTCCCGGAATCATGGGTGGCGGTCTGGGTAAGGCCCGTGACCAGGCGGCTCAGGTGCAGAAATATGATGCCGGAACGGCGCACTTGATTCTGGCGCGTGTCGCCATGAAAGAGAAGCAGTATGCCGAGGCGGAGCGGCAGCTTCAGGCCGGAATCACGCAAGCCAGGAATTCCGCCGACATGTGGCTGCAATTGGCGGCCTTCTATCGCTCGCAAGGCCGTTTGGACGAAATGCAGAAAGCCGTAACCATGGCTGTGTCGCAACCGAATCGCACCGCAGAATCGTACTTCGACGCGGCTAAAGAGCTGTACGAAGGCAACCGTGACCCCGCCGGAGCCGCGCAGTATCTACAGAAATACTTGTCGTCGGGTGAGCTGGTGGAGGCTGCCCCCGCATTTCGCGCTCACTACCTGCTTGGGCAACTCGACGAGAAACTCGGTCAGAGTGGAGCAGCCGCGGCGCAATATCAAGCCTCACTGGCGCTGGCCTCCGGGTTCGACCCGGCCAGAAAAGCCCTCAGCCACGTACAGTGATGGCCTAGCTTCGTGTCAATTGCGAGTGAAGAGCACGGGATGCACGCAGAACCCCGGCGTTCCAGAATCATGAAGATGAATCCGGTCCATCGCTGCGCGCAGCTCGTCGCTCTGGCGTGCGCGCTGCTATTGACCTGCGAAACCTGCATCGCCGCCGACCCCCCGGCCCAACCCATTCCCTTTCGTAACGCCATCGACTTGGCGTTGCAGCACAGCGGAGTGATGGGTATTGCGGCCATCAACCAGTGGCGGGCGCGGCAAGTTTACAACGAAATACGCGCTAACTATATTCCGCAGCTCGCCATCGGATCTGCCCTTGGTTATTCATACGGCTTCCCGCTGACGCTAGAGGGATCGGCCCCTTCGCTGGCTAACTTCAACGCAGTTCAATCCTTCTACAATCCGGCCTTACGGCAATTCATGAAGGCGGCCAAGATCGACTGGCAGGCCACGTCGCTGGATGTTCGCGATAAAAGAGACGCCGTCATTCTGGATGTTGCGCTGACCTACGCTCAGCTGGACCAGCTCACGGCAAAGATCCAGACGCTGCGAGAGGCGCAGACCGCCGCTGAGAAGGCCCAGTCCATCAGCGAACGACGATTGCAGGAAGGTGTAGACAGCAAGCTCGAGGTCACCCGGAGCCAATTGGGAGCAGCTCGCATTCGCTTACGAATTGCCCAGGCGCAGGACCAGTCCGACGTTCTTCGCGAGCATCTCGCCAACCTGTTGGGCGTTCCCCAGAGTTCCGTTGTGACCGCGCCCGATTCCGTTCCGCAGTTACCCGCCATCTCGCAGGATGACGACCTACAGGCGCAGGCGGTAGCCAACAGCCTGGCAGTGAAGTCAGCGGAGCAGAAGGTAGCTGCGGCACAAGCTCGCGCCACAGGTGAGCACAAAGCGGCTGTCATGCCGACGCTCGATCTGGCAGCCCAGTACGCCTATCTGGCGAAGTTCAACAATTACGATCTTTACTATCGCAACTATCAGGCCAACAACTTCAGCGGCGGTATCAATCTGCGCATTCCTATTTTCAATTCGGTGCAGAAGGCCAAGGCACAGGAAGCCGACGCGGATACCCTCATCGCCAAAAAACAGGCAGATCTCACCAAGAATCAGGTCAGCGAAGATGCGCTCAAGCTGCAACGTTCGTTGCGTCAGCTCTCAGCAGCACGCGACGTGGCCAAGCTGGAGTGGGAAGTTTCGCAGGGAGATATGGATGCCGTGACAGGCCGGATCGAAGCTGGAACCGCCAACACCCGCGATCAGCAAAATGCGGAACTGGATACTGACGATAAGCACGCCGCCTACCTGGACGCGGAATTCGAGCTGCAACGGGCCGAGCTGCAACTTTTGCGGCTTACCGGTGAACTGGAAAATTGGGCCATTCCATCCCCGTAAATCGCCACTCAGTGGGAACCAAGAAGTTCATCTAAGTTTAGGAATCTCAAGTAGTTCCGCCAGTCTCTAACAGATGGTACGATAGTTGATAACACTATGCCTTTGAAAACACTGTTTCTAAACCCCCCTTCTTTCGAGAACTACGACGGTGGCGCCAGTTCACGCTGGCCGGCTACCCGTGAAATCGAGTCGTACTGGTATCCAGTGTGGCTCGCCTACCCGGCAGGAATGCTGGAGGGATCGCGTCTGCTCGACGCTTCGCCGCATAAGGTGAATGCGCAGGAGACGATCCAGATCGGGAAGGAATTCGAGTTCCTGGTGCTCTTCACCAGCACTCCGGGATTCCAGGGGGACATAAAGCTGGTTGCTGCCATGAAGGCAGCCAATCCCAAGCTGAAGGTTGCCTTCGTCGGACCGCACGTCACCACCTTGCCTGAAGCTTCTCTGAAGGAAGGCGTGGCCATCGATTTCGTGGTGCGCCGCGAATTCGACTATGCCGTGGTTGAATACGCCAATGGGAAGCCGTTGAGCGACATTCTCGGTATCTCGTATCGCGGACCCAATGGGCAGATACTGCACAATGCCGATCGTCCAGCGGTCTCCGATCTCGACGCGATGCCCGATGTGGTCGACGTCTACAAACGCGATCTGGACCCGCGCCGCTATAACGTTCCGTTCCTGCTCTACCCGTTCGTGTCGCTTTACACGACCCGCGGCTGTCCGGCGCAATGCACTTTCTGCCTGTGGCCGCAGACGTTGAGCGGACATCCATGGCGCAAGCGGTCGGCTGATGCTGTCGCCGCCGAGATGGTGAAGGCGAAGCAGTATTGGCCTTGGGTGAAGGAATTCTTCTTCGACGACGACACCTTCAACGTTCAGAAGGCTCGCACCATCGAACTTTGCGCCAAGCTGAAGCCGCTGGGCTTGACCTGGTCTTGCACCTCGCGCGTCACCACCGATTACGAAACCCTTAAGGCGATGAAGGAAGCCGGCTGCCGCTTGTTGATCGTCGGCTACGAGTCAGGCGATCAGCAGATCCTGAAGAACATCAAGAAGGGCGCGACGGTTGAGCGTGCCCGCGACTTCACACGCGATTGCAAGAAGCTTGGCCTCATCATTCACGGCGACTTCATTCTTGGGCTGCCGGGTGAGACCAAGGAATCGATTCGTCGGACAATCGATTTCGCCAAAGAACTCGATGTCGAAACCATTCAGGTTTCCTTGGCACACGCCTACCCCGGAACCGAACTTTACGATTACGCCAAGGCGAACGGCTTCATCCTGAACGAGGGCGCGCAGATGGTGGATGAGATGGGCCACCAGGTTGCCATGATCGAATACCCTGGCATCTCGCGCGATTACATTCTGGAGATGGTGCATCGTTTCTATGATGAATACTATTTCCGGCCGAAGGCGATCTTCCGCATCGTGAAGCGAGCCGCCTTCAACTCCACCGATCGCAAGCGTCTGTATACCGAGGCAAAGTCGTTCATGAAGTTGCGCGCCGCTCGCAATCGTTCGGTGAAAGAGACTCGTAAACAGGGGCAAGGCTCGAGCGTTAATCCGCCTTCGCCGCCGGCGGGAACATCGAACCCGGGCGCAAAATCGGAAACAGCCGAAACGGTCAGCGTCTAGAGGCTGGCTTGAGCTTTCGCAAGTACCTTATCCTGCTCGCCGTAGTGATCTTCGGATCCTGCGGCGATGTTTGTTTGGGACGCGGTATGCGCGACTTCGGCGCCGTGACCACCGCCAACTGGCGTCACCTGCTCACCGTGCTCGGCAATCCCTGGATCGTCGGCGGCATCTGCCTGCTGATCCTGTTCTTCTGCACTTACCTGACGGCCCTGTCGTGGGCCGACCTCACCTATGTCCTTCCGGCCACCGCTCTCAGCTATGTGCTGATGGCCTTCCTGGCAAAGATTTTTCTGCATGAGAACGTCACCCTATCGCATTGGATCGGCATTGCGCTGATCACGGCTGGGGTTGGATTCGTCGCGACCGGACCTCCACTGACTGCGACCGGTGCTCATCCTGCAAAGCTTCCGCCGCAGCCGGACTCCGCTGACGTTCGTCTGCACCGGCGTGGTGGAGGAGACGCATGACCACAGCAGCCATCTGGACAGGAATCGCGGCGATCGTGATAACTGCAACCGCCGGTGACATTCTGCAATCGCGGGCGATGAAGGACATTGGCGATCTTGGCGCGGTGCGTGAGTCGCTCGGCATCGGCGGAGTCGTACAGCGCGTTATCTCCAGCCCACGGTTTCTGCTCGGTCTGCTGTGTATGGCGCTGGCCTTCTTCAGCCTGTTGGTTACGCTGTCGTGGGATGATGTCAGCGTTGTCGGCCCGGCTTCTGCTTCCCTGACGTTCATCGCCAACGCGTTTGCCGCGCAGATCTTCTTGAAGGAGCGCGTGGACCGTCGCCGCTGGCTGGCCGCATTGTTCGTTGCCGGCGGAGTGGCGCTGCTGGCGAGGTAAGCAGCAGTTGGCATTTAGCAGTTACCGTTTAGTCTGAACAAATGGGCTGCCAAGGCGGAACGGCGCACAAGGCGGCGCGTCAACGTGCCAGCTAGAGCACGGCGCTTCAGCGGCGCGTCAACGTGCCAGGTGGAGCGGCGCCTCAGCGCCGCGTCGAGGCTGCCTTCAATGAGTAAGGGCTTCAGCCCCGGACTGGAGCGGCAGGTTCCTCAGAGTTTCGCTAGCAACTGATCCGCATTAAGCCACATCTTTACTGAAATCAAAACTGCCGTGTGTCTGGATTTGACGTCGATGATGTTCGATTACACTGAGTGGAAGCTCTTGCTAAATGAAGCCGGCTTTCCTCAGCGGCTAAAGCCAAACTGATTTTGCGATATTTGCGGGCGGCCTAAAGGTCGTCCCTTTCAAAACGAAGCTCACTCAATTCCCAAATGCTAAGTGCTAATTGCTCGCCCCTAACCATGAGAAAGCTTGCTCTTGTCTGTCTCTCCGCCCTGATGCTTGCCGGTTGCTCCTCCAGCAAGCCGGCAGAATCGCAATCCGCCGCAAAGCCGACCCCCAAACAAGCGCAGTACGAGACCGGACGGGTCGCGTTTCAGAAGATGTATCTCTCCGCCCGCGGATGGGCGGCCGATGCCACACCGTTTCGCCTGCAATCGCAATACACGCCCGACGCCCCGGTGACGGAAGGCAAAGCGGGCCTGTGGCGAGCCTCATTCGCATCCCCAGCGCACCGGATGATGAAGATGTTCATGTGGTCAGGGCTGGTCGGGCCCGACGCACCCGAACAAGGCGTCAGTTTTTCTGCCGAGGATACCTGGAATCCCAGCAACACCTCGACCAGGCCCTTCAACATCGAGTTCATCAAGACGGATAGCGACAAGGCTTATGAGATTGCGGAAAAGAATGGTGGCGACAAGCTGACCAAGAAGGACCCCAAGCAGCCCGTCTTCTTTACGCTTGATTGGGACGCCGCCAAGAACCAGCTGGTGTGGCACGTGATTTACGGCAGCGACCAAAACGATGCCAAGCTGCGGATCGCCGTCAATGCCACAACCGGAGAGTTCCTGCGCGTCGAGAAGTGAGATTCAGTGGATTGTGAATAGTGGATCGTGGATAGAAAAGCCGGAGCACTGAGCTCCGGCTTTCTTGTGACTGAGCATTTCGGCTGCTTAAAAACTCTGACTGCGATCTCGATCTGGGGCTGAAGCCCCATCTCACTATCAGCAGCTTTAACGCGGCGCTGAAGCGCCGCTCTACCCGTCCACACGGCTGTTCAGGCTTCCTTTACGCGTCGCGATATCGCACGGTTAAGCTCAAAGCGGAGCGGCAGCTTCACTATCCACTAGCCACCATCCACCGGCTTACTTCTTTGGCGCCTTCCAGCCGGCCCACACCGGAACGCCCTTGTCGTCGCGCAAGGTAAACGTGTTATTGCCCACCGTAATCTCGCGCGCCATGATCGTCTCTTCGCCACCGCCCGGTGCCTTGGCTCCGACGACCTGTACCTCATCGCCCTTGTTGAACGTGGTATCAATTTCCTTGAGGAATGCGCCCGGGGCGGCATACACCAGCACCGTCGTGGTGTCTGTCTTGACAACCAGGTGAGTGCCATCCAGGTCACCGGGCATGTCACGAACCTCTTCGACCACACCTTTGATTCTGACTTCGTTTGCGATGTCGTACTTAGGGCCGGTCTTGCTTGCGCTCTGTGCCCAACCTGCGGGCGCCGCCAGGGCCACGGCAGCAGCAATGAATAGGACTTTCGACCACACTTTGAAACTCACTATCGGTACCTCCTTCCGGCAAAAACAGTTCTTGCGGATTCACGGAAGGTGCGCGTGGGCCCGTGCCATCTCCCACCCACCGCATCTTGGGGAAACACTGACGTCGCTTTGGGACTTAGCTTCCCAACCCTGCCAAGGCATCCGCGGCTCTCTGTCCTGCCGGAACCGGGCAAGTCGATTGGCCTTAGGGGTTGGGATTCGCAGCCATCTTACTCCCAAACTCTTGCGACTAAGCTCAAAACTAACTCTCCACTAACCGGGAAGCTGTGAGACACGTCACCGCGAGGGGTGACCCCCGGGTACGCTCCGGGTTTCCATCTGCGGCGGAAAGGGGATTTCCGGAGGAAAGATTTGTTGCCTTATAGCGCTTTCGTGTCATAATCGTGCCACCCCTTGGGTTGTTGTTGAAGGATTCAGTTTTGCGGCCATCGTTCGCACCTAGCTTTCTTTCCCGGCTTCGGGTCGCCGGTCTGAAGTACGAGCACTTGCGTGTGGAGAACGTCCTGGCCATTTCGCGTTTGTTCCTGGCACTGATCCTGCTGGTGGCGTGGCTTGTTCATTCGGCGAACACGAAGCTGCAATATCAGCTGGGTTTGTTTTTGTTGATTGGCTATATTCTTGCCAGCCTTGCACTTCTTCTTCGACTGCAAATAGGAGGAGAACCTGGCAAGCGTTTCGTAGCCTGGGCCCAGGTTAACGATGTGGCTTGGCCGGCACTTCTTTGCCTGCTGGCCGAGGCGCCCAATAGTGCCTTCTTTGTACTTTTTCTGTTTGCATTGATCGCTGCCGCCTTCCGCTGGGGCTTCGCGGAGACGATGGCGACGGCGTTGGTGAGTGCCGCATTGCTTTTATTGCAGGCTGCTTTGGGAACCTATGGCCCGCCCGCGGTACGTAGCCTGTTGTCTGGGCTGGCGGATCCGGTTCGTTTGGCGCTGCGTTGCGGATTTCTTTTGATGGCTGGCAGTTTGCTCGGATTTTTGGCGGAAACCGAAAAAGAGTTGCGCGCCGAGATTGCGCTCACCAACTATCTGTTGTCTTTAGCAAGAATCGGTAACCGTTTTTCGGACTCGTTGCAGCACATCCTTTATGAGTTGGCCCGAGTGTTTCGGGGAGAGGGCATTTACGAAGTGGTGGCTCAAAGCAGCACAGGTCGAGCTTTCCGGTGGGAGACGTCCTCCGCTGCCAACGCTGCCCTGCAACTGCGAGAGATTTCCCCGGCGGAAAAAGCCAGCGAGCTGATGCCCGCCTACCCTCATACCTTTTTCATGCGACGCGATTCGGCCAAACACGGAGGTGCAATCACCGCGCTCGACGAAGAGGGCCGGCACATTGCTCCGGCTCTGACCAGGCAACTTGAGATGCCGGTTCCCGGCGCTGAGTCCGTTCTGGTTGTCAGTCACGAGATGGGGCGTGACTGGTGTGGCCGCCTGGTGCTTTTGAATCCGCAGCTGGGAAATCAACGCGAGCACGAACTGCGCTTCGCCCAGAACGTGATGCGGCAGGTGGCGCCGGCGCTCTATTCCGTCTATCTGTTCCGCGGCTTTCGCTCGCGGGCTGGAGCTACCGAACGTGCACGGGTGGCGCGGGAGCTGCACGATACCACCATTCAGTCGCTGATTAGTATCGAGATGCAGGTGGATGTGCTGCGGCGCCGCAGCGAAAACTCACCCCTGGCGGCGGAGCTTGGCCGCATCCAGGAACTGCTGCGGCATGAGGTGCTGAACCTGCGCGAGTTGATGCAGACCATGCGCCCCATCGACATCGGCCCTCATCAATTCCTTGACTTTATTGCCGAACTCGTGGAACGTTTCTCCAGAGACACTGGTATCGCCGTACGCTTCATCTCAGAATTACAAGAGGTTACGCTTCCCGCTGCCACCTGCCGCGAGCTGGCACGCGTGGTGCAAGAGAGTCTGGTCAATGTTCGTAAACATAGCGGCGCGCAAACGGCCGTGGTTCGTTTTGGGGCGCAAGACGGTGTGTGGAAGCTGGTAGTCACGGACGACGGGAACGGTTTCCCCTTTGCCGGACGCCACACCCTGGCTGAATTGGACGAGTTGCGTCGCGGACCAGCCGTTATTAAAGAACGAGTACGCGCGGTTGGCGGGGACATGGTGATCGAATCGACTCCGGGCCACGGATCGAGGTTGGAAATTACAGTTCCGCAGAAGGGATACGAAGCTTATGGATAAGAAGGAGCCGTCCGTGCGCATTATCATTGCCGATGATCACACCATCTTCCGAGACGGATTGCGGCGCCTGCTGGAAGCCGAGCCTGAGCTCGAAGTTGTCGGCGAAGCTGCCGATGGCGCCGAGGCCGTCGCCCAAACGCGGGAAATTAAACCCGACATCCTGCTGCTCGATTTAGCCATGCCGCGCGTACCCGGCATGGATGTGCTGCGCGATTTATCCGCCGATGGTGATGGGCTGCATACCAAAATCATCGTTCTCACCGCCGCGGTGGAGCGAATCGAAATCGTGCAGGCGCTACAGATGGGTGCCCGCGGGGTAGTGATGAAGGAAGCCGCGACCCAGTTGCTGATGAAAGCCATCCGCACCGTGATGGCCGGACAGTACTGGATCGGACGCGAAGCCGTCGGTGACATCGTCGACTTCATGCGCACCAATCCCGCCGGCGATAAGCCTCCGCGCAATTACGGTCTCACCAAGCGCGAGATGGATATTCTGACCACCATCGTGGCTGGGTTGAGCAACAAAGATATCGCCCGCAAGTTTTCTCTCAGCGAAGATACGGTCAAGCATCACCTGACCAATATTTTCGACAAGGTCGGGGTGGCCAGCCGCCTCGAACTGGCGTTGTTCGCCATCAACAATCGCTTGACGGAGACGCCCAGCTAGGCGGGTCGGGCGCGCCGTGGAATCCGAACCTCTTCGAGCAATCCTCCGCTCTTCCCTTGGAGCGCGAGGAAGGCGACAATAGTCTTGCGGACGAATAACACCACCGTGGTGTCGGGTTACGTTGCCGCCAGGGTTTGCATCAAATGGATGTGGACGGACCCTGAATTCAGCTAACAGCCGAGCGACTACTTCGTCATAATCGTGTTTCCATCTAGGAATCGGCCAACAGGAGTAACCATGAGAATGAAACGGCCCTTACCTATCCTTTTGACCCTTGCAGCGAGCCTCGCCTTTTTCGCGGCTTGCTCGCGAAAAGCAGAACTTACCGACGCGCAAGTCGCGACCGCGGTGCAAAGCAAGATCTACAGCGATTCCCAGATTCAGAGCCGCCAGATCGGGGTGCAGGCTGCTGACGGTGTCGTGACTTTGACAGGCGATGTGAGCAGCGATAATGAACGCGCCGCAGCCGCCAGCGATGCCTCCGGGATCCAGGGCGTAAAGACTGTAGTCAACAATCTACAGGTGCAGCAGGCCGAAGTAGCGCCGCCCGCTCCGAAGCAGACGCCTGCCAAGCCGAAAGGGCAGCGCGCGACATTAGAGAACAGCCGCCGCAATCCGCGTGGCAAGAATCAGAACGGCAACGCAGACACCATGCAGGCAGAAAACACTCCTCCTCCGGTGACCCAGGAAGCGCCGCCAACACCTGCCCCGGCGTTGCCTGCTCCGCCGCCACCTCCTCCTCCGCCGCAGAAGATCACGATCCCGGCAGGTACGCAGCTGTCGGTGCGACTCAATGACTCGCTCGACTCTGAAAAGAACCAGGTGGGCGATACTTTCCACGGGTCGCTCAGCACGCCTATTGTGATTGCCGGCGAGACCGTTATTCCCTCTGGAGCCGATGTCACTGGCCGGGTGGCTGACGTGAAGAGCGCCGGACGTTTCGCCGGGAATTCCGTGCTTACCCTGGAACTGACGTCATTAGCCGTGAACGGCAAGACCTATAACGTCCAGACGAACCAGTGGACTCGTGCCGGCAACGGCGAAGGTAAGAACACCGCGACCAAGGTAGGCGTAGGCACGGTAGCGGGCGCGGTTCTGGGTGGCTTGATCGGCGGAGGCCGGGGAGCAGCCATCGGCGCAGCGAGCGGCGCTGGAGCAGGCACCGGCGTGGCTGCCGCCAAGAAAGGCCAGCAGATCAAGCTGGGACCGGAAGCGGTGTTGAACTTCCAGACCATCAATGCTCTGGTTGTGGTCCCGCAAGGGCTAAACGGACATAATGCCGGCCGAACCCCGCTCTCCTAAAGTAGCGAACCTCCAGCGCAGTCTGGCCCCGCGATTTTGCACAGGAACAATGCAGGGCACGGGCGTCAGAACTGCGCCTTTTTTGCTTCTAACTAAAGGTACAACTCTGAGTGCCGATTCTTACCGAGAGTACCCATGCCTAAAATCAGTGCTTTGCTTCACACTCACAACGATGCCCTGCGACTGGGACGCGCCCTGCAATCGCTACGTCCCTGCGACGAAGTACTGGTCGTAGACGACTGTTCCGACGACGACACCATGAAAGTCGCTCGCGATAACGGAGCTACCGTCCGCAGCGCGATCCCGGGCGTAACCCCCGGCGCTTACGCCATGGATTCCACCCACGACTGGATTCTCTGCCTGCGTCCCAACGAGTCGCTGTCCGACGACCTGGAGGCGGCGCTCTTCGAGTGGAAAAACCAGGAGCCGCAGGAGGGTGCGACGTGTTACAAGGTATGCATACGCGAAGAAAATGGCAGCCAGTGGCACGAGCGTCCGCCGGAAACTCGCTTGATCAACCGCAAGCTGGTCAACTGGATTGCGGATTTACCCCAGGATCAGAATTGCGATGTGACGCTAAGTGGCCATCTGCTGTCGTTCCGACAGCCGTAGGAGAGGACCTCGACAGATCCTTTGGACCGACTTCTGGAATGCGCACTATTCGTGGCTGGTTTGATCTTTGGCAGTTTTTTGAACGTCTGCATCAGCCGCATTCCGCGGGATGAATCGATTGTCACGCCGCCCTCGCATTGCCCTTCGTGCGGCGTCGCTATCCGCTGGTACGACAACATTCCATTGTTAGGCTGGCTGCTTTTGCGCGGACGTTGCCGCGCCTGCGGGCAGCACATCTCGCTGCGTTATCCCGCCGTGGAGTTGTTGACGGCTATTCTCTTCCTGGTCTGCTATCTGTACTTCGGATTGTCGTGGCTCGGCTTGAAGATCTGTGTTTTCGGCTTTCTGCTGATTGGCTTGATCTTCATGGATGAAGAGACCGGCCTGTTGCCGCGCGAGTTCACTTATCCGGGCATAGTCTTGGGACTGGGTTTTTCCTGGCTCGCTCCCACCGATAGCTCCGGGACGGCCTTCGTGTTGCGCCTCTTCAGCCATCCCCTGAGTAACACGCAGCGGCTATCGCTGCTGGACTCCGTACTGGGAGCAATCGTGGGCGCAGGCTTCTTCTACGTCTCTTGGGCTCTGTACTACCTCGTCCGAAAAAAGCACGGTCTTGGTTTTGGAGACATTGCGCTGATGGCCATGTCGGGAGCCTTCCTCGGCCTCAAACTGGTGCTGCTGGTGATTTTTGCGGCTCCGTTGCTCGGGGTGCTGTATGGCGTGGTCTTGTTGTCGCAGGAAGCTCTCGCACGATCTCCGGAGGATGAGTCGAGTGCGGCGGTCAAGCAGCCGTTCCTAAGTCGCGAGATCCCCTTTGGCGTGCTTTTAGGCGCGTGCTCACTCTTCGCAGCCTTCGTGGGCCAGAGAATATGGAGTTGGTATCTGGGAAGGTTCTAATCGGCGGACTGATGCTCCGGTGAAGTGTACCCGACGCGTTGGGCCAGTGCAGCCATTTGCCGCAAGTGCAGCTTGGAGTGCACTTGGTGAAATTGACGCCACTCCTTGGCGGTAAGCGGCCCCAGGACTGGGTGGTCGAGAAGCTTGACGTTCCTTCCGAAGCGACGCTCCGCATCGGTAAGAGTTGCATCCATGGCCACCAGGGCGTCATAGAAGCGGCGCATCGCCCGCATGTCCAAACCGCCATTCGGCATTGCAGTCCGGGGCGATTTGCCTCCCGCCGGCAGAATGCCCAGTTTGGTGACTACGAAGGCCTTAATCCGGTCCGGAAGCATCGTCTTGCTGCCCAGCGGCCTGCCGCTTCTCATTGCGTTGGTGAGGCCTTTGGTGGTGCCGCTATACGACAGCATCAGATGCTCCAGAATTTCCGCACAACACCATTTGCCGGGCGGCGCCTGGCGCCAAGTGTTCTCCTGCCAGTCTCGTGTCGTGCGCTCCACCGCATTGCGAACATATTCCAATTCGGGAGACATCGCTTACCCCACCAACTCCACAGAAGCGTCCGGCGAGCAATTCAATCTTTCTACTCACAGTGTAACCGTTCACAACAATTCGTATAAGCTTACGCCGCCCTCGGCCGCCGCAGCGCCTGCGCCACCACGCGCAAGTCATTCACCATCGCCTGGAATTGCTGGTGCCGAGCCTGCTCGTCCGGTGCGCGCAAAATCGACGACGGATGCACCGTGGCGAGTACGTGCGGAGCCGATTCGAAGGGCAGCAACTGTCCGTGCTGCTGGGTCACGCGAAATTTGCGGCCCAGAAGCGCCTGCGCCGCGGTAGCTCCCAGGCAGACAATTACTTCCGGCTTGATCAGTTCGATCTCTGTATCCAGCCAGGCGCGGCAAGCAGCAACCTCTACCGAGTTCGGCTTCTTGTGAATCCGCCGCTTACCGCGAGGCTCCCACTTGAAATGTTTGACCGCATTGGTGACATACGTGGTCCTGCGATCGATGCCGGCTTCTGCCAACGCTTTGTCCAGCACAGCTCCTGCCGGACCGACGAACGGCTGACCGGTCAGATCTTCCTTATCGCCGGGTTGTTCGCCGACCAGCACGACCCGGGCATGCGCTGCGCCTTCTCCGAAAACCGTTTGCGTTGCCTGCTTCCATAAATCGCATGCTCGACAGTCGGTTGCGGCTGACCGGGCGGCGTCAAGGCTGGAATAGAGCGGCAGCATGGGAGACGCCGGAGCCGTGAGTTTGGAGTTACGGGGCATGTATTACAAGATGCAATGGCGCGTTATGGCGTTGTCCATTGCCTTTCGGAAGTCTTACATTGTGGGAGTTAGATCCCCAGCGGAACCAGTGTCCGCCGCTGGACAAGAGTTTTTGCAGCCTCAACAAAAATGCCCCCGCAGGTTCACAGGGGCAGCTAACTTCAGACGCGGATTGTTTAAGCTGCCTGGCTCGCGACCCGGCGCAGGGCCAGCGAAACCATCAGGCGGGTTACTCCGGAGACGAAGATGCTAATCCCGAATAACGTGCCGACCACCCAATCGGAATTGAACGGCCAGTGGGCCCACACCAAAATGCCCAGAAGGATGGTAATGATGGCGTCGAAGAGCACCCATCCCCAGCCTTGATGCGGGCGCATACGGAACGCCAGCATGAGGGCGAAGATGCCGTACACCAGCAGGAAAGACGCAAGGAATAGCGTCAATGCCAGCAGTCCCGCTCCCGGGTGCATGAGCAGGAAAATGCCGGCGATGATGTAGATGATTCCCAGAATGATTTCCAGGATCACATGCCAGCCGCCGTGGGTCTGAAATCCGAAAATCATCTGGGCGACGCCGTTGAAGATGGCGGCCCATCCCACAACCAGAGTGATGACCAGCCCGGCTTCCCAGGGAGCCAGCATGGCAATAATTCCGGCAATGATCATCAGGATGCCCAACAGGATGGAAAAACCAGAAGCCCGCTTCATGCCGCCTAGAACCGCTTCAGCCATAAATCCTCCATTTGTGTTTGGGGCGCAGACAGACACAAACCGCCGGCGCTGGAGCTGCACAGCCACATCGAAAAATCGAGCCTTGCTACGGAGTTGATTGAGAAGTCGAGACTATTGTGCGGGAGTGACCTGCGATATTCAACGATTTAATCGCTCGGCAACTGGTTCGATAATATCGAAAAGCCGCATATCGACAGCGACCTTTCCATTGCTGGCTCGCTTGGCAAAGCGCTCGGCTGCGTGAGCCATGAAGGCATTGGCAAAACGCGCGCCCCAAACCACGTCGTCGAAGGTGTAGGAAGTGCGAGTTTGAACGATGGTGGAGAAGGTTTCGTCGAAGGCTTTCAGCAGTACCAGCACCTCCGCGCCGGCAGCGCGCAGCGACTCGACCGTCTCGCCGTGGAGCACGCTGTGCTCATCGATGGGATGCACCACCGTCCAGGTCAGGGGTAGAAAGACAACTCCGTCGCGCTCCAGCGCCAGCGGATAATAGCGCCGGGTATGCACTCCATCCACTTCCTCAAACCGGCTGATGATGACCTTCGCTGTCACTTCGATCAACTCATTCGAGCGGGCATTCGCGACCCGGAACTCCAAGGCTGTGCTGTCCTGATAAGGCGCGATGATGGCGTGGCTGCTGAACAGCACTCTGGCAGTGGGACGGGAAAAACGCGCGAACAGCAAGCCGGTAACCAGGGCAAACCCGCTGAGCCCAGCCAAAGCTTCAATCGTGACCACCACATTGGCAGGAATGCCGATCGGAACAATGTTTCCGTATCCGATGGTTGACAATGTCTCCACACTGAAGAAGAAGGCCCGCAGGAAGGCATGCTGCTCGATTCCCGGAGCACTGACGGTGAGCGCGTTAGGACCACACGCCATATACGCCAGCGCGAATAGCGCGTTCGCCACTATGTAGGCGCCGAGCACGAGTGAGAAAAATTGCCACCACGGCATGGTCAGCAGCACGTGGTAAGGACTGAGCGAGGTCCAAAAGCCCAGGCCGCGGCGTTCAACATTGAAGCTGCCATCGCGATTCAGCAGGCGTTGGCGACTCTCACGCGAGACGACCGAACCAAAGCCTAGATCGCGTAGGTCCTGCTCGCTGATGGGTTGCGCTCGGGAAACCATGACTGTTCGATGTCGCCGCTCAATCGGCGTTGCAGCAGTATACCCGCTCCGAGAACACCAGGGCTTTCTCTGCCACCTTGACCTGACGCAGGGACCATGAGTTGATCAAAGCAAAATGCGGGAATGCGCCGCAGTCTTGTGGCGTTGGTGAAGAATTTCATCTGCTGGGGCTATTACCATTCCTGGCGCTCCTTCTTCAGGTAACCTGCGGAGTAGCCAGGAGCAGCCAACCCTCTAATTGCCACGTGGTAGGACTTGGGTTTCCGCAGAACGATCACTCGCCTTCCGCAAACCTCTACCGAGAGCTTGTCCCCTGGTTTGAGTTGCAAGGCCCGCCGAGCTTCACGAGGGATGAGTATCTGGTTTCTCGCAGATAGGGTTACTTCCGCCATAGGTTTACATTTTAATAGAAAGTGAAACGCCTATTAGTTCTATTACTTCACCGATATACGGGGCGATCTAGCCCTTATGCCGTTCGCTGACTTGGCCGCTGCCGGCCGACTACCAGCACCTGCTGATGGACCTCATCGAACTGAACTTCCTGGCTCAGGGCGCACTTCGCGCACAACCACACCACTTTCTGCTTGATGTGCGCAGGCAATCCCCAGGCTTGCGGCTGGGTAACGGGGAGAGAGTAAATCTTGCCCGTGCCGAGCCGCTTGAACTCCGTTGGACAACCGGGATTGGCGCACTTCCGCAGACCTGGAACGTGCATACCCATACCAGGTGAGATGCGCCCACCGGCAGAAACGTACAGCAAACAAACCGCTTCCCTTCTTAAAGCATTTTCCGGACAGAAATCTGCATCCAACGTAAGCTGAACGTGGAGATGCGGATGGAACGTCGCTGTTTACCGGGAAAACCTTTCCCTCTGGGCGCTACGTGGGATGGCACGGGCGTCAATTTTTCGCTCTATTCCGAAAATGCAACCAAGGTTGAGCTGTGTCTTTACGACGCTCGCGGCAAACGTGAGACAGAACGCATTCAGCTGAACGAGCAGACTGCATTTGTCTGGCACGGCTATGTTCCCGGAGTTCAGCCCGGGCAGCTTTACGGATACCGGGTGCATGGCCCGTGGGAACCGCAACGCGGCTTGCGTTTCAACCCCGCCAAGCTGCTGATCGATCCTTACGCCAAGGCCATCGCAGGCCGGGTCGATTGGGAAAAGCCGATTTATCCCTACCGTTTCGGCGGCGAGAATGCCGACCTGAACATTGACCGGCGTGACAGCGCGTCCGGCATGCCGAAGGGCGTCGTCGTGAGCCCGTACTTCGACTGGGAACACGACCGCCCTCCACGGGTTGAGCTCAGCGACTCCGTTATCTACGAGATGCACGTCCGCGGCTTCAGCATGTTGAACCCGCACATACCTCAGGACCTGCGCGGAACCTATGCCGGGCTGGCATCGTCCCCCGCATTGAAATATCTCAAGCGCCTGGGAATTACCGCCGTCGAGCTCATGCCGGTCCACCAGTTCGTACACGACAAAGCGCTGGTGGATCGCGGGCTGCGCAATTACTGGGGTTACAACACCCTGAATTACTTCAGCCCGGAGTCACAGTACTCATCGTCGGGTGGCATGGGCGCTCAGGTACCCGAATTCAAGGCCATGGTGAAGGCCCTGCACCGCGAGGGCATCGAGGTGATCCTCGACGTGGTCTACAACCATACCGCCGAAGGCAACCAGCTTGGTCCGATGCTCAGCTTCCGGGGCATCGATAACCCGACCTACTACAAGCTGGTACCCGACAACCAGCGGTATTACATGGACTACACCGGCACGGGCAACAGTCTCAATGTCCGTCATCCCCAGGTCCTCAAGCTCATTATGGACAGCCTGCGCTACTGGGTGACCGAGATGCATGTGGATGGCTTCCGATTTGATTTGGCGGCCACACTCGCACGCGAACTTCATGACGTTGACCGTCTGGCTGCTTTCTTCGACATCATTCATCAGGACCCCATCGTCTCGCAGGTCAAACTGATTGCGGAACCGTGGGACGTAGGAAGCGGCGGCTATCAGGTCGGCAACTTCCCTGTGCTGTGGGCAGAGTGGAATGGCAAATATCGGGATAACGTGCGGCGCTACTGGAAAGGCGACGAGGGACAGCTCTCCGATCTCGGTTATCGGCTGACCGGCAGCAGCGATCTCTACCAGCACGACGGACGCCGCCCGTACGCCAGCATCAACTTCGTTACGGCGCATGACGGTTTCACCTTGGAAGACCTGGTCAGCTACAACGAAAAGCACAATGAAGCCAACGGGGAAAACAACCAGGACGGCGCCAACGATAATCATTCCTGGAACATGGGAGCGGAGGGCCCGACGGATGACCCGGAGATCATCAGGGCCCGCGAGCGCCAGAAGCGCAATCTGCTGGCGACACTATTCCTGTCGCAGGGCGTTCCCATGTTGTGCGGAGGCGACGAGATCGCCCGAACGCAAAGAGGCAACAACAACGCCTATTGCCAGGACAACGACATCAGTTGGTACGACTGGAAGCTGGACGAGCGCAAAAGGAAGCTGTTGGAGTTCACACGTCAGCTCATCGAATTTCGCAAGACCCATCCAAACCTGAGGCGACGCAAATTCTTTCAGGACCGCGAAGTCTATCACTCCTCCTCCAAGGACATTGCCTGGTATCGCCCTGACGGCCAGGAGATGACCCAGGAGCAGTGGAACACCGGATGGATGCGCAGCCTGGCTGTGCTCTTCAATGGCAAGACCCTGGGCGAGACTAACGACCTGGGTGAGCCGATCGAAGACTGTTCGTTCCTGGTTCTGCTGAACTCATCAGCCGAGACGGTCACTTACACCCTGCCGCAATCGCCCCTGAACCTGGGCTGGAAGCAGGTGATGAACACGAACGATCTGGATCATCCTTTCAGCGAACATCAGATGGATGGATCGCTGGAAGTGGCTGGACGTTCCGTGGTGCTGCTGGCCGAACTCTCTCCCAAACCGGAGGAGAAACACGAAGCGGAGACAGAAGAGGTCAAGCAGGGAGATGCGGAAACGGCTCCAGAACCGGTTGAAGTTGCCAACGCGCAGCCAGAACCGACTCCTGAAGTAGAAGAACCGGTCGGAGCCGGATCCTAAACGACAACTAGGCGGTCCGTTGCGGGTAGAGCGGCCTTCAGCGCCGCGTCCCACCTGCTTTAGATGGAGGACGGGCTCCAGCCCGGAACAAGAATCGCAGATTAATCAGAGCTCCCCTAACGATTCGAGCAGAGCGTTCGCCCGCTACTTCTGCCGGAATACGCTATGCGCAATGTCGGGCCAGAATTCCTTTACCACGTTGAAGAAACCGTCCAACGCAATTTCGTCGACCCACCGTTGTCCGATCTTCGTCCAGGTACGCTCAGCCGTGGGATAGTACAGGGACGAGATCGCTGCCGCTGAGCCATTGCCTACTACCTCTGAAAAGTTAAACGACCTGCCGTCACTATCGGTGCGGGTGACGGCCAATCGGCTGATCGCATACCCTGTCCGCGACAAGATGCTGCCATGCCCTTTGGTGAAATACCGGGGATCTTCCTTGGTCGCAACTGGCACCAGCCACTCGGTGAATGCGTTACCAACTGCCTGGTCAGCGAAGAAATGCCAGTAATAGCGGGCGTAGCCGGCCGCGCCTTGCTGAAATTCCGGGGTGCTGTTGTCTGCGAGCCCAATGCCCGCCAGTGCGCCTACGTAGATGAACGTGGAATAATCGAAGCTGTCCTGAAAGAAAAGTTTGAATTTGCCCTTAGGGTCGAGTGGAGGAACGTTAGCGTCCGCGCTCACCGCTCGATAATTCGGAATTATGAACAGAATGCGCTTTGGCTGTTCCTTAGATACCGGCGTCTGTGTCGAACTCTGTTCCAGCTTCGAGGTCTCGGGAAGCTTGGTGTCGGGTCCGGGTTCTTGTTGCTGTTGAGTCCCATTGCCAGCATCCTTTTTCTGGGGAGGGGCAGCCTGCTCCTGAGCCAGAATGCTGCTGGGGGCGTTGGGCAATGCGTCAGACATCTCTTGAAGCGCTGCGGCGTCCTGTGCCCAGGTTGGGACAACAAATCCAAAACAAAACGTCCACAGTGCAACTTGCAGGAATAACTTAAAGTTTTGGCTCATGGTGTGGAGGAAATCGCTCTGCTGAGTTTATCAGGTAAATTCCATCTCGGGCCGCTCCCTCAAATGACAAAACGATGACGCTTTGATGGCTACCCCCGAGGCCGGTGGGAACTAATTCATGGTAGAGCGCTTCACCGTCCCATGTGATTGCCCTCACGGCAGAACAACGCAACTCGCCATACACTCGGAGTTGTCATATCCCGCATTTCTGCGGGCATTTTATGGAGGAACTCATGTTTCAGAAACGAATGATCGCCTTGTTCGTTGCGGCGGTCGTGGTGTTTGCCTGCACAGCTATGCTGGCCAGCGACAATGCGATGGGTATCGCCGAAAAGCGGAACATTACATTCGCTGCCCCGATAATCGTAGGTGGCACGCTTCTGCCTGCCGGCAACTACACCATCACTCATCAGATGAACGGGCAAACTCACGTTATGACTTTCCAGCAGATCGGCGGGAAAAAGGCTGAAGCCAAGGCAAACTGTAACTTGGTGCCGTTGAAGGCGAAAGCCGAGCGCACGGAACTGGTCTCCGTCACGAACGCGAAGAATGAACGCGTACTGACGGAAATGACATTCGCAGGCGACAAAGCCACGCACGTTCTGGTGCAGTAGGAATCGGTTCAGCAGAGGCGGTTCAGCGAAGCCGCCTCAGTTTCTCTTGGTTGCGTCCGGCCCTATATTCCCTGCCACGATACCCCGAAACTCATCGTCGCTCACCAAGCCGCCGTGGGCAATCGCCTTGCGCTTCACCGCTTCCAGCACGGCACCGCGTTGCGGCTCGGGAACCGTCAACCCCAACTGTTCCGCTTTGAGGCGAATGCTGTCGAGGCCGCTCTTCTTGCCCAGCACAATTCCGCGCGTAGCTCCGACCAGGGCCGCGGCGTAGGGCTCAATGGCCTCCGGAATATGAAACTGGCTGGCAACAGCGCCACTCTCCCGCAGAAAGAGATTGTCGCCGATCAGCGGCTTCCAGCCTTCGAGTTCGTACTTCCCCGCGCGGCGGACCGCCTCGGAAACCTCGCGAATGCGTTCCAGATTCATTTCGACGGGAACGTCATAAAGGCACCGCAGCGCCAGCGCGACCTCGGCAATGTCGGCGTTGCCGGCCCGTTCTCCCATCCCGTTGATGGTGCCTTGAATCCAGGTCGCACCACCGCGCACGGCGGCAATCGCGATCGCGGTGCCGAGTCCGAAATCGTTGTGGCCATGCCAGTGAATTGGGATGTCTTTGCCGGCCCAATCCTTTGCCCACCGGACCAGGAATTCAGCGGCCTCAGGCGTGCAAACGCCGATGGTGTCGACCAGCACGATCTCTTTCGCGCCAGCCTCGATCGCGGCGGAGTAGATGCGCTTCAGGAAATCCAGATCGGCGCGACTTCCGTCGACACCGAAAAATGCGACGCGAATTCCCTGTTGGGTTGCGAAACTTATGGCTTCGCTGGCACGCCGCACCGCCTCGTCACGCGAGATGCCGTAGGCTTTGAGCTTGACTTCGCTGGTTGGGACCTCGATCACCGATGCCTGCAAGCCTAGCCGCGCCAGTTCTTCGACGTCACCCCGGGTGGCGCGAGCGAAACCCCATACCTCGGAATGTTTTAGGCCAGCCTTGAGGATGAGGGCGATGGCTTCGCCATCCTCGGCGGAAACCTTCGGGAAGCCGGCCTCGATTCGTCCCACGCCCAGCTCGTCCAGCTTCTTTGCGATTTCCAGCTTCTGCTGCGGGCTGAAGACAACGCCGACCGTCTGCTCTCCATCGCGCAAGGTCGTGTCATAGAAACGCACCGTGTGCGATTTATCGAACTTCGGACCCACGTCGACACGCGAGTTCAACGCGCTGGTCCAAACTTTTCCGGCAAGATCGATCATTCCTTTCCCCCATACGCCTGCTCCCAGGAAATCACGGGATTACGGAGCACGCCGATCTGCTCAATCTCGCACTCCATCACGTCGCCCGGCTTCAGGTACCACGCCTTGGGATCGGCGCTAAACGCAGCCACACCTGACACCGTGCCGGTCGAGACCACGTCACCGCCGCTATATCCCATAGGCGAGTAGTGCGCAAGAATCTCGGGAATGGTGACCGACATTTTGCTGCTGTGCGAAACCTGCCGCGATTCGCCATTCACGCGCAATTCCATGGCGAGGTTGTGTGGGTCCTTGATCTCGTCGGCGGTGACAATATGCGGCCCCAGCGGGCAGAACGAGTCGATGCCCTTGCAGAAGCTGAAGACCCCAGACTTCATCTCGTTGCGTTGAATGTCCCGCGCGGTGATGTCGTTGAAGATGACAAAGCCGCCAATGTAGTCGGGAGCTTCTTTCGACGTGAAGTGCTTGCCGGCCTTCTTCACCACGACGGCGAGTTCCAGTTCGTAGTCGAGTTCCTGCGTAAGGTGTGGCGGAAAAATCACCGGCTCATCGGGTCCGATGATTGCGTCAACGTTCTGGAAGAAAACAATCCACGGCAATACGGGATGGGAGAAGCCGGCCTTCTCCGCCTCGTGATGATGCTCGCGAAAATTTCCGGCCGTGTGAAAAAACTTCTTAGGGATGATCGGCGCCTTCACCCGCACATCTTCGCGACGGTAGAAAACCGGCTCGCCGTCGACGCCTTTCTCCGGCTTCTGCGAGACTGCGAAATCCAACGCGGCGCGTGCGGCATCAAGGCTGCGATCGCCGCCTTCAAACAGCAGGCGCATATCAGACGGGACAACGGCGGCGTTTGACTGCGCCGAACTCGCGCCTTTTCCTGATTCGCGCTGGCGCAGCTTCCACGCTGAATTTAAGTCGACAATGCGTCCGTCAGCTGCCAACGCGCCGATACGCGAGTGTGCGGATTGATCCAAAAACGTGACGAGTCTCATGCGATTTGCGGCGATCGAGGAGCGCGGGCTCCCTCAAGGCGCGAGGATGAGTTTATGGGGGATGGTAGCGTTTCGCAAACGACGCCAATCCGATTTAGGCGCGAATCGCTGTTTAGCGGACGGCCCGACCCGCAGATCCCTCCGCTCGCAGTGAAGTCCTCGGTCGGGATGACAGTTTAATGGGAAGACATCTAACGGAAGCCAGTATGAAACGCTACAGCGAACGCCTTGGCTCTGCCCGCGATACGAAGGACACCAGCGGCCTGCTACTTCTGCGCCGGGAACAAAAACTTTAGCATCGGGGCGACGCGCTCGGCCCATGCGGATTCGGTATGCTGGGCATCGGGCACTTCCAGGTAAGCGAGATCCTGTCCCTCGACCCAACCCTTTTTTACCAACGCAACATTTAGCTCGCGAGCATCAGGCAAGGCGCGCTGGCTCTCTTTCGTTCCAATATCGAGCCATATCTTGAGTTCGGGCTTGTGCCGAATTTTCGCGACCGTCTTGAGGATTGCGCGATTGCGCCACCACACCGACGGCGACATCACCGCCAGCTTGCCGAACATCCAGGTGTAGCGCAGGCCGAGGTAAAGAGTCACCAGCCCGCCCAGGGACGAGCCTCCCATGCCGCAGTTAGTCGCGCCCGGCAGCGTTCGGTAGGTATGGTCGATGAAGGGTTTCAGTTCCTCCACCAGCATCTGGCCGTAGGCATCGGCTTGCCCGCCACCCAGTCGCTTGTCTTCCACCGGCGTGTATTCGTCAATGCGATGCTCGCCCGTGTTGTAGATGCCGACGATGATGAGCGGCTCGATTTCGCCGGAGGTAATCAGCGCGTCGGCCGTCTCGCCCATTCGCCAATAATTGCCGTGGGTAAAGCAGGTCTCCGGGCTAAACAGATTCTGCCCATCCTGCATGAAGAGCGTGGGAAAGCGGCGGTCCGGCTGCTCGCCGTACATCGGCGGCAGATAGACGATGAAGTCGTGTTTCTCTTCCTCCACTTGCGAGGGAAACTGCTCGTGCAGACGCAGGCGCGATTTCAAATCGCCAGGCACGGCGACAGGAGGCTGCTTCATATCGGTTGTAGTCGGCATCGGATGAGGTATTTGGAATGTAAGGTACGCCGGCAGTGCGGCTCAATAGAAAAGCCACGGCTGATTGAAAAAATTAGATGCGGATCTGTGGAAATACGCTGTCAGCGGGGTGAATTCCCGGAAACGCTCGATCGAGGGCGCATCAGGAAGATTCATGGAATTGGCCGCCATCCTGTAGAATTATTGTTCCTGTTGGGGTTGGAAGCACCACCGAGCAATCACCTACGGTCCACTATAAATTGTTATTAGGAGCGCCTTTTCGGACGCGAGGAATCTGCTGTTCACGCCAGGCAAAGCAGATCCCTCCTCCGCCTCAAGGCCTGGTCGTGATGACAACTCAAGAAGGACGCAAGACCGACTCCACGGGCCGGCAATTTTTCAGGAATATATTTCAAATCTCTCCCTCAGGGGCATATACAACGTGAATCGTGAATTCCACCGTTGGTGGTCAAACGACCTGCAACGCAATATGGATCTCCTCGTCTTCGGCCATGATGGGCCGAAGGTTATTGTCTTTCCCACCTCGCAGGGCCGCTTTTACGAGTACGAAGATAACAAGATGATTGCCGCTCTGGCCGACCGATTGGAGCACGGCCAGTTGCAGGTTTACTGCGTCGACAGCGTCGATAGCGAAAGCTGGTACAACAAGTCAGCACATCCTTACTGGCGGGTGCAGCGCCACCTGCAGTACGAAAACTACATTCTCAACGACCTTCTGCCGCTGATGTGGAACAGGAACTGGAACCCGCGGACCATCGTCACCGGCTGCAGCTTCGGCGCCTATCACGCTCTGAACTTCGCCATGCGCCATCCCGACAAAGTGACCGATGTGGTGAGCATGGGCGGCGCCTTCGACATAAAACGCTTTATGGACGGCTGGTACAGCGAGGACGTCTACTTCAACAATCCACCTGACTACCTGGCGCAATGCAACGACGGCTGGCGTTATAACCACATCCGCACCGTGCTCTCCACCGGCGAGTGGGATATGTGCTGGAATGACAACAGCCAGATGGCGGCGATCATGGGAGCGCGCGGCATTCGCCACGAGATGTACGTCTGGGGCGATCAGAGCTATCACGACTGGCCCTGGTGGCGGCCTATGGCGCGAGCTTATCTGGGCTAGCGCAGGCGGCCTTTTTGCTACTCGTTTCGTGCGGTTTCGCCTACAATAAATAGCAGCTGTTGTGCGCCCAATCGCACGTTGCCCGGGCCTTCCCAAAAATCATTGTGGACCACGCAGAGGGACGCGTGTCTTTCGTTAAGGAGAAGTTGTGAAGAAAATCGGCGTCATATTTGGTATGGAAACCACCTTCCCGCCGGCATTGGTCGACAAGATCAATTCCCTGGGCGAGCCTGACATTCAGGCGGAGCTCGCCGTTGTGGGCGAGGTGCGGATGGCGGAACCAGCTCCCTACCAGGTGATCGTGGATCGCATCTCGCACGATATTCCGTTTTATCGCGGCTACCTCAAGAACGCTGCTCTCTCCGGCACCTATGTCATCAACAATCCGTTCTGGTGGAGCGCCGACGACAAGTTCTTCAACTACGCGCTTGGACAGAAGTTAGGTGTGGCCATTCCGCCGACCGTGCTGATCCCGCACAAGGAGCATCCTGCCGGCACCACCGACCGCTCCATGCGCAATCTGCAATTCCCCATGCCCTGGGACAGCATCTTCAGCTACGTCGGATTTCCGGCCTTCCTGAAGCCCTTTGATGGCGGCGGCTGGAAGGATGTGTATAAGGTCAACTCGCCGGAAGAGTTCTTCAACGCCTACGACCAAAGCCGCGACCTGTGCATGACCTTGCAGCGAGGCGTGAAGTTCAAGGAGTACTTCCGCTGTTATGTGGTAGGGCAGGAGAAGGTGCACATCATGCACTACGATCCGTCGGCGCCGTTCCACGAGCGCTACGTGAAGAATCCGCCGCACACCGATCCCAAGTTGATTGAGCGCGTCGAGCGCGATTGCCTGACGCTTTGCCGGGCTCTCGGCTATGACCTCAATACCGTCGAGTTCGCGTGTGAGGACGGCATCCCCTACGCGATCGACTTCATGAATCCGGCCCCTGACGCCGACGTGAATTCTGTTGGCCAGGAAAACTTCGACTGGATCGTGAACAACGTAGCAGAGCTGGCGGTCCGCAAAGCCAAGCAGCACACCGGGCAAGTTTCTGAATATCGCTGGAGCGCCTTTCTGAATGGTGGAACTGACGCAAGCAAAGGCGGCTTGGGTGGGGCAACCCAAGCGGAGCCGAGCAAATCTGGTTTGGATGTGGCACCCGCTGCCCGTCCAAGCAAGAAAGGCTCGGACGGATCATCCAGCAAAACCGATTCAGCCGCTGCCCCGGACTCCTCAAAGGCGGGCACAATGCTCGAGGCGGCATCTAAGCAATTGCGCAAACGAACAAACAAGGGGTAAATCGATGAATCGGCCGAGCCTCAGCATCGGGATTGAAGAGGAATATCAGACTATCGATCCGACTACGCGAGACCTGCGCTCGCATATCGCGTCTGAAATTCTTCCCAAGGCCAAACTCGCTCTTCACGAAGCGGTCAAGCCGGAGATGCACCAGTCGGTCATCGAAGTCGGCACGCGCGTCTGCAAGGATATCCAGGAAGCGCGGGAGAACATTCAGTCCCTGCGGCGGGAGATGATCACCTTAGCCAGCGAGCATGGCATGCTGCTGGCCGCCGGAAGCACACACCCGTTTTCCGATTGGAAGCTGCAGGAAATTTATCCCGACGAGCGTTACGCGCAGGTGGTGGAGGACATGCAGCTTATCGCCCGCGCCAACCTGGTTTTCGGACTACACGTCCACATCGGCATCGAGGACCGCAACACCGCGATCCACATCATGAATTCGATGCGGTATTTCCTGCCGCACATTCTCGCCCTATCCACGAATTCGCCTTTCTGGATGGGCATGAATACGGGCTTCAAGTCGTATCGCTGCAAAGTATTTGAGCGCTTCCCACGCACGAATATTCCCGACGTGTTCGCCAACTGGGCGGAGTACGAGACGTTCGTCGAGCTGCTGGTTAAAACCAACTGCATCGACAATGGAAAGAAGATTTGGTGGGACATTCGGCCGCATCCCTTCTTCCACACGCTGGAGGTGCGAGTGTGCGACATTCCGATGCGCCTGGACGAAACGGTGGCTATCGCGGCGTTAATTCAGGCCACCATGGCAATGTTGTACGACTTGCATGCATCCAATAAAAGCTACCGAATCTATGGCCGCTCGCTGATCATGGAAAACAAGTTTCGGGCGTCGCGCTACGGGATCCAGGGGAAACTAATCGACTTCGGCAAGGAAGAAGAAGTTCCGGTGCGCGACCTGATGCTGGAATATCTTGAGTTAATTGATCCGGCAGTCAAGGAGCTTGGCTCGCGTGACGAGATCGATTACATTCACCAGATGCTCGAAATGGGCACCGGCGCAGACCGCCAGTTGAAGGTCTTCGAAGAGACCGGCGATTTGAAGAAGGTCGTCGACTACATGGTCAATGAGACGCGGGTCGGCGTCTTCGAACAGTCGGCAGCGCGCAAGTAGGGTTCGCGCCTGGTCGGAACCGGTCAGCAGTCAACCTGCCGCAAGAATGGATGATGGCGGAAGGGCAGGCCTTGGGTGTGAAGCATCCTTGAAGGGGCGCACCTTTAGGTGTGCCGCAAACTCTCTCGCGAAAGGTATTTGCTTGACGCAACCAGTACTCACCGATCTCACCAAAACCACTTTCGATCCTGAACTCTCTCCCGGCGCTTACAGCGCGGTCCATACCTGCCTCCGCATTCAGCCCTCCGAGAAGGTCACGCTGATCACCGACAACGATTGCCGGGAGATCGCGGCCAGCATCGCCAGCGAACTGCAGAAGCTGGGCTCGCCTTTCAAGGCTTTCGTTCTGGAGGATCTTGCGCCGCGTCCGCTGACCGAGTTGCCCGCCGAGATCGCGGAAGACATGGAAACCAGCCAGGTCAGCATCTTTGCTGTGCGGGTACAGCGCAACGAGTTGAAGTCGCGCATGCAGATGACCGATATCGTGAATCGCCGCCGCATGCGGCACGCGCACATGGTCAACATCAATCGCCAGATCATGCTGGAAGGTATGCGCGCCGACTACAACAAGGTGGACGCGCTCAGCCGCAAGGTAATCGACATCGTGAGCAAGGCGAAAGAGATTCGCGCCACCAATCCGGCGGGCAGCGACTTTACGGCCAAGCTCAATCCGGACTACAACTGGATCAAGACCAGCGGCATCATCAGCCCGGACAAGTGGGGCAACCTTCCCGGCGGCGAAGTCTTTACCGCACCCGGAGAAGTGAACGGCGTCTGCGTAGTTGATGGCGTTGTCGGCGACTACCTGTGCGAGAAGTATCAGGACCTGGCGCGGCAGCCTCTAACCATTTACATGAAGAACAACCGCATCACCGCGGTCTCCAGTGACAACAAAGAGCTTGAGCAGGAGTTCTGGGCCTACACTCACACCGACGAAAACAGCGATGCGGTGGGCGAGTTCGCCATCGGCACCAACATTGAACTCACGCATGTGATCGGGCAGATTCTGCAAGATGAAAAGTTTCCCGGCATCCACATCGCCTTCGGGAATCCCTACGGCGAGCATACCGGCGCGAAGTGGTATTCCAGCACGCACATCGATGTAGTGGGCACGAAGTTCGACATCTGGGTTGACGGTCGCCAGATCATGGAAAAAGGCCGCTTCCTGATCGAGGCCTGACGATGATTCCCGCTCTGCGCGAGGAATTCAACCGCAACTTCACGCCGGCGAAGTACCAAGAGTTTCTCCGGCATCTGGATGAGAGCTGCGGCACGCACATCGGCTTTCGTGTGTCGGAGACGCCGTGCTTCGTGCCTAAATCTCTGCTCGACCAGATGGCGCAGTATGGCCGGGAGTTGGTCTCGCAACTAGTAGACAATCCCATTTATCTGCACGCGTCCGATGCTTCCGTACCTCCGCAATACAACGTGCCGATTGAGTCGCCGAGGCCGATGTTTGTGCAAGTGGATTTCGGGCTGGTGCGTGGAGCGAGCGGAGCGTTGGAGCCGAAGCTGGTCGAGCTGCAAGCCTTCCCTTCCCTCTATGGATATCAACCGGTTTCGGCGCACCAGTATGTCGAAAGCTACGGGCTATCGCGTGATCTTGGCATCTATCTGAGCGGCCACAATGACGCGTCCTATTGGAAGCTGATGCACGAGTTGATCGTTGGCGGCCACGACCCCGAACACGTCATCCTGATGGAGATCGATCCCGATCATCAGAAAACGCTGCCAGATTTTCTGGTCACGCAGCAACGGCTTGGCATCGCCATCGTCGACATCCTGTCGCTCATCAAGCGCGGCAACAAGCTCTTCTATCGCAAGGACGGGCGCGAAATCGAAGTGCGGCGAATCTACAACCGCTGCATCGTCGACGAACTCGAACGCAAAGGCGTAACCCTGCCGTTCGACTTTCGGGATCAACTCGACGTCGAATGGGCGGGACATCCCAACTGGTACTTCCGTATCAGCAAGTTTTCCATTCCGCACCTGAAACACAGTTGCGTCCCCAAAACGTGGTTTCTGGACGAACTGGAACAGCTACCTGCCGATAACGAGAACTTCTTGCTGAAGCCGCTGTATTCGTTTGCTGGGGTTGGCATCAAGTTTGCCCCCACGCAAGCAGACATCGACGCCATTCCGCATGATCAGCGCCACAATTACATTCTTCAGGAACGAGTGCACTTCGAGCCGGTAATTCAAACCCCACACGGCCCGACGCAGATGGAAATCCGCATGATGTTTGTCTGGCCGGACGGCGGTGAGCTTACGCCGGTACTACCGCTGGTGCGCATGGGCCGCGGCATCATGATGGGCGTCGATCACAACAAGAATCTGGAATGGGTTGGCGGCTCAGCGGCGTTGTGGGTGTGAGAAAGCAATTCACCACAGAGGCACGAAGGCACAGAGAGCTGCGAAAGTTTTAATGCTGTCATCTCGAGCGCAGCCGAGGGACCTGCTGTCCCCCCGGCAGAAACGATTGCGTCTGTGTCCGATTTCTTTTCTCTGTGACTCTGTGGTAAATGTTCCTTCGTACTCCGCCGTGTCTCCGTGGTGAAATCGCGCCCTACCCCATAAAATAGAACGACGGCGCAGTACTAGCCGCCACCCCATCATGCTTCGTCCCATCGATGATCTTCGCATTAAGTGGACCAAGGTTGTGCTCCCTCCCGTATTCCTTGAGGAGGAGATGCCTACGACCGAGGCCGCCGTGGCCACGGTCCATCAGGCGCGGCACGAGATCTCTGAAATCCTGGCAGGCCGCGATCGCCGCCTGCTGGTCGTAGCTGGCCCATGTTCCGTCCACGACATCGACGCTGCACGCGAATACGCCGGCCGGCTCCGGGGCGCCATCTCCGAGCTGTCGCAGGATTTGCGCATCATCATGCGCGTGTATTTCGAGAAGCCGCGCACCACCGTGGGATGGAAAGGCCTGATCAACGACCCGCATCTCGACCAGTCGTACAAGATCAATGACGGCCTGCGCCTGGCGCGACGCCTGTTGCTCGACCTGGCCGAAATGGGAGTTCCTGCCGGGACCGAGTTGCTCGACATGATCACGCCACAGTATTTAGCCGGCTTATTGAGTTGGGGAGCGATAGGCGCGCGAACCACGGAGAGCCAAGTGCATCGCCAACTCGTCTCCGGACTGTCCTGCCCCGTGGGCTTCAAGAACGCCACCTCGGGGGACGTGCAGATCGCGGTCGAAGCGGTGCTGTCGGCCGCGCACCCGCATACTTTCCTGGGACACACTAAGCACGGGCAATCGGCTATCTTCGTCACCACCGGCAACCCTGACTGCCATGTGATTCTTCGCGGCGGGCGCAATGTGGTGAACTACACCGCCGACGCCGTCAATGATGCCTGCAACATGCTGGAGCAGGCGGGACTTCCTCCGCGAGTAATGATCGACTGCAGCCACGCCAACAGCGGCAAAGACCACACTCGTCAGCCCGAGGTTTGCCGCAATGTCGCTGCGCAGATCGCCGCCGGCAACCGCAATATTGTTGGCTTAATGCTGGAAAGCAACCTGGTGGCGGGAGCTCAGAAACTCGTTCCTGGAAAACCACTGGTTTACGGCCAGAGCATTACCGATGCCTGCATTGGCTGGGATGACACGTTGCCGCTGCTGCGGGAGTTGGCGAGTGCGGTGCGCAAGGGCCGGAGCTAACTGGCCGCAGGCGATATTCGAGAAATAGTCTTACCAGTAAGATTAGCGAACGATCTTACCAGTAAGATCGTTTTTCCCTCCAGGGTTGAGTCTGGGACTATCAAGCTCATCGCAACCAGGTCAGATCTCGGCAGAAGGCATGTGCTGTCGCCTGAAAGCCTACTCAGCATCGGTTGGTGACGCGAGTAAGCTGGCATGACGGTCGAATCTTCTACCCTTATTCTTCTGCTTCCCCCGCCTCAATTACCGCTTCCACCTCGAGTTCGCCCTCGGCTTTGTCCAGCATGAACTCCAGCACTTCCTGCGGCGCCGAGGACGTCCATACCGGTGCAAATGACAAGCGATGCAGCGGGGTTGGCCCTCTTTCGCGCAGCATTTTCAGATGCTTTGGTGTGCTGTAGCCCTTGTTTGAGGCGAGCCCATAGTCCGGAAAAACCGGGTCCCAGGCGCTGATCATCGCGTCCCGCTCAACTTTGGCAATAATCGAGGCCGCGGCGATCGATGCCGATAGCGCATCGCCGTGGATGATCGGGGTCTGTTGGCACTCGTAATTGATGCGCAAGGCGTCGATCAGCAGGTGGTCGGGGCGCAGGGCCAGCATCCCGACTGCGTCTTCCATTGCCCGTTTTGAGGCCCAATAGATGTTGATCTGGTCGATGGTTGCGACATCAACCGCCGCAATCGACCACGCCAGCGCGTGCTCCCGGATACGCGGCGCTAGTTTTTCGCGGGTTTCCCGGTCCAGCAGTTTGGAATCACGCAACCCGCGAATGCGATAACTCGGATCAAGAATAACCGCCGCCGCCACGACTGGGCCGAACAGCGAACCGCGCCCCACTTCGTCAATGCCGGCGACCAGCTTGGCACCTGCGGCCCACGCCAGCTTTTCGTACTTCAGCGTGCATTTCAGGCGTTTCAGCAGGCGCAGCTTGAGCGTCGCTTTGGAGACAGGCTTGGCGCTTTTTGCGGGCGACGTTTTTTTCTTGGTGGATGGCAAAGCGGACTACGACCCAGACAATGACCGTACAAGCGATATTAAAGCATGAAGTCGAGGGCTGTCGGCGAACTGCTTTCTCGTCGGCAGCTCTCATTTTTACTTAATGTGCTTAGCCTCGGCGGCAAGCGCCCGCACGATTATCCACCTGTGATGCTCTGAGCCTCGCCGACGAACCGGCCTCACCATCCGCCTACACTTGCGCGAGGCCGCCGTCGACGAACAAGTCGATCCCCGACACGTAACTACTGTCATCGGAGGCCAGGAACACGACCGCCTTGGCGATATCGTCGCCTGTGCCCATCCGCCCCAGCGGCACCATGGACTGCAGCCAGTTCAGCCGCTCCTGCCCTGCTTCTGTGGGACCAACCAGTTCGCGTAAACCCTCCGTGTCGATCGGGCCCGGGCTTATGGCATTCACCCGAATGTGACGGTCCTTGAGATCGGTGGTCCAGGTGCGAGCGAAGGAGCGCAGTGCCGCTTTGGTCGCGGAATAGATGCTGTTAGCCGGAAATCCTTTGCTGCCGACGATGGACGCGTTCAGAATGACAGAGCCGCCATCGGGCATCAGTGGCAGGGCCTTCTGGACCGTGAACACCACGCCTTTTACGTTGGTGTTGAATATGCTGTCGAAATGATTTTCGTCGATCGCGCCCAAGGGGGCGTAGGTGGCGATGCCTGCATTAGCAAAGACAATGTCGAGCCTGCCTTTGTGCTTCTTGATCTTCTCGAAGAGCCGATCCAAGTCGGCGGCCTTCGCCACATCGCCTTGCACTCCCGTGACGTTCGATCCGATCCGCTTCACGGCTTCGTCGAGTTTTGATTGAGTTCGCCCGGTAACGAAAACGTA
Source organism: uncultured Acidobacteriaceae bacterium (assembly GCA_963796695.1). Lineage (GTDB taxonomy): Bacteria > Acidobacteriota > Terriglobia > Terriglobales > Acidobacteriaceae > Bog-257. The sequence goes on along the minus strand of CAWCMU010000029.1, from coordinate 10,618 downwards.
AGCGCCCTCCTGCACAAATCGTTTTGCCGTGGCCAGACCGATGCCGCTGTTCCCGCCTGTGATGAGTGCGATCTTTCCGTCAAGTTTTCCCATGAATCCTCCGCGATATAAGAACCGCAGGTTGTAGATGCTTCTGGATGCCATTCGTTGCGCAGTCGATCTGAAGCGAGTGCGCTACGGCAAGTAAGAGACGTGGGCGCTAATGGGGCCACGTGCATGGTTGCCCCTTCCCGCAGCCCTCCCGGTGAATCGGGCCACACGGTTAGAATGACCCTATGCGTATTCCGCCCTGTTTCGCCTGCATCCTGCTCGGAGTAGTTGCTGTTTTACCGCAGGCCTCGCTCTCGCAAACCGCCGCTCCGGCGCAAACTGTGCCGGCTGGTGCCTCGCCGCAGACCACAACGCCAGCCCCAGCTTCGACAAGAATTACGCCGTCCCAGATCCCAGTTCCCTCCGATGTCGCCGCGCCTCCGGCCGACGCCACGAAAGCAAAGAACGGGCTGGCAACAAAAGTCCTGAAGCCAGGCACCGGCGATGCTCGGCCCACGAAAGACGACGTCGTCACCGTCAGCTACAATGCGTGGACGGCGGACGGAAAGATGTTCGACAGCTCGGTAGTACGTGGTCGTCCGGTGACGCTGCAGGTCAAGCACATGCTTCCGGGCTTCGGCGAAGGCGTGCAACTGATGGTGGTGGGCGAAACGCGGCGCATGTGGATTCCGCAATCGCTCGCTTACAAGGGTCAGCAGGGCAAGCCGCAAGGCACACTGGTCTTCGACGTGACCCTCGTCGACATACTGACGCATGCACCGGCGGACCTGAAAACGCCACCCGCCGACGCCCAGCGCACTGCGAGTGGTCTGGTTTACCAGGTGCTGCGGTCGGGTACGGGCACGCATCATCCCAGCAAAGCCGACATGGTGACGGTGCACTACACCGGCTGGACGAAGGATGGCAGGATGTTCGACAGCTCCCTCACCCGCGGGACGCCATCCAGCTTTCCGCTGGACCGCGTCATACCGGGGTGGACCGAAGGGGTGGCGCTGATGGTGGAAGGCGAGAAGGCACGCTTCTGGGTTCCCGAACGGCTTGCCTACAAAGGCGACTCGGCGCCCTATGGTGACCTAGTGTTCGACATCGAGCTGATCAAGATTCAGTAGACGGTTGTCGGGGGGCTGTTGTCAGTTGTCAGTTGTCGGTTATCCCTTATCAGCCCTCAGTTTGGTTCCTCTGTTGATTGTCATCCTGAGCGAAGGCGCGCTGGTATTGCGCGCCGTAGTCGAAGGACCTGCAGGTTCGCTAGCAGTGGCAAGACCCGGCATGACTTCGATACTCACGTTTCCTGATTAGCATTCGGTTGGCTATCAGCCCAGCCGCGAGAACCGCAGATCCCTCGACTGCGCTCGGGATGTCAACACTGGCTGCGTTCGTCGTTATTGCGCCCCGATAGCAACATGCTGAAGTACAGCGTTCTGCACACGTCTGATCCTGTTCTGCGTGTGCGGCGGCTTCTTCGCGTCGTCTTTGTGGGCCACGTAGGTTCCCACGCCAAATCCCAGTATCGAGCCGGCGAAAACGTCTGCGGGAAAGTGCTGTCCACCGGTCACGCGGGTGGTGCTGACAGCGGTGGCGACACTATAGACCAGCAATCGTACCGGCCAGTTGGGATATTCGTGGGCCAACACGGAGGCCAGCGTCCAGGCAAACGCCGCGTGGCCAGACGGAAACGAGCCGCTGGTCCAGTTGCCGGAAAAGAACTTGCCCTCTCCGGGACCGGTGTAAGGACGCTGCCGCGCCAGGACCGCCTTTAACGCGGCGTAAAGAATGACGCTGTCCACGCTGGCTTCGGCGCTGCGGATGCCGGTTTGAGTTGCGTGCTCGTCGTGCGTGATGAGCCCGGTCACAAACACGCCGCCTGCCACCGCGCCCAGGCCATAGACTCCGGCGTCTGAGATATCAACACTCGTGTTGTGCCAGCTGGGCGAGACCTGGTAGGCGACACTCTCATCGTTCGCGATCAAAACCCCTGTTGCACTGAGCACCAACGCGTCCCACTTCAGCGCGCTCACCGAAAACGGAGACTTGATGATGTGCAGTTCGTCCTGGCCGATCGTCTTTGCAGCGGTGCCCAGCGCCTTTCCGAAGGACTTGTTATCGTCCTGAGCTGCCGATGGAGCGTCTGGGAGCGCGGCCACAGAGTTCTCCGCCGCGGGAGCCGAGGCTGCGGGAATGATCGCGCTCTCCGGCGCTTGTGCATAGGCTGTCGAGCAAAATACGACCGCTAGCATCGCAATCGACATTCGCCGACGCACCCGCACCCCGAGCCTCGACGAACCGTCCAAACGAACCGCCGTTGATACCACCGTCATTCCCCACCCCAGTAACACATGGCTATTCTCCGCCCTTCGATTCGCTTTTAGGCACCCTCGCCAGGCTTCTGACACATTTGTAATGGGGCGCTCACGTTTCTCAGGAGCGAGGAAACTGCTCCGGCAAGCAGCGGCATCTCACGTAGGCGGACTTTTCAGGAGGATAGCAATGAAACTGACAGGGACTCTGTTACTCGCGGGCGTCATGGCCACCGGCATCGCGGTTGCGCAGGACAGCACCACCACTCCGGCCACCACGTCGTCGCAAAGCACCGCCAAGCAGGATATGAAAGACGCCGGCCATGACACCAAGAATGCGGCGAAAGACGTTGGCCACGCAACCAAGAAGACGACGAAGAAAGTCGTCCACAAGAGCGCTGAAAAAACCGATGAAGGCGCAGCCAAGGTTGAGAGCAAGACCGCACCTCAGCAGTAATGAAGCTAGTCTGGGCAGGTCCAGTGGCAGCCTGCCCGTTGTTCATTCCCCCAAGGAAACCCGGAACGAATGGAAACGAGGACCCTCCGGGGCTAAAGCCGAATTGTTTTTGTGTATCTACGGACGGCCTGAAGGCCGTCCCCTTCAAACAGGCTTGATCAGACACTTCTCCAGAGACTTCTCCGCCAGCGTCAACCCATTGTGCGCCATGTCCGCCAGCCTTGTGACGTAGGCCACAGACTGCCAGTACGTGCCCCCGCAGAATCAGAGGCGGAGGGTACTGTGTTCGACATCGTGGAAGCGCGTCAGTTGGCGCGTGGCATCAAGTTGTTCGTGATCAAGGCGCCCCGGATTGCCCGTAAGCAAAAGCCAGGGCAATTCGTCATCGTGCGGCTGGACGAGTACGGCGAGCGCGTCCCCCTGACCATCGCCGATGCTGACGCCGAGGCCGGCACCGTCACCATTGTCGTGCAGGCCATCGGCAAGACCACCATGTTGTTCAGCATGCTGGAAACGGGAGATTCCATCCTCGACATTGTCGGTCCTCTGGGCAAACCCTCAGAGATTGAAAATTTTGGCACCGCGGTCGTGGTCAGCGGTAGCGTGGGCACAGCCATGGCCTACCCCACGGCACGGGAGCTGAAGCGAGCTGGGAATAAAGTTATCTCCATCGTTGGCGCGCGCAGCAAAGATCTGATGGTGCTGGAAGATGAAGTTCGCGCCGTCAGCGACGAGACGTACGTGGTCACCGATGACGGCAGCTACGGCGATAAGGGCCTGGTGACCGACAAGCTGAAAGAGCTGGTCGCCGCCGGCAAAGTGGATTACGTGCTGGCTGTCGGTCCGGTGCCCATGATGCGCGCCGTGGCCAAAATGACAGCTCCCGCGAAGATCAAGACCATGGTGAGCCTGAACTCCATCATGGTGGACGGCACTGGCATGTGCGGCGGATGCCGGGTGCTGGTCAACAACAGCAGCCAGTTTGCCTGCGTGGATGGCCCTGAGTTCGACGCCAGCCAGGTAAACTTCGAAATCCTGATGCAGCGCAACAATATGTATCGCGAGCAGGAACGCGAGAGCATCGAACGCCTACAAGCTAACCCACAGGGAGCGCTGGAGCAGCTTCGCCAGAGAAATCACAAAAACGAATGCGCTGCCGAGGCGGCGGGGGTGAGCCATGAGTGATACGCCAATCAAGATTACCAGCCACAATCCGCTGCCTAACAAAGAGCGAGTCAAGCTCCCGCGTCAGCGCGTGCCTGAGCAGGACCCGCAAGTGCGCGCCCACAATTTCCAGGAAGTGAATCTCGGCTTCCCGGTGGAGCAGGCGCGGCAGGAATCGTTGCGCTGCATTGAGTGCAATAAGCCAGGATGCGTCGAGAAGTGTCCGGTGTCGGTAAATGTGCGAGCTGTGATCGACCTGATTCTCGCAGAGGATTACCTGGGCGCGGCGTCGAAGGTGCGCGAAGACAACGCGCTGCCAGCCATTACCGGCCGGGTATGCCCGGTGGAAGACCAGTGCGAATCCGGCTGTGTGCTCGGCAAGAAGGGCGAGTCGGTCGGCATCGCCTACCTGGAACGCTTCGTCGCCGATTGGGAGCGCGAGTCCGGGCAATTTGGCTCGCCCGTAACCGCGCCCAAGACCGGCAAGAAAGTTGGCCTGATCGGCAGCGGCCCAGCCAGCCTGGCTTGCGCCGGCGATCTGATCCAGATGGGACATGACGTCCACGTCTTCGAGGCGCTGCATGAGCTCGGTGGAGTGCTGGTGTATGGCATCCCTGAATTTCGCCTGCCCAAGGACATTGTGCGGCATGAAATCAACGTCCTGCGGCGTCGTGGCGTGGTCTTCGAGACCAACGTTGTAGTGGGCAAGACCGTCACCATCGACGAACTGATGCAGGATGAAGGTTTCGATGCGATGTTCATCGCCACCGGCGCCGGCCTGCCGCGCTTCCTCAACGTTCCCGGCGAGCACTTCAACGGAGTCTATTCCGCCAATGAATTCCTCACCCGCGTGAACCTGATGCGCTCCTACCGCTTCCCCGAGTTCGACGAGCCGCTCTACCCGTGCAAGGATCGCGACGTCATCGTGGTCGGCGGCGGCAACACGGCCATGGATGCGGTACGCAGTTCCCTACGTCTGGGCGCGAAAACTGCCAGCATCTTCTATCGTCGCACCCTCACTGAGATGCCGGCCCGCGTGGAAGAAGTTCATCACGCCAAGGACGAAGGCGTTCACTTCGAGATGCTGGTCAATCCAGTTGAGTTCCTTGCCGATGAGAAAGGCAATCTCACGGCGGTAAAGTGCATCCGGCAGGAACTGGGCGAACCCGACGAGTCGGGCCGGCGAAGTCCGGTCGCAATCAAAGGTTCGGAGTTCGTAACCCCGTGTTCGGTCGCGATCATCGCGGCGGGAACATCGGCGAATCCGCTGATTCAGTCCACCACGCCCGGACTGGCGACGACAAAGCGCGGCTATATTTCAGCCGATGACACGCTGGCGACATCGAAGCCAGGAGTCTTTGCCGGAGGAGATATCGTAACCGGCGGCGCAACCGTGATCTTGGCGATGGGCGCAGGGCGCAAGGCCGCGAAGTCGATCGATGCCTATCTCAAGAGCACGATGCAGAGCGCGAACTGAAGCGGTAACGGCGACTCAAACCTAGACTCTCTAATGAACTGCGGTCTGGAAGACAATCTTCCAGACCGTATTTATTTGCTGCCATAGAGAACGTTTCGCGAGCATTCCACGTATCGCTCCAGCGATTCGCAGCCGATTGTCCGGTACCGCACGAAATCTGCCATCGCGGGCCTTGATACTGAGCGCCGCGCGGATGCAAAATGGCTGGTCGATTTCCTGATCCTCTCCGCTGGCCTCGAGATGAAAATCGACTGGATCCCTGATCCTTCGCCCGAGGGCAATTGCCGGGTGCGATGATCAGGATGCGCGCGGCTTCGTCAGAGTCTGATCCCATTCCAAACTAGGAGCAGTTCCTTTCATGCATTTCACGCAACATCGAAATCGATTTGTCACTGTAATTTTTCGTATGCTCAGCATGGTTGTCCTCACAGCCGGCATCGTCTTGCTGGTATCGGGCTTGAGCGCCCCGGCGGCGGCCCAAAGCTACCAGGTACTTCACAATTTCACCGGCGGCGGAGATGGCGGCTCACCTCCCTTCACGCTGGAGATGGATCGCGGCGGCCATCTCTACGGCACTGCCAGCCAGGGGGGCCAGAACGGTTCAGGCGTGGTTTTCAAATTCAGCCACAGTAATTCCGGCTGGGTGCTGCTACCCCTGTACAACTTCAGCGGGCAAGAAGGGCAGCCGGGCTACGGCCTCACCATCGCTGCAGACGGCAGCATCTACACCACCGCGTCGTACAACTCGGTTTTTGGCGGAGCTTGCGGAACCGCGATGAACCTGAAGCCGCCCGCCTCGGCGCCGAGGTCGGTGCTGGCTCCGTGGAACGAGACGGTGCTGCGCACCTACGTTAAGCGCGAAGAAGGCTGCCCGACCGGCAATGTCGTGCTCGATCAGGCGGGCAACGTGTATGGAGCTACCCAGAGCGGCGGAGCCAATGGTTGGGGCTCGATTTATGAGCTGAGCCCGTCGCCCTCGGGCTGGACGGAAACCATCCTGTACAGCTTTCAGGGAGAGAACGACGGCGGCAATCCTTATGCCGGCCTGATCTTCGACAACGCCGGCAACCTGTACGGCACGGCGCACTCGAAGGGAGCGAATGGCTGGGGAACGGTGTATGAGCTGAGTCCTTCCGGATCGGGTTGGACCTTCAAGGTTCTGTACGCCTTTCAGGGCGGCAACGATGGCGCGTACCCGGTGGCGGGCGTAATCTTCGACAACGCCGGCAATCTGTATGGCGCCACCACGCAGAACGGAATCAACGGCGGAGGTACGGTCTTCGAGTTGTCGCCGTCAGGCGGCTCGTGGAATTTCAGCGTGCTCGCCAACTTCACCGGCGCGGATGGACCGGTGGCCTCGCTTACGTTCGACGCATCTGGCAACCTCTACGGCACAACCTTCATGGACGATGCGGCCGGCTACGGATCGGTGTTTAAGCTGACGCCATCGGGAAATGGATGGACCAACACCGACCTGCACGACTTCAGCGGCGGCAGTGATGGCGGCTATCCGGGAGGCGGCGTGACTGTCGACGCCAACGGCAACCTGTACGGAGCCGCAGTGTTGGGCGGAGCCAACGGGTTCGGCGTGATCTGGGAAATAACGCCGTAGATCAAGCACCGTCGCAGTTGAGGTTCCAAATCGTTAACCGACAACAAAGGGCACGTCGCGAAGCGTGCCCTTATCTTTCCTGCGAACCCATCCCTGCGCATCCCGGGGCTGTAAAGCCCCTCCGCACTTACAGCAGCTTTGACGCGGCGCTCAAGCGCCGCACTACCCGTACTGCTGGAGCGCCGCACTACCCGTACTGCCGAAGCCATGATGTCCGCACTTCGGTAGCGCCGCTCTATCCGCAGCGCGGTTGTTCAGCACTTCCAGCAGGCCCGAATGCCGAAAGCTAAGAGCTAAAGGCTAAGAGCCAACGGCTGCCTTCCTACATTCCCGGCAGCTTCATCCCGGCCAGCCGTTTTGCGAAGCTCGGCTTGCCCATAGTCTTGAACATCTTGCGCATCTGCGCGTATTGCCGCAGCAGGTTGTTGACTTCCTGCACGCTGGTTCCCGAGCCGCGAGCAATACGCTTGCGACGGCTACCATTGATGACATCGTGATGTTCGCGCTCGTAGGGAGTCATCGAGTTAATGATGGCCTCCACGCGATTGAGCTGCTTCTCGTCAACCTTGTCGGCGGCCTGCTGCATGTTCGCGAACGGCCCGATCTTCGGCATCATGCCCATGATGCTCTGGATGGATCCCAGTTTCTTCACCTGCCGTAGCTGGCCGCGAAAATCCTCCAGCGAGAAGCCATCGCTGCTGAGCGCCTTGCGGGCAAACTCTTCCGACTTGCTCTTGTCGAGCTTGGCTTCGGCCTTCTCGATCAGCGACAGGATGTCTCCCATACCGAGTATGCGGCCAACGATGCGGTCGGGATGAAACGGCTCGAGAGCATCGTACTTTTCGCCCACGCCGATAAACTTGATGGGCTGCCCGGTTACGTTCCGGATCGAGAGGGCCGCACCGCCGCGCGCATCGCCGTCCATCTTGGTAAGCACCACGCCGGTAAGCGCCAGCTTCTTGTGAAATTCATCGGCCGAGCGCACTGCGTCCTGACCGGTCATGGAGTCGGCGACGAAGAGGATTTCCTGAGGATTCAGGATCTTCTTCAGCGACTGCATCTCATCCATCAACTGATCGTCGATGTGCAGGCGGCCCGCGGTATCCACAATGAGCACGTCGCAGGCATTGTTGATGGCCTCGCGCCGCGCTTCTTTCACCAGGCGTTCGACGGTCGCGGTGTTTGACTCCTCGACCTTGCCCTCGTACAGACTCGCCTTGATAGCGTTGGCAACGACCTTCAACTGCTCGCGCGCCGCAGGACGGTAGACGTCGACGGAGACCAGCATGGGGCGATGGCCGCCCTGCTTGAGCCAGTGCGCCAGCTTGCCGGAAGTTGTGGTCTTGCCGGAGCCTTGCAGGCCTGCCATCAGCACCACGGTCGGCGGTTGCGAGGCGAACTTCAGCTTGGCGGTGTCTTTGCCAAGGAGCTTGACCAGTTCGTCGCGAACGATCTTGATGACCTGCTCGCCCGGCGATAGCGCGGTAAGCACTTCCTGGCCGACCGCCTTCTCGCGAATATGCTCGACCAGTTCTTTGACGACTTGGAAATTGACGTCGGCTTCCAGCAGCGCCATGCGGATTTCTTTCAGCGCTTCGCCGATGTTTTCTTCAGTCAGCGTGCCCTGTCCACGCAGGTTCTTAAACGCGCGCTGCAGCTTATCTGTTAGGTTCTCAAACATTGTATGGAGTCCAAACTGGCTGGATAGGCGGAAGTCTCACTAGTCCGCGCAGATACCTAGACAAGAGAATAACATGCAGCCGCGGCTGATCCGGCAATTGCTGGAGATGTTCGGCTATTCTTTGGCTTCGCCAACGGTGCGATAAACTTCAGCCGCCGCCAGCACTGTGTTGCAGTGAATGCTGACCGTATCTTCCACGCGATTGGCGTATCCGCCAGCATAAGTAACCATGACGGGAACATCCCGCGCGCGCGCCGCCCGGAATACCAGCTCGTCGCGTTGCTTCAATCCCTCAATCGAGAGATTGAGACCGCCTAACTGGTCGTCACGAAACGGATCGGCGCCGGCTACATAGCAGATTAATTCGGGATCAAACTGGCGCAAGCCTGAACTCAAGGCGTTATCCAGCCAGGCAAGATATTCCTGGTCGCCGCATCCATCGGGTAAATTCACGTCGATCGACGACTCCGGCTTAACAAAGGGATAGTTGTTCTCCTGATGCAGCGAAATCGTAAACACATCCTTGCAAGGCCCCTGCATCAGCGTGGGCCGCTGGCCCACGATCGCTTCCGGTTGCGATGGCAGTGTCCCCGCCTTGGCACTCGCGTTGCCGAAGATGAATGCAGTCCCGTTGCCCTGATGCACGTCGCAATCGACCGTCATGGCGCGCCGGATGCGGCCTCGCTTCTGCATGGCACGAATCGCCACCGCGAAATCGTTGATCATGCAGAAACCTTCGCCATGATCCGGAAACGCGTGATGAAAGCCGCCGCCGATGTTCACGCACACCCCGTCTTCCAGCGCGCGCTCCGCCGCCAGAATCGAGCCTCCGGTATGCAGCATGAAGGCGTCTACCGCTTGCGGTGAATACGGGATCTCCATCTGAAGTTCTTCGCGGGCGGTCAGGCTGCCTTCCATCAGTTTGTTCACGTAATGCGGGGAGTGCACCAGCATAACGTCGGCCTCGCTGGCCGGCTCCGGAAGCAGGAAGTCGCCCTCATCCACCATCTGCTGTTGCAGCAAGCGCTCGCGAATTAAACGGTATTTATCGGCACGGAAGACGTGTTCGCCGATGGGCAGGAAGTACTTTTCGCTGTAAACCAGCTTAAAGGGCAACATGGGGCCGTACGTTCAGAATGCGCTAGCTTCAGGTCTCAAACATTTGATTCTAGAACGCTAACAGCAAACTACCAACCATATTCGTTGGCCGCTTGGTGGGAGCTAGGCACCGAGTTCATCCCCTGATGGTGGCCGGACTCTGTTCCTGAATCGTCGAATGAAAGCAGTCACACAACCCTCTTGGTGTCGGCTTCCAGTTTTTGCTTTACGACATCCACGTTCTCAGGCACACTCAACCCTCAATTTACAAGGAGGCTGTGCGTATGAAGCAAGTTGTACGGCTTGCGGTGACCTCTCTCTGTCTCTCCCTGATGCTGGTGGCCGCAGCGGCCGCCCAGGATCAATACACCGAAGGACCTGTAGAACGCGTCATCCTGGTCCGCATTCTGCCCGGGCATTTCAATGCTTTCATGGACGACATGAAAAACAACCTTCAGCCGATTTACGAAGCCGAGAAGGCCGACGGGATCATCACGGGCTACCAGATTTTTCTGAATCAGACGAAGGCGAATGCTGACGACTGGGACCTCGGCATCTCCCTCTTCTACAAAAACATGGCGGCGCTGGACGGCCTGGGCATGAAAGTCCTGGATCTTCGCATGAAGAAATACGGAGACAAAAGCAAAGAGCAGCAAGTGGTCGACAAGCGTGTGGAAAACGCGCGCACCGTTGCCAGTTACCTTATACGCGATATCACCATGAAGTAATCGCGCTACGCATGTTACTCCTTGCGACGGCCGCCTCTGAGCGACGTCGCAGG
>CAWCMU010000028.1:0-114486 GCA_963796695.1 uncultured Acidobacteriaceae bacterium | reverse complement strand
CCCACTAATTTCCGCTGTGATTCTAGAAACACCGGCAAAATCGTGGAATCAAGATAGCCATCCTTCCGGCTATTCTTGCCCCCTGTTCTTAACTATGTGTGCGCAGCCTGTCTGCTGACTCGTTGCGCCGGAAGGAATGAGGAACGAACCATGCAGAATCTAGTTAGCAACCTGCTCCACGACGAATCCGGCCAAGATCTGATCGAGTACGCCCTTGTGGCTGCGCTTATCGCCCTGGGGGCAATCACTGCCATGAAGTCGCTGGCTACCGGAATCAGCGGCGCCTTCAGCACCATTTCCAGCGATCTCAGCAGCGCAGTAGCTTAGGCAAACCTGCCAGGCCACTTCGTCGAGTGACAGGCCGCTGAATCGATGCCGGGCGGTGAGCAAGGGGCCACCGCCTGGCATTCACCAGAAGTTGTGCGCCAACTTCATCGCCCCGGACATTCCACATCCGCGGCATTGTCGATGCCATGGATTCACAGGAGGCACCTACATGAAGCTGTCAATTCTCCACCACATCCTTCGCGATGAATCTGGCCAGGACTTGATCGAATACGCTCTGGTAGCGGCTTTGATCGCGCTGGGCGCCATCGCGGCCATGAACAATGTCGCCGTCGGGATCAGCACCGCGTTCAGTGCCGTCTCCAGCGACCTTAGCAGCGCCGTCGCCTAATAGCGAGCGACGCCGCCAAGCCCAGTTCGTCGTCAAGGGTTTACCTTCGTCTGCGGGATGTGTGGCAGTGAGTAGGGCACTGCCTCGCCCTCGCTGACGAGATGCTAACTTGCGGTGAGATCTCTCCGGGCCATCCGAGCCTTGCCGCAGGCGCTCCAAGCGCTCGCTGTGTCACCCGTCATGACAGCTCCCACCCCGGTTCGTACCCGTTTCCTGCTGCCGCTGGGGGTGGCCGTCGTGCTCCTCTATTACGGCAGCATCTTCCTCCAGCAAAGCCGGGCATTGTTTACCGGCCAGCCCGACTTCTCTGCCTTCTATGCGGCCGGCCGCATCGTGCTCTCCGGACACGGACATCAAGTCTACAACTACGACCAGCAGCGCCAGGCGCAGCAAGTTTTCATCGACCGCCTCAGCACCCGCCAAGGGCCGCTGCTGTTCAATCACGCGCCTTTTGAGCTGTTGCTGTTCGTGCCCCTGGCGCTGTTCTCCTATCCGCAGGCAACCAGCCTTTGGTACGGATTGAATGTCGCGGCGCTGCTGGCTGTCCCATTGTTGTTGCGCAGGCGATTGCCGTTCCTCAAAACCAGGATCTTCTACGCCCTGCTGGCCGTGGCGTTCTTTTCTCCAGCCGCCATCGCGCTGCTCCAGGGACAAGACTCGGTCCTGTTGTTGCTGCTGTTTACCCTGGGATATCTCGCGCTGGCGGACGGCCACCAGGCTGCCGCGGGCTGCGCTTTGGCCATGGCCACCTTCAAGCCGCAGCTGGTGCTGCCGATTTTGCTGATCATGGGCGTCACCCGGCGATGGAAGCTGTTGCTCAGCTTTTGCGGCGCAGGCCTGGCTCTGTTAGTGGCGTCGATTCCGCTGGTGGGATGGCGATCGGTTCTGGAGTTTCCCCGCTTCCTGCTGCAGTTCAGCCATCTGCCGCCGGGCGTGTCGGGCGCTTATCCGGAGACCATGCCCAACCTCCGCGGCCTGATGATCAGCCTGTTTCACGCCAGCCTGTCCCCGCTCGCCATCCAGGGGATGGTGTTTTCCATCTCGCTGCTGATACTGCTGCTGGTGGGGATCTCGTGCGTGCGCCGGCAGGAGTCGAATTCGGAACTGAGTTTTTCCCTGATCGTGGTGGCCAGCCTGCTGATCGGCTATCACGTGAACGGGCACGACCTGACCCTGCTGCTGCTGCCGGTTTTCCTGATTGCCGACTACATCGCCGCGCACCAACTGACCGCCCTGCGTGCGTTGCTGGCGATGTCGGCGGGACTACTCTGGTTCCTGCCGTCGCTGGAGTTGCCGCCGGCGATTACGGCGGTCGCGGCCCTGTTGCTGCTGGCGGTGTTGCTCACAGAGAACTTCATGGCTGACGGCCACGCCCAGCAATCTCCGCTTCGAGTCGCCCGCAGGACCGTGCCAGTTCTGTCCGAAATCCCGCAGGATGCGGTGCGATGAACGCCGCACGTCCCAGCAAGATGGCGTTGATCGGCTGGCTAGCTCTGGCCCTATTCAACTGCATTACCGTTCCGTATATAGGCCGGGGATGGCCGCCCCCGCACGACTTCGGAATGTTTTACACCGCAGCGCAGATATATCTGCACGGTACTCCTGAGAAGCTCTATGACGTTGATGTGCAGAAGCAAGTACAGCAGCATATTTACAGCGTGCCTGACGACCAACTCTTCAAACGCGTTTTACCCTATAACCACCTGCCCTACGAAGTATTGTTGTATTTACCTTTAGCGTCGCTGTCCGCCAACCAAGCGTTCTGGGTATGGCGTCTGGAGAGCTTGGCGCTATTGGTTCTGACGGTGTGGTTGTTCGCCAAGACGTTTCTTATGCGGCGCAAGGTGTGGCAGTTGCTCGTCGTGAGCTTCGCCTTCTTCCCTGTGCCCTTCTGCTTTCTGACCGGGCAGGATACTTTTGTAACGCTGGCTGTAATCGCCGCAAGTCTATGGCTCTTGACGAAGGAAAAGCCCGTTCTCGCGGGAGCGGTGCTGGCACTCGGACTATTCAAGTTCCAACTCGTTCTTCCAATCATCGGGATATTCCTGCTTCGTCGCTCGTGGCGCGTCGTTACCGGATTTACTGCGTCGGGAATCGCAGTCCTGGCGGTCAGCTTTCTGATGGTTGGACGCCAAGGCATGACCGCTCTGGTGCGCCTGTGGGTAAGCGGGGAAAACGGCGGAGTGGCGTGCATCAATCCACTTACGATGCCAAACATTCGTGGGTTATTGAGCTGTATTCCGGGCTTGGCGCCGCATGTCGCGACTCTGGCCACGTTTGCTATTTCCGTTTTGCTGTTGTTCCTCGCGGTCCGACAGAGCAGGTTCGCTCCTTCCGCGACGCACTTCTTCGCGATGGCGCTGTGCTTTGTGATTCTGGTCAGCTTCCATACCAATCTTTATGACCTAGTTCTGCTTCTTTTGCCGGCTTTCGTCCTTCTGGAAAATTGTTCCAGCACAGAGGTTCGTCCTTGGAGAGTCATGGTACCTCTCTTTTTGCTTATGAGTCCTATTGTTTACCTCGCAGCATTGGCCATATTCAGGGTTGCATTATTGAGTATTCTTGTCGGGGGCACTTGGGGCGGATTAGTTGTGCTAGCAAGGTGGCAGCCAGCAGCCCGGTCGCAACCCAAACTTCGAAATATGACAATCTCGGTGGCTTGATGCATTCCCCAACATCGGAGAGGCAGAATACATTACTGGCTTTTGAACGTGACTGGCAGATGGCAAGCCGTCCGTGGATTACCCTGCAGGACCGCATAAATATTCATCACGGCATCAAGTCGCGGTCGGGGGCTGAACGCAACGAAACCACTATAGTTGGATGATATTGCTGGGTACGCCGTAGATATGTCGGGTCGCGATTCTCCTGCGGTTCCGAATCCGCTGATAATTCCATCAACAGTCACAACTATCGAAGAAACTGATGCTTGGCGCTTAGTATCCCATGCCCAGCCCGAAATTCGTACCGCCGGGCCGCGTACGCTTTGGACCGGTATCACAGTCTCGGCTGCCCCCGTACAATCGTACGTATCGGCGGGGCTAAAAGCCGACTTAAGGGGTTTCCCCAATACCAAGACATCACCATCGGAAAATACAGACAATCGATTTGCTTTTATATATGCAACCCCTTTTAGCACCACATCCGTAAAGGAATAGGTAGCCCCCACAGCTGACGAATCATAGATACCCGTCACGAGAGCAGCGGATACCTCCCTCTGCTTGACACCGTGCAACGTGGCCTCATTGATCGGATATGCAGCGGTTGCCGCTCCACGTATCAAAATAACCAAGAGGCAAAATTGTGCAGCAAGGAAGGCATACGGCAGGCGTGGGCAGGCATAGAAGGTTGCGCCTAGCAGTAACAATCCCACGCAGCACCAGTAAAGTAATGCGACGGTCTGATAGCGGGAAACAAGCGACTCCGCTATACCGAAGTTCAGTCTTCCGGCTGCGGTCACGGCGGACGTTCCCAGATAGAAAACTATCATTAGCACGAGCTGAGTTGCGAACAGCCGAAAGGCCCCAACATTAGAAAGTGCTGGGAGGAGAAACATAATTGTAATGATCAAAAACACAAGGCCCACTGATTCCGTCGTGTGCATGCCGCGATGAAGCCATGAGCCGAGGAAATACCCACTGCAATACTCGATTAACTTGATGGGATGGTGTAACGATGCAAGGGGATTTGCGTGAATGCTGGGGCGCACATAATGAAACAGGTATGCTCCGATGCTAAGGACTCCTGCGATGACTACGGGCAATATAGCCTTGAGTCGAAGGCGAAGATAAATACCAGATACTAAGAGAATTGGCCAAAGTAGGATTCCACTCGCCAGCGAATAGCTCGCCCCAATCGCGGCCACGATGGAGAGCACTAAGAAGCGCACCGGAGGATGTTGATCAGCTAATCCCTGGCTGGTCCTCCAGTAAAGAAGTAACGCCACAATGGAGGCTGTAGCGAGCAACTGCGGCAGCACGAAGCATACCTGAAACCCCCATACCATGTTCTCCCACTGAGCAGGACAGAATAAACAGAAGGCTGCCAGTCCCGCACCGGTTCGCCACAGCGCGCCCCGCCATTTTCCTAATACCCACGTGCTCCAACACAGCAGGCACCAGTGCAGCAGCTGAATTACAAAGATGCTCGTCAACAGAAATCGTTGTTGTCCTTTGAATAGAAGCAGGTCAGCGGCGAGAAACAGTTTTGGAAGAAGTAACCGATGCTCGTTGTGCTGTTGCCATAACCAGGAGAAGGACGTAACACTTCGCCCGCTGGCGGCACGTTCAATTTGCGTCCAATGATCCCAGAACGGAAGAGGGGAATAGCTGACCACAACCATGCAGACCGCAACTACCCCGGTTAACATTCCGCCGGCCAGGATGGCGTACGAAAACAGCGAACAGGCGTACGATATTGCGGGTTGTGGAGGGTGCCTTTCGACAACGTCGTATGTTGCGATTTCGGCCGAGGAAGTCACTAGACTACTCTTTTGGACTTGGTGTTCGGGAGGATTGTCCGTAGGGGCCCAAGAACGAATTCGAGATCCTGTTGCTGAGGTCCTTTCCTGCTCAAGTTGAGAATAGGGAGAGATCATTGGCGGCTGCATATCCGGTTGCACCAGCCATACCTGCCGGTCGGGATAGTGTTGGATCAGTTCGAGGTTGTCGGCAGCATCCATTTCCCGTGCCCAGATTACCTTGGAAGCATCGATCTCGGGCTCGTTGTACACCCACTCATCCAGAAGAATATGTTTAGGTGAGTACCGAACCAGCACCAGCTGTTTGCCGGGAAGCCTTTCCAACTCCGCTTGAATGCCAGCTCGGGCCTTGCCGAACTCTGCGGGGCCAGACCAGGTAAACGCCCAATACGATGCCGGCCATTCGGGAGTACCGAGTTGAAGTGGACCGACGAATAACCGGACTACGGCCAGCAGCACGCACACGGTCACGATCAGTCGAACCCAGCCCAGCCCAAACGGTCTGCCATCGGCCCGTAGCTGCCGGAGATGGCGCATCGCCTGCAAACCCAGCGCATAAAGAATCACCGTGAACGGCGCCAAATAATGAGGAAGAAGGAATATCTGCACCGCCATTCCTACAGCCATAACCGCGGCGCATTGCAGCAGGAAGCGGGTACGGCGGTCGCTAAGCACGCGCCACGACATTAAGAGCGGCGGCAGCAACGCGATGCCGCAAAAGAACAGAAGGCACTTGACCACCTTGAGCACACTCTGATGAAAAAAGCCGGACACGCTATGAATTTGCTCAAAGCCGACGAACTCGTTGTCGTGATAAAAATTCCGCATCACCGCGTGGTGGTAGACCGGCTCCGGCCGAGGCGACTGCCATACAAAGTACGGCGTAATTGCGTAGGTGTTGCGGTTGACGGTATAGGGCAGGGTAAGAGGACTGCCGAAAGCGCGATAGTTGTAGTAGCCAAACCACGCCCCGGCGGCGATGACCAGAGCCAGAGGAGCCGCACTCAGGCGAAGTAACGCAGCCGGCGCCGGCTTTTCTTGCCCAAAACACCCATCGTCCGAGGACAAACGCCACTGGAAGGCAAAGCAGGAAGCCTTCGTAAGGGCGGCTGGTAACCAGCAGGATGATGCCTAAAGCCATCAGCAGCGTGTAACGCAGGCGCGGATGCTTTCAGACGCGGAAAGGCCCCGAGCACCAAAGCCCCGCCGCAGGCCGCGATCAATCCTCCGCCGGTATAGGTGTTGACCCAATAACTGAAAAGTCCGATGTGCAGGATCGCGATCGCGCCACCCAGCAGTGCCCACCCCGGCGGCAGCCAGGCTTGCAGCATCCAGCAGATGGCCGCGCACATCAGCGCACTCATGCAAACCACGCCGTACCAGGGATGCCCAAGCACAACCTTCGACGCCGCCATCAGCAGGCCTTGCGCGGGGAAGTACATAGACATATACGTTGGCTGCATGCTGATGTGCAGCTCTCGAAGTGGACCCACATTGCAGGCGTCGGGTTCGTCAGTCTTCCCGAAGCGAAGGTATTGGCCGCCAACAGAAAGCTGAAATCGTCAGGAATAAAAGGATGCGGGATGGGGCAGAAGGGAAGAATCGCAAGCCGCAGGAAGAGAGCGGCGAAGCCGGTCACGGCGACGGCCAGTCCCTGACGCCGCGCCAGTTTGCCCAGGGCTTTCTCGATGCGCGAGAAGAATCCGTTCCCGATGGTGGGCCAGCCGAAGGCGATGGCGGCGGCCAGCAGCGTCAGTCCAACCTCGACTGACATTAGCGAGGCTTTGCTGCTTTCAGGATCGGGAGGCGACATCATAACGGCTCAGCCGGCGCTCACGGCTTACTCGTGGCTGGAAGGGTAAGCCGTGGCAAGGGTTGTGGGGCTGTAATCATGGCGGGGTTCGTCCGGCGAAACGACAAGCCCTGGCTATAGATCTTATTCGGCAAAATCAGCAACAGCACGAATGCCAGGTAGAAGCCGGCCAGCGGCAACAAGAGCAGGCGGCGGCCGTCGCTCACCATGTCGGCCAGTCCGATGAACGCCAGGATGCCCAGCGGCACCACGCAGCAGAAATAGACTGGAGCGGAAAACGGGAATTGCACCACGCTGCACAGGCTGGCGACGGCGATCAGCAGCATGACCTGCGAGGTCTGCTGGCGCTGCTCTTTGCGCGCTTTGCGCAGCAGCAGCGTGACTCCAATGAGGGTGGTCACGGGAATAGCGGTGGCTGCCGAGACCCACACCCAGCGCGCGAATTCGGGATGGCGCAAGGCCTGGTTCAGGGCTTCGGCGGCCAGCAGGCAAATGGTGGCGAAGGCGATGCGGCGCGAAGTCTCCGAATGCAGCTCCGCATTGATGGCCACGATGGCCAGCAGCGGCACCGCACACAGCGCGCCAATGGGATTGATGGCCGAGTGGAAGCTGGCCTGCCATCCGATGGCGGGCAGGACCAGCACTTCCAGGAACCAGCGTCCCAGAGTTCCGCTGGAAGCGTAAGGCGCCAGGAAGAGCGAGATAGGAATCATCGCTCCCAGCAGCAGAGGCAGCAGGCGGCCGCCCATCTGCCACAGGCGCACCGGCACCGGGAAGCGAGGCATGCACCACTCCCGCACCAGCAGCAGGAAAGAGAGGGCGATGCCGGGAAAGGCGAAGTGGTAGACCGCGGTAGCGTTGGCCTCGTTGTGCAGCAACAGCAGCAGCACAATGTCGAGGCCGACCAGGATCAGCGTCAGCAGAATGGAGTAGCCATTGTCCGGTGTGTACTTCTCGCGCACCAGAACTTCATCCTGAACATTCTGCTCGTCGAAGACCAGGAACAAAACCGCGGCCACCAGGAAATACAGTCCGGAAACCTTGGCCAGGAAGGAGCAACCGGCAAGAATTCCGGCCAGGAACACCCAGCGCGAGCGGCGTGTCTCGATATAGCGAAACAGCGCAGCCGTGCCGAAGGTCGCAAAGTACAGGCCGTACCATGAACCCAGAGGACTGGGAAAGACGGGAACACTCCACACTACGGCCAGCAGAGTTAAGACGGAAGCGCCAAAGGTGGAAGTCAGCCTGCGGGCGATATACCAGAAGGCCGGCACCCAGGCGACGAAGAACACCAGCAGCATCAGCCGAAGCGACAGCTCGCGATCGCCGAACAAGCGCAACGCCAAGGCGTGGAGATAGGCCAGCCCACCCGTGTAGGAGTAGGCGAAGTCGACGTGCGGCCGCTCCCCGTGCAGCACCCGCTCGGCAATGTGCGTCTGCACGGGATCATCGGCGGCATTGAAATCCACGTTCAGGCGCACCAGCAACAGCAAGGTGCTGACGATCACGACCACCAGCAGAAACCACTGCGAGTGCCGTGAAGGCGCAGTGCTGTTTTGCGGCCATACCCCGCCAGGCGGGGCGGAAGCCGCCATCGCGTTAGCTCGATCGATCTGCATGTCCCCTTACTCGGACTAGCCTGTGGTTAGTTCGAAGCGCTGGTGCTGGTGGTCAAGCTGGGCGTTTCGCCCTCTTTATGCATTTCGGCCCGCTTGTAGGTAGCCCGCATCAACAGGATGCCGGCAGCCAATCCTGCCAGGAAACCAGCCAGTACACGAATGAACATTAAACTCATACTCTCTCTCCTTTATTCGGCATCTCAGCCGGGTTGGAAGTGGCATCGCCCAGAATTGAGGCTTCCTCTCTTCGCCCGGCCTGAGACAAGCTGCCGGACGCTTCGGGATGGTGCAACGCCAGTTGATCGTTGACTTGCGTGTGGCTTTCCCGGATCGCGCCTACGGGCAATTCGAGCACCTGGTGGGTCTTCAGTCCCACGGCGGCGATGCGAAATGGCCCAACGTTTTCCCAGACACCGCGCACACGGAAGTGACGGTCGAGCGCAACGATATCGATGGGAAAGCGCATGCCGAAGGTATGGACCCCGGAGGAGGGCGCAATCAAGAGCCCGCATCCGTGGGGCAACTCCGAGTTGCGAAGCAAACCGATCATTCGCGACAGGGCGGTGTCCGCGATGCGAATCTCGGAACCCAGCACCGTGCCTTGAGTGAGGTTGGCGACTTCTACCTGGCTAAGCTTCTGCATCGAATCTCCGCGCTTACGCCATCTTTTTTCTGCGAATGATCAAAACTCCCAGGATTACTGCAAACAGCGTCCCGGAGACTATGCGAATCAGGGTGATCGAATCCATGGCTACTCTCCTTCAGGTTGTCGAAATTTAACTACTCTGCTTACTTACCGAAAACCGTTACTCAAACTGTGCATGATGGTGATCATGGCCGGCCCCAGCAGCACGATGAAGATGCTGGGAAAGATAAACAGGACCAGCGGAAACACCAGCTTCACCGTGGTCTTGGCGGCCATTTCTTCCGCTGCCTGCCGCCGTTTAATACGCATGCCGTCGGAAAAGTTGGTGAGCGCCTTCGAAATCGGCGTGCCGAAGCGATCCGTCTGCGCCAGCATGTTGGTGAAGGCGCGAATGACATCCAGCTTGGTGCGGTCGGCCATACTTTTCCAGGCTTCGAGACGCGCTTTTCCGGCGCGCTGCTCCAGATTGATCTGGGTAAACTCTTCGGCAATCGGCGGATGGCTGAGGGCCAGCTCCTGCCCGGAACGCAACAGCGCCTGATCCAGGCCGAGTCCGGCTTCAACGCAGATCACCAGAAGATCGATGGCATCCGGCATGCCCAGGCGGATTTTCTCCCGGCGGCTGCGAATCATTTCTGACAGCACAAAGTCCGGCGCCATGAAGGCCACTACGGCAAGGCCAATGGTCCACATGAACATGTTGTCCTTGATAAAGCTGCCGCCGATGACTGCTGCCAGGGGACCCAGCAACCGGATCGCAAAGTAAACATCGGCATCTCCGGGTGAGCGCAGGCCGGCCGCGATGAAGCGCTCCTTCAGCTTCTCGTTGTCATGCAGTCCCAGCTGGGTGCGGAGAAATCGCAGAGCGCGCAACCCGCCATGAAAGGCTGATTCCTTGGGCTCGTCGATCAAGCTCACCTGGCCGCGGGTCAGGTCGAAGATGCGCTTGGCCTGCCGCGAGGGGCGCAACATAAACAGGACGATGATCAGCGCATTGGCAAAGAATGCGGTCAACACGATACTTGCCTGAAGCAGGGAATGCATATCCTTAAACCTTCACGTTTACGATTTTGCGAATGCAGATTCCACCCAGCAGCATCAATCCCAGCCCGGTGTAAATCAGCTTTCTGCCCATCGGGTCCTCGGTCAACACCTTGGTATAACCGTGGTCCACGATGCTGATCAGGAAAAACATGATGATGGGAAGCGCGCCCAGAATCACGCCGGTCAGGCGGCCCTGCGCGGTGTAAATCCGCACTTCGCCTTCGATACGGATACGGTCGCGCACCACCGCTGTGGTTCGTTCCAGAATGTCGACCAGGTTGCCGCCCGTTTCTTTCTGCACCAGCATGGCCGTTACTACGAATTGCAAATCGTTCGAAGGCACGCGCCGGGCCAGCTGCAACAAGGCGTCGCGATGCGGCAGACCGAAATTCTGCTGGCGATACACTTCGCGAAATTCCGTGCGTACCGGCTCCACGGACTCCTGACC
The DNA here is from genome assembly GCA_963796695.1 of uncultured Acidobacteriaceae bacterium. GTDB lineage: Bacteria > Acidobacteriota > Terriglobia > Terriglobales > Acidobacteriaceae > Bog-257. The sequence goes on along the minus strand of CAWCMU010000028.1, from coordinate 103,760 downwards.
GACGATTTCAATAGCAGCACTTAACGAGTGCCCGGCCCGCAAGGCGCGACAGATAAGTTCGATCGCATCGGGCAGGCCGTCATTAAAGCGGCGCAACCGCCGGGCGCGCTTGAACTGCAACACGAAGGTCGGCAGCCAGGCAAAAAGCACTCCGACCACGGAGCAGATCATTACGTCGGTAAACCAGTAATAGGAGACCAGGAAACCGAAGGCAGCCGACGCGACAGAGCCGCCCAGCACCATGGGAACAGTCCAGGGACTTTCCGCCTGGGTGATCAGCAATTCGATTTTGTGGGCAAAATTCCAGCGCTTTAGAAGGTTATCCAGCCAGTCGATTTCGCTTAGCTTGGTGCGCTTCAGAAATTCAGGGATACCATCGCCCAGGAAGATCTCCTGGGTAGCCGCTGCCTGAATGCCGGCCACGCGACCTTCGATCGTGCGGTCCGTGGCTGTGGGACGGGTCAGCAGCAGCAATGCTGCCATCGTCAGCAACAGGACGCACACGAAGGTGAGGATAATGATCAACATGAATCGAATTTCCCTAATAATTCTGAACATCACCCGGCGAACCGAGTGCTATGCAAAGCATGACCGCGACCAGCGAAGCGAAGACTGCAACCAGGGTTGAGCCCATGGCCGCTCCTCCCCAGGTCAAACTTCTTCGGACGAGTCCAGCAGGCTCATCGGAATCGGAATGCCTGACGCTTTCAATTTCTCCGCAAACTTGGGAACGATGCCGGTCGCGTAAAACCTTCCCAGCACCTTTCCGTTAAGCCCTATACCGCGCTTCTCGAACAGGAAAATATCCTGCATGCTCACCATGTCGCCGCTGCTGCCGGTGATCTCCGTGATGTGCGTGACCCGGCGAGTGCCATCGCTCATACGCGATACCTGAACGATGAGGTGAATCGCCGAGGCAATCTGCTGCCGCACCGCTCGCTCCGGCAGGTTGAGGTTGGCCATCATGCACATGGTCTCCACACGGGATAAAGCGTCGCGCGGGTTGTTGGCGTGGATGGTGGTAACCGAGCCGTCATGGCCCGTGTTCATGGCCTGTAGCATGTCCAGCGCCTCTTCGCCGCGGACCTCGCCGACTACGATGCGATCGGGGCGCATACGCAGGGCGTTGATGACCAACTCGCGTTGGCGCACGCCGCCTTTTCCTTCCACGTTCGGAGGCCGGCACTCCAGGCGTACCACGTGCTGTTGCTTCAGTCGCAACTCGGCGGAATCTTCGATAGTGACAATTCGTTCTCTCTCCGAAATAAATCCGGACAGCACGTTCAGCAAGGTAGTTTTGCCGGCGCCGGTGCCGCCGGAGATGAGTATGTTCAGGCGCGCTTTCACCGCCTTCTGCAAAATGTCCAGCATCTGCGGGGTGTATTCCCGGTAAGCCAACAAGTCATCGGCGGTGAGCGGCGTGGTGCCGAAACGGCGAATGGACAAAATAGGACCATCAACCGCCAAGGGAGGAATGATGACGTTGACACGCGATCCATCGGCCAGTCGGGCATCCACCATAGGAGAAGATTCATCCACGCGCCGGCCTACACTGGAAACAATCTTGTCGATAATGTGCATCAGGTGAACGTTGTCCTTGAACGAAACATTGGTCCTCTCCAGCACGCCGCCGCGCTCCACGTAAATGGTATCGGCGGTGTTCACCAGGATGTCGTTGACCGTCGGGTCCTGCAGCAAGGGCTCCAGCGGCCCCAGTCCGAAGACTTCGTCCAACACTTCGTTGGCAATGCGGTCGCGCTCGCTGGCGCTGAAAGGCACTCCCTGTTCGCCCACCAGGGGAACAATCAGCGTCAGCAGAGTCTGCCGGGCGCGCGTGTCCTGCATGAACAACAGCTTCTCGAGGTCAACCTTCTTGATCAGCTCGTGATGGACGGCTGACTTGACCTCCTGATGCGCTCGCCCCAGCAAAGGCTTAGGCGCGTCCAACATGCTGCTCACTCGGCCGGCAGATGACGGTACAGAAACCAGTTCAGCCAAGTTGTCCTCCGGATCTTCCCTGCAAAAATGCTGTTATCAAACTCACCGCCAAAGCGAAAATTTCCGTTTGGGTTCCTCGATTAACATCTCGGGCATCACCGGCACTAAACTGGAGGCCCACTTCTTGATCTGCATGGCGAATTCGGTCTTGCGTTCCGGCGACACCGGACTGCCCGTGTTCATCGCCCGCATCAGCTCCGAAGAATGGTTCGGTATGGTGACCGAGACCGGCTGCCGAATCGCTTTCTCGATTTGCTCCAACGAAACCGCGCCATCCGAGCTGTATCGATTCACTACCACTTTCAACTTCGACGGCGGCACATTGCACTGCGACAGGCGATCCACGTATTTCGAAAGATCGCGCAGCGCAGGCACGTCGTTGGTCGCCACTACATAGAGTTCGTCGCAGCAATCGATGGTGGCCAAAGTGAGATCGCTCAAACCCAGCGGGCAATCGATCAGCACGAACTCGTAGACATTCGCCAGGAACCGCACCGCCCTCTCGACCGCCTCCAGGGGCACCGCAGCGAACCCGTTCATGATGGTGGGACTGGGCAGGATGTCCACCCCACTCGAATGATGAATCACAAAACTCTCCAAAAGCGTTTTGTCCAGCCGTTCGACGTTGCGTACCAGTTCAAAAAAATCGTACGAAGGGTGATCCTGTCCCAGGTACAAAGCTACGTGTCCCAAATGCTGGTGTTCATCCACGATGAGAACTTTCTTGCTGAACGATCTCGCCAGAAACGATCCCAGGTGGACAGCCAAAGTCGTGGTGCCTGCTCCTCCGCGGCAGCCCAGGAAAACGATGGTTTTTCCCGTCTGCTTGGCGTCTTTCACGCCCTGGATCCGACCGCACAGCCTGGTGAGTGACTCGCAAACCGCCTCCACCGACAACGGTTTTGCCAGGTACTCGCTGCATCCGGCTCGCATGGCTTCCACGATCAGCGTGGGATCCGCCTGCTCGGAAGCGGCGATCAAAGTCGTGCGGCCGCGAAACATGGAGTGAATCGAGTTCGCCGTCTGCACTGCCGAGGCGCGGTCCTGGTCGAAATCGATCACGCATACGGAAACATCGGCGTTCTGAACTTTCAACAACGGCTGCAGTTCGCCTTCATGCAGCGAATATCCCTGCAGCTGCCCGACGAATGCCCCCTGCTCCCGCTCGGTGGCCAGCTCCACCATTCCTGCTGCTTCGCGGTCGAGCCCGATCGTGATCACCCGCAGACTGACCTTCCCGCTGCTTGACACTTCAGGCTTCACGACCCGCTCCCCAATTTCTCTCGCCAAACATCGTTAGTGCCCCTGCTGATAACCCTGCGATAAACCTTTATCGAATTTGCCCAGGCTACCCGGCGGCGTCACCCACTTTGGATTCGCGGGCACTGGCGGCTCCGTGGTTAGCGGATCGACGATCGTGGGCGTCACCACCACGATCAGCTCCATAACCGAGTGATTGATATTCTTGGAGCGAAACAGCTGTCCCAGGATGGGGACTTCGCCGATGCCCGGCATCTTGTTGAACGTATCGGTGCTGCGGTGATCAAGAATTCCCGAGATGCCGAAGGTTTGTCCATCTTTCAGTTCCACTTCTGTCTCAGCTTTACGCGAAGAGAGGGAAGGAATGGTATAGCCGGCGATGACAACCACATTGCTGTAGTCGAGGGCGCTGACCTCAGGCGCCACCTTCAGCCGTATGGTGCCGTCCGAATTAACGAAGGGCGTGAATTCCAGCTTCACTCCGTACTGCTTGAACGTAATCGTGACTGTAGCCGTGCCACCCGCACTGCCCGGCTGCACTACCGGGAAGGGAAATTCGCCGCCCGCCAGGAACTTCGCCGGCACACCATCGATGGTGGTCAGCGTGGGTTCGGCCAGCACCTCTAAAATTCCCTTGGTCTGAAGGTCTTTCAGGGTCGCGCCGATTCCGTTCTTGATGTTGAAATAGAAAAGGTTCAGGAAGTCGGATACTTGCAACGTGCTACCAGTGCTGCCGGCACTTTGAAAAGCCAGTGGTCCGAATTGCCCAGTCGATCCCAAGCCGATGTTCTGGCCGTTGAGGCCGAATATGTTGATTCCGAACGCGTCCAGCTTGGAGCGGTCCAGTTCGGCGAACCTGACCTGCAGCCGCACTTGCGGCCGATGCCGCGGATCGACGATCAGCGAGTTAACAATCTCTTTGGAGTAAACGTTGGCCAGCCGCGCCGCGATATCCGCTTCGGCGTCGCTGCCTACGATGCCGGAAAGAAACAGCTTTCCTTCCTGCACCTCGACGTTGATCTGATCCACGGGCAGAGCCTGGGCCAGCGACTCGCGAAGTCCGGCTACATCCACATCAGCCAGCACGGTCAATACCTTCGACGTGCCGCTCTCGTCCCACAGCACCAGACTGCTGGTGCCGGAAGATTTGGCGGTAATGACCAGGTCCCTGGGACTTGGAGTCATCGACTCGATGACCGACGGATTGCTGACAAAGATCCGCCGCAGACGCTGGGGCGTGGTGATGAATACCGAGCGTCCAACAATGATGTGTAAGGTTTGTTCGCTCTCCTCCGAGAGCTTGGCAGGCGTGGCGCCTGCCGGTACTGCCGCCTGCGTGGATCCGGCCCTGGCTTCCCGGTGTGGATACACCACCGCCGGAGCGGGCGCCGCCGCCGGAGCAGGCGCGGTCGTACCAGGCGCGCTCGGAGCCTGCTGGCTATCCGCCGGAGCAGCCGCGGGAGCCGCCTGGGTTGAGGGCGCAGCCTGAGGTGCGGCAGCAGCTGGATTGGTGGCCGGAGTTTGCGCCACTAGCAATGCCGCCAGCAGAATCACGGATATCGCGATACCCGGAATGAATTTCCAATGATGCGTGCGTGCTTCCATAAGTATCACTCAAACTGACTGGTTACATGCTTGTCGCCCATGATGGTTTCCACCACGTAAGGTGCGGGGCCTTTGGCATGAACGGTTACATGCGGTGAAGAAACGGAGCGCGGGGCTTCCATGCCCGAGGTGAGCGCGGAAATCTGCATGGGGACAGCTTTAATCTGTCCGCGGTCGGCGCCATTACGTAACACGAATTCAATGCCACCCTGGGTGGTCGCCAAGACCAGTTTCTGGGCGTCTTGCGGAGTCAGCAGCAAGGTCACGACATTGACGGTTTGCGGCTTGCCTTGCGGGTCAGGCTCAATGTTCTGGCCGGCGGTCAAGACTTCGACATCCTGCAAAACAATCTGGGTCGCGGGGGTTGGCGTCTTATCGCCTCGCAAGGTCACCAGCACGTCCACGTGCGATCCCGGGAACAGAAATCCGGCAACCCCCACAACCTCGTCGGAGCGGACGGAGACGGCACGCATACCTTCGGGAATTTTGACCGTTAGGCCAATACCTGAACCAGGCGCGGCCAGTTGGCTGATCAGGATGGGTTGTCCACTGGGGATGGGATAGATAACGGAGCGGCCGACGACGTCTTCGATCTTGGTAAAGCCGCCTACCATGGGAAGCGAGGTAGGCCAGTCGACCAAGGCCAGCACATCGGGCTTCAGCACCTCGCCGGAATTGACGGCGCGGGTAGCCGCTACAAACTTCTGGGTCGCCGGACCGGCGCCGCGCGCGCCCAGCTTGCGGTTGACCACGAAGGTCACCGCCGCCGACAGCAACAGCGCAACCGCCAGTGCGAAAATAAGACGTTTAGGATTCATCGTGTTACCTCATCAGCGCGCTACAAAAAGAAATTCCCGCGCCCGCGGCGATAGCGATTCCATAGGGCAGGCGCAGTTTCTCTTCATTGGTAACGTTGATTTCCGAGTGCGGTTGTAGCCCGCTGGTTCCGTGATGCACGACCAGCACTCCAATATTGGCCAGCGTTTCTTTCAGCCGATGCCGGGAAACAGCCAGGATGATGGCGAAGACACCGCCCATCAGGGCAGTGGCGATCAGGGTTTCAGCCAGATAGCTCAATCCCGTCAGACAGCCCACGGCGGCCATCAGCTTCACGTCGCCGGCTCCCATTCCACCGGCCAGGTAGAAGATCAGGAAAACGAAGCCGCCGATCAGCCCGGCCAGAGCAGAGGTAGCCATGGCACGCCAGCCGCCTAGAATCAGGTGAAGAACCAGTCCGATCAGGATCGAAGGCCCAGTCAGTAAATTAGGAATACGGCGGGTACGAATATCGAAGAAGGCACCTATACCGGCGCACACGACCGCGGTTCCGACGAAAATCACATCCAACTCAGGCACCGGCACGGGAGACCCCTGTTTGGCTTCTTACCGCAGATCCAAGCATGACCGGCGGTTGCAATCACTCCTGCGAGTTCCCCCGTTGGTCAACCCCATGCGATAAGAGGCCGTGCAATTCTGGTTTCTGCTGAAGGTTCGTTTTTCCCGGATTACTCGATTGTTCCGTTCTGCAACAAGGACCTGGGTTGTGCGGACAGCGTAGGGTTCCGCCCACACAACCGGCCTTGTCGTTAGCATGGAAATCAAGCAATCCGACGAACGGGTTGCTGGTTTCCAGTTAGGCTACTGCGCTCGACAGATCGCTAGAGATCGTGCTGAAGGCGGTGCTGATACCGGTGGCAAGACCCTTCATGGCGGTGATCGCGCCCAAGGCAATCAAGGCCGCTACCAGAGCGTACTCGATCAAATCTTGGCCGGAGTCTTCGCGAATCAGGTTCTTCAAAGTGGCGATGTAATTCATGTGCAATTCCTCCATAAGCCTGCCGCAACTGATACACCTGTGGCGGCGAGCAACAAGAGCATAGCGGGGCTGCAACGTCTGCGATTCCACGATCTTGCGCGAGCTTGCAAAAACGACTCATTAACTCCCCCCACCCCATTGCACAGGCGCTTTCTTGTGCTACCTTTTGCTCGAAGTGAGTCTCAATTCATGCCTTCTCTAACGGATGAAATGTCAACTACCGTAGTGGTTCCCGAACGCACCTCGCACGAAGCCGCCATCAAGCTGGATAGCTTCTGGCGGGTCGCCTTTGGCTTCCCGGTTTTGCTGGCCTGTATCCTGGCCGGCACGGTGTATGTTTTCGCCAATCGCAGCATCGCCGATCCCGATATCTGGTGGCACCTGCGCAATGCGGAATTCCTGGTGCAGAATGGCGCCATGGTTCGCCACGACATGTACTCGTTCACTGCCAACGGCGCTCCCTGGATCAACCACGAATGGCTGTCGGAGCTGCCCTATTACCTGGGCTGGCGCCTGATGGGCGTGCGCGGACTGTTTCTGGTCCTGCTGGGTTGCGTGGAAACCATTCTGATGGGCGTCCTCTACCTGGCCTATCGCGCCTCGCACAATGTCAAAGCCGCCTTCTTCGCTTCCTGGTTCGCGGTGGTTCTGGCTACTATTTCGTTTGGCCCGCGAACCCTGCTGTTCGGCTGGATCTTTCTGGTGCTCGAACTGCTGGTGTTGCAGGATTACAAGGAGGGCAAGGACCGCACCTGGTTGCTGCCTCCGCTTTTCCTGCTGTGGGTGAATGCACACGGCTCATGGCTGATTGGCCTGGTGTTTCTGTCAGTGTTTATCGGCTCCGGGCCTGATTGAAGGACAGTGGGGCCGGATCACGGCCACTCGCTGGGCGCCTGCCCAGCGAAACAAGCTCGCGACCGTCTGGGCACTGTGTTTCATTGCGCTGTTCATCAATCCCTGGACCTATCACCTGGTCTTCTACCCGTTCGATCTGGCTTTCGGGCAGAAGCTGAATGTCAGCCATGTCAGCGAGTGGCAGAGCCTGGATTTTCATGCCGTGCGCGGCAAGATCGTATTTCTCATGCTGGCGGCGACCATCATTCTCGCCCTGGTACGCAAGCGGAAGTGGCGGCTCGATGAGGTGGGCTTCCTACTGATCGGCTTCTACGCCACGCTGACTTACAGCCGGTTCATGTTCCTGGCTGCCATCGTCCTCACGCCGCTGCTGGCGATTGAGTTGGACTTCTTCCCGCCTTACCGGCGGGAGATCGATAAACCAGTACTCAATGCCATACTTATTCTTGGCATGGTGGGGGGATGCATCTGGGCCTTTCCTACCTCGAAGTATCTGATCGAGGACACGGTCAAGGATTATCCCACCAAGGCGTTGCCGTATTTGCAGAGCTTCCATCCGGACGGTCGCGTTTTCAACGACTACTTATGGGGCGGCTACCTGATCTGGAACACCCGCCAGATCCCGGTCTTCGTCGACTCGCGGGTCGACATCTTCGACCACCGTGGCATCTTTGGTGACTATCTGGACGCCATGGGAGTCAAGCATCCGCTGGAAATCCTGGACAAATACCACATCAAGTACGTTCTCTATCGAAAGGATTCGCCGCTCGCCTATCTGCTGATTCACGGCAATGGATGGAAGCAGCTGTACGATGACGACACGACAATTCTGTTCGAGCGGGAAGGTCCGGTTCCTTAACGGAAGCGCGCTCTAAAGGAGGCTCGAGAGCAGCACCTAAGCACTAGTAAAAATAGCAGTGGTGCTGCTCTTTTGTGGTTACTTTCCATCCTATACAAACCACCAAAGGTTACGAAAGTACTAGTACCTTCGTAAGGGTTTTATTTCACATTTCCCAAAAAATTTATTGACATAACTCTCCCCTTGGCCTTTATCTATAGCCAGCGCGTCACTTTGATTGTAGGTCGGACCTGGATAAGCAAAAGTATGTCTGCTTTTCCGGGAATCTTGCGATTCCTGTGAAAAGGGTTCGCAGGACAACTAGGGGTGCGAAACCCAACCACCACCAATGTGGAATTTCATTGGTGTGGTTTCTTTATTGCCGGAAGAACGGCATTAAAGACAGCAAGATAGATTGCGAAGAACGATCTAATTTCAGTCATTTGGCCGGCCAGTAAGATCCCAAGACTTGACGGGACCACTATGGCGACTGGAAGAATAACTCTCTATGACCGGACGGCGCAACGCTCCGCTCCACTCGTTGCCTCTGCCGAACCGCAGCTTGACTCCACTCAAGCACCGTGGCTCGGCATTAAGCTTGAACACTACTGTATAGGCGAGTCAGAGCGTCCCGAAGCGACCGTCAGCGGATACATCACTGCGGTGTGTCTAAACGGATCCTACAAAACAGAATATGCTCCGGGCTTCGGACAACGAGGCTTTGGTGTGCTTTACCACACCGGGAGTCTATTTCTCACCGGCCCCGGAGATCTTCCCGCACGGCATTCCACCGGGGAGATCGAATTCATTGCCCTGGAAATCGCGCCTAAGTTCATTTTGTGGGCGGCGGATGAGTTGGTCACCAGCGGCCCCTTTGAAGTGCAGCGCTCCTGGGGCGGCAAGGACGATCAACTTCGCTATATCCTGCTGACCCTGCACAACGAATTGCTGGCCAACTGTCCTTCCGGAAGGTTGTTTGGGGAATACATGGGCCTGTCGCTGGCGACAGCCTTGCTCACCAATCACACCACGGCGCCGGCGCGATTGAATCACTATCGCGGCGGCTTGTCTCCCTTCAAGGTCAGGCAGATTACAGAATTCATCAACGCCAACCTTTCCTCCAACCTATCGCTGGCGGAGATGGCGAACCTGCTGCAAATGGGGCCCTGCCACTTTGCAAGGGCCTTCAAGGAATCGACCGGGCTGTCGCCGCATCAGTACGTGCTCCGGCGCAGGGTGGAACGAGCTCTACAGTTGTTGAAAGAGAAACGTACCAACCTGGCCGACATTGCTTACGATCTGGGCTTCTCCAGCCAGGGCCATTTCACCACCGTCTTCAGCAAAATTGTGGGCGTTTCTCCCAGCAGCTATCGCGAACAAGTACAACCTCTGAAGCAGGCAAAGCTGGCCTACAGCGCGGGCGTGGGCAGCGAATAGTTTCCGGCTAAGGAAACTATGATCAAGGTGCGATTCCGGTCCAGGGGCTGAGGCTCTACGCTTTACAACAGGGTGGATGCGGCGCAGAAGCGCCGCTCTACCCGCAACCCAGCAGCCACGCTCTAAATTGCAACCTAGAAGCGCCGGTCTACCGCAACGCGGTTGTTCTAACCTTCTCTAGCCAGTTCGACTTTTGCTTTCGTTCAACCTTGCTGAACCAGTCCGAATGATTCTATCTGTGTTGCTACCATCTTCTGTCCGCGCCTAGCGTTCTCAGCAAATCCTAAGATGTAAGAATCTGCAAGTCGCGCATTGATTTTGAAAGATCAAAACTCATTCCAGTCGTACGCTTAGACCCTCGAAAAAAAAGGCTGGCCCGCAAGCGAAGGGGTGCTCCCCAGCCTCTGTGGTAGGAAGCTGCTGCGGGCTTTAGAAGAGAGGCAGAAAGATGGAGGGTCCCTGCACACCCGAGGTCTCCAATGCCGGCTTGCTGAAGCGGCTAACCCTCGATTTCACGGCAATTCTTATCGGCTATAACATTCCGCGCGAAGATGCGCGGCGGGTTGCGGCGCAGGCTATCGAGCCGGTGCGGCAACATTTTGCGCTCAGCGGATCGGTGTTGCGTTTAACCAGAAGTTAGAGATTTTTCGTTGGAGCACGCCGTTTTTCCGGAAAGGCATACTAGGGCCAGAAAGTATGAAGGACGGTTCGCCGGTTAGTGCTGCTAGCTCTCGCCGCTTAGTTGCACACCAAGGACCTAACAGCTAACACTTTGCGGCAGAGGGGTTTAGAAGCGTAAAGATTCTGGAAATCACATCAAGATTCTGGAATAAATCCGGCTGCCTCACGAGCTAGATTTGGGCCTTCTCCCGGTGTCGGTCGAACTCAGGGGAAAATTTCCTATTGAGTTGGAGTTCGCGACCCGAGTGGCGCCTCGATAGAGGGGCGCAGGCGGTTTGATATGCGAAATGACCTGCGACAGTTTCCCGCGGCAGGGGCCGGCGAAGAGCAAACGATGAACCAGCGTGAATCCACCAACCTGAGAGGCTGGCGTCGCTTTATGCGCGTCACGACGGGCAATGCCATCGCTGAATTTGCCCTGTCGTTACCCATATTTCTCTACATGGTATGCGGCATTACCGACATGGCGCGTCTTCTGTATCAGCAGACCACCTTACAGAACGCGGTGCGGGCGGGCGGAAGGTTTGCCACCACCGGCAACCACCTGCCCAATCCGTCGAACCCCAATCAGAACCTGTCCCGGGTGGCCTCTATTGATGAGGTGGCTCAACAGGCGGCGATGGGCTTAAGCGTTTCGAACCTGGCGGTTTCCAGCGTAACGGGTGGAAGTGGGAGCGCGGGTGGCCCGCTAGATACGGTGACGGTCTCGTTGACCAGTAACGTTAAGTTGTTAACGCCGATGATGAGCCATTTCTTTCCCAACGGGAAATACACCTTTACGGTAACCGCTACTTATCAAAATGAGCCCTTTCCGCCGAGCCAGACCACGTAGAAAGGTATGAAGCGGATGGCAATGATAACCAACAATACGAAGAGAGCGATAAGAGGGGAAGGCAGGACTCGGGTCAGGCGATTCTGGAGTGTGCTCTATCGGTGATGGTGATGCTGAGCTTTATGTTTGGGATGATCGACTTCAGCCGCGCCATTTACGAGCAGCAAGAAGTAACCAGCCTGGCCGCGCAAGCTGCCAACCTGTCGATGCGAGGAACCGCTTTAGGAACGGCTGCCACCTCCGCCGTCAGTGCATCCTCAAACTTGAATCTGGGCAGCAACGGCAAGGTGATTATCAGCGCGGTTTATATGGCAGTGGGCGCGAATGTACCCCAAGTTACGGCTCAGGGATCAGCCGGCGGTATTACCGCCACCAGTCGCGTGGGTTCGACCGGGGGAAACGCCACTCTTCCATCAGGCGCGGTTCCGCCAGCCCAAGAAACAGTTTATGCGGCGGAAGTTTTCTACAAGTATCAGCCCATCACTCCGATCGGCAAGCTGGTGTCGTGGACCTTGCCGACGCAGCTATACGACGTAGCGTATTACTAGAGGGAGTAAGAACGTGCAAGCCAACAACCGCAAGCGCGACCGGAAGTACGAGCAGGGTCAACTCTTGATCATGCTTGCGGTCGTTATGATCGGGTTGATGCTGACTTCGTCGTTGGCCATCGACGTCGCCTTTGGCTACGTCACCAAAGCAAGGCTGCAAAAGGCAGTGGACGCTGCCTGCCTGGTCGCCATGGAGAACCTTGCACAAAAAGGTCAAACCGGCGCACAGACTGTCGCCACGAATACCTTTGCGGCAAACTACCCTACTACTGGTCTGGATTATTCCGCACCAGCGGTCGCTGTCACCTTTAACACGAACTCCGGCCAGCAAGTCGTAGCCGTTTCAGCCACTGCCACCATTCGAACGATATTTTTCGGCTTGTTACCGGGAAAAAAATCTTATATTGTAGTTGCCAATGCGCAGTCCATGCGTGGCTACCTGGCCATGACGGTTATCGTGGACCGTTCCGGCTCTATGCAAAACAATGGAGGCCAGCAAGCGATCGTGTCTGCTGTACCAATGTTCGTCAAGTTCTTTAACAACTCGTCCGATCAAGTGGCATTGACGAGTTTCGCTTCCGCTGCCAGCACCGACTTCGCTATTTCGACCAGCTTCCAGACCCCGATTACCAATGCCATTAATGACATGTCGTTTATTGGCGGCACGTTCGGCCTCGGTGGTCTTACCCTAGCCAAGACCCAGGAAGACAGCGTGGTCCCTACGTCAGGCGAAAACCTTGTGAAGGTAGTGGTCTATTTCACCGACGGATTGGTAAATGAGGTACAGGATACTTTCGCCTGCACCAGCAGTTGGGGTAATACGCTTTACAACTACGGTGGATATGATACGGGCAGCTCGGTAGACTTCTTTAAGCCTACCGACGGAACCGATTGGGGAGGAGTCGACGGATCACGGTTAACCCCCGCACTCCCCAACGCCAGACTGCACCGGAGTGACCAAGTTTTATTCGCAGAATACTCGGAGCAATCAAAGCTTTACCCGCACGAACGTTAGTGCCGACGCTGTGTACCGCTCTTAGCAGGTTGCCAATGCGATGCGGGCCGAGGGCATCTATGTCTACTCGATTGGCCTGGGCACTGATCCCAGCCAGTCCTTCTTGCAGGAAATTGCCAACGATCCGGTGAGCCACACCTACAACTCCAGCCAGCCAATAGGAGAAGCGATCATGGCTCCTGATTGTTCAACGCCGAGCTCCCAGACGTGCAATACGGAATTGCAGCAGGTATTTCAGACCATCGCCTCCAGAATTCTCCTGCGACTCACTCAATAGTTTTGTAGGGAACGGATTACAACTATCCGAAACTGCTACGCGGACTAGAAGGCTCCTCTCTGAGGGGCCTTCTGGCGTTTGTGCCACCGCTTGCTTTGCGCGGTTCTTCCGATGCACGGACTGCAAGGTGGCGATACGGAGACGAGAGGTTGGGGTATTCGCTTAGTTTCGGTGCTGGAGGCAGGCCATCAGAGCGAACTGGGAATGCGCGAGTCTGCCGCTTCCGTTGAGGCAGCCCAGCCTTGAGGAGGACCTTCGACACAAACCGTTTGCACACAGTAACTGGAGACTCGATCGCTTCCCGTAGTAACCAGGAAGACGGCGCCCTGATCGGCGCTGGAGATCCCAATCGCCCGATTTTTGCCCCCGACTTTGGCCTCGTAGACTCCCCGGTCGGCCAGTCCCAAGACTGCTTCGAGGGGGACTTCGTCGGGCTGATCCGTATACCACGGGAATGCCGCCCAACCAATCGAGCAGGTCTGGTGGATCTCACTGCCTTCGCTGGACAAGGCTGCTCGCTTACCGCCCACCGCGTTGAGAATTCTTCCCGCAAAATTTGCTGCTTCGGTTCGGTTGGAATTTCTCGATACGATGAGAAATTCGTCACCCCCCCAGCGAATCAGTATGTCGGAATTTCGAATGGTCGTCCTGATCCTTTTGCACATGTCGGTCAGGACTTTATCTCCTGCCCCGTGTCCGTAGCGATCGTTGATTTCCTTAAAGTCGTCGAGGTCGATCATGTAGAGGATGAGATCACTCGCGTGATGGGACTGCCTGTTCGCGTACGAGCGCAGGACCTGGCTCGTCTCCCCGAATATTGTGAGATCGAAAAATCTGCGATTCCGGCAGCCGGTGAGTGGGTCGGTCAGGGATGCTTCTTGTAGAACCTGGTTCGCGCATCCCAACTCCACGCGTAGTCGGTGTTGCTTGGCGAATACCAGCAAGGCCATCACCAGCATCGTGCCCAGCGTGGTCAGTTCCCGGAACTGGGTGACCGGTAGCGGCACGCTGCGATCAATGACAATCCATGCCCCCAGAAGCGGTAATGACACCACGGCCAACATTCCCAGGAAGGTGACGTAGAGAGGCGAGCGAGGTCTTCTAACAAGTTCGTCAGTACCGGACTTCAGTGTCAAGCCGAACAATCCGACTGCGGTGAAAGAAGCTAAAGCGGCTGCGTAGGGCAGGTCATACCAGCTGCCGGGATAATACTTACCCTGGTCAATCGCATGGTTTGCTAGTGATCCACTCGCTGCGATGAGAAATTGAGCTGCCAGAAAAATGCCATAGAACCACTTCCAGGAACCGATGCTACGCCGCCATAGGAAACCCAGCGCCAGAAGCAAAACTATATCCAAAGCGCCATTGAGCCGATCGTAGTTTGATCCATACAGTGATTCGTTGAGCGAGACATACTGCCAGGGAATCACGAATATTAGGTACAGATAGAGCCACCAGAGCAGCAGGACCAGGAAGTCCATGGGGCCTTGCGATTCCCGATTTTCTACTGCGTCCAAATCAGGTTGCAAGAGCAGAGCTGCCAGTACAGGAATGTTGGATAGAAATAGCAGGACATCGCCCACGAAGGGGTTTGGCACTTCCTTCCGCAGGATGACATCAAAATACATCCACAAGATCTGCCCGAAAACCCGTACTCCCCAGCACACCCCCAGGAGGGCCCAAAATAGTCGGGTGTCTCGACCGCAAGCCTTCAGGTTGACCCAGAAAACCAGCAGTGCCGACAGCATCAAGAGCAAACCGATGGTGTCGGTTATCAAGGTTAGGAAGAAGGTGCGGGGTATCAGGAGCGTCGCGGCAACCTGGCCCAAGGTGAGCGCGGCAATCAGCCCGGCCCACAACTTCCATCTATGGGGTGGCTCGAATTCGCCCGGTTTGGACGTAGCGTGGGTGCCGGCGATTTGTCCGTTCGCAACGGTCAACTGATGACCCATCCGGTAACAGGACTTGAGCGTGCCGCAACGTCAAACCGCAACCGGCTTTCGGGAAAGGCGGTTTGAGCGGACGTCGCCAGCATAAACGAGCTGGCGAACGAACACGGGAGCCTTGTTCATGCGCTTACAGAATGAAAGCCTAACATGTGAGTCAGCCTAGAAATTACACATACTTGCGAGAGCTTGCAGAATCGTCACGTCATGACGGCACACCGTCATCTCCAGCAACTGCCGGCGAGGTGATAGCTAGGCCTCCTGGCAGAAAAAATAGTGGCAGTGACACGATCAAGCCGCGCGTAGCTCGGCCCCTCGTATTACCGCTATGGCAGTGCAGCTACTTAAGTGCAATGTACAACCGCAATGGATAAAGCTTACAGTTTGAAATTCCGAGCAGGTTCACTGACTGCGGCGAGCTTTTGGCAGCGAAGTCTTGAAGTGCTCGTAAAGATAGTCACTCGACGGTTCTTGTTGTCGTTTAGAGTCGCTCGGACTGGCTGGAGTGTTGCGATCTTAATCGCGAGGAAATGAGGCTACCGTGGGAGCCCAGCAGGCTGCTCCGACAGCCATTGCGCGTGATTCTAACGCTTTGCCACATCTCGTCCGATGGATGCTTCGGTTTGTCTCCTTCACTAGCCAGTTTTCAATTGCGTTAGGCTGCTTCGGTCTGCTGGGATGGGCTTCGGGGAATGCTTTTCTGGAGACCGTAATTCCGGGGAGTGTACCTCTTCAGCCAAATTCAGCGGTTTGTCTGATCCTTCTCAGTGTCTCTCTCTGGCTGCGAAAGAATCCACTGAACCGGGAGCGAAATAGTGGCCATGTCATCGCCCAAGCCTTGGCAGCGCTGGTGGCGGTGGTTGGCTTATTAAGTTTGACGGAGTATCGGTTTGGCTGGGACTTGGGGATCGACCAACTATTGTTTCGGGTTGGGCCGGCCGATGCGAGCCGATCGGTTCGTCCCGGTTTGATGTCGGCAATCAGTGCTGCCGACTTCTTTCTCCTGGGATTGGCTCTGATTCTCCTCGACCGCAAGCTTTGGAAGAGCCGCTGGCCGGTGCAGTTCCTTTCTTTCGCTTCAGGAGCAGCGGCTATTTACGGCGCGCTGAACTTCATCCTGGATCCATTTGTATTTCACATTTCCCTGCAAGCGGTGACCGCCTTCGTCCTGCTTTCTACTGCCCTGGTCTGCACTCGTCCGCAGTGGGGTTTGGGCGAGATCCTGGTTAACGACGGACCAGGTGGTACGCTGGCGCGTCGCTTGTTCCCGGCCGCCCTTGTGTTTCCCATGATGATCGGATGGATACGATCCGTGGCATTTCACGACAACGTCTGGAGTTGGGTAGCAGGCACGACGGTACTAACCATCATTCTGCTGGCCACCCTCACCATACTCACAGCCCGGCTGGTCGAGCGAACCGACTACCAGCGGCGAGACAGCGTCAAGGCACTCCAGCAAAGCGAGGAGCGCTATCACCTGCTTTTTGAGAATGTGCTGGACGGCTTTGCCTATTGCAAGATGATTTTCGACCACGATGGACAGCCGGTCGACTTCACCTACCTGGAGACCAACCGTGCCTTTGAGAGACTCACCAGCTTAGTCGACGTTGTAGGTCACCAAGCTACCCAGTCTGTGCCCGGAATTAGAAGTTCCTACCCTGAGCTCTTTGAAGTTTGTGGTCGGGTGGCATTAACCGGCAACCCCGAAAGATTCGAATATGAAATCAAGCCGGGAAGGAAGTGGTTTTCGATTTCTGTTTACAGTCCAGATCGGGAATACTTTGCGATGGTTGTGGACGACATCTCAGAGCGCAAGAAGAATGAGATTCTTTCACGAGAACTCGCAGCCATTGTGGAATCCTCGCAAGATGCCATTATCGGCGCCAGGCTCGACGGCACGGTGACCAGTTGGAACTCGGCTGCCGAGCGGTTGTACGGGCTTCCTGCGGCTTCAGTGATCGGTCAAACCATTTTTCGCATAGATCCACGGGGCAAAGATGGGCAACTGGATGAGGTATTTGCCGAGGTCCGGCAAGGCAGGCCCACCAGCAACATAGAAGTCCAAACCCAGCGGAATGACGGAACCCGAATCGATGTTTCGTTGACGGTCTCACCGACTAAGAACAACGCGGGAGGCGTTACAGGAGTTTCGGCAATCATACGCGACATCACCCAAAGGCGGCGAACCGGAGAGCGGCTGCGGCTTCAGGGGGCAGCCTTAACGGCGACGGCTAACGCCATCGTAATCACCGACGGAAAGGGAAATATCCTTTGGGTCAACCCGGCATTCACAAAGCTTACCGGCTATCGGTCAGACGAAGCAGTCAGCCAGAATCCCCGCGTTCTCAAGTCAGGAGAACATGGCCCAACTTTCTACAAACAGATGTGGGACACGATTCTGGCGGGTGAGGTGTGGCACGGGGAAATGGTGAACCGCCGCAAGGATGGATCGACCTACACCGAAGAGATGACCATCACGCCAGTGCTGTCCGCGACCGGCGAGATCAGCAACTTCGTGGCAATCAAGCAAGACGTATCGTCTCGTATATCCCTGGAACAGCAATTGCGGCAATCGCAGAAGATGGAAGCCATCCGGAGGTTGGCAGGCGGCGTAGCTCACGACTTTAACAACATGCTGATGGTGATTATGGCCTACGGAGAGCTGCTCAAGGAGCAACTGGGAGACGACGAGCGCCTGGTCCCGATGACCGATCAAATCCTGAAGGCAGCCCGCCGGGCAGGGTCCCTTACGCAACAGTTACTGACCATGAGCCGCAAACAGGTCCTAACCCCTACCGTATTGAACCTCAATAGCATTGTGGCTGATATGGGCAAGATGCTGCCCCGAATTATCGGCGAGGATGTCGAACTTAAGGTCATTGCCGGCAAGAACCTGGGCCCGATCAAAGCGGATGCCTCGCAGATTCAGCAAGTAGTGATGAACCTGGTTATCAATGCGCGTGACGCGATGCCTAAGGGTGGCCGATTGGTGATCGAGACCGCCAACGTGGAAGTCGATGAAGACTACGTGACTGCGCGCAATATAGAAGCCAGACCGGGCTCCTACGTACTGCTAACCATAGCCGATAGCGGTATCGGAATGGATCGGCAACTGCAATCGCTTATCTTCGAACCGTTCTTCACCACCAAGGATGTTGACAAGGGAACAGGCCTGGGGCTTCCGATTGTGTATGGCGTGGTGAAGCAGAGCGGTGGCTTTATTTCTGTCTACAGCGAGCCGGGGCAGGGAGCGACTTTCAAGATTTACCTGCCTCAAGTTTTGGAGTGGCAGAGCAGTAGGCCGGCGTCGCATCCGTTGCCCATGCGTCCGACTCGGGCCGAGACGGTGTTACTGGTCGAGGATGAAACCGCGGTGCGGGAAGCAGTCGGAGATTTTCTCCAGAAACGCGGATACACCGTACTGACAGCCAGGACTCCGGGCATCGCTACGGCAATGGTCAGAGAACATGACGCAACGCATCGATCTGCTGATGACGGATATGATCATGCCGGAAATGAATGGTATGGAATTGGCCGCCTTATTGACGGAACGACGCCCTGAGATGAAGGTACTGTATATGTCGGGCTATACGGATCGCGCAATGTCGGACGTCGCGATCGATCAAGGTATGAACTTTCTGCAAAAGCCGTTCGCGCTGGCGACGCTGGAACACAAGCTGCGCGAAATTCTGGCTCCCGTTCTCATCCACAAGTAAGGCGTCAGCCCTCAGCGCGCGCGAATATCGGACAGCACCCACTCAATCCGATCCACTTCCTCGCGAATGACGCGAATTGCCTGCTGGTGTGCGGGATAGGGTACCGGAGCGATCGCCTCCACCGCATGACGAATCTTGTGATTGCGGTCCCAGATTAAGTCCATCCGCGCCGAAGCATCGATACGGCGCTGATAAATCTTCTTAGCAACCTTGGTGGTCATCCAGGCAAAGACCAGCCCAAACATCATTTCGATGGGAAGCCGGTCGGTGGCCCCGTCGAAATCCAGGAACGCCAGCCGGTACACGGCTTCGCCAAGGCCCAGGGAAGCAAAGATCACTCCCAAGCCGATGAATGCCAAGGTCAAGCGGTCTGACAGGCCCAGTTTGGATGCCGATTGAGGTTGGCTGCGGTTCGGTGTGCTTGGCATTGCGCCCCCAGAAGCATTGTTTGGATTCGACACTCTATTCTGCTACAAGCTCGCGTTTGTGGGAATACGAAGTTACAGATTCTTGCTGTTTTGACACTTGCTTTACAGTTTCTGAAGCGCTTCCAGAATGCGGTCGCAAAGTGATTGCCGCCGGGTGATCAGTGCGGAAAAGTGTCCTGCCGAAAGCCAGTGCAAGCTGCTTCCCCGCCAGTGCTGGTGAAGGCGCTCAGTTTCATGCGCAGAACATAGCCATCGCGGGTGCAGCCCACGAATAACCGCCGCATCCACTCGAAGCGGAGCAGTTCGTAGCGGGTGATATCGGCTGCGTCGAAAAATGCCCGCAGACGCTCGCGGGCCATTTCACGCATCGCCGGTCCACCACCCAAGCCGTCGAAATCCACTCCCCACGACATCAACGTTCGGGTGTAGATACTGCTGGCCGAGGCTCCTGCGGCCAAGGCTGCGCATGCCACCTCAAAGGGAGAGACAGCGGCCGTGATCGCTGCCAGGTGACCTCCCATGCTATAGCCCGCGATGACGAGCTTTTCGTACTGCCCTCGCAACGAATGCAGCAGAGCTCGCGCCTCCAACACCATTCCCAGTGCCAGCATCGCCTGGTCACTGACTCGAATCGCAGACAGGCCTTCAGGAGTGCGCCGCAAACCGTAGAAAGGATTCTCGACCAGGTAGAGATCCAGGCCTTTGTTCGTCAGGCTGCCAAAGACGCGCTCCCGTATCCGTATCCCTCATCGTGGGACCCGGCGAGCAATACGCAGGCGCTACGGTTCCCCGGCTTCTGCAAAGCTCGGACATGGACCGTGCTGGTCTTCGTGGGCAGCAGATTCCAATGGCGAAGGAAACGTTCCGTCGCGACGAACCACCGCAGCATTCTCGACGATGGAGTTCCAGGTCACGGCAACCGGAGAGCGGTGCGTCCTCACGAGAAACTTTTCCCGAAAGCTGAGCGAGGATGGCTTCGTCTCCCCAGCCACGCGCAAACATTTTCGAACGACGCGAGAGTACGGCAATCGCAAGATCGAGGAGATGTGCTCGGCGCAGAGATGAGTCTTTGCTGGGAAGCTCAGGCCGCCAGCGGCCGAGGTCACGCAGTGACAGACTGGGCATTTCACGCACACCGGCAAGAGAAGAATTGAGGACATCATACCGGAAGCAGAGGCGGCATAGGTGTTTTCATGGAGGGCGGAATACTGAATCGCAATGTGGCCTGTCCGACGAAGTGAATTATTCATCCCATTAGCGAAGGCGAGCCGCACAAGGCATGTCGCCGAATCTACCAACTAACCAGCCGGAAAGTTTCACGCCGTGCTGGCACTCTTCGGCGCGCAGTTCTGTCACCAAAGGTACCATTCCTTCGGCAGCCTCAGCGATCGACTTTTCGGTTCGCCAGTCGAGCTGCAAAATTACCGCAAAATTCTTTTGCTATGAGTGCTTTAGCCGCGAAAAACACTGTAAAAATCGAGCTATTTCGCATACACTATTTCGAAAGCAAAGATGCCGGGCTGCGGCACATCTTAAGAATCGGTGCAAGCGGTATTTTAGCTGTCGAATTGCCCGAGTATCGCAGCATCCGACAACGGCCGATAGCCCTCCCACTTCGCTCCCAACTGTTGATGTCGTTTGTGCAGATTCTTCCTTTCCGTTAACCGGGAAATGCCACCGTTCTGGTTTAGGTGAGATGAAAGGTCCTGAAATCCGGGAAGGAACGATTCCGGCCCGGCTGAAAGGGAAACAGGGTTGAATCCGTCTGACCGATCGTGATCTCTCTGGTCGTGCAGGGTTTTTCGTTACTGTCGGCCTCGGCTTACTCGCGTCTTATAGAAAGGAGGAATGGCAGAATGGACGACTATAAAATCCTCTATGTCTGTTTTAATCCCGCGCTGCTGCTCTCGCGGGAACGCCTCCTCCTGGGTCGCGACTATGACGTATTCACGGTGCTTGGAGCCGACGGACTGCTGGCGTTGCAGACCATCGACGAATTCGACTTCGTTCTAGTCGGCGACGAAGGTCCGTTGACGCAGCGGCGGAAAGCGGTTCGTCACCTGCGCGCCCAGTTGCCGGCGCCTCCAGTCATCGCACTATGCCGCGGCACAGAGGAAGTGCCAGGCGCAGACTATGAAATTTCCACCGCCGATCCGGAAGCATGGCTAGACATCGTCGCTGATTGCATTCGGGAACGGCAGTCTTCCTAGAAGCTTCCGTCCTCTTCACCTTGAATTCCTTCGCAATCTGCGTACTCTAGAACTTAACGATTCGTTCATTCAACCAGGAACGCGCATGGCCACCGTCCTCTCAGCCCGGCAGCTCTTCACTCCTCTGGAGCGCATCGATAACCCGGTACTCGTGATCGAGGATGGCGTTGTGGCGGCAGTGGGCGCGCGTGAAGCCATTATCATTCCGCCGGATGCGCGCGTGGTTGATCTTGGCGACTCGATTCTCGCGCCGGGATTTATCGACATTCATATTCACGGTGGCGCTGGCCATGATGTGATGGAAGGCAGCGACGAAAGCCTGGCGGCGATCGAGCGCATGATGGCGCGGGCACGGCGTTACCAGCTATTGTCCAACCACCGTGACCGCTGCCTATGGATGACACGCTGCGCGCTCTGGAAGCGCTCGGCAATGCGATTGAGCAGGCGGAAAACGATGGCAGCGGCGATCCATTGCGCGCGCGCCCCTTGGGTGTTCATCTCGAAGGGCCGTTTCTCAGCCACGCCCGACGCGGGGTGCATTCGCCGCTTTATCTTCAGCCGGCATCATCGGCAACGTTCAACCAGATGTGGGATGCAGCCGGCGGCCGGATTCGCGTGCTGACCATAGCGCCGGAGCTGGAAGGCGCGCTGGCTCTCATTGCTGACGTGTCGAGTCGCGGGGTCTGCGTCAGTATCGGGCACTCTAACGCGGATCTCGCTCAAGCCAGAGCCGGCATCCAGGCAGGCGCCCGTCACGCTACCCATGTGTTCAACGCCATGCGGCGGCTTAACCACCGTGATCCCGGATTGCTAGGCACGATTCTGACCGACAACGCATTACCGCCGACATCATTATCGATGGGCTGCACGTCGCTCCGGACGTGGTGGATTTATTTCTGCGCGCCAAGGGCGCGGCGGGCGCGGTCCTCATCACTGACGGCATCAGCGCAACCGGCATGCCGGACGGAACCTACCGGCTGGGAATGTACGAAGTTCAGGTCAAAGACGGATTTTGCGAATCCCATGGCAAGCTGGCTGGAAGCGTTTTGACCATGGACCGCGCGGTTCGCAATGCCATGAAGTTCGGCCGCATGAGTTTGCAGGACGGCGTGCGCATGGCGACGCTTAATCCTGCGCGTCTTCTTGGCGTCGAACATCGCAAAGGGGTGCTGCGCCCAGGCGCCGACGCCGATGTGGTGGTGTTGTCTCCCAGCGGCGAGGTGCGACAGACGATCATCGCCGGCGTGCTCAGCTCGTAAGTCCTTCATAAGGTTCACAACTAGTCTTGCGCCAATCATGGGTCACGTGTGCAGGTGATAGCGGTCACTGCCCCTGCGGCGAACCTGCGCGAAGGTCATAAAGGAGAGCTGAATGGCCCTCGCCGCCTTCCTGATTGGCCGCAGCTGGGCAATGCGCTGGTGTCGAAATCGGTGCCTGCGCCTCCCCGCCTTGTTGTTCCTGGTCACGTCGTTCCTTTTATCCAGCAGATTATCGGCCTCGGACTCGGTTGTTCAATCCACGCAAAGCGGATTCTGGGGCGGAGCCGCGCTGGGCCTGGTGCTGGCCGTGGTGGTGGCAATCTTTTCGCGTACCCGAATCAAGGCCGCCGAACGTGAAGGGCGTAAGTGGAAGGAACTCGCCGATCATCGCGAATACGAGCGCAACGTGGCGCAACAAG
Source organism: uncultured Acidobacteriaceae bacterium (assembly GCA_963796695.1). Classification (GTDB taxonomy): domain Bacteria; phylum Acidobacteriota; class Terriglobia; order Terriglobales; family Acidobacteriaceae; genus Bog-257. Next base: position 80,620 of record CAWCMU010000028.1, on the reverse strand, counting down.
AATTAGTGCGACGCCTGAAAGAAGAGCGGGAGCTAGCTAAAGAGAAGATGCAGTTCGAGTCGCAGCTTTCCGAATACGAGAAGTACGCCTCGCTGGCGCAGCTTGCCTTGGGTGCTGCGCACGAGATCAACAATCCGTTGCTGGGAATTCTGTCGCACCTTGAACTGGAATGGAGAGACGCAGACCCGGAACGCCGCGACGAGATCGAGCAGTGCATCGAGGGATCGAAGCGGATCTCGTCGGCGGTACGCGGCCTGCTCGACTACGCGCGTCCCTGGCCGGTCACACTCAGCAAAGTCAACCTGCAACGGCTGGCAGACGAGACCGTTAAATTCGTGGGCCATCAACCCATGTTCCGGCAGATTGAATTGCATAATTGCATTCCGGCCGACCTGCCTTGCATCAGCGCCGATGCCAATCAGCTATCGCAAATCCTGATGAACCTCTTGCTCAATGCGGCGCAAGCGACTGCTCCGGGCGGCAGCATCAGCATCCTCGCCGATAAAGTGAAATTCGCCGAAGTGATCGAGCTACGGGTGCGTGACACCGGGTGTGGTATTCCCGCCGACATCTTGCCGCATGTTTTCGAGCCGTTCTTCACCACCAAGCATGGCAAAGGCACCGGCCTTGGCCTCAGCATTACACAGAGTTACGTGCGCAGCCACGGCGGCGAGATTCAAGTAGAGAGCATTCCAGGCTCCGGCACCACGATTCGCGTCACCTTGCCGATCCGTCAGGCCAACAAGGGCGTGCCGCAGCACAGCGAGGAGGTCATCGCCTAGCCATGCCGCACTCTGTCCTGATTGTCGATGATGAAGCGCTCACGCTGCGGACCATCGGCCGCGCCCTCGAGATCGAAGGCTACGAGGTGCTGCTGGCCACCAGCGGAGAAGAGGCGCTGAAGACCATCGCCGAGGACAAGCCCGATCTGGCTTTGCTGGACGTGGTTCTTCCGGGTATCAATGGTATCGAGGTATTGCGCCAGGCAAGAAAGATTTCGCCCACGATGATTGTGGTGATGATGAGCGCGTATCACCTGGTCGATCGCGCCGTCGAAGCCATGAAGCTGGGCGCTTACGATTACTTGATCAAGCCCTTCCACGTCGCCGACATGGTGAACACCATCCAGCGCGCCACGGAGATGCTGGCGTTGCGGGTGCGCGTCCACGACACGGTGGAAACGGCTAAGGGCCGCTACGATTTCGGTCGCGTGGTGACGCAAAGCCCCGGCATGCGCGAGGTTCTGGAGATGGCGCGGCGCGCGGCCAACAGCGACCACACCACCATCCTCATTCAGGGCGAGAGCGGAACCGGCAAGGAAGTTCTGGCCAAGGCCATTCACTACAACAGTGCCCGTGCACAGGCGCCGCTGATCGGACTGAACTGTGCCGCTTTGCCTGACACATTGCTGGAAAGCGAGCTGTTTGGATACGAGCCCGGAGCGTTCACCGACGCTCGTCGTCGCAAAGAAGGCCTGATCGAGAAGGCTTCAGGCGGCACACTTTTCCTAGACGAGATCGGCAACACCTCGCTCAGCCTGCAAGCCAAGCTGTTGCGCATGCTGGAGGAACGCAATTTCCTGCGGCTTGGCGGCACCAAACCAATTCAGGTTGACGTTCGCATTATCACGGCCACCAACTCGGTGCTGAAAGAAGCGGTGGCGAAAGGGACTTTTCGCGAAGACCTTTATTACCGGCTGAACGTGCTGCCGCTGTTCATTCCGCCGCTGCGCGAGCGTCGCGAAGACATTCTGCCGCTCTCGCTCGACATCATGCAGTACTTCAACAACGAACTGAAGAAAAACTTCGTAGGCTTCACCCCGGCCGCCGCTGAGCTGTTGCAGAAGTATCCCTGGCCGGGAAACATTCGCGAGCTGCGCAACGTGATCGAGCGCACCATGATTCTCTCCAGTGAAGACCAAATCGATGAAGAGGCTTTGCCGGAAGAGGTTCGCGACTATCACATCGAACCCCAGCAGGAAGAGGTGCTCACCTCATTTGATTTGTCGCCCACGGGCGATCAGTTCGTGACCCTGCGCGAACTGGAAGACCGCTACATCGGTGAAGTGTTGAACGCTACCGGGCAGAACAAAACTCACGCCGCCCGCATCCTGGGCATCCATCCCACGTCGCTGCTGCGGCGGCTGAAGAAAACGCACGAACTGGTGTAGACCGCAGTATCTCGTCTTTGTTTGAACTCCTAAAAACAACCCTTAGCAGATTGTGGATTTGTCGAAATGACTCCGCCCGATTCCGGGCAAGTAGTGCGCTGGCACAGTCGGGCTACTGTTACAATCCTCGCGGCCCGGGACACCGCTGATTCCCGCCTCAGGGAAGGGCGTACGGAACATGAATAGGTTTTCCAAGGCGCAGGTGCACTACGCCGTTGTGGCGGGGCTCATCCTCTGCGCCTCCTGCCTGAGAGTATTTGTTTGCTTCCAACATAATCCTCTGAACTACCTCTTCTCTGACCCAGGGCGTCACTGGGTAAACGGCTTGCGCTTTCCACGAGGAACGTACTTTGGCGCGTCCGATCCAATCGGGTACCAGGTCTACATTTGCGTATTGCGGAAAATCACGGGCGATCGCAGTTTTCTGATCGCGTTGTCGGCTTCGCTGCTGTCGATCCTGATGCCTTGGACTTACTACCGCGCCGCCCGCAACTTCGGACTGTCCAAATTACCGGCATTATGGCTGTGGGTATTGATTGCGTCTACTCCGTCACTGCTTGTGATCTATCACTACATCATGATGGAGACGCTTTTGCTGTTCCTGGACGGGGTCGCGCTGTGGATGACAGCGCGATATCTGCGCAAGGGCGGCAGAGCGGCATTCCTACTGTGTGCCGTCTCCTGGATGTTGGCATGCTTGACCAAGCAGACCGTCATACCATTGGCTGGCGTGTGCCTGCTGTGGGTTTGGTGGAAGAAGTCGCCACCCGTGCGGGATGTTCTGACCGCGGCAGTGATCATGCTGTTACTGCTAGTGCCACAGGCCATCCGCAGCAAGATTGGGTTAGGGTTCATCGCTCCCTTTGGCAATCCGTGGCTCACCGCAATTGAACACAAAGCCGGAGTGAAAATGCTCTCCATCGATTTCTATGTTCACGCCAACCCATACCTGCATCTCGAATCGGATCGTGTTTATCACATGTTCGACACCTCACCCAGTGGTTACATCCGGCCTCTTGCTCCCATCAGTAACTGGGCCATACGCCGAGCCAATGGCAACTCCGGTTTGAGGGTGCAGATCGATTCCTCACGTGGCTCTGCGGATTGGAAGCGGGCTTACGGCTCGTTGAACGTGAGCCCTCGGGAGTGGCTGGTGCAGTGGCGCGAGAACATTGTGCTCTTTTTGTTCGCGCCATCCTGGCCCGAAAGCGCAGTTGGCCAGTGGGACGGTCGCCTGGAATTCTGGGGACGCTGGCTCTGGGCACCGCTGATTCTGGGCCTTCTTGTCTTCAACGCCCGTGAGTTTGTGAACCGGCGGTTTAACCTGATCCCGATTGCGGCCGTGGTTTTCACCCTCGCACTCGGGTTGCAGAACGTGGTGACTGTTGAGGGGCGCTATCGCAAACCCCTTGAGCCGTTGCTCCTGCTCAATGCGGTTTACCTGTTGGCCGAAAAGAGTGACCGCCGCGCCCATACGAAGACGTCAACGCAAGCGGCGCTTAACTCGAACGAACCGAACAAGGCTAAGGTTGACGCCGTACCAAGCGAGATTAACTAAGCAGTTCGTTGAAACGGCACCCAGCTTGTTCGGCGACATTCTCCAACGGCCTAGCTTTGTGAAATGCGCCCCGCACTACTGCAAAGTGCGACGGTTTGGCTGCAAAACGCAGTGGTTTGGCAATCCGCCCTTCTGCTTCCCGCGCTATCTCCTTTAGATCCATAGCCCCTTTCGGGAAGGCGTTTGCCCTCCACGTGCACGTAAGTCAGTGGCTAGTGATCAGTGGCTAGTGGCTAGAGACGCCTTCGTGACGGTTCAATTTCCAGCGTCGCGAACCTCTCAGGGCAGTCGCACTCGGCTAGCCACGGTCCACTGGAAGCAAGGAGGCCTTATGTCGATCCTATTTGTCCTGCTGACTTTTCTTCTCATCATTACCGTCATGTATTTTCGCCGCCCGCAGGAGGCGGCCGACGCGCTGCAAGTCGCCCCGGTGAAGAGTGCGAAATCGCCTGTCGTGGTGAAGCAGGGAGGCTTCGAAATTCCGGAAGGCTTCTGCTTCCATCCTGGTCATACCTGGGTGGTGGATGAAGGCCGGCAGAACGCCCGGGTTGGCATCGACGCCTTCGCCGGCAATCTGTTCGGGAAAATCGATTCCATCGAAGTGGCCGACCTGAATCGCTGGGTGCGCCAGGGACAAGTGCTGTGCACGGTCACGCGCGAAGGCAAGAGCGTCGAGTTGCTGTCTCCGATCGAGGGCGTGTTGATCTCGGTCAATCATGAAGTCCTCAAAAATCCCAACCTCATCGTCGACGACCCCTACAAGAATGGCTGGCTGTGCGTCATCAAAGCGCCGGAAATGGCGACCAACTGCAAGAACCTGTTGCAAGGTCCCATCGTGATGCCCTGGATGCAGAACAACTTTGCCCGCATGAGCTCCATGATCCAACAGCTGACCCCAGCCTTGGCCCAGGACGGCGGCATGCCGGTGAAAGGTCTGCTGTTCAAAGTCGAGCCCGACGTACAGCGGCAACTGGTAAAGGAATTTTTCCTGACGTAGCGCCGATCGAGGAAAGGGGGAAAAGGAGGACATCATGGTACGAGAAAAAGCATTACTCATCGACATCAAGCGCTGCATCGGTTGTCTGGGTTGCGAAACGGCGTGCAAACAGCTTCACGGATTCAGTGCCGACCCGGAACCCACATTGTCAGACACGGCATTCACGGTGGTTGAGGCGCGTGGCGACAAGTTTGTTCGCAAGCTTTGCATGCATTGCGAAGATCCGGCGTGCGCTTCGGCCTGCCCGGTGGGCGCCATCAGCAAAACGCAGCTGGGCCCGGTGGTCTACGACGCCGACAAATGCATTGGTTGCCGCTACTGCATGCTGGCTTGCCCTTACCAGGTTCCGCGTTATCAGTGGACCAAGCTGGCGCCCTTCGTTAAGAAGTGCGATCTGTGCACGGACCGAGTGAAAGCCGGCAAATCCACCGCCTGCGCGGAAGCCTGCCCGGTGCAAGCGACGGTGTTCGGCAATCGTGATGAGCTGATCAACGAAGCCTGGACCCGGATTCGCAGCGACGCGACCTATGTTCCGCACATTTACGGTATCGAGGAACTGGGCGGAGGCAGCGTGCTATTCGTCTCCGACGTGCCCTTCGAGAAGCTGGGATTCAAACCTGCGCCGAGCGGCAATCAGCCCATGCCAACGCTCACCGCCAGTGCATTAGGTGATTCGCCCAAGGTGGTCATCATGGGTGGCACCATACTTTCTGCGCTGTACTGGGTAACGCAGCGGCGGCGCGAGGTTGCGCTGGCTGAGGCGGAAGAAGCAGCCACCATCAACAAGATCAAAGGGGAAAGGAACTAGCCATGATCGCGCGAATTAAGCAGGAAATTACATTATGGCGCGTCATTGTAGCCATCATATTCATTACCGGCCTATATGCGACGTATCTTAGATTTTTCCAAGGGTTCAGGGCCAGCACCAACTTGAGTGACCAGATGCCGTGGGGTTTGTGGGTAGGACTGGGAACGCTGTGCGGAGTTGGACTGTCCGCCGCCGGTTTCGGCATCAGCGCGGCTGTTTACCTGCTCGGCATGGAGCGCTATCGTCCCATCCTGCGAGCCGCCATCCTGATTTCGTTCCTGGGATACCTTACCGTATGTGTTGGCTACCTCTACGAGATTGGTTTGCCGTGGCGCTTCTGGCACCCGATCGTGATGTGGAACCATCGCTCGGTACTCTTCGACGTGTGTATCTGCATCATGACGTACACCACGGTGCTGACCTTTGAGTTCGCACCGGCAGTCATCGAGAAGCTGCCGTGGAAGAAGTTTCGCGAAACCGTACTCTACTACCACCACAAGATCCTGATCGGAGTTGTGCTGGCCGGCGTCCTGTTGTCGTCCATGCACCAGTCGTATCTGGGCGGATTGTTCCTCATCGCCCGCGGCAAGATTCACCCCATCTGGTACTCGCAGTACATGCATGCGATGTTCTATTTGTCGGCCATACCCGCCGGTCTTGCGCTGACGGTCATGGCTATCTACCTGTGCATGCGCTCGCTGAATGTGCGCATTGATTTCAGTATCCTCAGCGATTGCGGACGCATGATTCAACTGCTGCTCATCGTGTTTGCATTCTTCAAGCTGTTAGACCTGATCTCCAACCAGGCCATCGGCTATCTCTTCCAAAGAACTGCCGAGGCAGGATACTTCTGGCTCGAAGTCGTGCTATTCCTGATTATTCCGATTGCGCTGCTGAGCCTAGAAAGTGTGCGCGAGAATCCCGAGAAGCTTTACTGGGCGTGTGCGTTCGTGGTGGCGGGATTCATGGTGGATCGCATCAACGTCTCCATCAACTCGCTGCAAGCTGCGATGGGAACGCACTACGTGCCGAAATGGAGTGAACTGGCGTCGAGCGTACTGGTGATTGCCGCCGGTGTCATGGCATTCCGGTATGCAGTCATCTATCTCGACATTCTGCCGAAGGCGGCTCCCAAACCTGCTACTCGCTGGATGTCGAACGGGGGTCTCCCCGCTCAAGCCTGATCGAAACGATCCGATGGAATCGAGAGGGGCTTCGTGCTGAGCGGAGCCCCGGAGGTTTGAGATGCCTGCTGCTACTGTTCATGCCGCTGATCGGGATGTCTCGCATAAGCCGGACGAACGCCGGCAGTACTCCTCGCTGGGATGGGAAGAAGCGGCAGTCCGTTTGGACCTTGAGCGGTGGATTATCGATCGGCTTCGACATCCGGTGGAGATCTCGACGTCTTATCTGCAACTGATTCGCGACTCGGGATCGGCTCTCTGCCTTCCATTGCTCAAGGCACGTCACACTGATCGCTTTGCGTCGGCGATTGGCAGTCTTTCCTTTGCTGCAGACATTCAGCTAAGGGATTGTGAAGCACTTGCCATGGATCGAACCTGGCAGGCTGCGCTGCTTGGCTTGCCTTGTGACGGCACATCCTACACTGTGGTATGCGACGAAGACGACCTTAGCGAACGAGAGACGCTTCGCCTACTTGAACTGACTGCCCGGCAATTGAACCGATCCCAGACGTCGGGCTCACTCTTGTTTCCTGGTCGGGGTTGCCGGCGGGAATACATGGCGAAGCTTTTCGGTGCGATGCAGCCCAATCGAGAGGTTGCGATCACGGGCAAGCCGGATTGCCTTGGTGGGCTGAACCTCGACGAATTTGCGGCGGAAGGGATTGCAGCAATTGTTTCCTCCATTCTTCTGCGGCAAGGTCAACGAATACAAGGAGCTAAAGTCGCAGTGCAAGGCTATGGAGCTTTGGGGCAGGCGGTCAGTCAACGCTTAATTCGCGATGGGTTGAGCTTAGTTGCTTTGAGCGACAATTCCGGAGGTATCTATCGTGCCGGCGGACTGATCCTGCCGGATGTGAATTCGCAGATCATTCGGGAGCAGATTCTGTTTGGTTATTCCCAAGCTCAGCAGGTTAGTCGCGCGGAGGTTTTAAGTAGCGACGTTGACGTTCTCATCGTGACCGCAGGCTCCAGCGAAATCAATTCAGAAAATTGTGGCGGCATTCAGGCGCCGATCGTGATCGAAGCCGACTGGAACGCTGTAAGTCCCGCAGCTAAAGAGATGCTATTCGCTCGCGACGTCAACCTGGTCCCCTGGTTTCTTTCGTCAGCAGGAACACTAGTCGGCGCATGGTTTGAAAGTCGCGAGGCGGCCATACTTGCAGGCAAACAAGAATTCCTTTCGAAGACTCATGCCACGCTGGAGAATGTTTTCACAGAGGTCTGCGGCTATGCGGAAAGCAATCGCTTGTCGATGAATAATGCTGCCGTGCAGATAGGTTTAGAGCGCGTGGCAGACTGCACACGTCTGTACAACACGCACCTGTGAGTGAGACGCATCTCAGGGCCAGAATGGTTGCTCCTGAATAACAGATTGCGTCTGGCAAAGACGCGGTAATCCATGTGTGGCAGGCTTTCCCGACTGCGGTAAAACTTTCCTGTCCCCCGCTGTCAGAGTAGTTGTAACTCCATTATTTTCTTCCCGGCTATTTGGCAGCAGTGTTGCACTCTCTACGTGTTCTTCGCGTTTCCAGTTGACGATGTGCACAATCTCGAATTCGCGATAGAGAGAAGGTTATATGGCCACAGCAGTAATCGATCCGGGAGTGTACATGGTGCCTAGACGTAAAGCGATTCTTTGTTTGTGTCATGACAACAACATGCTCCTGGTACGCCGAATGTTACTGGAGCGCTTTGGGTATGTCGTCTTCTCCAGCAACACCATTGAAGAAGCCCAGAATGCGATCGCGCAACATTGCCCCGATATGTTGCTGATGGACAATGCTTATCCTGATGTCGATTGTGAACAGATAGCGAAGCGGGGAAAAATAATCTGTCCGGACATGTTAACGGTTGTGCTATCGCCTTATTATTACGGCGGACGAAACGGCTCGGAAAAAGCTATTGATAAGTTCATCACCAATGACGAAGGACCACATACGCTGATTTCTGAAATTGAAGATTTGTTCGGCAGTCGAGCGAAATCGGGAAAGGCAAACTAGGCTAGTCTCAGGCCGGCCTGCTTCAATCCACCCCCAAAACAAGCCGCCTCGATACAGTCTAGCTCTCTCGTTCGGCCAGCATCACGAAACGTTGTTCCTGCCGCCAAAAGCGCACGGTCAGCAGATTCGGCTGGCAACAGATCTGGCAATCTTCCACGTACGATTGTTCGCTTCCGGCCGAAGGATCGACTTCGGTCAGGTTCCACTCGCCGCAATAACTGCATTGAAATCCGGACGGCACACTGCCAGCGTAGATCAGATTCCCACCACATTCCCGTAATAGGGGTCCAAATAAGGAATTGGTCCCGAAAGCGAAGCTATTGCGTAGAGTTCGAAGCTTCGCTTTTTATTCGTATCTGCCTGAGGCGACAAGCTTTAGCGGGACAAACTTTGCTTCCTGCAACTTGGTGATTTGATTGCACTTGTAGAAGGCGTCGAGCGATGAAACAGACCGGCGACCGGACGATGAGAACAAACATGGAACACGCGATTTTCTCTTCTGAGCTGCAAGCAATTACCCCTCAAACAATTCTGCTGGTGGAGGACGAATCGTTTGTTCGCCAGATTACCCGGCAGGTGCTGGAGCATGCCGGTTATCGTGTTCTGGAGTCGAACGGCCCAGAGCAGGCTCTGCATCTGGCCAGTGAACATCGCGGACAAATCGGCTTGCTGCTCACCGATGTTGTCATGCCGGGGATGAATGGGGCTGATCTGGCGAAGCGTCTCCAGGCGATGCAGCCCGACTTGATCATCGTATTCATGTCGGGTTATGCGAAGAGCGATATCGTTCAGAAAATCGCCAGACAATCGGCCATCCACATTCAGAAGCCCTTTACGATTGACACCTTGCTATCGCAGATTGCCGAGGCTTTGCAAGCAGGTTCGGGCAGACAGGCGACGCCGGGGCTATCCGGCTTTGCCACCTAGCGCACGGCCGCTAGCGGTACCCGGCGCTCCTGTGCCGGGAGCGCTGCCGGTGTCAACCCGAGTCGGGCTGGAGGGCGAGGCAGACCGAATCGGAGGCGCCAGAATAACTACGTCGACACGGCGATTCATCTGCCGCCCCTTTTCGCTGTCGTTGCTGGCAACCGGATGATACTCGGCGTATCCGGCGGCCGAGAGCCTGTCGGCGGCCAACCCGTGACCTTCAATCAACGTCTTCACCAGTTCTGTTGCGCGGGCGGTCGATAACTCCCAGTTGGAGGCGAACTGCGCGGTATGGATAGGAACCGTATCGGTGTGGCCCTCGATCCGGACGGCGCAGGCGTGCTCTTGCAGGATGGTGGCAACCCGGGCAAACGCCGCTTCGCCTCCGGGCTTGAGAGTGGCGGACCCGCTAGCGAAGAAGCCGGCTTCGCGCAGGCTTACCACCAGTCCGTCGTCCTGCAAGCGAAGCGCGACTTCATTGCGTTTTATCTCGGCTGCAAGTGCTCGCTCCAGTTCCGTACGAATGGCATCCAGGTTTTCTTTCGGGTGGTAGCCTTCCTGGCTGCCCACCGTGGCCAGGTCCACACGCGACAGATTTCGTGCGGCCGAGCTGTCCAGGTTCAAGGCCGCCATATTCGCAGCCGGGTCGGCGTTGGGGTTCCGGATTTCGGCAGGTTACCCTGAAAGGCCCCCAGCTGCTGGAACGCCGATTCGATTGCGCTGGAAAGCCCCAAAGCTTTTTTCTTATCAATCTGCGCTGAGGCGTACAGCACGACAAAGAACGCGAACAGCAGGGTAACGAAGTCGGCATAGGACACCAGCCAGCGTTCATGACTGATGTGCGGCGCCGGACGCCGGCGGTCTCTCATCGCTGCTCTCCCTTGACTAGCTTGCTGGCGGGAACATCTTGCAGAAAGCCGACTAGCTTGGCTTCCAGCATCCGCGGATTCATTCCCTCGAGAATTGAAATCACACCTTCCAACGTCATCTCGCGGACGATCTGCTCCTGGCGCAGGCGCAAGCGCAGCTTGCCCGAGCTGGGCAGGAAGAACAGGTTCGCCGATCCCACGCCGTACACCGTCGCCACAAACGCAACCGCGATGCCCTTGCCTACCTCATTGATGTTGTCCAGGTGTTGCATTACCTGAATCAGACCAAGAACGGCGCCGATGATGCCGATGGTAGGCGCGAAACCGCCGGCGGACTCGAAGACCTTGGGAATGTTGTCCTCGTATTCGGCCTGGTTATCGATCTCTAACTGCATGATGTTTCGCAGTTCCTGCGGTTCGGTGCCGTCAACCGCAAGCATCAGAGATTTCTTGAGGAAAGGATTTTGAATCTCGGGCAAATCGGCGTCCAGCGAGATCATTCCGTATCTGCGAGCCTTGTTGGCGAAGGCCACCAGTTGCCGAACTACCTGCTGCGGATCCAGGTCGCGCGCAAAAAACACATGAATCAGCTGGCGGAAGGCTGCTCCCACAATCGCTGTGGGATATTGCAGCAAAACTGCTCCCAGGGTTCCTCCAAAGACAATGATAGCTGCGGTCGGCTGCAACACCTGAGATAGTTTGCCGCCTTCCAGCAGCAGTCCCAGGACAATGCCGCCCACTCCGAGAATAAGTCCGGCAAAGCTGCTTTTATCCAAGCGTCCGTCCTTCCGAGGTCGGCGGAGGAACCATCGGGCGACTGCCGGCTGTGACTTCAGCTGCCCGGCTAGATTCGAGGGAGCAACCAATGCCGGCAAAGATCGAGCGCCGATACTCGCGCACGCGTTCGATCACCTCGTCCGTCGTCTCCCGCACCAGCAACTTCTCTCCATTCAGCAGGGTGATGACCGTGTCCGGTGACTGTTCGACATATTTAATGAGGTCGGCGTTCAGCGCCAGACGCGCGTTGTTCAAGCGAGTCAGCTGGATCATGCGGACACCTCCGCGGGGGGTGGATCAGTCTTCCTATCGGCAAAAATTGCCGGGTGCTTAAGAGGATCGGAAATCCGAGTGCACAACATTTTCTGTATGAGGGCCACATAAGTTTTTGATGAGAAGCTGCTAATGCAACTTTTCCTTGAGGACGGAACAGGCGGCGGCAGAGGCTGTTCAGGAATGGTGGTTAAAGCTGGAACAGCGATGGGCCGATGGAATTGGTGAACAGGAATAAGGTTCCGCCGGTCAGAAAAACCCTGGCAGCACACCTGCGGGAACGAACTCGAGTCGAGCTCGGGCAAGGTGGAACCATGTGAGAGGAGCTATCCCATGGCAATCAGTATTCTGAATAACATTCCATCCCTTGCCGCTCAGAACCAGTTGTCCATCACCCAGGCCAATTTGCAGAAAACGCTGGAGCAGCTGGCTTCCGGGTCCCGTATCAATTCCGGCGCGGACGATGCCGCCGGACTGGCGATCGCTGACGGCTTGCAGGCCAACGTTACCGCGCTGACCCAGTCGGCCATGAACGCGAATGAAGGTGTAGGCAAGCTGCAGGTCGCCGATGGCGCTCTGTCGCAGGTCACCACCCTGCTGAACCGGGCCGTGACCCTGGCCACGGAATCGGCCAACGGCACCGTGAACGACGGCTCGCAACGCGAGGCGCTGGACTCGGAATTTCAGTCGATCAAGGCTGAAATCGATCGTATCGGCACCAACACCACTTATAACGGCGCAGCCATCTTCCAGGGGGGATCGACGAACAACAACCAGCTCACCACTGCGGTGACCACCCCGGCTGGAAACGCCACCACCATCACCGGCGACCTTTCGGTCAAGTATTGGGACACCACTCTGGCCACGCCCGCCTACACCACCGCGACGTTTAGCGGCGACGCCACCGTGGGCGATCTGATCAACGACGTCAATGGATCCGGCAAAGGCCTGATTGCCACCCTGGATAACACCGGCAACCTGGTCGTCACCGACACCCAGAACCGCGGCGACTCGACCGATCCGCTGGCCAGTGGGGGCGCCACCAACACTCTCAAAATCGGTACTGACTCGGCGGCAGAGACCCTGACCAACACCTCCAACTCCAGCACCATGGACGTTTATCTGAGCGATTCCACGACTGCCGGCAGCAGCACCATCGGGGTCACGCTGGGCACCTTCGACAGCAGCAACATGAACGGAATCAGCATTTCCAATGACAACTTGCAGACCGCCGGCACTTCGCAGTCGGCCCTCACCGATATCAACAATGCCATCGCACAGGTAGCTGCGTTGCGCGGTTCCATCGGCGCGGGCACCAACCGTCTACAGGCAGCAAGCAACGTCATGGCCAACCAGACGCAGAACCTGTCTTCGGCGCAGGACGGCATTCAGTCGGCCGACATCACGCAGACAGTAGCGAATTTAACCAAGTATCAGATCCTGAGCCAGACCGGCATTTCCGCCCTGGCGCAGGCCAACCAGATGCAGCAGAGCGTGCTGAAGCTGCTCCAGTAATAGGGGACGGTGCTGCCGGCGCAAGTCACTCGCCTTCGCGTCGGCGGACTTCGAAGTACAGCGAATAGCGAGTTGCACGGGGGAGAAGGAGGGGCCGGAGGGTTCCCCTTCTCTCCCGCAAGTTTCCGGGTGAAGGTGGCTGGCACGCACGCTGAAACGAGTTTCGGGAAAGGAGCCATCGCTGGGTCATGAGCACTTCAAGTCTTTATGGCAGCACTCTCAGCAGCATTCTGGGCAACGTCAACGATGCCTTCAGCGGCAAGACGACCGGCATTGATGTGGGCACGGTGGTCAGTGAGTTGATGGAGGTGGAACGCCAGCCGGAAACTCAATGGCAGAACGAGCAGACCACCATCAACTCGCAGGTCAGCGCCTTGACCACCATGAACAGCCAGATGACCTCGCTGTACGACAGCGTGAACAACCTGAAAGACATCATGGGCGCGTTCAGCCAGAAGACGACGGGATCGAGCGACGACTCCATTGTCTCTGCCAGCGCGGACAACACCGCCGTAGCTGGAACCCACACGGTTGTGGTGAGCAAGCTGGCGACGACCTCCAGCAGCTATTCCGATTACATTCCCTCGGGCAGTTCACTGGCAGGCACCGAGATCGACATCAAGTACGGCAGCAATCCAAGCAACCCTGTCAGCACCGATACTATCGATATTCCTTCCACCGACACCACCTTGCAGCAGGCGGCCAGCTACATCAACTCCGGAAGCTATGGAGTGACCGCCAGCATCATGACCGACTCGACCGGCTCGCGGCTGGTGCTGAACAGTAACACCTCCGGGGCGAACGGCAATCTCACGGTCAGTAACTCTTCGACTAACTTCAGCAGCGCAGCCGGCGTGGATGCCCAGCTGACGGTGGACGGCGTACCGGTGGATAGCAGCACCAACACCGTGACCGGAGCCATCGCCGGAGTGACCCTCAGCCTGGGCAGCGCCGATGCGAACAGTTCGGTGCTGATCAGCGTGCAGCCTGACACCACAGGGGCGGCGTCGGCTATCCAGGATTTCGTCACCGCCTACAACAACATCATGGGCTCCATCAACGCACAATACACGGTGGATCCCACGACCAGTAGTGAGGGAGTTCTGGCGGGCGACAGCATGCTGCGGGGCTTGCAGAGCCAGTTGCTGGGACTGGTCTCCACCACCACGAGTGCAGCCGGCCAGTACGTCAATCTGCAGTCGATGGGCATCGAGATGCAGGACGACGGCACGCTGCAGATAAACACTTCCGCGCTGAGTACGGCTTTGAGCAGTAATTTTTCCGACGTACAAAATTTCTTTCAGTCGGCTTCGCCGGCCGGCTGGGGACAGACCGTCGGAACGCAGCTGCTGCAGATGACGGACCCTACCATCGGTCCCATCTCGGCCGACATCAGCGGACTGAATCAATCCAACCAGAGCCTAACGAACCAGATTAACGATTTTGAAGTGCGTATGGCCACGGTGCAGGACCAATTGACCACGCAATACGACAATCTCAACACCCTGCTGGAGCAGTACCCCATGCAGATGCAGCAGGTGGCCGCTCAATTGGGCAGTCTCCCATCCTCTACCTCCAGCAGCAGCAGCTAAGGCTAACCACACATGAAATCGACCATCGACGCTCGAAAGATTTATCAGGACAACGCCGTGCAAGGGGCTGCTCCGATTGACTTGGTAATCATTCTCTATGACGCTGCTATCGAGGACATGCGCCGCGCCCTGACAGCCATGAAAAAAGGCGAGATAGAAGCTCGAACCGCCGCGGTGCAGCATGCCCTCATCATTCTTCAGCAACTGCAAGGAACCTTGGACTTCGAACGCGGCGGCAGCTCGGCCCGCCAGTTCGAGCAGTTTTATAACCTGGTTCGGGCGAAGCTCTTGGAGGCCCAGTTGCGAAGTTCTCCCGAGCTCATGCAACAACAGACCCGATTCATGTCGGAGGTGCGGGATTGCTGGCTGCAGGCCAAGCGGATGCTGCAACCCAGGCAGGGTTCCGGAGCAGTAATCGCCCCGGCCGCAGCCGGCAATGCTGAGGCTAACGACCGGATGTCTGCCAGCGAGTGGAACGCATGATGACAGAAACCCACGACAATGCAGGCTTGAGATTAGCGCCCGATTCCGGCAGCCTGGAATTGTTGCGGCGGGCAAACTCACGGCTCGCGCAATTCTTCGTTCGGTTCGCCGGCGCTCCGGTGTTTGGCACCGATGAAGAGTTGCAGTCCATGCTGGAAGTTGAACGCACTTTGAAGTCGGTGGCGGCTTTTCTGGATGGGCGGCTGCAATCCGATCCCGCCGTGGGAGTACGCGAGGAGTTGGCCCGCTATCGGGTGCAACTGCTCAAGCTGCGAGACGAGCTGGCGCGCATGGAGCAATCGGCTGCGGAGAGCCGCGCCCATCTGGCCGCCCGGCAGAAACATCTGCACGCGGCCCAGGCATGGTGCTCGGCTTCGCGGGCTACCACGTGAAGACGTGGCCGGTCGCTGGTTTATGGTGACCATCGGCTGGCTGGCGTGACTGTCTGCTTTTCCTGCGGTGCTCAACCCCACCGGCCGCAGTGTCTACCGGATGGCCTCCAATCCTTGAGGCCTTTCCGCGGATGTGTCCGCAGCCGAAACCAATTTGTCCGCGCATGGACAAACGGTTCTGAATTCGGACGACACAGCCGCACAACCTCACCCCGCAGCGTTCCTAAAAGCTTATTTCACCTGTGGTTAGCCGGCTTCAACATTGGCAACCAACGTGTACTTGTACTCGCTGGACATACCCTTGCAGTTCACCCCAAACTCTATAACCATCGGGTGGCTCTCACGTCTTATCTGGGTATGAGGAGGCAGTATGGAGCGCAGATACCTGGTTGCGGCCTTGGCGATCGTAGCGACCTTCACGGGTTTTTCCCGCGGCTTCCAATCGCTGCAGCACTTGTCGCCGCTGCAGGTTCACCATCTGGGGGTGCTCGCTAGAGTCAAGTGCGAAGCGTCGGCTGCGGCCGCGCGCGCCATGGCAAGAGTTAGAACTCAGCTGCATCCGGGATACCCTGAAGAGGCCCAGCTTCTGGCGGAGATGAATGCGCCCATGCCGCCTCTAGAGGAGAAGATCGTCATGCCGGCCGTCCCGTCGGTCCCACCTGCGCCTTGTGCCGGGGCCTTTGCCGAACGTCAGGCGCAATCCGCGCACCGAGACAGTATGCGGATGCGGCAGCACACGGCGCATCTCGGTTCTGGTGTAGACCCAATCTCGATTCGCCTCAATCTGCCATCCGATTTCGAGCGGCGAATCCAGGCCAGGGCCGATGCCATGGCAGCTCGCATGGCGGCCCAGCAGGAGCGAATGCAAATCGCCGCGGCTCGCATGCAAAAGTCTTACGCGCGCATGGCCGAGTCCATGCCGGTTGATATCCACACGATCGAACAACCGGATGTCCACGTGGTCGAACAACCGGATATCCACGTAGACACGCACATCAGTTGCAAGGTGGCCACCCGCTGGCAGCAGCAAACCCAGCAAACTATCCGCAAGGCGATGCAGCAGATGCAATACGGCTTTACCTCAAAGTAGAAGATTGCGACATTAGCGGCCCAGAGAAAGCGGTACAGCCAGCAACTGTGCCGCTTTATTTTTGGCGCTCTGCAATCGCAGGATTTGGCGACCGGTCACAATCGCGGTCCTGCCATGTCACACGCCTCACGTACACATCACCTTGACGGTTTTTCATGTAGAAGGAAAAATGGTTCCATGAAGCATCTCAGCCCACCTGTCTGTCCCAGGTGCAACACCAATGAGGATGTGAAGAAAATCGCCTATGGCCGGCTGCCTTGCGACACGCCCGAAGAAGCTGATGCACAGGGCTATGTGCTGGGCGGATGCTGCATCCGGCCGGACAGTCCTGAGTGGTATTGCGGCGCCTGCGAAGAAAGCTTTGGCACGGAGCGCGACTCCTGGGGCGAGCTGCTGACCGAGGCCATCCAGTAACCTTCCGCCGCTCAGATTGCCGCACAAATCGAACTTGATGGTGTGGTTATCACGCCTGCGGGGACCTGCTCGCGCGATATCTTTCTCCTACCAAAGACGCACCCGGCTACATCTATCTGGTGATTGTCGCTGGAGGCCAGGAATGGCACTATGCATTCACGCGACAGCAGTGAAACCAACCGCCAACGCAGCAGATGGTAAGGTGGTAAAGCATTGCGGGTAGTAATCCTCCTCATACCCACAACCCGCGGCGAGGTTTCGTTGACAGATACACAGGCTAGGCCCAGCGGTCTCCCCGTCTGGGCCTTTGGTATTTTTGGACTCGATCAGCCCTGCTGGAATCGTTGAGCGTTCTCACTAGCGCCAAGCACCACGTCCTAAGATCTCAGACTAAGCTGTCGACTTTCCCTCATCGGCTTAACAGGGTGCGGAAAAACTCGGGCTTTGATCCGTCTTTGAAGGGGCGCACCTTCAGGTGCGCCGTGCGACCTCTTTATTATGATTATTTTTGTCCTCCCTTGCGGCTTCAAAGCCGTAATGATCTCGCGATACTTGCGGCACGGCTGAAAGTCGTGCCCTGATACAAAGCTCGCGTTGATTTGATTTGTATCAGGGCACGACCTCGGTCGTGCCGTTGAGAAGCAACAAAGCGGGCTTCAGCCCCTGCGAAGTCGCAGCCTCATTTCAACGCTGTGCTGAGCTTCGATTGGTGCCGCCGGCTGAAGCCGGCTCTGTCGGTAACAAAAAAGCCTGACACGCTGGCCTGAAGGCCAGCTCTACCCGGACACAATAAAAGTGGAAGTTTTTCAGAAGCCTGTAATGCCTGCTCCTTCAAAGCCAGACTTATTCACGGCCATGACCTATCAGAGTTTTTCCTGGCTCTGACAGGGACCTAGCGCACCGCTTCCAGCTCTTCGATGGAAAGCGGCGCTTGCTCCTGAATGTCGCTGAATCCCTTACCGGCAAACAACGAAGTGTAGTAATGGTGAGCTCGCTCCCATGCCTGATCGTCGGGTAAGCTGCCGAAGGTGGTGACGTAACCAGGGCTGCCGGGGAAGGGAAACATCGGCACTGGCTCGCTGACCCACACCCCGCGGGCCTTCAGGTGTTCCTGCCAGGTGGCGATGTCCTGCTTGTCGTCTCGATCCGTAAGTATCAGGTTGGCCTGCACCCAGGGGATATTAGTGCGCGCGTAGATCAGCAGCTCGGTAATCCGGCCGGTGGTCAGGCGGCAATTCTTGTTTAGCAGATCGCGGCCTTCCTCGGTGATGGACTCGATGCCGACTTCCATCGAGATGCAGTGTGCGCGGCTCAGCAGGTCCAGCGTCTCTTCTGTCCACAAATCGATTCGGGTTTGAAAGCCGATGTTCACGTCGCGTTCCGCCAAGCCTTGGAGCAGCCTCAGCACGTTCTTGCCGACGCCAAAAATTTCGTCGATGAAATAGATGTAATCCACTCCCCGAGCTATCAGGCGATCGACTTCTGTGAGCACAGCGTCCACATCGCGCTCGCGATATTTGTCGCGGAACAAAGTCTTGTTGCAGAAGCTGCACGCCCAGGGACAGCCGCGGGCGAATTCCAGCTCAGCGCCGCGGCCTTCGCCGGAGAACACGTGATGCCGATGCGAATGTTTCTCGACGCTGTAATTGTTGAAGTCGAGCGGCCCCAGGGCCCGCATGTCGGCCACGCCAAGCTCGGCGCTGATGTGCAGTTCGCTGTCGTCCCGCCGGAAACAGCAGCCGGGAATCTGCTCCCACGGCTCGCTGGCCAAGCGAGCCAGCGTCTGGTCAGGCTCGCCACGAAGCACCACATCGCATCCGGTTTTGCGCAAAGTAGCGGCAGGCGTGGCCGAACCGTGCGGTCCGATCGCGACGGTTGTTCTGCCTTCGCCCAGCGCGGCGAACCACTGCATAGGAACGCGCAACTCCGGCTGCGGGCATCGCCAGAACAAGTACGACGGCGCAGTCGGTATAACCAGAAAGTCCGGCGAGAAGTTGCTTAGTGTGGCGGCCACGTCTGTCAGCGTCAGCTCGTCAATCTGGGCGTCGACAACCAAAGCCTCATGACCGGCGGCGATGATCTGATCGTGAGCGAACAAAAGCTCCAGCGGATAGTGCGGCTCGCGGCAGCCGAAATAGGTTGAGCCGTCGAACGTCCACGCCGGATTAACCAGTGCGAATTTCATGGTTCTGCCAGTAAGCGTAGAGAACTCGGTGAACCTAAGTAGATGCCATCGAGCGGCTCAGGTTTGCCGCTCGCCAGCATCTCACCGGGATCTAATACTTGTCCGCAGTCGGGTTCCGACCTTCGTACCCGCTGGCACATCCTCAAGGTCGCCGCGCGCAATCAACCTTGAATCATCACATCAGGCAGCCGCGCAAATGTGTTCTAATTGCACCTGACTGGCACGACTTACCGGCAATACGGGTCGCCCGGAATGGAGGCACGATGGAAGAGCGCGATTTTTACGACGAACGGCAGGAAACCAAGAAGTCGACGCTGAATTGTCCTCACTGCCACCAGTCGGCGGAATACGATATCGGCTGGTTTGTTCGCACCAAGAAGCGGCAACTGCCTCCCCGGGCCGACGAGCGCGACCGCGCCAAGTTTGCCAAAGCACGCTCTTACATGGTTCGCCGCGATGATCTTATGGCCTGCAAGAATCCCCGCTGCCGCAAGCGCTTTGAGGTTTCCGGCGTGCAGTCGGTGGCGTTTCTGGATGAGCAGGTCCGGCCCGAGCGCCTGCAATAACCGATCAACGCCAGCAGTAGTTCTGGAAGGCCAATCGTCGGCCTGGGGGCGATTTCCGTCCCCCCTCGCCGTCCTCTATACTTCGAGCTTGTCCCGGTATGGCTTCTAATCCCCAACGCGCTGTTCCTCCGCCCCGGCAGGAGGACTTCTCAGCCCACGTGGACACGTTCATGCAGCGCGTCGACCGCTTTTGGAAGCGCGTGACCGACGGGATGCAGCTCAACGAGCTGTGGCACCAGTTTCAGACCGATGCGCGTTCCAGCTACCGCCTGTACTCGAATGAAGTGGATTCCACTCGCCAAGTGGGCGTCTCCAAGCGAAGCCACTTTTTTGATGTAGTCAGCCAGTTTTTCTGGGCCATCATCTTGAAGCTGACGCCGGCGCGCCGCGTCCTGCTGCTGATCGCGCTGGTTCTGGTGATCGTTCCCGGCGGCGAGTGGACCTGGACTACCGGTAGCGGCGAAGTGAGAGCCTACGCCCTCGATTTTCATTTCTATGGCGGCCTGCTGATGTTTGCCTTGTTGATCCTCGAGGTCGCCGACCGCGTGGTGATGAAGCGGGACCTCCAGATCGCCAAGGAAATCCAGACCTGGCTGCTGCCGGCCGAGCCTCCACAGGTGAGCGGGCTGGAGATTGCATTCGCCACGCGTCCCGCGAACACCGTTGCCGGCGACTACTACGATGTGTTTGCGCGGCCCTGCGGCGGCGCGCAGGGAGACACGTTCCTCATCGCCGTGGCCGACGTCGCAGGGAAGAGCATTCCTGCCGCGATGCTGATGGCGACCTTCCAGGCCAGCCTGAAGACGTTATGCAGCACCCCCGGTTCGTTGATCGAGTTGGTGGGCCGCATGAACACCTATGCGTGCAGCAACAGCCAGAACGGCCGCCGCTTCACCACCGCGTTCATCGCCGAGTACGACCCGGTCACGCGCTCGCTGACCTACGTGAATGCCGGACACAACAATCCTATCCTGCGCCGGCAATCCGGGCTGATCGAGCGGCTGGAACTGGGCGGCATGCCGCTCGGCATCATGCCTGACGCATCCTATCAGTACGGCACGGCGACGTTGCAAGCCGGCGATTGGCTGGTCATCTTTACCGACGGCGTTGTGGAGGCGGAGAACAATCGCCAGGAAGAATACGGGGAACAGCGTTTCCTAACCATGATCCATTCAGGCGTCATGCTGACGCCGGCAATGCTGCTGAACAGCATCATGGTCGACCTGGAACGCTTCGCCGGCAACGCTCCGCAGCACGACGACGTGACCTGCATGCTGCTGAAGGCGGTGTAAGGTCATGTCATCCGTTTTGTTATTTGTCGCCCGTTCTTGTTAGTTGTTGACCCGTTTTATTAATTGTTATCCCTTTTTATGAATTGTCCCAAGCGCAGCCGAGGGACCTGCTGTTCTGGCGACGCGATTAAGCTGACGTAACGACCTCACGCAACGCCTCGTAATCAGGAGAAATCATTTGAAACGACTTGCAGTGGTGATGGCAGTTTGCTTGGCGGCTTTGCCGCTGGCGAACGCCAGGAGTACGAAGCTGGTTGCCAGCGTCAAGAATCCCAGCTACAACGGGCAGCGCTTTCAGAAAGTGCTGGTGATCGGGATGAGCGACAATCCGGCAATTCGTTCCGACTTCGAGGACGCCATGGCCAAAGAACTCACGCGTGATGGCGTGCACGCCGTGGCCGGCAATTTGATTCTGCTGCGTCCGAAGTCGGCGAAGATGGACCCCGAATACCTGAAGGCGCAAGTTAGAGAGCACCACATTGACGCCATCCTGGTCTCGCGCCTGGTAAGCGTGAAGAACGAAGTCACTTACATTCCCGGACAGGTCTACACAGTCCCTTATCCCTACTACAACTCGTTCTACGGCTACTATGGCAGCGTTTATCCGCGTGTCTATACCCCAGACTATTTGCGGGAGGACAAAACGGTACGAGTGGAAACGAACTTGTACTCCACTTCTGCCGCGGAGGGGGAACTCGTCTGGACGGGCATTAGCGACACCTTCAATCCCAATCCGAAGAAGGCGGCAAAGTCGATTGACGCCGTGGTTCAAGTGGTAGTGAAAGAGTTGGAGAAAGAGAAGATCTTTTGAGGAAAGCCTCAGCAGACTTGCGCTGCGGATGGACCGAGGCTTCCCCGCCGCGTCGAGACTCTTAAGGCGGAGACACTTCGCGCGTGTGCCTGCGAACAGGTCTTTCCTTGGCGGTGAAGTCCAACTGTCAACCAACCAGCGCCGTAGGCGCGAAACAGCATAGCCCAGCACGCAGCCGAACCAGGGTCCCCAATTCGCGACGTATTTGCGCGAATTGGGGTGGAACGGCGGAGTGCTGGGCTAGGTGGAAAATTATGCGAGTCCCGTAGGGACGACAGATGTTCTCACGCAGAGACTTCAGTCCCGAGACCGAATCCGCCCGAATCTGACTCCTGCTCGATCAGAATTGTGAATCGTCCTTCAGCGACCTAAGTCAGCTTCTAATACAACAATGCCAACCTGAGCCTCAGAGCGACTTACTTGGGTTGAAACATCGCGATGGTGCAGCCCGTGGGATCGGTGATCATGGAGAACCAGCCAACGTTGGGTATTTCCTGCGGCCCCATGCAGACCGTCGCTCCCAGCGACTTTGCCTTCTCGGTGGATGCGTTGATGTCCTCCACGCCGACGTACGCCAGCCACGCAGGATTTCCGCCGGGCATCGACATCATGCCGCCTCCCGGACCGGTATCCGGCTTGAAAGTGCTGTAGATGCCGGCCGACCCGCCCATATCCATATCTTGGAATTGCCAGCCGAACATGTCGCCATAAAACTTCTTCGCCTTGGAAAGATCTGGGGTATTGAGCTCCAGGTGTACAAACGGATTTGCCATTCGTTACCTTCCTCGTGCAAGTAATGGGTGCTGCGATTCGCATTCCATGCTAATCGCAAAACGACAGCAAAGCGTTCCATCCGAACCGGAAATTTGGGCGGCCGCTCCCGGAAATGGTGCGGCTCGCCACATTGATTTACGATTTGCGAAAGGAACCTCCGATCAGGTCTTGGCTTTCAAGGGCACGCCCGACACGGGCTGCTAAAAAGCTCTGGCTGCTGTCCTTTTCGGGTAGAACTGGCCTTTCAGTGTCTGCGTGAGAACCTCTGCCGTCCCTACGGGACTCGGATCAATTTCCCACTTACCCAGCACTCCGCCATCCCACCCCAATTCGCGCAAAAGCAGCGCGAATTGGGGGCCCCGGTTCGGCTGCGTGCTGGGCTAAGCTGTTTCGCGCCTACGGCGCTGGGTTCTTCACCGTTGTGCTCCACTACCAATTCGAAACCTTAATTCTCACGCAGACACTTTCAGGCCAGCGTCCCAGCCTTTGTTTATTGGTCCGAGCCGGCTTCAGCTGGCGTCACCAATAGAGGGCCAGAGCAGCGTTGAGGCGAGGCTGCGATTTTGCGGGGGCTGAAGCCCAGTTTTTGTCGATTCTTCATGCACGACAAGGTCGCGCTCTGATACAAATCAAATCAACGCGAGCCCTGTATCAGGGCGCGGCTTCAGCCGTGCCGTATGCATCGCAAGGCATTCCGGCTTCAGTCGCTGAGGCAAAGATCGACAACTTAATTCGAGGTTTCCTAACAAATGAGGTTGCTGGTCTCGCGGAGTTGAGCGACCTACACAAACAAAGCCGAGGGATCTGCGGTTTCTGGACGCCGCGACATCTTTCTACTCCACAGCCTTCGCGAACAGCGCGTTTACTCCCGCAATATTCGGTATCAACTCCGGCGGAACGTTGTGGCGATGTTCCAGATACGCGGGATCGTTGTAGCTGAGCCACACTTTGCCATACGCATCCTGCCAGAACAGTGCTTTCAGCGGCAGATCGATGGCGACCGTCGGCGAGGCCTGCATCAGGGGCGTTCCACCTTTTGGACTTCCGAAGATCACTAGCTTTGTCGGCCGCATCGATAAGCCGATCTTCTCTGCTTCGCCGCTGTGATCCACCCGCGCGAAGACGGTGATGCCGCGCTCTTTCAGCAGCGATTCGAAGCGCTCCATGGTTTCCTCAACCGAATGTTTGCTGGCCAGGCTAACCAGTCCGTTCGACGCAGCTGTGGTCATCGCTCCTCCTCCGATCGCGGTAACGCTAGAACATTATCGGCCGTTCAGGATGCGCTGTAAAACTGCGTTCATGTCCTACGCGGCGCTTGTGTGACAATGAAGTAAATGCAATCCAAGCGATGGGATGTTGTTGTCTTTGACTACGGGCGGGTGCTGAGCCACGCTCCCACATTGGGGGAGTTGCAGGAATTTGCTGCGCTGGTCGGCGTGAACGAGCCGCCGTTCTTCCAACTGTATTCGGGGACGCGCGATGAATACGATTGCGGACGGCAAGACTATCAGCAGCACTGGCAGCGTTTTGCCAAGGCCGCCGAGATAGAGCTTTCGCCCGGGCACGTCGATCGAATTATCGAGTTTGAAAGCAGAATGTGGATGCAGTTGAACCACGATGCGCTTGCCTTGGCCCGGGAAATCAAAACCGCAGGCGTTCGCATCGCCATCCTGTCCAACATGCCGCCTGATTTGCTGCGCGACATGCGGCGCGAGTTCGATTGGCTGGACGAGTTTGAAGTCCAAATCTGGTCATGCGAGCACGGCTGCGTCAAGCCCGGGCCGGAGATCTACCGCCTGTGTCTCGATAGGCTAGGCTGCGAGCCGCAGCGCGCGCTGTTCTTTGACGATCGTCCCAACAACGTGGAAGGCGCGCGCCGGGCGGGCATGGAAGCGCATCTATTTGAGTCAGCCGCTCAGGCGCGAGCGATCGTGGAAGCTGGGCTGGGAGCGGGGATTGTCCTTTCTGCAATGAGCAGCACCGATGGGGAAAAGCAGTAGAGGCCGCGGCGAGGAGTTTGAGGGATTTGGGAATGGGGTTGGCGAAAAGCGAAAAGCCAAAAGCGAAGAGGCGGAATGCGTTGCGCTAGGTTCGACGGATGCAAGACTTAGCTGATAGCTGACAACTGATAGCCGACAACCGACAACTGATTTTCTTTGCCCGCAAGCCTCGGATATCCCACTTTGTCGACCGGCTCTACTCTGTGAGCATGCAAACCGAACTTCAGAATCGATGGCAGCAAGTGATGGCGCGCGATGCGCGGCAGGATGGGCGTTTTGTCTTCGCAGTGCGGACGACCGGCGTCTACTGCCGGCCTTCCTGTCCGAGCCGCCGTCCGCGGCGCGACTCAGTCGAATTCTTCCCCAACCCCAACGAAGCCGAGCGCGCCGGCTATCGCGCGTGCCTGCGCTGTAAGCCCACCGAGGTCTCGTCGCAGGCGCAGTATGTCACCCGCGCGCGGCAACTGCTCGACAGCGCCGAGTCGGTCGTGACCCTGGCTGACCTGAGCAAGCGTGTCGGTCTCAGCTCATTTCCATTTGCAGCGCCTCTTCAAGCGGGCCACAGGCCTGAGCCCGCGCGAGTACCAGTCGGCGCGGCGCATGCAGCAGGTGAAAATGGGGCTGCGCAAGGGGGAAGACGTAACCACGGCGCTGTACGACGCAGGCTTCGGCTCGCCCAGCCGCCTGTATGAGAAGGCTCCGCAGCGGCTCGGCATGACGCCCGGCGAGTATCGTCGCGGCGGCGCCGGAGCCAGCATCAGCTTTGCCATCGTTCCCACGCCTCTGGGACGCTTGCTGGTCGCCGCCACCGAGCGCGGTCTTTGTGCGGTGCGTTTTGGCGAAAGCGTTTCCGAGCTGGAGACTGGATTGCGAACCGAGTTCTACGCGGCTGCAATTCATCGCGATGACGCTGCCATGCGCAAGTACGTCGAGCCGCTGGTGGCGGCAATTCGCGGCGAGAACACGACCGTCGATTTGCCACTGGACATTCGCGCGACGGCATTTCAGATGAAGGTCTGGGAGACGTTGCGACAGATTCCCGCCGGCGAAACCCGGAGCTACAGCGAAGTCGCGCGCGAGATCGGCGAGCCCAGGGCGGTTCGCGCCGTGGCTCGCGCCTGTGCTTCGAATCCGGTGGCATTGGCTGTCCCATGTCATCGCGTGGTGCGCAGCGATGGAGAGCTTGCCGGCTATCGCTGGGGTGTGGAGCGCAAGAAGAAGCTACTGGAAAAAGAGCGAGCCGTGTAGTGAGCCATCCCACTCATTCGAAAACCGCGAATGAGTGGGGCACCCGGAAACCTTTGACATCGAACCGTAACTTCTAATCGAAACCAACAAACCTCACGTTCTCCCCGGTCGCTTCCCGTTTCAGAACCGTTACCATTTGTCGGTTTCCCATCCTCCCTGCCGCTCATTTATACTTGCCCGTTTCCCTATTCTTGCGAACAGCACTGATAAGCCCTGAAGGAGTTCTGGTGAAGATCCTGGTTTGTATGAAGCAGGTTCCGCAGAAGGACGCGCCGCTGAAGCTGAACGAAGCCGGCACCTGGATCCGCGACGACGTTTCTTATGAGGTAAATGAGCCTGACGCTTACGCCCTGGAAGAGGCCTTGCGCCAAAAAGAGAAGCATGGCGGCGAAGTGGTGGTCATTACCAGCGGCCCGGCGCGGGCGCAGCAAGTTCTGCGCGAGGCGTTGGCCAAGGGGGCTGATCGCGCCATTCATCTCGAAGGCGATGGCTTTGTCACGCTCGACGCGTTTAATACAGCCAAAGCTTTCGCGGCTGCCATTAAAGACGAGAGCTTCGACCTCATCTTCACCGGATTGCAGTCGGACGACTTCGGCTTCGCGCAGACAGGCGTGATTTTGGCCGAGCTTTTAGGCTGGCCGCATGCCACCATCATCATGCAGATTGAAAAGAGCGACTCCGGCATTCGGGTAAAGCGTGAGCTCGAAGCCGGATTCTTCCAGTTCGTCGACATGCCGCTGCCCGCGGTCCTCACCATTCAGTCGGGCATTAATAAGTTGCGCTACGCCACGCTCATCGGCATCAAGCAGGCCAAGAATAAGCCGCTGAAGAAAGTCAGCTTCGACGAGACAAAGTCGGCGTTGAGCGAGAACCTCCAGAAGATCGAGAAACTATACATTCCGCAGAAGACAAAGAAGACCGAGGTGCTGGAAGGGCCTCCGGCGGAAGTCGCCAAGAAGCTGGTCGAGAAGTTGAAGAACGAGGTACGAGTCATATAGTTGAATCGGAAGCGATCACAGTTTTATTGCATTCATGACTTAATATCGGAAATCGCTACTGACTTGAGTTGCTATACAAGTCATTGAGTGATCGGCATCTAATCGGGTGGGCCATATTTTCGAAAGGAGCTCTGCTCGTTATGCCAGGATACGATCGCGATCAGGTCGCTATTGACAACACTGTAGAAAATCGCCGGCTCGGTTCAGTTCTGCTGACCGTGGGCTGGGTTTTGCTGTGGATGGATGCGGTTCTGGGGATCTACTTCTTTATCAGCCTGCGTAACGGGTCGTGGTTCTGGCCCATCTGGCTGGGCATTGAGGGCTTTATTGGCCTGGTGCTGGTGATGATGGGAACGCGCTATCGCCATGCGGTTGGTCCCACTCGCTTGGGACAGCGGGACATTGAGCGCACGGCGCGGCAGCAGCGGCAAGACGATGCCGAGGATCACCAAGTCGCCTGATCGGCGCGGTGTACGTCCCGTCGCGAAAAAAGTTTGGGTAGAGCGAGGGTGGCTGGTCGTAGGACGCAAGGAGACGGCTATGTCATCGTCGATAGATAAGCGTGAGACTGGTTCGGCCGTCATGATCGTCGGCTGGGTCATGATCCTGTTCGCATTCCTGGTTCTGTTTTTCAACCCAGCCGCAATCAAGCTGGGCGAGACACGGTTCCAGGTCATCGCGGCGTGCCTGGCTGTCGCGGGCCTGCTGTTGAGCTTGATTGGAGCAGGCGTGCGGGCTCGGAACCGGTAATCAGCGCTTGAGAGGCTTTCATACATTTGCTCCGGCGGCAGTCTCTGCGGCGCCGGAATCAACACTGAGCTCTGTCGTTGGAGCGGCGGAGAACCTTGTCCCCGGCTTCGACCATAACTGCAAGAACGGACTGAAATGGCAGATACCATCCTGGTTGTAGTGGAACAACGTGAAGGCAAGTTGAATCGGGTTTCCCTGGAAACGCTAACCGGCGCGCAGGCTCTGGCCGCCGAAACCGGCTGGACGCTGGAAGCCGCAGTTGCCGGCAGCGGCATCGGCGACATTGCCAACGAGATCGCAGCGAAGAAGGTGGCGAAGGTCTACGCCCTCGAATCATCCAAGCTGGAGCCGTACACTCCGGACGGATTTGTCGCCGGCCTGAAAAGTTTTATCGAGCAAAAGCAGCCGAAGCTGGTGCTGATGCCGCATACCTATCAGGTGCGCGACTTTGCTCCTAAGCTTGCAGCCGCGCTGAATCGTGGACTGATCAGCGATTCTGTTGGCTACAAGTATGAAGGCGGAAAGCTGCTGTTCACTCGGCAGATGTTTCAGGGTAAGTTTGCCGCGAACGTTGCGTTTGTCGGCGAGGCTCCGTACTTCGCGACCTTCCAGAACGGCTCGTTCCGGGGAGACCAGGTGCAGGCGGGCAACGGAGCGGCACCGGTGGAGACCGTGACCCTGGAAATCCCTGATGGAGTGGTGCGGAACAAGCCTGAGGCTCCATTCAAAGAAGCCAAACAGGCCGTGGATCTGACGCAAGCTGAGATCATCGTAGCCGTGGGACGCGGCATCAAAGAACAGAAGAACATTGAACTGGCGAAGCAACTGGCGGAGGCTTTAGGCGGTGAAATCGCGGCTTCGCGTCCTATCTGCGATTCCGGTTGGCTGCCGATGGATCGCCAGGTCGGGTCCTCAGGACAAACGGTAGCGCCTAAACTTTATTTGGCGCTCGGGATCAGCGGCGCGATCCAGCACGTGGTTGGAATGAAAGGGGCGCGCACCATCATTGCGCTCAATAAAGATTCGGAAGCGCCGATTTTTGAGATCGCGGACATCGCGGTGGTTGGCAATTTGTTTGACATCGTGCCGCCGCTAATCGAAGAAGTGAAGAAAGCAAAGGGCGTCTGAGAGAGTTGACGGCAGCGGGCGACCCAACGCGAGGTTCATCCCGGATTTATTCCTGTTCGGAGAGCCGTCTCAGCAGCTATAAATAAGCAAGAGTGCATTCGCACTAATCATGAGCAGCGGTCGCAAGTTGCATCGCTATATAGGAACTGACGCCGATCAGTTCGCGTACATCATACGTATCGTCAAATACGCTCTGTCTGACAATGTGGCATACTGCTGCCGTACCTGGTAAGCACAGGTGGGCGTCGGAACCGCCCCGTTTTCTGGAATAAGGCCGAATGATCGTATTTCGCAAACCAATCCAAGGTGTTGACCGTCCTGTCATGGAGGCAGACGTTGTCATTGTAGGCGGCGGCCCTGCGGGTATGGCCTGCGCGCTCCGTCTGTCGCAGCTCATCGATGAGCACAATGCCACCCATCCCGACGCGCAGCTCAGCAAGGAAAATATCTATCTGCTGGAGAAGGCGCGCGAAATAGGCGCGCATTGTTTGTCGGGAGCGCTGCTCGATCCCCGTTCCATGCGCGAACTACTGCCTGGCTTCGAGAAAGAAGCGCCGCTCGACGCGCCGGTTAGCAAAGAAGCCGTTTATTTCCTCACCGAGACGGGAAAGTTTAAGTTTCCCATCACGCCGCCGCCCATGCGCGACCACGGCAACTATGTCATTTCGATTAACAAGTTCGTGAAGTGGCTGGGCAGCAAAGTAGAAGAAGCGGGAATCACCGTGTTCACCGGATTTGCCGGCTCCGAGTTGCTGTTCGAGTCAGGGCGAGTGGCGGGCGTGCGCACCGACGACAAGGGCGTCGACAAAACCGGCCAGCAGAAATCGAATTTCGAGCCCGGCTACGATCTCAAATCCAAGGTCGTCATCCTGGCCGAAGGCTCGCGCGGCTCCTTGACCAAGCAGCTGATTGGGCGCTTCCAGCTGGATCGCGAACGCAATCCGCAGACATACGGTGTCGGTGTAAAAGAACTGTGGGAGCTGCCTGCCGGCCGCATCGCCCCGGGCGAAGTCATCTACACCATGGGGTATCCGCTGACCTTCCACGAATACGGTGGGGCGTGGATATACGGGTCGAAAGACAACGTCGTCTCGCTTGGGTTTGTGACCGGTCTGGATTATGCCGATCCGCGCATCGATCCGCAGCGAGTGTTGCAGCAGTTCAAGCGGCATCCCTTCATCGCGAAGTTGCTGGAGGGTGGCAAGATGGTGCGGTACGGCGCCAAGTCGCTGCCTTACGGCGGATGGTGGTGCATCCCTCCGCTGGCCGGTGATGGCTGGATGATTCTGGGCGACTCCGCCGGCATCCTGAACTCACAACGGCTGAAGGGAATTCACCTGGCTATCAAGAGCGGCATGCTGGCCGCTGAAACCGCGTTTGACGCCATGGTGCAGCAGAACTTCTCGCTGGAGATTCTGGAGAGCTTTCAGTCCCGCGTCGACAAGAGCTGGATCAAGGAAGAGCTGTGGCCCGTCCGCAATTTCCATCAGGGCTTTGAAAAGGGATTTCTCTCCGGAATGTTTCATGCCGGCCTGCAACAGTTCACGGGTGGCCGCGGCTTGCATGCGCACTACGATAACGAAGCGGGACACCGACGCATGCAGCAACTGCATCGGCTTCCCAAGGACGGCGGCGCAGAGGCCAACATCATCGGCCCAGCCAAGGGCGACGGCAAGCTGACCTTCGACAAGCTGACGGATCTGTATCACTCAGGCACGAAGCATGAAGAGGACCAGCCGGCGCATCTGGTTATTCACGATACGACCATCTGCAACGAACGTTGCGTGACGGAGTTCGGCAACCCCTGCAAGAATTTCTGTCCCGCCAATGTGTATGAGATGGTGGAAGCGCAGGACACGCCGAGCGGGTTGGAGATTCACCTGAATCCGTCCAACTGCGTGCACTGCAAGACCTGCGACATCATGGACCCCTACGAGATCATTACTTGGGTTCCACCCGAGGGCGGCGGCGGCCCGAACTACGAAGGCATGTGATGGTGAAGCTTTCAGCCGTCACTATCAGCCGTCAGCTTTCAGCCGTCGGCCGCTCTTCGCCATTCGCTATTCGCCTTCGCCAGATAAGCAGTGCGCGCGTAGCGGCTGTCATCCTGAGCGAGCGGCAGTACCGCGAGTCGAAGGACCGCTATAGCCGGAATGATTGCTTGCGGAGCCATACGGCACCCTCTTTCTGTCCACTAGCCACGATTCACTACCCGCTCGCCTTTTCCTGCTGCTTCCTACCCGCCCGCGCATCATATAATGGCAATTCATTGTTTCCGACCTCCGCGGCCTAATGGCATACCGATGGCTGCGTCGGCGGCGTTCCGCGAGGTTTGCGGAACCGAGGGTGTGGAGGGAAACGTCCACGCCTCCCGTGCTTGGAAAGGGAACAACCCGCCGCGTGTAAGAACGCGCCTGCGCCTGTCCTTTTTCTTGCACAAGAAAGCGATCTTCGCAGTTCGCCTTTCGCTCTTCTCCAGAGTTGCTGGTGATGGGTATTGGCGAAAAGCGAAAAGCGAATAGCGTGTTTCTTCAAGACAAATTCGGACGCCGCATCAGTGACCTGCGGATCTCCATCACCGACCGTTGCAACTACAAGTGTGTCTACTGCCGCTCGGGCAACGATGGGCCGCAGTTTCCCGAGATGCCCATAGCCGACTACCTGCGCATGGCGCGCGTCTTCGTTGGCCTGGGAATTACCAAGGTCCGCCTTACTGGCGGCGAGCCCCTGCTGCGCAAAGGCCTGCTCGACATGGTTCGCGAGCTGGGCCAGATGCGGACGCTCGAAGGCAATCCACTTGACATCGCCATCACTACCAATGGACACCTGCTCGAGGACATGGTGCAGCCGCTGGCTGACGCCGGCCTGAGCCGCGTCACGGTTTCGATGGACGCGGTCGATCCGGAACGCTTCGCGCGCATCACCCGTGTGCCCAACGGATACGAGCGAGTGCTGGCCGGAGTTCGTGCCGCGCGCAGCGCCGGGCTCAGTCCGGTGAAGGTTAACTGCGTGCTTATGCGCGGTTTCAACGACGACCAGATCACGGCCTTCGGACGCTTCGCGCGCGAAGAAGGCGTTGCCGTGCGCTTCATTGAGTTCATGCCGCTGGAAGAGGATCGCGTGTGGTCGCCTGAAATCGTGGTAACGCTCGACGAGATCCTGCGGCGCATGGCGGACTTCATGCCTCTGCGCGAAGTTGGGCATCTCGGCAGCGAGACCGCCCGCCGCTACGTCTTTGAAGACGGTGTCGGCGAGATCGGCATTATCGCGCCGGTGTCACATCCTTTCTGCGGACATTGCAGCCGGGTGCGCGTCACCTCCGACGGCAAGATTCGCACCTGCCTGTTCTCGGTGCGCGAGCACGATCTTGCTGCGCTGATGCAACGTGGCGCCAGTGACGCCGACATGGCTGACTTCATTCGACATGCCGTCGACCACAAGGAAGAGCGGCATCACATCGGCGAACCCGGCTTTGTGCCGGCATCGAGAACGATGGTTCACATCGGGGGATGATGAGGCTGTGTGACAGCCTTTGACAAATCTCGGATGACTGACGATTTTTTCAGCTAAGTTGAAGCAGAGCGCTTAAAGCCTGTTTCACAGCTTCCATGCTCTCGTCGCCAGCACGTTCGATGAAGGTAAACTGTCGAGATCGCCAGTCCAGGCTACGAATCTGGTCGGACAAAACTACACCTTGAACCCGACGTCCTGAAAGGGCGACTTCAAATGGATAGCCTTTAACCTTGGAGGTTATTGGGCAGCCTAGAACAAGACCTGCTTTCTCGTTATAGATGCTCGAAGTGAGAATTAAGGCTGGCCGCCGGCCTGATTGTTCGTGACCGATTTGCGGATCGAACGAAACCCACACGATATCGCCCGCGTCCGGAACATAAGGGCGTCTTACCACGCCTCTTTTCCTCTGGCTTTGCCCCAATCAACTTCTTCGTGAATATTTTCGGGTGACATCTTCGCAACTAACTCGGCTAAGCTGGTTTTCTTTTTGACCGGTTTCGCCACAATGGAGCCGTTCTTTGCTCCGAATACCAGAACGTCCCCCTCCTGCAGTCCGGCGTCGCGGAGCACAACTTTAGGTATGCGAATTGCCATGCTGTTACCCCACTTCACAATTTTTCGTGCACGCATGCCGAACCTCCAATAAGAGATTATCATGATTGTAGATACAAATGTATCTACGGGAAAGACAGTGGCGCATTTCCACGGGTGGCACGACGGCGTCGCCCTTGCTAATTCTTCACCAAAGCGTAACAATATCCTGTTCGATGCCTCTTTCCAGCGCGATGTCGTAAATCGTGGCCGCGTCGAAAGTCAGACGCGGTTCTCGTTTTTGTAGCGAATGGCGTTGCAGAGTCATCGAATGGAGTGAGTTGTAAAGAAGCGTCAACTTGCAGCTTCAACATCCCCGTAGGTCGGGCGTTTTTCCAACGCAGTGGATCTACTGGAGCAGCGAGTCAGCTTTCAACATCCCCGTTCCGGGGCGTGTCCTCCGATCACGGAATCGCACGCGGCCGGGACTGAAGGCAGAGACATAGAGATGGCTACAGCACCAATTGCAGAAGCAGTATCCTGCTCGCTCGAAAATTATCTGGTACTCCCCGACCTCTCCATGGATGAGCGCATTGCTGCTGCTAAGCAGGCTTTAGGCAGCGAGTGCGTCATTCTGGGTCATCACTATCAACGCGATGAAGTCGTGCGTTATGCCGACTATCGCGGCGATTCTTACCGCCTTTCGCAGATGGCAGCGCAGGCCGAAGGCAGCTACATCGTCTTTCTGCGGCGTGCACTTCATGGCCGAAAGTGCCGACGTCCTGGCGCGCCCCGGCCAATCCGTTGTCCTCCCCGACCTCAACGCCGGCTGTTCCATGGCCGACATGGCCGAGATCGGGCAAGTCGAAGATGCCTGGGAGCAGTTCGTGAATCTCGGGCTTACCGACGATGAAGGCAACGGCATCACGCCCATCACCTACATGAATTCGACAGCCGCCATCAAGGCGTTCTGCGGCGAGCGCGGCGGGTTGGTCTGCACCTCGTCCAACGCCAAAGGCGCGTTCGACTGGGGCTTCAACCGCAATCCCAAGCTCCTGTTCCTGCCCGATCAGCACCTGGGCCGCAACACGGGTTTCGCCCGCGGCATCCCGCTGGACGAGATGGTAGTGTGGGACCCGTACCAGCTACAAGGCGGACTCACGGCGGAGCGTCTGCGCAAAGCCAAGGCGATCCTGTGGAAGGGCCACTGCTCGGTGCATCAGCGCTTTCTGCCGGAGCACGTGGAGAAGGTGCGGGCCAGCTATCCTGGCATTCAGGTGATCGTGCATCCCGAGTGTCGTTGGGAAGTTTGCCAGAAGGCGGACGGAATCGGTTCGACCGACTATCTCATCAAAGTAGTGCGCGAGGCACCGGCGGGCTCGTCGTTTGCGATCGGCACGGAGATTCATCTGATCAACCGGCTGGCGAAGGAAAATCCCGACAAGCGCGTGATCACCTTGGACGACTCAGGCTGCCTGTGCACGACCATGTTTCGCATCTCGCCGCAGCACCTGTGCTGGGCCCTGGAGAACCTGGTGGACGGCAATATCGTTAACCAAATTCAAGTAAAACCGAATGTAAAGAGGTGGGCGCGCGTCGCACTTGATAGGATGTTAGATATCCAGTGATTATTCGCAGACGTCCTCGAGAAAAATATTGGCGCCGGGTCCCGCGGTATTGGTCTGATCTGCGGGAACACCGTCGCCGCGTAATGAATCGTCACCAGGCGCGAGTCCTGGCCAACCTGGGTGATACTGAAATCGATATGGCGCGAACTTTTACCGTTGCGGAAGCCGAAACGCTGCTGCCCGTGTTGGAGTCGTTGCTGCGCTCCGCCATTCAGGCCAAAGCGCTGATCGAAGAAGTTGACGCCGAGCAGCAGGCGCTGGCCAACCGCATCTTCGTCAACGGCGGCATGCTGGTTGACGTGGTCGCAGTTGCGCGGCGCAAAGCCGAGCGCGAGAAAGCTTTGCAGCGCGCCAAAGACGCCGTGGCCGAGAT
This sequence comes from uncultured Acidobacteriaceae bacterium, assembly GCA_963796695.1. Taxonomy (GTDB): domain Bacteria; phylum Acidobacteriota; class Terriglobia; order Terriglobales; family Acidobacteriaceae; genus Bog-257. The sequence continues at coordinate 45,774 of CAWCMU010000028.1, read as the reverse complement.
CGATGCCACCGGCGTGCAGGTGAAAGACCTCGACATCGGGCTGCTCGATTTCCCCTGCGTAGTCGGCGACGACGTGATCCTGCTGTGCTGGAAGCTGGGCGAGACGAAGATCACCCACTGGCACGGCATGCAGGAAGGCTTCGCCGGCCGCAAGCCCATCGACGACAAAATTCTGCGGGGACAGAAGAAGAGCAATTGATAAGGGCGGCTGTTAGCAGTTAGCTTTTAGCCTTTAGCTTGCAGCGCTGGCCTTTAGCGCCTGTTCTTGTCGTTGATCATTTGGCTCTTGTCTTGAACGGGCAGCCTTCAGGTGCTGCATTGCGATGGGTGGTAGAGCGGCGCTTCAGCGCCGCGTCACGCGCCACAGTAAAGAGTAGAGCCGGGCTTTAGCCCGGCGGCACTGAATGAAGTTTTTTTGCCGGCTGAAGCCGGCTATATTTGTCAGTCGGGGATGGCTTGGACGCGGACCTGAAGGTCCGCTCTACCTGTAATCGCGAATGCGGGCCTGAATGACTGCTCTTGCACTGACCACCTCATCATGATTCAGCTTTCCTCTGCCGGCAAACGCTTTGGCCCCAAACTCCTCTTCGACGAACTCAATTGGCTGATCACGCCGAATGAGCGCGTCGGACTGGTGGGCGCCAACGGCACCGGCAAATCCACGCTGCTGAAAGTTCTCGGCGGCATCGAGTCGCTGGACTACGGCAGCATTGTCTCCGCCAAGTACACCACCTTCGGCTATCTGCCGCAGGATGGCCTGCAACTCTCCGGACGCACCGTCTTCGACGAATGCATGTCGGTCTTCAGCAATCTGCAGGCGCTGGAGCAGGAGATGGAAGACCTGGCGCACAAGATGGGCGAAATCGATCCCGCGTCCGCCGAATACGCGCAGGTGGCCGACCGCTACCAGCGCATCTCCGGCGAGTTCCGCGTGAAAGACGGTTACGCGCTTGATTCGCAGGTGGGCACCGTGCTCGACGGCCTGGGATTTCGCAAGGAAGACTGGACGCGCTAGACCGAAGAGTTTTCCGGCGGCTGGCAGATGCGCATCGCGCTGGGCAAGCTGCTGCTGTCGAAGCCGAACCTGTTGCTGCTCGACGAGCCCACCAACCACCTCGATCTGGAGACGCGCAACTGGCTGGAGCAATATCTGCTCGCTTATCCGTTTGCCTACGTGCTTGATTTCGCACGACCGCTATTTTCTCGACGTCACCGTCGACCGCATCGCCGAGATCTGGAACAAGCGGGTGCAACTTCTACAGCGGCAACTACGAAAAATATCTGTCGCAGAAGCAAGAGCGGCGCGACTCGCTGGTCGCCGCGTACAAGAACCAGCGCGATCGCATCGAGCAGCTCGAGGCGTTCATCAACCGCTTCCGCTACCAGGCGACCAAGGCCAAGCAGGTGCAGAGCCGCATCAAGGAACTGGAGAAGATCGAGCGCATCGAAATTCCGCCGGACGAGAGCACCATTCACTTTACCTTTCCGCAACCCAATCCCAGCGGGCGGACGGTGGTGGAATGTAGCGACGTGGCCAAAAGCTACGGGCCGAAACACGTTTTCAGCAATGTGAATTTCACCATCCAGCGGGGCGACCGCATTGCGCTGGTGGGGATCAACGGCGCGGGAAAATCCACGCTGATCAAACTGCTGACCGGCCTCGAGCCGCTGACCGAAGGCACACTCACGCTCGGCCACAACGTCGAGCCGGACTATTTCGCGCAGGACCAGTACAAGGAGCTCGATCCGTCGGCGCGCATGCTCGACGATCTGTCGCAGGTGGCGCAACAGAAGTCGATGACCGAGCTGCGCGGCGTGCTGGGCTGCTTCCTGTTTTCTGAGGATGACGTGTTCAAGCCGATCGGCGTGCTGTCCGGCGGCGAGCGCAATCGCTACGCGCTGGCGCGGATGCTGCTGCATCCTTCGAACTTCCTGCTGCTCGACGAGCCCACGAACCATCTCGACATGCGCGCCAAGGACGTGTTGCTGGAGTCGCTGGAGAAATACAACGGCACGGTGGTGTTCGTTTCGCACGACCGCTACTTCATCGACAAGCTGGCGACGCGGATTTTCGAAATCGGCGATGGCCGCGTCGAAGTTTTTCCCGGCAACTACGAAGACTATTTGTGGCGCAAGCAGCGTCAGCAATCAGGCGAAGGCGAGGCGGAGCAGACAGCCTGGGCTCCCACATTGTCAGATGTACCGGGCTACGTCGAGCCGAAATCGCAAGGCCAGTCGAAGAAGCGCATCAATCCCATCAAGCTGAAGCAGATGCAGGACCGGCATCAGCAGGTGGAGCAGGGAATCGCGCAACTGGAAGACGGCATCGCCGAGTGCGAACGTGAGTTGCAGTCGTTCGTCAGCGCGGAAGAGACGGCGAAGTGGACCGAGCTGCTGGCCAAGCGGCGCGCGGAGCTCGAAGCCTTGATGGCGGAGTGGGAAGAAGTTTCGCAGGTGCTGGAAGAAGCCAGAAGGGTAGAGCCAGAAGCAGTATGTCAGTAGTCAGTTGTCAGTTGTCAGTTGTCATAGGCAGTACCCATCAGCGGTTGCCCGTTGTTGGTTGTATGCGCGGTTGTCAGCCTTGGTTCGCCGCATTTGGGATAAGCCGGTGCGCGCCGTTCACGATTGTTAGGGAAACTCTGATTCCTTGAGCTTGTCGCTTTGAAGTGGCACGGCTTTAGGCCGTGCCGCAATGATTGTAAATTCGTTCCGGCTTTAGCCGCTGAGGAACCTCGGGTTCCACTTGTTCAAAGTTTTCGTAGGACATGCGCCAGGCCCACCGCGGACCAAAGATGACAGCCCTCGCTTTAGAGTCTGTGTAAAACTTCTGCCGTCCCCGGGGGACTCAATTCCAATCCTATCTGCCCACCCAGCCTGAAGCCTGGGCTATCATCTTTCGTCCCGCAAGGCGACACTGGCGCGTGCGCGCAATATCCTGCAAACCCGACTCTCATTGGCTTATCTCAAACGCAAATCATCGCAATCGATGCCTGGGCGATAGAATTTGGAATCTGAGTCCCCCGCGGACTTGCCAGGATGACAAAAGGTTGAGAGGTTATAAACAACTATCGCGAACCCGCCATCGCATACTGCCGACTCGCAAATCCAGATCGCCGCAAGACACAAATCATCCAGGGCAAAACCATCGCAAATGCGAGCAATCACATTCACAAATCATCGCAACCGCAAATCGATGACGCGCCTTAGATCCTGATCCACCCTGCGCGAATCGCCAGCAAGCTTGTCACCGCGACGATAATCCAGAGCACGACGCCTTGCAGCAGCGGGCGTGGGCCGACCTTGCGCACCGTGGCCGGCGACAAGCTGGCGCCAATCAGAAACAGCGTGATCACCAGCATCAGCTTGCCGGCGTTGCTAAGCCAGTGATACGCGGTTGCCCCGGGATAGAAATAGGTGTTAGCTACTGCCGCCAGGCAGAAGAACAGGATGAACCACGGCCACTGAATGCGCGTCTTGCTGCCCTTCACCGCCGCGGTCGCAATCGACAACGGGACGATCCACAAGCGCGCGCGCCAGCTTCACCGTAGTGCCGACCGCCAGGGCAATCGCTCCGTACTTTGCTGAGGCACCCACGACCGAGCTGGTGTCATGTATCGCCAGCGCGGCCCACAGGCCGAACTGAGTCTGCGAAAGTTTCAGCCACAAGCCGATGGTGGGGAAGGTGAGCAGCGCGATGGAGTTCAACACGAAGATCGTGCCCAGCGACACGGACATCTCATCTTCGGTTGCGCCGGTAATGGGGCCGACCGCGGCGATGGCGCTGCCTCCGCAGATGGCGGTGCCGGTCGAAATCAGGAAAGCGGCGCGCTGTCCGACGTGGAACAACTTGCCCAGCAGGGTGCCGATGCTCATGGCGAAGGCGATGCCAAGCGCGGTGTAGAGAAATCCGCTTTTGCCGGCGTGCACCACCTCTTGCAAGTTCATGCCGAAGCCCAGCCCGACGACGGCGGACTGTAGCAAGATCTTCGAAAGCCTACGAGACTCGCCTTTATAAGGGTGGACGGCGATAGCGCCGAAGATAAGACCGGCCAGAAGTGCCAGCGGCGGCGATGCCCAGGGAGTCAGGCAAAAAAATAGCCCTAAAGCGAACAGAACCTTTAGCATTCATCAGATATGAGAACTGCAGTTACGACTTCGATTGGTACAGCAATCGCTTGGGGACTTGCAAGCAAGCGGGCAAAAAAATAGGCCCGATGCCAAGGAGCGGTGACGATTTCCTTGGCTCCGAGCCCATTCGATCCTGAAATGGATCGGAGGTGATGCTTTTATGCTACGCCCGGCTGTGGAAATGTCAAGAGAAAATGCGATATAACTGCTGAATTTCCAAGCAGTTGCACAATTTCCGGGAAACCATTTCAACTGCCTGAAAACAGGGAGGATGGGGCCAGACCTAGCTCTTCGGCATGTCATTTTGACGCTAGTCGACCCGCCACGATGGGCCGGGTGCTAGACTTCTGTGAGGTGGCTGGGAGATCCGATGTTCAAGGAAATTCCGATCGAAGCTGCGATTCCGATGCCGGGGCTGAAGCCCCCTCGCAATTACGGTGGCTTTGACGCGGCGCTGAAGCGCCGCACTACCATTATCCCGCGCGCTCTGGTGGTTGCTGCTTTTCCTGCTGCTGTTCGGGATGCTCGCCCTGGCTTCGGCGCAGAATCGCGCCTCCTCATCAAACTCCGCCGCGGTATTCCAGCAGCCGTTGCTGCACTACACCTTGCCGCCGGACAAGCTGGCCAAGGCTTATGCGCTGTACAAGATCCACTACGCCCTGTATTTCGTTACTACGCTCTGGGGTTTCCTGGTTCTGTGGCTGATGTTGCGGGACCCGCTTCGGCGTCTGGCTACGCGACTGGGCAGAAGCGTTGTCGCGGCGATCGCTTGGTGCAAGCCATCGTGGTGATGTGCCTGTTCGTTCTCGCGTTGGAGCTAACGCAACTGCCGTTCGATTTGTACGAGCACCATATCGGGCTCAAGTACGGGCTCTCGGTGCAAGGCTGGGGATCGTGGTTTGGCGACTGGGGCAAAGGCTTGCTGCTCGGCTTTATCTTTGCCAGTCTGCTGGGCTGGATTCTTTATGGCGTCCTGCGGCGCAGCGCCCGGCGTTGGTGGTTCTACTTCTGGCTGGCGCTGATTCCCGATCGTCCTTCTGGTGATGTTCGTCGAGCCGGTGTGGATCGAGCCGATGTTCAACAAGTTCGAGCCGCTCACCGACCATCATGCAGACCTGGTGGCACAGATCGAGCGCGTGGTGCATCGCGCCGGCATGGACATTCCCCCCGAGCGCATGTTCGAGATGAAGGCCAGCGAGAAAACCACCACGCTGAACGCTTATGTCACCGGCTTCGGAGCCACCAAGCGCGTCGTGGTCTGGGACACGACGATGAAGCACATGACCACCCCGGAGACGCTGTTCGTCTTTGGCCATGAGATGGGACACTACGTGCTCGGCCATATTCCCAAAGCAGGTCACCATTATCCTGCTGATTTTGCTGATCCTGTTTTACGTGGGATACCGGCTGGTGAACGCGATGATCGGCGCGCTACGGCGAGGCGTGGGGAATCCGCGGCGTGGACGATTGGGCCTCACTGCCGCTGCTGTTCCTGGTGATTAGCCTGCTGACGTTCTTTGCCACTCCGATTTTCAGCGCCGTCTCCCGCCACTATGAGCACCAGGCCGACCAGTATGGAGTCGAAGTGGTTCACGGCCTGATTCCCAATGCAGCCGTCAATGATGCCGAAGCCTTTCAGATTCTGGGCGAGGTTTCGCTCGACTACCCTTATGTTGGCAAGTTTGCCGAATTCTGGATGTGGGACCACCCTACCATTCGCGATCGCATGATCTTTGTGCAGACCTATGACCCGTGGGCCGAAGGCAAGCAGCCGGAGTTTGTGAAGGGCGCGCCTTGATGCGCGGAAAGAGCTGGCCTGAGTCCACGAGACTCAAGTTCAAGCAGAAAATAGTCTTACTGGTAAGATTGCTGATTAATCTTACTGGTAAGATCATTTTTGGATGACACAGCTTCGCTTCGTCCCATCCAGCCAGCCCCGCGTCCCATAACCCGATGTCAACTGGATGTCGTCGTGCTACCCTTTTTTGTTTGCAATTAGTCTGATTCAGGTTCGCACTCCTTCCAGCAGCGGATCTCCGGAGCATTGATGAAACCTAGCAATTTCCTACATTCAACTTTTAAACCCTGTCTGTTGTTCGCGTTCGTGTTCGCTTCCTTTGCGGCCTACGCGCAGGAAGCTCCAGCCCCCACGATCCACGGCATCTCGGTCGCAAACATGGACCCCTCGGTGAAGCCGGGCGATAACTTCTACGAGTACACCAACGGCGCCTGGATCAAGCGCACGGAAATTCCCGCTGACCGCGCCCGCATCGGCGTCTTCAACACCCTGGCCGACAAGAGCGACAAGCAGACGGCTGACCTCATCGAGGAAGCGGCCAAGGGCAGCGCGCCTGCAGGGGCGCCGTCGCGCAAAATCGCCAATCTCTACAACTCCTACATGGACGAGGCCGGCATCGAGGCCAAAGGCCTTGAGCCGTTGCAGCCGCACCTGAAGGCCATCGAGGCCATCAGCAACAAGAAGGAGCTGGCGACCGCATTGGGCGAGAGTCTGCGCGCCGACGTTGATGCGCTGAACAACACTAACTTCCATACCGCGCACTTGTTTGGATTGTGGGTGGCGCCCGGTTTCGCTGATTCGGAGCACTATGCTGCCTACATTCTGCAAGGCGGATTGCAATTGCCCGATCGTGAATATTACCTGTCCGACAGCGAGCGCATGAAGGATCTACGCACCAAGTATCAGGCACACGTCTCCGCCATGCTGAAGCTGGCGGGATTCTCGGACACGGATGCCCGGGCCGCGCGCATCGTCGAGCTGGAACACTCGATTGCCGAGAAACACATCAGCCTCTCGGAGAACGAGGACATTCATAAGGCCAACAACACCTGGAAGCAGTCGGACTTTGAGGTCAAGGCGCCGGGCCTGGATTGGGAAGCGTATTTCAAGGGCGCAGGGCTGACCAAGCAGGCTACCTTCACGGTCTGGCAGCCAACGGCGTTTGCCGGCGAGTCGGCGCTGGTGGCGTCCGCTCCGCTGGACACCTGGAAGGACTGGATGGCATATCACCTGATCGAAGAGTACGCCGCGGTGCTGCCCAAAGCTTTGGCCGACGAGCGTTACGCGTACTTTGGCGCGATCCTGCAAGGCACGCCTCAGCAGCGTCCGCGTTGGCAGCGAGCGGTGTTTATCGTCAACCGTTTGCTAGGCGACGACGTCGGCCAGATTTACGCGCAGAAGTACTTCTCGCCGGAAGCCAAGGCGCAGGCGCAAGCCATGGTTGCTAATATCATTGCCGCCTTCCGGCAGCGCATCGACGCTCTCACCTGGATGGATCCGAAGACCAAAGCCGAAGCCAAGAGCAAGCTGGACACGCTGTACGTTGGCGTCGGCTATCCCGAGACCTGGATTGACTACTCGGCTTACGAGGTGAAGGCCGACGACGCTTTCGGAAACATCTGGCGCGGCAGCCTGTTTCAATACCAGCGCGACTTGAATCGCCTGGGTGCGCCGGTCAATCGCAAAGAGTGGTCGATGGATCCGCAGACGGTGAATGCCGTTAATCTGCCCTTGCAGAATGCCTTGAACTTCCCGGCCGCGATCTTGCAGCCGCCGTTCTTCGATCCCAAAGCCCCTAACGCCGCCAACTACGGCGGGATTGGCTCGACTATCGGTCACGAAATCAGCCACACCTTCGATTCCGAAGGCTCCGCTTTCGACTCCAAAGGTGCACTGCGGAACTGGTGGACACCTAGCGATCTCGAGCACTTCGAAGCCGCAACCGCCAGTCTGGCAGCGCAGTACGACACGTATCAGCCGTTCCCTGATATTCATCTGAACGGTAAGCAGACGCTGGCCGAAAACATTGCCGATCTCGCCGGAGTATCGGCGGCTTATGACGGCTATCGTGCGTCGCTGGGCGGCAAGCCCGGCCCGGTGCAGGATGGGTTCTCCAGCGACCAGCAGTTCTTCATCGCCTTCGGACAGACTTGGGCGTCGAAGTCGCGGGAAGCAGCATTGCGCCAGCAGGTGTTGACCGATCCTCATTCACCTGCGCAGTATCGTGCCGATACGGTGCGCAACGTGGATGCCTGGTATACGTCCATGGACGTCAAGCCGGGTGAGACCTTGTACCTGGCTCCGGCCGATCGGGTTCGCATCTGGTAAGACGGCTTACCAGTAGCCTTTGAAGAGCAGATAGCAGGGCAGAGCTGATTTCCCGTTGACCGACGACTGCATGGCACAGACGAATGTGCGGCAGTCGTGGAAGATGGGGATGTAGGGAAACACAAACCTGCGGCGCCGCTGCTTTTCGATCAGAGTGTCTGACTGGGCCAGCGTCAGGTGAATCGGTTCGCCGATGACGTGGCCTGAGCCTGGCGGCTTGGCATAGTTAAAGTGAGTCGAGAGGAGAGGCAGCCGCCCTCTTTTCTCGACCTCACCGTCTGCGTACCAAATCGAGATCTGTCCCGCGTCGATGAACGGAATCGTCGCCGGGCCGTAGCCGATGGTGACCGGCCCGCGCGAACTCTCCAACTCAATCCAGTGATGGGCCAGCGGACCGCCATGCAGTGTGCGCACGTACATGGTCACGATGCTTGTGGGGCTCAGCGGCGCATAGCCGTCGGCGTCCTTGGCAGCTGAGGGAGGTGTGTTTTCGGCGAAGAAGCAGTTTGTTTTTCCACTAGTGCAGACATGCCCAGCAATTTCTTGTGCCGCCGTGAATACGGGCAGCAGGAAAAAGATGATCGAGAGGCTGATCCGTGCTTGCAGGTTCTGAATATTCTTACGCTTGCTCATTCACCGGTCCGGGCCCAAGTTTTCGCGACACTCATTAGCGATGCGAAACTTTGCGCGTGGGTTACTCCTGAAGCGGGAGTAAACTCCGGACATGAAGAAGCGAAAGATCGATCCCGTAAAAGAAGCAGAGAAGCGCCGCAAAGATGCGGAGAGAATGCAACAAATGGGAGAAGCGACTGCCAACTGGGGGTTATTGCAGCATAATGAAAGCCCGGTTACGCCGGCGGCGGGCAAACGGGGTACGTCCAAGTCTTAGACATTTCGGTCGATGCGGGCGGGAAGGTTCCCGGAATAGCACGGTTTTAGCGGCTTCTGCGCATTTTATATTTGCTTCGTTGACATCAAAAACCGGCTCTGTTAGTTTCAATAGTTCCAGTTTTATTCCTTGCGCCTTCAGTGCGTCTTCAGTAGTAGGCACTCACGACATAGGATGGATACCACTCTTAAACAAGTAGGCGAATTACTGCTCGGAGCCATTCCGACAGTGGTGCTTTTGCTGCTGTTGTACGCGATTTACCAGAATCTGGTGCGCAAGCCGCTGGAGCGTGTCTTAGGCGAACGCCGCGAGCGTACAGAAGGGGCTGTGGCCAAGGCCCGGGCCGATGTGGCGGTGGCGGAAGCGCGAACTCAGGAGTACGAACAGAAGCTGCGGGACGCTCGTATGGCCGTGTTCAAGGCGCAGGACGCGCGCCGTCAGCAGGCGCAGCAGATGCGGGCGCAGGCCATGGCCGAAGCGCGTACTCGCGCCCAGCAGCAGATCCGCGAAGCTCGCGTGGCCATCGAGCAGGACATGGCAGCCGCTCGCACCGGGTTGCAGGCGGAAACCGAGCGCCTCGCGTCCGATATTATCCGCACAATTCTGAAGCCCGGCGGGAGAGCTCCCGCAGTCGGCGGCGCACAATGACGCGCCGCTTCGTAGCACGTCTTACGACAATCCTGTTTCTCGCATTTCTTCTATTGGGCGCGATTTCGATTGCAGCGCAGGAGAGCGATAAGGCTTCTGCAGCTTCGAGCGGCCAGAGCACCAGCGCTGCCAGCGAGCCGAGTTCCGACAGCGCCAACGCCGGCATTGGCGAGATTCTGGCGAAAACCACCGAACAAGGTGCGCACACTGCGGAAAAGTGGGGACGCGTTATCGGGCTAGGGCCAAGCACTTCCTTCGCACTCTCGATTGCCCTGAACTTTGGCGGCCTCGCTCTGTTCTTTTATGTACTGCTGAAGTCGAAGTTGCCGCAGGCATTTCGCGATCGCACCGCGTCCATCCAAAAGGGAATTAAAGAAGCACAACAGGCCAGCGCCGAGGCTGCACGCCGGCTGAGCGATATCGAATCGCGGCTGAGCAAACTGGGCGCCGAAGTCGAGGAGATTCGCGCCACCGCCGAACGCGAAGCGGCAGCGGAAGAGCAGCGCATCGCCCAGGCTGCCGAGGAAGACAAGAAGAAGATCGTCGAGGCAGCCGAAACCGAGATTACGGCTATCGCCCGCAACGCTCGTCGCGAGCTGAAAGGCTATGCGGCGTCGCTGGCGGTTGATCTGGCTGCGCGCCAGATTCGCGTGGACGACTCGACCGATCACGGGCTGGTACGCGAGTTCGTCGATCAGCTTGGAAAGGACGGCAAGTAGCCCATGGCCGCCATTGCCAGTCGTTACGCGCGCGCGTTGGTAGAAGTCGTCCTGGCTGACAAGATTGATGGCGACACCGCCAGGCAGCAGCTTAAGTCGATTGTGGAAGCCGTCCACGAGAGCGATGAGTTGCGCCGGGTATGGGATTCGCCGGCCATCTCCGCTGACCAGAAGCGTGCGGTGCTGGACGCAATTGTCAAGCAGATTGGCATAGTGAAGCCGATTCGGAATTTCATCGCCGTCTTGATCGATCATCGCCGCATCCCCATGCTGGACGATATGGTGCGGCAGTTCGAAGTCGAACTCGACGCCCAGTTGGGATTCGCGGAAGTTGAAATTTCCAGCGCGCGGCCGCTGTCGGCGGAAGAGAAGAAAGAGTTGGAATCGCGCGTGGAGCGCATGACGGGCAAGAAGGTTCGCGCCCGTTACAAGTCGGCGCCTGAGCTTTTGGGCGGAGTGGTTGTCCGCGTAGGCAGCACGATTTACGACGGCTCGGTGCGCGGCCGCCTGGAAAAGATGCGGCAAGAGTTGAGCTTGGCGTAAGTTGGTTGCGCCTGGTGTAAGTTGAGTTGGCAATTTCAGCTTCTCTTGTCGGTAACAGAGCAGGCGTACCTATTACTCGAGTGCCGAAGGCACGAAATAGCTTAGCCCAGCACGGAGCGCAGCGGAGTGCTGGGTAGCATGGATTAAAAAGCAGAGTCCCGTAGGGACGGCAGATGTCGCCGGCTGAAGCCGGCTCGGAATCGGAAATAGAGATTAACGGCGCACCTGAAGGTGCGCCCCTTCAAAGCCTGACTGGAATTAGGGGTCCTTCGGCTCCGGCGGCGAAAGCAGCCGCCTCCGCTCAGGATGACAATTTATAGCGGTTGGGCGGACGTTGCGACGTAGAACGAAGCCGGCTGGGTATCAACGACGAGGATTGTCGACACAAGTGCGGTTTGGCAGATAACTGACCTCGACAGTTGGGTTCGGCAGATGACTGAGGTCGAGAGTTTGGGAGTCGGCGGATAACTGACGTCGACAGCCTGGTTCGGCAAAATCGAGACCGTCGACAACCTGGTTCGGCAAAATCGAGACCGTCGACAACCTAGTTCGGGAAAATCGAGACTGACGTCGCCAGTTTGATTCGGCAAAACCGAGACTAGATGTCGAGCCAAGTCCCGCAGGGACGAAATAGCTTAGCCCAGCACGCAGCGCAGCGGAGTGCTTGGTAGCATGAGTTAGAAAACGCAGAGTCCCGTAGGGACGACAGAATACCGGCAGTGCATCGCCGACGAACATTAGCAGCTCAGTTTGGTCGGCAGATACTTGACGTCGACAATTTGCTTCGGCAAAACGTTGACTGACGCTGAACCAAGTCCCGCAGGGGACGAAAGATGATAGCCCAGCGCTTCAGCGCTGGGTAGGCGAGAGTTCAAGCCCCAGTCCCGTAGGGACGGCAGATGTCGCCGGCTGAAGCCGGCTCGGAATCGGAAATAGAGATTGCCGGCGCACCTGAAGGTGCGCCCCTTCAAAGCCTGACTGGAATTAGGGGTCCTTCGACTCCGGCGGCGAAAGCAGCCGCCTCCGCTCAGGATGACAAGGTTATAGCGGTAAGTCGTAGCGGTACGGTCGCAGCAATTTTATAGGGGCAAGCCGAGGGGCTAACAAATTTACCTCGGTCAGCCGAGCGGTACGCCGGCGAAGCCGGCTTGAGAATTTTATGTGGACATGAGGCGCTGGCCTGAAAGCCAGCCCTACGAACCACCTGGAACGGAATCTTATGGCGCAGATCAAAGCAGACGAGATTACAAAGCTCATCCGCGAGCAGATCGACAACTACGAATCGAAGATCGCGGTCGACGAAGTCGGCACCGTCATGTCCATCGGCGACGGTATTGCCCGCATTTACGGCCTCGACAAGGTTATGTCCGGCGAACTCCTCGCCTTCCCACACGACGTGGCCGGCATCGCCATGAACCTGGAAGAAGATCAGGTGGGCGTGGTGCTCCTGGGCGAGTACACCGAGGTCGAAGAGGGCGACGAGGTCAAGCGTACTGGCCGCATCATGAGCGTGCCCGTCGGCGAAGCCATGGTCGGCCGCGTAGTCAATTCGCTCGGCCAGCCGATCGACGACAAAGGTCCCATCGCCAGCGACCAGTTCATCCCCATCGAGCGCCTGGCGCCCGGCGTCATCAATCGCCAGCCGGTGCGTGAGCCTATGGCTACCGGACTGAAGGCCATTGACTCGATGATCCCCATCGGCCGCGGACAGCGCGAGCTGATCATTGGCGACCGCCAGACAGGCAAGACCGCCGTCGCTCTCGACACCATCATCAACAGCAAGGGCCGCGACCTGATCTGCATCTACTGCGCTATCGGACAGAAGCGCTCGTCGGTCGCTCAGGTAGTGAAGACGCTGGAAGATTACGGGGCGATGGAGTACACCATCGTCGTCTCCGCCTCGGCCTCCGATCCCGCCCCCATGCAGTACATCGCGCCTTACGCGGCGTGCGCCATGGGCGAGTTCTTCCGCGACACCAAGCGCCACGCGCTGTGCATCTACGACGATCTTTCCAAGCACGCGGTCGCGTATCGCGAAATTTCGCTGCTGCTGCGCCGCCCTCCGGGACGCGAAGCCTATCCCGGAGACGTGTTCTATCTTCACTCCCGTCTGCTGGAGCGCGCCGCTAAGCTGAGCGCCGATCTCGGCGGCGGATCGCTGACCGCGCTGCCCATCATTGAAACCCAGGCAGGCGACGTGTCGGCATACATTCCGACTAACGTCATTTCCATCACCGACGGCCAGATTTATCTGGAAACCGACTTGTTCAACTCCGGCGTGCGTCCGGCTGTGAACGTCGGACTGTCGGTCAGCCGCGTCGGCGGCAGTGCGCAGATCAAAGCCATGCGGCAGGTTGCTGGCACCTTGCGACTCGATTTGGCGCAGTTCCGCGAACTGGCGGCGTTCTCGCAGTTCGGCAGCGATCTGGACAAAGCGACCCAGCAACAGCTTGCCCGCGGCCAGCGCCTCACCGAGATTCTGAAGCAGGGCCAGTATCAGCCGCTGCCGTTCTCCAAGCAGATTCTGATTATCTACGCGGGAACGCAGGGCTTGCTGGACGACATGCCGGTCGATCAGTTGCGCGACTTCGAGAAAGGGCTGTACGCCTACGTCGAGACGGCCAATCCCGGCGTGCTGTCGGCCATCGAAGAGAAGAAAGTTCTGGACGACGATTTGCGTGCCGCTCTCACCAAGGTCATCAAGGAATTTAAGGAGCGCTTCGTCAGCGAGCATCAGCCGGCAGCCAAGGCGAGCGCATAACAACAAATGGCGAACATACGCGACATCCGGCGGCGCATCCGCAGCGTGAAAAACACGCGCCAGATTACCAAGGCCATGAAGATGGTCTCGGCAGCCAAGCTGCGCCGCGCGCAGGAACGGGCGCTGGCGTCGCGCTCCTATGCGCAAATGCTGGTCAACGTTCTGAAGTCCACCGTGAGCCGCGCCGAGCTGTTCAATCCCACCACCGGCGAGCCCTGGAATCCGCTGCTGGCGGTGCGTCCGGAGCAGAACATTCTGCTGGTTCTGGTCACCGGCGATCGCGGACTGGCGGGCGCCTTCAACTCGAACGTTTTGAAGGCCACGACCAAGTTCCTGGAATATTTCAAAGACAAGAACATCGACATCCTGGCCATCGGCCGCAAGGGGCGCGACTTTCTGCGGCGGCGTTATCCGGTGGGCAAGATGAATGAAGAGCGCACCGGCCAGGTCCAAATCGTTGCCGAGCACCTGAACCTGTTGGCCAAGGTGGAGTATGAGGCGGTCGACGAGATTGCCAAGCACATTGCCAGCGCGTATTGCGATCAGCGCATCGACTCGGTCTACATCATCTTCAACGAGTTCAAGTCGGTTATCTCGCAGCGGCTGATTGCGCAGCGCGTGCTGCCGGTGCAGGAGCTGGGTAGCCGTGAAGTGGCCCTGACCGAAGAGTTCACCCTGGAAGAGCGCGAGCGCATGGGCGAAGCCGCCCGCCAGGCAGGCATCAGCACGAAAGAACCGCAGCGGACAGAATTTGAAGCCGAAGCCGCGAAGTTTGCCACGGCTCCGGTGGACTACATTTACGAGCAGTCACCGGCGGAGATTTTCTCTGACCTGCTGCCGCGCTATGTTGCGTTCCAGATTTTTGAAGCCATGCTGGAGTCGGTGGCAGCCGAGCACGCAGCTCGCATGACGGCCATGGATTCGGCGAGCAACAACGCCAACGAAGTGATCGACTCGCTGACGCTGACCATGAACCGTGCCCGCCAGGCGGCGATCACGAAAGAGATTATCGAAATCGTCAGTGGAGCGGCCGCGCTTTAACAGCCGTCAGCCATCAGCTGTCAGTTTTCAGCTAAGGCAGGCGGACAATCGGGAATCGCCGGATGAATCGCGATTTCGGCGAAACGGTGATCAAAGTTTTTCTGACGGCTGACGGCAGATGGCTGGCAGCTAACAAGATTTCGCTGACGGCTGATAGCTGACAGCTGAGAGCAACGATTTTATGCCAGAGAACATCGGACACATTATTCAGATCTCAGGTCCCGCGGTGGACGTGCAATTCTCCGAGGCGGCGCTGCCTCCTATCTATTCGGCGCTGCGCGTCACCAGCGAAGGCTTCAACGTTCCGGAGCCCATCGACGTCATCCTGGAAGTCGAGCAGCAACTCGGCGAAGGCCGGGTGCGCTGTGTCGCCATGGAGCCCACCGAAGGCATGGTGCGCGGCATGAAGGCCATCGACCTCGGCGGACCCATCACCGTCCCCGTAGGCCGCGAGACGCTGGGCCGCGTGCTGAACGTTATCGGTAACCCGGTCGACAAACTGGGCCCGATCAACGCCGCCAAGCGCAACCCCATCCATCGCCAGGCACCAGCGTTCGACGAACAGTCCACGCAGATGGAGATGTTTGAGACCGGCGTGAAGGTCATCGACCTCATCCAGCCTTTCTTGAAGGGCGGCAAGATCGGCCTGTTCGGCGGCGCCGGCGTGGGCAAAACCGTCGTCATCATGGAGCTCATCAACAACGTTGCGTTGAAGCATGGTGGCTTCTCGGTGTTCGCCGGAGTGGGCGAGCGCACCCGCGAAGGCAACGATCTCTGGCTGGAAATGCAGGAGTCGGGCGTCGTCAACATTAAGGAGCCGTCGAAGTCGAAGGCCGCGCTGATCTACGGCCAGATGACCGAGCCGCCCGGAGCGCGTTTGCGCGTGGCCCTGACCGCGCTCACCGTCGCCGAATATTTCCGCGACGAAGAAGGCTCAGACACGCTGCTGTTCATCGACAACATCTTCCGCTTCACCCAGGCGGGTTCGGAAGTTTCCACGCTGCTGGGCCGCATGCCCTCGGCTGTGGGATACCAGCCCAACCTGGCGACGGAAATGGGTGAGTTGCAGGAGCGCATTACCTCGACCAAGAAAGGCTCGGTAACCTCGGTGCAGGCGATTTACGTGCCCGCCGATGACTTGACCGATCCGGCTCCGGCGACCACGTTCGCTCACCTGGACGCGACCACGGTGCTCTCGCGGCAGATCTCCGAGCTGGGTATTTATCCTGCCGTCGATCCGCTGGCTTCGACTTCGCGCATTCTCGATCCGCGCGTGGTTGGCGAAGTTCACTACAACACGGCGCAAGCGGTGAAGCGCGTGCTGCAGAGCTACAAGGACCTGCAGGACATCATCGCGATTCTCGGTATCGACGAGCTCAGCGAAGATCAGAAGCTCACGGTATCGCGCGCCCGCAAGATCCAGAAGTTCCTCTCGCAGCCGTTCTTCGTGGCCGAACAGTTCACCGGCCTGAAAGGACGCTACGTGAAGATTGACGACACGGTGCGCAGCTTCCAGGAGATTGTCGACGGCAAGCACGACGACATTCCGGAACAGGCGTTCTACATGAAGGGTGACATCAACGAGGTCCTGGAAGAGGCCGAGAAGATGAAGGCCACAGCATAAAAAGCAGTTGGCGGTTGGAGGAACTCTGACCGATGGCTGGCTTTGTCTGATCCAGGGTTGGCTTTGGAGGGGCGCGGCTTCAGCCGTGCCGTAAGGATCCAGGGTTGGTTTTGAAAGGGCACGGCTTCAGCCGTGTCGTAAGGATCGCATAAAAATTTCGGTTTTACAGTTTGCTGAAAAACTCGACTGCGGTATCTCGGGTAGAGCTGGCCTTTAGGCCAGCGTCTAAGTTGTTTATTTATTTTTTCACAGCCGGCTTCAGCCGGCGACACGAGCGTTGTTTGAGTTCTTCAGCAAACTGTTTA
Organism: uncultured Acidobacteriaceae bacterium; assembly: GCA_963796695.1. GTDB lineage: Bacteria > Acidobacteriota > Terriglobia > Terriglobales > Acidobacteriaceae > Bog-257. The sequence goes on along the minus strand of CAWCMU010000028.1, from coordinate 28,990 downwards.
GCCGCTGAGGGAACGAACCTAATCAGAGGTTCCTTAGCGCTTCACAAGTCGTAACTGATAACCGGTAACCGATAACTTCGTATGGCTGACACGCTGCATTTACAGATCATTACGCCGGACAAGCTGCTGGTACGCGAGGACGCGGACCAGGTGCAGATTCCCGGCAAGAACGGCTATCTCGGCATACTGCCGGGGCACGCGCCGCTCATCACCGAACTCATGATCGGCGAGATTTCTTATACCCACGGCGGCCAAACTCAGCACTACGCCGTAGCCTGGGGATTTGCCGAAGTGCTGCCCGACAAAGTCACCATCCTGGCGGACGTGGCCGAGCGCGCCGAAGACATCAACGTGCAACGCGCGCAGGAAGCCAAGGCAAAGGCGGAAGAAGCGTTGCGGCAAGCCGCTCCCGATCTCGACTACGCGGCTGTGCAATACGCCTTGCGCCGTGCCGAAGTACGGCTGGAAGTCGCTAGTCATGCGGGCCATGCAACGGCCAAGTAGAGCTAGAAGCTTCGCCCGTGCGACGCCGATAGAGCCGTGTTTCACCGCCGCGTCCCGCCCCTGCAATGAGGTTCCCCTTTCCGGCTGAACGTTCATCTTTGCGATCGACGCTTTGTATCAGGGCACGACTTTAACTTGCTGCAGAAAAGTCGGTTTTGAATGCTTTGTGTCAGGGCATGACTTTACAGGTTGCGGAAAACTTGGGTTTGATCCGTCTTGAAGGGGCGCACCTTCAGGTGCGTCGTACAAGCTCTCTCATTTTTGTTATTCCTCGTGGGCTTCAGCCCACGAGGAATTTGCCTTGGCTACTTTTTCAGCAGCCTGTGAAGCCCAACTTGTTGCCGCTGGTTATGGCACGGCTGAAAGCCGTGCCCTGATACAAAGCGGGTGACGTTCGACTTGAAGCCAAGTTTCGGTAGAGCGGCACTGCAGTTTGCTAAGTCCTCGGCTTCTGTTCGGGTAGAGCTGGCCTTCGGGCCAGCGTCAAAGCATTTCATTATTGACCCGAGCCGGCTTCCAGCCGGCGGCATAGGTAGAGCGGCGCTTCAGCGCCGCGTCCTGTAGCCACAACGAGATCCTCTTTCGCCAGAGCGTTCATCTGCGATGAACGCTCTGGCGAAATTGTTCTTGTGGCGCTAGTGGACGCCAGCCTAAAGGCTGGCTCTTCCGTTTCAGGTCGCCACAACGCCAGGCTGAAGGCTGGCTCTACCGTTTCAGGTCGCCACAACGCCAGGCTGAAGGCTGGCTCTACCGTTTCAGGTCGCCACAACGCCAGGCTGAAGGCTGGCTCTACCGTTTCAGGTCGCCACAACGCCAGGCTGAAGGCTGGCTCTACCGTTTCAAGTCGCCGCAACGCCAGCCTGAAGGCTGGCTCTACCAGCGCGAATTGCGGCGCGCGTCAGCTTCAAAATTGCCTCCGGGCGAACCCTCTTACCGGCATAAAAAACTCCGGCAAGCCGCGTTACCTTGCGCTCGCCGGAGGATCTGCTTCTCGGCTCACATTTCTACAGCCTGCTACTTGGCAGCAACCGGAGCGGGCTGTGCCGCTCCAAATCGAATCGCCTTTGCCAGCAGGATGGTTTCGATTCCCCGCAAGGCTTCGAGCGCCGACTCGTTAATCTCGCCATCCACCTGCACCACGGCTACCGCCGAAGCCTCCGGCCCGCCACGAGTGCGGCCCAGCGAGAAGTTGGCGATGTTGATGTTGTGCTGCCCCAGCACGGTTCCCACGCGCCCGATCACGCCGGGCACATCGAGGTTGCGCAGGTAAATGACGTTGCCTTCCAGCGGCGCTTCCACCTGGATGCCGTCGATCTCCAGCAGTCGCGGCAGGCCGTTGGGTTGGATGCAACCGGCCACGGTGTTCTCCTGCTGGCCGGTCTTGAACGTCATGCGAAGCACGTTCGGAGCCGGTCCCGCCGAGTCGCCGGGCTTCTTGCGTTCGGAGAGCCGGATGCCGCGCTCCTCGGCAATCGACGCCGCGTTGACCAGGTTGGCCCGCTCGTGCGCGTGCGCAATCTGGTTGAGCGCGCCGGCCACCGCAGCGTTGCGGATGAGCGCCGTCTTCCAGTGGGCAATCTTGCCGCTGTAGGTCAGGCCCATCTCCTCCACACCGCCCTCATTGGACTGCGCCAGGAACGTGCCCAGGCGCTCGCCCAACTTGATGTAGGGCAGCATCTCGTCGTATTCCTCTTCGCTGATCGAAGGAACGTTGACCGCATTCTGGATGACGCCCTTCAGCAGGTATTCGCGCACTTGCAGCGCGATCTGCACCCCGACGGCTTCCTGCGCCTCGTGGGTCGAGCCCGCGATGTGCGGCGTCAGGATGACGTTGGGCAGAGCCGCCAGCGGAGAGTCCTTGAGCGGCTCGTTGCTGTAGACATCGAGTCCGGCGCCGCCGAGTTGCCCCGACTGCAGGGCCTCGATGACCGCGGCCTCGTTCAACAATTCGCCGCGCGCGCAGTTGACCAGCCGCACACCCTTCTTCATCTTGCGCGAGCGCGTCGGCGTTGATCATGCCCTGGGTTTGCGGCGTGAGGCCGACGTGCAGCGTGATGTAGTCGGATTGCGCGTACAGTTCGTCCAGCGGAGCCAGCGTGACATTCAGTTGCTGGGCGAGGCTGGGCGTAACGTAAGGATCGTGCGCGACCACCTTCATCCCGAAGGCCTGGGCGCGGCGCGAAACCTCGATGCCAACCCGGCCGAGTCCTACGATGCCCAGAGTCTTGCCGCGAAGCTCGGTGCCTTGCAGCGTTTTCTTTTCCCACTTGCCGGCCTGCATGGTGGTGTGGGCGCGCACCAGGCTCCGCGCCAGCGACAGCATGAGAGCGAAGGTGTGTTCGGCGACCGCGACCGCATTGCCCCCGGGCGTGTTCATCACCACGATACCGCGCTTGGTAGCGGCGTCGAGATCGACGTTGTCGACACCCACGCCGGCGCGTCCGATGACGCGCAGCTTGGGAGCCTTCGCCATCATGGCCGCGTCAACAAACGTCGCCGAGCGCACCAGGATGGCGTCTGCCGTGGCTAGCTCGCCGGGCAGAGTGTCTTTGTCGGTGGTCACTACTTTCCAATCCGGATGCTCGGCAAACACGGCCGATGCGGAGGACGAGATTTTGTCAGCAACTACGATTTTCATACGGCCGCCTCGGCGAATTGACCGGCAAAAGCTTCTTGCACGGCGCGCACGCCTGCGCCCAGTTCGAAGTTGTGAGATGGCGCTACTTTCACCAGCACATGCTCCAGCGCGCCGATGACGCCGATGGCGTCCAGGTAGTCGTAATAGCCGAGGTGAGCGATGCGGAACAGCTGTCCCTTCATCTCGCCCTGGCCATTGGCGAGAACCATGGCGAAGCGCTCGCGGAATTCCTTCACGATCGCGCCGGAATCCACGCCAGCCGGGGCCAGCACAGCGGTTACGGCGGCAGCCGGACAAGTGGGCGCAAACAGCTTCAGGCCGAGAGCCTGCACGCCGGCGCGAACCATGGCTGCGGAAGTTTCTGCATTGTGGATGAGAGCCTCGCGGCCGTCGGCAAGATTGCCGTTTCCGGAGCGGCGAATGTAGTCCAGAGCCGCGGCCAGTCCGACGATCAGCGCGACTGCCGGGGTGAAAGCCGACTCGCCCTTCGTCTGCGATTTGCGTTCCTTGCGCAGATCGAAATAGAAGCGCGGGTTCTTGGTGGTTTCCATGCGCTTCCAGGCGCGCTCGCTCACGCTGAGATAGGCGAGCCCGGGAGGAATCATGACAGCTTTCTGCGAGCCGCCGATGAGGATGTCGATGCCCCAGTTGTCGACTTCAAAATGAGTAGTGCCCAGGCCGGTAATGCCGTCGACGACGAGCAGCGTGTCGGTACCCTTCAGCAGCGAAGCGATACCTTTCACGTCGTGCCGCGCACCGGTAGAGGTTTCCGTGGCTTGCATGTAGAGCACACGCACGCCATCCAGCTTGGCTTTCACGTCGGCAAGGTTGAACGTCTGCCCGTAGGGAACCTCGAGCAAATCGATCTGGCAGCCGAAGGCCTTGGCTAGATCGCGCCAGCGCTCACCAAATTTTCCGGCGGTGAGGACCAGCACTTTGTCGCCCGGCGAGGTGAGATTGGAGACCGCAGCTTCCATGGCGCCGCTGCCGGAAGAGGCCAGCAGCAGGACGTCATTGCTGGTGCCGATGAACGTCTTCAGGTCGGCCAGGGTGCGGGTGAAGATTTCCCGAAATTCAGCCGTGCGGTGATGCATGTCCGCGGCGGCGATGGCAGTCTGAGCTGCCGGAAGAAGAGGAGTAGGACCGGGAGTAAACAACCGTGTCTTACGTAGCATAGCGATACCCCTGCACAGGTTTAATTGCCGGCGCAGACCACCGCCGGCATCATAACTATAGGCTTTCGCGGCGCGGCGAGCCACCCCAAGTTGGCAGCGTTGCTGTGCTCCAAGTCACAACTCGCGGTGATGGCCTTTCGCCTTCCCCTATAATGACGCCATGACCCTGACCCAACGCGTTCAAAAAGAAATGGTTGACGCCATGCGCAAGAAAGAAGAGCTACGCCTGGGCACCCTGCGCATGATGAAAGCCGCCTTGCAGAACAAACGCATCGAGAAGCGCGCCGACCTGGAGGAGCAGGAAGAGCTCCAGGTATTTACCACCATGATCAAGCAGCGCAAGGACTCGATCGAACAGTTCGAGAAGGGCAATCGCCACGAACTGGCGGTCAGGGAGGCGCAGGAGATCGGTATCATCGAGGCGTTCATGCCGCAGCCGCTGGGCGAAGCCGAGATCGTGGCCACGGTGAAGGCGGTGATCGCGGAAATGGGCTCTCCCACAATGAAGGACATGGGCACGGTAATGAAAAACGTGATGGCAAAATTCGGCGGAGCCAGGGTCGACGGGAAGGTTGTAAGCGAGGCGGTGAAGAAGCAACTGGCTGGAGGGTAGTTGGCAGTTGTTGAAGATCAGTTGTCGGTTGTCGGGTTGCGGTTGTCGGAAACAGCTGTCAGCTTTCGGCTTTCAGCTAGTTCTTCTCAGTTGTCCGTTATCGGCTGCCACCGGTCAGTCGCCAGTGATCATTTATCCGCTGTCGGTTCTCAGCTTGGCGTTCTCGGCTGCTATCTGTCAGTACGTCGGCCTAGATTTATCATGACGAGCTAATCAGACCGAGCTTCTGGAACTCCGATTGAGTCAGCTTGAAGGGGACGGCCTTTAGGCCGTCCGTAAGTAATGCAACATCAGTTCGGCTTCAGCCGCTGAGGGAGGTCGTTTTAACGAGTCAACACTCAAGCCCGAAGGGCGGAATAGCTTAGCCCAGCACGCAGCCGCAGGCGGAGTGCTGGGTAGGCGCGAAAGAGAACCCGAGTCCCGTAGGGACGGCAGCCTGCGTCGTGCCACCGTTAGAACACCGCGACCCCGTTACGTGACGCGAGCAAACCGCAGGTCCTTCGACTGCGTTCGCGCGCTTGCGCGCCCTCACACCGCTCAGGATGACAATTTTCGGAAAGGCGGTCGCAGCCGCGACCCAACGCTCTCGGCTACCGGGAAAGGAGGCCGCTCAGCGGCTGAACAGAGTGCCGAAAAACTCGGACAACGCTGGTGTCGCCGGCTCAAGCCGGCTATGAAAACAATAAATAAACGACTTAGACGCTGGCCTGAAGGCCAGCTCTACCCGAGATGCGGCCACAATCGAGTTTTTAGCACCCTGTGAAGCCGAATTGATTAGGGAAGCTCTGATCAAGTCCTGCAAGTTAAGTTTTGAAAGGGCACAGCTTCAGCTGTGCCGTAATCCCGCCAATTTGGCCGGGCTTTAGCCCCTGCGGAACTTCGATGTGTCTTGATCAGAGTTTCCTTAACGCAATGCTTACGGACGGCCTGAAGGCCGTCCCCTTCAAAGCGCAAGCGCAGATGTTCGCCTGAGACTTAGCTGACAGCTGACGGCTGACGGCTGAAGGCTAACAACCGACAACCGACAACCGCCCACCGACAACTGCCCACCGACAACCGACAACTGCGCACCGACAACCGCCTCCCCAATGTTGTAATCTTGAAATCATCTCTAATGTCGTACCAACGCACAGTAGAGCAGCTCTACGCGCTGGGGCACGAGCTGGCCTCGACGCCGTCGCACAAGTTCGATCTGGCTTACGTGCGCGAGATGCTGGACGCCCTGGGCCATCCCGAACGCCGCTTTGTGAGCGTCCTGATCGCCGGGACCAACGGCAAAGGTTCGACTGCCGCGACGCTTTCGGCCATCCTGCGCGCGGCCGGATACAAAACCGCGCTCTACAGTTCGCCGCACCTGGTGCGCATCAACGAGCGCATTCGGGTGAACGGCGAAGCTATCTCCGATCCCGAGTTCGGCGAAATTTACGACCGGGTGGAGCGCACCGCGCAACAGCTTCTGCACTCCGGCAAGCTGCCCTGGCATCCAAGTTTCTTCGAGATGCTGACGGTGATGGCCTTCGAATATTTCGCCAGCATGGATGTTCAGATCGCGGTGCTGGAAGTCGGCATGGGCGGCCGGCTGGACGCGACCAACGTGGTCGAGCCGGCGATCTCGGTGATTGCCGACATCTCGCTCGATCATCAAAAGTATCTTGGCGACACCATCGCCGAGATCGCTCGCGAAAAGGCGGGCATCATCCGCAAGCATGGATTGGTGGTCACGCTGCCGCAGCATCCGCAAGCCAACGACGTCATCGGGCATGTGGTTCTGGAACGCGGAGCGCGCGCGGTGAGTGCCGCGAAGTATGTGCCGCCGGTATCGCCGGGTGCGCAGGCGTATCTTGCAGGACGGCCGCTGGCCGCGCCCGGACGCAGCCGTTATCCGCTGACCGTGATGGGCGAGGAGATCGAAGTGGATTCGCCGCTGGCGGGGCGGCATCAGCTGCGCAATATCGCGTTGGCCATTGCGGCGGCCGAGGAGTTGGCGCAGTTCGGATTCAAGGTGACGCCGCAGCAGGTGGCGCAGGGAATTCGCAACACGCGCTGGCCGGGACGTTTCCAGGTGCTGGCGCCGTCGGCGGCTACGCATCAGCGCGAGATGGTGCTCGACGTAGCGCACAATCCAGCAGGAGCGTGGGCGCTGCGCTCGGCGCTGTCGGAGACGTTTCCCAGCCGCCAGTTGACCTTGGTGTTTGCCGCCATGCGCGATAAGGCGGTGCAGGAGATGGCGGAGATCCTGTTTCCCATCGCCGAACAAGTTGTGGTGACGCAGGTGAACAATCCGCGCGCCGCCACTACGGAGGAATTGCTTCAAGCCGGCTTGCGGACGGGTTCGACCATGTTCGCGGAAGACACAGTGCGCGCGGCGTTAGCTCGTGCGCGCGACGTGAGCAAGGCTGACGGGCTTGATCGTGGTGACGGGCTCGATCTTCCTGGTCGGCGAAGCCATGAGCGCGATGGGGATTGCTGGGTGAAGGAGTTTTTTCACCACGGAGAACACGGAGCGCACGGAAGGAATCGGGCTATTAGCTCTTAGCCATTAGCTTTTGTAGGTCGACGTAGAATCGCAACCGATGTTCTGTCGAGAGTTGTGAAAGGCTGTCACTGGAAGGCGCAACATCCAAGTAAAGAAATGGAGATGCTTCTGGCTAAAAGCGAACAGCGAAGAGCGAAGCAGGTCCGCGAACTCCGTGTCTACCGTGCCTCTGTGGTGGAATAGATTCTCTAGCGCCCGCGCGACCATGAACCAAGCTGACCAACAAGTCGCGTCCCTCGCCCAGCAGCGAAACTCGCTGTTCAGCCGGCTGCGTTCGTACTTCTTCTTCGTGCCCATCGTCTACCTTTACACCGGCGTGCTGGGGATGATGGCGCTGGTCGCTTCCATCTTCGACGCCACCGGCCGGGTGCAGCACTGGTTTGCGCGCACCTGGTCGCAACTCATCCTGAAAACCATCGGCATTCGAGTGCGCGTCATCGGCGTCGAACACGTTCATGCGGCGCAGGCCGCCGTGTACGCGGCCAATCATTTGTCGGCCGCCGACATTCCGGTGCTCTACGCGCACCTGCCCGTGCCGTTCCGCATCATGGCGAAGAAGGAGTTGTTTCGCTATCCGTTTCTGGGCTGGTATCTGAAGCGGTCCGGGCAGATCCCGATTGTGTATGGCGACCCGCACGCTTCGTTGCGCTCGCTTGAACCGCGCCTGCGATGCGTTGCGCAAAGGCGTCCCGCTGATGGTGTTTCCCGAGGGCGGCCGCTCCGCGACGGGAGAGTTGCAGGCGTTCATGGGCGGAGCGTTTTATGTGGCGATCCGCGCGCAGATGCCGGTAGTGCCGATGGCGATTGTGGGAACCTACGAGCTGCTGCCCATCAACAGCTTTCACGTGATGCCCGGCAAAGTAGAGCTGGTCATTGGCGAGCCGATACCGACCACAGGTCTGCGCCTGCGCGATATGGAGAAGCTGTCGGCGCAGGTGCGGCAGGCGATTGCCGACCTGTACGATTCGCACACCAGCGGCGAGCGGCTGGCGCAAGCCAGCGCGAAGGAGCAGCCCGATACGCTGGTCAGGCCGGAAGCGTGAGGGGCACAAGATGAAGCCGCGCATTGCCATTCCGGTGCCGAACGCGAAGCGGCCGCTTGTACGTCGCGGTCGCGCTGCCGCAATATGAGCGTGCGGTGCGCAACGCCGGCGGCGAGCCGGTTGTGATCGCGGTCAACTCCACATCGGCCGAAATCGCGCAGGCGGTGAAGGCGTGCGATGGTGTGCTGCTGCCCGGCAGCCCGGCTGATGTCGATCCGGAAAAGTATGGCGCTGCCAAGCATCCGGAGACGGCGCCCGCCGATCAGCTTCCGCGATAACACCGACGAGTTGCTGTTGCAGGACGCGTACAACATGCGCAAGCCGGTGTTCGGCATCTGCTACGGACTGCAATCGCTGAACGTGTGGCGAACCGGCACGCTCGATCAGGCGCTGCCGCCGGGCGTGAAGCACACGGCCGGACGTAAGGTAGCGCAGGCGCATCGCGTGCAGATCGAGCCGGAGTCGAAGCTGGCGCAGATCCTGCGCGAGGCCGGAGCGCTGCCGCCGGACAATAGTCTGGTGATGCCGGTGAACTCCAGCCATCATCAGGCGCCGGAGGTGCTGGGCGACGGGTTGCGGCTGGTGGCATGGTGTCCGGATGACGGCGTGAAAGAAGCAGTGGAAGGAACTTCGCCCGACCAATTTGTGCTGGGAGTGCAGTGGCATCCCGAGCGCACCTATGACATCAGAGCCGGCCTCGAAGGCCATGTTCCGGGCATTTGTGCGCGCCGCCGCCGAGTGGCACCAGCGCCAGGCCGACAGGCAGCAGGACTTCGAGTCGGTACGATAGAAAAGACGCTATTCGCTATTCGCTCTTCGCCTTTCGCTAAAGCTGGCTATTAGCTCTCAGCCTTTAGCTCTTAGCTAAACAAACACCATTGACTTTGATTGCCAAAAGCTTAGAGCTAATAGCCAAGAGCCTTTCGCGAAAAGCGAAAAGCGAACAGCGACCCCCCGCCCTTTGTGCTGCGCGCCCCCATCAATTACTCTGATCTCTTATGCTCGATCTAGCTTTTGTACGCGATCATCTTCCTCTGGTTGAAGAAAAACTGCGCCAGCGGCGCATGAATCCAGACGTCATCCTTAAGGACTTTCACGCTATCGATCAGGAGCGCCGTGCCGCCATCACCGAAGCCGAGACGCTGAAAGCCGAGCGCAACAAGGCCTCGGAAGAAATCGCCAAGCTAAAAAAAGACAAGCAGGATGCCACCGCGCAGATCAATCAGACGAAAGACTTGCGCGAGAAGATTTCTGCTGCCGAGAAGATTGCCGAGGAAGCCGACGCGCGCCTGCGCAACATCCTGCTCGGCATCCCGAATCTGCCTGACGACAGCGTGCCGGTGGGCACCAGCGAAGCCGAAAACGTCGAGGTGCGCCGCTGGGGCACGCCGCCGCAATTCGACTTCACGCCCAAGCCGCATTGGGAGCTGGGCGAAGAGCTGGGCGTGCTCGATCTGGAGCGCGCAGCCAAGCTGACCGGCGCGCGCTTCGCCGTGTATTGGGACCTGGGCGCGCGGCTGGAGCGGGCGCTGATGAACTTCATGCTCGACCTGCACACCCGCGAGCACGGCTATACCGAAGTGCTGCCGCCGTTCCTGGTTAACGCCGACTCGATGTACGGCACCGGCCAGCTGCCGAAGTTCGAGGCTGACCTGTTCAAAGTGCCGCACGGCGAGAAGGATTTCTACCTCATCCCGACCGCTGAAGTTCCGGTGACCAACCTGTATCGCGACGAGACGCTGGATGGCGCGCGCCTGCCGATTTCGTTGACGGCCTACACGCCGTGTTTCCGCAGCGAAGCTGGGTCGTACGGCAAGGACGTGCGCGGCATCATTCGCCAGCACCAGTTTCAGAAGGTGGAGCTGGTGAAATTCACCAAGCCCGAACAGTCGCACGAGGAGCACGAGAAGCTGACGCGCAATGCCGAGACGGTGCTGCAAAAGCTGGGACTGCATTATCGCGTGATGGTGCTGTCGACCGGCGACATGGGCTGGTCGGCGGCGAAGACGTATGACATCGAGGTGTGGCTGCCGGGGCAGCAACTGTTCCGCGAAATTTCGTCGTGCTCGAATTTTCTCGACTACCAGGCGCGGCGCGCGAACATTCGCTATCGTCCCGAAGGCGCGAAAAAGTCGGAGCTGGTGCACACGCTGAATGGCAGCGGGTTGGCGATCGGACGTACCTGGGTCGCGATCGTGGAGAACTATCAGCAGGCCGATGGCAGCGTGCTGGTGCCGGAAGTGTTGCGGCCGTATGTCGGGGCGGAGAGAATTACGGCCAAGAAATTCTAAGCGGCGTGCCTGTACGAACCAGCCGACGATGTAGCGTTCACGTCGCCGCTCGCGAGTCGATGCTGCGGAAATGCAGCTGCTGCCACTGGTTTGTCGCGGTCTATTCTGTTTACTATCAATCACGATGCTGCGGATCTGGGGCGGAATTCTGGGCGTTTTTCTTCTTGCCGGCTGCGCCTTTGCCCAGGGAGGCCCGCCATACTACACCAACGATCCAGGCACGCCCGGGCCCCGCAACTGGGAAATCAATCTGGGCTACATGCCCTTTCTATACACCGATAATTCGATCACCCACACTCCCGATGTGGACATCAACTTCGGCATCGGCGACCGCATCCAGCTTACCTACGAGAATGCCTGGCTGCGAGTGCGGGATGTGCCCGCCGCTTCCAAGTTCGGCCTCGGGCAGTCAAACTTTGGCATCAAGTGGCGCTTCTATGACGCGGGAAATTCCGGGTGGTCGATTTCCACTTTTCCGCAAGGCTTCGTCAACAATCCCAACAATTCGGTGCAGCGCGGCATCACTCCGCAAAGCGACGCGTTTCTGTTGCCTTTCGAGTTCGCCAGGAGTTTTGGTCCGGTGGATGTGAACTTCGAGTTAGGCTACCAGTTTGTCCATCACGGCTCGGATGGCTGGTTGAACGGACTGGTCGTGGGCCATAAGTTTTCCAAGCTCGAAGTGGCCGCTGAGCTGTACTCGCAAACCGTGTTTGATCCGGGCGTCAGCCAGCCTACGATCGGCGTCGGCGCCCGCTATCGCATTCATAATCCCGTGATCCTGCTCCTCATGGCGGGACGCGGCCTGGAGCCGGCCAGCAATAATCAGCCTTACTTTGTGGGATATTTTGGATTGCAGTTCCTGTTGCCGTCGCGGGCCTACAACTCCGAAGACCTGCCTGAGCCTAAGCACTTCCGGCTGCTGCCTTAAGCGAGCAGCGCTTGGGATTAGAAGTTTCAAGTTTCGAACGGCAGGACGCTCCACGCTTGTATCAGGCATGGCTGACTCGCGCAGACACTCAAGGCATGACCTGACATGAATCAGTTTCGCTATGTAAGTCAGTTCTGCTGGGCTGGCCCGCGCAGCTTGATCCATACCATCACGAACAACACCAGCCACATCAGGTCGAGGACGGCGGTCTGGAGATTCTGCACGGGTGCGCGGCCCTTGAAATACAACGCAAAGGTGCTGACGGGGTAGAGAAGCTTTTCCAGGAAGAGCGCCGGCATTAGCGGCCGATAGCGCACCGGGTCGCGCGAGATGATGAGAAACGCGACTTGCCAGGCCAGCACCACTCCGATGAATCCGTAATAGAAACCGGGATGGGTAATAGCCGGCGGCTGTTTGCGACCAATGAGCTCCTCCATGAAATACAGAGGAACGATTTCGAGCAGGCCAATAATTCCGGCGAGCAAGAATACCCAGCGGGCGAAGCGAACCGCTTTTTCGTTACTCATCGCGATGCACCGTTTCCATGGAGAAGGCGGGAAGGCAGACAGCAATATACTCCGCGCCGTCGGCATCGGGGGTTGAATACTGCACCCACTCGCCGGCATGCGTGACGACAGCCTGTCCGGCGCGGACGTCGAGCTCGCCGCTCTTCGATTTGACCCGCAACAACCCTTTGAGCACAACCGTGAATTCGTCGAACTCCGGCGCCTGTCCGGGCTCGACCCAGCCTTGCGGGCTGCGCATATGTGCGATGCTGACGGCGCTGTCTTTCGAATTGACGGGGCCAATGTATTCGTCGATCAGCTTAGGCTTGTTGCCGGCGGCGGTGATGCGGGTGGGTTGCGGGATGAGCGTGGGCATCCGGAGATTATAAAGTGGATTGTGGATAGTGGATGGTGGATCGAAGTTTCGAGCGGCCGAGTGGCTGCTTTGCATCAAGGCACGAGTAAGTGGCGAAGTGGTTGGTGAACAGTGGATCGAAATTTGAGTTTGCAAGTTTCGAGCGGTTGGGTTGGAGTGCGATTTGTATCAGGGCACGACTTCCAGCCGTGCCGCTAAGAAAACTCCCGCGTGGTCTGTTCGGGTAGAGCTGGCCTTCAGGCCGGCGTGAGAACTGGAGTTTCGCATTGGCGGTCGAGTGCAACGTTCAAGAACCCAGCGCCGTAGGCGCGAAACAGCTCAGCCCAGCACGCAGCCGAGCCGGGGTCCCCAAGTCGCGCCGCTTTTTGCGCGAATTGGGGTGGGATGGCGGAGTACTGGGTACGTGGGAAATTGATCCGAGTCCCGTAGGGACGGCAGAGGCCCCACGCAGACACTTTAGGCCGGCGTTTAAGCCTTTCTTTACCGACCCGAGCCGGCTTCAGCCGGCGGCATAAAGATTTGCCGGGATGAAGCTCGGCGTTCTTGTCCCTCGTCGGCACTACCAACGTTGTGCCCTGACACAAGCCTCGCTGCTTGTAGTTCTTCGCGGAACAGCAGACTGCGTTCGGTCGCCCGAAGGAATGTTCGTCGGGGGTATAGGGGTCCTTCGACTACGTTCGCTCGCTGCGCGGCCTCACTTCGCTCAGGATGACAAATGTAAGTGGTAACTGCTGATTGCTATCTGCCGAGCGCTAAAGTGCGCTAAGCTGCCTAAGTGCCAAGTGCCAAGTGCCAAGTGCCAAGTGCCAAGTGCCAAGTGCCAAATGCCAAATGCCAAGTGCCAAGTGCCAAATGCCAAGTGCCAAATGCCAAGTGCCAAATGCCTCGCCCACCCCCAAGCCCCGCCCCGCCTGCCGCGCCATATACAATGTCATTCCGGAGGTCGCTTGCTCATGCGCCAAGCCGTCCGCTTCTCTCTACTCACAGCAGTCTTACTTTCTACTACCGTGATTACAGGTCCTCTCATGAATGCTCAAGCTGTCAGCACTCCGAATCCAAAAGCTGCGACCCAACAGGGTCCGCCCACCGTCGCCGAAGCCGAAGAGTTCATGCGCAATGCCGAAACCCGCCTCAACGATCTCGGGGTAAAGGCCAGCCGTGCGTCGTGGGTGCAGTCCAACTTCATCACCGACGACACCGAACAGATGGCGGCTGACGCCAACGAAGTCCTGATCGGCGCGACCACCGACCTTGCCAAGCAAGCTACGCGTTACGACCATCTCAACCTGTCGCCTGAACTTTCGCGCAAGATGCTGCTGCTGAAGCTTTCGGCCGCGGTTCCGGCGCCCGCGCCCAACGATCCCAAGGAGCTCGCTGAGCTGGCCCGCATCGGCACCTCGCTTGAGGCCGATTACGGCAAAGGCAAGTATTGTCCCAAGACCGGCAAGCATGCCGGCGAGTGTCTCGATATTGGCGAGATCGAGAAAATCATGGCGACCAGCACCGATCCCGACGAGCTCAAGGACCTTTGGGTAGGCTGGCGCACGGTCGGTCCGCCGATGCGCGAACGTTACGCGCGCTGGGTCGTGCTGGGCAACAAGGGCGCCAAGGAGATGGGCTTCAGCGATCTGGGTGCGATGTGGCGCGCCGGATACGACATGACGCCCGACCAGTTCAGCGCCGAAGTCGAGCGGCTGTGGCAACAGGTGAAACCGCTGTATGAGTCGCTGCATGCCTACGTTCGCACCAAGTTGGTGGAAAAGTATGGGCCGACGGCGGTGGATGCGAACGGCATGATTCGCGCCGATCTGTTGGGCAATCCCTGGGCGCAGGAGTGGGGCAACATTTTCCCGCTGGTCGCTCCTCCGCAGCAGAAGCAGCCGTATGACGTCACCGACCTGCTGAAGGCGAAGAACGTTGATGCCATCGGCATGGTGAAGTATGGCGAAGGATTTTTTACTTCGCTGGGATTCGCTCCGCTGCCCAAGACCTTCTGGGAGCGGTCGCTGTTCGTGAAGCCGCGCGATCGCGAGGTAGTATGCCATGCCAGTGCGTGGGACATCGATAACTTCGACGATGTGCGCTTGAAGATGTGTATCCAGATTCGCGGCGAAGACTTCATCACCGTGCATCACGAACTCGGTCACAACATGTATCAGCGCGCTTACGAGAACCAGCCGTTCATGTTCAAGAATGGCGCCAACGATGGTTTCCACGAAGCCATCGGCGACAGCATTGCGCTGGCGATTACGCCGGAATACTTGAACAAGGTTGGCCTACTGGCAACTATTCCTCAGTCCGACGACACCGGCTATCTGCTGCGCATGGCGCTGGACAAAGTTGCGTTCCTGCCGTTTGGTCTGCTCATCGATCAGTGGCGCTGGAAGGTATTCAGCGGCGAGATTAAGCCGGCTGACTACAACGCGGCCTGGTGGGAGATGCGCGAGAAGTATCAGGGTATCGCGCCGCCGGTGGCGCGCAGCGAAGCTGATTTCGATCCGGGAGCCAAGTATCACGTGCCGGCAAACGTTCCCTACACGCGCTACTTCCTGGCGAGGATTCTGCAGTTCCAGTTCTATCGAGCCATGTGCCGCGAGGCGGGATTCAACGGCCCACTGTATCGCTGCTCGTTCTATGGCAACAAGGCAGCTGGCGCCAAGCTGAATGCCATGCTTGAAATGGGGCAGAGCAAACCGTGGCCGGACGCGCTCTACGTTCTTACCGGCGAGCGCCAGATGGATGCCGGAGCCATGATGGAATACTTTGCGCCTTTGAAGCAGTGGCTCGACGAGCAGAACAAAGGCAAGCAGGTAGGATGGAAGTCCGGCAACTAGAAGCTTAGAATTGCCGGAAGCTCAGTTTTACGCTGTAGTCATAGGTTCACCGAGGAAGTGAATTATCTTTTTTGGGGCTCATTCTAGATTTGCTTTAACAGGCAAGTCGATTCAACTGAGGAGACAAACAATGAAAGCAATACTTGCGGGCGCAATTGCGGTTAGCTTGGCGCTGGGTACCGCCGTCTATGCGCAGGACTTGACCAAAGACACCAAGAAGGCTGCGGACAAGACTGCGGACGCCACCAAGGATGCGGGCAAAGACGTAGCTCATGGCACCACCAAGGCGGCGGACAAGACCGCCGACGCAACCAAGGACACCAGCAAGGATGTTGCGCACGGAACTGCCAAGGGCGCCAAGAAGACTGGGCACGCGGTGAAGACTGGTACCGATAAGACCGTCGACGCCGTGAAGTAGCGCCCCTATTTACCTGGGTATCTTCGCTCGCCCTCTAGGTGCCGCCGTCAGGCTCGCGCGAGGGCGGGTTTTTCTTTTGGACGAAGATAGGAATGGCCGTCCGGCCATTTATCTGGACTTGCTTGTCAACGGGGCTGGAAGTTTGGCAGGGTCTGAATAAATAAATTGGTAGGGAATCTCTGATTAAGCCTTGGTTTTGAAAGGGCACGGCTTCAACCGTCTGCGTGAGAACCGCTGCCGTCCCTACGGGACTCGCATCAATTTCCCACTTACCCAGCACTCCGCCGTCCCACCCCAATTCGCGCAACAGCAGCGCGAATCGAGGCCCCCGGTTCGGCTGCGTGCTGGGCTATGCTGTTTCGCGCCTACGGCGCTGGTTCTTGCCCGTTGTGCTCCATCGGCAATGCGAAAACTCCCGTTCTCACGCAGACACTAACGACTCTCAGTATTAGAGTGCTTCGCCGCGGCGCTGAAGCGCCGTTCTACAATCATGCTGAAGCGTAGCGCTGCTCCGTCCAAAAACTAATACTTGGTTTACCCGCTTCATTGATTAGAATAGCTGCGCCGCAAATTTCCACATTTCTTAAACCAAGTGCGAAGGTCAGGGGAGGGTTGATGTCACGAAACCACGCAGTAAGAACTACATTTGCCGTAACAGCATCGCTACTAACTCTTATGCTGTTGTCGGGCGCCGCTGTGGCGCAATCTGCCAAGGCGCAAGGACTAATTACCGGACGTAACGGCGACACCATGACAGTGCAGACGCCGGACGCTACATCCGTGGTTGTGCTGCTCACCGACAGTACTCAGGTGGCGCAAATACAAGGTGTCTTCAAGGCGCGGCGCAAGCAGATGTCGATGGCCGCACTGATTCCTGGTCTTGAGGTGCAGGTGCAGGGTTCTTATAACGCGAAGAACCAACTGGTAGCCAGCTCCGTCAAGTTCAAAGGCAACGATCTTGAGGATGCCCGAACCATTCAGGCCGGCTTACAACCTACCAAGGAGCAGGCCGAGCAGAGCCAGCAGGAACTGGAAGCCCAGAAGGCAGCCCTGGCGCGGCAACAGCAGGCCATGCAGGAGCAACAGCAGCAGATGGCCGAGGCGCAGGCCAAGATCGACGCTAACAAAGCGGCCATCGAAGCAGCCAATAAGCGTTTTGGCCAGCTGGCGGACTACAACATTCTGGATGAAGTGACCGTGTATTTCGCCAATGGCAAAGTCAGTGTCGATCCCAAATACAAGCCGCAGTTGATGGCGTTGGCTGAAAAGGCCAAGACGACGAACGCGTACCTCATCCAGGTAAAGGGCTATGCCTCGTCGGTGGGCAGCGCCGCGCTGAATCAGAAACTGAGTGACGACCGGGCGAACAACGTAACCCAGTTCCTTCAGCAGCAGGGACACATTCCGCTTACCAATATGCTTGCGCCCGGCGCGATGGGCGAAAGCCGTCAGGTCGGCAATGACAAGACTGCTGAGGGCCAGGCCCAGAACCGCCGCGTGGTGGTTCGTATCCTGCAGAACAAGGGAATCGCTGGAACCTAGGCGACCACGCAGGCTGCGGAAAAGCCGGACAGATACGCATCCGCCGCCGGCTGGAAGCCGGCTCGGGTCGATAAATAAAATGCCGGGACGCTGGCCTGAAGGCCAGCTCTACCGAGCAGAGCAGAAGCGGGAGTTCATCGGCAACTGGCAAAGTAGGCAGTCGAGAAGCTATCAGCTCAATGCCACCAGGCGGGGCGCTGATAACCCGAAGTTGGAGTATGCGGCGAGCAAGTTTGGGATCGAATCTTCGAACTTACTCGCCGCCTGAAATCTGCCAGAGCGACGATTCCTCGTGACGGCACACGCGATTGCGTCCCTCGCGTTTGGCGCGATACAGAGCGTAGTCGGCGCGCGCTATCAACTCCGCCGGGGATACCTTCGGGGAGGCCATGACGGCGGCGACGCCGATACTCACCGTCAGTACCTGGTCGAAGTCGGATGCTTCATTCTCAATCTCCAGCCCGGCAATGGCGCTTTGCATGTGCACTGCGAGCGTGGTGGCTCCCTCCACGTCCGTATCGGGCAATAGAACGATAAACTCTTCGCCGCCGTAGCGCGCGACTACATCCACGCTGCGTTGCAGTTGTCCCCGCAAGGTATGCGCGATGCGGACCAGGCAATCGTCGCCATAAGGATGCCCGTGGCGATCGTTGATAGCCTTGAAGTAATCTACATCGAGCATCACGATGGCGAGCACATCGCGCTTGCGCGAGGCCCGTTTCCATTCCGCGTGCAGGGCTTCGTCGAAGCGGCGGCGGTTCGGAATTCCGGTCAGGGGATCGAGCGATGATTTCTTTTCCAGCTCGAGATTGGCAGCCTTCAACTGCTTCTCTTTCGATAGCAGCTGCCCTTGCACGGTGAGATAGCTTACCTGCATGACCCCGGAATGCAGTCCTTGCACCAGCAGCAGCAGCAGGATTGCTCCCAACCCCAGGTAGAGATGACTATGCGCGACCGAGACCGCCAGGACGAACACTGCACAGGTAATCATTAACGGGAAAAGGCTGCGAACCAGCAGAGAAGCTTTCCTTGACGTTCTTTCCTCGGCGACGACGGCGAGCTTGTTGACCGGAGTGCCAAGCGCTTGCCACCCCATAAAAAGAAATGGAACGCTCCACAGCAATTCAAAGAGAGTGCCCTTGGGCAGCCGCCAAACCATATCCACGACCGTGCCGGCGGGCGGCTGCCACATGGTGCTGGGATAGTCGAGCATGACTTCGATAGGCAGATACATCCAGAGCATGATGCACAGGAGCCGGTTGCGGCGACGCTCTTCCCCGGTTGACCAGGTCAGCAAGCGCAGGGTACAAGCGACAGCCAGCAGCAGACACTCGGCCCAGTAAATTTCGTACAGAGCTGCGGTTGCGTCCGCCGGCAGCAAGGGCATCTTGAACAGGCGAACGTAGGTCAAGACTGTCGCCATCGCTGCCTGAAACAGGTTGAGATACAGCACGCGATGGACGGACGGCGCTTCGTAGGTGTTCGAGATAGCCAGGAAGAATGGAATCTGCGCGTCGAAGAAGAGGAGATCGGAAATATCAGGAGACGGATTTAGGTTCCAGTGATTGCCGCTGATCCAGGCGTAGACGAATTGAGCGATGGCCCAGACCAGCAATCCGATCGCAATCCAGATCCAGGCGGGCCGCTCCCGCTGGCGGAGGCGTACAATTCGCCACAGACAGCAAAGAGCCGCGACCAGCGCTACCGCCGCGGTACAAAGATTCGAGGCGACCGCCGCTGCCGGAAACAGGATCAAGGTCGCGGCCTGAACTATAACCAGACCCAGCAGGGCGATCTGCAGGATCCTCCGGCCTGATTTCAGCGGCGAATGGTTCTCGACAAATAACATTTACGTGCCAACACGATAGACGCTTTGGTGCTGAGACACAACTGTACTTAAGTCTAGTTTTTGTTGCTGTTTTTCCAGACCTGATTTGGGACGAACCGCTGCCCGCAAACCCGATTCGAGTTGTCGGCTACCCGGGTGGATGAGTAGAATCCTTTGCTTCTCGGGAAGTCAGGCCCGAAACAGGTGGTCAGCGAATCCCATGACTTTCGACTAGTTCACCCGGCGCCTGCTGGTGTGACGGGCCGGTGTGCCGATAAGACTTTGAGGGCCGAACCCATGGAATTTGGACTGGGTGGGTACAAGACGTCCGGATCCGGCCCATGTCTGCATCCTTTGCTAGATGCGGGCATCTAAACGTTGAGTGTGATTGACTCAAGGAGTCATATGTCTAACGATAATAAGGAATTAGAGCGCCTCGACCCGGAACTCCGCGACGATTCAGAACCAGCGCGGACGTTACCGGTGCTGCCTGTGCGCGATACCGTTTTGTTCCCGCATGCGGTCCTGCCGCTGACTGTGGGACGTGAAAGTTCAGTCCAGCTGATCAACTCCCTGGGTGAAGACAAGACCATTGTTGTGGTGGCACAGCGCGAAGCGCGGGTGGACGCCCCGCAGCCCACGGACCTGTTCGCCGTCGGGAGTTTGGCGGTGGTGCACAAGGTTGTGCGCATGCCTAACCAGAGCCTGTTCGTCTTTGCCGAGGGCCTGGAACGCGTGAAGGTGACCGAGTACGCCCAGCTGACGCCGTTCATGCGCGCCACGGTGGAGACCATCCCCGAAGTTACCGCGCCAAAGAATTCAGAGATTGAGGCGTTACAGCGCAACGTCCTGACGCTGTTCCAGCAGATCGTTGCCGGCTCTCCCACATTGTCGGATGAGCTTTCGACGGTGGCTGCCAATATCGACGATGCCGGCCGCATGGTGGACTTCATCGCCTCGTCGCTGCCGTCGCTGTCAACCAAGGACAAGCAGGACGTGCTGGAGACGCCCGACGTGCAGGTGCGGCTGGAGAAGATCAACCAGCACCTGGCCAAGGAGCTCGAGGTCCAGCAACTGCGCAACAAGATCCAGAGCGAAGTGCAGGATCGGGTGCAGCAGACGCAGCGCGAATATTACCTGCGCGAGCAGATGAAAGCCATCCAGAAGGAACTGGGTGAGCAGGACGAGAGCTCGCGCGATGCCGATGAACTGCGGCAGAAGATTGAGGCCGCCGGCATGCCCGACGATGTGAAGAAAGAGGCGCTGAAGGAACTCGGACGCCTGGCTCGCATGTCGCCGATGGCCGCTGATTACGGGCTCACGCGCAATTACATCGAGTGGCTCGCGGTGTTGCCGTGGCAGAAGTCTTCGGGCACGGAGATCGACATTCCGAAGGCGAAAGAAATTCTCGACTCCGATCACTACGATTTGGAGAAGGTGAAGAACCGCATTCTCGACTATCTGTCGGTGCGCCGGTTGAAGCCGAGCATGAAGGGACCGATTCTGTGCTTCGTCGGACCTCCGGGCGTAGGCAAAACCTCGCTAGGCAAATCGATTGCGCGCTCGCTGGGACGCAAGTTCGTGCGCTTGTCCCTGGGCGGCGTGCATGATGAAGCGGAAATCCGCGGACATCGCCGCACGTATATCGGCGCTTTGCCGGGACAGATTATGCAGGGCATTCGCCGGGCGGAAACCAACGATCCAGTCTTCATGCTGGACGAGATCGACAAAGTGGGCCGCGATTTCCGTGGCGATCCCGGTTCCGCGCTTCTCGAAGCGCTCGACCCGGAGCAGAACTTCAGCTTCCGCGATAACTACCTCGACGTTCCCTTCGATCTGTCGAAGGTGCTGTTCATCACCACGGCGAACATGCTCGACCCGATTGCCGAGCCGCTGCGCGACCGCATGGAGATCATCGAGCTGCAAGGTTACACGGAGGAAGAGAAGGTCCACATCGCGTTCCAGTATCTGATTCCGCGTCAGATCGAAGAGAACGGAATCAACGGAAACCAGATTGAGTTTCCCGAAGAGACAATTCGCTTCATCATTAGCCACTACACGCGAGAGGCTGGCGTTCGCAACCTGGAACGGACCATCGGAACGATTTGCCGCAAACAGGCACGGCGCATCGCCGAAGGCAAGCAGGACAAGATGACGGTGACGCCGGAACTGGTGCAGCATCCTGACATGCTGGGCGGCATGAAGATCCGCACCGAAGGCGAGATTGCCGAGCGCACCAAGCGTGCCGGAGTTACGGTGGGCTTGGCATGGACGCCGACTGGCGGCGACGTGCTCTTCGTCGAAGCTAACAAGATGAAGGGCAAAGGCGGCTTCACCATGACCGGACAGCTTGGCCAGGTGATGCAGGAATCCATGCAGGCCGCGCTGACCTGGGTGCGATCGAATGCTAAGCAGTTGGGGATTGACGAGGAATTCTTCGCCGGTCATGACATTCACATCCACGTGCCGGCGGGTGCGATTCCGAAGGACGGACCGTCAGCCGGCGTGACCATGGTGACTGCCCTGGTTTCGTTGCTGACCGATAAGCCGGTGCGGCCGCTGACCGCAATGACTGGTGAGATCACGCTGAGCGGAAATGTGCTGCCGATCGGCGGCATAAAAGAGAAGGCTCTGGCCGCCAAACGCGCTGGCGTGACCGACATCATTCTGCCCTCGGAGAACAAGCAGAACGTCGACGAAGACCTGACGCCGGAGCAGTTGCAAGGTCTGAACATGCACTACGTGAAGACCATCGAGGAGTTGCTCAGCATCGCGTTGCCGGCAACGCGGGACGAGGTGAAACAAGACGCCGCAGTCCGCGAGCAGGTATTGCAAACCGTGCCCGTAGGGTGAGAGGCGTGGGATAAAGGGCGTGTCGGGTAAGAGGGTGCCTCGGAGTAGAGGGACAGCTTGCCTGATTGAGTACGATCACGAAGGGCCATCCGCGGATGGCCCTTTTGCTTTCAATAGTGGCGATCAATCTGGAGATGTCAGTTAAATTTCTTACTGCTGTCATCCCGACCGAGGGCTTTATAGCCCGAGTGGAGGGACCGCTACACCTGCGATCAAGTTGATTCGCGGCGATAGGGGTCCTTCGACTGCGTTCGGTCGCTGGGCGACTCACTTCGCTCAGAATGACAAATCTCGTTACCCCCTTGTAGCTCTTTGCAATTCGAGGAATCTCAGCTCAATTTATGCTGTCATCATTTTTGCTGTCATCCCGACTGAGGACTTCAAGTCCGAGTGGATTCCCGATTCATTTTGGTTACTGTCATGCCGACCGAGGGCTTTAGCCCGAGCGGAGGGACCGCTATAGCCACCACGCAGCTGATTCGGGGCGATAGGGGTTCTTCGACTGCGTTCGGTCGCTGGGCGACCTCACTTCGCTCAGAATGACAAATCTGGTTACCCTTTGTAGATCGCTGCCAATCTTGGCGATTATCGATTCAATTATCTCGGCTGTCATCTCGACCGATCTAGGGAATCTCAGTTCAGTTTATGCTGTCATCATTTTTGCTGTCATCCCGACTGAGGGCTTATAGCCCGAGCGGAGGGACCTCTATAGCCACCACGCAGCTGCTTCGCGCCGATAGGGGTCCTTCGACTGCGTTCGGTCGCTGGGCGACTCACTTCGCTCAGAATGACAAATCTAAAACGAGCGGAGCTTATTGCGGCCCACTCTTCACCTTCCACAAAATCTGGCGAAACATGCCGACCCACAACTCGGCGTCACGCGATGACAGATTCAGCCGCCGCACCATGCGGCGCACACGTTCCTCGGTCGACGCCCTTGCGATCGGCTTCACATACCCGCTGCGATGCAATGCTTCCAGCAGGACCTCCGAGATGCGTTCGACTTCGCCGGCAGCGGCGCGCTTTTCCACTTTCTCCTTCTTCGCGGTCGCTTTCTTTAGATCGCGCACCAATTCGTACAGACAGACCGCCACCGCTTGGCCGAGGTTCATGGAGATGTGCTGCTCGCGGGTGGCAATGTTCATCAACCAGTGGCAGTGGCTGAGATCCTCATTGGACAACCCGGTCTTCTCCGGACCAAACACCAGGGCCACACGTTGCCGCGAGCTCAGCTCTTTGCGAATGAGGCGCGCGCCGTATTCCAGCCGCCGCAGCGGATGATGCAGTTCGCGATGTCGCACCGCCGTGGTCCCGACGACCAGTGCGCAGTCGGCCACAGCGTCCGCCAGGCTCGAGAATTCTTCCGCCGAAGCCAGCAACGGCGCGGCTCCGACGGCCGATCGCGCCTCGCGAAAGGCAACATGATAGGGATTGACCACCCGCAATTGCAGCACGCCGAAGTTGCTCATGGCGCGCGCGGCAGCACCGAGGTTCAGCGGGTTGCGCGTGTCCACCAGCACCACGCACAGGCGATCGAGGTTCGAGGCCATCAGGATGAGTGTAGTGCAAACGGGGAGAAGCAGCAGTTAGCTTTTCGCCCTTCGGACGATAGTGGCTCAATTTGAACCCACTACCGAGATCTGGGACCTGTGGTTTTTGGAAGCCCGGTCAAGTATTATCGGACATCATCTTTAAAGTGTTCAGATTTCACAGACACCCCAGTAGCAGGCGTGAAATTCTGATGGCTGCTCCCGGAGGGGCTTGCCTTTTTCCTCGCCCTCTGGCTTGAAATCAACTCGATGAATCGGCTCCAGGACCCGGTGCTGGGCGACAGGAGGGTAGCACGTGAGTATGAAAGCAAGTGTTCGCTTCGTAGAAGGCATCACCGTCGTGGATTTGAGTGGACGGATCAAGTTAGGTGAGGGCAGTTCAATTTTGCGGGACACCGTGAAGGAACTGCTGGGAAAGGGACAGAAGAATATCCTTTTGAATCTGGGCGACATTAGCTACATTGACAGCTCGGGCATCGGTGAACTGGTCGCGGCCTTTACGTCCGTGCGCAACCAAGGCGGGGAGTTGAAGCTGCTTAACTTGACCAAGAAGGTGCAGGATCTGCTGCAGATCACCAAGCTCTACACTGTTTTTGACGTGAAAGACGATGAAGCCGATGCCATCAAGGCATTTTGACTAGATCCCTCCCCTGCGGAGGGCGAATCGTCCGGGTAAACGCGACTACCGTTTGGCAGTCTATCCCGCATTCCGTCATGCAGCCTAACTCCTGTTGGGTTAGTCTTCGCAGGTTCAAATCCTCTCTCCCCTACCAGCCTTTCTGCGTTGTACTCAATAGTTTACGCGGCTGGCATCGCTCGCGCGATGCGTTCGGTACACTTGAGACAATTCAAAACGGAAACAAGATCGACTGCGGCACGGCCTTTTCCGGCGGCATGCGGCTTTGAATCATGCGATCCATCTATTTACTTGTCCGGATTAAAGCGAACGCTAATCTGAGTGTTGGCTTCGACAGGTTCACCATTCAAATAAAAGGGTTTGTAGCGCCACTTCCTCACCGCGTCGGCGGCTGCTTTCACCAGCATGGGATGCCCGCTTAGCGTGTGCAGATCTTGTACGCTTCCGTCTTTTGCAATCACCGCCTGAAACACCACCGTCCCCTGCACGCGCGCCTCAAGGGCGAGTGGCGGATATTGCGGCGTGACTTGGTGAATGAGCATACCTTGTGCGACTCCTGAGGAAATCTTTAGGGGCATCGCAACCGGGACGTTGGTTACGACGTTCGCCGCGCTGTTTGGAATTTCGTTTGGCATGCCGCCCGGGATCGACCCC
The DNA here is from genome assembly GCA_963796695.1 of uncultured Acidobacteriaceae bacterium. GTDB lineage: Bacteria > Acidobacteriota > Terriglobia > Terriglobales > Acidobacteriaceae > Bog-257. Next base: position 4,064 of record CAWCMU010000028.1, on the reverse strand, counting down.
AGCACTCCACCTGTACCGTTTGGCGGATCTTCCTCTTCCTCCTTGACCATTGCGATCTTATTTGGAGTTTCCGCAGGAGGTTGCAGTGCCGCAGCTTTGAGTTCCTGGGTTCTTAGCGATGGCGAAGCTCTCGTGAGTGGACCAGGAATTACGCTTTGAGTTTCTTGAGGTTTGGGCTTTCCTGGGATTGCATCACTGGCGCCGGAAGCGACCGGAGCCGGAAGGTCGAAAGTGTGGCCTGGACGGTAACTCTGGCTCCGCCCGATTGCTTCCCGGTCCGGACGGTCTTTCGCTTCGACAGATCCAATCGAGGCCGGACGTTACGGTTCCGATGGACGTTAACTGTACGGCTTCCAGCGCAGCGAAGGCCAGTACCGCGACAGAAGTCAGCAGCCACCATTTCTTGCGCCGAAGCTTCTTATCCCCGTTTTCAGTACCGGAATCGTTTGGTGATTCCGTATCTGTTTGGCAAAAGCCGCAGAGATCACGGGACTTACAACATTCGACTGAGGGAGTGAGGCATTTTCATAGCCCATCATGCTGGCCAGCAAAGCTTGTTCTCGCTCCTGGGTACGTTGCCGCTCTTCCTCGCTCTGTGCCGGGGAGGCGGAGTGAGGAACGCGCGCATTCGCTACTAGCGCTCGCAGCGCTTCTTCATTGAGGATATCCGGGAATCGCGCTCTACTGCCGGACTCGTTAGTCTCCACGGCAATTGTTTTTCCGTCGTGTATCCGCTGATTTTTCCGCCCCCTTCTCTAGTTCCAGGGGAGATGACACGCCAGCCAGCCACATGCTCGCCTCAAGATTGGCGACGAAATTATCAAGGTGCGCGAATCCACTCCGAAGAACCTCAAGGGATTCGGCATCTTGCGGCTCTTTCAATCCACATGCCCACTCTATCCATTGGGCTGCTTGAGGCCCGGGCAGATCGTGGATGACTTCCCCCAGCGCGGCCAGGGATTGTAATTCGTTAACCGCCTGGTCACGAACTTGATTCAGTTCCTCTAAACGATGTGCCCGCCGGTGCACAATCGTTCCGCCCTCCAGTTCGTTCGCGACTGCCAGCAGGCGGGCCCGCCGTTGCTCTGTTGTCTTGGCGAGGAAACTCCGTTGGGCCTCGTCAATGAGCGCCTCAAGTTCTTCACGGCTTGCCCACGATGCTTCGGGCAACTCCGACGACAGTCGCTCCCGGACAGCTCGAGCAGATTCGTTAGCGGCCTTAACCTGCGCGATAATTTCTTCTATGTCGACAGGCTTGGCCGCCGCGAGCTTTCGCCAAATTTTCGGAGAGTGGAGCTACAGAATCGTTGAGAGACTTGAGAGCGTCAGGCCACAATGAACTCATGTGAAGCTCCTAAGTTGGAGATTCGTTCTGTCCGGCTGGCCATAGCCCGTGCTCACCATGATATGGGCATATAAGCGTGTGGCCGCGTTCGGCTGATTCGGATCGACAACCTTTATCACCCTCGTCAGCTGCGGTTTGGCGCCCCAGAAACGCGCTTCCTCGTCGCTTGACCTTCGACCAACCAGCTAGCGAAATGTGCGCAAGAACAATGCTGCCAGGAAGGGTGTGCTCCCTCCTACCGCGGCATCTTGGGCAATAGGCACTATTTTTCTGATGAGCATAACACGGTATGCCTGCAGCGCTATGGCCTGGTGGGGGAGCCCCATATCCCCCTTTGTGACGGTTTCGATCGATCTGAGGAATTGTGATCATAGCGAACGCGAAAGACGACGAGGCTGAGGCCACAATGAAGGGGGCTATACAGGGTTGTGGACGGATCGACATAGACTAGACTGACTTAGTTTAGGTCGCAGATAACAATGAAAACCGTGAACATTCATCAAGCTAAAACACAGCGTCGAAACTAGTAGAAGAGGCGAGCAAAGGCGAGCCGTTCATCATCGCGAAAGCGGGTAAACCTGTCGTGAAAGTCACCGCTTTAAGCGCTCCAACAGGCGGTCAACTTCGTCGTCTCGGGTTTATGGCAGGACAGATTACCGTGCCCGATGACTTCGACCGGATGAGCAGCCAGGAGATCGGGCGATCTTCGCGGGTGGGGAATGAAGCTGTTGCTGGACACCCATCTTCGCTCTGGCGGCCGGTGAACCCGGACGGCTGTCGGCGAGAGCCCGTCGCCTGATTAATGACGCACAGAATGAGCCGCTTTTCAGTGCGCCAGCTTGTGGGAGGTAGCGATCAAACGCGGATTGGGTCGCGAAGATTTCAAGGCAGATGCTCGACTCTTGCGCCGTGGCTTGCTGGACAATGGCTACAACGAATTGCCGATCCCCAGCGATCATGTCGTCGTCATCGAGAGCCTGCCACCGATTCACAAAGATCCGTTCGACCGCTTGCTGGTGGCGCAAGCGACGTTTGAGGGCGTGACCCTGCTGACCCTCGATCCTGTCGTAGCTCAATATCCCGGCCCGATTCGCAGACCCTAGTAGGTCCGCAGGCCCTCACGCTCCCGCACGCGAAAGAAAATGAGTCCCGTAAACGGCGCCGAAAGGAAGATAATCCCTCTCATGGATTCCGTCCGAATTCGAAGATACTAGCTAGAATGATGACGCTCCTTGCGAGTGAAACGGCTCATGGTCGTCAACCGATTCCTATTCACAACGAGCGCGACCTTCAGGCAGAAATCGAATAGGGCTGTTGTCCACAGTCCGACTAGAGCAGCCATCCACTTCGAGCTTCAGCTGTTCATTCTGACTTATAGGCGTTACACCTTCGGACGCACGGTACGCGCAGGGACTGCTGGAACAACCATTACAAAGGCGCAGCGAACAAGTGAGCGGTAAGTTGTCGCTGCATTAGGAGAACTCGGAAAAGCGCCGCCGCTAACCGAACATCAAATCGCCAGCAAAAATAGTGCGGCTGCATCGACAAGACCCACAGACACAGCGGCGGTATAACGGAGCGCGTCTTCAACCCCGCCAGCGACAGCCGTGACTCACTACTCGAGCTTGCGACGAGTGCTGCCGCTTCACTCCCCTAAGCCGTCGTGCTCATTGCAAAGGACTCATCGGCTTCGTTTGGAGAACGTTCTGTTGCCAAAGGCTCCGGAACGCTCCTCAGGCTATCATTCGCGCACAAACGGATCCCGTCGCCGCTATTGAACAAATTGCTTGACAAAATCAGTCAAGGACTATGGGATTTCCAAGCTTCCGCAGACCTGACAGCGCCAGCCATCCCGCTCCAGCACCTTGGGCGCCGACTTGCACCACAAAATAGCGACACCCGCCCCAAGATTCCGGACGCGGGGGACGGGAGGGTGTTCCTGAGGCGGCGAGTCGTAATTAGAAACTTGACTAGTGTGATGACTAGTCATATCCTGTAATCTGATGGAGGTGGAAGTTGGTGGCATGGCAGGCGCAAGACGCAAAGGCCCGATTGAGCGAACTGCTCGAACTCACCCTCAAAAAGGGGCCACGGTTGTCACGCGCCGTGGAGTCGAGGCTGCCGTGCTGGTTCCGATCGACGAATGGAGGCGGCTGCAGAAATCCGCGCGGCCCGGTCTTAAGGCATTGTTGCTTGATCCCGGCCCACGGTTCGAGAACCTGATCCCTGACAGGGGGACCGTGCGGCGGCGGAAACCGGTGAACTTCAAGTGAAACGGTATTTATTGGATACCAATGTGGTCTCAGAAACCCGAAAGCCTAAGCCCCACGGCGCCGTCGTCGCCTGGCTTACCGGTTTGCGAGATGAGCAAGTATTTCTCTCTGCGGTCACTATGGGCGAGTTGCAGGCCGGGATTGAGTTGACGCGGCGCCAAGACTCAGCTAAGGCCAATGAGATCGAACGATGGGTTGACGAGTTGGAAGCCTCGTACCAGATCCTTCCTATGGATACAGCCTCGTTCCGGGAATGGGGCCGACTGATGAACGGCAAATCAAACCATCTCATTGAGGACGGGATGATCGCTGCCACAGCTCGGAACTTCGATCTAGTCGTAGCTACAAGAAATGAGGATGATTTTAAGCAGCTAGGCGTCCCATATTCAACCCGTTCAAGATAAGTCCGTGACGGGCGGCGCTGAAACCAGCCAAGCTCTTGGAAT
>CAWCMU010000027.1:0-38091 GCA_963796695.1 uncultured Acidobacteriaceae bacterium | reverse complement strand
CACCCCAAGCACCAGGAAGTAATCCATCTTGTCGTCCTTCACCAGGTTGTCGTGCTCTTCCAGAAGTCGATAGCCCGCCTCGCTCGCTTCTCGCAGAACAATCTCTTTGTGGACCCCGTGGTCCTCGCCATTGCCGTCGCGGTCGATTATTCCGATGCGCGCGCCCGGCCGCAGCGAAGTTCGCAGATTGCGCAACAAAGCCACGGGATCGGCGACCTCGTGATAGGCCTTCAGCAGCAGCACGGCATCGACGCTGTGGGCGGAAGCTCGGGATTGTCCGGCTTGCCCTGAACCGTCTTCACATCGTGCAACTGCTCCTTCTGAATTCGATTCTCGATATACGTGAGCGCCTCGGGATTGATATCGACGGCGTACACGGTTCCGGCGGGGGCAACGCGCTTGGCGGCACGCACCGTGAACCATCCTGATCCCGCGCCGATGTCGGCCACCGACTTGCCCGGCTGGATGCCGAGAATGTTCATTACCTGATCGATGTGCAGTTTCTGCTCGCGGCCCGGCGTCTCGAAGATCGACAAGTCGCCGGTGTAAGGCGTGCTGGTCGCACGGTGAGGGGTGGCCGTGGTCTGCGCCACCAGGAGCGGCGCTTGCGCAACGAACAGCACTGCCAGTAGCAGCGCGCAAAAACTAGCGAAACGTATCGCAGGAAACTCTGTGTAGGTACGACATGGTGGTTCGATGATTACATCTGCGGCCGCGGAGCGGGTGCAGCCTGCCACGCTTTTCTGCGGAACGCCGCGACTGCGGCAATATCCAGGCTCAGCGCCGGGCTAGTTGCCGGCTCCGGACAACAATCCGTACACACTGAGCTGGTTCGCGGTGCCGACAAACACTTTTCCGTTGGCGATAGTCGGAACCGTGAACTTCGACGCCGGGCCGGGATTATCGCGAGCGAAGCGCTCGTTGGAGTTGTAAAGTTCGCGCCCAAGATTTCGCGCGTCGTAGGCATGCAGCGCAGCCGCGCCCTGATGCGACGCGTAGTAAGCGTCGTTGTGTACAGCCCACACAATGCCATTCGAATTGCCGTTCGCCGAAACACTGACCGTGCTGCGCGTCAGGTGATAGATAGCCGCGCTCTGCGATACCGGCGCTGCTGACAGTTGCCCGTTGCGGATCGCGAACGCCTTGATCGCATCATTGTGCGGGCTGATCCCGGCTCCGAAATACAGTCGCCCGTTCCAGTAAGCCGGCGTCCCCATCTGCTGTTTCAGGCCGGAAATTTCCTGCACGATTTGCGGATTGCTCTTGAAGCCGGCATTGTAGCCGCCAAGATTGTTGCGGTCGAGCAGGTAGATGTGTCCGTTCTTGCCGGTGGTCACCGCCAGGTGCGGATAGAGGCCGGGCTGATCGGGCAGCAGAACCACGCCTGCCGAGCCGAGATCCAGATCGACCTCGGCCATTTTGGCCTGGTTATACGGCGTGAAGGAGTCGCTGAGTTCGATGCCATGAGAGCCGCTCCGAAGCCTCACCACACTGTCGCTCAAGTTGCTGCCCGGCTCTTCGCCGAAAGCGTCAAACGGTCCGTTGGCGGTTGAGAGATACAGGTAGCCTTTGGCGTCGGCACTGAGGCCGCAGCCGCTCATCCAGATGCCGCCCTGGTAGCCGTCCGGCGTCGACACCCAGGCGCCCGACTGCCGCATGGTGGTCGCATCGAAGGCGATTACCCATCCGTGATAGAGGCCTGAGTCGGCATTCGAAGCGAACGCGATATAAATTTTTCCTTTCGACAGCAACAGCGCCGCCCGCTGAAGTTGTAAGTGGGAACTGAATGTCAGCACGCCTTCGCTGCCATCCTGCGCCGTGCCGGGATAGCTGGCTTCCACATTGCGCGGGCCGCCGAATTTTTCCGCGCCGGAGGTCATGTCCAGGGCATGCAAGCGGTGATGAAACGCGCCATTTTCCTTGGTGGCAGCCACCACATACACCGTGTTGCTGGCAAGATCGATGACCGGCGTGCTGGTGATGCCGATCTCCGGCATGATGTCGCTGGCGTTCACGTCGCTGGCGGAAAGCGTGGTGATGCCGGCATCCGGATTGACGAAGCTGACGTGCCACAGCGGCGCGGGCGTCGGCGAGTCGGCGTCGAAGGCGTAAACGCTGTTGTGCTGCGTGGCTACAATCACCACGTTGTGAATTCCGTTGCCCGGCATTGCGATTTGCGGCGCGTACAGCGGCTGCGCGTACACGTAGCCGTCCACCGGAAAGGAATACAGTTTGCCGAAATGCGCGGCGTTGACGTTGTCCGGAGTGAGGACGGTTTCAAGAATGTTTTGCCCGGTGCGCGCGTTGTCGTTGTGATAGGTCGTGACCGCGGCGAATCCGGCGGCCGCCAGACTTTCGACGGTGGCGCCTGGGATCCGCGGTAAAGCGGCAGTCACGAAATCGTCACCGGGAGGAGCCTGCGGAGTCCGCAACTGGCGCAGTTGGATGACGCAGAGCACCACGACCAGCCCCGCTCCGACTGACAGCAGTTGCGAGCGATTGCGGGAAAGAGCTGCGACCCGCTGCCAATAGTGCAGCGTGAAATAAACAAGAATTCCCGCGCTCAGGCATAGGGCGCTCAGCGTGAGGAAAGATTCTGAAAGTAGCAAAATTAAATGCTGAAACATGAGCAGGGATCTGGTGATGCATTCAACGCCTTACGTCGTAACCCTCGGGCCATAAAAAGTCGTAACCCTCGGGCCATGAAAAAGTGGTGCATGCCCGAAAGACCGACTGCGTTCCAAGACAGCAGGACTGCGGGGCATCCGCGGCTTAGGACATCACTCTGGCAAATAGAGAGATGCTCGCGCCACTTCCTATGATGCAGGACACGGCGGAATTCGACCAGTCCACAAACGTCGAACCAGTGTTAAGAAATGTGACGGGAGGCCACGGTTCGAGGACGCTCTTCGCTGTCAGCTGTCAGCTAAAGCTCGCGACGCAACAAATGTCTGTACCACGGCGCTGCCGGTAGAGCGGCGATTTAGCGTAACGCCCGAGCTCCTTTGAACTCGGCGGCGCTTCACAGACTGCTGAAAAACTCTCGCCACTGTTCGGGTAGAGCTGGCCTTCAAGGCCAGCGTTTAAGCGTTACATTTATGAACCGAGCCGGCTTCAGCCGGCGCCATAAGCGTTACGATCCCCGGTTTCCGCAGCCTGTTTAGGCATGGCGCAACATGTCCGCCAAAGGTTGGACTGAACAGCCTTGGCATCGGAATCCCCATCCCACTCGGCTCGCTATCGGAATTCCATCTCCGGATTCGCAAGGACATCGCTCGCTACGATGTTCAGAGCTGATAGCTGACAGCTGACAGCGAACAGCGACCCGCTGCCTTCCATGTAAAATCATCGCATGGCTTTCCGGGGCGGAACTGACGCAAACCACAAGGGCAGAACGCCTCCTCCTGACGACACCCACCAGGAGGCAGGCTATCTCAGAATGCTGGGCGAGAAGCAGCGCCCGGTGCACATCAAGTTGATGGGCGGCGAGGTGGTGCACGGCTGGATCGAGTACTACGACCGGCGCATGGTTCGCCTGACGCGCGAAGACGCGCCCAACCTTTTCATCTTCAAGCACGAAATCGCCTACATCGCGGAAGACACCATCCGCAAGACCGCACCGCGTAACGGCAACGCTCCCAGCGGGAAAGAATGAGCCAATACCTGCCAGAGCTGGAAGCTATCGCTCGCGAAGCCGGCGGGCTGCTGATGGGCTACTTCGCCCAGCACGTCGCCATCGAGTACAAGGGCGACGTCGACCTGGTCACCGTCGCCGACCGCACCTCGGAGAAGTTGATTGTCGAGCGGCTGCGCGCCCGCTGGCCTGAGTACGGCATTGTGGCCGAGGAAGGCACGCGTAGCGAAATCGAGGCGGAGTATCGCTGGTATGTCGATCCGCTGGACGGCACCACCAATTTCGCACATGGCTATCCCGTCTTCTGCGTCTCGATCGGCCTGGCGCGCAAGTCGGCGGCAACCGATAAAGTTCCCGGCAGCTTTGATGATGGCGGCGAGCAGCTTGAAGTTTGCGTGCTCTACGATCCCACGCGCGATGAAATGTTTTCCGCCGAACGCGGCCAAGGTGCGACGCTGAACGGCAAGCCGATCCATGTTTCGAAAACCACCACCCTTGCTGAATCGATTCTGGGCACCGGATTTCCCAGCCACAAGCGGCACAAGAATCCCAACATCCACTTCTATCACCAGCTCACCTTGCGTTCGCACGGAGTGCGCCGCGCCGGCTCAGCCGCGCTCGATCTGGCCAACGTAGCCTGCGGGCGCTACGACGGTTTCTGGGAGTTCAACCTCAATCCGTGGGACACCGCCGCGGGCGTGCTGCTGGTGAAGGAAGCGGGCGGCATGGTGACGCGCTTCGATGGCTCGCCTTTTCGCCTCGACAGCCGCGAGGTGCTGGCCAGCAACAGCCTGCTTCATCAGGAACTGCTGACCAACTTCGCCGAGATCTTTGCCGGCCGCGGCCTGGAAGAGCTGCCCTCGGTGGTGGAATACGCCAAAACCCGCGAATAAAGCATCACCGGGTCGCGAATTCGAACGCCCGTTCTACTCCGTCACAGCCCCCTGTGACTGCGGTAAAATAGCGTAGTGAATAACTCGTTGTTGAACCGAACCGTTGAACAGCGCCCCGACATGGTCCGTCTAGAGGGGCGAATTCTTTTCCTTACTGAAGATCCCGAACTGATCAAGCGCCAGCTCGCGGGCGAAGACCTGCCTTGGGACACCCAGCATCCGGAGCGCAATCCCAAGCTGCGCGACGACATCTCCACCGACGAGATCACGCCGGCACACATCTGCTTCTTCTTCGACGAGACGCTGGGCGAATTCCCCTACACCGGCCTGAAGTGCGGCAACGAAATGCCCATCAAGCGCGGTGATGTGAAGCGCGGCGGCTTTGTGTGCGCGGTCAGCGGCAAGCGGCGCGGCAAGGGATCCAGCCGCGAGCAGTCGCCGTATGCCGAAATGTCGGCCGGCATCCAGCTGGTGATCGCGGAAAACATCGAGCGCATCTACAAGCAGAATTGCCAGAACCTGGGCGTGCTGACCTCGACCGACTTCAGCCTGATCGACAAGATCCGCAGCGGCGAGCAAATTCCGCTCAGCGTGTTCACCGCCGGCGAAGACGAAATCACGCGCCAGGTCATCGAGTACGGTGGGCTGTTCCCGTTCAACGTCGCGCGGCTGCAAGGCAAAGTGTTTCTGCCGCCCATCACCACCAAGCCGCGGCCCATGACCATCGCCGAAAAGATTTTCGCGCGCCACATGATTCACGGCGCCAACCAAGTCGGCGTGGAAGCAGTGAAGCCGAGCGACACCGGATTCGCACGCACCGACCTGCGCTTCAGTCACGAGTACGTCACGCCCATGGCGGCGATTTTCTTCGAGCATTTCCTGGGCAAGGACGCGCCGGTCACCGACGCCAAGACGATCATGTTTTTCCGCGACCACCTTACCTTCCTTGACGAAGTCATGTCGGAAGAAAAGCGCAAGATGGGACTGCTCGATTTGGCGACGCAGTTGAAGATCAAGCAGGAAGATTTCTCCAAGGCGCAGGGTATCAAGCTGCACGGCGAGTTGAAGGACCGCAAGGGCTCGCAGGGAATTTGCCACTCCATCGTTACCGAAAGCTACGCGCTGCCCGGCCAGCTCAATGTAGGCAGCGATTCGCACACGCCGCACGTGGGCGCGATGGGCTGCGTCGCTTTCGGCATCGGCACCACCGACGTTTTCAACTCGTGGTTCACGAAAGATGTTCGCGTGAAAGTGCCCGAGTCGGTAAAGGTCATCATTCGTGGCAAAAAGCGCGAGAACGTCACCGCAAAAGATTACATCTTGAAGTTGCTTTCGCTGGAGTACATCCGTTCCGGCAAAGCGCTGGCGAAGGTGATCGAATATTCCGGCGACGCCATCGAGGCGCTGGGCGTGGATGAGCGCGCCACCATGACCAACATGGCGGCCGAGATTGGCGGGTTCACCGGCATCGTTGCCCCCGATCAGAAAGTCGTTGACTTCCTGATGGAGCGGCGCGGCATGAGTGAGAACGAAGCGCAAACGTTGATTGAAGGCTTGTACAGCGATCCTGACGCGCACTACTCGCACGTCATCGAACTCGATGCGAGCGAGATTTATCCCATGCTCGCGACCCCGGGCGATCCCGGCAACGGCAAGTTTGTGCGCGAACTGAACACGCCGGTACCGGTCGAGATTGCCTATGGTGGCACCTGCACCGCCGGCAAGAACGAAGACATGGACATGTACGCGCGCGTGCTCAGCGACGCCTTGAAGCAAGGGCGGCGCGTCGCCGACAGCTGCAAGTTCTACCTGCAGTTCGGCTCGCAGGAGACGCGCGAATACTGCGTGCGCAAAGGCTACCTCGACATCTTCCAACGCGCCGGAGCGCAAGTGATCGAGCCGAGTTGCGGCGCCTGCATCAATGCCGGGCCGGGCGTATCCACGCGACCGGACCAGGTGGTGATCAGCGCACAGAATCGCAACTTCCCCGGACGCAGCGGTCCCGGCCAGATGTATCTGGCGAGCCCGTTGACAGTCGCGGCCAGCGCCGTCGCCGGCTACATCGTGGAGTACGAGCCTGCGGGACAGCGCGAGCCGGCCAGCGTTGCGTAGATCGTTCTCACGCAGCGCGGGCTGCCGCAAAACCCAGTTTTTGATAGTATCGATAACAACTTAGTCGACGTGGAATTTTTCCGTACGAAATCGTTAGGAGACACCCTGTTATGGCCTATGTGATCGCAGAACCGTGTATTGGCACGAAGGACACCGCGTGCGTCGATGCCTGTCCGGTGGACTGCATCCACCCCAAGAAGGATAGCGACAAGTTTGCCGCTGAAGAAATGATCTACATCGATCCAGTGGAGTGCATCGATTGCGGCGCGTGCGTGCCGGTATGTCCCGTGTCGGCGATTTATGCGCTCGACGATCTGCCGGAAAAGTGGAAGGACTACACCGAGCGCAACGCCAAGTACTTCGGCCGTTAGCGCCGTCGCAAATTTCGAAAGGCACACCGTGCGGGTGTGCCTTTTTCCATGCGCGGAAATTGCGGGCTCACCAATCGAGAGGACACTTTCCGACTAGCTAGGCGGATCTGATTTCAGACACTCGGTGAAGGCTGAAAGCGACGTCGTTGATTAGGAAAACTCTGAGTGGGCTTCGTTTTGAAGGGGGCGGCCCTTTAGGCCGTCCGCAAATATCGCCAAAATCAATTCGGCTTTAGCCTCTGAGGACTTCTGTCTCGCTTAGTCAGAGGCTCCTCAGCTCGCCTGGAAATCCGACCGACTTTGTAGCAGGATTTCGGTCGTGGATTCGCATGTTGAGTTCGGAAGGGAACCTCTCCCGAAAGAATCTGAGCCCGTCAGGGCGAAATAGTCTAGCCCAGCATGGAGCCGCAACCGGGTCCCGATTCGCGCTTCCTTTGCGCGAATTGGGCGGTAAGGCGGAATGCTGGGTAGCTGCTACGCTGAGCCTGCGAGAAACTTGAGCACATGCCGCACCAACTCGCCCGGCTTCTCTAGCGCGGGCAAATGTCCACACTCCGCAATGATCTCCAACCGTGAGCCAAGGATCAGCCGCTGAAAGCTGTGGCCGGTCGCAACCGGAATCATCGTGTCTTGTTCACCCCAAAGAATGAGCGTTGGGGTCTTGAGTTCGCCAAGTCGCTCGTCGAGCCGCTCGCGCCCGCCCGTCAGATTCTTCAGCACGTTGTCGATGGTGTAACCGTCGCCGCGCTCCAGGTGCTCTTGATAGGCGAGATCGATCAGCGAATCCGTAGCCAGTGCCTGGTTGTAGAAGACATGCTCCAGGATTTCCCGCATGTGCCGGCGGGTTGAGACGCGCAGATCAACCGGCAATCCGCTGATGTCGGTGAACAGTCCGGCTGCATCGACCAGAATCAGCCTCTCCACAGTCTGCGGAAATTGCAGGGCAAAGGCGCTGGCGATCCAGCCTCCCAGCGAGCTTCCTACCAGCGAGGTGCGATTAATCCGAAGTGCGCGCAGAAAGCGGTCCAACATTTCGACGAAAAATTCGACGCTGAACTCGATGTGCGGTTTGTCCGATCGCCCAAAGCCGGGGAGCTCAAGCGCGATCACACGATGCGAAGCACTAAGCCCGCCCAGACAGAACGCCCACTCATCGGCGTCGCTACCGATGCCGTGAAGCAAGACCAGAGTAGGTCCGCTGCCGACGTCGTAATACCGCAGAGTGCAGCCGAGTACCGCAACGCCGCGCAGCTCCGGCGGGGGAGGCAACACGAACTGCGGTGACGGCGATGGCCCTGAGCTCATGTCGCCACGTTACAGGATTTTCTTGCCGAAGGCGGAGAGCGCCAGCTCGACTGCCAGCTCCGCCGTCTGGTTGCGCTCGTCGAGCACGGGGTTGACTTCCACCAGCTCGAAGCTGAGCATACGGCCGTGGTCGGCGATGATCTCCATCGCCAGGTGAGCTTCGCGATAGGTTGCGCCGCCCCACACGGGCGTGCCTACGCCGGGGGCGTCTTCGGGATCGATCCAGTCGAGGTCGAGCGACACGTGATAACCCACCGTGCCCCGGCCCGCTAGACGCAGCGCTTCTTCCATCACGACGCGCATGCCGCGCTCGTCGATATCGCGCATGGTGAACACGTGCACGCCGGACTTGCGGATGTTTTCGCGCTCATGCTCGTCGACGTCGCGAATGCCCACCAGCACGCAGTTGTCGGGCCGCACCTTGGGACTGAAGCCGTACATATCGGTAGAGCGGCGATTTGAACAATCCCATGATGGCGCCCAGAGGCATGCCGTGAACGTTGCCGCTGGGAGAAGTTTCCGGGGTGTTGATGTCGCTGTGCGCGTCGATCCACAGCAGGCCGATGCGCTGGTTACGGCGGCGATAAAACTCCGCCACGCCGGACACGGTGCCGGCCGCGATGGAGTGATCGCCACCCAGGGTCAGCGGAATCTTGCCGGCCTCCAGCGTCTTGATCACCAGCTCGGCCTGGGCCGAACAGGTTTCGGTAATCTCTTCCAGATACTTCGCGTGAGGATCGCCTTCCGCTTCGGTCTCCAGCATGGCGACGGGAACGTTGCCGCCGTCTTCGACCACGTAGCCGAGTGCTTCGAGCTTGGTTTCCAGGCCGGCGACGCGCATGGCCGATGGACCCATGTCCACGCCGCGGCGCGATTGCCCGAGATCAAGCGGCACGCCGATGATGCGGATGTATTTGGTTTCAATATTCTGTAGCGGTTTGGTGATTGGACTGGTGGCCATAAGGGTTCCTAAAACGTGTCTTACATTGTGGTACAAGGCCTTAATTTGTCATCCTGAGCGTAGCATTCGCGCCGTTTGCGAATGCGGAGTCGAAGGACCTGCTGGTCGGTCGCGCCGCCAGGCTGCCGTCCCTACGGGACTCAGCATTTTTTAGGCGCGTTGACGGCGCAGCTAAAGCTGCGCCCCTTCAAACCCGTGCCCCTTCAAACTGTGCCCCTTCAAACCTGTGCCCCTTCAAACCTGTGCCCCTTCAAAACACGGCCGCAATCTCTCTACGGATACAGCCGGTGCAGCATCCGCGGGAAGGGAATGGTCTCGCGCACGTGCTCCAGGCCGCAGATCCACGCCACCGCGCGCTCGATGCCCATGCCAAAGCCGGCGTGCGGCACGCCGCCAAACTTGCGCAAATCGAGATACCACTTGAACGCCTCTTCCGGCAGCTCGTGCTGGTGAATGCGCTCCAGCAGCAACTCGTACGACGCCATGCGCTGCGAGCCGCCGATGATTTCGCCGTAACCTTCGGGCGCGAGCACGTCGACGCACAGCGCCAGGCTCCGGCCGCACCGGGATCGGGCTCCATGTAGAACGCCTTCACTACCGCAGGATAGCGATGGATCATCACCGGCCGGTCGAATTGCGATGAAATGTAGGTCTCGTCCGGCGAGCCGAAATCGCCGCCCCACTCGAACTTGTTCTCCACCTCGCCCTTGGCGTGGCCTTCCTGCAGCATCTTCACCGCGTCGTCGTAGGTGATGCGCGGGAAGGGCGTGGCAATCTTCTCCAGCTTGGCGATGTCGCGGCCGATCGTCTCCAGCTCAGGCCGCCGCTTTTCCAGGCAGCGCTGTCACGATGGAGGTGATGAACTCCTCGGCCAGCTTCATCAGGTCGTCGAGCGTGGCGTAAGCCACTTCCGGCTCGACCATCCAGAACTCGGTGAGATGGCGGCGCGTCTTCGATTTCTCGGCGCGGAACGTCGGCCCGAAGCTGTACACCTTGCCCAACGCCATGGCGGTCGCTTCGATGTAGAGCTGGCCCGACTGCGTCAGGTACGCCTGCTCCTCGAAGTAGTCCACCGGGAACAGCGTGGTCGTGCCCTCGCACGCGGCGGGCGTGAGGATGGGCGGATCCGTCAGGGTGAAGCCGCGATCGTCGAAGATAATCGCGAGCGGCCTTGATGATCTCGGCGCGCACGCGCAGGATGGCCGCCTGGCGCGGCGAACGCAGCCACAGGTGGCGATGCTCCATCAGGAAGTCGACACCGTGCTCCTTGGGCGTGATGGGATACGGGTCGTCAGGGATTGACGCGCTGCAACACCTGCGCGTCGCTGACGTCGAGCTCGTAGCCGCCGGGGGCGCGCTTGTCGGCGCGCACCTTGCCGGTGACGATCACGCTGGACTCCTGCGTCAGGCCCTTGATCGCCTCGAACAGCTCGGGCGAGACGGCGTTCTTGGCGACCACGCCCTGGATGACACCGCTGCCGTCGCGGAAGATAGGGAACAGCAGCTTGCCGCTGGCGCGCAGGTTGTAGAGCCAGCCGCGAATGGTGACGGTCTGGCCTTCGTGCTGCCCGACTTCGCGGATGGTGGTGACGGGAATGTCGGTTCCGATGTTGGCTGATGAGTTCATGGGAATAAGTATTAAGTATGCACGTTGAGCGCAGAAAAGTCAGGCCGGGGCAGGGGGATCGGGCCTTGCGCCGGGAGGTAGTCGTTGTTTGAGCAAAGCGCAGATCCCTCGTGGACTGAAGTCCGCTCGTGAAGACAAGACCGGCAGCGGCCGTAACGATCAGCGTCGAATGGATTCTAGTTGATTAGGATAGTGTGACCCGCACAAGGGCGGGCCAGCGCGATCCCCAAAACACCCGGAGGTCGCATCACGGTGAAACCCGCGACGTTCGAGCCCCGCAAGGGGCGGCCGCGAAGCTAGCCCAGGACAAAGCGGGGTCCCCGATTCGCGCCGCTTTTGCGCGGATTAGGGGAGCGGTGTCCTGGGTAGGGCGGAGAAGAAAACCGAGCCCTGTAAGGACTGCAGCCTTCTGCCGCGCACAACAGCAGGTCCTTCGACTCCGCATTCGCAAAAAACGCGAACGCGGCGCTCAGGATGACACCTTATGATTGTTGAATGCCGGCATTGCGCTCAGGATTACAAGCTAGGATGTCTAAGGCCTGAAGCGTGGGGAGTGGGATTTGAAGGGGCGCAGCTTTAGCTGCGCCGTCAACGCGCCGAGAAAGGGTGGAGTCCTGTAGGGACGGCAGCCCGGCGCCGCCGCCGAACAGCAGGTCCTTCGACTCCGCATTCGCAAAAAAACGCGAATGCTGCGATCAGGATGACAAGTGTGGGATGGAACGCGAACTCTCTGACCTCACGCCTTCTCCAGCTTCCCAAACGCCTCGGCCATCTTCTCGCTGACTTTCTCGCCTTCCACGCCTTCGATTTCCAGCAGCAGCGGCGGCACCTGCGGCGCCGAGCGCAGCAGCGACATCGCTTCGCTCCAGTCGATACCGCCTTCGCCGGCCGGAATGTCACCGGGCCACAGATGCGAGTCGTGTTCCTTCCGGTTGTCGTGAACGTGCGTCGAGCGGATGCGATCCTTCAGCACCTCGAACGCCTCTTTCACGCTCGACAGCAAATGCGCGTGGCCAAGATCGAAACAGACGCCAATATCCGGTGAAGCGTCCCGCATGCAGCAATTCCATCAGCGAGCCTCGGGCGTCGACAGGTCGTTGGGAATATTCTCCACCAGCAACTGCACGCCCAGCGGCTTGGCGAAGGCATGCAGATGCTCCAGCGAACTCATCGCCGCTTCCAGCTTGTGCTCGTTGCTCTCCTCGTTGCTGACGCCCACGTGCTGCACCAGAAACTGAAATGGCGCTTGCTCGGCAACTTCGAGTGCGCGCTTGATCTCGTCCATGGCGGCGATGCGGTCGCGCTTCTCGACCGCCGCGATATTGATCGGCGCGCTGCCGCTGCGTCCCCACTCGTCGTCGCCGTGCATGGGCGAGTGCATGGAATGAAACGCGACGCCGGTGCTGCGAAACCAGTTGCCGATCTCGCGGATGTGCTGGCGGTCGGTGTAATTGAAGTGCCCGCGCGCGGCGAAAATCTCGATCGCCTCGGCGCCGCCGGAGACCATCCGGTCGAGCAGGCCGGGATGCAGCCGCTCGCGCTTCGCGTAAACCAGAGTGGACATCGCCCTGCGCATCAGAAGCCAACCGCCTTTCCGTTGTTGCGTCCGTCGCTGGCGCCCAGGCGGCTCGCCGGTCTTTTCGTCGATGGCGATGCACTCGGCGTCGCCCCAATAGCCGCGGTCCGTTTTCATCTTGTGCCCCATGTGTTCCAGGATGCCGATTGTATCCGGCGAAATCCCACGTCTCCTCGATCCGATCTGGTCGGGCATCCACTGGTCGTGAAAGCGCGGCGCGTTCACCGCCTGCTGGATGTTCATCCCGTAATCCACCACGCCCATCAGCACGTTGGCAACCGTGGTGATAATCGTCGGCCCGCCGGGCGAGCCCAGCACCAGAAAGAGCTTGCCATTCTTCAGCACGATGGTCGGCGTCATCGCCGACAGCGGCCGCTTGCCCGGGCCAATCGCGTTCGCCGGCCCTTGCAGCAAGCCATACATATTCGGCACGCCGGGCTTGGAGGTGAAATCGTCCATCTCATCGTTCAGCAGAAAGCCCAGCCCTTCGGCGGTGACGCGCGAGCCGAAGGCGTCGTTCAGCGTGGTCGTGACCGACACCGCGTTGCCCTCCGCGTCGACCACCGAGTAGTGCGTGGTGTGGTCGGGCTCGCGCACCGATTGCGGCTGCGGATGCGTGCTGGCATAGCTGTCGAGCTGCGAGAAGACCGCCGGACGCCGCAAGTCCGGCAGCTGGGCGTCGCGCGGCGCAACGGAATAGTCTCGCGCCAGGCGTTGCCGTAACGTTTGTCGATCAGCTGCGCCACCGGGATCTTCGAGAAATCGGGATCGCCCAGAAACTCGGCGCGATCGAAGAACGCGCGCTGAAACGCCTCGGCGGTCAGGTGAATACTTTCGGCCGAGCGGTTGCCTTCTTTGGTCAGGTCGTAGCCTTCCAGGATGTTCAGGGTCTCGACCAGCGCGATTCCGCCCGACGACGGCGGCGGCGCGCTGATGATGTCGTAGCCGCGATAGGTTCCGCGGATCGGCTGCCGCTCCTTCGACTTCGTACTGCGCCAGGTCGTCGGCGGTGATCAGCCCGCCACCTTTTTGCATTGCGGCGGCAAGCTCGCGCGCCATCGCGCCGTGGTAGAAGTCGTCGGGATTGTCGGCGATGCGCTCCAGCGTCTTGGCCAGCTCCGGCTGCTTGAAGACGTCGCCTGGCTGGTAGTAGTCGCCGTCGCGCTGGAAGATGCGATGCGACTCGGGAAACTCCGCCAGCTGCGAATCGTGAAACGGCGCGGCTGTCTCGTAGTCGAGCACGAAGCCGTCGCGCGCCAGCCGGATCGCCGGCTCCATCACCTGCTTCAGCGTGAGCTTGCCCCAATGTTTCTGCGCGTACACCATGCCCGCCACCGATCCGGGAACGCCAATTGCTTTGTAGCCGACAGTGCTCAGGTCGGGAACGACGTTGCCCTGGCTCGTCGAGATACATGTTGGCGCGTGGCTTTGGCCGGGGCCTTCTCGCGATAGTCGAGGAAGTGCACCTCGCCATTCGGCCGGCGGAAGAGCAGGAAGCCGCCGCCGCCGATGTTGCCCGCCTCGGGATAAACCACCGCCAGCGCGAAGCCGACGGCGACGGCGGCATCGACGGCATTGCCGCCCTGCTGCATAATCGCGACTCCGACCTTGGACGCCTCGGGATGCACGCGTGGCGACCATCGCCTTCGCGCCATGGCTGGGCCGCACCGATGTTGCTCGCCGCTAGCCGGCAGCACGCAAACCATGGCGAGCAAAAAGCAGCAAATGAATGCCGTGAATTTCATGGCGGAGCTGGCGAAAAACCACGATGGAAGTTCGCTCAAATATGCTCGCGCACGATGCGCTGAGGAGATGTAGGCGAACCGGATCATCTGAGGCTAGCCCAGCGCCTTCGCGAGAGTCAAATCACGCACGACAGTTCCGTGGGCAGTGTTCATGCGATGCAACCCTGCACTCTTGTCTCCGTACGCGGAACGTTATATATCTAAATAACCTGCGGGCCGATGCAGACCTCTATCTTCTCAGTCGACGTCGAAGACTGGTTCCATATCCTGGACGTTCCCAGCGCGCCCGCGATCACGGAATGGAGCGGCCTGCCCTCGCGCGTCGAAAAAAATTTCTCCCGCATGCTCGATATCTTCAGCGAAGAAAAGGTGCAGGTCACCTGCTTCTGTTCTGGGCTGGATCGCCGAGCACTATCCGCATCTGGTGAAAGAAGCTGCGGCGCGCGGACATGAGATTGCTTCGCATGGCTACGGTCATCGCCTGGTGTACGAGCAGGGCCGCGACGATTTCTACGACGACGTGCGCCGCGCCCGCTTGTTGCTGGAAGATATCGCCGGCGTACCGGTCGTCGGCTATCGCGCTCCCGGATTTTCGACCACCGAAGATACGCCCTGGTTTTTCGACGCGCTGATTTCGAAGCCGGCTATCAGTACGATTCGTCCGTGTTTCCGGCGGAGCGCGGGCCACGGCGGCATTCGCGCCGGCTCGCCGCGATCCGCATCGCGTAGGCAGTGGCGACGGCACTTCTCGAACTTCCTATTACCGTGGCCGACGTGATGGGGAAGCCGATGTGTTTTTTTGGCGGCGGCTATCTGCGGCTGTTTCCGTACTGGCTGATTCGCAAGATGGCGCGACAGGTGCTGGAAGAAGGCCGTCCGGTCGTGTTTTATATTCACCCGCGCGAGATCGATCCCGGCTCATCCCCGGCTGCCGATGAGCCGCGCCCGACAATTTCAAGACGTATGTCAATCTGGAAACCACTGAGGCGAAGGTGAGGCAGCGTGTTGCGGGAGTTTCCCGTGACCACGTTTCAGAACGTTATCAGCAAATATCCCAAGTTGGTAAATTCCCATGTCGCCTGATCGCACCCAGACTTTCTTTCATCAGTACGCCAACGATTTCGACGCTATCTACGGAAACCAGAACGGAATGGTCGACAGCGTCATCAACAAGCTTTTCCGCAAGAGCATGCGCCTGCGCTACGAGAAATCCATCGAAGGCTGCGAGCCGGTGCAGGGCAAAAGCGTGCTCGATATCGGCTGCGGGCCGGGTCACTACTCCATCACCCTGGCGCAGCGCGGAGCCTCGCGCGTGGTGGGCATCGACTTTGCCGAAGGCATGCTGAAGCTGGCCACCGAACACGCCCGCCAAGGTCGGCGTCGGCGAACGCTGCAACTTCATGGTCGCCGACTTTTACAAGTATCGCGCCGCAGGAAATTTTCGATTACGTCATCGTAATGGGCTTCATGGATTACATGCCCGATGCGGAAAAAGTGGTCGAGAAAGTGCTGTCGCTCACCCGCCAGAAGGCGTTCTTCTCGTTTCCCGGTGTCTGGCGGCATCCTGGGCTGGCAGCGCAAGAAGCGCTACGAGAAGCGCTGCGACTTGTTCCTGTATGACAAAGAGCAGCTGGCGAAGATGTTCGCCAAGTTTCCCGGGGTGAAAGCGACCATCGAGCCCATCAGCCGCGATTTCTTTGTGACCTTGGAGAAGACCGGGAAAGCGGTTTAAGGCGGTAACGACGGACACGGGGCGTGCTTTTTAGCAGGGATAGGGTCCCTCGACTTCGCTCGGGATGACAGATCAAACCTGGTTCGCTCGGGATGACAGACAAAATCTGGTTTGCTCAAGGATGACAGACCAAACCTGATCCTCAGGATGGCAGCAGGCTCGAACGAAGAAAACGGCTATGATCGTTAATAGACCAAACCTCGTTTATCCATTGCCATCTGACTGAGAGCCATTTACCGATTGTCATCGTTAGTGGCGGAGAGCCCTTTACCGCTTGTGATCGTAGGTGGAGTGAGCGATTTACCGCTTGTCATCCTGAGCGGAGAGAGCGTAGCGAACGAAGTCGAAGGATCCCTATCCTGTCGAAACCTTGCGCAGCAACCGATAAACTGCACCCGCTCTAAACTGATCTCATATGCCGGCAACGCAGCGACGCGCGGTGGTTATCGGAGCAGGTCCTAATGGGCTGGCCGCTGCCATCGTTCTGGCGCAAGCGGGATTGCAGGTCGATGTCTACGAAGCTGAGCCGCAACCCGGCGGCGGAGCGCGCACGCTTCCTCTCACTCTTCCCGGATTTCAGCATGACTTCGGTTCGGCCGTGCATCCCATGGCGCTGGCCTCGCCATTTTTCTCTACGCTGCCGCTGCATCAATACGGACTGGAGTGGATTCAGCCATCGGCGCCGGTGGCGCATCCGCTGGACGACGGCACCGCGGTAATTCTCGAACGCGACTTGAATGCGGCCGTAACCGCTCTCGGCGAAGATGGCAAACGTTGGCGCCAGATGTTCGGCATCTTCGCCGACAAATGGAACGAACTTGCGCCCGAGATACTGAAGCCGGTTTCGTTGTTTCCGCGTCATCCCTTGTTGATGGCGCGTCTCGGATTGCAGGGCTTTCCTTCAGCCACCACGACCGCCAACATCTGGTTTCGCAGCGCGCGCACCAAGGGCATGTATGCCGGCCTGGCGGCACATTCCGTGCTTTCGCTCGATGAGCCGCTCACTTCAGCTTTCGCTATTATCTTTGCTGCTACGGCCCACGCTGTGGGATGGCCGATTCCCAAGGGTGGAGCGCAAGTCCATCACCACCGCGCTGTGCGGGCACCTCGAGCGGTTGGGCGGAAGGTTCACCTCGACAGCCGCGTGGAGACTCTGGACGCGCTGGGCGAGTTTGACTTCGCCATGTGCGATGTGACGCCGCGGCAGTTGGTGCGCATTGCCGGCCACCGCCTGTCGCCCAGCTACGTTCGCCAGTTGGAACGCTATCGCTACGGCCCCGGAGTGTTCAAGGTGGATTTTGCGCTGTCGTCGCCGGTGCCCTGGAAAGCGGCCGAGTGTGCGCGCTCGGCAACGGTGCATCTCGGCGGCACGCTGGAGCAGATCGCGCTGTCGGAAGATGCCATGCGGCATGATCGCGTGGCCGAGCGGCCGTTTGTACTCTTCGCGCAGCCCACGCTGTTTGATCCGAGCACGCGCGCCCGCGGGACGTCACATCGGCTGGGCGTATTGCCACGTGCCCAACGGTTCGGAGATCGACATGTTGCCGCGCATCGAGGCCCAGATCGAACGCTTTGCTCCCGGATTTCGCGATTGCATTCTGGAGCGGCGAGTGTTTTCTCCGGCAGCGCTGGAGGCGATGGACGCCAATCTTATCGGCGGCGACATCGTCGGCGGGACGGCCGACCTGTCGCAATTCATGTTTCGTCCCACAGCGCAGGTACTACGCCACCTCGGCGAAAGATATCTATATCTGCTCCTCATCCACGCCTCCGGGGGCGGAGTGCACGGGATGTGCGGCTACAACGCAGCCAAAATGGCGCTGCGGCGAATGTGAGCACCGCGCCCGATCTCGGCGCGCGGGGAAAAATTGCCGTGGCGCTGTGCCTTACCTCGGTTGGCGGATTCGTCGATGCGGTCGGCTACATCGCGCTATTCCAGGTCTTTACCGCCAACATGAGCGGCAACAGCGTGCATGTGGGCATGTACCTGGGAAGCAGGATTGGCGCGAACCTGCTGCGTCCGCTTTGCGCGATCATGTCTTACGTTGTGGGAATGGCGCTGACGCGCATCACCGTGGAAATTGCCGGCCGCAACGGCATTCGTCGCATTGCGTCGTTCACACTAGCCGCCGAGGCGTTGCTGCTCGTGTTTTTCGCCCATGCGACGCCGGCCATGCATCTTGGCCAGATCGTTGACCTGCATTCGCCCGCCTACTTCACGCTGGTCGCGCTGTTGGCCTTCGCCATGGGAATTCAGACGGCGACCCTCACGCACATCGGGCGCTCACCGTTTACACCACGTTTGTCACCGGCACCCTGACCAAGCTGACGAGTCCTTCACCGCGTGTTTTGTTCTGGAGCTACGATCAGCTGCGCGAAGCTGAAACGCCTGTCCCACGTTGTCAGACTAGCGCCCCAGCAGAAGGATGTTCGCGAGGGCGCTATGATGGGCTCCATCTGGATCTGCTACCTGGTGGGAGCAGCGATCGGCACCATCCTGAAACAGAAGTGGGAGTTGCGCGCGCTTTACGTTCCGGTCGCTGTGTCTGATCGTCTTCATCGTGGTCGACCAGCTACGTCCCATCGATGTGGAGGAAGAAAAGCACCAGACGGGATGAGCCAGGTTACGCCGGAATCGCCAAACAGAATGCGGATGCCAACAAAAAGAGCGACCCGCCAGGATCGCTCTCTTTGAACCTTCAGCTCGAGACCTACAGAAGCTGTACGTTCTCCGCCTGCCAGCCTTTGGGTCCTTTGACTACGTTGAACTGGACCGCCTGGCCTTCCTGCAAACTGCGGAAGCCATTCGACTGGATCGCAGAATAGTGAACAAATACGTCTTCGCCATTCTGCCGGCTGATGAAGCCGTAGCCCTTCGCGTCATTGAACCACTTAACTGTTCCTTGTTCCATGGTGATGCATAGTCCTTCGAAGTTGATATAGCTGCAATTCGATCGGGATGTGATGCAGGCAGGGATTACTGCAAAGCAGGAACTGCTGCGTACAACGTCGATCAATCGAGCAGGCACATGATAGCAAGTCCTGTCATAAACCCAAAACAGTTTTTGCCCTTAGACCCGCCAATAATGGCACGATGAAGCACCTTGGCAATGTGGTACCTTCGGCATAGCAAGCGCTTCGGGATGACGGTCGGATTCGTCTTCCATAGCCTGCTTGAGCAACCTATGATCGTCGGCACCGGCATCGATATCGCAGAAGTGGAGCGCATCGCCGCATCCATCGAGCGCTTTGGACGGCGGTTTCTCGAGCGCGTTTTCACGCCGGAAGAAATCCGCTATTGCGAGTCGAAAGCCAACAAGGCCGAACGCTATGCGGGACGTTTCGCCGCCAAAGAAGCGGCCATGAAGGCCATCGGCACCGGCTGGAATCGCGGCGTGACCTGGCAGGATGTTGAAGTGAAGCGCGCTCCCGGCGGCCGACCGACCATCGCCTTCCACAACAAAGCCGGCGAATTTTTCCAAGCGCTGGGCGCCGTGCGAGCCCACTTGTCGATCACGCACACGCGCGACTCGGCCATGGCACAGGTGATTCTGGAATCGTAAAGCAGGCGAAGTTTTTTCCTCAACGTGCATGCAGAGCGGCGCTTCAGCGCCGAGTCAAAGCTGTTGTATACCCAGAGGCTTCAGCCCCGGAATTGGTCTCGTGACTACGCGCCCAGCAGCCGCTTCGGCACTCCGTAGCCGGCCAGCAGCACCAGCACGATAAATACAATCTGCATCGCGGTGCGCACGGGAACAGAAGGCATCGGCAATCCGCCAACAACTTTTCCGGCCGCATAAACATTGGCTGGGGTGATCGCGACCAGCATGACCGAGATGCAGAATGCAGCAACTGTCGGACGCTTGGGATAAATAGGCCCACGGCGCCGGCGATCTCGCAGACGCCCGTGAGCAGCACCAGAAAATGGCGCGCCGGAAATGCCGGTGGAATGATGCTGGCCGTCAGATCGGTGCGAAGAAAGTGCAGCAGGATGGCGGAGACCAGCAGCGGCAGCGCGACGATGACCCGCACGACAAGTTGTAGCGTGCCGAAGCTCGCATAGTCGCCGCGTCCTAAGCCGAAGAACAGGGCGATCGTGCCCACGAGCAGCAACATCGGGATGGCGTAGTTCATGGGCCTCCACTTCTTCGCGCAGGTCCAACATCATCCCACAACAGCGTTGATTGTTCTAAAGACCTCCGGAAAGCGACGATCCGGCAGTTCCCCTGGTTGATGGGAAGTGCCGGATCAATGGACTGGCCCAATTCCGCTTGGGATTACAAACGTGCTCCGACGGCGCTGAGCGCGACTTCATGCTCGGGAGCCGTTGCGGTTTCATCCCACTCCAGCAGCGAAGAGCCGAGCGGCTGCGTTCCGCGCACAAAATGCGGCTTGATGTCGGGCATGTCGATCATGCTTGGCAAGTAGGTGATTTCGCCGAAGGGGCTGCCGATGTTGTTGACGGGCACATCGGTGTCCCTGGCGATATCGGCGAAGGCATGTGCTCCGTTGAGGGCACTGCCATCGAGCAGGCCCAGTTCCTGCGCCCACATGCACATGCGGGTAAGCGAGACCCTCACCTGGTAACTGCCGCCCTCGGTCGCCCGGCGGTAGAGCGCAGCGGCGACGCCAGCCGCACCGGCATACGCTGCGAGGTAGTCGGCGAAGATCACCTGCAAGGGCATGATGGGAGCATCGATCGGCGCCTTCGGCATCGACGTAACCGGACACGGCGACCGCGATCATGTCGAAGCCGCGGAAGTTCGCCCACTCACCCTCAAAGTCGAAACAGCGCAGCTCGTGCGAGATGATTCCCGGGCGGCTGGTGGCGAGACGCCGAGGCGATATGCCTCTCTGATCGAGGTTGAGATAGGAGCAGGTGAAGACGTCGGCAGTTTGCAGCAGATCGAAGAAGCGGCGGGTGTCGGCTTGGTTATTGAAGTCGCAATACGCGGCCCGCTTGCCGATGTCCGTTTCCAGGCGCCAGTTCACATGGTCGGGATAGTTCGGCTTGGAGAGATGCAGCACGTCGGCGCCGAACTCGGCCAGGGTGCGGCCGGTCACCGGTCCGCCGATGACGTGCGTGCAGTCAAGCACGCGAATTCCTTGCAGCGGCATGTTGCAACCCTGAGGCAGCGGGATGGGATCGCTGTCGCCGATCTTTTCTACCTCGACGACCGGCTTGGCGGCGAGCCGACGGCCGACGGGATGTGCCAGCCACTCTTCGGCTGAGCGCACCATGCCGATGGCGCCCGACTCTTCGCGGATGGCCAGCTCCAGCGCTTCGCCGTCCCACTGCATGATGGCGGCTTCCACGGCGCGCTGGCTGGGAGCGCACTTCAGCACCTTGAACATTGCATCGCGCAGACGCGGATAGAAGAGCTCGATCTTGACGAAACGCCCGTCGCGCGTGGGATAGAACTCGCCACTCATCGGAGAATCGACGCCGACGCCGGAGCCGTAGTCGGTGAAGGGAAGCTCGCGGCCGTTCTGCCGCATGAAGGCGATGCCGTGATGCTGGTGCACGGCGTTCCGCACGTTGGTCGTCACATCTTGCGGCCGGCCGCCACGCAGTTGCCACAGATGACTGAGTGCCATGCCGAAGGCGGCCTGCGCCGCCGCCATCAGCTCGCCAAACCTGTGGCGCGAGGCCAGGATGGGATCTTTGCCCTGGATGGTTACGTTCGCTTTGTGATCCGATTCCCGCAGCCCGATGGCTGACATAATCATGTTCAGTGCTTGTTGCGAAGTTTTTGCGTCGACAGTTGCCATGTTTGCCTTGAATTCGTAATTTGTGGTGAAAGTAGCTGATGGTACTTGCCAGGCAGAACGCGTGGCTTGTAGATTCTTGCGCGGACGTTCAAATTTCGGGCAGAGATTGTGCGAGTGAAGGAATCTGCGGCGCGGGGCAACGGAGTAATGATTCTGCAAACCCTAGCGGGTGGCTTCGGCGTGCGCTAGCACGATGGCCGTGCTCTGTGGGGCGGCGTCATAGTAGCCGACAAAACGCTGCGTCTCGGCCGCCGAATATCCCGACAGATTGTGCGCCCAGCGATAGCCGATGGGCTGATACCAAAGCTCGGCCTCCACGCGGAACGGGCCCGCTGCGTCGCCGAGCGGCACCGAGTAGCGCACCACATCGCCGCCTTCAGTGAAGTTTGGATCGGCCATCGCGTCGCCGGCCACGGCAATATCTTTGTCCGCCGTCTGCTTGTCGAAACCGGCCGGCAACAGGCGACTGTCTTTCAGATAGCCGACCGCCGCAGCCAGTCCCGTGGTCACGTGTCCCGCTTGATCTTTCAGAATCGGCTCGAAAATCTGCACCTGATCGCTGCGGGTGATCTCGCGGTAGTACGGTTCGAAGCGCAGCGGATCAGCATCGTTGTCGTTGCCCTGGATTGAGCCATCGGCGTTCAAGGCTCCCGACTCGAAGACCATGCGGCCATTGCGATCGCGAACTACGAAGTGCAGCCACGCCCGCCGCGACGGAAACGCCGTAGGCAGCTTGTGACCAGTCAGGTTCTGCACCGCAACGTCAGCCTCGAGGCGGCCGCCGATAGTCGCGATGTTGCGGATGGTGACTCGTGCGCCGCGCGCGATTGCAGGAACTCGGCGGTGCGATCAGCTTCGGCCATCAACTCGGTGGGCGAGGCTTCGACGCTAAGCTCGTCGCGATGCAGGTCGAGCAGCTTCAGCATGAAAACATTTGCGCCGATAAACGTGTGCTGCCGCGCTCCAGTGCGCAGCGGTCCGAGCACGACTGCGATCTGAGTTTCTCCCGGCATCTCGGGCATGTGGCACGACTGGCAGCTCGACTTGCCGGCGTAGCTGCTGTGCAGCCACTCCTGATACGGCACCTGCTCGGGGAAATATCCCAGCGGCTTGCCATCCGCCGACAGCGACTTGGTGTAGAGCGTGTGGCAGGTGGCGCAGAGCGCTGAGTCGGCGATGTGCAGGCCTTCGGTCGGACGGAAGCCGCCAGTCGAGCTCTGCATGATGTGCGCCAGCCCAGGCTGAATCTGAAACGGCCCGTACTCCGGATGATCGTTGTCCGGCTGCGGCGAATCGACGACGAAGCCGCCGTTAAAGCTTTCGCGCGTACCCAGTTTCTGGCTCGAAATCTGATGACACACCGAGCAAGTGACGCCATCTTCGGCTGCGGCATTCTTCTTCGGGTCGGCAGAGAACGGAAGATGGTCGAAAACGCCACCCAACTGGCCTTGCAGCTTGGCCTCATAGCGCGACATGGGCATGTGGCAGTCGGCGCAACCGTCCTCGATCTCGGCTCGCGCTTCCGGATGATCCATGTCTTCGCGGCGAACGCTGGCCTGCCAGTAAGGATCGCGCGCCGAATTGGCCATGATGCTGGAGCGCCAGTCGATGCCGATGGAAACGTCCTTGCCCGTCGAGGTAATCATGCCGTTGTGGCAGGCAAGACAGCGGTCCGCGGTATGGAACGATGGTTTCGCCTGGGGCTGCCCGGCGCCCCACATCCCACAGAGTGGGACAAGCGGCGCGAGCGCCAGAATCGCGGTGATGACAGTGTTTCGCATTACCAGCCTTCGGTCAGCTTTCCGTCCTGCCAGTCCCACAGCAGGTAGAACATCACTTGGATGGGTCGTCCGAATGTGTTGGTGAAGGGAACTCGCACTCCAAGATCGCCGCGAATGTGCTGACGGCGGCTGATCGTCACCTGCATTTGGGGTACGACGTCCCAATCGGTTTTCGCGAAGTCCACCAGATCGCGATTTGCTACAAATTCCACCATCGGCGACCACAGTCGCCCCAGTCCGTGATTGGGTGCGAAGCTCTCACCCAGCGCCGAGTTGAAGAACAGAGTTTGCGGCGCGACCTTGGTATCGTGCGGCAGGTCGGCGCCGAACTGCGTCTGCACAAAAACGTTTCCCGGAAAATATTGGTCGAAGGCCGCGAAGGTCTCGAACGTCGTGGTGCCCGTTCCAAAGCCGTGCGCTTGGCTGCCCGTGGGCGCGATCACGCTGCCTTGCAGCGCGAAGATAGAGCCCGTGCGCAGGTTGGAATACATTGCGCGCTTCAGGCCCAGGGTCACATCACCCACGCCGCCGTACCAGGTGTGATTCTGATCTTCAAACGTCAGCGGCAAGTCGACCTCGATCTGGTTTTTCACGCCGAAGCGCTGCTCCTGTATCAGGTGCGTGGTGTTGCCGGGCATGCCCTGCGCGTTGATCGCTGTTGAAATGACAGCCTCATCTTCGGGATAAGCTTTTTCGGTCACCAGTGCGCGCGGCACGTTCAACTCGCCGCGCGGCCAATGCGAGTTGTGGCAAAAAGCGCGTAAGTATGCGATGACCTCGTCGATCTGCGCGAACGACAGCGCTTGTCCAAAGGACGGCATGATCTGGGAGAAGCCGCGAAACTGCCCGCCATACACGATCATCGCCTTCCAATCGGAATTGGCTTCGGCCGTGGTTTGCCCGCAGCGAGTGAAGTCGGGAAATGAATCCGGCTTCTTGAACCCGCTGATCGAGCGCGGCATTCCTTTGCCTTCGGGACCATGACACGCAATACAGGCGGACTTGTAGATTTTTTCGCCCGCCTCCACATTGGTAGAGATCGGTTCGCGCACCTGAGCGTGAAGAGACACGGCCGCGCCGAGAAGAAGCGCAAGCACTCCGGTGCGAACGAACCAGCGGACCACGCGGCGCCTCAATCGTCTTGCTCCATAGTCTTTTCCTGATGTCGCTGTCACCGCCGGATGGTGCGCTGAATCGCAAGCTCGAGTATTAGAAACGGCGGGCCAGGCCGACGTTGCATCATATCTGCAACAAGCTCCGCCGTCCTATTACCGCAACATTACAATTTTGTAGCTGGTCAGAAAGAAATGCCGCAGCGTGGTCAGCTGCGGCGCGGAGATAAGATTTTCTTTTATCAGCGAAGGAGCCTCTGATTAAGCTGCCGATCTTTGCCCCACTGTTCAGCTTTCGCGCTCGAACTCGGAGAGGCTCGCGAGAAAGCCGGTTGCGGCATTCAAATTGTATCCGGCAAGATCGCGCATGATCCGCTGCACGATTGGCGACCGGCCCATGCGATCACCGAATTTCTTTGCCAACCAGAATCCCAGCGGGATGACAGCCAACCCCAGCAACAGATTGCTGGCAAGGTAGGGCGCGCCGAACAACCGGTAAGCGTCCAGCCCCCAGAAGCCTTTCAGCGCGACGATCAGCAGTGGCGTCCAGATCAGCGTACTCACCAGAAAAATTCCCTGGATGTAGCGGATGCGCAGGACGCGCAGCTCGGTCAGTTGCTTCTGAATAGCAGCGATCGGCTTGTCGTAATCGATATCGAGGGCAAGCGCGATTTGCCGGATCATGATGGCCAGCAGGGCGACGGCGAAGATGTCCAGCACGGCAGCGGGCAGCGCATAGCGCGGAGCCGCGAGGTGGTCGAACAGGAAGGAGCCCAGCGCAACCACGACCGCCAGTTGAATCATGGCCTCGATGCCAACGAAAAATGCCATGCGTCGTAACGGAGTGCGCACGCGGTTCAGGTTGGTGGCCAGCAACAGCTGCCGGCTCAGACGAATGTTGGTGTCGAGTTTGCGATCGTAGGCCGCCCACATTTGTTTCAGATCATCCATTTCCGCCATTGCCTGCTCCTTTTCCACTCCGGTTTTGCCCGGGAAATTCCTGCTTGATTTTCTGCTTCAATCTTCCAATCTTGGTTGCGACGTTGGTTTCGCTGATGCCCAGCACATCCGCGATTTCCTGATGACTGTTGCCGTCGAGGTAAAGCAGCACCAGCGCCTTGCTGAGCGGGTCGAGAGTTTCGATGAAGCGATACAGAAGCTGCACGTCTTCCGGCGGCTGCTCCGAATCGTCAACCGCGTTGAGCAGATGCTCCTCGTCGGAGATGACGTGCTGGGTGCGTGTGCTCTCGCGGCGGTAAAAAGAGATAGCGACGTTGAGGGCGATGCGGTACATCCAGGTAGAAAAGCGCACGCGCCCATCGAACTTCTCGAACGACCGCCATAACTGGACGATGATTTCCTGCGCCAGGTCTTCCCGGTCATCGCGGTTCCGGCAGTACGAGTTGCAGACCTTGTAGAGGATTTTCTTGTGCTCCTCCACCAGGCTCTGAAACCGTTGCTGAAGTTCTGGTGTCGTCATCTTTCCTTTTGCCGGCCCGGTTGCAATTTGTGCTGTCATCCTGTTATTCGCGCCAGGGAACGAGAAAATCACAGCGCTCACAGAATTTATTTTGCAGGTGCTCCGAAAACGGCAAAGTGTCCCATTCTGCGGCTTTTGCGTGATTAATCGCCGCCGTTTTCGTAGTAATCTCAAGGTTTCATGATTGCTACTAAGCCTAAATCCAAGCTGGCGCCGCCGGCTTCTGCTACCTCGCCCTGGAGCGCGACCATCGCTGTCGCCCTCATGAGCTTTGCTGCACTCTTATTGGAACTTGGCCTGACGCGCCTGTTCTCCGTGGTGCTCTTCTATCACTTCGCGTTTCTGGCGATTTCCATCGCGCTGCTGGGACTGGGCGCCGGAGCGGTGTTCGCTTACCTGCGGCGGCAGTGGCTGAGCCGCTGGTCCATCGATCAGCTGGGCGCGAGGTTGTGCGCGGCCAATGCCGTGGTCATCCTGCTGGTGCTGGAGATCGTGGTACACACCGCGGTCTCGCTGCATCTCGATTGGCAGAACTTCTGGCGGCTCACCGCTCTTTATCTCGCGTCGGCGGTGCCGTTCTTTCTTACCGGACTGCTGTTCTCTATCGTGTTTGCGCGCCACACCGCGCGCATCACGCAGCTTTATGGCGCCGATTTGCTCGGCGGATCGCTGGCCTGCCTGGCGCTGGTGCCGCTGCTCAACTTTATCGGAGCGCCGAACACCATCCTGTTTGCAGCGGTGGCTGTGGCGCTCGCCGCAGTGGCGTGGGCCTCGCCGGCAAAGCGTCCGCTGCCGGCCTGCGTAGCAATCGCTTTCCTGCTATTGATCGCGATCAACTTTCACGGCCGGCTGATCGATATCGTGTATGCCAAAGGCATGAAGCGCGAAGCCCCAGTGTTTGCGAAGTGGAACGCTATCTCGCGAGTCGAAGTCGACAACCAGGGACTGGGCAAGGCCATCGTGATCGATGCCGACGCGCAGACCTCTCTGATGAATACCGAGCCGCACAACTGGAGTGAGGATTACCGGCAGCACCTGATGTCGGCTGCTCCGTCGCTGGTGAATGTGCTGCGGCCGCACGGTGATTTCGCCATCATCGGGCCGGGCGGCGGCGTGGACGTATTGCGCGCGGTCGCCAACGGCAGCCCCAATGTCACCGGCATCGAGATCAATCCCATCATTGCCAACGACATCATGCGCGACCGCTTCGCCGACTACACGTATCACCTCTACCAGATTCCCGAGGTGCACATTCACGTGAGCGATGGGCGGTCGTTCGTGCGCAACAGCCGCGAGCGCTACGACGCGGTGCAAATGACGCTGGTCGACACCTGGGCGTCGACCGCGGCGGGCGCATTCGCGCTCAGCGAAAACAATCTCTACACGGTCGAGGCTTTTCGCGAATACTTTGAGCACTTGAAACCGGATGGCATCATCGCCATCACGCGCTGGGAGTTCACCAAGCCGCGCGAGGCGCTGCGCGTAGTGTCGCAAGCCATGCAAGCCCTGCACGACATGGGCGTCGCCGACACCACGCAGAACTTCATCGTGGTCAGCGATGGTCCGCTCGATACCGATGGCCGGCCGGTCGTGGTGCTGGCGAAGAAGTCGCCGTTCACCTTGGAAGAGCAGCAGGCCGTGCTGAATCACATCCTCGGCGTCGGCGAGAAGAATCCGAACCTCAACCTCACGGTGCTCTACATGCCGGTTACGGCCGACAAGCCGGGCATGGCGCACCCGGCGTTTTCACAGCTCATTCGCGGGCAGGACGTGCGCGGGTTCTCCGATCAGTATCCCTACAACGTCACGCCGGTCACCGACAACGCGCCGTTCTTCTTCTTCACGCTGAAGCCGGAGCAGGTTTTCCGCGGCTCCGACCAGGGCGGCATCGACTGGAAGGTGAATCTCGGCATCGCGATCCTGGGGATTGTGCTGCTGGTGTCGATTGTCGCGGTCATCGCATTTCTGGTGGTGCCGCTGGCGCTGTCGGCCGACGCGCGCTCAGGGCGCAGCTTGCCGGTGCTCTACTTCATCGCCATTGGCCTGGGCTACATCATGGTGGAGATCGCGTTCATTCAGCGCTTCGTGCTGTTTCTCGGCTATCCCACGTATGCGCTGACGGTGGTGGTTTTCCTGATGCTGCTTTCGAGCGGCGCCGGCAGCCTGGTTTCGCGGCGCTGGTTCAGCGAGCCGACGCGCGTGGTTGCGGCGCTGGCGTTTATTGTCGTGGCGTTGGGAATTTATGTTTTCGTTCTGCCGCATCTGCTGGAGGCGATGATCGGACTGGCCTTTGTCGCGAAGCTGGCCATCAGCGCTTTGTTGCTGGTGCCGCTGGGCTTCGCCATGGGAATGCCGTTTCCCAGCGGATTGCGCGCGCTTTCGGTTGCCGGCAGTGCGGCGACAGGTCACGCCAAGCACGGCGCCATCGAGTGGGCGTGGGCCATGAATGCCGCGTCGAGCGTGCTGGGCTCGGTTCTGGCGATTGTCATCGCGATTCAGTTTGGTTTGAACGTGACGCTGGCCTGCGGCGCGGTAGCGTATGTGCTCGCGATATTGTTGCTGCCCACGTTTGGGAAGGCAGCCGTTAGCAATTAGCACTTAGCATTTAGCGTTTGGTTGTCGGTCGTCAGTTCTCGGTTGTCAGCCGTCTGGCGTCAGTACGGCGGTGAGGATTTCCGCTATTGCGCAAGAGCTCGGGGCCTCCTTCGTTTGATTTGTGATCGCGACGAGGGCTTCAGTATCTGCGTGAAAACATCTGCCGTCCCTCACGGGACTCACGTCATTTCGTACGCTACCCAGCACTCCGCCGTCCCACTCCAATTCGCGAACAAGCAGCGCGAATCGGGGACCCCGGCTCGGCTGCGTGCTGGGCTGAGTTGTTCCGTGCCTGCGGCGCTGGTTTCCTGGCCGTTGTACTCCAACGCCAAAGCGAGCATTCGATCCTCATGTCGACACTTCAACGAATCTGCTTTGCGGTGCAGTGTCGAACTGCAGATCCGTTCGACTCCGCGGGCGCCGTCCCGCAAAGTCAGCGGCCCGCAAAATCCTGGCGGCCGCTGCGCTAAGGATGACAAACGGTCGTCGCAGATTTGAAGGGCGGCGCACCTATGGTCGCCGCAGATTTGAAGGGGCGCAGCTTTAGCTGCGCCGTTGCGAAGTCAAGAAAGACCCGAGTCCCGGTAGGGACGACACGACGCCGGCATCGAACTGCATATCCATTCGACGCCGCGGGCGCCGTCCCGCAAAATCGGCGGCCCGCAAAATCCTGGCGGCCGCTGCCCTCAGGATGACAAATCTGGAATGCGACGGCGAAGATGCCTTGGGCCCCAATTGATTTGTCATCACGAGGAGAGCTTTAGGCCGACGAGGGACCTGCTGTAGCGATCTTCGCGCCCTCGGGTGAAGCGCTCCCACCTGCTTTACCTGCAACTGCGGTGCATCTGCCGAGCGCGCCCTCGCGAAAAAAATCAGGTGTTGAATTTCTCAACGAAGCAAATTTCAGCCGCTTTTTTTGCGCCTCTGGCGCAACCCATTGTCTGATGCCGCACCTAGGGCAAAAACATTTTTGCGAAAGTCTCTGCGGACTTGCAACAAACATAACTTGAGTTGCTATAATCACTCGTTTGAGTGACGAGTGTCACACGTAGCTGAGACATTTATCACGACAACCGCACGCTCCGGGGTCTCGAACGGGTATTCGCGACCCGAACCCGCATAACTGGAAAGCTTCACATAAATGGCCCAGATCTTCCATCGTAGTGCGAATACACTTGCGCGGCTCTCGATCATCGGAGTGGTGGTGGTCGTGTCGGTGCTGCTGTGGGCAGCTTTGGAAATACAGCGCTCGCCCTATGCCACCTATCAGGACGTAGCCCAGGCGCAGCCGGTTCCCTTCAGCCATCAGCATCACGCGGCAGGCGACGGCATCGATTGCCGCTACTGCCATACCTCGGTCGAGGATTCCAGCTTTGCCGGCATTCCTCCTACCAAGACCTGCATGAATTGTCACTCCCAGATTTGGACGAATGCTCCCATCCTGGAACCGGTTCGGGAGAGTTACCGCACCGGGAATTCCCTGATCTGGACCCGGGTCGACGATCTGCCCGATTTCGTTTATTTCAATCACAGCATTCACGTCAACAAGGGCGTAGGTTGCGCCAGTTGCCACGGGCCGGTGGACAAGATGCCGTTGATGTACGCAGCCAATTCGCTGCAGATGGAGTGGTGCCTGAACTGCCATCGCGCGCCGGAGAAATTCCTGCGGCCCCGCGACCAGGTGTTCAACATGGCCTACGAGCAGCCCACCAGCGATCATCCGGTCAAGCTGGCTGACGGCGCGACCTTCACCGATCAGATCGCGCTGGGCAACGAGTTGAAGCATCGCTACAACATCCGCACCATCGAGGACATCACCAGTTGCTCGACCTGTCACCGCTAAGCCGGCTCGCATTGGCCGCGGTCATGTAGTTGGAAACGTAGTTTGACGAAGGTTGGTGTTTTGGAACCGGAGTCCCTGCTGAGCGCCGAGTGCTTCGCAAGCTGGGCGCGCGCCGGGGAGGAACCTACGAGAAGATGGCAGAAAAAGAGAGTTTGAAGAAATCCGAGGCGGTTTGTCCCAGCAAGCTGGAGCTCGCTGAGGTGCGGGACAAGCTCTCGCGCGCCAAGAGCGGTCCGCAATATTGG
This sequence comes from uncultured Acidobacteriaceae bacterium, assembly GCA_963796695.1. Lineage (GTDB taxonomy): Bacteria > Acidobacteriota > Terriglobia > Terriglobales > Acidobacteriaceae > Bog-257. The sequence continues at coordinate 7,307 of CAWCMU010000027.1, read as the reverse complement.
CGGAGTCTGGAAGAGCTGGCGCAGAGCGATGGATTCGACGAGATGCTGCACCGCGAGTTTCCGCGCCAGGCTTCGGTTTGGCCGGAGGGCACTTCGCGCCGCGACTTCATGAAGCTGATGAGCGCTTCGCTGGCGCTGGCGGGACTATCAGCTTGCGTGAAGCAGCCGCTGGAACCGATCGTCCCTTACGTGCGCCAGCCCAACGAAATCGTGTTGGGCAATCCGTTGTTTTTCGCCAGCGCCATGTCGATGGGCGCGTACGCCACGCCGGTACTAGTGGAGAGCCACGAGGGACGCCCTACCAAGATCGAGGGCAATCCCCAGCATCCCGCGGGTCTGGGAGGAAGCGATGTGTTCGCGCAAGCTTCTATCCTTGACATGTACGACCCCGACCGCTCGCAGATCATCACCTATCTGGGCTCGGGCAGCACCTGGAGCAACTACATCGTGGCGCTGCGCGGCGCGCTGAATGGGCAAAAGGCGGTCAATGGCGCGGGCTTGCGCATCCTGAGCCATCCCACCAGTTCGCCGACCATGGCGTCGCTGATGGAGCAGGTACAGACGGCGTATCCGCAATCCAAGTGGGTGCAGTGGGAGCCCATCAATCGCGACAACGTTCGCGCCGGGGCGCAGCTGGCGTTCGGCCAGGACGTGGAAACGCGTTACAACCTGGACAAAGCCGACATTATTCTTTCGCTTGATGGCGATTTTCTCTCCAGCGGATATCCGGGGTTCCTTTATTACGCGCGCACTTTCGCCGAGCGGCGCAATCCCGACCTCAAAGAGAAGATGTCGCGCTTCTACTCCATCCAGAGCACGCCGACGAATACCAGCGGCAAGGCCGATCATCGCCTGCCGGTGCGCGCGTCGGAGATAGAAGGGCTGGCGCGGGCCATCGCAGCCGGTTTGGGGGCAGGCGGTGGAGGCGGCAGCGTCAAGCCGGAGCATCAGAAGTTTGTTGCCGCGGTGGTGAAAGACCTTCAGGCGCACAAGGGCGCGGCAGTCGTTATACCGGGCGACAACCAGCCTGCAGCGGTTCATGCCCTGGCGCATGCCATGAATTCCGCCCTGGGTGCGAGCGGCACAACGGTTACGTTTACCGAACCGGTTGCGGTGAAGCCGCAAGATCAGACTGCGGCGCTCAAGGACCTGGTCGGCGAGATGAATGCCGGCAAGGTGGACCTGCTGCTGATCATGGGCAGCAATCCGGTGTACGATGCGCCTGCCGATCTGGGCTTTGCCGATGCGATGGACAAAGTTCCATTGCGGGTGCAGCACGCGATGTATCAGGACGAAACCTTCGATCACGTGCACTGGCACATCAACGGCACGCATTATCTGGAGCAGTGGGGCGACGCCCGGGCCTTCGACGGCACGGTGACGGTGACGCAGCCACTCATCGCTCCGCTGTACGACGGCAAGAGTGAGTCTGAATTCATCTTCGCGATTGTCGGGTCGCCTGAAACCAGCAGCTACGAGATCGTGCGCAAGTACTGGCAAGGCCAGATGAAGAGCGGCGATTTCGATACCGCCTGGCGCAAGGCGCTGTATGACGGCTTCATCGCGAACACCGCGTTCCCGGTGAAGAGCGTGGCTGCCAAGGGCGGCAACATTCCGCCGACCAATACCGGCACCAGCACCGAATCGATGGAAGTCATCTTCCGTCGCGATCCGTTGATCTACGACGGCAGCCGCGCCAATAACGGATGGCTGCAAGAGACGCCAAAGCCGATCACGAACCTGTGCTGGGACAACGCAGTGTTTATCAGCCCGAACCAGGCGAAGAAGTCGGAGCTGGAGACCGGCGACATTATCGAGATCGAGGTGAATGGGCGCAAAGTGAAGGGCCCGATCTGGCCGCAGCCCGGACATCCGGACAATGCGATCACCGTGTTCCTGGGCTACGGACGCACTAAGGCCGGCCGCGTCGGCACCGATGTCGGCTTTAGCGGATACAAGCTGCGCGGCACCGAAGCCCCGTGGTTTGCGGACTAAAGATCAAGAAGGTGGGCGACGGCTTCGGCTTCGCTCATCCCCAAGGCTTCCAATACATCGACTACTCCGATTTGCCGAAGGGCACCGAGCCGCTGAAGAACCGGCACATCATCCGCAAGGCGACGCTCGAGGACTTCATCAAGAATCCCAACTTCGCGCACGAAGACATCGAGTCGCCCGGGCCGGAGATGACGCTCTACACCAACTACAAGTACACCGAGTTGAAGTGGGGCATGACCATCGACATGAACGCCTGCATAGGCTGCAAGACCTGCATTGTCGCCTGCCAGGCGGAGAACAACATCCCGGTGGTAGGCAAAGAGCAGACCATGCGCGGCCGCCAGATGCAATGGCTGCGGGTCGATATGTATTACGAGGGCGGCACCGAGAATCCCACAATGTATTACCAGCCGGTACCCTGCCAGCAGTGCGAGAACGCGCCCTGCGAGGTGGTTTGCCCGGTGGGCGCCACGGTGCACAGCACCGAAGGCCTGAACGACATGATCTACAACCGTTGCGTGGGCACGCGGTATTGCTCCAATAACTGTCCGTACAAGGTGCGCCGCTTCAACTTCCTGCTCTTCCAGGATTTCACCACGCCGCAATACAAGATGATGCGCAATCCGGAAGTCAGCGTGCGCAGCCGCGGCGTCATGGAGAAGTGCACCTACTGCGTGCAGCGCATTACGCATGGCCGCATCACCGCCGAAGAAGAAAATCGCAAGGTGCGCGACGGCGAAGTGATTACGGCTTGCCAGCAGGCTTGCCCGGCGGGAGCAATTGTTTTCGGCGATTTGAACGATCCCACGAGCCGCGTATCCAAAATCAAATTGCAGCAGCGGAATTACAACCTGCTGGAAGATCTGAACACGCGTCCACGCACTTCGTATTTGGCAGTGGTGCAAAACCCGAATCCGGAACTTGAACAGTCGGAGTCCAGTTAGCGATGCAGCAGGGACCAGAAGAAAAAACCATTCTGCAGGACGTGCCCTGGCCGGATGAACCACCGGTAATGCTGCCGGGGCAGTCGTTCGGCAGTGTAACGGACACCATTGCCGATGCCGTGTTGACCCGGCCGATCGGGCTTGGCTGGTTGTTCGGCCTATTGGTCGGCATGACCTTGTTGGGCGTGCTGATGGCCGCGGTCACCTATCTGTTCCTGATTGGCGTCGGCATCTGGGGCATCGAGATCCCGGTGGCGTGGGGCTTCGCCATCATCAATTTCGTGTGGTGGATCGGTATTGGCCACGCCGGCACGCTGATCTCCGCCATTCTGTTGCTGCTGAAGCAGAGCTGGCGCAACTCCATTAACCGATTTGCGGAAGCCATGACGCTATTTGCGGTGGCTTGCGCCGGCATGTTCCCGCTGTTGCACATGGGCCGTCCCTGGCTGGCGTACTGGATGTTCCCTTATCCCAGCAGCATGGGTGTGTGGCCGCAGTTCCGCAGCCCGCTGGTGTGGGACGTCTTCGCGGTCTCGACCTACGCCACCATCTCTGCCGTCTTCTGGTATGTCGGACTAGTACCTGATTTGGCTACCATGCGCGAGAAGGCGACGCATCCGCTGACCAAGAAACTGTATGGAATTCTGGGCATGGGCTGGCGCGGTTCGGCGCGGCACTGGAAGAACTACGAGGCGCTGTATATCCTGCTGGCCGGCCTGGCAACGCCGCTGGTGCTCTCGGTACACACCGTCGTCAGCTTTGATTTCGCGATCGCCATCGTGCCCGGCTGGCATACCACCATCTTCCCGCCCTACTTCGTTGCGGGCGCGATTTATTCCGGATTTGCCATGGTGCTGGTGCTGGCGATTCCGATCCGCAAGTACTACCACCTCGAAGCTCTCATCACCATGCGGCATCTTCAGAACTCAGCCAAGATCATGCTGGCTACGGGTCTGATCGTCGCTTACGGTTACGCCTTCGAAGCGTTTATCGCTTTCTACAGCGGCTCGACCTACGAGCGCTTCATGATGGAAAACCGCTGGTTCGGCCAGTACTCGGGCTTCTACTGGCTGCTGATCGCGTGCAATATTCTGATCCCGCAGGTGCTGTGGTTTCCCAAGGTTCGGGCCAAGACGGGCTATCTGTTCCTGATCTCGCTGGTGGTGCTGCTGGGCATGTGGCTGGAGCGCTTCATTATTATCGTGACCAGCTTGCATCGCGACTACCTGCCATCCTCGTGGGGCCATTACACGGCCACCCGTTGGGACTACGCGGTGTTCTTTGGAACCATCGGCCTGTTTACCACGGCCATGTTTATCTTCATCCGCATCATGCCTGCGATTTCAATCTTTGAAATGCGCACCCTGCTGCCGGAGGCGGAGGTGAAGGCTAAGTGAGTCACGCACAGCTTGCACCTGCAATTTACGGTTTGCTGGCGGAGTTCGATACTCCGACTGACCTGGTGTATGCGACGCAGGCCGCGTATCGCGCCGGCTATCGCAAGATGGACGCTTACAGCCCCTTCCCCATCGAAGAAGCCAGCGAGGCGGTGGGCTTCCACAAGAGCCGTGTGCCCCTGATCGTTTTGGTGGGCGGACTGCTGGGCGGCGCCTCCGGTTTCGGCCTGCAATATTGGATCAACTGCATTTCCTATCCGTTGAATATCGGCGGCAAGCCGTGGCTGTCGTGGCCGGCGTTTATTGTTCCGACCTTCGAGCTGACCATTCTGTTTGCCGGCCTGTGCGGCATGTTCGGGATGTTTGCGCTCAACGGATTGCCCATGCCGCATCATCCGCTGTTCAACGTCGACCGTTTCAGCCGGGTGACGCGCGACAAGTTCTTCCTGTGTCTGGAGGCCGCTGATCCCCATTTTGAGCCGGAGAGTGCGGAGCGTTTTCTGCGGAGCCTGGACCCGGTGTCGATCTCGGAGGTGCCGCATTAATCGGCTAGCACAACTCAGGAAACAGGCACCCCTCGCGGGTTCGCGCAAGCTGGGCCGGATCACCGCCTTGGCGTTGCTGGTCAGCGCCTTTGCCTTGCTGGCGGGCTGCCGCGAAGACATGCAGAACCAGCCGTACTATCGGCCCCTCCGGGAAAACGATTTTTACGCCGACAAGCGTTCGGCGCGTCCCATCATCGCAGGCACGGTGGCGCGCGGGCATCTGGATGCGGACACGTATTTTTATACCGGCAAAGTGGGCGCCAATGACGGCGACTACCTGCCGTTTCCGGTGACGCCCGAAGTAATGGCTCGCGGCCAGCAGCGCTTCAATATTTACTGCTCGCCGTGCCACGGCGAAGTTGGCGACGGCAACGGCATGATCGTGCAGCGCGGCTACAAGCGTCCGCCGTCGTATCACATTGACCGGCTGCGCCGCGCGCCTATCGGATATTTCTTTGACGTGATGACCAACGGTTTCGGCGCGATGCCGGATTATTCACAGCAGGTGCCGCCGGAAGATCGCTGGGCCATCGCCGCCTACATTCGCGCCTTGCAATTGAGCCAGCACGCTACCGAAGCCGATGTTCCGCCGGGCGAGCAGATTGCCAGCACCCCACCGGCGGGCATCGTAATCATGCCGCCGTATGACACGCAAGGCGCCACTACGGCCGCCTCAACTCCGCCAGCGCCCAAACCGGCTCCGGCCCAGGGAGGCGCGAAGAAGCAATGAACGAACACGCATTGGATCTCCGCCAGTCCGAGGATGTGGTTCCCGCACAGGCTGCGCATTGGCAGAACCTGTGGCTGGGCGTTGGTCTGGTCGGCATCGTGGTTAGAGTCGTGGGCGCAGTGATCTCGCGGAGCAGTTCCTGCGCGGCTATCTCATCGCGTTCATGTTCTGGTCGGGCCTCAGCCTTGGCTGTCTCGGTCTCTTGATGGTGCAGTATCTGTCCGGCGGATTCTGGGGACTGGCGATTCGCAGCACGCTGGAAGCAGCGACCAAATGCCTGCCGCTCATGGCCGTCCTGTTCCTGCCCATCCTGTTCTTCCGGCACGATCTGTATGCCTGGATGAACGATCCGTCGCTGACCGCGCGCAACAGCTGGTGGCTGCATGTTGGCGGATTAGGCGGATGGATCGCGCGCGCCATCATTTATTTCGCCATCTGGATTGGCTTTGCCACGGTGCTGAATCGTCGCGGCGAGCGGCTGTATAGCCCGTTGCGCGGCCCCTTGCCGCATTTCCAGGGAATCAGCGGACTGGGCGCGGTGATTTATGCCTTGACGGTTTCCTTCGCCTCGGTGGACTGGGTCATGTCGCTTGACCCGCATTGGGGTTCGACCATCTACGGCCTCATCTTCATCGCGGGGCAAGGGCTCTCCGCGCTGGCATTCTGCGTGGTCATGCTTACCCTGCTGACCCGCTACAGTCCGTATCGCGAGGTCATCAAGCCGACGCAGTTCCACGATCTGGGCAAGCTGTTGCTGGCTTTCGTGATGCTGTTCGCTTACTTCTCGTTCTCGCAGTGGCTCATCATCTGGGCCGGCAACCTGCCGGAAGAGATTGGCTGGTATTTGAACCGCATACGCGGCGGATGGGGCGTGATCGCGCTCATCATTATCCTGTTCCACTTCGCGCTGCCCTTCTGCCTGCTGCTATCGCGCGAACGCAAGCGCGCCGGCCGGCGTCTGATTCCGGTCGCCATCTTCCTGATGTTCATGCGGGTGGTCGACATCTACTGGTACGTGGTGCCGAACTTCGCTCACGAACGCGGGCATTTTTATCTCAGCATCTGGTACGTGATTGCGCCGATCGCCATGGGCGGCCTGTGGCTGGGCTGTTTCTTCTTCATCTTCCGCAAGCGGCCGCTGTTGCCGCTTTATGATCCGCAGACACCGAACTTCTTGCATCAAGGATCGGGACATGGCCACTAATCACGAAAACATCGATCCTTTGCGCAATCCGCAGGTCGACTACGAACGCTCCGATTTGAGCCCGGCAGGCATTCTGTATTTCCTGGTCGGTCTGTTCATTGCCGGAGTGTTCATCGAACTGGTGATCTGGGGAATGTTCCGTTTCATGGCGCACAGCGACGTGCTGTTTCCGCAGCCCAAGATGAATCCCATGGCCGCGGTAGGCAAGGCCCCGCCGGAGAAGACGGAATCGGTGCTGCAAAACACGCCGAAAGTGAATCTGTCGGTGTTTCCTCTGCCCCGGTTGCAGACCAACGATGCGGGCGAGATGAAGGAATATGTCGATGCGGAACAGAAGCTGTTGAATCCGCCGCAACCGTTCACCGATCCCAGCGGGGTAGTGCATATTCCGATTGAGCAGGCGATGAAATTAATTGCGGAGCGCGGTTTGCCGGTGCGACCGAACAAGCCGCCCAACCTGACGGAGGGCGAAGGCGGCGGCGGTATGGAATC
>CAWCMU010000026.1:0-88997 GCA_963796695.1 uncultured Acidobacteriaceae bacterium | reverse complement strand
AAGTAAAGCTCCAGAGACCAAGTTGGCCTTGCCCCTAGGATCCGTATCCCATAACTGAATGTACTTCGTAGATGCGCTTTCGGCCTTGCAGGAAAACCGACAGGCTGGGTTCGTAGGTCGCAGGATTGCACGGCGTTGGGGCGGCTCGACGATACATTGATAGCGAAGGGACAGCGGTTCGCTTTTCGCGAGCCGCGGGGAGCTGTTGCATGATCTTGCGAACCAGTTCGGCGCGCAGCGCTGCCAGCCGTGAAGCTTGCTCGTGTTTCTTCAGCTTGGAATTGCCTGTTTGTTCCATGCATCTGCTCCTTTGACACTGTTCACATTAGTGCAAAGCAGTTCTCGAATGCACGAAATCGTGAACAGCGACAGAAATAGGCAATCATTCGGAAGGAATGAGATACCGCCGCACGACATCGAAGCGGTAGGGTTGAGGCATCGAAATCATGGCTGGCTGCCCCGCAGTGCAGGCGGCGACAACGGAAGGAAAAGCAATGGAAAAACGTAAGCTTGGAAAAAGCAATCTTGAGGTTTCCGCCCTCGGCCTCGGCTGCATGGGCATGAGTTTTTCCTATGGGCCGCCCAAAGACAAAAAGGAGATGACCGAGCTTCTTCACGCCGCGGTCGATCGCGGCATCACGTTCTTCGATACCGCAGAAGTCTACGGCCCGTTCCTGAACGAAGAGCTGGTGGGCGAAGCGCTGGCTCCTTTCCGCGGCAAAGTGGTGATCGCCACCAAGTTCGGGTTCGATCTGAGTGGCAGCGACAATCGGCCAGGAGCGGCAGGGGTGAATAGCCGGCCTGAGCACATCAAGCAGGCAGTTGAAGGTTCACTTAAGCGGCTCAGAGTCGAGAGCATTGATTTGCTTTATCAGCACCGGGTTGATCCGAACGTGCCCATCGAAGATGTCGCCGGCGCAGTGAAGGAACTAATGCAGGCCGGTAAGGTCAAACACTTCGGATTGTCGGAGGCAGGGGTGAAGACGATTCGGCGTGCGCACGCGGTCCAGCCGGTCACCGCAGTGCAGAGCGAATATTCGCTGTGGTGGAGAAAGCCGGAGCAGGAAGTGATTCCCACACTCGAAGAGTTGGGCATTGGTTTTGTTCCGTACAGTCCGCTGGGCAAGGGCTACCTGACCGGTAAGATCGACGAGAGTACGAAATTCGACAGCTCGGATTTCCGCAGCACGCTGCCTCGCTTCACGCCTGAAGCTCTCAAGACAAATCAGGCTCTGATTGATCTGCTCGGCAACATTGCGAAAAGCAAGAATGCGACACCCGCCCAGATCGCGCTCGCTTGGCTGCTCGCACAAAAGCCGTGGTTCGTTCCGATTCCCGGTACAACGAAACTTAACCGGCTGGAAGAGAATATCGGAGCGGTGTCACTTCAACTGACACCCGAAGACCTGCGCGAGATCGGTACTGCCGCAGCAGAGATCAAGGTGAAAGGGAACCGTTATCCAGAAAAGCTGGAGAAAATGACCGGGCTGTGAGCGACGGCCCAACCGTTCACACAATCGATTCGGTAAAGGAGTTCAGACGATGGAAATCAAAAAAGTTGGCTCGCAGCCCTCCGCCCGAGGGCCGGCGGAGTGGTTTACCGGTACGGTGAGAATCGACCCGCTGTTTCAGGCGCCTGATCCGGCATTTGTGCAAGGCGCCAGCGTTACCTTCGAGCCGGGTGCGCGAACCGCGTGGCACACTCATCCGCTCGGGCAGACGCTTATTGTCACGGCGGGCTGCGGGCGGGCGCAGCGCGAAGGCGGCCCGGTCGAGGAGATTCGGCCCGGTGATGTGGTCTGGTTCTCGCCCGGAGAGAAACATTGGCACGGAGCTGCGCCGACCACGGCCATGACGCACATCGCCATCCAGGAAAAGAAAGACGGCAAGGTCGTTGACTGGATGGAGCAGGTTACAGACGAGGAATACCGGAAATAAATCTGCAAACGGCGAGTGTTCATCTAAAGGCGCGGGACAGGAGGTGCCGATGCCAGCGCAAAGCGACACGTTGAAAGACCGCCTAGCCAGATCCAGCGAAATCAAGATCACGGTGACAGGCAGGAAATCCGGACGCCCGATTTCTATTCCGGTCTGGTTCGTATTGGAAGACGATACGCTATACCTGTTGCCGGTAAAGGGATCCGATACCCAGTGGTACAAGAATGTTCGCAAGCATCCGGCGATTCGGATTGACGGCAGTGCGCAGGAATTTCGAGTGGTTCCGATTACGGACCCGGCGGAGGTTTCGGCAGTGGTGGAGAAGTTTCGCGGCAAGTACGCCGGCGACGTGAAGAAATACTATTCTAAGTTCGATGTCGCCGTTCGGGTCGAGGTATAGGCTACGGTCGACGTGCCAGACCTGTTGCCGGTGACCAGGTCAATGGAGTTTCACTTAGAAGCTGTTTTGGCCGAGATTCCGAACGGGTCGAAACTAGCGGGCCGCGGTGTTTTCATCTGCGGCCTGAAACTGGATCGACGACAACTTAAATCCCAGCTGACGCAGATCAGTGTTCACCGGGCCGGCTTTATCGACCTGGAACGAAAGCTCGTTCTCATGTCCACTACGGAAGAGGTCGCGCGAAACGACGAAGGCACTGTCGATGGGGCCCGACCCTGAAATCGTGCCCACGGTCCGTCCGTTGAGTTCGACTTGCACGGGGCGGTCTGGTAGCGCGAGTCCCTTGATCTCAATGCGCACGCTTGGAGCAGTCGTCCACTGCGGATCGAGCAGGAAGCGCATGGAAGACTGACGCTTTGACCACATCGGACCGGTGGGAGTGTTCTCGGGATCGTAGAAGTTAAAGTTCAAGCTGTTATTGCCCAGTGGACCAATCGTAAAAGGCAATTTTTCCGCTGGGAACGGCGCCAACTCCGCGTACCAGAGTTTGTCATGCAGTAGCGACTGACAAGGCGACTCACACGGCCTCGCGGCATGGGTCAAAGTGAGATCAACCAACCCTTCCACGTGCCGGCACACGTCGCGGTCTTCGAACATCAACCCCCACTTATCGTCGACGCAAACAGCGCGATTCATCCAATGCAGGCGGCTGGCAACGCCGCTCGCCGTGACCCAGTCCATACCCTCTTCCGGAAAGCGTATTCGAATGAGAGAGTGTTGGGCGGGGGGCACGCTTTCCGTAATGCTCTCAACCTCGGGATCCGAATAGCCAACACACTTCAGACCTACGCGGTTGAAAGACACCGACGAAGTGAACATCGTGAGTGGGATTGCGCAGGCCAGAACGGTCGAAGCAGTGTTGCTGGCCTGAAGCGCGAGGCCATCGAGCGCGATAGCAGCCAGAGTAAACAAGATGACAAACTGAATCGAATAGTAAAAAAATCCGTTGAAGTTGTAGAGTGGGCCGGTGATCCTGGCCGCCCAATACAAAAACAGTCCCGAGACGAGTATTACTTCAAACCCGATGTAAATCAGGAAGGGCGGCAGGGCGGAGGCTGCTTTCCTTCTGGAAGCCACGGCCACGCCAGCCAGAAAAATGCCCATCATCCAGAAGCGCAAGACATAGAGCTTGGGAGCGGCCGTAGCAACCAGGTGTGCTCCTGCCGGATTCGGGATTACGACCTCAGGATCGGGCGTAAAGGTGAAGAAGCTGGTCTCGTACTTTACAGCCGTGCTGATGGGGTTGCGTTCGCCTTTATGTTCTGAAAGGTAGGTGCGTATCTTCTGAACATTGTTGGGATGGTGGATCGCGAGATCGAGCAAAATTGGAGCCAGAAACACGGCAAGCAAAATGCCACTGACAACCAGTGTTTTCGAATTGGCGCGCCCGAATGCACGCAATCCGTTTTTGCGGATGAAAAGAAGATAAACGCTCAGAAAAGAGCACACAGAGAGCACGCCGACAAACGATAGCTGGGCCACGTGTCCGTGGACGAGCAGGCCGCCGCACACAATCAGGATGGGTAGATCAGCGACTGCGCCTGTGGCCACGGAGGCGCACACGGTAACAAACAGCAGGAAGACATAGAGGATCATGTGCGGCAGCCAGATGTTCATGGTTGCCACCGGGCCGTGCGTCCGGTTGATAACGTAGATCAGCCACAGAGAGAGGAATACCGCGACCGGTAGAAACAGAGACGACTTGCAATAGCGGGCGAAGATGCGAATGGAGAGGAACAGGAGCGCAACATTAAGCAGCAGCAAAGTCAGAAACGCCGAATTCATCGGCTCAGGACAGAGATGCAGCAGGCGTCGGAACACCACATCGCCCAGCGCCAGGATATACATGAAGGCAGGGCCCGGGATGATGAAAGTGCCAACGCGAATAGTTGCCGAGTAGTTCGCGAAAGCGTTCCGCATCCCGCACCTGGAACATGATGGTAGCGATATCGTCGGATTCGATCAGCTTCAGGCGAAACAGGCAATGATTGATGATTAGCAGGACGAGCGTCCAGGAACAAGCCGCGAGAATAACGCCAAGCGCGGGTCTTTGTCCGTTCCACAATCCCGCAGGTTGCGCGGGAATCGGAACCGGAGCCGTGTTTTCTGCTCCGGGAGTTGGGAGTTGTTCCTTATCGGCCATCGTTATTGCTCATTATCAGCATGGCGGTTCACTTTTCGTGCAGCCTTCTTCAGACGAGCCGCCACTCTCAAATCGGGTGCAGCGATCAATCCCAACGGCGTCACGACAGTACGTGGAATGTGGTCGGAAGTTCATCCTGAATGGAGTGCACATTGCGCCGGAACTCGGGACGACGAGCTATGGCCGGCACGCCGGCAGAGGATCGCAGCATAGGTTGCGCAGAGGCTCCGCTGTTCTCATCTCTCAGATAATATATTGTAAGCGCTTCGGTGGTACGGGCCGTGATCAGACGTGCGACTGGCCCGCACATCAACGGACAATTTTCTTATACTCATGCCGAAAGGTTTGCAGCCAGCTTCTCCAGGACGGTTTCGCGACCGCGTCGCGAATTCCATTAAGCGACGCTCGAAATCGGTTCCAATACTGTATGCAACGCTAAAGGGCGCTGCCAAGCTGTTCGGTTATCGTCCGGTTCCACAACCAGTCACTTCGCCGCAAATTGAGACCCCTGCAGCGGAAATCAAGCCGCGAATCGTTTTCGAAGACCTCGACGCATTGCTGGCCGAAATCACCCGACGGCTGAACCAGCCCAATGTTGAGCAACAGCTCGCGGCGCTGAGTGAAGTTTTCTTCAAGATCGACGCCTCCGAGCTGAACGCCATGGATCCGTTCAGCCAACAGTATCGAGAGGGTATCCTGGCCCTCTACAAGCGAGTCTCGAAGAACCATCATTACGACCCGATGGGGATGGAAAAGACAGACGCGGCAGACAACTGCGATCTCGCGCTAAATCCTATTCCGTACCGACTCGGCAGCAGCCGTATCGTGGGAGAGTTCCTGAGTTGTTACGGCTGGATCTTGAGCAGTCTGGATGTGCAACCCGGTGCGGATGTCCTGGAATACGGCTCAGGTGAGGGCCAGCTCAGCATCCATCTGGCACGCATGGGCTGCAATGTGCACGCAATCGATATCGAAGAGAGATTTCTGGCCGCGATTCGCCGGCAGTGCGAGAGGCTGGGCGTGAGCGTCACCACCCGGGTAGGCTGTTTCGGCGATGGCATCGATGGGAAAAAATTTGACCGAATCCTGTTTTTCGAAGCCTTCCATCACTGCTTTGATCACTTCAATGCCTTGTTGCGTATCCGTGAGTTGCTGAAGCCGGACGGCTTCATTTGTTTCTCGGGGGAGCCCATCATTTCGGCGGAAGCGCCCGACCCCATGATCCTTCCATACCCCTGGGGCCTGCGGCTGGATGGGGAGTCGATGCGTTCGATCGCGGAGTTCGGCTGGATGGAGTTGGGATACTGCGAACCGTATTTCATGGCGCTGCTTGGCCGTTGTGGCTACACCGTGGAGCGCAAACGCTGCCCAGGTTTTTCCCGAGGCGACGTCTATATCGCGCGGAAGTTCGATGACAGATATCCGATTGATCGCGAGACGCTGATCTCCAGCCATAACGGGAAGTCGGGCTGGCACAGTAGCGAAGGCACTCATCGCTGGACGGATGGCGACGCCTGGTTTCCCTTGCCCGCCACCGGCTATGACACGGTGAGTGTGCGAATGGAGAATGCCGGACCGAAGGCGACCGGTGTGCTGATTTCCGGCCCGTCCGAATCCAAGCAGTTGACGCTGGAGTCCGGCAAAGAAGCGCGCGTCGTGCTGAAGCTGCCGGCGTCAGGTGGCGATTTACGGATTCAGTCGGAAACGTTCGTGCCCAAAGACGTCAATCCGAACTCTACGGATTGGCGAACGTTAGGGGTTTTGGTGAAGGCCATCGAGTTCCACAAGGATTCAGCCTGAGGCGCGAACCGGAAACTGAGTCGGCTTCGGAAGGCGGGGCGACGGCGAGAGGGCATCTTATAAACAGCAGGCGGAGCAGGGCACGCGGCGAGAAGTTCGAAACGATATCCTGGCGCGATCGCATACCGAAGATCGGTTGAGCGCCAGAGAAGTTCTCGAAGGCGTGCGGTTCCGACAGAGAAGGATGACCGGTCGCCTGGGTTTCGGCCCTCTGGCAGAAACAGATTTTCCTTATCCCAAGCGACCGTTCAGATTTCAATTTGTTTCACGATGTGAAGTTATTCGCAGGGCGGATGTCCGCACTCGCAGGCAATCTCGACTTCGCCGGCGCCGGCATCGCGACACCAATCGCTACAGTATTTCTCTCCCGCAGGGACCGTGCAAGCGCACGGCTCGTGTGCACAATTCTTGGCTTCTTCTGCCATCACTCTCTCCTTTAGGTTTCGGCTGTTGTAAAAACGTCTGTGCTACGGCCAGGTTAGGGTTACCGGGGCAGCCGCATTGTTGCTTGTGGAAGGCAGCAAAGTCAAATAGAGGGTCGGCTCAGCGAAAGTTGTGGTTCGCTTGCCCTCGACAGTGCGGCTGGAGATTGGAAACGCGCCGTGAAGTGGAAATTGCTGCCTCGTCCCGGTTCGCTCTCCATCCAAATCTTGCCGCCCATCAAAGCCACTACGCTCGAGGAGATTGACAGGCCCAGTCCAGTGGCGCCGTACTTACGAACCGAACCGCCGTTGCTATGCGCTAACGGCTTGAAAATGGATTGATGCTTGTCGGGAGCAATACCAATTCCTGTGTCGGACACGCTGAACAAAATCTCGATGCCATCTCCGCTTTGCGAGTTTAAATATGCGCGCAAAGTGATTCGACCCTGCATAGTGAACTTGATGGCGTTCCCTATCAGGTTTACCAACACCTGCCGCAGACGTCTGGCATCGCCGACGACGACCTCGGGCAACCCCGGCGCGAGTTCGCAGGAAAGTTGCAGACCTACCTGCTGCGCCTCAAACAGAAAAGGGCGCACTGTCTGGTGGATGATCTCGCGAAGTCGGAACGGCGCGGCCTCGAAGCTCAAAGTTCCGGATTCGGCCTTGCTGAGGTCGAGCAACTCATCAATAAGATGGAGCAGGGCCTTAGCGGAAGACTGCAGCGTCATAAGATACTCGCGCTGCTCAGAATCGAGCTGCGTATCCAGAGCTAGTTCCGCCGTTCCCAGAATGCCATTCATGGGCGTCCGCAGCTCGTGGCTCATGTTAGCGAGGAACTGAGTCTTGGCATAGTTCGCTTCCTCGGCCCGCTCCTTCGCGGCCCTGAGTTGGGACTCAGCCTTCTCCCGGATGCGCTCGGCCGCGTCTCGTTGTAAACGGGCCGACAACACCGATGCCATGTAAGTTGCCACTTTGTCCAATTGTTCCAGATCCTGCTGGCCATATTCGGTTTCCTTGTTGGCCACCACCAGCAAGCCGATGACGCTGTCCTGATAACGAATGGGCACGGCCATGACTCGCTCGACGGCTAGATGCCCCATGGGGAACTGTCCTGGTTCGTTGCTGTAGAGCGATTGATTCTCCCGCAACGCCCGACCCCAAATCCCAGCCCAGGAATCCTGCGGCAAACGCATATTCGGAACCACGAGGTGCTTGACATCGGCCGTTATCGACGGAACCACGAGAACGCCGTCTTCGGCAATATATCCGAAAAGACCATAACGGCTGCAGGTGCTGCGCAGGACGGTTTGAAGCAACTCGTCGAACACGCCAATGTCCGGGGCGGTAAGGAAGATATTGAAAATCTCATTGCGAAGGCCGAGACTCTGTTCCGATAAACGCAACGCCTCTTCTGCGTGCTTCCGCAAACTGATGTCATGAGCGATGGTGCAGATTCCCAGGATGCCGCCCACTTTATTCCTGATCGGAAAAATGGCTAGGGAGACATCGAACCGGCTGCCATCTTTGCGCTGGCAGATGGAATCGAAACGCTCCACTTGCTCCCCTTGCACCATTTTTGCCAGTACCTCTGGCACCTCATAGAGCCGTTCGGAAGGAATCAGGATCGAGATGTGGCGGCCTACTGCTTCGGCGGCTGAATACCCGCACATTCTCTCGGCTGCGGGATTCCAGGAAACGATGACGCCCTCCGTCGAGGTTCCAAAAATGGCGTCGCTGGACGAGTTCACGATTGCAGCTAACCGTGAATCGACCTCTTCCGCCAGCTTGTGTTGCGTGATGTCGCTCAGGACACCATCGGCGAAAAGCTGCCCACTCTCGACGTGCGTGCGAAGGGCCCGATTGCGCACCCAGATCCAGCGGCCATCCTTGTGCTTAATGCGGTATTCGATGTCAAAGATCTTGTTCTCCGAGAATAAGCCCAGGTAGCTTTGAAGCACGGAGCCCGCGTCGTCAGGATGAACTCGCGCCCGCCGCAATTCCATGCCGCCGGCTTTCACCTCCTCCGGTGTGTACCCGAAAACCTCCCGCACGTTAGGGCTGACGTACTTCGTACGGCCTTCGACATCGGAGGTCCAGGTCACGTCGGGGAGATTAGCCAGCACCCGCCGATATTGCTCCTCTTTCCCCAGAAGAGCTGCTTCCGACTGCTTGCGATCGCTGATATCAATGCCGACCGTGAGCACGCACGGCTCGTTGTCAACAATGACGCGTACACCGCTCAGGAAGCAGGGGATCGTCACGCCGCTCTTGCTTAGCCAAGCTGCTTCCATCTGCGCAAAGCCATTCTGAAAAGCTACTCCCATGCCTTCCGGAACCGACTCCCGGAATGCCGGCGCAAGTGTCATGGTGGCCGGCATGCGCTTCAGTTCGCTCTCGGAGTATCCCAAAGTACTTTGGAAACGCGAGTTCCAGCGCACGAAGTTGTGCTTGTGATCGACGATACAGGTAAGTCCCGGCAAATGGTTTACCAGGTTATGAAAGTTAGCCTTCTGGTGCTTTAGCAATTCAACATCGTGAGGACGACGCCAAGGGAGAAAAAGTCCAGAAACCAGCATTGCGACGAAGCAGAAAAGGATTGTAGCGACGTGTGATTGCCAGAGGGTGAGATGGGGGAAGAAGCTTGCCTTGCCGACCTCAAACAAGATTATGGCAGCCAGCGCTACTGTCGCGCCCCAAAGAGAATTAGCGACCTTTGGTGAAGTGGCCATCGAGGTTTACATGTGCTCGCCGGCGCCAGGCGCATTACAGTGCTATTTGTTGGCAATAGTAATCGGTTAAACCGGGAATTGATGTGACCTTCGTCACGCCAGAACGGTACCCTGCTTCGAACCGAGTGATGCCGGTGTGGGGCTGAAAACAAAGGGCAGCAGATAGTCTGCCGCCCCGGTCCAGCATCGTAACTGAGGAGAGTTACTTCACAACCTGGAGATCATTGGTGACGTGGAACACATCGCGCACCTCGTTAGCGGCGATGTTGGCCAGGTTCTTGTCACCTTCGTTATTCACATAGCCCTTCAACGTCACGCGCTGGCCGTCCACAATAATGTGGATACTGGGAGCAGCTTCCCAGAAATATTGCGACAAACCTCCCGTGTGCATTAGAGCGCGATAAACCCGCTCACGAGCTTCCTGGTCAAGGGGGGCGGGCGGAAGCACCTTGATGTTATTGACCACCTTCTCCACACCTTCAATGCGCTTCACGGATCTCTCCGCGTCCTGCCGAGTTTCGGAGTGGAAGCTGGTGACAGCTCCGTTCAGGATCACGGTTCTGCCCTGTACGCTGTATTCCAGGTCGTCAAACATTGAGTAGTAGGGAAGCATCAACAGTTGATGGCGAACCTGCTGCGCGAGCTTCGTTTCCACCGGATCACCAGCATGCGTCTGCTGTTTGCCATAGTCCACAACTACCGGTCCGTTGCTGGTGATCGTCTGCGCCGTTTGCGCGGGCTGAGTCGCCAGATTGGCCTGCGTCTGCGATGTCTGCGCTAGCGCTCCCGCGCTGAGTGCCAGCAACAGGCTGAATAGCACTAGTCTTTGCATACTTTCTCATCCTCCATCCGTCACTTACATTGGATGATCATAGAAACCCGCCGGCTCCGCTTGCGACCTGCCGGGTAACAAGTCTTAACAAAACGTAATACCTGATTGCTTGCAGGGTTCGGGCAACGTTCCCCGGGGCGGCTATCATCAGGTATTGACAAACGCGGTATCATGCTGAGAAATCGTGGTTGGAGGTGAGGTGTGGAAGCGTTCAAGATCATTACCGTGGAGCGCGAGTACGGCGCGGGCGGCAGCATGGTGGCTGCGGAACTCGCCAAGCGCAAGGGATGGCAACTCCTCGATCAGCAGCTCACCTGTGAAATCGCAAAACTCGCGGCAGTCGATGAGCACGCCGTTGCCCGCCGGGAAGAGAAATGTGATCCCTTGCTGCATCGGTTGGCCAAAGTGTTCTGGCGCGGAAGCTACGAACGTTCGCTGCCTATTTCCGACGACAAGATTTTTGATGCCGACGAACTGGTGCTTCATGCCCAGCAGGTGATCGAGAAGAAAGCACGCGAAGGGAGTTGCGTTATCGTGGGCCGCGGAGCCCCCTACATTCTTCGCGCCCGGCCAGACACATTCCATGTTTTCGTTTACGGTTCGCGCGAGAAAAAGATCGAGCGGCTGATCAAATTAAAGATGAGCGAGAAGGATGCGTCTGAGATGGTGGACACGATCGATCGCGAGCGCGCCGCTTTCGTCCGCAAATACTTCAATGCGGAGTGGCCCTGCCGCCGTCTATATCACTTGATGCTCAACTCCGACCACGGCATCGACCACGTGACCAACATGATTCTCACCACCATGGATTCCCTCGAGAAGCAGGGAACCATGCATCCGCCGGGACAGAATGTAAATCTGGAAGCAGTGCGCCAACCCACCATGTAGTGGCGGCAGCGCGCCTTGATTCGCAGAGATACGGATCCCAATTCCGGACAATATTCTTCGGCTGTTCCACGTCACAGCACTAGTGTGACGTACGCGCTTGCGCGCCCTCCCGGCAAGACTAAACTGGGGCCACACGACGAGGTTGCCTGATCACACGGAGGTAGCCCGGATGGTAGAAACGTCTCGCATCGATCCGCGACAAGCCTGCGGACTTCAACCCAAAAACGTTAAGCGAAAACTGTAACGGGATAGGAACAGGCTCGCCCTCTGCGAAACGCGATCGTCGTGCTTGCTCAGCGAAGCTTCCGGGCCGCGGCCGATCACCAGGGCATCAGGAGGTCGATATGCACCTCAGCAAAGCGAAAGCATTTCTGGATGCGCACGAAGTAAAGTACGTGGTCGTCTCTCATTCCAAGGCATATACGGCGCAGGGCATCGCCGCCATCTCACATATCTCGGGCAGGCACCTGGCCAAGACCGTGATCGTCAAGCTGGATGGAGATCTCGCCATGGCGGTACTGCCGGCCTGTTACCAGGTCGACCTGGAGGCGCTGCGTCGCGCGACTGGCGTGCAGATCGCGGAACTAGCCACCGAACATGAGTTCAAGCGGCACTTTCCCGATTGCGAAACCGGCGCGATGCCTCCCTTCGGAAACCTCTACGGTATCCCGGTATACGTGGACCAAACATTGGCCGAGGACCGCGAGATCGCTTTCAACGCCGGCTCGCATTACGAACTCATCAAGCTCGCATATGCGGACTTCGTGCGCCTGGTGAAGCCGGAAGTAATGGAGTTTTCATCAGCCCGGGTGGCGCACGTGATGATTTGACTGGAGCTTGACTGGGCGGTGCGGCGCAAATCCAAGCATCGTACGATAACGAGGGCCGATGTTACGCCGCATCGCCGGTCAGATCCAGGCAGCTCGATCAACATCGCATCCTTGCGCTGAGGGCTTCCTTGGGTGTCATGCACCGACGAGTTTGCGGACGCGTGCCCGTGGTCGGGATTCTGCTGCATCTCGATCTGCCGTCTGATCTGGTATCGGACCGGATCGCCACAATGGGCGAGGGCCGCGTCTGCACATTGCCGCTCTGACACCTCAACTACGTTGTCCATCGTCGCCGACAAAATGCGACCGCTGTCCAGGCTTACCTTTAGTTCGACATCGATGGTTTCTTTGCCGACCACAGCGGTAAATTGCCCAGCCTGATTCTGCGTCACCTGCACCCAATTGTCGAATCTTCCGCAACCGGATTGTGCATCCACGCCGCCGGCAGCTTGATGGCGGGCTTGTCCGGGGGAACGTGTCTCACCACCAGCGCCGCAACCTGCGACGCCTTATCGATGGACTTCAGCGTAATCTCAAAGTCGATTGCGTCTTCGCCGATGATGGTGTAGCGTCCATCCGCCCAGGAGTTGACGATGCCGTTCGAAACCTCAACATGATCACCAGCATGGATGAGGCTGGATTGCCGCATCGCAAGGCTTAGATCGGCGTAGAAATTTAGCAGGTCAGCCACAGGTCCGATCAGAATCGGATCCAGGCCGCCCAGGTTCGGCACATGCATCTCGAAAGCCGGGTCTAGAGACACCGGCTCGCGAAACTGAACACTCGCTTCTGGCAGGTCAATGCGCGCTTGATTCACACTGAGATCGGACCAGCGATACTCCTCGTAGAACGTGCCAGCAGAATTCTTCTTCACCACGCCGTCAGCCTCCACCTGGTAGTGTGTGGTCTGATGCAGCTCCTGATTGCGGCCTGTCATGAGTAGGACAGCCTCGCGCCCTCGCGGTAGTGGCGCCGCAGCGTATTCGTCGAATCTCCATCCCCCACAATGGGGTACTCATCATTTGTGTGGGATGAATTGATGTTCGCCGTGAGATTTCGAGCTGCATGGAATTGCGGGGCAGCTGTAGCAATCGGGCAAATTAAGGCCGTGAGCATCACCAGCCAACAACGCGACAATTTAAGGAACCCCTTCACGAATAGTCCTTTGTGATATCGAGTCCGGAAATCAGCCTCGGCCGGAAAACGTTTCTGGCCGAAGAGACGCAGGAACTCCGGCCTTTTGCTCCAGAATCCAAATCAGAACCAGCATCCCACAATGTGGGATACATGAAATTACCAACTTGGCCGGAAGGCGTGAAACCGCAGTTTAACAGCCCATTCCGCACTCGAATTGCCGGTCTGCACAGATCTAACCCTCGGAAATCAGACGATGTTTCCGGTCGGGGAGACGCTTTCGGTTTGACCCTGCTTGGGGCGGCATGCGATAGTACGCTTTAACACAATTGCAACAATTCTGTAACCGTACATTCACATTCCCATGGACTTCCCAACAACCAAGTGGCAACGGAGCCGGTGATGGTGCGCCTCATTCCCCGGGAGATGAAGTTCTTTGACATGTTCGCGGAGGTTGCGAACAACGTCATCCAAGGTGCTCAGGTCCTGTCCGATCTTCTGCATCATTATGATTACGAAAAGATGCCTGCCTCCGTGGAGAAGATCAAAGAGATCGAACATCACGGCGACGACATGACGCACCGCATCCTCATCAAGCTCAATCAGACGTTCATCACGCCTTTCGACCGGGAAGACATTCACCTGCTGACTTCGTCGCTGGACGACGTGCTCGATTACATCAATGGCGCGAGCGATCGCTTGCTCACCTACAAAATCGTCACGCCATCGCCTTCGGCGAAAGTCCTGGCAGCGATCATCCTGAAACAGACGCAAGAGCTCGGGAAAGCCGTCTCGTTGTTGAACAAGGACAGCAAGCTGCTGGCGCATTGCGTCGAGGTCAACCGGCTGGAGAACGAAGCCGACCAGGTAAGCCGCGAAGCCATTGGCCGATTGTTTGACGGCGGATACGATCCCATCACCCTGATCAAGTTGAAAGAGCTTCTGGAAATTCTGGAGATCGCCACGGACAAGGCAGAAGATGTGGCGAATGTCCTCGAGACCGTAGTTCTAAAGAACGCCTGAGGCGGCTGATCTTGCGTCCACTGCAAAATCCAGAACAGGTCCTATTCCCGTGAGTATCGGACTCATCCTGCTGGCGATTACCGTCGCTGCGGCACTCGTGTTTGATTTCCTGAACGGCTTCCATGATGCTGCCAACAGTATAGCTACTGTGGTTTC
This sequence comes from uncultured Acidobacteriaceae bacterium, assembly GCA_963796695.1. GTDB lineage: Bacteria > Acidobacteriota > Terriglobia > Terriglobales > Acidobacteriaceae > Bog-257. Next base: position 74,639 of record CAWCMU010000026.1, on the reverse strand, counting down.
GACCCGGGTACTGTCGCCGAAGCTGGCTGTTGCCTGGGCAGCGGTCTTCAACTTTCTCGCGGCCTTTCTGCTCGGCACAGCCGTCGCCAAGACCATCGGCAAGGGCATGATTGAGCTGGATATCGTCACCCAGTACGTTGTCCTGGCCGGTCTGTTGGCAGCTATCTTTTGGGACTTGGTCACCTGGCTCGTCGGTCTGCCAACGTCGTCCTCACATGCCCTGATTGGCGGCTATGCAGGAGCGGCGATGGCTCGCGCCACGATTCTTCATGGCTGGCGCAGCGCGCCGTCCGTCATCATCCCCGGCGGCTGGACCAAGACTCTGATCTTTATCGTGGTTGCGCCGGTGATGGGATTCGTTCTTGGCTTTGGTTTCATGGTGGCGATTTCCTGGATCTTCCAACGTAAATCGCCACGCCAGGTGGACACCCTCTTTCGCAAACTACAGTTGCTCTCTGCCGCTGCCTATAGCCTGGGACACGGCGGCAATGATGCGCAGAAGACCATGGGCATTGTGGCCGGAGCTCTCTATACCGCCGGCGTCATGAATCAGGCGGACTTCGCGGCCAACTGGGGGCGCTGGCACTGGCCCATCATCCTGGCAGCACAAACCGCCATCGCGTCAGGTACGTACTTCGGCGGCTGGCGCATTGTGCATACCATGGGATCGAAGATCACCAAGTTGAAGCCAGTGGGAGGATTTTGCGCCGAAGCTGCGGGAGCAATCACGCTTTTCGGAACCGCCCTGGCCGGAATTCCGGTGAGCACGACTCATACCATCACGGGCGCAATCATCGGAGTCGGAACCACGCATCGCGTTTCAGCGGTGCGCTGGGGCGTAGCGACCCGAATCGTGTGGGCCTGGGTTCTCACCATCCCGGCGTCGGCCGCCGTGGCGATGCTAGCCTTCTGGATCATCCGCATGTTTAATCCCACAGCGTAGGAGTAGAGATTTCCAACAGCTGTGGCCATAATTTCTAGCAGTCGTCTTAAGTTTTTTGAGATCGCATCTCTTCCGACGATAGCGACACCACTATCTGGGGCTCTATTCATCCTTCCAGCCAGGCGCTTTATCCTGGTTCGTTCCCAAAGCAGAACTACAGCTGAAATTTATTGACTTCGTGTGTGCTGCATTTTTTGGCGCTCAAACTATCATACTTACCAGTATTCACTCTCAAGCATTGCTTCTAGCATGGTAGTGTCCCGGAAAATCCGCGGAGTTAGTGCGCCACAATCGCGATGAACCGACATGGTGCCGGAACACGCAAGGCGACTTCGTTTGACCTCAAGGAGATAGTAAGAGTGAAAAAACTAATTTCGGTCCTAGGCTTTCTGTGCCTGGTTACCGTGTTTTCGACGGCCCAGGAGTTTCCCAAAGTTGAATTAACCGGTGGTTATTCGTACGTTAACTTCCATCCTTCTTTGTCCTACATCACCAGCCAGAATCTTAATGGCGGTGGCGGTGCATTCGTATATAACTTCACTTCGCTGTTCGGGGTTAAGGCCGACTTCGAAGGTTACGCAGTGGGAACCGGCTGGACAAACTATCTAAAGAATAACTATGGCTACGCCGGTTCAGCCAGCGGAAATGCCTTCACCTACATGTTTGGTCCCCAGATCAAGAAGCACTCGGGCAAGTGGCAGCCCTTTGGTGAAGGCCTGTTCGGCGCGTTCCACTCCAATGGCTATGGCACGTTGCTGCATTGCATTCAGAACGATGGTTGCACTAGCAACAGCGGCAATGGCAACAACAACGGTTTTGCCATGGAGTTCGGCGGCGGCGTCGACTATGCGCTTACCAACCACATTCAGATTCGTCCGGTAGAAGTGGATTATCTGTACTCGCGTTTTTCGGCCAACCATATCGCCAACTACTCGGCCGGCCAGAACAGTTTCAAGTATTTCGGCGGTGTGAACTTCACGCTCGGGGGAGCCAAGTAGTCGGGTCTCACTGCTTCCCGCAAGTCGGAAAACTGGCGGTGCTTTTCCCCTGGGAGCATCGCCAGTCCTTTTTGACCGCAGAATGAGGCATCCGTCCGACAGAACCGGACGTCTCACCGGCAATGGTTATAAAGTGCTAGAAATGTAATGACCTTGGTGCCGATTAAGGTGCTTTTTCCCTAGGTAGGAGGAAGGTCGAGAGGTACACTGGTCACGCTTAAGGCGAGTTCCTTCTCGTATTTCTACAGGCGTTTGATCGCCAGGAATGCGAATTTGGCCAGGGTTCTGCCCAACCCTGATCGCCGCAAACATCCGAACGCAAGGCAAATTTCTCAGTCATGGAACGTAAACCGGCAGCGCGACTGTTAATTGCGGACGATCATCGGCTTCTGGCCGACGCTTGCAAGACATTGCTCGAGCCTGAATTCCAGGTCGTCGACATCGTCACCGACGGCCGCAGCCTGGTGAAGGCGGCCTCGCTCCTCAAGCCTGATGTAGTCATCTTGGACATCACCATGCCTCGGCTGAACGGTCTGGATGCGGGGGAGCAGATCAAGCAGAAGTTGCCTGGAATCAAACTTGTGTTCCTCACCATGAACGCTGCGGCGGATGTAGCGGCCGAAGCCTTCCGCCGAGGTGCATCGGGCTATGTTCTGAAGCATTCGGCCGGCGAGGAGCTGGTCGTCGCGATCCGCAAAGTCGTGCAGAACGAAAGTTACCTTTCGCCCCTCATCGCTCGCGAGACGGTTACGTTCCTGCTCAACCAGGGCAAGGCCAGAACGGAAGAGAAACGTATCACCAAGCGGCAAAGCGAAATTCTGCAGTTGCTGGCAGAAGGCATGTCGATGAAGGAAGTGGCCAGCGTTCTCGAACTCAAGCCGGGCACGGTGGCCTTTCACAAATACCGCATGATGGAGACCTTAGGCGTCAGAACAAACGCCGAACTGCTGGAGTATGCCATCAAGCGGCAGATGACATCGGCCTGATGGTCACCAGCGACGAACCTCAGCCTGCGGAACCAAGTTACTGCGCTTCTACAGTGGATTACTTAGCAGCGTCTCGAAATTCAATCTGCATTTTCCATACAAATAATAGTAGTTTTGCCAGTAGGCATCCGTATGCGTTGTTGTTAGCGTTTTTATGAGCAATCACCCGCGTGCTCGTGACAACTCTGATCGCAAGCGGAGATCGGTTCGTGGCTTCGATACGGCTTTTGCTGGCGGACGACAACCCGGAACTGCTGGAAATGCTGGTGGACTTGCTACAGCCCTCCTATGTGGTTGCCGGTGCTCTGTCGAACGGTGCTTCTGTCTTAGAAGAGTTTGCAGCACTTAATCCGGATCTCATCATCCTGGACATATCTCTGGGTGACATGACTGGTTTTGAAGTTGCCCGCCGGCTGAAGAAGCTGGGCTGCGGCGCACGAATCATCTTCTTGACCGTGCACGAGAATGTCGATTTCATCCGTGCCGCCTTCGATCTTGACGCCTGCGGCTATGTTTTCAAGTCGCGTATCAGTTCCGATCTGATCGATGCCATCAACACCGTCTGCCGCGGCGGCCGCTTCAGTTCGGCAGACTTATCGGCGACGGCGTAGTCGACTTCCGAGGTTTACTGCGGCGGCGATCTCGGATCATCCAATTTTACGTCGAAGTTCCACTGGCAACTTTTCCCCATCCTCATGACAAAGTTGGTAGTTCCGTTGAAATTGGGCATTCGTCTAGCGTCTGGGTTGTGATATTGTGGCGCTCGCTAACCAAAAGAGATTCTGTCGCCAGGAAAGAAATAGCCGGGGCGCTCGACGACTTCCGAACGGGCCGGGCGCTTCTCGCCGGGCTTGTGTGGACCAGTCTTTATTCAGTCGCTAACCGGAACGGCGCTCCGCAGATCATGAGCGCAAATATTTATGAGGGAAGGTGCATGTCGTTGAAAGTTGCAGGTCGGATCGTAGCTCTTTTATCGCTGCTGGTGTGGGTGGCCACGGCTACCGTTGCCCAGGATCCGGGATGGCCGCGTCAGATCGTCAAACCGGGCGGCAAGCTAATCCTGTATCAGCCGCAAGTGGACAACTGGCAAAACTACCAAACGGTGAACGGCCGTATGGCTTTCAGCCTGACGCCGACCGGCGGCAAGAGCCAGGTGGGAGTGATCGTGGTGTCGATGCACTCGACGGTCAATATGGACGACCACACCGTCTTCCTCAGCAATCCGGAGATCAAGAGCATCTCGTTTCCGTCGCTCGATCCCGCGACCACGGCCAAGCTGTCTGAGCTGATGAAGACGTTCCTGAATCCCTCCGCGACGATGACAATCTCGCTGGACCGCCTGGTGGCCAGCGTCAAGAAGGATCAGGCGCCCCCGGTGTCACCAGTTAAGAACGATCCTCCGACGATATTTCTCAGCATAAAGCCGGCGATCCTGTTGTTGATCAATGGCGCGCCAGTGATGGCTCCGATCACCGGTTCAAATTTGCAATTTGTGGTGAATGCCAACTGGCCTCTCTTCATGGAGCAGGGAAGTCCGAACTACTACCTCTTCGACGGCAAGGGCTGGCTTATGTCGAGCAGCCTGCAAGGTACGTTTACGCCGACGAGCCAGCTGCCTAAGCAGATGTCGAAGGTTCCGGCGAACCCGAATTTCGCCGACCTGAAGGCCTTTATTCCCGCGCCCGCCGGCAGCGCCGCAACCTTTCCGCAGGTGTTCTACAGCGCGACTCCGGCGGAGCTGGTTGTCTTCAACGGACGGCCGCAGTGGACACCGATTCCGGGCACGCAACTTTCCTATGGGTCGAACACCGAGAGCACTGTATTCAAGTACACGCCCAGCGGCGCCTATTACTTCCTGACTTCGGGCCGGTGGTTTACCACGGAACATCCGCTGGTTGGGCAGTGGACGTTTGCGACCTACAGCCTGCCTCCGGACTTCGCCAAGATTCCGCCCACCAGTCCCGCCGGAAAGGTTCTGGCCTCAGTGCCGGGAACGCCGGAAGCCGAAGATGCGGTGCTGATCGCGCAGATTCCGACCACCGTAAAAGTGAACGTGGCACAAGCGCCGTCGGAAGTGAAAGTTTCTTACGTAGGCGCGCCGCAGTTCCAGCCGATCACTGGAACGACCATGCAGTATGCGGTCAACACGCAGAATAAAGTTGTTCAGGTGGGCACGCAATATTACTTGTGCTATCAGGGCGTGTGGTTCCTGTCTTCCAGTCCGATGGGACCTTGGACGGTAGCGCAGACTGTGCCGCAGGTGATTTACACCATTCCGCCCAGCTCTCCGGTATACAACGTGACCTACGTGACGCAGGTGGTGAGCGATCCCGGGTACGTGCAGTCGAGCTACACCGCGGGGTATATGGGCGCATTCATCATGGGCGCGACTGTAGGAGCCATCGTCTGTAGTGGCACGGGATATTACTATCCGCCCTACATTTATCACGGCTACTACTACCCGTACGCCGCAACCTACGGCTATCACACCTATAACCCCTACACCGGCGCGTATGGTTACGGGGGCGCGGCTTACGGGCCGTATGGCAGCGCGCATTGGGGAACTTCCTACAACCCCAACACTGGAACCTATGCACGCGGAGCTTCGGCGTCGAATGGGTATGGCTATCGTGCTGCCGGGGAAGCCTACAACCCCTACACGGGAGCCTACGGAGCGACTCGCCAAGGCGGCAACGCTTATGGCTCGTGGGGGCAGTCGGTTGTGAGTAAGAACGGCAACACGGCTTACACCCAGCATGCCAGCAACGCGTATGGGTCGGTCGGTAGCGTGCAGACGTCCAACGGCGGCAAGGCAGTAGGAAGCAGCACAGCCTATGGCAACACCGCCGCCGGCAAGACCTCGAATGGCGATATGTACGCCGGCCACGATGGCAACGTGTACAAGAACACTGGCTCTGGCTGGCAGAAGTACGACAACGGCAGCTGGAACACAGTGCAGAAGCCCACTCAGACGTCTAACACCAACTCCAATTACACGTCGGCGCAGCAGAAAGCGCAGAGTAATCCCAACTACTCTGCTGATCAGCAGAAGGCGCAGAGCTATAACCAGCAACATTCCTCGGGTCAGAGCTACAACAAGTCGTCCGGCGGATCGTCCTATGGCGATTTGAATCAGCAAGCCCAGGATCGGCAACGCGGCGCCGAGCAAAGCCAACGCTTCTCGCAATATCAGCGTTCTGGTTCGGCGGACCGTAGCGGAGGCTGGGGTGGCGGCGGCGGTCGGAGCTATGGCGGCCGGCGTTAGGCAATTGCTTACGTCGAACAAGTACGGATGGGCAATTTGTTTTCTTAGTCAGGAGCCATGATGTCTCGTTCAAGAATTCCGGTACGTGCGGTCCTTTCCTTCCTGCTGCTCGTCTGTTGCTCTTTGGCGTTGCAGGCGCAGAAGATTAAAGTGGTCTACAACAAGGATCTCAACTTTTCCCAGTTCAAAACCTTCGCCTGGGCGCCGCACGGGGCGGTCGCGCATCCCATGCTGGCGGCGAACGTAGTTGGCGCGATCGAAGATGAGCTGAAGCAGCGTGGTTTGCAGAAGGTTGAGCTCAGCGACAAGCCGGGACTGATCATCCAGGTATACGGCTCCATCGAGCAGGACTCGACGTTCTACTCCAACGACCCGCTCTACAATGCGACGGGGGGCATTCCTCCGTTCGATCCGAGCTTTTCCGGCTCGCTTTGGTCCGGCTATTACGGCAATACGACCGTTACCATCCACAAGGGGCAACTCGTGGTCGACCTGATCGACGCTACCAACAAGGAAATTGCGTGGCGTGGAATGTCGCAGCAGAATCTGGCTGCCCACAACCCGAACAAGCTGGTGTCGCAGGTGAACACAGCAATCAGTAAGATGTTCAAGCAGTATCCTGGCAGGGTGGAAGGCTAGCGAACGGCGCTGTGACGGTAAGCGGGGGACGAAGCGGCGACATTGTTCGGCGAGTTCTTCGCAGCATTTTCGATCAGGGTGGGACCGAGTAGATGTGGGGCCGATTCTTTCAGCAGCATCTGGCGCGCACGCCCATCGACTTCCAAATCTCGCGGCATGAAGTCCTCATGGCTTCCCCTCGCCGCGCGCTCAACTCCGAGCGCAATAAATCTCAAGTTCGGCCGGCAGCTGTATGTCCCACCGATTCGCTTCCGGCAATTAACACCTTTGCAAACTGTAAATTTCAGGCGAAAATGCTGCCACAGTCTGCGCTAACGCAAATTCCCGGAGCCCTTGAAGGAACCACGGCATGATACGCCTGATCCGCGAACTGATTCGTCCGTACCGTGGCAAGCTGCTGATCATCCTTTTCGCCATGCTGGTGGAAACCGCCATGAGTCTCGCCAGCCCCTGGCCGTTGAAGGTCATCATCGATAACGTGGTGGGTAACCACAAATTGCCGCACGGGCTCGACGAACTAGTTCGGCCGATGCTGGACCACGGCGCCAAACTGCAAGTTGCCGGACTGGCTGCGCTGGCCTTCATCCTGATCGCGCTATTTGGAGCGGTGGCCAGCTACATCGACAACTACTACACCGAGAGCGTGGGGCAGTGGGTGGCGCACGATCTCCGCATGCGGACCTACCATCACCTGCAGCGGCTTTCGCTCGGCTACTACAACACGCATCAGACCGGCACGCTGCTTAGTACTATCACCACTGACATACAGACCATCCAGAACTTCGCTTCGTCTTCCACGCTCGACATCCTGATCGACCTGCTCACCATCGTATCGATGCTGGGCCTGATGTTCTGGCTCAATTGGGATTTCACTCTCATCGCCGTCGCGGTGACACCGTTCCTGCTGTTCTTCATCTCACGTTTCAAGAAAGCGGTGAAGAAGGCGACGCATCAGGTACGCAAAGAGCAATCGGAGATCGTGGCTGTGGTGCAGCAAGGGCTGGAGTCGATGCAGGTCATCGAAGCGTTTGGGCGCCAGGACCTGGAGCAGGAAGCGCTGGCCGAGGTCAGCCACGCCACTGTCAACGCCGCGCTCGCAGCGCGCAAAGTGAAGTCGCTGCTCTCGCCCATCGTTACCATCACCACCGCTTTCTGTACCGCCGTCGTGTTGTGGCGCGGAGCATCGCTCATCTTGCGCGACGTGATGACGGTAGGCGCGCTCACCGTCTATCTCTCGTACCTCAACAAGTTCTTCAAGCCGGTGAAGGACCTGGCGACCACCACGAACGCGATCGCGCAGGCTGCGGTGGGCGTCGATCGCGTGCGCGCCATCCTCGATACCGACACCATCCTGCCAGAGAAAGACGACGCCATTGAGCCGCGGTTCATCAAGGGAGAAATCGTTTTCGACCACGTCGCGTTCGGCTACAACGCCGAAGCCGTGGTGCTCCAGGACGTCAGCTTCGAGATCAAGCCAGGACAGATGGTCGGCATCGTTGGCCCCACCGGCAGCGGCAAATCAACGGTCGTCAGCCTCATCCCGCGCTTCTACGACCCAACCAAGGGCGCGGTAAAAATCGATGGCCGCGACGTGCGCGACTACCAGGTCAATCCCTTGCGCGAAAACATTGGCTATGTTTTGCAGGACACGGTGTTGTTCCGCGGAACCATCCTGGAGAACATCGCCTTTGGCCGGCCGAATGCTACGCGTGAGGAGATCGTGCAAGCGGCACGGCTGGCCAATGCCGACGAGTTCATTTCGGCTATGCCGAAAGGCTACGACACCATGGTCGGCGAGCGCGGCTCGACTCTTTCCGGCGGGCAGCGCCAGCGCATTGGCATTGCGCGCGTGATGGTGCGCAACAGTCCCATCCTGCTGCTTGATGAGCCGACGGCCGCACTCGACAGCGAATCCGAGAAGCTGGTGATCGAGGCGCTCGAGCGCTTGATGAAGGATCGTACCGTGATCACTATCGCGCATCGCCTCAGCACCATTCGCGATGCCGACAAGATTATCGTCATCAGCGGCGGTGTGGTGGCCGAAAGCGGCGATCACGACGAACTTATGGCGCTCAATGGAATCTATGCCGGGCTGCATCGCACGCAGTTTGACGCAGCCTCGGCAAAAGCCTGATGATGGCCAAGCCGTCTCGGGATTGGCAACGGCGTGTGCCGCACGGTCAGCGGTCCCAAGGAGTCCTTATGTCGCGTTACCTCGTCGTTCTTCCTGACGATTCCGCTCAGCCGATCCTCGACGCCATCAACCATGCCGAGAAATCGTTGCGCATCAAAATGTTTCTTTTCTCCGATCCTAAGCTGCTGCACGCGGTTGTGGGTGCGCACCATCGCGGGGTGAAGGTGCGGATCATGCTGAATCCCACCCGCCGCAGTGGAGAAAAAGAGAACAACGATTCGCGCAAGTTCCTGACCGACGCTTCCATCGAGGTCATGGATAGCAATCCCGAGTTCGAGGTGACACACGAGAAGTCCATGGTGGTGGACGACAAGATCGCGTTCATTCAGTCGCTGAACTGGGATACCAAGAACCTTACCGAGACTCGCGATTACGCGGTAGTAACCGCGCACTCGCACGAGGTGGGTGAGGTGTCGGAGTGCTTCGATGCCGATTGGGAGCGGCAGAAATTTGCTCCGGGCGATCACTCGCATCTGATCTGGTGCATTGGCAACGGCCGCCTGCGGATTGGCGAATTCATCGACCAAGCCAAGCATTCGCTGTGGGTGCAGAATGAGCGCTACCAGGATCCAGTGATCATCGAGCGGCTGGTGCGGGCCAGTGGCCGCGGCGTGAAGGTGCATGTGCTGGCGCGTCCTCCGCACAAGTTGAAAAAACAGAAGCTGGTCGAAGCGGTCGGCGGCATGCGCATCATGGACGACGTCGGCATCAAGGTACACAAGCTGAAAGGCCTGAAGCTGCACGCCAAGCTGCTGTTCGCCGACGGAGTGCGCGCCATCATCGGCTCCATCAATCTCGCGCCGGGCAGCTTCGACAGCCGCCGCGAATTGGCGATCGAAGTCCGCGATACCGAAGTGATGGACCGTCTGCACACCGTCGTACATCGCGACTGGAAAAACTCACGCCCGCTGGACCTGACCGACGAAGGATTGATGTCCGAGTTGGAAGAGCACGACGAGAATGTCGCGGAAGACCTGGCGCTCGACGCCTGAGGGCATGCTAAAGCGGCCGAACTCAGGGCGAGCGCCTTTACAAGGCACGTGGAACTTCGAAGCCCGCAAGGGCGGAATAGACTAGCACAGCATGGAGCCGACGGCGGAATGCTGGGTAACGGCTGCCGCCGACTCCTGTAAGGGCGGCACAAACCTTAACGATGGGGGCGGAGCGCCTTTGACGGCGAATCCCTCCACATTTTGCGGTCCTCGTTCGTGACGGCCTCCGCCTGTGCCGGAATCAACAACAATCCAAAAGATTGCTACCGCGGCGCGACGCCATTTGCCGTTACTGTCCGTGTATTCTTGAAAGCGACTCTCGCGATGGCGGCCACTCCCACAACCACGCAGCAACATCCGCGCCTGGCAGTGCAGGCGTTTTGGTTGACCGCGTCCAAATTTATCGCTGCCATCCTGAACATCGGCCTGCCGATTCTGCTGGTGCGCCTGATGGCGCAAACCGAATACGGTATCTACAAAGAAGCGTTTCTGTTTGTCTCCACGGCCACCAACGTTGCGACCTTCGGCGTGGGGATGAGCGCGTTTTATTTCATGCCGCGTCAGCCGGAGCGCGGCGGACAGATCGCCCTCAACATCCTGATTTATAACTTTATCGCCGGATGGATTCCGCTCGTCATACTAGCGTTCTATCCGCAGGTTCTGCGCACACTGTTTCGCACCGACGCCCTCGCCCCGCTGGCCATCATGCTGGGCTTCCTGGTGCTGCTCACCCTGACCTCGAGCCTGGTGCAGCAGATTCCCACGGCGTTGCAGGACGTGCGCTACTCCACCATCTTCATCGTGGGTACGCAGATGGTACGCGCCATCATGGTGGCGGGGGCGGTCATCTGGTTCCGCTCAGTGCGCGCCATCATCATCGCCACCATGATCAACCAGGCGATGTCGATCGTGCTGCTGTTCTGGTATCTGCACGGAAAGTTTCCGCGCTTCTGGGCGAAGTTCGACTGGCCATTCTTCAAGGAGCAGCTGGCCTACGCGTTGCCCTATGGCGCTTTTGGTTTGCTGTGGGTTATCCAGAAGGACCTGGATAACTACTTTGTGAGCGCGTCGCTCGGTCCGAAGGACTACGCCGTCTACGCCGTGGGCTGGATCGATGTGCCGCTGCTGACGCTGGTGCTGGAATCGGTAGTGTCGGTGATGATCGTGCGGATCAGCACCCTGCAAAAGGAAGATCGCAAAGCCGACATTCGCTATCTGACGGCTGCGGCCACCAACCGGATGGCGGCGCTTCAATTTCCGCTGTTCGTGATGCTGTGGGTCGCCGGGCACGACCTGATCGTGCTGCTCTACACCCGCGCTTATGAGAGGAGCGCGGATATTTTCCTGGTCAGCATTCTGCTGCTGCCGGCCGGCGTGTTTTTGCTGGATCCCATCGTGCGTGCGTACAAAGACCTGCGGAATTTCCTGCTGGTGGTGCGCATCTGCATCTTCGTCGCCCTGTTCTGCGTTCTCGCGCCGGTGATCCATTACTTCGGCATGATGGGAGCCGCGATCACCGCAGTAGCCGCTCAAGTGCTGGAGAGGTTCATCATCGCCTGGAGGGCCGCTCGCACCGTGGAAACGTCGTGGAGCGATGTCAAGCTCTATGCCGACCTGTTCAAAATTACCGGCATCTCGGTCGGCGCAGGATTCGTGGCCTACGCTTTGCGCAACCTGATTAATCCGAGACTGTTGATACCGAGGATTATCGTGGTCGGGCTGTGCATTGCGGCAATCTACTTGCCGGCCATGATGCTGCTGCGTCTTCCCGGAGCAGAGTTGTTAACGAAGGAACGCCTGCTCGCCCTCATGCGAAACAAATTGGGCTGGGTCAAGAGCGCGTAAAGGGTAGAGCGGCGCTTCAGCGCCGCGTTCAGGCCGCACTAAATGTGGGGCTTCAGTGTTTGCATGAGAACTGGAGTTTCGCATAGGCGGTGGAATTCAACGGCCAAGAAACCAGCGCCGTAGGCGCGGAACAGCTTAGCCCAGCACGCAGCCGCAGGCGGAGTGCTGGGTAAGTGAGAAATTAGATGAGTCCCGTAGGGACGGCAGATGTTCTCACGCAGACACTGAAGGCCAGCTCTACCCTAGGACGGCGGTGGCCGGAATCGCAGCTAGCCGGAGTTTTTCAGCAGGCTGTTAGTCCGGACTCGGGTTCGCGAGTTTTCCTCAGAAGTTGTAATATCGTGCCGCACCGAACACCATTGCCAGCGTAATTCCCGCGATAGCAATTTCACCGATCGCGCCCACCAACAGCGGCTTAATCCCTTGTGCTCGCAACCGGCGGAAATTCGTACGCAGACCCACGCCGGCGAAGGTCAGCAGAAACGCCCAGCGCGAAAGATTTGCCAGGCTGCCGAGCTGAGGCTTGCTGAAGAACCCAACCGTCGCCAGTACCGAAATCAACAGGAACCCGAGCACGAACTTGGGAAATTTTCGCCACAGGAACGCGGCCTTGTTATCTACCTGCTTGGCTCCCCCGCGCGCAGCGAAATAGACGGCGAAGCCGAGCACCACGAAGCCGATGGTCGCGTTGCGCGTGGTCTTGGCGAGAACGGCGATCTTTCCGGCTGCATCGGAATAAATCGCGCCAGCCGCGGTGGCTTCCGCGGTGTTATCCACCGCAAGCCCGGCCCACAGTCCGTAAGCGTGATCGCTCAGGTGCATCGCGTGCCCGATGAGAGGAAACAGAAACAGCGAGATCGCTCCGAGGGCAAGAATGGCGGCGATCGCGTAAGAGGCGTCCTCGTCGTCGGCCTCGATTGCTCCCTGGGCGGCGATGATCGCCGACACGCCACATATCGACGATCCCACCGCCAGCAAGCTGGTGAGTTTTGGATTCAACCCGAACAACCGTCCCAAGACAGACATGAAGGCGATCGACAGCAGCAGTTCCACCGCGACCAGCACCAGGCTGATGCCGCCCAACTTCGCCACATCGCCCAGCAAGAAACGTGCGCCCAGCAGGACGATGCCTGCCTTCAGAAAAAACTCATAGCTGCCCACGCCAGCGTCAAAGATCTTCGGGAGGTCAATGGTGTTGCCGATGACCAGTCCGATCAGGATGGCCCACAACACGTACTCGATGTTGGGAAGGTGCAGACGATGCGACTTGGCATAGATCGCGATCGATTGCTCGATCAGCTTGCCGAGCAGACCAATCGCCGCCAGCAGCGCGACGCCAGGTACAAACTGCATCAGTTTGTTGAAGGGGCGAAACGGCTCAACGCGAGGTAATACCAGGGATCCTTGTGACATGATTTTTTTCTTGCAGGATTACCAGGGAACTCGATGAATGAGTCCGACGCGCACCAGCAGCGCCAGGACCAGGGCAACGATGACTGCCCATGTGTCCAGCGAGACACTAGCAGGAGTTCCGGCCGATTTCTGATTCACGATAGCCAAAATTAACTACCTCCTCGCGCCAACGCCGCGTAGAGACACAGCGGGTTCGATTCTTCACAGAATCAACCTTGATACCACAGCGCAACGATTGTTCAGGTGAATTGAGCGAGAAACTCTTCTAACAGAGCTCCGTTTCGGGAATCAGCCCGTGAAGGGACGGACAACCTTGGCGCCAAGCTCAAGAATCATTCGGATCAAGCTGTTCGTGTGGTTACGCGTTCGGTCGCTAACGCGAGCACCGATTCCACCAGCAAGTCGAAGTCGTCCCGCCGGCTGCGATGGTTGGTGATGGCGGCGCGAATTGCGACTTTGCCATTGATGCGCGTGGTCGACGGCGCCGCAATCCCGCGCTCCTGCAGATCGGCCACGATGTCGCGATTGAGTCGATCCACTTCCTCGGCAGTCATGTCCGGGGGGCTGTAACGGAAGCACACAACATTCAGCGTCGGAGCCGCCAGCAATTCCAGCGGCGGATTGGCCTGCACCAACTTCGCCAGATATTGGGCCTGCCGGCAATTCTTCTCGATCATGCGAGCGAAGCCGCTGGCTCCATGCGTCTTCAAGGCGAACCAGATCTTCAACGCGCGAAAGCTGCGCGACAGCTCCGGTCCCAGGTCGGTGAACCACTCGCCGCCGCCGGCAAGCCCGCGATCGAGGTGCTGCAGGTAATCGGGCCGCGTGGCAAAAGCCTTCTGATGTAGTTTCCCATCGCGTACCAGCACGCATCCTGCGTCGTACTGCACGTACATCCACTTGTGGAAGTCGAAGGCAACCGAGTCCGAACGCTCGATGCCGGCGATCATGGGCCGCAGCGTCTCGCTCAAGCTGCATAGCGCACCGAAAGCGGCGTCCACGTGAAACCACAATCCCTCCGACTGGCAGATGTCGGCCAAGGCAGAGAGATCGTCCATGCCGCCCGTGTTGACCGTGCCTGCGCAGCCGACCACGCAGAACGGCTGGCGGCCGGCGCTTCGGTCTTCGTCGATCGCCTGGCCCAGCGCGACAGTGTCTATCGCGAACTTGTGGTCGACCGGAATTTTGCGCAGAGAGTTACGGCCAAGACCGAGCAGTTCCAGCGCTTTCGCTACCGAGCTGTGCGCTTCACTCGACGCATAGGCGACGAGCGGCTTCGGCGCGCCCGCAATGCCTTCCGCCCGCACATCGCAACCCGCCTTTGCATTGCGCGCTACGGCCAATCCGATCAGGCTGCCCATCGAGGTGCCACTGACCACGATGCCGCTGGCAGTGCTCGGATAGCCCACAATTTGACGGCACCAATCGACGACTTGCCGCTCGACGTAGAGTCCTGCGTGATCGCGCCCGCCACAGTTGGAGTTCATGGCCGCGCCCATAATTTCGGCGATGAGCCCACTCGCCAGACCTGTGCCATGCACCCATCCCCAAAAACGCGGATGAATGTTGCCGCTGGGGTAGGGAAGCACAAGCTCGCGAAGATCGCGGTAGCTCTCCGTCAACTCCTGCGGATGCTGCGGCAGTGACACGTCGAGCCGCTGCTTCACTTGCAGCGGCACCGGCTGCCACACGGGACGCTGGCGCACATCGCGGAGATAGTCGATGGCTTCGTCGAGGGCCGCGTGCGCTACTCGCCGGAACTCTTCCCAGTCGTGCGGATCAAGCGATTCGTCCAGCGACATGTCGCGCTCATCATCCAACCTTTGCATATTTGAATTGTAACTTTGCTGTGCGAGAGAGAACAGTGACCGGCGGCGAACCCGTGCTGCGAACAGCGATGTGTGCCCACGCGAAACCGTAAGACGGCTCGACCGCCTTCATCGTGACCTGTTGTCCTTGTGCTAAACTGACGCGCAATACCTCACAGCGGAGCGTCTCTCAACGTGTCGGGATTTCTGGTCCAGAGCTTTACCGAGCCGTCGCTACCCTCTACCCCAATGAAGCTGGTGGACCTGGGCGGAAGCGAAATCACCGAGAGTTGCCAGTTGGGCAATGTCAGGGCAGCATGGGCGTATTGGCGTGGCAGTCGGCAGTGGCAGATCACGCGCAGCGAAAATCGCGTTGTACTCATCGAAGGACAGCCCGATCGTTTTCCGCGCGCGAATGAACCGATCGAGCAGTGGCTGGAAGGCCGCTCCGGCAGCTTTCGCGGGTTTGAAATCGCGCAGGACCGTAACTCGCAGCGAGCTGTGGTTCGTGTCTTCACTGATCCGCTTTGCACGCGGCCCGTCTACTACCTGATTTCCGACCGCGGTGTGTGCATCGCCGACAAGCTGTCTACCGTCGTGTTGAATGCCGGTGGCCCACTCGAAGCCGATTGGGGTGGGCTGCTGGAGGCCGCCATCCTGGCGTCGCTCTACTCGCACAAGACGACGGTGAAGAATGCTGTGTGGATGGAGCCGGGGCAGGTGCTGGAGTTTGAAGGCGCAACCCTTCGCCGCAAGTGGAAGAACGCCTTGCCGCAGGATGCGGCCCTAACCAAGAGCGAAGTCACAGCGCGTCCGGCGGAAACCTTGCGCTTCGCGATCGAGAAAGCGATCGGCGAAACCTGGACCGATCCCGAGACGCGGCTGCTGCTGAGCGGTGGGTTGGATTCGCGCATTCTGCTCTCGCTGGCGTCAGGCAAGAGAAAGACGCTGACGCTGGAGCTTTATTCAGACGAGACCGAGGTTGCCAAGCGGGTCGCACAGGCGGCCGGCAGCGATCTCGATATCGTATCCGCGCCGGATTATTCCTTCCCCATGAGCTGGGCCTATTTGGTGACCGGCTCGATGCACGATTCCAAGTTCGTCACTCATCTCGGCTTGGTAAAAGATTGGCGTGATCGGCGGAATTCCGGGAATCACGCACGGATATTTTCATAACACCATGTATCGGGGCTGGACGGCCGGCCCTTATGAACGCTATCCCGCAAGCGACACGATCTTGTTCAAGCTGATGGGCCGCAACGCCTACTACTTCGACAAGTACGGATGCAAGCAGTCGTCGTTCCAGCGCCAGCTTTACGGCTTGCTGAGCGCGGGCGGCCAAGCGGTTCTGGACACCCAGTTGCGTGAGCTCTCGGATTCGATGACACCGGTGATGGTCGACGGCTACGACTTGACCTTCGAACGGCGCCTGATGGAGTTCGTGCCTCGGCAGATTTTCTTTTGCTGCATGTTGGCCTGGTACGAAGCGCTGGATGTAGCGTCGCCCGTGTTTCAGCCGGCGCTGTGGACCTGGTACGCGCTCAGCAGCCCGCGGGCGCGTGATCGCGATTGGGCCATTCGTGAAGTGTTCCTCTCGCTCGATCATCCGGCAGCGCGACTGCCTGACTCCAACACCGGCCAGCCCATCGCTCATCTGAAAGTTGGTTGGCAGGATAAGGTAAGGAATCAGCCTTTGTATGCTGCGTTTCGCGCGGTGTATAAGAAGCTTTTCTGGAAACCGATGCCATTTCAGCAGGGAGGCTTGCGCTGGGGCGATCGCTTCCGCGAACCGGCGACGCTGGCGGCTTTGGAAGATGGAGTTAGCGTGCTGCGCGACAACCCATTATTCGACCGCGCCAAAGTAGAAGCAGCGATGGATGCGTATCGCAAAGGACAGAATGAGTGGGTCGATTCCATTTGCGCGCTGGCATCGATGGGCCAGTGGCAACGCCTGGTAAGCCGTCCCGAGTCGCTCACGCAACACATCCGTGTCATACACAGTGGGACATCTGTCGCTGTAGGACAAGAAGGCGGCGACCCGCAACCGCAGCCACTCCATTCAGCAGGAGAATCCGCTCGAGTCTGACAGCAGACCTCGGCCAGGAAAGACCATGACCAAATCCGCCCCTAGACCCGACAATGTTTTCTCCGGCCCCGACGCTGTCAGACATTTTCTCGATCCGGACCGCAATCCACCGCTGCCTTTGGTGGAGCTGCCGGAGTCGTTGAATCCCTTTGCGGCGCAGAAGGTGCGAATCTTTGCCAAGCTGCTGTACCTGTTGCCGCTGCTGAACCTGAAGTCGCTTCCGGTGCTCAGCATGTTGCGCGACGCCGGCGAGAAGCTGGACGGCGTTCACACTATCGTGGAGAATTCGTCCGGAAATACCGCGTTTTCCCTGGCGGTAATCGCGCCGTTCTTCGGAGTTCGCTCGGTCAGGGCGATTGTCCCCATCGATATCGCTCCGGGAAAACTGGAACTATTGCGGCTGGCCGGAGCGGAGGTGCGCTTTGCTCCCGCCGAAGGGAGCGGCATCGAGCTGGCGAAGAAAATGGGGAAGCGTCGCGGCTTCTACAATCTCGGCCAGTACGGAAATCCCGCCAACGTCGAGGCTCACGCGAAATGGACCACCCAGCAGGTGTGGGATCAGTTAGAGGGGAAGCTCACGCTGTATTGCACGGGGTTGGGAACCACCGGAACGGTGCTGGGCGCGATCCAGTTTTTCCGCAAGAACGCGCCGGATGTAATGGTGGTTGGTGTCTACTGCCTGCCCAACAATGCGGTTCCGGGAATGCGCACCATTGAGCGCTTGCGCGAAATCGATTTTGATTGGGAAAACGAAGTGCCGAATCGCGTGGGCGCCGGTACCAGCGAATCCTACAAGAAGAGCCTGGACCTGTGCCGGGCGGGACTGATGGCAGGTCCTAGTTCGGGCTTCGCGTTGGCCGGGCTACTGCGCTTCCTGGGACAACAACCCGACCTTGATCGCTTTCGCAATGCCGATGGAGAGGTGATCGCGGCCTTTGTCTGCTGCGATACCCCGTTCCCGTATCTCGATAAGTATTCGACGATTCTCGATCCCGCCGACTTCATCGTGCCGGGCGCAAGCCACGCGGAAGAGGAAGACTAAGGTCGTTCAGCCCGCAATTCGAGACCGGGGCTAAAGCCCTTTAGATTTACGCAGCTTTCACGCGGCGCTGAAGCGCCTGCACTACCCTTCGCCGATCGCTAGAACGAGACTTCCGCTCCAACCAGCGAGCCCTTCTGGGTCAAGTGAACGCCAATGCGATCGCTGCTGTTGTTATTGACCACCAGGCGCGAGCCGAGCTGATATCCGGCATTCAGGCTCAGATGCTTATTGATCGAGAAGCCCAGCGTGCCCGCCGACGACACGAAGTTTCCGTAGCCGAACAGATACATACCGTAAACATTGCCTTCGACAAACAGGCGCGGCGAATTGGTGAGATAGAAGCGGAACTGCGGTCCGGCCACCGGGATGGGAGCGATCAACGATCCGCTGCCTGAAACCTGTGCGTGATGCACGCCGTCGCCGGTGGTTTGCGCTTGGGCGAACAACGACGCCTTAGTGTCAAATAAATCAAGCTGCACGCCGACTCCCAGGTGGCCACGCCGCCGGCGAATGATGTCGTATTGATAGCCCGGCGCAAACAGGTGCGCCTTAAGGTTAGCGTTGGTTAGCAGGCCGACGTCAAAGGTCTGGCCCTGATAGGTTACGGTGCGGTCGAGCGCCACCGTCCGCGATTGGTCGTATGGACTGAACGCAAAGGTGAGGTGGTTTTTGTGAGTGAATTTGAAATCTACGTAACCGCTGACCGTAGAGTATGAGTTGAAGCCGAGGTCGCGATCGATATCGATGGTGCCATCGGGACCTGAACCCTGGATATTGCCCGAGGGATTCGAGTAGAACCAGAAGCCATCGACCCGGAGTTTGTACGAATCGAATTCGCCGTTGTCTGCGGCGCGCATGACGGGAACGGCGATGAAAAGGGTGAAAACCGCCAGCGCAGTCAACACTTTAAGTGATGCATTACGAAAATGGCGCAAGTGTGTGAGCAAGGAAAATGCCTCCTGATCATTGCGGTTAGTTTACCGCTTTGGTGTGTTCCCCAGAATAAGGCTTAGGTGACATTTTGGTCAGGGATAGTGCGCCCGGAATCAGCCTCTTAAACCCCCCAAATGGGCAAGTTTCGGCCGAATGGAATGGAGGGTGCGGAGTGCTATTTGGCCCGATTGGGCCACTGACGGCTTATGGAACTAAGATATTTTTTCCAACTCGGCGCTGAGCTTGATATCACCGCCGCTGACCTTCAGTTTTCGTTCCCACGGCTTATAGCCCGATTTCTTGACTACAACTTGGTGGTCTCCGGGAGTTAACTCGACAGCCGAAGGAGTACTCCCGACAAAGCTACCGTCGATTTCAATATCTGCGCCGTCTGGAGTCGATATCACATTTAGCTTCGCAACGGTCGAACTTTTATTCAATGATTCGGAGACTGGCGTAGCTGGCTGCGGAGGTGCCACTGGTTTTTCCGCTGCTCGAATCTGCGCCGCGTGCTGTGACCAATGCTTAACTATCCCCTCGCAAGCATCCTGCACGGATCCGCCAAGGGACAAAGTGGAGTGACTTATGACGGCGTCACCCGACTCTCTTTCAAAAACAGCAACCTTGTTGCGGTGTTGCAGATACCCTTTGCCGCCCTCGTGATCGAGAAGAACTATATAGTCCGCGATGTCTTGGCGATTGTTGACCGTCACTTGCGGGCAACGCTCGCCGAAGGTTTTGATGATTTCGGCGGTCTGTGGCCGTGCGCCTCCGTGCGACTGAGCGCCCCAGTTTCCGCCTGAGCCGCCGGCTGATGAGCGAGTTTCCCACGATTGACTATCGGTTATGAAAACTCTCGGCTTATCTTTAGGGATGCTGCTGGGGAAAGCGGCAGGATGTTCCTGGGCGAAGACATTAGTGCACAGCAATGCTGCAAGGACTATTAGGCCAGATAACCGCATTGTTAAACCTCGTTTCGGTGACGCTTAATCCAAAGCTTATGCCCAGGAGAGCTGGTTGTGAATAACAATCTGTGTAGGGCTTCTAAACTCGGAGTGGAGTCCGTTCGTGGTGCGGTTGTCAGATAGCAGAGTATTTTCGGTGTTACCTGCTCCTGACCCTCCAAGCGAAAAGCTGCCTGTAACCCTGTTCGCAAAGTCGTGAAACGCCTTGTTCTCTGGAACATTTGCTAGTTCCGTCTTTTGGCCGATGGAGAGTAGGCTGAAGCCCTCGTAAAGCCGTAGAGCCAGATGTGTCACTTCAAGTTTGAGGGATGGTCATGAAAGATTCGGGTGCGAAGACAATCTTCGCCGGGGCAATGTTCTGCCTGCTATTGCTTGGGGCTGCGTCTGCGCAGACGCAATCTCCGCAACAGCTGGCCTGGAGCATTCTGCAAGCCGGCGCCAGCAACACCAACAGTCAGCAACGAGTGTCGGCCATTACCGCGCTGGCGCTGATCACAAGCGATCCCAAAGCCACTACGATGGCCGAGCAGGCGCTACAAGATCAGAACTCCGACGTGCGTGCTGCCGCCGCCACCTCCTTGGGTACCATGAAGGCCGAGCGCGCCATACCCGCGCTGGAGCAGGCGCTCAAGGATACCGATCCAACCGTCATCATGGCAGCGGCGAAGTCGCTGGTCGAGATGAAGAACGAGGATGGCTACGATACCTACTACGCCGTGGCCACGGGGCAGCAGAAGTCGGGTTCGGGACTGGTCGCGTCACAAGAGAAAGAGTTGAATCAGTTGCTGCACAATCCGAAGGATTTGGCCGAGACCGCGTTCGAGCAGGGCATTGGATTTGTTCCATTTGGCGGGCTGGGATTTGGCGCGTTCAAAATGGTGCACGATAGCGGCGAGAATGCGACCGTGGTGAAAGCAACCGCGATCAAGATGCTGGCCCACGATCCCGACCCTCGGTCCGGCAAGGCTTTGATTGCTGCTACCAGCGATCAGCAGTGGGTCATCCGCTCGGCCGCGTACGACGCGCTGGCACGACGGGGAGACCGTTCGGTGTTGCCGGACATCGCTCTCGGCCTTACTGATCAGCAAGCCGTGGCAAAGCTAACGGCCGCAGCGGCGGTGGCTCAGCTTTCAGGCCTGCGATAAGGAGTCAGTGTGCCTGTCCCTGCAATTGGGTCAGCGTGGCACGAGCTTCTGGGTCCTCAGGCGCGAGCAGCACCAGTTGTTGCGCGTATTCCGTGGCCGCCGACAAATTGCCCTTGTCGCGTTCAAAGGCAACCAGGCCGAACAATATTTCGCGGTCGGCCGGACGCCGCTGATGTGCCTGCTGCAACACGCCAATCGCTTCGTCCGGCCGACCCATGGAATTGAGCGCCACGGCATAAACGTAGCTGTAGTGGACGCGCTGAGGAGCAAGCTTCGCGGCTCTTTCCAGCAGGCTCACCGCTCCGGCATAATCCTTCTGCCGGATTTTCAGCAGCCCGAGAGCGTGGATTGGCTCGGCCGCGCCGGGAGAGGCGGCGATCGCCTTCTGTAGCCACGGCTCGCCCAGGTCGTCGCGCCCCTGTGCTCGATAGAAGTCGGCCAAATCCACCATTGCGGGCACATACTTGGGATCAAGCCGAAGAGCTGTTTGCAATTCATTTTCCACCGCCTCCGCTTTTCCCATCTGCATGTAGAGCAGCGCCAGGTTCACGTGATTCTCAGGACGCTCTGCCGAAACCAGCTCTGAGGCAATCAACTCGGAGATGGCGCGCCCTAGCGCCGACTTCTGATTTTCCTGGAGCAAACTGGCTTGCGTTCCGGCCAGCACACGCGCGGCTTCGATGCGTACGGAGCGGACTGGGTCGGTTAGCAACGGCGCCACGAGCCGAATCCTGGTTTGCGGCGGCGAGTCTTCCATCGCGAGGACGGCCTCGCGACGCACCAGCGCGTCAGGGTCGTCGAGGGCGCCTTCCACGGCAGGAAGAGCCGATGGCGTAATGTACTCAGGCATCAGACTGAGGGCCGTCGCCCGTGCGATTGCAGGCTTTGACGTGTCGGCAATCAGGGAAGTCAGCAACTTGGGAGCGTTCGGCAATCCCCGCCGTCCGGCGTCCAGTGCCTCGACAAAGTGCGCTTCCTGGCGGCGATTCGGTCCATACCACTTCACCACCGCCTGCGCGGCCCAGTCAGCCGACTTGTCCTTGTGGCACTGATTGCAGGAGTTCGGCGTGCCGTAAGCCAGCGTGAAATCGGGACGAGGCACGCGCAAACTGTGATCGCGCCGCACATCGATAACCATGTAGGTGTGAGTCGGCATGTGACAGTTAACGCACAACGCCCCAGCGCTGTTGGCCGGATGATGATGGTGCTGCTCCGTCGCAAACTTCGCCGGCGAATGACATCTGGCGCAGACCGAGTTGAGGTCCTCAGACCGAAGCTTCGCGCTGTGCGGATCGTGACAGTCTGAGCAGGTTACCCCATTGTGGTACATCTTGCTTTGGACGAATGATCCCCACTCATAATCTTCTTCCTGAAGCTGGCCGTCGGCGTAGTAAACACCTTCTTCCAGAAGGCTGGGCACGTACGAGTCAAGAAACGGCTTGCCTGCCTGGGGATCGCCGGCGATGGGGCGACGGCGGGAATGGCAGGGCGCGCACGTCTCAATTTCGTTATGCGAGCGCGGCTGACCCTTCCAGTGCATGGTTGCGGCGTTTGGGTCGGTGGCAGCCCAAGTTCCGTTCGGTGTTCTCAGATTAACCAGTAAACCATTATCTGCGGATGCCACATTGTAGGACGTACCTTTGTGCATCTGCGCCCACTTGACGTGATTCGAGCCTGGCCCGTGACAGGTCTCGCAGGACACATCGATCTCGGACCAGGTGGTGGCGTAACTGTCCTTGGCCAGGTCGTAATTTTTGCGCAGATTGGTGGAGTGGCAGTCGGCGCACATGTAGTTCCACGTCTGATTGCGGCCGGTCCAATGCAGGGGGTCGGATGCCAAAATCTTCTGGCCGGGATAAAGATCGAACCAGCGTTGACCGGCGTGATCCTTAGGACGTGAATCCCAGGCGACAACGAAGCTTTGCATCCGTCCCCGGGAAAGCGGCAACAGATACTGCTGCAACGGGTACACCCCAAACGTGTAGGCCGCGTCGAAGTTCTGGGGCTTACCTTCGGGGTCGTCCGTGCGAACCAGGTACTTACCGCCGCTCTGAAAGAAGTTCGCGGTTACGCCGTCGCCAGAAAATTTGGCTTCGTTGAAGTTTCCCAACACCGAGGAGGAATTCGACTCTTCCATCGCGAGCGCGTGATGAGAGCTGCGCCACGCTGTCGCCTCTTTGGCATGGCATTCCGCGCAGCGAGTTCCGCCCACATACGTTGCGGAGGAAATTATTCGGGAGCTCTCCTGAGGCTTGCGGCTCGTCCATCGCCACCAGCCAAAAGCTAGGAGGGCAAGTACCAGGCAGGCCAGACACACGACAACAACGGGGTTGGAGCTTTTAGGGACAGGTTTTGCGCGCATGAAAGGGTCGCGCCATTATCGTTCGTGGCCGCCCGCCTGTCCAGAATTGCGTGCTGCGGGAGGTCGTTGCCCAGGCTCCCAATCGCCTCTTATTTTATATAGTACTTATGCGGTACTATATACATCTATATAACCGTAACGCCCGATGGGAGACGAACAACCATGATCCGGCTGGCCAAGTTGACCGATTACGGCCTGGTGTTAATGACGGTCATGGCGCGGGATGCCAAGCGTCCGGTGCACACGGCACGGGACCTTGCCGCCGATTCGCATTTGCCGCTGCCGACCGTCAGCAAGGTATTGAAGCTGCTTTTGCAGCGCGGCCTGCTGGTTTCTCATCGAGGCACAAACGGCGGCTACGGCTTGGCCAGGGACGTGAGCGAGATTTCGCTGGCTGACATTATCACTGCGATTGAGGGCCCGATCGCGCTGACCGAGTGCAGCATGGATGTCTCGGGCATGTGCGACCTGGAACGGTCGTGCCCCATCAAGAGCAATCAGCGGGTGATCAACCAGGTGGTCCGAGGAGCGTTTCAGAAGGTGATGCTTTCAGACCTGGTGCATCCGTTGCAACTGACGGCGGTGAAAGATTCGCAGGGCAAGCTGGTGCCGACCATTAGTTATTCATCCGGGAGAGTGCAATGAGTTCGAACGTCAACGTATTTCGTGATCTGGCGGAGCAGGATTACAAGTGGGGCTTCGTCACGGATATCGAAGAAGAGCGGATACCTAAGGGGCTGAATGAAGACGTCATCCGCTTGATCTCGGCAAAGAAAAAAGAGCCGGAATTCATGCTGGAGTGGCGCCTGAAGGCATTCCGCCACTGGCTTACGTTGCAGCAAAAAGACGCCGAGCCCAAGTGGGCGAACATCAGCTACCCGCCGATCAATTATCAGGACATCACGTATTACTCGGCGCCCAAGCAGAAGCCGAACCTGAAGAGCCTGGATGAGCTCGATCCCGAGATTCTGAGCACTTACGAGAAGCTGGGAATTCCGTTGGCCGAGCAGAAGATGCTGGCCGGCGTTGCCGTCGATGCGGTGTTCGATAGCGTCTCGGTCGCGACCACCTTCAAGGCCAAGCTCGCCGAAGCGGGCGTAATCTTTTGTTCGTTCTCGGAGGCCGTGCTCAACCATCCTGAGCTGGTGAAAAAGTATTTGGGCTCGGTTGTGCCCACCACGGACAACTATTTTGCTGCCTTGAATTCAGCGGTGTTCTCCGACGGCTCGTTTGTTTACGTGCCCAAGGGCGTTCGCTGCCCGATGGAGTTGTCGACGTACTTCCGCATCAACGCTGCCGACACAGGCCAGTTTGAGCGCACGCTGATTGTCGCCGATGAAGGCGCGTACGTCAGCTATCTGGAGGGCTGCACGGCCCCCATCCGCGACACGAATCAGTTGCACGCGGCTGTGGTGGAGTTGGTTGCGCTCGACAATGCGCAGGTCAAGTATTCGACCGTGCAGAACTGGTATCCCGGCGACAAGAACGGTAAGGGCGGTATCTACAACTTTGTCACCAAGCGCGGCAAGTGTGCGGGCGTGAACTCGAAGATTTCCTGGACGCAGGTCGAGACTGGCTCGGCGATCACGTGGAAATATCCCAGCTGCATCCTGCAGGGAGACAACTCGGTGGGCGAGTTCTACTCGGTGGCGCTGACCAACAATTATCAGCAGGCCGATACCGGGACCAAGATGATTCACATGGGCAAGAACACACGCAGCACGATCGTCTCAAAAGGAATCTCGGCTGGGCGTGGACAGAACACCTATCGCGGACAAGTGAAGATCATGAAGGGCGCGGCGGGAGCACGCAACTATACGCAGTGCGACTCGCTGCTGATCGGCGACAAGTGCGGCGCGCATACCTTCCCGTATATCGAGGTGCGGAATTCTTCGGCCCAGATGGAGCACGAGGCGTCGACCTCGAAGATCGGCGAGGATCAGCTCTTCTATCTGCGCCAGCGCGGTCTGACGGCTGAAGACGCGGTATCGATGATTGTGAATGGCTTTTGCAAACGCGTCTTCCGCGAGCTTCCTATGGAGTTCGCGGTCGAAGCGCAGAAGCTGTTGAGCGTCAGCCTGGAAGGCAGCGTCGGATAAGGGTGGGTTTGAAAGGGCGCCGGCTTTAGCTGCGCCGTAAGCCGCTCTCTGCTGTCACACCGGGCTTCAGCCCGCAAGGGATCTGCGGTCGGACGGCAAAACGAGTAGAGCGAACCTTCAAGGTCGCGCCAACGGAAGGATCGGTAGAGCGGACCTTCAGGTCCGCGTCAACGTGAGAAAAATTTATCGGGCTTCTGCCCGCGAGTAGAGGACGAATGAGCTTACTGGAAATCAAGAACCTGCACGTCACGGTGGACAACAACGAGATCCTCAAAGGTATCGACCTGATCGTGAATCCCGGTGAAGTGCACTCCATCATGGGGCCGAACGGCTCGGGCAAGAGCACCCTCGCGCAAGTTCTGGCGCGGCGCGAGAGCTATAACGTCACCGGCGGCGAAATCGTTTTCGATGGGAAGAACCTGCTCGAAATGAAAGCCGAAGACGCGGCGTGTGAAGGCGTGTTCCTGGCATTTCAATATCCGGTGGAGATTCCCGGAATCAGCAACGCGTACTTCCTGCGTTCGGCGCTGAATGCCGTGCGCAAATATCACGGTCTGGATGAAATGGACGCGATGGACTTCCTGCCCATGTTCCGCGAGAAGCTGAAGCTGCTGGAGATGGACGAGAAGATGATGAACCGCTCGGTCAACGAAGGCTTCTCGGGCGGCGAGAAAAAGCGCAACGAGATTTTACAGATGGCCGTGCTGGAGCCGAAGCTGGCGGTGCTGGATGAAACCGATTCCGGCCTCGACATCGATGCGCTGCGAATCGTGGCCAAGGGCGTGAACTCCATGCGCAGTCCCGACCGCGCAACTATCGTGGTGACGCACTATCAGCGACTGCTCAGCTACATCGTTCCGGATTTTGTCCACGTGTTGTTGAACGGAAGAATTGTGCGCTCCGGTGGGCCTGAGTTGGCGCTGGAACTGGAAGAAACCGGCTACGCCACGCTGGAAGCCGAAGCTCGCGAGACGACCAATGCCTAACGCCACGATCACCGCTGTACCGCACTTGGAGACGTATCTGGACGCGTTCAGCGATTTCCAGACGCGCGCTGCAGGCCGCGATTTGCCGTGGCTGCGACAGCTGCGCGAAGACGCATTCGCACGCTTTTGCCAGGTGGGCTTCCCCACCACCCACGATGAGGACTGGCGGTTCACCAATGTTTCCGCGATTGCCAAAACGCCGTTTGTGCTTTCGCTCCCTCAGCCTCCGACTGTCGAGAAGAAAGATCTGGAAGCGTGGTCGCTTCCCGGTGCAGTCTGTCAGTTGGTTTTTGTCGACGGACACTTCAGTCGCGAGCTGTCGTCTTTGGGCAAATTGCCCGCAGGCGTAAAGGTCGCCAGTCTGGCGGCCGAGCTCCAGGCCAATCCCGCCGCAGTCGAACCTCATCTCGGCCGCTATCTGGATACCCAGCGAGATTCGTTCTCGGCCTTGAACACAGCTTTCGCCGAAGATGGTGTATTCATCCACGTTCGCAAGGGAACTGTGCTGGAGCAGCCGATACATTTGCTGTTCGTCTCGACGGCCGGCGATGCTCCGGTGATGACCCATCCACGAAATTTGATTGTCGCGGAGGAAGCCAGCCAGATCGCTATCGTGGAAGACTATGTGTCCCACAATGGCGGAGTTGCCTTTTGCAATACCGTGACCGAACTGGTTGCCGCCGAGAGCGCGGTGGTTTCGCATTACATGCTGGAGCGCGAGCATCGCGACACCTTCAACATCTCGACATTGCGAATTCAGCAGGGGAGAAGCGCCAACGTCTCTACGCATTCCGTGCTGCTGGGCGGAGGCCTGGTGCGCAACAACGTGCATCCTGTGCTCGCAGGCGAAGGCTCGGAGTGCCTGATCAACGGTCTGTTCGTGGGCAATGGCCGCCAGCACCTGGACAACTACATGCTGGTCGAGCATGGCAGCCCGCATTGCGATAGCCGACAGTTTTATAACGGCATTCTGGATGACAGCGCGCACGGAGTCTTTCATGGTCGCATCATCGTGCACAAGGATGCGCAGAAGACCGATGCCAAGCAGACGAATCGCAACCTGCTGCTCTCTGACGATGCCCAGATCGATACCAAGCCGCAGCTTGAGATCTACGCCGACGACGTGAAGTGCACGCACGGAGCCACGATTGGACAGATCGAGGAGACGGCGTTGTTTTATCTGCGGTCTCGGGGCATCGACGAGGTTTCGGCGCGCAAGCTGCTCTTGCTTGCCTTTGCGAATGAATGCCTGGATCGCATGAAGGAAGATACGGTCCGCGACTATCTGCGGAAGCTGATCGGTGAGCATCTGATGAGCATGTCTCACAGCGTGGTACAAGCCAACACAACGACTGAAGAAGAACGCGGCCGAAATTGGCAGGAGGTAGGGTGATGGCACTCGCGAACAGCATGCCTGAAGTTCGTCCGCATCTGGTGAGCGGTGCAGGCAAGACCTTCAATGTCGAAGAGATTCGGCGCGACTTTCCGATCCTGGCGCAGCAGGTGCACGGTCATCCTTTGGTGTACCTCGACAATGCCGCCACCTCGCAAAAACCGCGTGTCGTTATCGATGCTATTTCGCGCTACTACGAGCGCGACAACGCGAATATTCATCGCGGAGTCCACTTTCTTTCCGAGCACGCCACCGGAGAGCATGAAGCCGCACGCCGCACAGTGCAGCAGTTCATAAACGCGGCTGACACGCACGAAATCATCTTCGTTAGGGGAGCGACCGAGGGTATCAACCTGGTCGCGCAAACCTACGGGCGTACGCATGTGGGGGCTGGCGACGAGATCCTGGTTTCGGCCATGGAGCACCATTCCAACATCGTGCCCTGGCAGATGCTGTGCGAAGAAAAAGGCGCCCGCCTGCGCGTGATCCCAGTGAACGACCGCGGCGAGCTTTTGCTGGACGACGTCCAGAAGCTGCTAACGCCTAAGGTAAAGTTGCTGGCCGTGACGCATGTTTCCAATGCGCTGGGAACCGTTGTCCCACTCCGTCAGATAGTTGAGATTGCACATGCCGCCGGAGTTCCGGTGCTGGTCGACGGCGCACAAGCGGTACCGCACATCAAGGTTGATGTGCAGGAGTTGGATTGCGATTTCTACGCATTCTCAGGACACAAGGTTTATGGGCCGACGGGAATCGGTGTTCTGTATGGCAAGTCCGAGCTACTCAGCCTCATGCCGCCGTATCAAGGCGGCGGCGACATGATTCGCTCGGTGACCTTTGAGAAGACAACCTACAATGCACTGCCATACAAGTTCGAAGCGGGCACGCCGGATATCGCCGGCGCAATCGGTTTGGGTAAGGCAATCGAATACTTGAATCAGCTCGGCATCGAGAACATCGCCGCCCATGAGCACGATTTGCTGACCTACGCCACGGAGTCTCTTCTGGCTATACCCGGAATTCGCTTGATTGGAACTGCCAGCGACAAGGCGGCGGTGATTTCTTTTGTGATGGACGAAATTCATCCGCACGATATCGGCACCATTCTCGATCGCGAGGGAATCGCGATTCGCACCGGACATCATTGCGCTCAACCGGTGATGCAGCGCTTTGGGATTCCGGCTACGGCGCGGGCATCGTTCGCGCTTTACAACACGCGGCAAGAAGTTGATGCCCTGGTGGCCGGCATCAAAAAGGTGCAGGAGGTTTTCGCCTGATGTCAGATCTGCGGGAGCTCTATCAGGATGTGATCCTGGAGCACAGCAAGGCGCCTCGTAACTTTCGCGAGCTCGCGGCCGCAAATCATAAGGCCGAGGGCTTCAATCCGCTGTGCGGCGACCACTTCACGGTGTACCTCAACCTTGAAGGCGACTCGATTCAGGATGTCAGCTTTCAGGGATCGGGCTGCGCTATCTCCAAAGCGTCGGCCTCAATGATGACGCAGACGCTGAAGGGCAAGAGCAAGGAAGAGGCCACGAAGCTGTTCGAAAAGTTTCACGCCCTGGTGACCGGTCACGGCAATGGCGATCAAGAGGCTCTGGGCAAGCTGGCAGTGTTCTCTGGTGTTTCTGAATTTCCCGTCCGGGTGAAGTGTGCGACCCTGGCTTGGCACACACTGCAAGCCGCGTTGGAGGGGAAGCAGGACGCTGTTTCGACCGAGTAGGGAACGATCATGACCATGGGAATTCCAATCACGTTGAAGAGTGCGTGCGAAGCCATCGAAATTCCCAGTGGCGCGCGCACAACTCTGCCTCCGGGAACGATTGTCCGGATCATGCAGTCGCTCGGCAACAGCTATACGGTCAGCAGCGATTATGGGCCGATGTACCGCATCGAGGCCAAGAATGCCGACGCCCTTGGGCTCGCCGGCGGTGACAGTTCTGCCCAAGCGGGCGAGCAGCGTCCCTTCAGCGAGAAGTTAGTGTGGGACGAACTCAAGACAATCTTCGATCCGGAAATTCCGGTGAACATCGTCGACCTTGGTCTCATCTATGCCTGCGCGATTTCGCCGGCAGAGAGTGGCGGCAACAACATCGATATCAAGATGTCGATGACAGCTCCCGGTTGTGGCATGGGCGACGTGCTCAAGGCCGACGTCGAGAGCAAGCTGTCGCGATTGCCGGACGTAAAGCAGGTTCAAGTCGAGATCGTGTTCGAGCCCCTCTGGAATCCCGGGCTCATGTCGGAGGCGGCCAAGCTGCAGTTGGGTTTCGATCTCGATGTAGGCGGTCCACCCTCAGGTCTGCCGGTCATTCGCTGAAGCTCCGGCTTCTGTTCGCATAACGTCGACGACTCCGGGCGACGCGGCGAGTTCTTCCTGCAAGCTGTCGTATAATTCAGGCGCATGTTGAAAGCGCCGCTCCTCGCTTCACCTAGCCTACATGCCGGCCAACTCTCCTGGTTGAATGAGCGTCGTTACATGATCGGCAGCCTGCTGATCAATGCGGCCCTGGCGCTCGAGATTGCTCACGTTCTTCGCTGGCCCGCATACCTGGGCTCGGTTCGCTGGCACCATCTGCTGCCCTGGGCCATTGCCCTGAATCTTGCGACCGCTGCCATTCTGCTCGCACTTACCCCCGAAGAGGATCGCAGCCGGTTGCGGACGTACGTCTGGATCGGCGACTGGATTGTGTGTCTCTTTGTGCTCGGGCTGGTCCGGGCACTGCGTATTCCGGATCCGCAACACATGGCGCGCGTTTTTGGTGCGTTGTGGTCCGGCTTCATTTTCGCTCGCATCGGCGTGCTGGTCGTGTGGGTATCTTTGTTTCGGGAGCGCCGTCCCGCCAAGCTTCGCGCTGCTGTGTTCCTGGTCTCGCTGATCATTTATGTGGCGATCACGGCCTGGATAGCGGCCAGCGTGACCGCCAACGGTGACGAACCGCATTATCTGCTGCTGACGCATAGCCTCTTGCACGATCACGATTTCGACCTGCGCAACAACTACGATCATCGCGATTGGCAGCCATTCTACTTTTACGATCTGCGCGACCGTCATATCATTACCAACCAACGCGGGCAGCAGATGCCGTTTCACGATGTCGGCTTATCCGTGCTGCTGCTTCCCGGATACGCGGCCGGCAATCGGGTGGGCGCCATGATGGAGATCAACATGGCTGCCGCGCTGCTCGCCCTGGGAATTTTTGAGATGGCCCTACAATTTGGCGCGACCGACGCCGGCGGCATTGCCTGCTGGGCATTGTTTGGGTTCGTCTCTCCGCTGATTACGTTCGCAGCACAGATTTACCCGGAAATTCCCGGGTCGGCCTTGACCTTGTGGGCGGTCCTCTGCTTCGCTATGTACCTCAATGTGGGATATCGCTGGGCGATCCCGGTGGCCGGCTGCCTGCTGGCCGTTCTGCCCTGGCTCTCGATCCGGTTCTGGGTGGTACTGGGCCCGCTGGGGTTGGTGGTGGCTCTTACCCTGCTCGCCAGGTTGCGCCTGACCAGGGCATTCGCGCGCGAATTCGCGTGGCTGGCGGCACCGACGGCGATATCGACACTTCTTTATTGCCTGTTCAATCTGTGGGGTTACGGGAAGTTTGAGCCGAATGCCGGATACATCTTCTTTTTGCCGACGCTCGGACGCCCCATGTTCGAGCCGCAGGCGCATGTAGGATTACTGGGACTGTTCTTCGATCGCGCCTTCGGTCTAGTGCCCACCGCTCCCATTTACCTTGTCGCAATCGCGGGAGCATGGCCGGCGTTGCGTTCGCGACGAGCGCTGGCCTTGGCTTTGCTGGCGCCCAGCGTCGCGACCATCCTGTTCACCGCACCCAATCATTGGTGGTACGGAGGGACGACGCCGCCGCCCTCACGCTACATCGTGATAGCGCTGGCACTGTTAGCCCCGTTGGCTGCTCCCATGCTGTCGCGAGGCGTATCGCGAGGCATCGTCACCCTGCTGGCGGCGTGGAGTTTCCTGGTCGCATTTGAATTCACTGCTTTCCCGGAGCCCCGCCACACCTTCTGGGACGCTGCGCAGGGAGGCGTCGTCAAGACCCTCGATCAACACGCCCACATCGACTTGGGCTCTGCTTTTCCCTCACTCGTGCAGCCGGTGCATTCGGATTACATACTGTCGGCCATTTGGACGATCGTAACTGTTGCGCTGATCGCGATCATGCTCTGGCAGTTCAACTCCGGCATGCGCCGAGAGGCTTCGCCGTCCCGATCCGCGATCTGATAAGCGAACCTGGAACTCCGGCCCGCAAAGCGTTATTCGGGAACTTTGATTTCTACGGGAATGGTCACCAGGCAGGCGGGATTCAGCTCGTGGAACCAGCATACGAATTCCTGTACCAGGCTGATCTGCAATTCGTAACGGCCGGGCTGCTCCGGCGTGACAGCGTAGACATCGAAGCTGCAGCGATCTCCGCTTTCAATATCACAAGGCAGCGCGGTCCGTATGCCATCGAAAACCACAAATTCACCCGCAGCATTGCGCCAGTGGTACGCGGCATAAACGGGATTAGGCAATCTGCTGGAGAGCGTTTCAGGGCCACGATATTCCAGCTTTAACTGGATGGCGAATTCCGCGCGCGGCGAAAAAACTCGCGCGGCGTTGTCTTCGGCGGCAAGGCTCACCTGGGCAGGATCGATCCTGACATCGGCCGGAGTTGGTTGCGGTGGGATCGCGTGCGAAGGCTTCTGCAGCAACATCAAGCCTCGTGGGCTGGCAAAAAATGATACCGGCTCAAGCCCTAACGCCTGTTGATCGCGAAAAATGTTGCGCGCGTCGCGAATCGCATCGTGGTACAGCACGTAGCGGAACTGCAGCAGTCGGCTGAATTGGCGCAGAAGGTTGGCGCGGCGTCCGGTACCCACAGGTGAGTCGATGAAGAGCAGGTCCGCCTGCTTCCAACCAGAAGCTGCGATGCCGGCTCGCAACCCGTCGTCGTCAAACTCGGCTCGCGAGTCGTCGAAGGGAATTTCCAGCACGATGCATCCGCGCGACCTCGCCCGCTCCAGCCACGGCCCGGGTTGCGACTCGACGGACAGGGCATCGACCCCCAGATCCGCAAACAGGATCGACGTCTCACCTGCGCCCGTTTCCACCGCAGTGCGAATCTTGCGGGCTCGCACCATATCGCGGATAGCCGCGTACTCCTCGGCTTCCAGATAAGCGCCTCCGCATTCGAGGCCGTTCCACTCCACCCCCGATGGCGGCTGTGCGCAGGCGAAGGCGCGCATCGATTCCGGATCCAGGAAATAGCTCGTGCTCCTGCGGGTGGAGTTGCCGTTGCCTGCGGTCAGGTGGCGTAACTCGGCGATGGTTTGCCGGAGGATGACGAGTTGATGAGGGTCCTTTGTTGCCCCCAGCGCAGCGCTGTTCGCTGCCAGATAAGACGCCAGCGCTTGATCGGCACTCCCGGTCTTGGGAAGAATGCGCGCCAGTACCAGAGAGGCAATGTCCGGCGGCCACGTCAACATCAGATCATACGACTGCCGTATCCCGGCGAAAAGGATCAGTTTCAAGACCACACCGCTGTTTTTGTTGACCAGCTGATCGCCGCGACGCTCTACCTGAATTTGATCGTAAAAGTAAAAACCCTGCCAGCCGTATTGCGTCGGATCGAGAAAATTTATCGGCTCTTTTTTCAGGTTCAAAAACGCGCACAGGAAGTGGTTGTCGTAGAGGCAATTGGGAAAGGTGTAGCGATTCCACTGTTCATCGTTGCGGCTTTGCTGGTACATCTCTTCCAGCAAATCCTTGCGGCCGGCGGGAAAGTAGAAAATGTCGGAATTGATGTAAACGTCTTTGTGAAGCTCGGGCGCATTCGGCCACGGGTGCAGCTTGTCGACGATAAAAGGGCAGTGCGACAAATCGTCGTCGCAGCCGGATAGCACTTCTCCGTGTGCCAGTTCATCGAGAGGCTCAAGCACAATGGCGTCGGCGTCAAGATAGAGAAAGCTGCCGGACTGAGCTGCATGACGGTAAGCGGCAAATTTCGATCGCTTGGCGCCTATAACGGACATCTCAGGCACTTCGACGAGCTCGCAACGTTCAGCAGCAAGCTCGGCGAAGGTATCTTTCCGGTCGCAGTAGATGGTCAAGCGAGCATTGGGGTTCGACGCCAGCAGAGAGACTTGCAGATGACCAGCTTCGCGTCGGAACCGCCAATCAGCGACGGTGACAACATGCAGCATAGTGGGTTCCGGGTGGACAGCAACTGTCCGCAAACCGCCACAAACTGTGGGTGTAAGGTGCGATTTTATAGGAAGCTTCTGACCACATCAACCAGCCGGGTTTAACGGCGCAGCTAGGCGGCAGAGAAGATTCAGGCGCCTGGGCGCGAGGGAACAAAATTGCGGAAATACTGCACGCTTGGTAATCTTGCAGCTTGCAATCCCCGATGTGATCGTCTGTGGCCACGCGCCGGAACGAAGGTTCCAGGGCTGCGCCACTCCAGAGCGACATGACAAAAATTGATCCGGAAAGTGCCGAGATCCTCGAGCGCTTGCGACGGCAGATTGCCGAAGTGCAGCAGGACAACCCCAAAAAAATCAGCGTAACAGCGGGCTCACGCGCGGCTGCACAATTTTCGCCGTCCATACCTTCGCAAGATCTGAGTGGCTTGCGGCTGGAAGTGGAGACGGCCCTGACCGGACATCGCGAGTCTGGCCAGATTAATCCTCGGCCGCCTGGAGTTATAAGCAGCCTCATCCAGTTCCATAAGAAAGTGATGCGGCGTTCGCTGACCTGGTACACCCGCCCCATCCACGTATTCCAGGCCGGCGTCATTCGAGCCTTGCAGGAGATCATCCTGATCCTGGAAGCGCAGCGCGAAGATCTTTATCAGATGAAGGATGACGCTAACGCCGCGCAGGAAGAAACGCTCCGCAAAATCGATGATTTTCGGCAGGAAGTTGCGGAGGATCTCCGAACCCACGCTGGGAAATTCCATCCGCTCCAAGCGCAAGTCGAAGCGCTGATGGCCGATGTCGCCGGGTTACGCGTGCAATTAGCAGATGAAAAGGGAGAAATGCAGGACCTGCTCCGGCGGCAGCGAAGCCGGGAGCGGGATGTTCGCCGCCTAGCCTATGCGGTTGAGGGGAACGGTAGCAAATCGCCAGTTGTTGAGGTGTCGAGGACCGCGGGCAGCCCTCCCGCCAGTGGCTCGGATCAGTTCGACTATTTCGTTTTTGAAGAGCGATATCGTGGCGCCGAGAAGCTGATTCACGATCGTCAGCGCGAGTATCTGGATTATTTTCGCAACAGAAGCAACGTAGTCGATATTGGATGCGGACGCGGTGAGTTTCTCGAACTCATGCGGGAGAACGAGATTACCGCCCGTGGAGTGGAGTTGGGGTTGGATCAGTTCCTGCTGTGCCGCGAAAAGGGTCTCGATGTCGTTCAGGAGGATCTGTTCACGTTTCTGGAATCGCAGCCGGATGAATCGCTGGGCGGATTGTTCAGCGCCCAGGTCATTGAGCATCTTTCCGCGCCAGATCAGTTGCGCTATGTTGGGCTTGCGTATCGAAAAACCAGCCCGGGAGCTCCGGTTATTTTTGAGACTATAAACGCGTTGAGTCTTTATGCCGTCTTGAACAACTACCTCTTGGATCCGACCCATGTGAGGCTGGTGCATCCCAGGTTGCTGGAGTTCGCCATGCAATCGGCGAAGTTCCATGATGTACAACTCAAATTCATGGCGCCGGTGAACGAATGTCGAATTCCTCCGTTGCAACTCGGGAACGTTGCTGCAACCAATCTGGCCGCATTCAACACCGGCATCGCCCAGTTGAATGACCTGGTTTATGGCTGTCAGGATTATGCGGCCATCGGTTGGCATTGAGGCGACAGCAACCGCCCGGTTTCAGCTCCGCTGGGAAACACAGCCGAGACGCTCATGAATCCAGAGTTCGAATTGGGCTTCCGTCGAGGCTGGCGCAATAATCTCTCCTGTTCTGTTCGCTGCCTAAGCTCGCTTGCCGGATGCTGACATTTGCTCCGCCCTCGCGTCAATGTGACCGGTCGATAAACGATTCAAACTCCCGTTAAATTCCTGCCGACTGTTGGTTAAAACCTGACGACCAGGAGTTTTCACGGCCGCGCGAAACTGCATCCAACTCTGGGTGGAGAACCCGGGCGGGCATGCTTAAAAGGCTATTGGAGAGAATCGAGCGTAAAACCTTTTTTATCAGCCGTGTGGCGGCTGCGGCCTTGCTCTGTGTGGTTATGCACAGCGGGGCCGCGGCGCAACAACCCGCACTTGGGGTCTCATCTTACATCGGGCAGAACGTTTCCTCGGTTGATGTGGAGGGGCGTCCGGATGTGACGCTGAACAGCGTTCAAGGTTCGATTGCGGTTAAGCCTGGCGAGCAGCTTTCCAAGACTGATCTCGATGCCAGTATCGCTGCCCTCAAGCGAAACCCCAGCTTCCAGAACGTCACCCTCGATCTGCAGCCGTCGGCGGATGGGGTGCGGGTTGCATTCATCCTGGAGCCGGCGATTTACGTTGGCATGTACGAATTCCCCGGAGCGCTCAAAGAGTTCACCTACACCCGCCTGTTGCAGGTTTCGAACTACAACCCCGAATCGCCCTATTCAGCCTCCGACGTGCAAGCCGCTGAGGATGCCCTTGTGCGGTTCTTCCGCCAGCACGGCTATTTTCGCGCGGAAGTACACTCGCAACTCGTGCAGCAAGGCGAGCACGGAATCGTGAATGTCCTGTTTCATACGGACCTGGGGGAGCGCGCGAGAATCGGCAAAATCGATCTGGCAGGCTCGACTCCGGAAGAGACGAATTATCTGCGGCGAAAATTGCGCTCGATCATGGCGAAATTGCGGGGCGACTCGCTAAAGCCCGGCATGCACTATTCCTTTACGCGTTTGCAGAATGCGTCGCGCTACATGCAGTCTGCTCTTGCCAGTCAAAACTACATTGCGGGAGAGGTGAAGCTGGTTTCCGCCGAGTATGACGCAAACACCAATCGCGCGGATATCACTTTTCAAATCACCTTGGGGCCGGAGATAAAAATTGCTACCACCGGCGCGCACATTTGGGGTCGAACCAAGCGGAAACTCATTCCGATGTACCAGGAGAATGCCATAAACGATGAGTTAATCCGCGAAGGCCAGAACAACATCCGCTCGTATTTTCAGTCGAAGGGGTACTTCGATACGAAAGTTGATGTCAAGGTCGATAAGGCTGACGGGGGTACCTCGGTCACCTACGACATTCATAAGGATGGCCGGTTCAAAGTGAGCCAGGTGGAATTTAAAGGGAACCAGCGCTTCAGCAGCAAGGAATTGCAATCACACGTAAGCGTGCAGAAGGCGCACTTCTTCTCGCATGGTGCGTACAGCGAAAACCTGGTTCGGACCAGCGTCAAAAATGTGCAGGACACTTATCGAGCCGCGGGATACAGCCAGGCAGAGGTTGTGCCTCACGTAGTTCGCAACAACGGCAACGTCGATATCACCTTCCAGGTAACCGAGGGGCCGTTAAACGTAGTGCGGCAGTTGAGCATTCAGGGAAACAATACGCTGCCTGACGCGCAGCTGGCCCCGCACGGACTGAATCTGGGTCCGGGAAAGGCGTATTCCCAGGAACTGGTGACAAAAGATCGCAACCAGGTGATGGCGCGTTATCTCACGCTGGGATATCTTAATGCCTCCTTTCATTCAGTTGCGACTCCGGTACCGGGGCAGCCGCACCAGCTCAATGTGGTTTACAAGATCGATGAAGGCCCCAAGGTGATCACGGCTACCATTATCACCGATGGACGGCAGCACACGCAGCAGGGTTTCATCAACCGGCAATTGAGGATTGCCTCGGGCGAGCCGCTCAGCGAAAACGCAATGCTCAGCTCGGAGAGCCACCTGTACAACCAGGAAATTTTTGACTGGGCTGAAGTTGATCCCAAACGCGCGATCACCGATCAGACCACGGAAGATGTCGTGGTGAAGGTCCACGAAGCCAAGCGTAATACCATCGTTTACGGCTTTGGCTTTCAGGTGTTGAATCGTGGCGGCGCGATTCCCAGCGGCACGGTCGCGGTGCCCGGGCTGCCGCCCGTGGGTCTGCCAAGCAACTTCGTTACCAGCCAGAAGACGTATTGGGGCCCCGACGGCACGCTTGAATATACCCGCCGCAACATACGTGGCCGGGCCGAGACATTGACGTTCAGCGCGTTTGCCGGACGCCTGGATCAACGGGCCTCCCTCACCTATACGGATCCTTCGACGTTCGGCAGCAATTGGAAGGGAAGCGCTATATTATCCGGCGAACACGATGCCGAAAATCCCATCTTTACTGACAGGATCGGCAGCGCCGGATATCAGTTGCAAAGGCCGTTGAATGCCAAGAAGACCACTAACCTTTTCCTGAGATACAACTTTCAGCTTACCCGCATCAGCGATCTGATCATCCCTGAACTGGTGCCGCCAGACCAGCTCAACGTTCATCTCTCGACCTTGTCCGTCAGCTGGGTACAAGACACGCGCGACAACATTCTCGACGCGCATCGCGGGATTTACCAGAACTATCAAATCGGCGTGAATCCCGCTTGGCTGGGCTCGAATTTCAGTTTTGCTCAATTCGTGGGGCAGACTGCTTATTACAAGAATATTCACGCGGGCATCATCTGGGCCAACAGCATTCGTATCGGGTTGGAGCAGGCGTATGCGGGCAGTGAAGTCCCGCTGAGTTCCGAATTTTTCTCCGGCGGCGGCAGCACGCTCCGTGGCTTTCCACTTAACGGCGCGGGCCCGCAACGCACTATTCCTGTTTGTAGTAATCCGTCGGATCCAGCCACTTGCTCGAAGATCACGGTTCCCGACGGTGGTAATGAGTTGTTGATCTTGAACACCGAACTTCGCTTTCCCCTCGACATGATCAAGAAAGGTCTCGGCATCGTTACCTTCTATGACGGGGGAAACGTCTTCCCGAAGATCGGGTTTCACGACTTCACCTCGCTTTACAGCAACAGCGTCGGTATCGGATTTCGATATGCCACCCCGGTCGGACCCATACGAGTCGACATCGGGCACAATCTGAATCCGGTTCCCGGCCTCAGTTCAACCCAGGTATTTGTAACGTTAGGGCAGGCATTTTAGTCATGGCTATTCGGGATTTCGGATTACCGCCGCAAGAACCAGGGAAACCATATCTGGTGCAACCACCCCGTCCCGGACGATGGAAGAGAGTTACGGCGTGGATCGCAGGGACCCTGCTTGTGTTGCTCCTGCTGATTGCGGTCGGCGTCTATGTCCTGCTGCACAGCGCAGCGGTTCATAGCTATGTATTGCGGACGGCGGAGCAGAGTGCCAGCGACTCTCTCAACACACAGGTGACGCTACAGAACTTCGCGCTGCATCCGTCGACCCTCAGCCTCGACTTGTATGGGCTGACCGTCTACGGTGTGGGGCCGGGCGCGGGTTCTCCGCTGCTGCAAGCCGATCACCTTGGCCTGGGAGTGCGAATCGTCTCCGTCTGGCGGCGGCAGTGGTATCTCGACAATGTCACGGTGGATCATCCTGTCGCCAACGTGCTGATGACGGCCGATGGACAAAGCAATCTGCCGACGCCAAAGTCCAGCGGCAACTCCAGTACCAATGTGTTTGATCTCGCGATCCGCCGAATTCTGCTGGATCGTGGCGAGGTCTATTACAACGATCGCAAGGCTCCACTCGAAGCGGATCTGAACAATCTTACGTTTCAATCCAAGTATGACGCGACGAATGGCGGCCGCTACTACGGAACCTTGTCCTATCAGAACGGGCATCTGCGTTACGGAACCTACGCACCAGTGCCTCACGATTTGCAGGCACAATTCGACGCTCAACGTTCGGGTTTGACGCTCAGCAATCTCACTTTGAGGAGCGGGCAATCGCAGCTGCTCTTGAATGCGTCGGTCGACAACTACGCGAATCCGAAGCTGCACGCGAAGTACGTTGTCATCCTTGCACTGGCAGAATTGCGCAAGACACTAAACGATCCTTCTTTGCCCACGGGAATGGTATTAGTGGACGGCACTGCCGATTACGCCAGCGTTGCCGGCAAGTCGGCGCTGGATAGCGCTTCTGTCGAAGGCGATTTGCGCAGCGCAGTGTTGCAGTTGCGTACGCTCAGTCTGCGGGCCGACGTGCGCGATCTGTCGGCCCACTATAGCGTGGCCAATGGCAATGCTGAAGTGCGCGACATCAGTGCCCGGCTGCTCGGCGGCGAACTCCATGGCACCGCAACCGTTCGTGATCTGTCCGGCAAACAGCAGGGACATGTCACGGCTTCGCTGCGGAATGTTTCCCTAGCAGACATCAAGAAGATTGCGAACTCCGCCACGCTGAGGCCGGTTGGGATATCGGGCCGTGGCGATGCCAACCTGGATGCGACCTGGAGCGGAAGCTTCAGCAACTTGATGGCCCGTGCGGACGCCGTGGCGGACGGCAATATCGCCGCCGCTCGAAAAAACGCGCAAAACACAACCATTCCGATTAACGCCGCCGTTCATGCTCGGTATAACGGTTCGGACCAGCAGATCGCGCTGAACCACAGCTATCTGCGAACCTCGCAGACATCGATTAATCTCGATGGCACGGTCAGCAAACATTCGGCTTTGCAGGTGCAAGTCCAGGCTAATGATCTGCATGAGCTTGAGACTCTGGCAGGCCTGTTCACTGCGCCGCCGGCACAACCGCTCGACTTGCATGGGCGGGCTTCGTTCGATGGAAGCGTGCGTGGCACAACCAGTGCTCCTCAGATTGCAGGGCAGCTCAACGCCGCCAACGTCTTGGTCCGCGGTACCTCGTTCCGCACCTTGCGGACCAGCATCCAGGCCAGCCCTTCATCGGTAAGCTTGCAAAATGGCGTTCTTGATCTCGGCAGGCAGGGGCATGTCACGTTTAACGTGCAATCGGGATTACATCAGTGGTCGCACCTGCCCTCGAGTCCTTTCGTTGTCAACTTGAATGCATCTCAGCTTTCCGTTGCCGAGCTGGCGCGCGCCGCTAACCTGACTACTCCCGTGAGCGGCACGCTAAACGCCAACATCGCGGCGCACGGAACACAGCTCAATCCCATCGGACAAGGCAACATCAATCTAAAGAACGCGGTGATCTCAGGCGAACCAATCCAAGCGGCCGACGTGCGTTTCCAGGGAACGGGGGATGCCGTTCATGCCAATCTGCTGACCAGGATCAGCGCCGGCACCGCCCAGGGCGAAATGACCTATTACCCGAAGCAACAGGGTTATGACGCCATGCTGAAGGCCACTAACATTCACCTGGAGCAGTTGCAGTCGCTGAAGGCGCGCAACATCCAGGTCGCGCGGTACCTTGAACCTTACGGCCAGCGGTCGCGGCACTGTCAGCGATCCGCAAGGCACGGCTTCGCTCACGATTCCGCAGCTTACCGTGCAAAACCAGCAAATTCGCGATGTGAACTTACAGGCCAATGTTACGAATCACGAAGCGACGTTCAATCTGGCATCGCAGGTG
Source organism: uncultured Acidobacteriaceae bacterium (assembly GCA_963796695.1). GTDB lineage: Bacteria > Acidobacteriota > Terriglobia > Terriglobales > Acidobacteriaceae > Bog-257. The sequence continues at coordinate 33,044 of CAWCMU010000026.1, read as the reverse complement.
ATCAGTACTCCTCTGCGCGCCCAAGGGAAGGTCGATTTGACCGGCGATTACTACGCCGATGCCAGCCTGGACACGCCGGTAATTCCCTTGCAGCCCTTGCTGGCAGCCTATGCTCCGGCCCAAGCCGCGAACGTCAGCGGGCAGACGGAGATCCATGCCACACTTCGCGGGCCGCTGAAGAACAAAGAGCAATTGCAAGCGCATTTGAATATCCCAACATTAGCGGTCAGCTATCGCACCGGAGAACTGGGGAATACTAAACCGACAACGTTGCAAATCGCGGCTGTCGGGCCTATCCGCGCTGACTATTCAGGCGGAACCGTGTCCCTTCAGCCTGGCGAGATTAAAGGCACGGGAACGGATATTCATTATCAAGGACAGTTCCCGCTCAATGGCGGCGCGGCTTCTACGCTTAGCGTCAAGGGCACAGTCGATCTCAGCCTGGCGCAGGCATTCGATCCCACATTGATCGAGCGGCGGCCAGTTGCAATTTGACATTGACGCCGCTGGGCATCAGGCCAACCAGAATGTCGAAGGCGAGATTCGCATCGTCAATGCGAGCTTTGCGACCGAAGATGTGCCTATCGGCCTCTCCAACGCCAATGGCGTGCTGACGTTGCGGAGGGATCGGCTGGACATCACGAAATTTACCGGCAGCGTCGGCGGGGGAACCGTGAGCGCATCCGGAGGCGTGCTGTATCGTCCGAATGTCCAGTTCAACATTGGGCTAAAAGGCAGCGGCATGAGGCTGCTCTATCCGCAAAGCGTGCGCAGCGAACTCAGCATGAATTTGGCCATGAACGGCAACACGGACGCTGCTGTCTTGCAAGGCCAAGTCAACATCGACCGCGTCTCGTTTACTCCGGACTTTGATCTCTCCACCTTCATCGCGCAGTTTGGAGGAGTGTCCACGCCGCCGCCGACACAGGGCTTTGCCGACAACCTCAAACTGAATGTCGCGGTTCGCTCGAGCTCCGAACTGAATATTGTGAGCCAGGCTCTGAGTATTCAGGGAGATGCGAATCTTGCGCGTCATCGGCACCGCGTCTGATCCGGTGATCGTAGGCCGCGCGAATTTGACGGGTGGCGACCTCATCTTCTTAGGCAATCGCTACATTGTGCAGGGGGGCACGATCGCATTCGTCAACACCATGGAAACAGAGCCTATCGTGAATTTGTCAGCCACGACGACAATTCAGCAGTACAACATCGGCATGCGCTTCCGCGGACCCGATCGACCGGCTGCACACAAACTACACTTCCGATCCGGCTCTGGCCCCTGCGGACATCATTCACCTGCTTGCCTTCGGCAATACCGAAGAGGCAGCCAACGCTGCGCCAGCGCAATCGACGACGTTAGGCGCCGAATCGCTGGTGGCATCGCAGGTGAGCAGCCAGGTAACCAGCCGCCTGCAGAAGGCGCTGGGCATTTCGCAGCTTTCGGTTGATCCGCAATTGGGCGCCAGCACCGGAAGTCAGCAGCAGGGCGCGCGCATCACGGTGCAGCAGCGAGTCACCAGCAAGCTGTTCGTAACCTTCTCCACCGACGTGACCACCACCCAGAACGCGGCTGTGCAGATGCAATATCAGATCAACCGTAAGTGGTCGCTGAGCGGCGTCCGCGATCAGAATGGAGGCTTCGGCCTCGACGGGAGATACCACAAAGACTTCTGAATGGGGATCAATGGGGATCACGAAAACGAAATTCGCCGGCGGACATGAAGAACGTTCGGAGCTCGATTCATGGACTAAGATTCCATGACTGCGTCAAACGTTTGTCACGATGATGGAAAAGACGGTTCCCTGGCCACCCTTCCCGAGTGGAGCACCGACCAGCTCCCAGTCTCCATATCGGTTCGGCTATCCACCTCCATCGAACGTGGATTTCTTGATCACAACAACCCCCGCACAGGTTAAGGATTCGGCTGAACGTTAACGCCGCGGTCCGCTTTCGGAAGAATGCGGTGGGCTAGAGAGCGCCTTTCGAGCCCAGGTTCGATCCGCAATCAGGGGACTGCGCGGTTTGTGGGGTTTTTCGTGGGGAAATACAAAGTGCCCCGTTAGGGGCACCCGTAAGCCATTGAAATTTATGGCGGGGTCGACGGGACTCGAACCCGCGGCCTCTGCCGTGACAGGGCAGCGTTCTAACCAACTGAACTACGACCCCGCTATGGTTTGCTTCGGGTTAGCGGAAACCCTTATAAAGACTGGCGGTTCTGCGCATTCAACTGCTTCGCCAGTTTCGTCCACTTCCACCAATCGATGTTTTATGGACGGAATGGACAGTAAGCAAAGCCGTCCAGACTCGCTCGATCAAGAACACATCGCAATCTTCTCGACCGAACGATTCTGATTGTAACAGATTAAGTCTATGTACAGCGAGGCTGGCACCGCTTCGTCCGTGGATATGCGACGGGCATGTCGGAGCGCTTATTAGCGACGCCGAAAGGCCGTTCCGGGATTGACCACCAGCAGCTATGAATTTGGCTCTCCAGAGCGTATTCACTCGCGGTTTCAGCAGCTGCCCATAATCTCTGAACTGTGCGGCGGGATGCTTGCGCACTTTGCCGTCGCTAGGCATGCGCCGTCTTTCTTAGTGTTGAGCATTGGTGGGAAAGTTCTTCGACAAATTCTTGATAATGTCGTCGGGAGGATTGCCGCCCTTGCACGAGGGATGCCCGAACCCACTTGGGCTATTGTTGTTGGCCCAATCCAGGATCATATTGTCGTTGTGCTCGGGCGAAACTCCCATCGGCACAGAGTCGAGTTGCAACTGATGGCGAACTTTCCATGCCATCACGTGGTCGGCGCAGGAAGTGTCGCCACTGAGCCCCAGTGCGCCGACGATCTTGCCCTTCCGATAAAGCGCCAGGCCTCCTCCGAACACGATCACGCCGCCGATCGGCTTGCCCACCATGGGATCGTTCGGGGTTCCAAAGGAAGTCGGGCTACCGAAAACTGCTTGGGCGTTAGGCGGTGCGCTGGTGGTGAGGCTGTACAGACTTTGCCCGGGCTGCGAAGGGGCAAACAGATTCGCCGTAGATAATGCGAAGTCGGAGGTGCTGAGCGCGTTGGCTGTGTTCGCCTTCTCGGCGGCGATCACTCGGCTCCCCGGCCACTCCTGCCCGCGGTCGGTACCGCTGAACACGATTGAGCACACGATGCCGTCGCGATTCACCACTACCGCCCATTCCTGATTTCCCAGACCGCTGTTCCCCTTGGCGCCTTCCTTCACTACCGACTGCAGTACGCTTCGCAGGCGATTGCTATCGGGCAGCGCGGGACAGTTTGGTTTCGCCTGTGCGACGCAGGGGCCTGCTCCGATCGCTAAGGTAAGAACAACAAACATCAGGTGGCGGTTCAGGTGGTCAGTCAGTGACATGTTTGGTCTCCTTTATTGCAATTGCCGCAAGTAGGCAACAATGTCCCGGAGTTGCTGGCCGGTGAACTGAGTGAGGTCAGGCATGGCCACTCCAGGCTTGAGCGACTGGGCATGCGTTACCCAAGCTTCCAGGTACGCGTCATTGTTCGGATAGGAATTGGCCGCGATGTAGTGACGGCTGCCGATATGGGTGAGGTCGGGTGCAACTCGCCCGCCCGCCAAGGTTCCACGCACCTGATGACACATCGAGCAAGGTCCGGCCATAAAGACCTGCTCGCCACGCTTGGCGTCTTCGCCGATCGGTTCGACCGCAGGCTTGAGCTGCTGCTGTATCCATGCCTGATAATCTTCCGGCTGTTGTGCCACCACCAGGAGCCGCATATGGGCGTGTTGTGCGCCGCAATACTCGGCGCAGGTCCCGTTGTAGCTTCCTTCGTGGTCGGCCTGGATGCGGATGAAGTTAGGATGGCCGGGAACCAGATCCACTTTTCCATGCAGAGTAGGCACCCAGAAGGAATGGATCACGTCTCTAGAAATCAATTCGATGTTGACCGGCTGACCGACGGGAATGTGAATTTCGTTGGCGGTGGTGAAGCTCTGCGGGGGCTCTCCGTCATATTGCACTTCCCACCACCACTGATGCCCGATGAGCGTGATATCGGGTTTCAAGGGCTGATGATGACCGTCGTGCACCGGGAAACTGGCCAACAAATTCAAACCCAGAATGAAGATGACGGTCAGGACAATGATGGGGAAGACAAGTCCGCCCCACCCGATCCACGCCTGACCACCGCCGACATCCACCGGTTCGTGCTCTTCCAGCGTGCCGCGCCGCCGCGAGAATGCCCAGGCAATCAAGATCCACATGATGCCGGTAATCACCAGGAACAGGATCGCCATGAACCACGACATGCGGGCAATTTTGTCAGCGGCGGGTCCTGCGGGATACAAGCTGGATTGCGGCTTGCCGCATGCCGTCAAAAACAGAAGCGGGATGAACCACAGGAAGCGTTTCATCCTTTATCCCTTCTGTCCGGCCTGGTTCGGATGAACGATGGAAGGGGGAGCGACTTGCTCATGCGGGGGCACGATGGGCGGGTCCGGCTCCTCCTGGGTTCGCATGCTCTTGATGTACGCCACCAGCTTCCATATCTGCTCTTCGGGAATTTTCGTGGCCCAGGACGGCATTCCGTTGGCACGGCCTTGAGCAATTGAGTCGAAGATCTGATCGTCGCGGTTGCCATAGATCCAGACGTTATCGCGCAGGCTGGGACCCATGCCTCCGCCCGCATGCCCTCCGTGACATCCGGAGCAGTTGTACCAGTTGAAAAGCTTGCGACCCTCCTGCAACGCCACAGGGTTACCCGCGTAAGGGTTGGTCCGGTAGTGCACGGGCTGACCCACACCTGCGCCGGGAATCGGCCCCACCGCGGTGAAGATCGGCGGCGCGGAACCGGCCGCCGCCGATGGCGCGGTATTTGATCGGCAGCCAACCATCATCACGAGCAGCGCGCCTAACCACAAACAGCCTCCCTTTTTCATCGTTCACCACCTTGCTGGCACTGCGGCACCGGCCCGTCCATCAACGGCACATCGTAGGATTCAAGGACCTGCTGTATCTCGGCGTGATGTCCCAGGAGCACGTCGTTCAACTGGTCGCGCAGCGCGGTGTCCCCAGGACGAACTCCCATTGCCATGTCAAAGGCAAAGGGCAGCCCTGCGTCTAGCGGGGAAGCGCACACCGGAGTTACATCTAACGGAGTGGAGGAGTGCCTGGCGAAATAGCCGCCGAGCGGCCCCCACACTACAGCGACATCCACGGCTCCAGCGGAGACAGCCTGAATGAGGTCGGCTGCCGGATTTTGCTCAGAGAGTTTTCCAAAGATGCTGTACCCGACCAGGTTGCGCGCCAATTCTCGCCGGAGAAGTGCGGCGTTGGGAGGCAGGCTGTCGTCGTTTTCTCCCGTCACATGCACGCCGATGCGCAGGTTGCGCAGCCGGGGATCATCAAAGGAGCTGATACGTAAATTTCGTGAATGCAGAGAAACAAATACGTAGGATGAGCGGTAGTACGGCGAGGTCGTCAGCACAGAGTGCATCTTCGCGGGCACTTCGATGACCACATCGCACTCGCCCGCTAGCAGCGTCCTGGCGAAGAATTTGTGCCGCTGCGGAAACCAGTAGTACGACACTGTGGTACCCAGGTCGTGAGCCACCATTTCGGCCAACACGTTTTCGAAGCCTTGTTGTTGCTGGTTGGAATAGGGCAAGTTGTTAGGATCGGCGCAGACGCGTAAGGGCGTAGCAGCGGCAGCCGGAATGGCGCCCAACAACAGAAGCCAGCAAAGTCTGCTAATAGCCGAAGACATACAGGGTGCCTCCGGGAGATGTCATTTGCTTGATTTTTTTCATCGCGCCAACCACGCCCAGCGCGGCGTATTCGTCGTCAGTCGAAACACTGGGCAGAGCAACGGCTCCCATCCAGCCGCCAATACCGGCATAGATCGCAACGTACTGCTTGCCGTCCGGCCCTAGAAAGGTGATTGGGTCCCCGATAATTCCTGACGACAGTTTCATCTGCCAGAGGACGTTGCCGCTGCGCGCATCCACGGCGCGGAAGTAGCCGTCCATGGTGCCGTAGAACACCACATCACCTCCGGTGGCGAGGACACCGCTATACACCGGAAGATCAGCTTCCTTGATTCCCCAGACTTTCTTGGCGTTGGCTACGTCCCAGGCGATGAATTCGCCCTGGTAGCCGCCTGGCCCGGGATACATGCGTACACTGGCGCCCAAGTAAGGCGTGCCCGCGATGTAGTTCACGGTCTCGCCCGAATAATCCATACAGGTGTTATGCGCCGGAATGTAGAGATAGCCGGTCTTGGGCGAAAACGCGGAAGGTACGAACTCTTTGCCCCCGGTCGACGACGGACAAACTCCCTGAGCGTACTTGTTGGTGTGAGGCCGTTTATCGGGATTCTCGATAGGCAACCCGGTTTTCAAGTCGTAACCATTCGCCCATGTGACCGGAACGAAATTCTCGGCCGACAGAACCTCTCCGGTTTCGCGATCCAGCACAAACATGAAGCCGGTTCGCCCGGGATGCAGCAGAAGCTTGCGCACCCGGCCCTGCCAAGGCATGTCGACCAGGATGTTTTCCATAATCTCGTCGTAGTCCCAGCCGTCGTGCGGTTCGACTTGGTAGGCCCATTTGGCGTAACCCGTATCTGCATCGCGGGCCCAGATGGTGACCGACCATTTGTTATCTCCGGGACGCATGTCGTCGTTCCACACGCCGGGATTGCCGGTACCGTAATAAATAAGATTGGTTTCAGGATCGTAGGAAATCCAGCCCCAGATCGTGCCACCGCCCAACTTCCATTGCCCCGGAGTCCAGGAACTGACGCCCAGGTCCTTGCCTTGGTCTTTTTTGTAGAAGGGATGAAAATCCGCATTGATGCGAGCATCGCTGTCAGGGCCGCTGTTGTAGGCACGCCAGAGAACTTTCCCGGTTTTCAGATCGAGCGCCGTTAATTTGCCGCGCACTCCGAGTTCCCCGCCACTATCGCCGACGAAGACCGTCTTCTTCACCACCAGCGGAGCCATGGTGACGGTCTCGCCTAGATCTGTCTCTCCTACCTGGGTCTTCCAGACGAGTTGACCGGTTTTGGCGTCAACTGCGATCGTGTTCGCGTCGAGCGTGGCATAGATGATCTTGCCGTCTGCGTAACTGGCGCCTCGGTTCACCACGTCGCAACAGGCAATGCCCACGGAGCGAGGGTCGGGATTAGGCTCGAATTTCCACTTCATGGGATAGCCGGGTTTCGTAAGATCGAGGGCAATCAGATAATTCGGAAAAGGAGTGACCATGTATAGCGTGTTATTGACGACCAGCGGCTGCCCTTCATGTCCGTGCGGAATGCCGGTAGCCGTCATGCTGACAATGTGCAAGTTCTTCACGTTGCCGGTATTGATCTGCGATAGCGGACTGAAGCGTGTATTCGCATAATCTCCGGCAGGAATGGTCCATTGACCGTCAGGCAGCGGACTGATGATGCGAATCCCGGGCTTGCTTCCGTTGACCTGCGTAACCTTGGCATTGGGGTTCTGCGAGAGCAGAACACCGGTCACCCAAAATGTGAACCACACAGCGGTAAGAAAGCGCACAAGTTTTTTCTTCGACATCGGCATCCTCAACGCAAGGTATATAAGTAGGCGGCGACATCGCGCGCTTGCTGATCGGTAAGTCCGAGCCGTGGCATTGCGGTACCGGGCTCAACCGAAGGTGGATCTTTGATCCAGCGAACCATGTTTTCCGGAGTATTAGGCAACTCGCCGGCGATCATGGTGCGCCGGCTCATGAACATTAATGGCGGCCCCACCATGCCGTTGGCAGCATGGATTCCCGGGATCAGGTGACAGGCTCCGCAACCGTAAGCGGCGATAACGGTGGCGCCACGGTGGGCGTTGCCGCCGGTTGCCACCCGGTAGGGATGGACCACATCTCCTCCGCTACGACATCCCACGCAACCCATGGCGAGAACGGCTGCCACTGCGATCACACTCCATCTCATCGCGCCCTCACACAGAAGCTGAGGATGCCGATGGGCATGGCAAGCCAGATAATGCCAATGCCCAGCGTCACGCTGATAAACACTCCTGACAGCGCCATGTATTCGCGCCGTCCTCTGCCTTCGGCATGGGAGAGAGACTTGTCGTGCGACAACGTTTTCCAGTTGCGATAAGAAATCAGGCCTGCGCCGACAGCCAGGATCAACAGCAGCAGGGTCACCGCCACAAACAGGACTCGGAAGCCGGGTTCGGGGTGCGCCCCGCCGTACTGTTCCTGTCCCAGACATGCCTGCCAGGCCAACAGAATGTCGGCGATGCCAAGACCTAGCCACGCGCCCGCCGAGCCTGCGAAACCGAACCACAGGCGACGTGCAGAGACGGATTGAACCGGTTCATGTGCCATGTTCATAGCCCTACAAATGCGGACCCAGGTAGAGAATTCCGACGACAAAGATCCACACGATGTCTACGAAGTGCCAGTACATTGCGGCCACGTGATAGGGACGATACGGCGTTTCCACGGCAGGCGCATAGCGAGGCATCGCCAATACGTATGCCAGGACAAGCAATCCCACGATCACGTGCGCGGCATGAAAACTCACAATGGTGTAAAAGATCGAGCCATAGGAATCGGTATAGGGTGTGAGCGTCTGCCAGTGTTCGTAATACTCGAACCCTGACAAAACCAGGAAGCCCATGCCCATCAGGATGGTGAGGGCCAGCAGCAGGCGGGCAGCGGCGTACCGTCCCTGCTGCAATTGCCGTTCTCCTGCATGCAGGACAAAGCTGCTGATAATCAGCACCGCTAACATCGGCAGTGCGAAATGCAGCTTGGGCAACTCTTCCACTCTCCATCGATTTTTGTTGTTCGCCAGCAGGAAGTAGCTGCAGAACAGGGCAATAAACAGGAAAGCTTCGGTGAGGATCGTCAGTCTCATCGCCAGCGAACCGCGTTCGGTTTCCAGCGGAAGCAGCGGGTAGCGGGTGGCTACGGCCGGGGTGCTCATGATACGCGCTCCTCGGCTTTCGGCCACAACCAGTAATATCCCGCGATGAGAGCGGCGATGAAGCCCGCGAGCGCGACCCACAGAAGCTGGAAGGTCAATGCCAGGAAAAGCAGCATAAGCCCCAGCGCCATCAGCAGGGGCGCCAGCGTGTCTTCCGGCATCTTCATGATGGATTGCGGTTCGGCATCCAGCCATGAGGTAGAGATCGTTAGCCGTGCCTGGTCAAGAATGCGTTCGCCGTCAGGATCGCTCTCTTCGTCGTGGCTGTCCCACAACGGGTGACGGGAGCACACGGTGGGGATATGCACGGTCCCATAGGGTTCTGGAGGAGATTCCGTCTCCCACTCCAGAGAGTCGGCGTTCCAGGGATTCTTGCCGGCCAGTCGACCGTGACGCTGGCTATAAAAATAATTGATAATGCTGAGCAGAATCCCGAAGCCGAGGATGAAAGATCCGATGGTCGCGGTCAGGTTCAGCCCGTCCAGGCCGAGACCCGCAGGGTAGGTATAAATCCGGCGCGGCATACCGCCGAGTCCGGCAAGATGCATTGGGAAAAACCCAAGATTGAAGCCGATGAACATAATCCAGAAGCTCCACTTTCCCAGGGTCTCGTTGAGCATGCGGCCTGTCATTTTGGGCAGCCAGTAATAGAACGCGGCGAAGACCGGAAATACATTGGCGCCAATCAGCACGTAGTGGAGGTGCGCGACCACGAAATAGGTGTCATGCACCTGCCAGTCCACCGGAACTACCGCGGTAAAAATGCCGTTCAAGCCGCCGATCACCAGCAGCGCGATAAACCCCATAGCAAAGTGCATAGCCGCGGTGGCAACCGGTCTGCCTTTCCATACCGTGGCGATCCAGCAGAACACCTGTACCGCGCTGAAGATGGAAATAGTCATGCTGCCGGCGCTGAAGAAGCTCATCGCCATGTCGCTCATCCCGACGGCGAACATGTGGTGCAGCCAAACGCCGAAGCCGACAACCCCCGTCAGCACGGTAGACATGGCGATGTAGGGATAACCAATAATCGGCCGCCGGGAAAAAACCGGAATGATCATCGACGCCATGCCGGTGGCCGGCAGGAATACGACGTACACCCAGGGGTGGCCGAAGAACCAGAAGAGCTGCTGCCACAGCAAAACATTGCCCCCTAAAGGCGTGTTGAAGAAGTGGGTCCCGTAGTGGCGATCAAGTTCCAGGAACACGCAGGCTACCGTCAAGGCCGGCAGCGACATCAGGATGGCAAACGAAATGGTCAGCGTGCTGTACATAAACAGCGGCATGCGGCTGATGGTCATGCCCGGAGCTCTTAGCCGGAAGATAGTGACAATGAAGTTCACCGCTCCCACGGTGGTAGATATGGTCAGGAAGATCAGGGCCAACGCGTAGAAATCCATGCCTCGCAGCGGCGAATAGGGGAGTTCGGTGTAAGGTACATACGCGAACCAGCCGCCGTGAGGAGCCTGACCCATGAAAAAACCGATATAAAGGAGAATGCCTGAGAGCAGGAACGTCCAATAGGAGAAGGCGTTCAACCGCGGGAGCGCCATGTCGCGCGCGCCCAGCATCAACGGGATCAGGTAATTAGCGAAGCCCGACAAGATAGGTGCGGCATACCAGAAGATCATGGTCATGCCATGCATGGTGAAGATCTGGTTGTAGGCTTCCGGGGTGAGCAGAGATTGATCCGACCGGGCCAGCTGGAGCCGCATAATCAGCGCTTCCAGACCACCCAGGATGAGAAAGAGGAAGGCCGTCGCCAGATAGCGCCGCCCAATTTCCTTGTGGTCGACCGTGGCAAACCATCCCCAGGTGGTTTTCGGCGTCTCCCATACTTTCCTCAGGCGCTGTTGAACCGCGGCTGTGCTCATTTATTCCCCTCTTGACAGGACACTACGGCGGTTTGACAGAGAGACAGATGTAAGCGGCCGGGCAGCTGGATGTCCCGCCCGCTCACCAGGCTTGGTTGCTATAGCAACCCTCTTGCTGCCCGGTAGCATCACCATGTCACGAGGGCTGACAACGCTGGTGACAGCGACTGGTATCGCGCCATTTGACGCCTAAAGGTCAAAGCCGCCAGCCCCAACCTGCGCCGATGGGCCCTTAATGCATCTCATTTTTCAACAGTTCAAGCTGCGGAACCCGTCCGTGAAGTTAAGACATGGGACGTCAAGAATGGAGATCGCTGTTCGATGCGCCAGAACGAAAGCGGTGATGACTTTCCTCTAATTCAACAATCTGATGTTTGCGCCGCACTGCGCCGTGCGAGTCGTTCTGTAACTCATCTTTACGATCTAGTGCTGCTGCCAACAGGATTGAAAGCTACCCAAGTTGTGATTCTGCTCGCAATTCAGCAGTGCGGCGAACTGGCCCAATGGCGCTTAGCTGACCAACTCGGAGTTTCGGGTGAAGCCTTATCGAGACGTCTGGCCACACTACGGAAAGCAGGCTTAATCGTGCAGCGGATCGGCGTTGAGCGTAGTGGAGAGCGCCTCTATCAGCTGACCGCAAACGGCGTCCGCAAATGCGAGGAAGTGACGCCTTACTGGAAGCGAGCTCAAGCCCGGCTGCGAACAACCATAGGCCTGGAAAAATGGGAAGCGCTGTTAGATATCACCCACGACGTTGCGGAGAAAGCGCGAAGCGCTGAGCATCTCAGGTGTGTGAATTCAGAGGACCTATTCAAAACTGAAGTGGAGCAAGCTAAAAAGGCGAGTGCTCCGGGTCTATGACCTCACACTCGAAGGACGCAGCGAATCGAGATTGCCGGCCAACAGAGGGACCGCTTTGCCGCAAACTGACGCTTGGAGATTCAAGGCTTACCGGGTATCCCCTCCGCATTCGCGGCCCCTGGGACCCGGGATTCGACGCACATCCTGGCAGCAGAATATCTCCATCTCCCTCCGTCCGGGTACATACAACCGGCTACCCGGGCGCATCCTCTAAGTAGCTAGTGCTCAATAGGATCACATGAAAAGCAAACGCCAACCCGCCCGTATCATCGGTCTGGCTTTTCTTAGCTTCTATCTTTGCTGGATTATTTTTGTCGGCACCTTCTCTTCGCATGAACTTCTGATTGGCATCATCGCGGCCCTGCTCGCAGTGGCCGGACTGTATATGATCAATCTCCAATACCCTGCAACCTTCCAGCCCACGCTCAAGGAGCTACTCTCCCTGTGGAGCATACCCTGGTATCTACTCTGCGATACCTGGGAAATCGTCGCGCTGGCGACGAAAGACATTCTGGGTGTGCAAACCGCGAAGTCGCTATTTCAAGTCGTGCCGTTCCGGGCTGGAAACAAGGAAGACCCGCCGGCCACCGCTCGACGAGTCTTGGCGGTGATCTACACCACAATGACCCCCAGCACCCTGGTTCTGGGCGTGAATACCAGCGACCAAAAATTGTTGTTGCACCGGCTTGAGCCCGGACCCGTCTCCAGAGTCACAGAAGACTTAGGAGCGCGAACGTGAATATCTGGCTGCTAGCGGCTCAAATCACAATCTTCGCGCTGGCGCCATTGCTTTGGATGGCAGCCCGGGGAGACGTCCGTCAGCGGGTTGTTTCCTTTTATATGGCGGGAGTTGTGACCACATTGCTCATCATGTTGCTGACCATGGCTTTCGATCGCATGCCGATGATGGATCTGGCCGTTGCCCTGTCCTTGATGTCATTCGGCGGGGGAATTGTGTTTGCACGTTTTTTTGAGCGCCATCTGCAATGACGATTTTTGCAATCCAGGCACTGCTGGCTATGGCTGTGCTGATCATTCTGCTGTCAGTGCTGGGCATGCTGCGCATGCGCGACCCCTACCAGGCTATGCACTACATCGCTCCGCCTGCGTCACTCAGCGCCATTTTCATTACCGTCGCAATCTTCCTGCAGCGCGGTCTTAAGCCCGAATCGTTCAAAGCCCTGTTCACCGCGCTCGTGCTCATCGGCATGAACACAGTTGTCACTCACGCCGCTGCTCGCGCCTTTCGTATCGCGGACACGAAGGGCTGGCGTCCTAAGAAGGGTGAGGAAGTTCCGATCAAGCGGGGCGACAAACTGCAAGCGGAGAGTAACTCATGAGACTTCTGCAATGGGCGATTTTGTTGCTGGTCGCGTTATGCGCTCCAGCGGTGATTTTGAGCCGCGAGCCCAAGGAGCAGGTGGTGACACTCAGCTTTTACGGGCTGCTGTGCGCGCTCATGTTTTTCATCTTTCAGGCTCCCGACGTGGCACTTTCGCAGATCACGATTGGCTCAGTCATGCTGCCGTTGCTCATCATGCTGGCGCTCACCAAGATGCGGCGTCAAAACCTGCGACGGGCCCGGGAGGCGAAGAAATGAGTTCCCGGGTACGCACTATCTTTTTTCTCATCTCGGCCGCAGGACTGGCAACGCTGTTCGCCTGGGGGTTCCGCAATCTTCCGCCTGCGGGCGACTATCGCGGACCTTACGGCGATGTAGTCTCGCAGGTTTGTGTCTATGAGCGACACGCCACCGACATAGTCAACGGCATCAATTATGATTACCGCGCATTCGATACCCTGGGAGAAGAGTTCATTCTGTTCGCCTCGGTACTCGGCGTTCTACTGCTGTTTCGTCCCGCCGGCAAAAACCAGAAGGACAAACATAAAGTTCAAATCGAAGATGCGTTGCCGGTGTCCGACGCCCTGCGCGTGAGCATGCAGGCGATCGCCGGAATCATGATTGTCTTTGGTGTCTATGTAGCTACTCACGGACAACTGACACCGGGTGGCGGCTTTCAAGGGGGAGTAATCCTCGCATCTGTTCCCCTGGTGGTGTATCTGTCGGGAGACGCGAAGACTTTCGAGAGCATCGTTTCCAGTCCGCTCATCAAGCTGGCTGATTCCGGAGGCGCTGCCGGGTACGCCGTGATAGGAACCGCTGCGTTATTCTTCGGCGCCCATTTCCTTACCAACATTATGCCGCTCGGAACCACCGGCGACCTGTTTTCCTCGGGAACGATTGCAGTCATCAGCGTGTCCGTCGGGCTGGAGGTTACGGGCGGATTCGTGGTGCTGCTGCGCAGCTACTTGCACGAGGTTATCGAAGAGCAGCTGGCGGAGGAGTCATGATACTGGATTACCTGCCTTACGGCGTGGCTGCATGGATCTTTCTTTGGGGTCTTTACGGCATTGTCACCAGTAAGAATCTGGTTCATCAAGTTGTCTGCCTTGCCATTCTGCAGACCTCGACGTATGTCCTTTTGCTCGGTATTGGCTACAAGGCCGGGGGCACGGCGCCGGTTTTTGCCGACATTCCCGTGGGAACGGTGGTGGTTGACCCGCTAGTCCAAGCGCTCATGTTGACTGACATTGTTGTCGAAGCCACGGTCATGGCCCTTCTGTTGTCGATGGTGGTGAAGGCGAACGAACTCTCCGGGACGGTGGATCCGGAAGAACTGCGAATACTCACCGGCTGATGGCCACTACTCTCATTCCGCTACTCATTGCCGTCCCGGTGATGGTGGCTGCTTTCCTGGCGGCGGCTGGCAAATGGGTGGGACGACGGATTGCCGATACTTTGGCAATCGCAACTTCGGCAGCCAGCTTAGGTATGACGCTGATCATTTTGCGCAGCGTTTGGTCACACCTCCAGGTCTACTGGTTCGGCAACTGGTGGCCCAGGCCCGGAGGTGTGGTTCTGGGCATCTGCTTCACGGTAGACGCGATCGGCGCGGCCCTGGCAGTGTTGACCGCCCTGCTTACCACCAGCGCCCTGATCTTTGCCTGGAAGATCTTCGAAGAAACGGAGAATCACTTTCAGCCGCTCATGTTGATTTTTATGGCGGCGATGTGTGGGTTCAGTTATACCGGCGATCTATTTAATTTATTCGTTTTCTTCGAATTGATGAGTGTTTCCGCCTTCGCCTTATGCGGGTTGAAGACGCTGGAACCGGCCCCGCTGCAAGGGGCCTTCAACTTCGCCATGGTGAATACCGTCGGCGCTTTCATGATCGTGATTGGTATCGCGCTGCTATACGCCCGAACCGGAGCTCTCAATTTTGCCCAGGTAGGACGCGCACTCGGCAGCCATGCTGACGCTCTCGTGCTTTTCGCCTTTCTGATGATCTCGGTGGGCTACATGGCAAAAGCAGCCATTGTGCCGTTCCACTTCTGGTTAGCCGACGCCCATGCCGTGGCGCCGACCCCGGTGTGCGTGCTGTTCTCGGGAATCATGGTGGAGCTCGGAATTTATGCCGTGGCCAGGATCTATTGGACCATTTTTCATAATGCAATGGCCGCACACACGCCGGAACTGCGAGCCATCTTCCTTACGATCGCAGCCATAACGGCCGTGGTCGGCGGATTGATGTGCTATGCCGAGCACCATCTGAAACGTTTGCTCGCTTTCTCCACCATCTCTCACGCCGGAGTCATGCTTGCCGGATTTGCCTTGCTGACACCCAAAGCCCTGGCCGGCCTGGTTGTTTATGCTCTGAGCCACGGTGTGATCAAAGGCGGTCTCTTTCTTGCCGCGGGAATCGTGCTCCATCGCCTGCACAAGATTGGCGAAGATCACCTCCACGGGTGCGGCCGCGGCATGTGGTTCACTGCCGGAGTTTTTCTTCTCGGAGCCTGGGGGCTGGCGGGTTGCGCTCCGTTTGGCACGTTGCTGGGCGAAAGCATGATCTCAGAAGCGGCCCAGGATCTGCACCAGACATGGTTGCTGTACGTGTTCGTATTTGTGGAGATTCTTACCGCCGCGGCGGTGTTGCGGGCCTCGCTCAGGATCTTCTTCGGTTGGGGTGAACCCGCTCCCACGGACGAAGCGTCGCAAGTGGAAGAGGGTCCAGAGACGGCCGGTCAGCAGGGTAAAACCCCGGCTATCATGTTTCTTCCAGCTGCGGCTTTGGTGCTGCTGGGCATCGCCATCACCGCGGTTCCACTACTGCGTAGCACGGCCGAGGCCGAAGCCCGCCTCTTTACGGATCAAGCAGGCTACGCCCATATGGTCCTGGAAAACGCCCAACTTGTTACGCCAGAGAAACGGCCGGCTGAAGCGCTGACCTCGTCGACCGTTCGCTCTAGTATCGCTGGCTTGCTTGCGTTGGCTCTTGCCCTGGCAAGCGTCTTCCGCAAACGCCTCGGGCATTTTGTGGATTTCACTCGCCAGCTCGAACTGGGCAATTCGTTTCTGCGGCAGATACACAGCGGACATCCCGGTGATTACGTGGCGTGGCTCTCGTTTGGCGCAGCTTCCCTGGGCGGAGCCTTCATGTGGTTGTTACGCTAGTGGAGATCGCGGCTCACGGGTCGTAGAGATTCGCTATGCCGCCTTATCGTCTTTTGTCTTCGGCTTCTGTCCCGGTAAGGATTCGTGATCGTACTGCGCGGTCTTCTGGTCCTGCTCGAAGGCCGTGATGGGCTGTTGGTCTTCATCATGGGCCGCCACAGCTTGGGGGGCAGCCTTCTTGTAAGTAATCTCCATCGTATCCGTGCCGATCTGGATGTCGGTCCGGCTGCGGATAGCGTCGAAAACGGTGCGATAGAGGAAAGTGGCAGCCGATCGCCGTTTGTTGGGATCGACCACGTAGCGCATGGTCAACCCAACCCAGTTCGTGGTCACCTTCACATACACCTGCGGTTTCAATTCAAAGTCGGGGACCAGGAAGTACTGTTGCATGCGCTCCAGTTGTTGATGCGCGCCAGCCAGGTACTCCATGCTGTATCGGTTGCCGGCGTCGAGCATGATCTTAACGGCGGCATCCAGATTCGACTCGTAGGTTATATTCAGCGGCACTTCATCCCAGATGTACTTGAAGTCGCGAGTGTAGTTGAACACGCTATTACCGAAAATCTGGGCATTCGGGAGCTGGAGAATGCGACCACTGTACTGGTCGCCTCCAATCCAGTTGCCGATCTCCATCAGGCGAGTGTAAAAGAAGCCAATGTCGATGACGTCGCCGGAACTGGTGCCGATCTGGATTCGGTCTCCTGCGTCATATATCCGGCCGGCGAAGATTGCCACGCGCCCAGCGATACTGAGCAGAGGTTCTTTCAGGGCAATGGCCAAACCGGCGCCAAGCAAGCCGAAGAACGTGCCGTGGTGAGGAACCAGCCTGCCCCAAACTAATGCAATGGTGAGCGCGGCGAACAGGGTGATAATGGTGGTCAGCAACTTACGGTCACGATAATAAATACGCGGATTCTTTACCCGCATCGCTATCCATTTGCTGCCGATCGCGCTCACCAGGGGAGCCAGAATGAGAACTCCGAGGGTGGTGCCGAGCGCGATGTAATGGTGCCGAATCCATTCCATCCATCAAAGGATGCATGATTTCGTATGGGTGGCGGCCTGCAAAGTTGCCAAATCTACCCCTTAGCGACCCTCGCTCAAGTAGGGACGGCGACTCACTCGACTGCCACTTCGGATACCTCAACAGGACGAATATCCAGCCGAGGGCGGCCACGCCGACGGTGAACCAGACAACGCCCTCGGCGCTGACGCGCGTAAACTTGTTCTTAGCGCAATTTCGAGTTGAAGAGATTTAAGGATGGATGCTTACGCTAAGAGGACATCGATCGTGATGTGGCGCACCACCGCGGTTCTTAATCTTATGCTTGTGTTATTTCCGTCTGTAATGGTCGGGCAGCATGGAAACAGGCACGGGTCAGGCTCAAGTACCAGCCCGGGTGGAACTGCCATCGACAACCCGGATGCCGCGACGCTTAAGAAAATCGTCGCAGAACAAGCCACGGACGAGCAGGTCGCGCAGTTTCGCATCATGCGAAAGAAGACGGAGGCGGCTCAACAGCAGGCGCGGCAAATCAAGCATTCAGCTTCAGCCGATTCGCAACGCCTGACCAGCAGCGCCAATGCTCTGCAAAATTCGGCGGAGCAGGCTCTCGACGAGACCCAACGCTTCCGCCGGTCGTTTACGGATTCCCAGGAAGCGACGTTGAAGAATCTGGCCAAGAAGCTGATGAAATCGGAGGCGGCTGCCGGCAAGAGCGTTAAACGCCTTTCTCAGGCGCTAGAGCCAACGAGTCCGGATAAAGAGCGGCTGGTAAGCGCTGCTACCAATTTAGACAAGGAGATGTCTGGCCTTACCTCGAACCAACTCAGCCTGGGTAAGCAGATGGGAATCCAATCTCAGTAGGTTTGCATGTGCTACCATCGCAAGTCGTTCGGCTTTGTCTTTAGTAAGGAGTTCGTCATTCCGAAAACCATCAGAACGTTCACCGTCCTTCTCTTCCTGGGTCTCTCGATTTCGGGGCTGTACGCCGCCAGCTTGGCAGGAGTAACGTTGCCCGACACCGAACAGGTCGGAAACACAAAGCTAGTGCTGAATGGTTTAGGTCTGCGAACCAAGTTCGTGGTGAAGGTTTATGTCGCGGGCCTGTATCTTCAGCAGAAATCTTCGGATGCCAATGCCATCATCAACTCCGACGCTCCCAAGAAAATCGTGATGCAGTTCTTGCACGCAGCCAGTAAGAGCCAAATGACGGACGCATTCGACGAGTCGTTCAAGGACAACTCACCGGAAGCGGTCAAGACGATGAAGGGCGACATCGACAAATTGCTGGCGGCGCTCGAACCCGTAAAAGTTGGAGACCAGATGGTGTTCACTTACGCCCCCGGCACCGGCACGACCTTCGCCATCAACGGCAAGGACAAGGTCATCATCTCCGATCCAGCCTTTGGGCCGGTACTGCTCTCGGTGTGGCTCGGGCCGAAGCCTCCCAATGCTGATCTGAAAAAAGGGATTCTCGGGCAATAGGCCGCAGCGGCAGCACCTGCCATTGCCTGAAATAGCTCGGAGAAGCCTGCGCGCCGATCCGGATGCTCACCGGGGAAATTCGGCTTGATGAGGCAGAGCGGCTCTGCTTAAAGTCTGAAGATTGGTTTCCGGAAAATCCAGCGGATCATCGGACCCACGGCGACCGGCGGTCAGCAGCACCGCGAAAACGGCATTTCGCCATGAGGATGCATCTTCTCGTAATAGGCCAGCAGTTCATGGCCAAACAATGGCGCAAATATCTCTCGCTCGGCGCAGGTTTCAACGTCCGCAAACCCAACCGGATCCAGCACAACATTGAGGTTGTTGCAGGGCACGTCGTCGGCTGAGCCGGTGGGATAGGCGACCAGTTGGACTTCCGCGCGCTTCTTCTTGCCCGCAAGAACATAATCGCTGCGCACCGAAACGCGGTCTCGATGCACTTTGTGAATGCTGAACCTGCAGGCGGGACTGCTGATGCTCTCCAAATGCCCGCTCAGGGTATTCACTGTCATGACGGTAACGTTTTGATGGCGCTGAGTCAGTCTACGCATAGCACCCCGCTTGCATTTTCCGAACTGGAGAGAGTTGGCGACTCCTGCGGTTGATCCAATTATAGGCTGACACTGGCCGTTCACGTATTTGGTCGACCTCGGTTTTCGGCGAGCTTTAGGATCTGTGCGGTCGCTCACAACAGCACAGTGACCCGCGTCACCGCCTCTGCGGTCGCGCCCTTTGTACAGTGGTTCTGGCGAGAGGACCTGCCGCAACTGCGTATACCAATGGTTCAGGTTCTGCCGCAACCTGTCGCGCGGTGAGGGCGGCAGCCACAAATTCAGATTGGGAGACCGCAATCATGGCATACGTTATTACCGATACCTGTACGAAAGATGAACTCTGCGTCGAAGCTTGTCCGACCGACTGCATTCACCCCAAGAAGGACGAAGAGGGTTTCGAGGCCGCACCCCAGTTGTATGTTGATCCCGAAGGCTGTATCGATTGCGGCGCCTGCGTTCCAGTGTGCCCCACCAATTCGATGTTCCTGGTCGACGAAGTTCCGGATGACAAGCAGGAGTTTATCGCCAAGAACGCCGCGCACTACGGAAAGTAAATCGCGATTGCCGGAATCGGCAGGAATTTCTGACCCGCACTTTGTGTGCACGCGCCGCTGACTCGTGCCCCGAGAAGCACAACGATGCTTCGCAAATCTTTGCGGGATGGCCGGTTACTCAGAAGCTCATAGTAGACAGGGCACAGTTCCGACTGTGCCCATATTTCTGTTTCGCGAGGTCGCCGTCAATCCCGTGACTCTGAATTTGCATCTCACCACACATGCGAGTGAGAACCACTTTACTGACACTTTGCGTGACCGCACTGCCAATCTTCTTTACCGCATGCACTGCCTGCAACAGCCGGCCGGAGACTCCCGAGCAAGTGCGGCAGCAGACCGCCGCGGCGACTGCCCAACTGAAAGATAACGCCAAAGCGGTAGCCGAAGGATTACGTGACGGACTAACCCGTCCAAGTCCCGATAAGCCGTTGGATCTGAATTCGGCGTCCAAATCGCAGCTCGAGGGTTTGCCAGGAATCGACGATGCTACGGCCGACCGCATCATTGCCGGCCGCCCCTATTCCAGCGAACACGATCTGCTGGAGAAGCATGTCGTTTCGCGCGACCAGTACAACAAGATCGCCGACAGCATCACGGTCAAGAAGTAAGGACGTCCGCTTAGGGATCCTCTGATTGGGTTGTCGATCTTTGCCTCAGCGGCTGGAAGCCGCAAATATTCTGCCACATCTATGGCAGGGCTGAAGCGCCCTTAGCGCCGGAAGCCGCCGCCTCCAAAGCTGCGACCTCCTCCGAAGCCACCACCCCCGGCGCGATCAGCCCAGCCACCACCGCCAGCGCCCCCGCCCCATCCGCCTGACTTGAAGTTGCCCCAGCGCTGTGATCCCTGGGTGCGCGACGAGGCCCAATTGTCCATCGACGACTTGTTGAAGCTGGACGAGGGATTCGACCAGCCACTGTTGGTGTGCTGCTGCCATCCCGCCGAGGGATTGTACTTGTAGACATTGCCGTCGTGATCGGCGTAGGTGTTGTTGCCGGCGTGAGCGACTCCGTTGCCGGTGTTGGTATCGTAGGCGAAGCCGTGAGCGCCGGCCACTGACTGTCCGGAGTAAGCGTTGCCCGCCACTCCCGCCGCTCCGCCCTTCACCACGCCGGTGCTCTGGTTGTAATCCATCCCGTGAACGCCGGAAGCGTAGCTGCCGGTGTAAGCATTGCCCACCGTGCCGCCGCCTGCCGCGTAGTGATTGCCGGTGGAAGGATTGTAGCCGTGTGCCCGTGCGCCCGATTCATAGTTGCCGGTATAGGCGTTGTAATTGGCCCCTCGGGCCGCGACGCCGCTGTTACCGGTGACCGGGTTGTAATATGAACCGCGGGCGCCCGTGCCGACGTTACCAGTCCATGGATTCGCCCAGGCTGCACGCGTTCCTGCGTAGGCTGTGTTACCCCAGCGGCCATAGACGTTGGCCGCCGCTGCGCCTCCCCATCCGCCCCAACCCCATGCGGGTGCGCCCCAACCCCATCCCCAATATCCGACCGGACCCCACCAGGGACTGCACCAGGAGCCGATCGCCATGCCCATGCCGAAGCCCAGCGCCCATCCGGCGCTGGCGCTCCAGGCAAAGCCAGCTCCCACTCCGTAGGTGTAGGGAGCGGGCACCCACACTGTGGGACCAACGTATGGTGGATAGTAGTAGCCGGTGCCGTACACCACGACGCCGTCGGACGACAGCACTGTCCCGTAATAGCCCGGCGTATAGCCAACGTAAACCACGCTGGGCGTGTAGCCATACACCTGCACGTAGGTCACGTAATGCAACGGCGAGCTGGGCGGAATGGTGTAGATCATCGGAGGCACGGTTGTGGCCACAGCCCACGGCCCCGTCGCATTCGCCGACATGAACCATACTCCGTTACTCACCGCGTAATAAGTATTGCCGGGAACGAAGATGACCGGAGTCGTGGTGTTGACGGCGTACGTCATCGTGGTGCCCTGTATCGGCTGAAAGACCGGCGAGCCGTCGTAATTGACAGTCAACGTGGCGGCGCTGCGGGTGATGGTTGCCGTCTGCGGTATTTCGTTCGCGATCACTGCTTCTTTGGCCTGTGGCGTTCCGGGTACCGAAACCAACACGCTGGCCTTGGGGCTGTAGGTAGGAATCTTGGCGAAGTCCGGAGGCAGGCTGGCGCCGGGCACATACGACCACGGGCCGCTTTGCAAGGAAATGGATTGGAACCAGCGTCCGGCGACCAGTATGTAGTAGTTCTGATTCGTGCCGTCGAGGAAAATATCGCTACCGGTATTGGAGACATACGACAGTGTGGTACCAAGGATGGTCGCGAGCTGCGGTTCGCCCTCGGTCACGAAAAGCTCGGCCGGCGTGGTGCTCACGTAGACCGTCGGGGCCTCGCCATCGTCGTAGGCGTCTTTCAGCGACTGCTGCGGATTTCCCAGCGGCTGATTCTGATCGTTCGACTCCGCTGCCTGTCGGATCTTGTCCATCGCTTTGGACGGGTCGTGTTTGGCGGGATTCCATGGGCCTTCGATGGTTGGCGCCTCCACCCAGCTGTCCATCAGCGCCAGGTAATACATCTTCTTGGATGGATCGAAGAGAATGAGCGCACGTGTGTTGATGACCTTTTGCAGGTTGTCGCCCGAAGGATGCAACACCGGCTGTCCGTCGATTAATGCCAGAACTGCGGGCGTGGTGCTGAAAATGATTCGCGGCGGCGTGTTCTGCAAATCGTACTTCTTTTGCGAGTCTGCCGCGTTGGTCACCGCCAGCGAAGTCTCCAGCAGATCGAGAGGAATCACCTTGGTTGTGGGCAGATCGCGCACGAAGGCATTCGCGTCGGCGTATCCGTTCTCCGGCAGCGTGGGAAAGCTCTGCTTGGTCAAGGTGACATCTTCCAAGGTCACCATGCGATTTACCTTGTCGACTTCGGTTCGGGCGGTGAACCAGATCACCCCATAATCGGTGTCGCTCTTGCCCGGCGTTTTTACGCGCACGGCAGCGTACGCCTTCAGCTGATTACCAGTCCAACTCTCGGGCTGCGGCTGAAAGACGGAGACCGTGGCTCCCTGGTAAGTGATGGTGCGCGGCCAGGGATCTCCCGGCGCCGAGCCGGTCGGGGCTTTGGTTGCCGTTGAAGCGGCGGCCGGCGCTTTCGCAGCGCTCGCTTGCGAGGGAGCGGGAGCCGCCTGTCCGACGGCGAAGCCGGGCGAGGTCAGCGAGACTGTCAGTATGAGCAACCCTGCGACAAATCGTTCGATCGCGCGCGTCACATCGATGATGGCTATTCGTCCATTCGTCCTGAAACCTGCTGCTGGATTGGCCACTGGTACGCTCCTGGTCGAAACAATATAAATCATGCCCTCGCGCCGCGGCCTGCGGCTCGGCATACATGTCCTGAGACTAGCTTTCGCTAGGGGCAGGGTTAACTGGCAGAAATGCTAGCGCGAATGTGAAAATTTGAGCAAGCGGCGACCGTGCCGTATTGCCTGCGCTCGGCTGGCCGCCGGGAAAAATTTTACGCTTGCGAATCTTTCAAGTTTCGTAGTTCCTTTCCCCAATCCCTGCATCTTAGCTGTCCATAGTTGTGTTCCATCCGGCGGACCAAGGGGTTGGTCTCCGGAAGCGACGCCAGGCATTGCGACTCCATCCGTAAACGAGAGCATCGGTCGAGATGCGGCGTCCCGCACTCCAGAAATTGGCATTCGGTACTTCTCACGCTCTGGGAGGATCGGCCATGATCGCACCGAAAGCGATACCGCAGGTTGCACTCCGGATTTCACCCGTTGTTTTTGCGCTGCTGCTTATGCCGGCCATTGCCTTGGCTCAGGATTATGACGACGTGCATGTTGCTCCGCGAACTTCGACGCCTGATCGGGCACAGCCGGCGATCCCAGCTGGCCCCACATCCTCCGCTAAGCCGTTGCGTAAGGATGTCGACCTGGTACTGGTGCCGGTCACGGTAAGCGATCCCATGAACCGGCCCATACTCGACCTCGATGCGGGAGACTTCGCGCTATATGAAGGCCCGGTGCAGCAGAAGATCCGTTACTTCTCGCACGAAGACGCGCCCATCTCGGTTGCGCTGGTGCTCGATTGCAGCGCCAGCATGAAGAATAAGATCGATTACGAACAGCAGGCGCTGGAGCAGTTTTTCACCAACGCGAATGTGGAGGACGAGTACTTCGCAGTCACCGTCTCCGACAAGCCGCACTTGATCGCCACCTCCAATGACTCCGTGGGGACGTTGCAGGACCGGCTGGGTGCATCTACTCCGAAAGGGAAGACGGCTCTTTTCGACGCCATTTACCTGGCTGTAGCGAAGCTGCGTTCGGCCCGCTATCAGCGGCGAGCGCTTCTGATCATCTCCGACGGCGGCGACAATACCAGCCGTTATACGCGCGATGAGATCAAGAACGTAATTGAGGAGGCAGACGTTTTAACCTATGCCATCGGCATTTTCGATGAAGAGCCGATTCCTCTGCTCAAAACAATCGAGGAACGTATGGGTAGAAATTGGCTAAGCGAACTAACTGACGCCAGCGGCGGTCGCACCATCGCCGCGGACAATCGCCGGCAAATCCCCGAGATCGCCGCCGTCATCAGCCGCGAAATGCGCAATCAGTACGTCTTGGGTTATCTGCCGCCCATCACCGTGCATGACGGCAAGTGGCATAAGGTCGCGGTAAAGGTAGCGCAGCCTTCACAGGCCACGCGTCTCCTGGTTCATTACAAGGAAGGCTATCGCGCTCCCAGCGAATGACGGTCAATTGCGCCATAGTCTCATCCCACTTTTGTAGCAGTGAATTGCTTTGGTTTTAAACGATTTCCCTTCGTTTCCCCCTAATCAGGCCATATACTGCGCCTAAACGTCGTAGAACGTTCTACTTAGTTGTTGGTCCTGGCCGATGCACAATCTCAGCTCTGAATACGCTGCGCCCTTGCGTGAGCAAGAGGCCTTCCGAGTCATGTTCGACCAGGCCGGTTTCGGCGTGGCCCAGGTCTCGGTCGAGGGCGAGTGGCTGGCGGTCAACCAGGCGCTGTGCGACATCCTCGGTTATTCCCGCGAAATGCTGTTTTCCAAAACTCTGCAAGCAATTACCCGCTTCGATGATGTCCAGAGGGAAATCGCCAGTTGCCGCCGAGTCCTGGCCGGCGAACTGCCAAGCTTCTCGGTGCACAAACGGCATCTGCGCGGGGATGGGCGAGTGGCCTGGCTCAAGGTCACAGTTACCCTCGTCCGCGACAACCTGACCGTCCCGAATAGTTACCTCGCCATCGTCGAGGACCTTACTTCGCAGCGGAAGCAGGTCCAGCAGGTCATGATTGAGGGTGATCGGCGTTTTCGCATTTTGGCAGACAACATCAGCGACGTCTTTTTCACTCTCGATCACGAGCTCACCTGTACCTACTGGAATAAAGCGGCCGAGAGCCTTACCGGATTTTCTTTCGAAGACGCGCTGGGCAAAGGCATCAATGAGATTTTCTCTCACCGAGACGATGTTCCCAGCCCGGAAGAAACCTATCGTGAGGTTCTGACCATTCAGCAGGCTCGCAGTTTTACCATTCCCTGCGCCATCCGCTCCAAAGACTTTCTCTTCGATATCACCGCATTTCCGGCCCGGGAAGGTTTGTACGTAGTCGCTCGTGACATAGCGGGACGCCAGAAGGCGCAAGAGGCCTTGCAACGCCTGGCGGCCATCGTGCAATTCAGCGACGACGCAATCCTGAGCGTTACCCGGAATAATCGCATATCCAGTTGGAACCGAGGTGCGGAAAAGCTTTACGGATACTCGGCCGCCGAGATGCTCGAAAAAGATTTCTCCTGCCTGGTCACGCCGGCTCTTCGGGAGGAGGCGCAGTCCTTGTGCCGCCGAGCGCTGGAGGGAGCGAGTGTTGCCGGGTATGAGACTTCGCATCGCCGCAAGGATGGAAGTCATATTTCCGTTGCGGTGTCGATGTCTCCGATTCAGGACGCGAAGGGATCGATCGTGGGCATATCGTCGATTGCCCGCGACATCACCCACCACAAGGAAACTGAGGCAGCGCTAAAACGGCAGGTCGCGTTCGACGAGCTGATGACCGGCGTTCTCACCCGCTTTACCACGCAAGCTGCTTCGGAAGTGGGCCACAGCGTAATCTATGCGCTGCAGCAGACCGCGGAATTCATCGACGTTGACCACGCCTATGTGATCGTTTTCTCTGCCGATCGGACTACATGGAGCGCCACTCACGAATGGTGCGGCGGCAGCGTGCAGCGGCAATACGGTCACTACCAAAAAGTCCCTGTGGGCTCCGTTCCGTGGAGCGAGTCCAAGATTCTCGGCGGGGAAGTGATCAGGATTGATCACATGCGAGACTATCCGCCGCAAGCCAAAGAGGAACGGCAACTCGCCGATGTTCGTGGCGGGATGCAATCCATTCTGCTGGTTCCAATTCGCGGCGCCGCCGGGGTCATTGCTGGAGCGGTCGGCTTTGATTCGCACGCCCGGCCAGCTGCGTGGAACGATGAAGATGTTTCCCATTGCAAGATGGTAGGCGACGCTATCGCTACGGTGCTGGAACGTAAACGCGCCGAAGCCGCCTTACGCCATTCCCAGGAAAAGTTCTCCAAGGCCTTTGAGGCCAGTCCCGCCATCATCACCATCATTCGTATCAGCGACCGACGCTACGTCGAGGTCAACCGGGCCTTCGAACACCACACTGGCTTTCTACGCACCGAAGTTCTCGGACGCTCCATCACGGAGGTGGGACGCTGGGCCGAATTGCAGAGCTTGCGCTATGCTTTTGAAACCGTGGTGGCGCAGGGCCGGGTACGGAACATGGAGGCCCGCTTCCATACCAAGAATGGAGAGGCGCTGATCGTGTTGCTGTCGGCCGAGATCATCGAGTTCGATGGTGAGTCCTGCGTGCTTACGGTTGCCGAGGACATTACTGAACGCAAACAGGCAGAAGATGCTTTGCGCGAGAGCGAACAGCGCTTTCGCATTATGGCTGACACCGCTCCCATCATGATGTGGATGGCCGGTGCGGACGAAGGCTATAGCGATTTCAATCGAGGCTGGTCGCAGTTCACCGGACGCACTTCCGCGCAGGAAAGTGGCGATGGGTGGCTGGAAGGCGTGCATCCCGCGGACCGGCAAAAATGCATGACCACGCACCACGCCGCGTTCGATCGCCGGCTTCCTTTCACGGTTGAGTATCGCTTGCGCCGTCATGATGGTGAGTACCGCTGGGTTACCGATACCGGAGTGCCGCGCCTTCTGCCGGACGGCACCTTTGTCGGCTACATCGGTTGTTGTTTCGATGTGGACGATCAGAAACAGGCGGAGCTGGCGCGCACGGATTTATCCCGTCGGCTGATGACGGCGCAGGAGGCGGAACGTACTCGCATTGCTCGCGAACTCCATGACGGCATCGGCCAGTCCTTGGCTCTGCTGGGCATCCAGATGCAGAGGGCAGGACAACCGGCACGCGCGGGCGGCGGCAAGAAAAATCCCGGCATGGCGGAGCTGTGCGGCCAAGTTAAAGGAAATTGGCACCCAGGTAAGCCGTTTGTCGCATCAACTGCACTCTTCGGAACTGGAGTTTCTAGGACTCGCGGTTGCGGTGAAGAGCCTTTGCCGCGAGTTCTCCGAGCAATATCGCATCCAGATGGATTGCAAGTGCACCGGCATTCCGCAAGAGTTGGACAACGATATTGCCTTGTGCTTCCTCCGGGTTGTACAGGAAGCTTTGCACAATGTCGCCAAACACAGCCAGGCATCTGCTGTGACGGTGCAGATGATGGCAACCGGGGGCGAGTTGGTCCTCAACATCTCTGACGATGGAGTTGGCTTTGAGATGCACGAGATGCCGAAGTCGGCGGGCCTTGGAATGGTAAGTATGCGGGAGCGGATGCACCTGATCGGTGGGGAGTTCGTAATTGTGTCTAAACCAGGCAGCGGCACCGCGATTCAAGCCCGAGCGCCACTGCCTGAGTCAGATGATGTTTTGGTGTAAGCCCAGGGTTACTTCGAACCGTCCATCACAATCGCTTCCGCCGTACCCGATCCGCACATTCCGTAGGTAGCTCCCGAAACACAAGCGCCCGCCGAGTACTTGAAGCATCCCGGACGTTTGGCTACCACCTGCACCGGCTTCTTTGCGCCGCCGATAATTGCGTCCGGCGGATCAAACGGCGAAGTAGGCCCAAAATCCACTAAGAAGCCAGTGTCCTTTGGACGAAGACTGGAAGGTCACGGTCGTGCCTTCCTTTACGCAGAAGAGCGAGTTGGACTTGGCCTTGGGAAAGCCCGGAGTCGCCGTGGCTCCGTTCATGCCCTGCCGCTTAATATCCACCGTGCAGGATCCAGAGGCCGAGCAGGTGTTGTCGGCATTACAGAGGCTCTGCGGATTGGGCTCGTCGCACACGTACTTGCCCTTCGATTGAGCGGCAGCGATGCTGGCAAAAACGCAAACCGTAAACACACATGCTGCTACGACCACAAAATGACGCTGAATCTTCATGATGTTCCTCACTGAGAGTGGGATGTGGACCGAACAGACTGATCTTGCAAGCTGCCCCATGGACAGACGGAAAGAAGGGCCGGCAGAGACTGTCCACTGCCGGTGCCCTGTCTAGTCTCACAAAACGTACAGTTAGTTCTCGCCGGTGGTCCCTGCCCAGTCGATGATGTTGCCCAGTCGCCAGGGATTCTTGTTGAGTTCCAGCGTGAGCTGACCATCAGATCCGATGGCCAACTGCGCGGCAGGATACAACACACCGCTGCTCTTGCTCTTGTCCTGCGAGTCGATGTTGATTTCGCCGGCGGTAAGGTTGTAGTACTGGCTCTGCGTATCCCAGTAGGCTTCGCCGAAGTGAATGGGGCGATTGGTGGCGAAGCGAATGGTGCGGCCAGTAGGCGTCTGAATCAACCGGATGAAGCTGAGATCATAGCCCAAGGTGCCGGTAATGGAGATGTGGCCGACTGCCTTCATCTTCTCCAGCGCGTTGACCAGACCCTGGTTCTGACCTTTCTGGAACGCTTCTACCAGCGTGTCCTGATCTTCCGGGGTTGAGTACTGGTAAATGATGATCGTTATGCCGACATTCTTTCCCAGCTGAGTGCTTGTGCCCCACGCCGTGGCATCGATGGTTTCGTTCTTGTCGCGGGCAAAGCTGGGAAGGCCAGTCAGAACTAACATGCTAGCCAGCAGCATTGCGCTCAACATTATTTTTGTGAGACCAGATTTTTTCCGCACGATCCCTCTCCTCGTCGCTGCATTGCGCAGGACTTTTGCTTGTCGTCCGACCATCCTACGTCCGCGGACTTGCGAGCATAACTAGCAGAAATACTGATAGGAAGCAATAAAAACAATGATTAACGAATCAGTACACACTGCTTCATGGGCGGCGCATCGAAAAACTTTTCGTTCGCCTACTAGTTTTGCCAGTATCATGACGGCCCATAAGTTCTTACCATCTCCGTGTCACCCCGAGTAAGGGGATTCGCCGGACTGCGATCGACCAAACTTGAGAAGCCGACACAGTGCTCCCGAGCTGCACCCGGACTGATTGATCCACTGGCTCTCGGCCGGGGAGTACAACGAGACACAAGGAGAAGCATAATGAGGGGAAAAACGACGAAAATAGCGCTTTTCATGGCCCTGGCCATGGTGGTGCTGGCATGTGGAGTTGCGGCGGCCCAAAGCTCGCAGGTGCAAGGGTTGATTACCGGGCGCAGCGGCGCCACCATGACGGTGCAAAGCGATACTGCGGGCAACGTGGTGGTTATCCTCACTCCCGCAACCCAGGTTGAAGAGGCCGAGGGGCTGTTCCACGCTCGCAAGAAACAGATGGCAATGACTGCTCTTATTCCGGGCCTACCAGTCCAGGTACAAGGAACTTACAATGCGCAGAATCAGTTGGTAGCCGATACCGTCAAGTTCAAGGGTTCGGGTCTTAACAACGCGGAAGACATCCAGGCCGGCGTAGCTCCCACCGAAGCCCAGACCAAAGCCAACCAGCAGCAGATTCAGCAGAGCGAGCAGCAGTTGAAGCAGCAACAGGCCGCGCTGGCGGAGCAGCAGGCGCAATTGACCGAAGAGCAGCAGAAGATCGCCGCCAATAAAGCCGCCATTGCAGCTGCTAACAAGCGCTTCGGCGAGCTGGCCGACTACAACATTCTGGGCGAGGTGACGGTTTACTTCGCCAATGGCAGCGTGAACATCGATCCGCAGTACAAGCCGCAATTGCTGAAGCTGGCCAAGCAGGCCATGGGCATCAACGCCTACATCATCCAGGTGCAGGGATACGCTTCTGCCGTTGGGTCAGCTGCTCTTAACCAGAAGTTGAGCAGCGAACGCGCTGCCAATGTGCTGGATTTCATCGAGCAGCAGGGCGGCATTCCGCTTACCAACGTTCTGGCTCCGGGCGCAATGGGCACGGCTGACCAGGTCGCTCCCGACAGTACCAGCGAAGGGCAGGCCGCGAATCGCCGCGTGGTAGTGCGAATCCTTCAGAACAAAGGCATCGCGGGTACATAGAAACCTCGAGGTGTCGGAGGGCCAGGCCTGCCTGGCCCTTTTTCATTCGGCCGAAGTCCATCGGTAACAACGTCGCCTTTCCCGGCGCCAGATGTTCACTCAAAATGCCTGTTACGAGAGCACGCGATGACTCTTATGCACGGGGCGGTTCGGCAACGAGCTAAAGGCATCATCAGGGAGAGCTGGCAATCCCAGGCCAATCTCTCGTTCTTCCTCGTGCTGCAAATTTTAATTGCGTTCATCCTGCCGTCTGTGGGTTTTGGCAAAGAGCATTACCAGTTCTACGCCAACATGGGATTTTCCATCCTGCTGATCTCAGGGGTGGCAATCGGCTGGGGCCGCCGACTGGTCTTCCCGTTGGGCGTTGGGGTGGGAATAGTCGCCCTGGTGGTTCGCTGGCTCAATTGGTGGGCGCCCACTCCGAAACTGGCGTTGCTGAGTGATTGGTGGACCCTGGCGGCGATCATTGTCATCGCCGTAGTCCTTCTGTCGCAGGTCTTCCGAGCTGGAGAGGTAACACCAGCCCGGGTGCAGGGCGCCATCGCGGTGTATTTGCTTTTCGGTTTGGGATGGGCGCACGCATACCACATTACCGCCACCCTGCATCCGGGATCTTTTAATGTTACGGATGGAACTTTGTCGAATGTGGGAGATTGGATTTACTTCAGCTACGTGACCCTGACCACGGTTGGATACGGAGATGTAACTCCTACGCTACCCATCGCACGGAATCTCGCGATGGGAGAAGCCTTGACTGGGCAGCTGTATTTGGCGGTCCTCATCGCCCGGCTGGTCGCTATGGAAGTCATTAGTTGGCAGGAGAAAGCCACCCGAGCTGCGAACAGGTAAGCTAAACGCGGCTGCTGCCGAAATGCGACGGCATCGCATGCAAGGCCGGAGGGAACAATGCGGCATAATCTCAGACTCGAACTCGGCCTGATTCTCCTGTCTCTGCTGTCCGCGGGGATCCTCTCTGCGCAGACCTACAGCACGCCCCTGCCCACGGTAAACGATAAAGACGTTGCGCTTCTACGGCAGAACCTGCAGGCCGAATCCAAGAAAATCATTACCAAGAACATGGATCTGAGCGACAGCGAAGCGGCCGGCTTCTGGCCGCTTTATAACCAGTACGCCGCCGAAGTCCGCAAGGTGAACGATACCCGCTTTGGCCTGGTAAAGGATTACGCGCGCATCTACAAAACCATGACGCCGCAGGAAGCTGACAACCTAACCCGCCTGCTGGCCCAGGCCGACCAGACCATCATCGGCCTGCGCCTGGAATACCTGCCCAAGTTCGAGCAGGTGCTTCCGGGAACCAAGGCAGCGCTGTTCATGCAATTGGACCGCAGGCTGGATAGTCTCTTCAACGTGCAGATCGCCTCGCAGCTGCCGGCCATCAAACCGTAACCTCAAAGCGCGTTATTCACCACAGACACACAGAGGCACGGAGAATAGGGGAACTGGAGCTAGTTTTCGGCTTGGCGAACGGGTTTCGAGTTGGAAATCACAAAAAATGATCTTATCAGTAAGATTCTGCCACAATCTTACCAGTAAGATCATTTTGTTTTGACCGGCAGATTCGGCGCAGCTGAAGCCCGGCTTTCAAAGACCTGTTCAGCCCTCAGCACGCTGCGGGGCGTTCAAGTGTGAGGGGCAAACCACAGATCCCTCGGCTTCGCTCGGGATGACAGACAGAACATTGCCGTGAGGTCCGATCATTTGCCGGTAAGGGAACCCTGCGGGAGGCCCGACGCCGCCACCAGTTTGCGATACTCCGGTTCCTGCCGGATGATCACAAAGGAGTCGTTCGACCACAAGGTAACAAAAGTTGGGTCGTGCTTGTCATAGGCCAGCTGAAGGTATTGCAGTGCCTCCGGTTTATCTCCGATTTTGGCGTAGGTCGCAGCCACCATAAACGGCGAAAACTTTCCCTCGGCGCACAGCTTCTTCTCTATGTTGAGGGCATTTTGAAACATTCCCGCCTGTCCGCCGGACTTAAAGCCCTGTTCTTCGGTGCGGACAATAGCCGACTGGTTGGCGTCGTCCGACAAGTGAGCGGCCTTCGCCGCTTCTACCAAATAATTACCGTAGTCACCCTGAGTCAGGTAGATGTACGAAAGATATTTGTGAGTTGAGAAGAAATCCGGCTGGCTATTTTCGATTTGCTTCAGCAGCGCGGTTGCTTCTTGCCGCTTGCCCGCGTGAAACATGATCAGCGCTTTGTCTGCCAGGATGGGAGTGGAAGACGGGTCGAGCTCCTCGGCGCGTTTGATTTCCTGCATGGCTTCCGGGGTACGTCCCATCAGCACCAGGAAGTTCGCATACCAATGGTGTGCGGTGGCGTAGTCGGGGTTCAGCTGGATAGCGCGGCGAAACTCCCGGTCGGCTGCCGCGAAATCCCATTTCCAGTACGCCATCACAAAGGCCAGAGAGGCGTGCGCCTCCGCCGAGGAGCCGTCCAGTTCCACGGCTTTTTGAGCCGCAGCCAAGGCTCGCGGGAAGGCTTCTTCCGGCGGCATGTCCGCAAACTCGCGCAGCAGGTTGTAGCAGTCGGCCAGACCTACGTACGCCGGTGCGTAATTGGGGCTATGGACGATTGCCTGGGTAAAGTAATCGACCGCCTTATTCAGATCGGCAGGCGTGCGCTTATGCCAGTAATAGCGGCCTTTAAGATAGAGCTCTTCGGTCTCGGCGTCGGGCTTGGCAGGAGTAACCGCTTCGCGAGCGGCATCCGAGGGCGCGG